>JADJMS010000054.1 GCA_016709495.1 Candidatus Dechloromonas phosphorivorans | reverse complement strand
CAAACCACTACCAACCCACATGGCAACAATAACCATGCCAACAATTACGAACGATAGATCAAAATCATTCAAGCATGTGGCCTGCCAGCTAAACCATAGTGATTGGTACCTAGGACCATACCCATTCTCCGTATTGCCTGGTCAATGGAGGCTGAGGTATAGGCCAGCGTTTCTCTCCAAGAAACTAGAGACTGAAATTGTTGCGGCTTTGCCGCAGGAGAAAATATATAAGAACTCATGATGGTCAATTTTAGGGATAGGTGCAAATAGTGCCCAGGCACTATTTCACGGTGACTTCAATTTTGGCCGATTCGGCCAGATTGTTAAGTTTAGTCACTGTTTTCGCAGTGACATATCCATCAATAAATCAGCTACGCCTGTAGGTATCTTCAAAGCGGACAATATCGTCTTCACTTAAGTAACTACCGGATTGCACCCTAATCATCCCCAAGAGGCACAACACCAGGGGCTTCCGCACGGTGTGTTACCCCAATGGAATATATGTTGACTGGTTTTCGGAGACCAGAAAACCTCATCACCTCTGGTCACCTTTGCAGTACCACTCACAACAATCCAATGTTCTGCCCGATGATGATGGTTTGCAAAGAAAGCGCCGCACCTGGTTTGACACCAATACGTTTGACTTGGAAGCGTTGCCCGGAATCGACACCGTCATACCAACCCCACGGCTGATATATTTCCTTGCGATGCCACTGTGCAACAGAACGTTTTTCTGCCTTCAGTCGATCAACAATTTTCTTCACATCCTGAGCTGCATCGTGATGCGCGACCAGTACAGCATCATCCGTTTCAATCCACAATCAAAATTACTCAACCTGATAATAGCCACTAGGCGACTCTCAGACACCACTAGCGTATCACGGCAGCCCTCCAGCATCACATCCCCTGAAATGCATTACCTTGATCGCATTTCGGCAATACCTTCCCACAGCGTATCCCACGCACCGACATCCGACCAGCCGGCAGCCAACGGGATTCACTTCGCACATTCGGGCAAATCTATACAAGACTGCGACAATCTTTCCATAACTGCATAATCAATAGAGTCAGATGGACATTGCTCGAAAAGATTTGGTTCAACGCAACAATAAAGTCACCATCTTTCCCACATACCTGCAGTGCAGCACGACACGCTTGTAATATATCTAATCGGCAAACCTCAAGCGCATTCAGCCCAGTCGTAGCGCGCATGGCGTAAAAACAATGTTATTCCATAAAAATCTCCAGAACCAGATAAGACTATGTTACTTCCCCTGTTAGGTTTTCAACAAATCTCGATACTTTGAACGCCCCGCTATCTCCTGCCAACGTTGATCCCCATGGGGGATACAGCCATGTCCAGCCCCAGGGCAATCAGGTGTAATACTCAAAGGTCACGGCGTGATTCCGATATCAGCCAGTTTGGCAGCTTTAACTACTGCTTCCCTAAAGACCACTTCATCAAGAATTACGTGTCAGCCGGCATCACGACAAGCACCGGATCGTCACTCTGTTGCTGCGCCCATAAAGCAGCTGGCACAATGTGGCGCCGTATTACGGCCAAACGGCTCTCCAGGATTACCTTTTGCTCTGCTTACCGAGCAGTCAACTGCTCGGCCACCACAAACCGATGCTCCTCATTGCATACCAGCAAGGGTTCTGCCAGACCAGGTATGCCATCCATACGCGCCACAGTGGCCTGCAACATCGATTGCTCGCCAACCAGCGGCAACAATTGCTTTGGGTATTTCTCGCGCGACAACGGCCATAGGCGCGTTCCAGAACCGCCGGACAGCACAACAGGAATAATTTGCTCATAGTAAAGTAGTTATTCTCGAAGAAAATCACTCAAGTTTTTTGAGGTAACTCCTCGGTAAATTTTTGTCCGGTAGATCACGCAGCTTCATTTCACTATATTCCAACGTTGATTTCTCATCGTTGCGCAGCGCATCTTCCATCACTACTCGCGTTGGACGCTGCTTTCTGCCGGCCAGCGTCTGGAAATTTTCATAGCTACATTTTTCAGCAGTCGATTTGGCAACGAATAAAACTCAGCCTTTAGCGGCCACGCGTTCTTCTGATTTCCCCAATAAACCACCTTTGATAGGTCACTGAACGGTCGACTGCAGCCAAACTCCATCACCACGTAATTTTCGCCATTGATGGTTTCATTTCGTGGTACGGTGGGATTATAGTCGCCAGCGTACTTCGGCCCGCGCCAAATCGCCATTTGCCACCCGTCCAGTCAAACGCTGAGCTAGGAAATCCGCACCGGCTGGGAGACTTGGTGTGCATCGAAGACCCAAAGATCGCGCCCCTTCACTCGAAATAATCTGCCCACGCTCAGAAGCAGGCTCGGTCACCATCGCCGACCGCATTTTCTTGTGCCCTTGGAAAGTACACGGTATTTTCGTGTTTCGACCTGTTTATCTGTCTGGCTGCTATTGATTACAATATCAACCTGAAAACCTTCGGATGGGAAGGGGCGGACCTGATCGGCCTTTTCCACTATACTCCGGGCATAAGTCTCATCCAATAACGCAGGACTGGTTTGCTGCGCCAATGCCGTCACTGATTGGAGCGACAAAAATGCCGGAAGTCAGAACACAGGCCCACAAATTCAAACGCTTGCGTTAATGGTGAACATAAGCAACTCCTCGCACGTGCTTAACATTATTACCTTCGCATCCTACCCAGCATGAATAGCGTCGTCCGAATCGAGCGCGTCTTCATGAATATCTGCTTGGCGAACAGACCGTTCAGGCCCTCAATGATATAACACTGTCGGATTGAGCCCGGTGTTTTCTTTGCCATTTCCGGCCCTTCTGGCAAAGCGGCAAAACGACCATGCTCAACTCTATCGGCTGCATTGATCGCCCGGACTATCGGCGATATATATATCAATGAAGGCAACGTTTCGCAAAATACAGCCAATGAACTGGCCGATCTGCGTGCTCGCTCGACTGGTTTTATCTTCTGACCTTCAATTTACTGCCCGTCTTATCAGCCGCAGAAAATGTTGAATATCCATTACCCGCCGGTCCGATATCTCGCCCGAAGAACGCAAACGGCGCGTCGGCTATTTTCTCGATATCGTTGGCCCCAGCAAGTACGCCAACAATCGGCCAAACCAGCTTAGTGGCGGCCAACGCCAACGTGTAGCCATTGCTCGCGCCTCAGCTGTCAAACCTACCATTGTCCTGGCCGATGAACCCGCGGCCAATCTCGACAAAGCCACCGGCATCGAAATTTTGAAGTTGATGAAAAAAATCAACGAGCACCTCGGTACCACTCTTTATTTTCTCTACCCATGACCAGAAAGTCATCGACCACGCCGACCGCTTAGTCAAAGCCGAAGATGGAACCATCAAAGCCTTTGGCGTCCGTGATGCCGAATACAGATGGAATCTGGCCCGCGTCCGTAACCTCTCGGACATCGCTGGCGAAACAACTGAATAATCACTTCACCGGAAACATAACGTGCTTCAACCTATCAAGCACCCGCCCCACCTCACCTTCATTGGCGCACTTTGCCTAAGCTTAAGCGCCCAGGCTGAGGATAAAGAATCCCTGTTTGGCGATGATTTGCCAAAAGCAAGTGCCAAACCAGCCGCATCAAGCAGCCCTGGTATTAAAGGTTTATCCAATTTGAACTTGCCCGTGCCGTTGATGATCCAGAAACACTGGTCAAAAACGCACTCGCGCCGACCTAAGTTCAAGTAGGAAATCTGGGGCTGACATCAAATGGAAGCTGGCGCCCGCTTCGACTATGACGCGGCCACAGCGCCACTGATTTACAACAAAGATGTAGTAAAAATCACCGTTTCGACGCCATGCTGCGCGAAAACTATATTGATTACAGTGCCGGCAATGATTTCCGCATTGGCCGCCAAAATGTCTTGGGGTGAGATGGTAGGTCTGTTCTTTGTCTGATGTCGTCTCAGCACGCGACATGCGAGAATTTATCCCGCCAGAATTCGATCAACCCGTAATTTACAATGGGCAGCCAGGGCTGAATATTTCAAGATGACTTCCACGCTGAATTGTTGTGATACCGGTTGCCAGCTACGACAACATCGGCAAAACTGGGAGCCGAGTTCACCCCTACCAGCCAGTGCCAAACGGTTTCAATGTTCGCTACCAACAAGAAGTGCGACTGAACGCAATACGGACAACATGAATTACGGTCTACGTCTCTCAACCTCAAAAATGGCTGATATCTCAGGCTTCTACTACCGCAGTACCGATATTAACTAAACCTCTATCGCGAAATCGCGATTGCACCAGTACCAACAGTTACCTACTAAGCACGCCACGACCGCATTAGCCAAGTTGGTGGCACATTAGCCAAGATCTGGGCGATATCGTCCTCAAAGGCGAAACGGTATATACCAAAGGTCGCAGCTTTACTTCCTGAATGCCATGGACAGTGATGGCGTGGCTCAACAGAATACGGTTGATTGGGTTGCCGGACTTGACTTCAGCTTACCCGCTGAATCTCGCCTGAATCTCCAGGTCTTCCAGCGTCAGTACATGAACTACGACCCATACAATATTTCGACAAACGCGAAAATGGCTACAGCCTATTACTTCAACAGCAAGTTTTTCACTAATCCGGGGAAGTACAAGCACTATTTATCTCAAGTGCCAATCGATCCGACTGGCTATTCCGCCCCCGCGCCGTCTGGAGTTTTGAACGTAACTGGCGAATGGTGGTTGGTGCAGACATCTTCAATGGACCAGCCATGGGAATGTTCGGGCGATATGACCAAAAGGATCGGGTTTATTCAGAAGTCCGAGGCAGTTTCTGATTCAATCCAAGTACAAATGACAATCAGGGACTGCCAAACTTTACGGTCTACGCGTCAAATAGCTTAAAAATTTGGCTGAAATTTTTTTTGCGCTGTCATCCACGGCAAAAACAGCGTTTGCTGTGCGCACGGCAAGCTAATAAATCCATGGTGCTTGTAGAAATGCGCTGCAACATCGTCTTTTCATCGACCACCATGGCATAGGCCATCGTGCAAGTCCGTTAGCAACTGGCCAGCCGTTAAAAGGTTGAAAAAAGGGCGGCCCCTTTCATATTGACCCTTAGCTAGTTGTCGGAAAACTTTACACCAACCGCAGAATCAAACTTGACTCTTATAACATGAACAATTTATTGCCATAAAATCATGTGTTAGATATTAATTTTTGATCTGGCATATTACATGCTTATGTTTTACCAGCAACAACTTCTATCGAATACGCAATACTTCCACCTGGAGAAAATCATGTACTTCAAGAAATCCGTTAGCTGGCTCGCTCTTGCCACAGCCCTGACACTGACCGCATCTGCAGCAAATGCCACCCCAGTTGTCGGCACCTTCGACATTGCCAGCAGTGCACGTGGTACTGGCGTTAAGATCACGGCAGGTGAGATTGATTGGTTCACACCTGTTAATGACGGCTTGAATGCATCTCAGACTAACGGCCAGTTTAATATAACCGGAACTCCGACTGGTAGTTTTGCATCTCTTCCCGTGTTGAACCCTGATGGTTATGTTCGCGACATGAGCGCCAACCCTTTCGATGCTAACTACATCCCTCTAGGTGCTAGCATCACACCGAATTTCTTTAAGTTGCTTAACAATCCAAATTGGTTGTTCACCTTGACCACCCTCTCACCAGGTACCATGTGGATGGAGCAGGACCTTTACCACAGGCTCCTTACTCTTTAAAACAAGAGGCTGGTGGTGTAACTGCATCCTTTTTCGGCACAGGGCACTTTTGTGATGCGGGCGGTGATCTAATTTGACGTTACTGACGACGTTACACTCTGGACTGCTTTGTTCACGACCCAGTTCGTTGGTGCGACCATACCTGGTTTGGTAAACACGTTGGTGACTAATGGTGCAATTGCTACCTCCTGGTCAGCCACCGTTACGGCCGAAGTTCCAGAGCCCTCAAGCGTTGCACTTCTTGGTTTAGGTCTTCTAGGTTTTGCCGCCTCACGTCGCCGCAAGCAAGCCTGATTTTCTGTAAATACCAAAAAAGGCCTTCGGGCCTTTTTTTTCATCTATCATTTCCGTCACAGCCTACAACGGGAAAGTCTCAGAATGTCAGATGAAAATTTCAATGTGACCGGCTGTCAGCATGACACAAACGAAACGCGCCAGCCAGGGTCAACCGCTGAAGTTCGCACCATGGTCTTGGAAGCGCGGCAAAGCAGGCAAGCGCTCTACCCGTTCTCAAGCGGCCTGAACTGGGGCTACGGATCTCGCTCGCCAGTAACGAAAGACAACATCGGTATCGATCTCTCGCGCATGAACCGCATCCTCAATGCTGATGAAATATCCACGAACAATCCGATTGCTGTAATCGAACCCGGCGTTACCCAAGCTCAGTTGTCAGCTTTTCTGACAGAGCGCTGCCCTGAATTAACCTTCAACGTCACCGGTGCTGGGCGCGACACCAGCATTCTAGGCAACGCCCTTGATCGTGGCGTGGGTTACTTTGGCCCGCGCAAGGATGATATTTTTGGTCTCGAAATCGTAACGGGAACCGGCGAAGTCATTCAAACCGGATTTCGCCGCCTTGGCGAGCAATCTCCTCTGGCGCACTGCCATCCCTATGGACTAGGCCCAATTCTCGATGGTTTGTTTTTCCAAGGTAATTTCGGCATTGTTACTAGTGCCTGCTTCCGCCTGATTCCTCGTCGCCCCAAAGAAGTTGCCGTCTCGATGGCTCTTATAGACGTCAGTCACCTCTCTGATTTTATCGACGAACTGGCACGCCTCAAGCGTGATGGCCTTCTGACCTCTGTTACTCATATCGGCAACAAGGCTCGCACCCAATCAACACTTGCCTATGGCGTCACTCGTTATTTAGAAACTGAATGCGGTTACACGCCAGAAAGAGCGCTTGCCGAAGCGGATCGCGCCATTTCCATCGTAGCGCCTGACGAATGGGCCAGTCTGGCCGCGGTCACAGGCAATGCTGGTCAGGTACGCGCAGCGATTCGTGAAATCAAACAACGTATTAGTCGCTACGCTCGCGTCATGGTGATCACCGATACACTACTCGATATTGGTTACGCTGTAACCCATGCCTTGCGCTTCATATCGTTTGCTAGAGCCAATGCAGCGGCAATTCATTCCATACGTCCGCTTCACGCACTTGCATTGGGCATTCCAACCGATGTTGCCATCGACAATCTGCTTTGGAAATACGGGCGCTCAGACTTACCTGCCAAAGCCCTGGATGAATCGAATTGCGGCTTGTTGTTCGTCAACCCTGCTCTGCCACTGGATGGCAAAGCCGTTGTCAAAGTCATTGACGAGTTGGAGATTGTTGCGGCTAGTCACCAACACAAGCTTTACATGACCCTGAACATTGAAACTCCGACATCGATGGTTGCCGTCATCAACCTGCTTTTTGATCGTTCACAACCAGAGGAAGTTGAGCGCGCCCATCGTTGCGCTGATGACATGCTGGCATGCATCCGCCGTCACGGACTAGAGCCGTACCGTGCCCGGGCTGATATGATGAAAGACATCGTTCAGGACAACGAATACTGGCGAACAATTCGCAAGCTTAAGGATGTGTTCGACCCCGACAACATCATTGCACCCGGCAGGTACAACCTCGTAGATTGATGTAGTGCAGACCCTCTCATGTTGATAACTTCGCTCCGTCTCGCCTTTCGCAATCTGGCGCGCAACAAGAATCGCACACTTGTTGCGATTTTGACGGTGGCCGGCGGAGTTACTGCTTTTTTGTTGGCTGGTGGCTTTATTAATTGGGTGTTTCACGACATGCGGGAAGCAACAATTCACTCGCAACTTGGCCACATTCAGATTATTCGCCCCGGCTATTTTGAAAAAGGGATTGCCGATCCTTACGCCTACCTGCTACCCGGCACTTCGGCTGAGGAAGACAAGATAAGAAGCACGGAGGGCGTTACCAGCATAACGCCTCGCCTCGCGTTTAGCGGGTTAGCCAGCTTTGGCGATGTTTCAGTCGGATTTACCGGTGAAGGCATAGACCCGGTTCGCGAACGCCCCATTAGTAGTCGTATTACGATCAAGGATGGGCGTGATCTCGAAAGCATGGATGACACCTCGGCCATTCTTGGTGAAGGCCTTGCCAAGAGTCTGGGGGTAAAGCCAGGTGACTCGATTGTGCTGCTCGGAACAGCTGCCAATGGTAGCGCCAACGCCATAGAAGTGACGGTAGCTGGTACATTTTTCACCATCTACAAGGAATATGACGACACTGCACTTCGGCTACCAATTCCTCTTGCACGCAAATTGATGCGCGTTAGCGGTGCAACCTCATGGGTTGCCTTGCTGAACAATACCGAATTGACTACGGGAACAATCGAAGCAATACGCCCTAGTCTGCTGCCCAAGGACTTCCAGATCGTTTCGTGGACAGAGCTTGCCGACTTTTACAACAAAACTGTTGTTTTGTTTTCCAAACAAGTCGATGTCGTCAAAATCATCATTGGTTTAATTATTATTTTGACCATTTCAAACACGCAAACCATGAGCGTGCTTGAACGCACCACGGAGATTGGCACAAGCCTTGCCCTTGGTGTTCGCAGCAGTGAAATCCTGCGACTTTTTTTGCTGGAAGGCGTCATGCTGGGCATTGCCGGAGGACTAATTGGCATAAGCCTTGGCTACGCATTAGGTGCCGTTATTTCTGCGATCGGCATTCCTATGCCTCCACCACCTGGCATGGCGCGTGGTTATACCGGTCAGATTCTGTTAGTAGCACTTTGGCAATTGATGCGCTGTTACTGGCCTTCGTTACTACGCTACTCGCTAGTGTTATGCCGGCATGGCGAGCAAGTCGCATGAACATTGTTGACGCACTACGTTGTAATCAATAAATGGCCCATAGTCTTTTCTCTCTGGCGATAAGAAATATTCTCCGCCAACGCGCTCGCTCAGCCGCTACGCTTGCGGCAATTGCAATTGGCGTTGCAGGTTTGATACTTGTTGGTGGGTTTGTTCAGGATATTTTTATTCAACTGGGCGAAGCAATCATTCATTCGCAAACTGGCCACATTCAAGTAACGCGCGAGGGCTATCGTGAAGGCAAAACCCGCGCCCCGGAAAAATACCTGATTGAAAAGCCAGATCAACTCAAAGCAGACATTCAGAAAGCAGCACCCAATGCAAACCTTACTATGGCCCGACTGGGCTTTACGGGAACACTCAATAACGGAAAACGTGATCTTGGCATCATCGGCGAGAGCATAGAGCCAGACGCCGAAGCCAGTATGGGTACCTATATGCAGTTTGTAGAAGGTCGCTCCCTTAAAAACACTGACCATGATGGCATAGTCATTGGTCAAGGTGTCGCGAAATCTCTCGGCCTAAAAGTTGGCGATCGCGTCACTTTAGTTATCACACTTGCTGCAGGTGCCGTTAATACTCTTGATTTTGAGCTTGTCGGTGTTTTTCAAAGCTTCTCTAAGGAATTTGACTCACGCGCAGTGAGAATCCCACTCGAAGCTGCAAAAAACTTAATGGATACAGAGGGAGCACATTTAATCGTAGTTATGCTTGATCATACGGAAGACACATCTGTGGCGTTCAACGCGCTAAAACAGCGATTTTTTAAAGATGGCTACAAATTGTCGGCTGGAACGAACTGTCCGATTTTTACGAAAAAACTGTTGAGCTTTATGATCGGCAATTTGGTGTTTTGCGCTTGATCATTTTGGTCATGGTGCTACTCAGCGTGATTAACAGCGTCAACGACCTTGTTTGAACGCACCGAGAATTTGGCACCATGTTGGCCGTGGGCAATCGCTCGGATACCGTATTCAAACTAATCATGCTTGAAAGCCTTTGTCTGGGCACTTTTGGCGCGCTCATTGGTATGGCGCTGGGTTGCCTGGCCGCGCTTGGCATTTCCGCCATAGGCATCCCTATGCCCCCACCGCCCAATGCCAACCTTGGTTACACCGCGCTCATCCGACTGGAGCTGGCTTCAGTTTTAACTGCTGGGGCGATTGGTTTTGTTGCTGCTTTTCTTGCCACCATCATGCCAGCCAGAAAGGCAGCACAACTTGATATTGTTGAGGCGCTTCGGCATGGTGTCTGAGCCTAGCCGTGAATTAGTTCCTCAGTCTGACTCTTTGTTTCAAGGTAATATCGCTCCGTTTCCGCTATCATTATGCCCTGTTGATTTACTCGGGCAGGTGTAGCCTGCAACCTGATTGA
Source organism: Candidatus Dechloromonas phosphorivorans (assembly GCA_016709495.1). Taxonomy (GTDB): domain Bacteria; phylum Pseudomonadota; class Gammaproteobacteria; order Burkholderiales; family Rhodocyclaceae; genus Azonexus; species Azonexus defluvii. Next base: position 14,550 of record JADJMS010000054.1, on the reverse strand, counting down.
GGGAAAATATATGCTTAAAATTTGTTCTGTCGCTTTCTCTGGTTCAAAATGGCTCCTTGCCATTGCTGCCTCCTTGACCTTGGCTGCTTGCGCCACCAGCCACCCACCTGCACCTTCAGCTGCCGCTTCGGATGCCTATAGCTACATCATTGGCCCTGGCGACAACCTCAATATTGTGGTCTGGCGTAATCCAGAGCTCTCTATGACTGTCCCAGTTCGTCCTGATGGCAAAATTTCCTCACCTTTGATTGATGATTTGAATGCCATGGGCAAAGATTCAACTGCTTTGGCACGAGATATCGAGAAGGAACTCGGTAAATTCATTCGGGACCCCGTGGTAACTGTCATTGTTACTGGCTTTGTAGGGCCGTATAGCGAACAGATTCGCGTGATTGGCGAAGCAGCCAAGCCACAAATTCTGGCTTACAAGCAAAAAATGACAATGCTTGACGTCATGATTGCCGTTGGTGGCATTACTGATTTCGCTGATGGCAACCGTGCAACCATCCTTCGTACTTCAGAGAAAAACGCCCAATACAGTGTTCGCCTAAAGGATTTAGTCAAACACGGCGATGTGTCGGCCAATGTCGAAATGAAACCGGGTGATGTGTTGATCATCCCGCAAAGCTGGTTCTGATTTTTTGTAACTTTATAAAACCGCAACCGGTTTGTTCCGGTGCGGTTCTTAGCTTGGGTAAATAGATGGAAGAAATTCTCCGCCAAGCCTTGGTGATCCTGCGCGCAACCTGGAAGCATCGTCGACTTGGGATGCTTGTTGCGTGGGTCGTTGGGGCTATTGCAGCTGGCGTCATTCTGCGCATTCCGGACAAATACGAGGCATCCGCCCGGATTTTCGTGGATACTCAATCAATTCTGAAACCATTGATGTCCGGCCTTGCTGTTCAGCCCAATGTCGAACAGCAAGTCATGATGCTTAGCAGGACCTTGATCAGCCGGCCGAATGTTGAAAAACTGGTGCGCATGGCTGACCTTGACCTGAATCTCAAGGGCAAAGCCGAGCAGGAAGCGCTGATCGAACAACTGACCAAAGAACTTAAAATTCAAAGTATCGGCCGCGACAATTTATACACCCTCGCCTATCGCAGCACAGACCCGGCGACGGCACAACGAGTCGTACAGGCGTTGGTTTCCATTTTTGTAGAATCCAGCCTTGGTGATAAACGACAGGATTCAGAATCCGCCCGCAAATTCATCGACGAACAGATCAAAGGCTACGAAAAGAAGCTACAGGAAGCCGAAACCCGCCTGAAAGAGTTCAAGCTGCGCAACATGGATCTTCAGTCTGGCGAAGGAAAAGACTCGTTGGGTCGACTTGCCGAGAATGGCAACCTGTTGAGCCAGGCACGCTTGGAACTACGTGAAGCAGAGAATTCCCGTGAGGCGCTCAAGCGTCAAATTCTCGGTGACAACCAGGGAAGACCAGGCGATCCGGATGGCGTGTCCAGTGTTTCGATGCCGGAACTTGATAGCCGGATTGATGCTCAGAAACGCAATCTCGATACCCTGCTACAAAAGTACACTGAACAGCATCCCGATGTTGTGAATACTCGTCGTGTCATCAAAGAGCTTGAGGAACAAAAGCGCAAGGAAGTCGCCGATCTGCGTAAAGCAGCAGCGAACAATCCCTCTTTATTGGCCGGTAGCGGTGCAGCCAGCATGGAACTCAAGCGCTCTTTGGCGAATGCAGATGCGACGGTTGCCTCACTGCGGACCCGTGTTGCAGAGTACGAGAGCCGTCAGGCACGTCAAAGAGAGCAGATGAAAACGATGCCACAAATTGAGGCGGAATTTACTCAGCTCAATCGTGACTACGACATTCACAAGAAAAACTATGAACAGTTGGTTGGTCGTCGCGAATCTGCCGAGCTGTCTGGCGATCTGGAGTCTGCTGGTTCGATTGCCGATTTTCGCCTGATTGATCCGCCACGTTCATCAAAAAATCCTGTTGCGCCAAATCGCTTGTTGTTATTACCGGGCGGTCTTGTTTTAGCACTGGTTGCTGGGCTTTTGCTGCATTCGTGGTCAGCCAGCTGCGACCTGTATTCTTTGATGGAAAATCACTGCGTGATGCGACCGGCCTCCCATTGCTTGGCACGGTTTCGTTAATCCATAATGAAACGCGTCGATTGAAGGAAAAAGCCAGTTTGCGCCGCTTCCTGATCGCCACGGCCGGATTGGTCATCGCCTATGGAGCTGGTATTGCGCTTCTCACCTTTTTTGCACAACGCACGGCAGGAGCTTAATCAATGAGCCTAATTGAACAAGCTGCCAAACGTCTGGAGCAACTTCGGCAAGCGGGTGTTGAATTACCTGAAGACGAATTCATACCGGCGCCGGTATCAATTCAGCCCCCTGTCAATGCAAAACAAAGTACTCCTAAGGAGCTTCCTGCGCCTCAGGCTGCCCAACCTCAAGCTGCTCCAGTCAAACGTATTGAATTAAACCTAGAAGCGATTGCCGCTTCGGGTCTACTCGTTCCGCACGCCATGCGTAGCCAGTTGGCAGATGAGTTCCGAGTTATCAAACGGCCACTAATTGCCAACGCCATGGGTAAAGGTGGCGCACCAATTAATAATGGCAATTTGATCATGATAACCAGCGCCTTACCTGGTGAGGGAAAGAGCTTTACGGCGATCAATCTTGCCATCAGTATTGCAATGGAACTTGACAATACCGTCATGCTGGTTGATGCCGATGTGGCTCGTCCTTCTGTTTTGAATATGCTGGGGCTACCACCCGCCCCAGGCCTCTTGGACGTTGTTGCCAAAACTCTGTCGATATTTCCAGCGTTTTGATGCGCACCAATATTGAGAAGCTCTCGATTTTGCCAAGTGGCACACAGCACCCACGCGCCACCGAGCTTCTGGCCAGCGATGCCATGGTTCGACTACTCGATGATATGGCCAGCCGCTACAGCGATCGCATTATTATTTTTGATTCACCGCCCCTGTTGTTGACCACTGAATCTCGCGTAATTGCCACCCATATGGGACAGATTGTCATGGTGGTTAACGCCGGTAATACAGCACAGGCTGCGGTATTACAAGCAGTAGCAACGATTGAAGCTTGCCCGGTAAAAATGATGGTTCTCAATCAGTCGCGCCAGGCAGCAAGCGATGGATACGGCTATGGGTATGGCTACGGATATGGTAATGAAAATTAAAGGCAGTAATTATCGGCCTGTGTCGGGGGCGATTTTGGCTTGCCTGAGCACTGTCGCTTTTTCGCAGAGCTCAATTTCTGGTGCGCCAACTACTGGGGGTAGCACAGGATTTTCGACCACATCAGTTGTCGGCGCGACTTCTGGGGCTGGCACACCGCCAGCTAAGGAGGCAGAAGGTGCCGGTAATCAAGGGCGCGAGTGGGTGATCAAACCTCGCGTTACGCTGACTGAAACGCTGTCAGATAACGTCAATGTCAATCGTGTCAATAATGGCAAGCAAAGTGACCTAATTACCGAAATTGCTCCAGGAATTCGCGTTGAGGCGAAAACAGCGAAATTAAAGGCTTACCTTGATTACACCTTGCGTGGGCAGTTTTACGCAAAGGAACCGGACTACAATCGATCGCAGAACTCGTTGAATACCTTTGGCACCCTGGAAGCTATCGACAACTGGTTTTTCGTTGATTTCAGCGGCTTTATAACTCAACAAACCATTTCTGCTTTTGGAGCACAATCAACAAGCGCCAGCACAATCAACAATAACAGTACTGAAACCGCTAGTTATCGGATTTCGCCATACATTCGTGGCCAGATGGGTGGCTTGGTGGATTATTTGCTGCGCTACAACCTGTCCACAACTCGTTCCGATGCATCGATTGTTTCTGACACAAATATTTCAGAGTGGGTCGGTCAATTGCGTGGCAGCACGCCATTTCAGAAACTGAAATGGACGATAGATACAAGCCAGCAGAGCACAGATTACAGTCGGGGCCGCGACACCGATGCCGAACGCATTCGCGCCATGCTCACTTATTCCGTTCTCCCGCAACTCAGATTTTCCTTGAGCGGTGGTCAGGAAAGAAACAACTACGCATCGTTGAACCATGAAACTAATTCAACGAATGGTTACGGTTTCGACTGGAACCCCACCGAGCGTACGCAGATTTCTGGCTTCAGGAACGTCGTTTCTTTGGCGATGGCCATAACTTCAGTTTCAGTCACCGCCTTCCGAGAAGCAGTATCCGTATTTCTGACACGCGTGATGTTTCAGTTCTGCCAAATCAGTTCTCATCAACCGGATTGGGTACGGTCTACGATCTTTATTACCAGATTTATTCAAATATCGAACCCTACGCTAGCATGGATCCGGCGGTTAAAGACTCAGCTGTTGCCAATGCAGTCAACGCCGTGCTTGCCCAAAGCGGTGTTTCTCCAAATACTCAGGTTACAAGCAGTTTTCTGTCAGCTCGTGCCACAGTCCAGCGCCGCCAGGATCTGACACTCGCTACATTTGGTGCCCGAAATTCAATCACGGTGGTTCTTAATCGGACGGAACGCCAATCCGTATTGGCAGCCCAAGCAAGCAATGATGACTTTTCGCAAGCAACTATGGTCAAGCAGCAAGGAGCCAGTGTAAATTTTGCGCATCGTCTTAGTGAACTTTCCAATCTAAATGCACTTGTTTCACGCCAGGAAAGTAAAGGTAGCAGCAGCGTGACCGGGAATGGAAATTTAAAGACGACAACAACAACCTACCTGGTAAATGCCTCAACCAAACTGGGTGCCAAGACGACAGGTTCTTTGAGTGCTCGCCGCACCGAGTTTGAGAGCCCAACTAATCCCTATACAGAAAACGCCCTGCTAGGGACGGTTTCTTTCGTTTATTGAGCGTATGTACGAAGCTTATTACGGCTTGAACAGCAAGCCATTCCAGCTAAACCCGGATCCCACCTTTTACTTCGGTAGCAAGCAGCACCGTCGTGCCACCGCCTATCTTGAATATGGCATGCACCAAAATGAAGGGTTTATTGTTATCACCGGGGAAGTCGGTGCCGGCAAAACCACGATTGTGCGCGGCTTGCTTGAAAGTCTTGATTCAGAAAAAGTCATTGCCGCAAATCTGGTCAGCACCCAGCTGGATGCCGATGACACACTGCGCCTAGTCGGTGCGGCATTTGGTTTGCGCACCAAGGATGTTTCCAAGTCCGACATTTTGATGTCCCTGGAAGCCTTTTTGATCAGCATGACCGGCAAAGGCAAACGCTGCCTGCTGGTGGTTGATGAAGCGCAAAATCTGACAGCGCGAGCTGTCGAAGAACTGCGCATGCTTTCCAACTTCCAGTATGGCAATCACGCACTTTTGCAGAGCTTCCTGATCGGCCAGCCTGAGTTCCGGGGCATTTTGCAAAGCCCGCATATGATGCAGTTCCGGCAACGTGTCATTGCAGCGTGCCACATTGGTCCACTCGATGTTCAGGAAACCCAAGCCTATATTGATCATAGACTGAAATGTGCCGGCTCTACTGGTTCACCGATCATTCTTCCAGCCGGATACGAAGCCATTTTCAAGGCCAGTGCGGGCATACCACGCCGGATCAATTCAGTTTGCGATCGACTGTTGTTGTCGGGTTATCTGAGCGGTATCAAAGAGTTCGATGCGAACGAGGTTGAAGAAGTTGCCCGCGAGATTTATGAAGAAACACTCGGCGGCAGCACGCAAAGTTTTGCAGGCTATTCACCGGCTGTTCCGTCGACCCCCTACCCCTACACCAATCTCAATCTGCCACGCTTTAATACTGATGGTGAAGAGTTTGAAGATCCGGCCGCCGTTCTCGCCGGGCTGAGCATCGAGCAATTTGGTGAACGTCTGGCGCGCCTGGAGCGCAGCCTTCTGCAACTCGAAAAGATCAATACCACCACCTTGAGCCTGTTACAGCAACTGGTCAGCAAAGGGGCGCAGCTAAACTCACCGGCGCCCTCTTCAGAGAACACGGAAGCCTGAACAGGCAGCAAGCAGCCAGATGCCAAGCTCAAATTGTTCCAATGCACTCACGATTGATGTTGAAGACTACTTTCAGGTCTCGGCATTTGCACCGCATATTCCCCGCAGTGAATGGAATACCCGCGAATGCCGCGTAGAGCGCAATGTTGATTGCATTTTGGCCATGCTGGATGACCACCAGACCAAAGCAACGTTTTTCACGCTGGGTTGGGTTGCAGAACGTTATCCTGAGGTGATCAGGCGCATCGTCGCTAACGGCCATGAACTGGCCAGCCATGGCTACGGCCACGAGCGCGCCAGTGACCAGTCACCGGAGGCGTTTTTTTCGGATATCAACGTTGCAAAGCTGATTCTAGAAGACCTGGCTGGCTACGAAGTCAAAGGCTACCGCGCTCCCAGTTTTTCAATAGGCGAGAAAAACCTCTGGGCCTTTGAGTGTCTGGAACGCGCTGGTTACCATTACAGCTCAAGTATTTACCCGATTCGCCATGACCATTACGGCATGCCGGATGCCCCGCGTCATGCGCACAAAATTGGCAATCTTCTTGAAATTCCGGCAACCACATTGCGCTTTTTCAACCGCAACTGGCCAGCCAGTGGTGGCGGTTATTTCCGTTTGATGCCTTATGGTCTGTCGCGCTGGATGATTCAGCGGATCAATCACGCCGATCAAATGTCAGCCGTGTTCTATTTTCACCCTTGGGAAATCGATAGTGAGCAACCTCGCATTCCCAATATCGGGGCAAAAACCCGCTTCCGGCATTACGTCAATATCAGCCACATGGAACATCGGCTGCGTCGCCTCCTGGCAGATTTTGACTGGGGACGAATGGACGATCTTTTTCTTGGCAAGGCCTGATTCAGTATGATCACCATCAAGCAGTTAGCCCCTTCCGACCGTGAAGGCGCACAGCGTTGGGATGATTTCATCTTTGCCTGCCCGGAAGCCACTTTTTTCCATCGTGCCGCCTGGCAAGGCATTATTGGTGACGTTTTCCGTCATCCAACCTATTTTCTTTACGCCGAAATTGCCGGCGAGATTCAAGGCGTGCTGCCGCTAGCGCACGTCAAAAGCATGCTTTTTGGCAATGCCTTGGTTGCCCTGCCCTTCGCGGTTTATGGCGGTGTTGCAGCAACCAACCCCGAAGCAGTCAGCGCGCTGGAAAAAGAAGCTCAAGCATTAGCCCAGCGTCTAGGTGTTGATCACCTTGAATTTCGCAACGTCAACCCACGCAATCCGAGTTGGCCGACGCAAGACCTCTACGTCACCTTTCGCAAGGAAATCCTGCCTGATGTTGAAGCCAATATGCTGGCTATACCGCGCAAGCAGCGCGCCATGGTTCGCAAAGGTATAAAAAATGGGCTGATTAGTACGGTTGACCATAACACAGACCGATTTTTCAAGGTTTTTGCCGATAATGTGCATCGCCACGGCACACCAGCCATGCCCAAACGCTATTTCGATACACTCTTGCAGGTCTTTGGTAATGATTGTGAAATACTCACCGTTACTGGCTCCGATGGGCAATTACTAAGCAGCGTGCTCTCCTTTTACTTCCGTAATGAAGTGTTGCCCTACTACGCGGGTGATGACGAAAGCGCCCGTCACCTGGCCGCCAATGACTTCAAATACTGGGAATTGATGCGCCGTTCCTGTGAGCGCGGTCTAAAGGTATTTGACTACGGTCGCAGCAAGCAAGGCACCGGCCCCTACGCCTTCAAGAAAAACTGGGGCTTTGAGCCGCAGCCCCTGCATTACGAATACTGCCTCTACAAACGCGACTCCATCCCCCAGAACAACCCCAATAACGCCAAGTACAAACTCCTCATCGAAGCGTGGCGGCGCATGCCTATCGGCCTGGCCAACTGGCTCGGCCCGCATATCGTCCGCAATTTAGGCTAACGGCAAAGATGGCCAATATTCTGTATCTCGTCCATCGCCTGCCGTACCCGCCCAACAAGGGCGACAAGGTTCGTTCGTACAACCTGCTCAAACATCTGGCTTCGCAGCATCGGGTTTTTCTCGGCACCTTCATCGACGATCCAGAAGATGAACCCTATATCACTACCCTGCGCAAACTCTGTGCCGATGTCTTCGTTGCCAAGCTGGACCCACGGCGCGCCAAAATTCGTAGTCTCAATGGACTCATTGCCGGTGATCCGCTGACGCTTCGCTATTACCGCGATGCCAGCTTGCAAGATTGGGTACACAACACGTGCAATCATCAAAAAATAGATGCTGCCGTTATTTTCTGTTCGGCCATGGCGCAATACGTCGAAAATATGCGGCGTCTGCCCACTGTTGTCGATTTCGTAGATGTCGACTCTGCCAAATGGACTCAATACGCCGACAAGCACCGCTGGCCGATGTCATGGCTATATCGTCGCGAAGGGGAATTTCTCCTCGCCTACGAACGACATATTGCCAGCCTGGCTGCCCGCTCTTTCTTTGTAACGGAATCCGAGGCTGCCCTGTTCACCAGTTTGGCCCCAGAATGCAATGTGCGCGTCGAAGCCATGTGTAACGGCGTTGACTCGGACTACTTTACGCCGGACCCAGAGCGAATCTCACCTTATACAGCCGAAGAAACGCCCATCGTCTTCACTGGCGCCATGGATTATTGGCCAAATGTCGATGCCGTAACCTGGTTTGCCAAAGAAGTACTTCCCGGTCTGCTGGTGCAACACCCGAATGCGCGCTTCTACATCGTCGGTCGCAGCCCTACACAAGAGGTGGAAGCCTTGGCCAACGAACATATTGTTGTTACTGGTACAGTGCCAGATGTTCGCCCATACATCCAACACGCCGCTGCCGTAGTTGCCCCGTTGCGGATTGCGCGGGGCATCCAGAACAAGATTCTTGAAGCTATGGCCATGGAGCGTGCAGTTATTGCCTCAACAGAATGTGCTGCTGCGGTCGACGCCGTTTTTGGGCAAGAATTACTCACTGCCAACACGCCGGAAGACTACATTGGCACAATCAATGCGCTGCTCGTTGATCAAAATCAAGCAATAGCAATCGGCCAGGCTGCACGCCAGCGAGTTATCGAGCGCTATAGCTGGGCCGCTCATATGAGCGGCATTGACCGCTACCTATCCGATTCGCAAAACACTACCCAATGAGCCAGACCTCTCCAATTCACGCTCCAATTTGGCGGCCAACACTCACCGCCTAATGTTATTGCTGGCTTGGGTATTCTTCTGGTACAGGGACACACTTAGTGCCATGGCGGTCATCTGGGTCCGCTCTGAAACATATACCCATGGCCTGATTGTGCCGCCAATCGCACTGTGGCTTATTTGGCGCGAACGAGAACAACTAAAACACTACCAGCCCAAATCCGCCCCTTGGCTAATCCTGCCATTGGCAGTCATCGTATTTCTCTGGCTACTTGGCCAGCTTACCGCCGTCAATGCACTAACCCAATTTTCAGTCATTGCCACAATCATCCTCAGCATCATGTCGCTACTTGGCATGCAACTGAGCGTGCGCATTGCATTCCCACTGGTTTTTCTATTATTTGCCGTACCTGCTGGCGACTTCATGATGCCGCGCCTGATGGAATGGACCGCGAATTTCACGGTACTGGCCCTGCGCATCAGTGGCATCCCGGTTTATCGCGAAGGCCTGCAGTTCGTGATTCCCAGTGGCAACTGGTCAGTAGTCGAAGCCTGCAGTGGTATTCGTTACATCATCGCCTCACTCACCGTAGGCACCCTGTTCGCCTATCTGAACTATACCTCCCTGAAACGCCGCCTTATCTTCATTACTGTTTCCTTACTCGTCCCAATTCTGGCTAATTGGCTACGTGCCTACTTGATCGTCATGATCGGCCATCTGTCGAGCAACCAATTGGCAACAGGCGCTGATCACCTGATCTATGGCTGGGTATTTTTCGGACTGGTCATTGCCATTATGTTCATGATTGGAATGCGCTAGAGCGAACCACCACTGGAGGAAAAGCCAAGTGCCGAAGAGGTTGGCATTGTTCAATCGACGCTGACAACACCGTGGACTATGGCATTAGTATTAGCCATCGCAATTGCCCTGGGACCACTTTCATTTACGCTGATTTCAAAAAATGGTTCAAGCACGGCACCCATCCTGCATGACTTGACAACAGCAAAGGGTTGGGAACAAAGCGCCCCGGTCACCATCTGGAAACCAATTTTCGAAAACCCATCAGCTAAACTACAAACCACTTTCAAGCAAAACGAGCAGATCGTCGGACTTTATATTGCCTACTACCGCAATCAGGACTTTGAAAAAAAACTGGTCACTTCGGCAAATGTCTTAGTTACCTCGAACGACCCGGAATGGTCATTATCTAATTCAAGCGTTTCCAATCTCGTCATCGATGGTAAAAACACATCGATACGTACCGCCGAAATTCTGCACAAAGCATCAGGCAAGGACAACCGTCTGACCGTCTGGCAGTGGTACTGGATCAACGGCCACTTAACCAATAGCGATATCGAAGCAAAGCTCTATACGGCGATGAACCTTTTGCTGGGCCGAGGCGATGACTCCGCTGCCATCATTGTCTATGCACCCAAAGACCCAAGCGGATTAAGTCAATCTACCCTGAGCGAATTTGTTAAGGTCAACGGCGGAAATGATTAACAAAATGCTGAAACAAACCCAGGCCAACCAATAACCATGTGCGGTATTTCAGGACTCTTCGACACCCGTGGCAAACGCGACTACCCACTTGCCTTGGTTGAGCGCATAAACAACATCCAGGCCCATCGTGGGCCTGATGAATCCGGCATCCACCTTGAACCCGGTATCGCCCTGGGTCACCGTCGGTCTATCCATAATCGACTAGCCACCGGCCAACAACCTTTGTTCAATGAAGATGGCTCAGTCTGCGTTGTTTTCAACGGTGAAATTTACAACTACCAGGAACTCGTCCCCGAACTTCAGGCACTTGGCCACATCTTCCGCACCCGCAGCGACACCGAAGTCATCGTGCACGCTTGGGAAGCCTGGGGCAAAGCGCTGCGTCGAACGCTTTCGCGGCATGTTTGCTTTTGCCTTGTGGGATAGAAACCAGCAAATTTTCTTCTTGGCGCGTGACCGCATGGGCGTCAAACCGATGTTTTACGCGCTACTTGATGACGGCACCTTTATTTTCGGTTCCGAACCTAAAGTGATCACCGCCCACCCCGGCTTCAAGAAAACCATCGACCCACTGGCTGTCGAAGAATACTTCGCCCTCGGCTATGTCGCTGACCCGCGCTGCATCTACACCGGCGCCAAGAAACTCCCGTCCGCACACACGCTCACATTACACCACGGCCAAGGGCTGCCCGAACCGGTAGCCTACTGGGATGTTCGTTTTACGCTGAACAACCCGATCAGCCCCGAAGATGCCAGCGAAGAGCTCATTACCCGTCTGCGCGAATCAGTTCGCCTGCGCATGATTGCCGACGTACCACTTGGCGCCTTTCTCTCCGGCGGCGTCGATTCAAGCGCTGTTGTAGCCGCCATGGCTGGCGTATCCACTACGCCGGTTCGCACCTGTGCCATCGGCTTCAAAGACCCGAAGTTCAATGAATCAGCCTTTGCGCAACAGGTGGCCGACCGTTACCACACCGATCACCACCTGAATATTGTCGATAGCGACGATTTCGACCTGATCGACACCCTTGCCTGGCTCTACGACGAGCCCCTACGCGGACAGTTCCGCAATACCCACCTACCGTGTCTGCCAGCTCGCCCGCCAGCACGTTACCGTGGCGCTTTCCGGTGATGGTGGGGATGAAACATTCGGTGGTTATCGCCGTTACCGTCTGCACATGATGGAAGAGCGTGGCCGCTCGGCGCTCCCGCTCTCCTTTAGACGTCCGGTGTTCGGCGCGCTTGGCCGTCTTTACCCGAAAGCCGATTGGGCACCACGCCCCTTGCGTGCCAAAACCACCCTGCAGGCAATGGCATTTGATTCCGTTCAAGCCTACCTGCACAGCGTCTCGATCATGCGTCATGATGAACGGGAAAGCCTCTATTCAGACAGCTTCAAAAACACGCTTGCCGGTTACAGTGCGCTGGATGTATTCCGCAGCCATGCCGACAATTCAGGTACGGACGACCCACTCGCCCTGATTCAATACATTGACTACAAAACCTGGCTGGTCGGCGACATCAACACCAAAAGTCGACCGCGCCAGCATGGCGCACTCCCTTGAAGTGCGTGAACCGTTGATGGATCACGAGTTGATCGAATGGCTGGCAACGCTACCTACAGACCTCAAGATACGCGGTCAAGAAGGCAAATGGCTGCTAAAAAAAGCCTTTGAACCCCATCTGCCGCACGATATTTTGTATCGCCCCAAAATGGGCTTCTCGGTTCCGTTGGCACAATGGTTACGCGGCCCGCTCGCCGAACGGCTTAAAAGCGCCATTACCGGCCCACGCCTGGCTGAATCTGGCTACTTCAATCCAGTGCGCCTCCGTTCCATGCTGGAAAAACATCAAAGCGGCCAGCGTGATTTCTCTGCCCCACTCTGGTCTCTACTGATGTTTGATGCGTTTTTGAAGAATGCTGAGAAAATAAGCTGACAATAAATAATAGTCATCTCCAGACAAACGCAGATCGAATCCCAATCCAGTGCATCGCCAACACATCGTCCACGTCGTTTACAGCTTTTCGATCGGCGGCCTTGAAAACGTCATCGTTCAACTGATCAACCGCTTGCCGGCAGAAAAATTCAGGCATACGGTTCTTTCGCTAACCACGATCAGCGACTTCAAAAACCGCATCACCCGGCCCGATGTGCAATTCATTGAACTCAACAAGCCGCCGGGTCACGCCATTCCGCTCTATCCGCGCATATTCAAGTTGCTCAGACAACTTAAACCAGATGTTGTACACACCTGCAATCTTGCCGCGCTTGAGATTGTTCCCATCGCCTGGTTAGCAGGTATACCCAAGCGTATTCATGCCGAGCACGGCTGGGATGCCCACGACCCCAACGGTAGCAACCCACGTTACCGCAAGCTACGCAAGCTTTACAAGCCCTTTGTCAGCCACTATGTTGCTGTTTCAAAAGATCTTGACCAATACCTGGAACACGCTATCGGAGTTCCACGCAATCACCGCTCATTAATTGCCAATGGCGTAGACACCGATTATTTTGCGCCTGCAAACAATACGCCAACGCCCGTTACTGGTTGCCCATTTACCCCAAGGCAACACTGGATTGCCGGCACCGTAGGGCGATTGCAAACCGTCAAGAACCAACCCTTTCTGGCCCGTGCCTTTGTCAAGTTGCTTAAAAACCACCCGGAAGCTGCCAGTCGAATGCGTTTGGTCATAGTCGGTGACGGCCCCCTGCGCAACGAAGTTGAAGAAACGCTTCGCCTCGGCAATGCCCTGCAATACGCTTGGCTACCAGGTGCTCGCAACGATATTGCCAACATCTTGCGTACCTTGGACTGCTTTGTTTTACCCTCGCAAGCAGAAGGTACGTCCTGCACCCTGCAGGAAGCCATGGCTTGTGGGCTACCGGCCATTGCCACAGCGGTTGGCGGCACCCCGGCTCTTGTTGAAGAAGGCATTACCGGAAACCTGATACCAAATTTGACTGATAAATTAGTCCATGCCCAAAAACGCAACTTGAAATTGCTCCACTCCCCTTTGAGGTCTCGGCCTCACTTGAAGCTCTTGGTAGTCGCATCGCACTTGCCCGAAAGGAACGCAAGCAGACTCAACGAAACTTTGCCGATGTGATGGGAATTGCTCCTGCAACAATGGTCACCATCGAACGTGGATCTCCCAGCGTGCAGATCGGTCACTACGCTCGTGCGCTGTGGTTGCTCGAAATTCAAGATGGATTTCTCGGAAATTTTGGCCTGCCCGAAATTAGAGTTACCCCGTTTTGGGATGACGCCCAAAGATGATTCGTTCAGCGCCAGTCCATGTTTGGCTACCAGGAAAACCAGAACCCATCATAGCAGGAGAGTTCTGCCATGACAGTTCCACGCGCACTGGACGCTTTATCTATTCAGCCGATTATCTGCTAGCAGGCCACCCTGCCCTGTCACCCGATCTGCCTCTAAGATCCCGCCCTGTTTCAGTAATCGGTGGCACAGGAATTTTTCCGCTATTTCTTGATGCGGGCCCAGATGCCTGGGGGCGACATCTCTTGGCTCGACACCTCGAATACGATGTCGATGAAATGGAAGCACTGATGCTGTGTCCGACCGATGGGGTTGGCAACATCGCGATAGGTGAGCTCAGCAATGAGCGCAACCGTGTGCTATCCATAGATGAATTCTTGGGGATTTTGGCAAAGCTTGAATCAGGCAAAACGGCAGCCAACAATCTGGAAACGCAGGTTCTGGATGCAATACAAAATGGCACCAGTCTTGGCGGAACCAAACCCAAACTTTCGGTATCCCGTCAAGGCGAACATTACCTCGCCAAGTTTCCCGAACCAGGCGACAGCCCTTGGTTACCGCATGTTGAATGTGCGATGCTGAAATTAGCGGCGCTGATAGGAATTCGGGCATGCGAAAGTGAAGTCGGCATTTACCCGATGCTCGGCGATCGGCTTTGCTTGTTAAACGCTTTGATCGTTT
>JADJMS010000053.1 GCA_016709495.1 Candidatus Dechloromonas phosphorivorans | reverse complement strand
GCCTTGATTTCACTACCTGGTAAACGACCGATTCAAATACGTCATTATGCCAATGCGAATTTGAACCCTGATTTAATGACAAGTTTCACGTGGAACACATGCAATGATTGAAGAAAATAGCCTGCAGGACACCTCATCAGGTTACGGTGAATCCAGTATTCAGACTCTTGAAGGTCTGGAGGCCGTGCGTAAGCGTCCTGGTATGTACATCGGTGAGGCGTCCGATGGCACCGGTTTGCACCACTTGGTGCCCGAGGTTGTCGATAATTCCATCGACGAGGCCCTGGCTGGTCATTGTGACGATATCGTTGTCACCATCCATATCGACAATTCAATCAGTGGGACCGACAACGGGCGCGGTATTCTTGCTGGCGTGGAAAATGGACGACAAGCATGAACCTCAGCGTTCAGCGGCAGAAATTGCACTGACCGAACTGCACGCGGGTGGCAAGTTCACCAGAATTCTTACAAGGTGTCCGGTGGTTTATGGCGTGGTGTCTCCCGTCAATGCATTGTCCAAGGGGCTACGCCTGGACCATTCGGCGCGATGGCAAGAAGCATACGATGGAATTTTGTCGTGGCCATGCGGTTGATCGTGTTCTTGAAATGCGCGATGGCGTTGAAATTTCGCCGCTCAAAGTGGTTGGTGAGACTGAAAAGCGTGGCACGGAAGTCTATTTTCTAGCTGACGAAGAAATTTAAAACATACTTTGAATTTCACTACGAAATTTCACAAGCGCTTGCGGTGAACTCTCCTTCCTCAACAACGGCGTCAGCATTCGCCTGATCGACCAACGTACCGGCAAGGAAGAGGATTTTGCCTTCCTGGCGGTGTCAGAAGTTTTGTTGAATACATCAATCGCAGCAAGATCAACTTACATCCGACGATTTTCACCCTGGGGTTGGTGAAGCCAAGGTAGGTGAGTCGCCGGTGTCACGATTGGTGTTGAAGTGGCAATGCAATGGAATGATTCCTATCAGGAATAGGTGCTTTGCTTTACCAACAATATTCCTCAATCGGATGGCGGAAATTTTATCTGATTGGTTTGGTGTGCGGCAATGACACGAGTCATCAACAAGTACATAGATGTAAATCACGAAATTGCCAAGAAGGCTAAGGTGGAAATTGTTAAGACGACATGTGAAGGCTTTGGCCTGCGTGCTTTCCGTCAAGATGCCTGATCCCAAGTTTGGGTAATTATGACCAGAGCGAAATTTATCGTCAGAAGCCCGTCCGGCAGTTGAAGAAGTTGTTGCACAGAAACTCGCTGATTTTCTACTTGAGCGCCCGGCTGATGCAAAAATGATTACGGGCAAGATCGTCGAGGCATCACGTGCCCGTGAAGCTGCCCGTCGTGCCCGCGAATTGACACGGCGCAAGGGCGTGCTGGACGGTATTGGTCTACCCGGCAAACTGGCTGATCAGAAGCGGATCCACTCATAAGCTCCAGGCTTGTTAGAGGGCGACTTCAGCCTTTGCGGCCCGCCAAGCAGGGTCGTGATCGCAAATTCCAGGCCATTCTGCCCTTGCGCGGCAAGGTTCTGAACGTAGAAAAAGCCCGTTTCGACAAGCTGATTTCCAGCGAACAGATAGTCACCCTGATTACGGCACTCGGCACCGGTATTGGCAAGGACGAATTCAAGATCGAAAAGCTGCGCTATCACCGCATCATCATTATGACCGACGCGGACGTGGACGGCGCGCATATTCGTACTCTGCTGCTCACCCTGCTTTACCGTCAGATGCCGGAACTGGTAGAGCGCGGCCATATCTACATAGCCCAGCCACCGCTCTGCAAGGGTCAAGCATGGCAAGACTGAGCGTTACCTGAAGGATGATCAGGAATACCACCAGTACCTGCTGCGCCTGGCTCTTGATGAAGCCGCGCTTACGCCGCGTGCCGGTGCAGAACCACTGGTAGGCCCGGCATTGGAAGAAATTGGCCCGTTCCTGGCTGTTGACCGTGGCTGTCATTGAACGCATCTCGCATCTGGTTAATCCGGAAATTCTCCAGGCCTTGGTTCAGCACAACCCGGACACCCAGTCTGACCAGTGAAGAAACGACGAAAGCCAGTGCTGATCTGGTAGCGCAACATGTCCGCATCGGTGTGCGCGTTGTTCCAAAATACGATGATATTCAGGAACGTTGGACCCTACGGGTCGAACGCATGCACCACGGCAACCTCAAGGTTGGCCTGATTGACGAAGATCTGCTGCTCTCTGGCGACTTCATGCAGCTACGCCGCACTGCAGAAACTTTGGCTGGCTTGTTTGGCCCCGGCGCGTTCATGGCGCGTGGCGAGAAGAAGCAAATGGTCACCAACTTTGGCGACGCGATGACTTGGTGCTGCAGATGTCGAACGCGGCATCAGCAAACAGCGTTACAAGGTCTGGGCGAGATGAACCCCGAGCAGTTGTGGGAAACCACGATGGATCAAAAGTTCGTCGCTTGCTGCGCGTGCAGATTGACGATGCCATTGCTGCTGATGAAATCTTCACAACCCTGATGGGCGAGCTGGTCGAGCCGAGAAGGGCGTTTATCGAAAATAATGCCCTGAACGCCCGTATTGATATCTAACCATCTGTTTTTTATCTAAAACAAGGGCCCAATGGAGCCTTGTTGTTTTTGCAAATCATGCGCACAATCATTCAACGTTAAGCGAAGCATCGGTTACGGTCGACGGGCCAAATTGTCGGAAAAATTGGCCGTGGCCTTTGATTTTGGCTGGATTTGAGGAAGCGGACACCGAAAGCGATTTGGTGTGGATGGCTGGAAAAATAGCTCGAATGCGTATTTTCAGCGATAAGGATGGAGTAATGAACCATTCCGTCAGCGAAATTGCTGGCGAAATTCTGGCGGTTTCCCAATTCACCCTTTAGCCATCGATCAAGAAAGGGATCGGCCTTCCTGGAGCCGGGCGGCCAAGGGCGATGTCGCAGCCACTTTGAGCAGTTTGTGGAAAAGCTGGAGGCTTAAAGCAGGTGAAAGTGGCAACTGGGTTTGTTTGGTGCTGATATGTCGGTAAGTTTGGTCAATGATGGGCCGGTAAGCATTTGCATCGATTCGCGTCAGCCTGAGTAATCTGTATGCACTACACGCGGAATCGGAAAGTGCCCCCTATCGTCGAAGACGAGTTTTGGTCAATGACGTAGCAGGCTGACGAGCAGAATTAGCGCCAGCACAGCTACAAAAGCGAGACCAATACGAAACGCCCACAGCGCATCCTTGCGTTGCTGGGCGTTTTCTTCATTGGCTAGTCGATGCAGACGGCGCAGGGTGGCGATGCCAACAATGCGTTTGACAGCATTTTCCTGTTCGCTCTCGAGGTTACTCATGGGACAACGGTCAGTTCAGGTTTGGCACCGGTGTATTTCAAGCGTTTTGCTAGTTTTTCAGTGACGAAGATCTGACCATCAGCCGCGACACGAATTACTTGCTCCAGCCCCAGCAGATTGGCTAGTTCTTGCCAATGCTCGGGTCCGGCAATGAATACCGGTTTGGATGCCGCATCAGAGAGCGTGCCGGCCTTGGGGCCCGCCGGAATCAGGATGGTGACGGCTTGGGTGGCTTGCCGGATAACCGGTGCGTGGGTCAACAAATGTGGATAACGTTTGCCGTCAGTTCGAAGAAACGCTGGTAATCGCCCGATGTGCCAATGCTCCGCCATCAGCCAGCTCAACAGTGGCCAGTGGGGCCGCTTTGCCGGGGGTGCTGAATACCAACCCGCCAGGGACGGCCTTCCTTGCTGCCCAGAGCCATTTACGTTGCCGCCAATATTGATCAGGGCGTTATGTATGCCTTGCTGGCGCAGAATGTTGGCCGCCCGGGCGAGCGCCACTCCTTTCAGGTAGCCGCCAAAGTCGAGAGAAACAGCTTTGTTGAGGCTGGTGACAATATTTCCGTTCTGGCTCAGGTCTTTGATAGAGGGATGCGCGGCGATCAGGCGCTTTAGTTCAACTTCCGGCGGTAAAACAGCCTTGAATTCGTCGGAATGGAAGCCCCAAAGTTTGACCAATTGGCCAATGCCCGGATCAAACAAATACTGTCCTTGTTTGGCGAGTTCCTGACTCTCGAGAATCAAATTGGCCAGTTCTTCGCTGACTTGTTGCGGTCGACCCTCAAAAATGGCCAAATTTAATGCGGTCAGCTCTGATTCCTGCCAGGCGTGATAGGCCCGGTGCAGACGGTCAAATTCGTAATACGCTGGCGATGGCCTTGGCGGCTAGTGCCGGATCATCACCGACGACCAGTACTTCAACACGGGTGCCGAAAACGTAGGCCTGTTGTTCCTGTACCGAAACTCGTCCACATCCAGTCAAGCAGAACAGGCGAGAAGCAAAGCTCAGTAAATACCGCATGCGTGTTCGATGGCCGTGATGAAAGCACCCGCCGCATCAAATCCTGTCTGCTGGCGGATTTCAGCCATGCAGGTCAGGCTGGTGACGTTGATTTCGGTGAGGTGACTGCCGATGACATCCAGACCAACCAGCATCAGGCCGCGCTTGAACAGGATCGGTCCGAGCTTATCGGCAATTTCACGGTCGCGGGGCGATAGATCCTGTGCAACACCGGTGCCGCCTACCGCCAGATTGCCGCGTGTTTCACCGGCTTTGGGAATGCGCGCCAGACAATAGAGCACGGGTTTACCGGCAATCAACAGAATGCGTTTGTCACCCTCGCTGATTTCCGGCAGGTAGCGCTGCGCCATCACCGTGCGCAGGCCTTCGTTGGTCAGCGTTTCGAGAATCACATTGCGGTTGGGGTCGTTGCGATGAATGCGGAAGATTTGACTACCGCCCATGCCGTCGAGGGGCTTCAAAATGATGTCGCGCTGTTCATCGATGAAGTGCTGGAGCTGTTGCATGTTGCGAGCAACCAGCGTTGGTGGTGTGAACTCGTCAAATTCGGTGATCGCCAGCTTTTCTGAATGTTCACGCAGCGCGCGTGGACGGTTGAATACCCGGACGCCATTGGCTTCGGCTCGTTCGAGCAGCCAGGTGGCTGTCATGTATTCAAAATCGAAAGGCGGATCCTTGCGCATGATGACGGTGGCAAATGCTTTGAGGGGCAATGTTTCGCGACCAGTTTCTCGGTACCAGTCGTGGTCATCCGGGCGCAGATGCAGGTGGACCGCTTCACCAAGACGCCACCCTGATGACCGGCCTCCGGGCGCCGCCAGCAAAGGCTGGCACAATCAATGGCATAGACGTCGTGGCCATGTTTCTCGGCCCCGCATCATGGCCACCGAGGTGTCCTTCCAGGCTTTCAGGCTGGCAAGGGTCAAGGATGAAAGCTATTTTGAGCGACTGGCTGCTGCCGCCCAGGGGTGCTTTTCAAAATGAAGTTGTTGTGTCACGGGTCCGGCGATCAAACGTTTTCCGGTGCCGTGCGTTCGAGTTCAACGGCGGCGGCCAGACAGGCGAGACGGCCAACCACGCCATAGGCGTAGAAACGGTTGGGCGGCGGAATCCGGATTATTGCAGCGGTAATCCGGCAGATTGCAGCCGGTATCGAAGGCCAGCGGCTCGAAGTGCATCCCCGGTGCATTGAGAGTTTTCGTCCTTGCCACGTCCGGTGTATACTCGATAGAAGCCGCCAACCACATAGCGGTCGATCATGTAAATGACCGGTTCGGCGACCGCATCGTTCAGCGTCTCGAAGGTGTGCACACCTTCCTGAATCAACACCCCTCGCTGACTTCAAGTCGCTTCCTTACCGACACTCATCTTGTTGCGTTGCTTGCGATTTAAGGCAATCACCTCGTCCGCATCACGCACTTGTCATTACTCCCATGCCGTAGGTACCATCGGCTTTGACGACAACGTAAGGCGTCTCGCTAATGCCATATTCCTGTATTTTTCCTTGACAATCGTCGAGCACGGCGGGCAAACGTTGGATGCCAGGCACTCTTCACCCTGACGTTCGTGGAAATTGATGCTGCGGCAGACCGAAAAGGCGGGATTGATGCGCCATGGATCGATGCCGATTTCCTTGGCAAAGTCATTGGCAACCTGATCGTAGGCAGCGAAGTGGTTGGATTTGCGGCGTACGGCCCAGCCGGCGTGCAATGGGGGAAGAACGAACTGTTCGTTGAGTCCTTTGAGAATATCCGGGATGCCGGCCGAGAGGTCGTTATTGAGCAAAATGGCGCAGGGGTCGAAGCCATCAAGCCCTAGACGATATTGTGTGCGAACCAGCGGTTCGAAGTGAAGACTTTGGCCATTGGGCAATTCAATCGATGTCGGCTCGGTGATTTCCGGAGAGCTCGAGCCTAACCTGATATTGAGGACCGGTCTGGCGCAGGATGGCAACCAACGGCAACGTTTTGCAGGTAAAACTGATTGCGCGTGGTTTTCCGGAATCAATAGAAGATTGCGCATCCGGGCAAATCTTCTCGATGGCGACCATTGCGGCTTGAACGCAAAGGGCAGGAAGGCCGAATTCAGGTTGTTGAAGCCACCGGGAAGAGGTTGGTATCGACCGGTGCCAGCTTGAAGCCGGAGTTGCGCAAATCGCAGGATGAATAAAATGGAGGAGTGTGCTCCTGCCATTGGCCACGCAACCAGTGCTCGATTTGCGTACTACTATCGAGGAAGCGTTTTTCCAGTTCAAGGATCGGGGCCGCTGAGTGCGGTAGTCAGGTGTGAACCATGCTGTATCTCGTGTCTTTGCTTATTATTGTTGTTGAACATCTTACACGGCAGTGCACAAAATGAATCAAAGCTGATAATCGGCACTGGCCATGCGTTCCAGACGGCTTTGGACTTCGCTGAACTCACATTCGAGGCTCTCGCTTCGTTAAAATATTGATTGGTTTCGTCCAGCGTTTCCTTGATCAGATCATCAACATAAGCCGACTGATTTTTCGGTCAATCCCAGTGTTTTGCAACATGCGCGACAGATGTTCAAGCGCTTCCAGAACGCAGCTCTGGCCATTGTTAGATTTTTTGCGCGCGTTCGTTGATCCGTTGCAGTGCGCAGCTAGTTCATCAATGTGACTTCAATGCCGATTTTTGCAGATCTCGCTCGTTGACCGCATCAATTGCAGCTACACGCATGTCGGCACTTTCAGCAAAGAACAGCCAGATGGTCGAGCAGGCGGCCCACTTTATTCGGGTCTTCAGTCGGCAGATTCTGAATCAGGATAGAGACATGCGCATAGTTGATGATGGCGCGCTGGCCAAATTCGAAAATACGTCCGATGTCACGCATGGTGTCGAGCACTGAAGTTTGCAGTGGCGACATGTTGCCGGCTGAATTGCGATCGAGATGACCGTTACGACCGCGAACCTGAACAATGCCCTGCAAACCCCAGGTAGCCATTGCCTCGATCAGTTGGTCGGCAATGGCTTCATAGGTTTTGTAGTTGGTTGATTGGCGGAGAAAATCAATAACCACGCCAAGGTCACCCATGCTGATCATTGCAGTGAAGGCGACTTGCTTGGCGGTGAGGACTGTACGGAAAGCTCGGAGCTGTACGCGGTGCTCAATGCTTCCCTTGAGTTTGTGGCGAAGTTCGTGGGCGGTGATCGGTTTGGTCAAAAAATCGTCGCCACCGGCCTCGTAGGCTGCGACGCGCTCGGGTGCGGTGTCATGGGCTGACACAAAAATAACCGGAATATCGTTATTGTCAGAGCGGGCGCGCAACGTGCGGCAGGTTTCGTAACCGTTGAGCCCCGGCATTTCAATATCGAGCAAAATGGCGTCAAAGATTTCGTTGCTGGCGAGAAACCGTTCCCCGGTTTCGAAGACGGTAACCAGGTAATCGCGTTCCAGCAAGCGGCTCAAAATCATGCGCTGTGGTGAATTGTCGTCGACAACCGCGATGTGAATTTTTGCATTCATTTTGTCTTCCCCCTATGGCAGGCCAGTGTGCCAAAAATTGGGAAACCTTGCACCGACTTTGCTCAATTTATATCAGTTTGGCGGCTCCACTGTTGAACGGGTAAAATCCGTCCTTTCGTTTTAGCGCTAATCAATAGATTGGAATTACCATGCTTGTCGCCGCAAATGTCACCATGCAGTTCGGGGTTAAACCCTTGTTCGAAACGTCAATGTCAAGTTTGGCGAAGGTTATCGCTGTGGATTGATTGGCGCCAATGGAGCAGGTAAATCGACTTTCATGAAGATTCTGTGTGTGACTCGAGCCTTCTGCCGGCAACGTCTCCAAGGATAAGCATGAGCGCATGGCTTACTTGCGCCAGGATCAGTTTGCCTACGAAGACATGCGTGTCCTCGATGTGGTTCTGATGGGCCATGAGGACATGTGGGCCTGTATGCAGGAACGCGATGCGATTTACGCCAATCCCGAGGCGACCGAAGACGATTACATGAAGGCGGCCGAGCTTGAGCATCACTTTGCCGAGTTCGATGGCTACACAGCGGAATCCCGCGCCGGTGAACTGCTGCTTGGCGTTGGTATTCCTACTGAACAGCACAATGGCCCGATGAGCGAGGTTGCTCCCGGCTGGAAATTGCAGTTCTGCTTTGCCAGGCTTTGTTTGCCAACCGACATTTGTTGCTCGACGAACCGACCAATAACCTCGATACATCAATACCATCCGCTGGCTGGAAGATATGCTGAAC
>JADJMS010000052.1 GCA_016709495.1 Candidatus Dechloromonas phosphorivorans | reverse complement strand
AGTCGTTTGAGCGAGCATCTGGCGCAAACGCTGGCCGATGACGCGCAAGCTGCATGGCAATTTCTGAGGCGATCTGCGCGCGTTATCCATCAAACGCTCAAAATCGCCACGAAAGAGAACAGCCAGCTCACTTGGTGCACTGGCTCGTACCTGAGCGAGCGCGTCCAATCGTCAAGCAGCCCAAGCTCACTGAAAAATCGCCGGTCTTCAGTTCGGCAAGCGGCGTCGGCAAGCTGGCCCGGCAAGTAAATCGCCGCCGCACCGCTAACAATAATGTAAAGCGCTTCGCCCTCCTCGCCAGCATCGAAAACGACCTCGCTGGCAAGAAATGTCCGATCATGAACAAAGGCATCGACAATTTTCAACTCGCGCTCGGTCAGATTGCAGAAGAACTTGGCATTGGCGAGCTGATGGCTAATTTGATCGTCTCATGATGGCGTGAAAACCACAACATGGGGATTTCTCGAAGAGGAACCGGGAAGCGAATTCTTAACTACCTTTCCCGTCACTTTCGCTCATCTGTTTTGGTCGACCGCGAAAACGTCCCCATTTTGCAATGACACCACAGGCAAGGCGGCCCCTGAACTGCTCTGGTTATTGGGTCTTAAAGTCATCCGCCGTCGCATGAACGATCACGTTGCGTCCGGCGATGCCACTCCTCGTTACCATCGCTCAAATTGACCTCATCAATATAGCCCACCAGCTTGGCCGCCTTTGGCATCGGCCACCCGTTGCGGCATATCGCCGGCATGGTGATCGGCATGTTCTGGATTGCCGTGCGGCTTGCCCAGTCGGTTGTAATGCCCGCCGGCATTGGTACCATCCGGCGCACTGCAATCACCCTTTTCATGAATGTGGAAACCATGCGGTCCGGGCTTAATCCGCTGATTTCAGTTAACCACTCTCAGCTTATTACCGGCCCCACTGAAACCACCGTACTGGAAACTGCATTGCCCTTGGTCGGGTCCCTACACGCTTCGGCAGTGACCGGGGGCCGGACGACACTACACCTGCAGCGCAACCGGCAAGAATCCACCGGGCTTACGCCGTGCCGAGAAGAATGAAATTTTTCTATTTTTGATGTCCCACCCTGTGATGTAAACAAGATACAACGAATACCCCGCTCCCTGAACGCTGGACTAAGTTCATTCTTTCCCTAGCAGCCGCCCCGTAGCGCCAACGAAACCCTGAGGCTGGGGGGAACTCCGAGCACACTGACCACATTCCTAATGTGGATAGCAGTTTCAATCACGCACCGGGGTCGCTCCTTGCCGATAAATACGGGCGACGGGTTTTACGTCCGTCTCTCGATTACCGACTGCTGCGACTTCTGTTGTGACCTACTGCATGTCCGAGGAAACAGACCTTCCTGCCGCGCCCTGAGGTAATGAGTCTGGAAGAATGCCTGCAAGTCGCCAAGGTCTTTGTCGGGCTTGGACTCAACAACTGCGTATCACCGGTGGCGAACCTTGGGGCGCCTGGAAGCCACGCGTGGCTGATTGAACGTCTCGGTGCCCTGCCCGGCCTCTGATAATCTGGGTGATCACCACCAACGGTTCGCAACTTGACCGTTTCGGCGCCGCAACTCAAGGCCGCCGGCGTTAAACGCATTAATATCAAACTTTGACACGCTGAAGCCGCGGATCGCTTCAAGACGATTACCCGTGTATCGGCGACCTGAGCAAAGTCATCAAGGGCATTGAAGCGGCGCAAGCAGCCGGCTTCAAGCGCACTAAACTCAACGCTGGGATGACGTGCGGCACCAACGATGACGAATTTGTCGATTCAGTCCACCCGCTACCGACCGCGAACTCGACCTTTCCTTCACATCGGTGAAACGCGGGTCGGTGAAATCCACACAACATGAGACCGGCATTTCCTCGGAAGAAACTCGCGAGCAGCTTGCTCAGTGTTTCCCCTGGAGCTGATTCCCCATTTTATCCCTCCATGCCCGCCCCAGCGGTCATGCATTCCTGCTTCCGAATCGCGTATCGGCTTCATCTCACCACACAGCCATAACTTCTGCGATACCTGTAATCGCGTCCGTATCACGGCCATGCTCTAAACTTTACCCTGCCCTTGCCAGAACGATATGATGTACCACGCCCATCCTGCGTTGATTTTCCTGGTGATGAAGTCGCCGCCAGGCAATTATGGAGGATACGGCACTTGCTTCCTTCGCCGAGGTCACAGCAATGGATTCCTCATGTTGTGCGGTTTCATGTCGATGACTGGCGGCTACGCCCAAACCTGATAGTTTGTGCCATCATGTCTCGACGGGCCACCAACCAGACTTCAGTTGATTGCCAGCCTTCGCTCGCCCTGCTTGCGGTCAGTAGCTGGCGTTTCATCGTCGGTGCCGACTGGCTGGTGAATATGGTGCTGGCCTTTACCCCAGATGTGTGTTGGCTCCTACTCTGGTTTGTTCGGCGCAAGTTGCGGAGTATCCGGTCAGGTCATGATATACATGCTTTGCCGCCCACGATGGTTTCTGGGAATGGAACCACTCATCCCAGAACTGCATATCTTGGCACTCGGTTACTGAGATTCTTTTTTTTTTTGGTTATCAGTACGGACTCTTGCCCTACACCTATGCCTGCGGGATGCTCAGTCCAACCCGACTGATATTTCCATATATGTCACCGCCCTATCTGAATGATCTTAAAGGTAATTCTAATTTTTACGTGAATACCGAGTCCGCGCCAGCAATGGCAGCTGACTCCGTGTAGCTTAACGCGGCATTGCTGTCCGTGATCGTCGGGGTCGTGTTTATCAGATAATCGGCTCAGTAACCGACATTTCCTTTGAACGGGCGCACTCACTATGGAAAACAACAGAGTCTCTCGCCCAGCACGATGACTTGACCGGCCTCGCCCAACGGGCCGATGCTCGCCGAAAATTAGCGCACCGATTGAACAGGCGCAACAGAGTGCCAAGGCGCCTGGGCTACTGGCTTTATCGACCTCGACCGCTTCAAGAACATCAACGACACGCCTCGGCCATCGTGCCGGCGACCAGTTGCTGCAAAAAGCGGCGCTGCGTCTTGGCGCCAACCTGTTCATTAATTGCCAACTTTTCCGCCAGGGCGGTGACGAATTTATCGTCCTGATGACCTCAACCCCATTTATCCACAGTCCTGACTGCCGCCGGCCAGCTCCAAGAACTCATTGCCCGGCCTTTCACCAGCCTGAGTGCCGACTTCCTCACCAGCGCCAGCATTGGCATCAGCCTTCTTCCTGATCAACGACGCCAGCGACGGAGAAACACTGCTCAAAAACGCCGACACGGCCATGTACGGTTGCGGTTGCCGGCGGCAATGCCGTCCGTACTCACACGCCAAAAATGAACCAGCGTCGCTGTCGCAAGCGGGGCCGTCGCCACTGGAAACCCAGGGTTGCGTTCAGCTTTGCCACACAAAATGAAACCCGGCACTGCATTTTCAAGCGCAGGTAGATACAGCGAGTGGTAGACTGACTGGCGCAGAGGCGTTGCTCCGCTGGCAAATACTGAAGGTCAAAACATTCCGCCCGACCAGTTCATACCAGTCGCTGAAGACACCGGCTTAATCATTGCAATGGGCGACTGGGTAATTGACCGCGCCATTGCGCAAATACTTGAATGGCGGCATTTGCATGGCGATATTCCACCGATTGCCATCAACCTTTCGCCTTGACAATTCTGGCGACCCGCCCTGTCACATCTGGTGCTTCGACAAATTACGCGCCGCCGGCCTGCCGGGCCAGTGCGCTGAAGCGGAAGTTACCGAATCGGTCCTCCTCCAGCGCCCGAGCGGGCAGCCTGGAAGAATTGCAAAATTTCCGTGAGTCCGGCGTGCGTATCGCCTTCGATGAACTCGGCACCGTCACTCATCATTGTCGTATTTACGCCGCTTTTGCCGATCAACATTCTTAAAAATTGATCGCTCCTTCATTATCGACCTGACTTCGCCCACTGAGAGTGCAACCAGCCAGGCACTGGTGCGCGCCATCATTGCCATGGCCCACAGCCCGCCGCCCAAAGTCATTGCTGAAGGGGTTGAAACCCCTGAGCAAACCGCCCGGCCTCAAGGAACTCGACTGCGATGTAATTCAGGCTACCTGATCAGCCGCCCGCTACCACCGGCAGAATTTTCGGCAAAATTTCGTCGACCGCAACAACCAATAATCCGCAAAAGAAAAACGGCGACCCTCAGGCCGCCATTTTATACACCAAGCCCAGTTGGGCTGGCAGAAATTACAACCGCGAACAGCGCGCTTTCGGCGCGCTCGATTTCGGTCAGGTAACGTTTGCGAATACGGATCGACTTCTTTCGGTGTCAGTTCAACCAATTCGTCTTCAGCGATGAACCCGACGGCCGCTTCCAAGCTCAGGTTGCTGATTGCCGGTACCAGACGGATAGTTTCGCTCCGCGCCTGAGGCGCGAACGTTGGTCAAGCTGCTTGCCCTTTGATCGGTTAACAACTAGATCGTTTTCACGGGTCAGAATACCGATGATCATGCCTTCAAAAGCAGTTTGTCACCCGGCACGACGAACAAGCGTACGCGCGCGATCCTGCAGCTTCCATAGCGGGTAGGCAACTCATTTCACCGTTGTCTTGGGAAATCAACACGCCGTTACGACGCTCAGCAACGCCACCGTCTCAGGCGGGGTGCGTATTCGTCAAAAACGTGGCTCATCAGGCCATTACCACGGGTCAAGTTCATGAATCCGCCCTGGAAACCGATCAGCTACGCGGCGGAATACGGTATCTGATACGGACACGACCGCGACCGTCCGGCACCATAGTCCTGCAGGTCGCCCTTTACGTTGGCCAAGGCTTCGCTAACGCCAATTTCTGGGTATCTTCTTCTGACGTCGACCGTCAGCATTTCTTAGGCGTTCCATAGACGACGCCGTTGATGGTCTTGAGTTAACTACACGCGGACGACCAACTGCCAGCGTCTGTGTGCTTTTTCGCGACGCATGTTTTCAAGCAGGATGCTGAGGTGCGGTTCGCCACGACCAGCCACGTCGAACACATCAACATTGCCGCGGCCGCGGACGCGCAGGGCCATGTTGGTCAGCAGTTCTTTGCGCAGACGATCACGAATCTGGCGGCTGGTCACAAACTTGCCTTTCCGTACCGGCCAGTGGGCTGGCGGTTGACCATGAATTGTATCGACAGGTTTGGCTCGTCAATCTTGAGCAGCGGCAGAGATTCCGGTTGTTCCCGGATCGGTTACGGTACAACCGAGAACCAGATCTTCAATACCGGTGATCTGAACGATGTCACCAGCCAGACCTTCATCCAGCTCGATCTTGTTCAAACCGCGGTAACCAAAGACCTGGCCAATCTTGGCCTCGATCGGGGTAATACGCCTTTCACCCAAGTGCTTCTTGCGGTACCGAACATGCACCAGCACGTTCTGACCCATCTTGACACGGCCACGATTGATTTTGCCAACGCCGATACGGCCAACGTAGGACGAGAGAGTAATCCAGCGCGGTATTTGGTAGCCGCAGCGGTGCATTGATATCGGTATCCGGAGCCGGTACATGGCGCAGGATGGTGTCGCATCATGGGCTTCCTGGCGTTTTCGCGCGGCTGATCCAGTTCCACGCCGACCAACCATTGAGGCCGGAAGCGTAAACGATAGGTTCCAGCTGCTCGTCGGAAGCACCCAGCTTATCGAACAGACTTGTGTTACGATTGACGCCCCGATTGTGACTAGCGCCATCACGGTCAACCCGGTTAACCAGCACAATCGGACGCAGACCAAGGGCCAGGGCCTTCTTGGTAACGAAACGGGTTTGCGGCATCGGGCCTTCCAGCAGCATCAACCAGGAGTGACCACGCCATCGGGACTACGCCCAGTACGCGCTCGACTTACCCACCGAAGTCCGCGCGACCCGGCGTGTCAACGATGTTGATATGCACGCCTTCGTATTCGATCATCATGGTGTTCTTAAAAAGAATCGTGATACCACGTTCTTTTCCAGGTCATTGGAGTCCATGACACATCTCAACCAGTTGCTGGTGCGCAGCAAAGGGGTGCTGGATTGGCGGAGCAGTTGGTCGTCCTGTGGTGGTTTTACCGTGGTCAACGTGGAGCGATGGCGGCGATGTTGTGAAATCGGACGAGTGGACATGGAAGGCCTGAAAATCAAAGCGCGTGATTTATCACCGATGCTGCGCCGCAACATCCCCTCCTCCACACGATAACGCAATTTATTCGTGAATTTTGTAAGGCGCAGAGGCCAATGCCAAGCGCTCAGTTGCTATCAATTAGAGAAAGAGGCAGGCAGCCTGAGCGAAACACCGCCTGCGCCCGTCTGGCAGATTCTGCAGATCAAGCTTCCGCCATGCGTATTGACGGCCTGTTGAACAATTCGAAAGGCCCAGCCCGAACTAGTTTATCAACACCGCCTCCCGGAAAACGCTCAAACAGGCGAGCTTGATCGTCGGGCGAAATCCCTGGGCCATTATCAATTTCGCGCAGTTGAATCTCATTGTCCAATCGCCCGAGAACGACTGTAACCGAAGAGCCGGCAGGGCAGTAGGCCAGCGCATTGTCGAGCAGATTACCGAGGATAGGAATGAAAAAGCCGGAACTATCGAGCATGACATTCAGTTCGTCAGTGATTCGGAGCGCCACTTCAATTATCTTCTTCGTGGCCGCAACGCGGCGCAGCCGCGATCAGAATACCGCGCAACCTCGACCAGATCAAGCTCTTTTGATTGTGCGCGACTGCTCCTCCAGTGCTGCCAGTGCCAGCAATTGATGGACAAGATGCGAAGGTGCGCTGACGGCATGTTCCAGAGCAAGCGCTGCTTTCATCGCGAGCCCCGGTTCGCTGCAATTCGACAATAAATATGCTTGGGCGCTAACGACGGCGAGTGGTGTTCGTAGTTCGTGAGCCGCATCCTGAACAAAGGCTCGCTCACGTTCAATCCCTTGGCGTGCGGTTTCCAGCAAATGATTGAAGGCGTTTACCAGCGGTTGCAGTTCGGCGTAGCGAAGGCTCAGCACCAGCGGCGTGAAATCACCCGCTTCGTGCGCCTTGATATTGTCCACCAGACAGCGCAAGGGCCGCAGTCCGCGCCATACAGCAAACCACAACGGAAGCAACACAAAAGGAAAGGCACCAGCATAGGCAGCAACAGCTTTCTCGCCCTAAGCAGGCGCACGATCAATGTATCGTCAATCACCGGTCCTGGTAGTTGCAAAACGCCACTCCCCGCTTCTTGAACCAGGGACCAACATGACGACCGTTGATCTCCAGCTTGCCCTGGTCTGGCAGCGGGCCAGACATCGCCAAACTGGCAATTGCCGACGAAGCGTAGAGCGACAAACCATCGCGTTTGGCGAGGCGAATCAATAACTGGCCGACATCAGCTGTCGTACTACTTTGGCGCAATCGGTTATATTGCAACTCGGTCGCCTTGATGACCGCGACAGCTTGCGCAATATCCCCTGCCGGCAGCGATTCAACAATATTTTTTGCCAGTTGCTCCAGCACAGTCCGTGGCTGCAATCCCCGCCGGTATTCCAGATAATCGACGGCGATCAGCACGCACCAGACAAGAAGGAATGCCGCCATCAGCGTCAAGAGCACGCGCCGAGCAAGCGAGGGTTACCACCAATTTTTCATGCGACCAGTTGAGAGCCGACACCGCGCACGGCACGAATGCGCTCAGCGCCGATTTTGCGGCGCAGGTTGGAGAGATGAACCTCAATGCTGGCGCTGTCCAGCGGGTCGCCCAGTGGTTCAAGGCGCTGACCAAGCAGGCTTTTCGAAACGACGCTTTCCGGATCACGGGCCAGTTCGACAAGCTAGCGGAATTCACGCGGTGATAGATCAACAAGTTCGCCGCTCAACCAAACCTGATGCATGCTCGGTGCGACGACCAGTTCGCCCAGTTGCCAGCGTTCGCTGGCCTGGTGGGCATAGCGCCGGGTAACAGCACGCAGCCGGGAAATCAATTCAGCCATCACAAAGGGCTTGACGAGAAAATCGTCGGCGCCACTGTCCAGCCCGGCCAAACGATCCTCCAGCGCAGTGCGGGCGGTGATGACAATGACCGGTACCGGATTGTCGCGCGCTCGCCAACGCCGCAGCAGATCAATGCCGTAACCATCCGGTAGCGCCAGATCGAGCAGGACGCAATCTGGCGTTTCGCCAACAAAGGCCTCTGCATCGCGCAAGCGGCGCACCCAGCGTCCGCTGATCCCCTCGCGTTTGAGCGATGCCAGCAAGGCCTGCCCAAGATCAATATCGTCTTCAATGATGAGTACATGCATGGGGCGATTCTAAGCCGTGCAATCTTAAGGTGAGCCAAAGGTTCAGCCATGCAAACTACATCGCACTTAAAAATTAAACAAAAAATGAGGTTGACCGTGACAATTGAAAAACGCCGTATTGCAATCAAAGGAATATTGGCCGGGGTCGTTTCGCCCTTAATTCCAGCTTGCGCCGCGCCGCCATCGTCACCCAAAGCAATTGCCAGAGGCGATTTCAGCAAGATCATCGCCTACCTGCAGCACAGGATTACCCATGACATGCAAGATCAGCACCTGACCGGTCTCAGCATCGCCCTCGTTAATGACCAAACGCTGACCTGGACTCAGGGCTTCGGTTGGGCCGACCAAGCGGCAGGAATTCCAGCCAGTAGCCAGACGGTATATCGCGTCGGTTCGATCACCAAACTGTCTACCGTCACCGCCGCCCTGCAGGTTGCCGAGCGTGGCCAACTCAATCTCGACGCACCAATCCAGCAAGTGTTGCCCGAATTTCACATCGGCTCGCGCTTCACTGAATCCAACATCACCCCGCGCCAGTTGATGAGCCACCATGCCGGCTTGCCGCGCGACCTGGCACGCGGCATGTGGGGCGAAACAACGGGCGACTTCAAAGCGGTGCTTGATTATCTCCGCGATAGCGAATTGAGCTACCCGCCCGGTCAAGTATTTTCCTATTCCAACCTCGGCCTGTCGGTGCTCGGTGCGGCCATCGAGCGCCTGGCCAAGCGGCCTTGCCGAACACGTGGCACGCACCGTACTGCAACCTCTGGGCATGGAAACCGCCTCCATTTCCGGGCCATTACCCACCTCGCCCTACCTGAGCAAAGCCTATGCAAGCGGCCGCGAGATGCTGGAACCCGGCTTGCGTGACATTGCTGCCGGCGGCCTGAATGCCAGCGTCCGCGACCTCAGCCGCTGGTTGATGATGACCTTCGCCCAAGGCCGGAGCGGTGACCATAGCGTGCTGCGTGAGGCCAGCGTGAACGAGATGCTGCGTCCACAAAATGACGCTGTGACGCTCGACTTCGAGCAAAAAAATGGCCTTGGCTGGATGCTTTCCCCCTTGGAGGCAACCCTGCACGGCGGAGGTCGTATGGCCAGCCACGATGGAGCCACGGTCAACCATCGCAGCATGATTTTTGCATTGCCGGCACATCGGCTAGGCGTCGTCATTCTCTGTAATTCGGCGAATGCCCTTGGCCTCGCCGAATTGGCCAGAACAACGCTCGCCCTCGCCCTGGAAACCAAAACCGGCATCCGCCAGCCGGAGGAAGCTGGGCATCTACGTCCCGACCTTACAGCGCAGGAGAGTTCCCGTTAATCGAACGCATCATCCGGTTCGAAGGCGTCATAACCCGCGCTTGAATCTGATAAAAAACCCCTTTCAGATTGACATTCCGGAGCTTTGCTGTTGCAAACTTTAAGCGATGCCCAAGGCGTTCTTTCAGACAAACTCGCCAATCTCGGCGAGGCGATCAAAATTAGCCAACAAGGCAACGAAAAAGTATTGGAATTAAGTGGCTATCTTTTTAGAAGGACGCACACATGAGGCATCACCTCCCTGACATCAAAACCTTTGCTACTCTTGCCCTGATCCTGCAGATGACCGGCTGCGCAGTTAAGCCGGGGATGCCGGATAGCGACATTCGGGCCAAACTGAGCAACAACGAAAATACCTACGTCAAGTTCGGCAACAAGCCACCCTACATTGTTTTGCAGTCTGGCTTCGGCGATGGGAAAAAAGTTTGGGCCGCCGTCGCTGAAGACCTGCAAAAAGATCAAAGCACATTTTCGCCTATGACCGCCCAGGCTATGGCAGCAACCCGGCAAGCAATACACCACGCGACCCATGCACCATCGCGACCGAATTGCGCGACCAGCTTCGTTCGGCAGGCTTGCCGCCACCTTATGTATTGGTTGGCCATTCACTGGGTGGTTTGTACCAGTACGTTTTCGCCCGGCTTTACCCGGAGGTGAGGAGGCCAGCCAGTTGTGCACTAACTCGGACCCAACTCATCCCCAGCATTGGCCAAGCATTCAACGCGACGTACCTGTTCTTCAAAAGCGTCCCAGCGATGAGCGCAGTCACCTTCAGCACCACCGAGCGCCGAATTTGATGCCTGGGTAACGTGCCTAGATCAACTAGGGCCCGGCGCACCTTGGCGGCACCCGCCCTTTCTGTTGGGCGGACGCCTCAAAATCGATCGAAAAGGTGATTTCGAGGTTATGTTGAAACGTCTGCGCCAAGACTGGCTACGTCTGACTGACCAAGGCACCTCGTGTCGAGATGATTTACGACGCCGGGCATTACATTCAAAAAGATAGCCCGGAGGAAGTCAGTGCCGCAGTCCGCGAAATAGTCATAGCGCAGACGGGAAGCGAAGTAAAGCATTTCATGGTCAATTTACTAGTTATTCCGCGCCAGCAACGACCACCCCCTTGACGCGAGCAGAAGCCATTGAAGGCTTTCAGCAGTTCATCATTGTTGGCCACACCACAAAGGGAAATCTATCAAAAACTGGGTACGCCACGGAAACAATCGCAGAATCTGGTGTGATATCTGACGAAAGCAACAAGCTGGAGATTCCAACGCCACTCAACCCGTAGTTCCCATCGTCGGGGACATAGCGCCATCGAACTGATACAAAACATACAGAACAATCCGAACTGATCATTCAGTTTGATGCATCGAGACCCCTTCAAAAAAGCAAAACTGCGCGAGATTGATTGATATCTGCGCCTGGCTCGACACTCTGTATTACAGAGCAATAAACCCAGCAGTACAGAGTTACCCAAACGGAATCCAATGAGCGCACCAGCCCGACAACTCGATGCCATCCATGCCATGCTGAGCGCCGGCCATCGCAACCTGCGTATCGAGCGCCATACCCTTATGCTCTGGGGCATTCCGGCCGGCTTGCTATTTGTACTCTCGGAATCGATCCTGACCTCGGCACAGCTACCCGACTTGACGCAGCGCGCCAGCGCCTGGCTTGCTCTACTGGCGGCAGTACTCACCACAATTGCTACGGTCGACTGGTTCTGGACACGAAAAATCAAGGCGACGCGAGATGAGGCCTGGTCGTTCATCCATCGTCAGGTACTCAAGATCTGGTGGCTGATGATGGGACTCGCCGCACTAACCACCTTTGCCATGTTCTTCTATGGCGGAGCCTACATGGTTTGTGCCGTATGGCTGGTTTTTCTCGGCATCAGCCTTTACGTCCACGGTCTGTTTTCCGAAGAACTGCTGGAATGGGCCGGCATCATGACCCTATTGATCGGCATCGCCAGCCTGTTTGCCAGGCTCCCCTACGAAACCATGCGCTGGTTGGCTGCCGCCGTCTTCGGGCTTGGCCTGCCGCTACTCGCCTTCATGCTCGACCGTGGCCAGCATCGCCCCCTGCCGGTGCGTCTGCTGCAAATTTCTAGCTGGTTGACGGCGGTACTGATCGTACCCATCTGGCTCGAACACCAGGCTCACAATTATCAGTTACCGGAAAACCCGGCGTTATCTCTGGCCGATTACCTTGCCAAAGGACCGGCTGGCGAGACGGTCATTGCCCTGCCGGCAGGGCATATCCATCCCTGTCGAAATAGACATCAGCGGCGATATTTTCAGTAGCGGCAATAAGCCCACCGTGCTGCCACTGAAACTCGACCAGTCTGTCGAGTTGCTGTTGCGCGACGGTCAACTGACCGGTGACGTGCGCTTTCCGGGAAAACTGGCAGCAGTCGCGCCAGGTTCATCTGATCAGCATCCCTGGATCAAGGCCGAACTGACGCCGGAACGCGCCCGCTGGTGCGTAGCAGCCTGATTGTTCAACTTCGTTCCAAATAGACCATCAACCCGGAGAACTGCCATGAAAACCCCCATCCTGATCACCCTGCCCGCCCTTCTGCTTTCTGCCTGCGCCGGCCTTGGCAGCCCGACTGCTGACGAAATTTCCCGCCTGCCGATCGTTCGCTTCGGTCAGCCGGCACCGGCTGGTGAGTTCGTCCTGCTCTATCCGGCGGGGTCAATCTGCCGGTGGTCGCCAAAGTCGATGGCAGTCTGCTTGTCAAATCAGACCAGACGGAGCTCAATATCCAGGTCAAGCAGGATATTTTTTGTTTACCGTGATCAGGTCAGTTTTGACGGCAAGAACTGGCACCTCGGCACGGACAAAATCGGCAGCAGGTTCATGTTTACCCTGCCCGGCGAAAAAAACGGCAAACGTGACGCACAAAGCCCCGGGGAAATGGGTGCCGAATTCAATTTACGCTGAACCCGGCCATGCCCTTTTCAATCGAAGAACGAGCCCGCATGCGGGCCTTGAAAGGCGTTGGCGATACTGTGATTGACCGCTTGGAGCAGATCGGCTTTACGTCGCTCGCCCAGTTGGCTGATCAAGAAGCCAGCGCCATTACGCTGCAAATTTCCGGCCTGATGAATTCGACCTGCTGGCACAACAGCCCGCAGGCGCGCAACGCCATCCAGGCCATCATCAATCTTGCCAGAGGAACCGCCTGACGGCGCCCGGAAAATCCATGGAAGAACTCGATTCCCTGCTACACCAGCCACTGCGCACGCAACTCGTGGCTTTTCTCGCCGGTGCCGGCGAGCAGACATTCAGCGACCTCAAGCGCCAACTGGACGTCTCCGACGGT
The DNA here is from genome assembly GCA_016709495.1 of Candidatus Dechloromonas phosphorivorans. Lineage (GTDB taxonomy): Bacteria > Pseudomonadota > Gammaproteobacteria > Burkholderiales > Rhodocyclaceae > Azonexus > Azonexus defluvii. The sequence goes on along the minus strand of JADJMS010000052.1, from coordinate 129,133 downwards.
AATCTCGACGCGCATCTGAAAAAACTGCTCGCCGCCGACTATGTGGCTACACGCAAGGAAAGCGGCAATGGTCGTCCGCAATCCTTCTTTGTGCTGACACCCGGGGGCCTGGCGGCACTCGGCACCTATGTCAAAACATTGCACCGACTGCTCCCGTTGGGCGCCGAAGTCTCAGATGCAAATGCTCCTTTGATGCCAAAAGGGCTGGCCACCTGAGATTGTTCTCCCGACAGGGGCTCTGGCCATTTGCCATCCTTTCCTTGTTACTGCACCTCGCAACGCTGCTCTTTGGCCGGGCGGTTACGCCGACGTTACCGGCAGCCATTGCGCCGCCGCGGCTGGCAGTTCATTTGAGCGAAACGCCCCGCGTCAGCGCAGCCTTTGCCGCCACCAGCTGCAACTCGGCAATCTCAGCCCCGCCGCAGCATAACGCCAGGCGTGACAAAATAAACCTGCCGAACCGGTATCCGGCCGACTAATGCCAGCCCAGATGCCAAAAGTCTCGGCGGCCACACCAGCGACTGCCGATTTGGATGCCAGAACAATGGTCGAACACGGCCGCTCAATGATTGAGCAGGAATCACGTCAGCGCATGCTCGACCCGATGTTCGCCCCGGCCACCCCCAAGACTGCGCCGCAGACGCCACTAGCCCGCGCCTTGACGGCGCCGGTCGTCGGCGAACGGCGGCTCACCGACAACATTCACCAATACACGCTGGCCGATGGCCGCCGCCTCTGCTTCACCACGCCGCCGACACTCGACATCGTCAACCGCGACGGCCCAGCCCCGCGTAACTTCGCAGTGGCGACAAACTGCCCACGCTGAAATGCCTTGAGCAAATCGGCTATCATCGCGGCGCCCGCAACCAACGCCATACCCATGCGCCCCTTAGCCTTCGTCGACCTTGAAACCACCGGCGCCACCGCTGCCAACGACCGCATCACCGAGATCGGCATTGTCGAAGTCGATGCCGACGGCACGGTGCGCGAATGGCAGCAACTGCTCAATCCCGGCATATCTATTCCACCATTTATCGAGCAATTGACCGGAATCAGTAACGCCATGGTGGCCAATGCGCCACCATTTGAGGCGGTTGCCAGCGAAGCCCTGCGCCGCCTCGAAGGTCGCCTGTTTATTGCGCATAACGCCAAGTTTGACTATGGTTTTTTGAAAAGCGAATTCAAGCGCCTCGGCATCACCTTCCGCGCTTCAGTCCTCTGCACGGTCAAGCTCTCGCGCGCTCTGTTTCCTGAACACAAACGGCACAACCTCGACAGCCTGATCGAACGCCATGCCCTGTATGCAGAAGCCCGTCACCGCGCACTGGCCGATGCACAATTGATTCATCAATTTTGGCGAAAAATTCACGTTGACCGTAACATTTTGGATATTGAAGCCGCATTGCAGGCTCAGAACGCCAATCCTTCGTTGCCAGCGCACATCGACGCCAGCATTGTCGACGACTTGCCTGAATCCCCCGGTGTTTACCTGTTTTGCGGCGAAGACCATCAGCCGCTCTACATCAGCAAGGCCAAGGACATCCGCAAACAGGTACTTGCACACTTCAGCCCCGGGAAAAAATCGGGCAAGACGCGGCACTTGTCCAGCAAGTCAAGCGTATCGACTGGCGAAACCACTGGCGAAATTGGCGCAGCGTTGAAGGAAGCAACGCTGATCAAACAGTTACTGCCCAGCCATAACCGGCAAACACGAAATATTGACGCGGTTTACAACTGGCCGTTTACCGGCCCGGTACTCCTGCGCGAAGGCAATGAAGCCCACTTGATCGATTGTTGGCGCTATCTCGGCACGACAAAGGATGAAGCAGGGCTTTACAGCCAGGCCAAGACCGGCGGCGTCAAAGGCAGCTTTGGCCTGGCCGAAGACCCCTCACAATTCTCGCTGGCCTGCCGCCAGACCGGCCCGATCACCCTGCCGGCCAAGTTGCCGGAAAACGAAATCGCCTTCAGCGAGAACACCTCGCTGTTGTTCAAGGAAACCGCCATCCACCGCAGCTACGATGAAAAACGCAAAGTCCTGATTTACCTGGCGATCAGCCGCAAAATCATCGAAGGCGCACCGGCCAATTCAATTTCCACCGTGCCGATTCAACCTTGGGGAATCAAGTAAGCTTGAAAACTGCCTTGCGCGAGGTAGCGGCCTACATCACCAAGGATGGCTCGGAGATACGCGAACTGCTGCACCCGAACCAGCACTCTGTACGCCAGCAAAGTCTGGCGGAAGCGGTGATTCCACCGGGAACATCGACTCAGTTACACCGCCACCAGATTACCGAAGAGATTTATCACGTTACCCAAGGCTGCGGGCTGATGACGCTGGGCGAGTGCCAATCGAAATCAAGCCGGGGACAGTATCGCCATCCCGCCCGGCACGCCACATTGCGTCGAAAACCTTGGCAGTGAGGCGCTGCACATCCTTTGCTGCTGCGCCCCGGCCTACTCACATGCCGATACGGAACTGCTTTAAGTCGTAGAAGTTTTGGCTTGATCTGATGGCGTAAATCAGATGCTCAGTCAGTTCGGCCAACTGCGGTTATCCGGCTTCTCCAGTAGCCGCCTGAACGAATACTGTACTCGGAGAGCTACCGGACTGCTTAACTGAACTACTTGGCGAAAGCTGTCGTTCGACCTGCTTTCCACTTCCAACAGCAATGTATTGGACCACTAGGAGAGACATTCTTGGCTGTTACCAAGAACCTGCGAGTTAGGTTGTACATTGACAATGTTCCAAGCCTGAAACTCGGATGCCCGGGACCAAAATATACTGTAGCGAACAATGATGATGACGATTAACTTTTGGAGTAAGTCTGATACAGTGCCGTCGGCGCTAGCAATACCCTTAGTTTCCATCGAAACTGTGCGAGAAGTAGCGAGGGCAGGTGAATTTAAATACGAAAATTGGAGGGAGTCATTGTGGCTGCTCTAATTTGGCTCAATCTATTTTTGGGAAAATGAGATGTTTGGTTGGTTCAAGAATAAAACCATTACCGCAACCGGGAATAGCAAACCCGCAGAAGTTGCCCCCCCCTCAGCGCATACCCCGGCTATTTGACGTCCTAAACAAGAACAACAGAACTGAACTTGGCCCGTTCGAAGATCTGAACCGTGATCTCGCCAACTACATTGAGCAAAACTTCGAGACAAGCGATCCAATGATCAAGATGGCGTATGGTTACGCTCGTCGTGTTGCAATGACAGGCATGTATTTTCAAGGAATCGTTGGGAAGAATGTGGTTGACCACGTTCAGGACATATTTGTTGGCCTTCAGAAAATGTCAGGCCAAACAATCGACTTCCAAAGAGAGGCTGCAAATCAAGCTACTGAAGTATTGAAATCTTACGTCCCAAGACTCAAGCGAGAGCACGAAAAGGCTTTGCTACATTTTGCCAGAGAAGCAACAACTGCCGTAGAACTGGCCGACGAATACGGTTTCATGGACATCGACGAGTTAGAAGATGACCCAGTGAGCATCGATAAGTGTCTTGACCTCATAGATCATGTGATCGGCGTCGACACATCCGCACAGCTCTTGTTTTGCTCGGCGGACAAACCTAACAGTCAGCCGCGGTTAATCGATTTCGTAGAAAAAATTAGTTCCTCTAAGCTTGGTGCATTCGCCAGTATGTGCGACGACATTAAGGCGGCCTCGCATCAGTTCGTGGGAAAAGAACTGCTTTTTGCGGCGGCTGGGTACGCGACTATTTTGGGAAGGTGCGGCGTGTTCGTTGGCGGTGGAGTACATCCGAAAATTATTGAGGATGCTTGCGTTCAGACAAAGGTGCTAATTGCCGATGTGGCGGGCAATCAGGAGGCTATCAATATCTGCAAAAGGCAGGCTGTCGACCTCGCGAGCACATACGTACCCAAACTGACTCCAGAGGCTGCGGATGTAATCGTAGAAATGGGGCTCAAATTTGAGCGTTTTGTGAAAGAAGGAGAGGAACGGTTGTCGCCCGACGAGGTTGCCCTGCGCGCTAGGCGGATTGCACGCGACAAAGCTGCTTGAAAAACTGTCGATCCGGACGTTTGATACCCAACAGGACGAGAAAATGTTCAATAGAAGTCAGAAGCTTGCCGCGCTTATCTGTCACGGTGACGCTGTACTCAATCCGAAGAGATGGCTTGCCGAAGAAGCAAGCGATCTAGCCATAAAAATTGCTGATCTGGACAAGATTTCATCTCGGGCGATCCTACCGCTTGCGAAGCTAGTTGCACTTGGTGAAACTGATGCCAAAAAACTATCGCTGTCAATGGACATTGACGAGAGCAAGGTCGACGAGTACTTGGAAGCGCTTTGCGAGTTCAAGTTCGCCGAGAAGACGTGGAACGGCTACAAAACAACACAGACCGGTGAGCAGGTTTTCGAAGCCATTGCGAAAAGAATGGTGGAACGAGAGTTGTTCGAGGTGAAATCGAGACTGCAACAACTTGAATATCTAATAAAAGCGGTCAGGTAAGCATTAGTTGTAGAAGTCGCGACCCGATCTGACAGTTTCCCGTTTTGACGGTGCCGGATTGTCAGTTCAATTCCCGATTTCACATCTAAATCCTGAATTACTCAGACGCGTAGTGCAGGCAATTTGTCGCCTCGCAGCACAAACAGCAGTGCTACCCCGTTGTTGCAATAGCGCTTGCCAGTCGGTTGCGGGCCGTCGGTAAATACATGCCCCTGATGACCGCCGCAATGCGCGCAGTGGTATTCAGTACGCGGGTAGATCAGTTTAAAATCAGTTTTGGTCGCCAGAGCCCCCGGCAGGAATTCCCCAGAAACTCGGCCAGCCGGTGCCGCTTTCGTATTTTTTCGAACTATCGAACAGCGGCTGATTGCAGGCGGCACAGATAAAAGGTGCCATCACGCTTTTCGGCATTCAGCGGACTCGTGCCCGAGCGCTCGGTATCTTCTTCAAAAAGTACCTGATAGGCCGCTTGGGGCAGCAATGCAGCCCACTCCTTGTTGCTCTTGTTCACCGGAAAACCTCCCTCTTTGGCAATTGCCGTATTGAGCAAAGGAAATGGCAATGCGGACAAGCCCAGCAGCCATTTGAATGATTGACGACGATTCATGTGGTTCTCCAAAAATTGTTATTCCTGAATATTCAGTTTGTGCAAACCGCGCTAAATACACATCGGCATGGCAACTGCCTGCAACACTTTTCCCTGCCGCACATCCTGCACCAGCGCGGCAACGCCCAGGTTCGCCCGCTTCCAGTCGGCAGGTAAATTGATGCTCTGCCTCCCATGTTGCTCGCCCACTCTGCGCATCCAGCGCCACCGGCGCCGACCAGAAGCGCACGACCCGATCATGCTGCAGGCTGACGCCGTGGTTCTCACCCGCCCTCACATCGCTGATCAGCTTGTTTTCAAAAGCACAATGATGCCCTCGTTCTGTTGCCCAGCAAGCGTTGTCGGTGCCAAGGCAAAATTCGCTTGCACTTCAACCGCATCGCTCCCGCTCAAACTCATCTGCAGTTTGATCTGGGCTGCTGCCGGCTGGTCATTGATATTCCGAATGCGCTGCTCCAGTTCAGCCTGATTCCGCCATGAACGAAACTCCTTCATCCCGGCAAACACCTCGGGGGTATAGATCGTGCTGCCACCGCCCAAACGACTTAGCTGGCGCTGCCGCTCGGTGAATCTGGCCTGTGCAAAACGGTCCTTCCAGCCAATGTAATCCCAGTAATCAACGTGCAGTGAAAGTGCCACCAGCTGTTCGGCTCAAATTTTGCGGCAGTTCCCGTAACCAGCGATCGGCTGGCGGACAACTGTTGCACCCCTCGGAAGTGTAGAGTTCAAGCAGTGCCACGGTATGCGCCGGACTTTGGCGACTGCAGGTTGCCGCCTCGGCCGCCAATGGCATGGCGAGACTGGCGAGCAATAGAACGGTGGCGGGGGGATGACATGGCTGGCTCCAGAACGGTGTTTAACCATTAGTCGCCAGCAACACAAAAAACTTACAGCCAATTGTGCAATTCGCCTTCGCTGCTGAGCCAGGCCCGATAAAGTTTGAGCGCGACATGGGCATCATTGGCGGCGTAAAGGATTTGGCGCTCAGACAAATTGGGCAGCGACCAGTTGCTGGTCCCGGTTTTTTTGGATTTCGCCAGTTTCTGGCCGAAGAAATGCGCCACCGCCACCTTGGCACCAACCGTGCCCCGATGCCCGTCGCCCCGTAGCACTTCGCCGAGATCGAGCACATTGTTCAAGGTGATGCCGAGGCGCGACTGCAAGGCACTTTTGTCGTTGCCCAAACCAAAGCCCACCTTCAACACCAAGGGGGGATTCGAGAATGGTCTTCAAAGCGTCGCTGCCCTGCCCGCGTGAAACCGGGAAAAGATAGGCGCGTGTATCGGTTGATAGCTGAACCAGATGCGGCCCGGTGGACACCTCACCTTTCTGGAATGTCGGTTTGGATTCGGTATCAAACCTATCGCGTCACTCGCCATCAGCGCCGTAAGCGCTTCAGCAGCCAGCTTTTCCGAGACCACCAGCGTCACGCTGATAACGCAATACCTTCATAAGCAGGAAGCTCAGCAGCATTGAGCGATGCCCGGCTGAAGACCACATTGCTCATCTTAGCCTGCAGCAATTCTGGCCTGAGCCATTTCCCGATTGCTTTCACTTCCGGCGGCAGACCGAATGCGGCATCGGGTATTCGTGCCATTCGACGCTGTAACCCCTGTTCAAGCAGAAAATCCCGCGCCGCCATGCCGAGTTCGGGGCAACCACATCGTCATCCATACCGTGCGCGGCAAAGACCGGAATAGCCTTGTTCGCTTCCGTTGCTTCATCAGTCAGCAAACGCTGAACCGGAATGTAGGTTGAGAGGCGATCAGACCAGCCAGCTTCTCGGAATGGGTCCAGGCCGTCGTGTAAGCCACCGCCCCGCCCTGTGAAAAACCGGCTAGAAAAATGCGTTCGCAGGGGATGCCGCGCTGATTTTCGCGTTCGATCAGCTGCCGAATCGCCTGCCGGGAATGGACAATGCCTGCCTCGTCTACCCGCCGGCTATTTTTTTCCAGCGTGATGATGTCATACCAGGCCGGCATCACGTAACCGCCATTACAGGTCACCGGCATGCTGGGCGCGTGCGGGAAAATGAAACGGATTCCGGGCTGATCATCCAAGCCCAATTCGGAGACGACCGGCTCGAAATCAGAGCCATCGGCGCCGAGGCCATGCAACCAGATCACCGCATATTGCGGGTTATTCGTTGTCACTACTTCAATTGCGGGGAGCAGTTGTACCAATCAATCCACCTCTTTACGTTCGGGGAACAAGACATCAGTGAAGCCAAAACGGGTGAAATCGCGCACCCGCATCGGGTAAAGCTTGCCGATCAAGTGATCACATTCATGCTGCACAACGCGGGCGTGAAATCCCTCTACAGTTCGATCAATGGCGCGCCCATCCAGGCCAAAGCCCTGATAGCGAATGCGTGAAAACCTGGGGACTTCACCGCGCAAGCCGGGTACTGACAAACAGCCTTCCCAATCGAACTCTTCCTCAGCTGAAAGCGCTGTAATCAATGGATTGATCAGGTATCGTCTGCGGCACAGTCTCGGCATCTGGATACCGCTCACTGCGCTCGAAACCAAAGATAACCACTTGCAAACCAACGCCAATTTGTGGCGCAGCCAGCCCGACCCCTGCCAACTGCTTCCATGGTGTCAAACATGTCGTCAATCAGCACCTTGAGCGCATTGGTAGAAAAAGTCTCTGACTGGCAAGGCCATTTCCAGCAAGCGGATCGCCCATGCGCAGGATCGTTCGTACCGTCATCAATGTATCCTTGTCGTTTTTATCATTGGCAAGTTTGTGGGATCACGCAAACATAACAAGCTCTTCAACTGGTTGAAATCTGTTTTCGTCCAACCCAGAAACAGTTTGCGAAATCACCCAGGCTAAACAACTGATCGTCGCCATTGATCGTGGCGGCGTGCCGCTCAATCCGGCTAAGGTCAATGACATCGCCCGCAATCTTGGCCTTGAAGTCTCACGTAAAGCACCGGTTGAGGAAACCATTACGCGGATTCGCAAGGCGCTGGAACGCACGAAATAGCCGATTTAATAAAAATACCACAACTACTGCACATCCATACAGTATTCGAGTATTCTGCTTCTCAAGGCAAGTCACCATGACTTTTAGCCGGTTCCCCGCAACAGGAATTTTCAAGAGGCGTACTCAAAATGAAGACTATTCAAAAGTGGTTTGAGCAACTCGCTGGCATTTCTCAAGATGAGCTGGATCGACTGGCGCTCGCCGCAGAAGTTTTTCCGAGGCACCTTTCGATGCCTCCGACCTGCAAAACCCGCCTGCTGGCGCCGTAAATCCGCCACGCAAAAAATTAATTCAATTTTCCGGTCGACCGCAACATTGTTTGAATTTGCGACCGCTACCGCAGGGGCAAGGGTCGTTACGGCCAGATTTGGGTCTTCCCGCGACCGTAGCGCCTGAACGCTTATTGCGCCAGAAGTTGTAGAGTGACTGCACGACCAGCGGCAAGTTCTCCTGAATATCGGCCACCAGACGCGCTTCTTCGGCCGGTGCAAACCAGCGTTCACCGCTCTTTTCAACATCTTCCTTGAGCATGCCGTTGAGCATGAACATCGGCTCCAACAATTCGGAAAGATCTTCAGAGTGCTTGCCGGCCTGCTCAAAACCAGTCCTCGCCGAGTCCGGCACCAAAAATATAAGTATCTGCCCAGGCTTCGTAATCGTAGGTTTCGCAGCTTTCGTCGAGCGGATAAAGAATGGGTGCAATCGTTTCGTCAGCAAGTAAAGCAGCCGCCAGATCATTGTTCAGGCGCATCAGCAATTCCAATGCATCAGCCACTTGCGGGTCATCAATGCGGCTTAAGCCTTTACCCAGCGCTTCCGGGCAACCAGACGGCAGGAGGAATCGGCAGCGGGCCACTGACCACGGCACAGAGCATGGCCTGGATTTCGTCCAGACGCATGGCGTCGCCTTCAAAAACATCGGCTTCGAGGAGTTGCTCGGAGTCGGTCGAGATTCGCTTTCGCTAAGGGGGTTCGGAGTTCATTCGCGGTATCCTGAAAATCTCTGTGAATCATAGCCGAGTTTGCCAGTCTTATCTGCCCCAAACCACCCGGAGATGCGCCATGCCAAAATTGAAAAAACCGACGCCGAATGGCGCTCACAACTCGATGCCGACCAATTCCACGTCACCCGGGAGAAAGGCACCGAGCGCGCTTTCACTGGCCAATACTGGGATTGTGATGCAGATGGCACCTACCATTGCATCTGTTGCGACGCCCCGCTCTTCCGCTCTGAAGCCAAATTTGACTCAGGCTGCGGCTGGCCCAGCTTTCACACAGCGCACAATGAAAAACTGATCGATGAGCACGTCGACCGCAGCTTCGGCATGAGCCGCACCGAAGTCACTTGTCACGCATGCGGCGCCCATCTTGGCCATGTATTCCCGGATGGTCCGGCACCCACCGGGCAACGCTACTGCATCAACTCGGCTTCGCTCAAGCTGGAAAAGGACGAGTCCTGAGCCACTGCACCATTAGTAAGTTTCGTCAATGACTACTGCCACCTTGCCGCCCGCCGCTCGTCACGATCTCGAAACCATTTCGCTGATTGGCTTCGTCCATGGCGTCTCGCACTTCTTCCATCTCCTGCTGCCGCCCCTGTTTCCTGGCGATGGAAGATTTCAAACTGAGCTTTACCGCCATCGGCGTGACGATGACCGTGTTTTTCATCGTTTCCGGCATAGGTCAGGCAGCGGCAGGCTTTCTCGTTGATCGCTTTGGCGCGGCACGCATCCTTGGTGCCGGCATCAGTTGCTTTGCGCTGGCCGGCATCCTGCTCCACTTCGCCACGGGCTACCCGATGCTGATCGCCGTAGCAGTCATCGCCGGGCTGGGTAACAGCGTATTTCACCCGGCCGATTTCACGGTGCTCAACCGCCACGTTTCCCAACCGCGCCTCGGCCATGCTTTTCAATTCACGGCCCTGTCCGGCAATCTCGGCTGGGCGCTAGCGCCGATTTTCGCGACCGGCATTGCCACCGCTGGCGGCTGGCGCAATGCCACGCTCGCTGCCAGTCTCGTCGCCCTGCTCGCCCTCGCCCTCCTCTTTTGGCGCAGAGAGCGCTGGCTGATCCAGTCTGCGAGCACAGGAAAAATCTGATCACCCTGCCGGATCGCTTTTTGATTTTCTGCGCGTGCGCGCCGTCTGGCTGTGTTTTCTCTTCTTCCTGCTGATCACCGCCGCCTTCGGTGCCATCCAGAATTTCGCCAGCCCCATCCTGCAGGCGCTCTATGGACTGTCCATCACGACAGCTGCAACTGCCCTGTCCGCCTACCTGCTCGGTGGCGCCGGTGGCATTTTGCTCGGTGGTTTTCTGGCCAAAAAGAATGACCAGGAAAGCCTGATCACACTGGCCCTCGGCATCGCCGCCGGATTTGCCATAATCCTTGCCGCCGGCATTCTGCCGGGCTGGAGCATTCTGCCTTTGATGAGCGCCATCGGCTTCTGCACCGGCATCGCCGGCCCGTCACGCGACCTGCTGGTGCGCCGCGCCGCCACCGCCCGCTTTGGTCAGGCGGCTTTTGGACGCGTTTATGGCTTTGTCTCCGGCCTGGACCTGGGTTTGGCCATGGCACCCGTTATATTCGGCCAGTTGATGGATGGTGGCCGCTTCAGCCATGTCCTGATCGGCATCGCCGTGCTGCAAACCCTGGCCATCTTCACCGCCCTGCGTGTCGGCAAAAGCAGTCTGAGACTTGCAAACCGCGCACCCAGTTCGAGCGCCAACCAATGGAATTCCATCAGGTGATGACGGGTTGGACGCAGCAGCTCACTACCAAAGCTCGATTGCAGTCACGGATTCCGCTTCCTGAGTGAAAGAATATTCCCCAGCCTTGGTTAATCCTTCGACAATGCCGACGAAATTTGAATCCAGGTCCTGGCTGCGCTCAAGAATTGTCAAAACCTTTTCAACAGCGTCACGTGCTGTTTTACTGATGCTGATTTCTTGATTGTCTGTTAGCCCAAGAAAACATACATTCCCTCAATGGAATCGGTCATCGCCTCAAGCTCGAGGCGGGCGGCAAATTGCATTTCTTGATAACTGGCACGCAGCGCCTCAATCGCTTTGCGGCTGGTATCAGCCAAGTCCCGCAACTCATTGGCACGAATAATCGCTTCTGTACGTAAATTGATGTTTTCCACGGCAGCTTCGGCCGCTTCGGCTAGCGTTGCCGCATGATCGCGGATGCGACCGCAAAAATCATCATCCGCGACTGGCATGTTCGTGACCAGCAAAGACACACTGTCGTAATTGATGATAAGGCGGTTTCCAAAACTGAAAATCCGTCCTCGGGCTTTCGAGTTTTCTATAATGGATTCTTCAAGCGGTGAAGCTGCGCCACGTGGTGTCAATGTCAGGATTTGGGTTGGCGAGCGTAACTGGATATGACAGTCAATGTTGTAAGAACCCATTGACTCTATAGCCAGTTCCGCCAGTGAATACAGTGTGCGGCACGCCAATGCGCCACGACTGAATTTCAGCAGAACACCTGTTTCACCAAGGCTCGTCATGGCAATCATCGCTGTGTCAGACGTAGCATGTTTGTCAGCAATTGCTATCGCATGTCGACGATTATGTCGAATCGCGACCCCTGCTTTGCGCAGCGCTTCTTCTGGCACAAAGGGTTTGGATATGAAATCGCTACCCCCTGCGTCGTAAGCACGCATCCGGTCATCAAGTCCATCGTGCCCGGAGAGAAAAATTACCGGGAGGTCACCCATTGCAGCGACAGCTCGCAGTCGACGACATGTCTCAGCCATCAATCCCCATTCCCATTTCAATATCGAGAAAGACAACATCAGGCACTGTTGATTCGCCACTTTCAGTGAGCCAAGCCAAGGCTTCTTCCCCTGAACTGACCTCGACAACACTATGTCCAGCGGCGGCAAGCGAAATGCCAAGCATGCCCGCCACCACCGGGTCGTCATCGACAATCAAAATTCGGCCACTCGGGGTTTCTTCGGCTGCATCATCTACAACGCTCAGCGTTTTATCCATGGTTTTATTCCAATGCGTTAAATGTGTTTGATTTAATAGCCGAATCTGTATCGAGCATACTCGCAAGGACAAGCTGTGCCTGCTCCCAACTTGTTTCAAGCGTGACGAATTCAGCGTGATAACTCGCACCTTCATTTCCTCGCAGCAGATATTCCAGTGCATTTTCCAAATTCCCTGCCGCATTCTGGAGTTCAATCAGCCCTACCGTGCCAGCGCCGCCCTTCAATGTATGAGCAAGTCGCCGTACCGTCTCAAAATCCTGAGCACCTAGCGTCCATGTTTTCAAGAAAGCCGGCATTGCGCTCACGAAACAGGCGCAAAAACCGTGTCAGCATCGATTGACTCCCATTGACACGAGCCAGCGCTGCATCCAAGTCAATGTATCATGCGTGACAAACTGATTTTTTCAGTGGTCACTAGTGTTTCTGCGGGGGTAACAAGCGACATGTCTGATTTTGCAATACCCTCTGATTTGCCCAGGCTAACACCCCCCAAATAACTAGCCAGCACAGCGTAAAGTGTGTCAGGAATGATTGGCTTGGTGACAATGTCGTTCATGCCGCCGGCCAGCACTCGTGCCCTCTCTTCAGCCATGGCATGAGCAGTCAAGGCAATAATCGGCAGATTTGGCCATCTCTCACGGATGATACGGGCTGCGGTATAGCCATCCATCACTGGCATCTGTATATCCATCAACACCAGATCGAAGCTTCCGTTTGCAACTGCAGCCACGGCTTGTTCACCATCCTCTGCTGTTGTGACGGTAGCACCTGTAATCTCGATCAATTCAAGACCAACTTCGCGATTAAATTGGTTGTCATCGACAAGGAGGATGTGCGCACCCGTCAGGTCGTGAATTGGGGCTGGCGTGACAGGTTGCGGCTGCTTAGTTGTTGTACCGTCCAGCACCCTGACCATTGCATCAAGCAAAGCCGCCGAGGACACGGGTTTGTTCAAAAACCTGGCGATGTTGATACCCAGCAAATCGGCTTCGATGCGCGCCAGTTCCGATTCGTCTCCGGTAACCAGCATGACAGGCGTCGCATCCCCAATATTTTTCAGTTTGAGCGCGGTAGATAAACCATCCATATCGGGCATCCGCCAATCCATAAGAATGATGTCGAATGTATTTCCATCTTCGATGCAAGCAAGTGCAGCCATGCCGGAATCGACCATCTGAACCTGACAACCAAATGTATTGATCAGGTTGCTCAGCAAGTTGCGCATGAAAGCATTGTCATCAACCACCAGTATTTTTTTGCCATAAAGAGGTGTTTGCTCCGATGAAGATATTTTGCACTGCGACACCAAAGCAGGCTGTAAAGCTGAAACACGAGCCAACACCAGCCTCGCTCTCCACGCCTATCTCGCCCCCCATATGTCACCAGTTGTTTGCTGAGTGCCAGTCAAGACCGGTACCACCGTATTTTCGAGTAGTCGAGTTGTCAGCCTGTGTAAATGCATTGAACAACCGTTTCTGCTGATCAAACGTCAAACCCAGACCCGTATCACGCACAGCAAAGAGCAAGGTTACCGAGTCGGCAGAAGCGGACAGCTCAACCGGCAGAATCACTTCGTCACGGTCCGTGGTTTGACTGCATTGCCTAACAGATTGACCAGCACTTGTCCGAGACGGAGGGGATCACCAATCAGCCGATCCAGCACATCGGTAAATGATTCGCTGAACAATGAAACCTCCGACTTGTCAGAAGGAGCAGCGAATTTCGTACAGTCAGTTTTATGATTACACGATGAGCAAAGCATGCCACTACGCGATGTACCGACAACCAGTTCCAAGCCCTTTTCCCGAACCTGTCGGTCAAACAAGCTGGCAACACCTGACAAGACCTCATCAGACTGAAGGTTATGGACTCCAACTGAAGCATGCCGGCATCGACTTTTGAATAATCAAGAATGTCGTTGACGATACCAGCAGTGACTGGAGATGCGTTCTGAATTTTGACGGTACTCGCGTTCGCGTGGCGAAAGACTCTGCCGAAGGCAAAGGGTGGAGCAAAGCCAAGTACGGCATTGATCGGTGTGCGAATCTCATGACTCATGTTGGCCAGAAAAGGCTCTTGGCAATGTTGGCGGATTCAGGCATCGCGGGCTTCAAGGATTACTTAGTTCCTGCAATTTACGCTGACTGATATCAGTTAGAAACGTGATGTACCGACTGGGATAACCATCCTGTTTTGGGGGATAGGTATCCCACCAAATCGACATGTATCAGCCTCCCATCTTTGGACTTCAGCGTGCTTTCAAAGTGAGCAGTGCCACTGGCAAACATTTTTTCAGTGATTTGCCTGAAATCACCCTGAGGGAAATTCTGATCTAGATCAGCTACCCTGAGTTGCAACATTTCATCAACGAGGTATAGCCCAGCATCTCAGCAGCGCGATCGACATAAAAGGAAATCTCCGGTATGAACATCTACCCAATGAATGGCAATGCCAGCCTTTTCAAGCGCAAACTGGGTATCAATGAGTTCTTTTAGATTCCGCTTATGTAACTCCCTGGTGCGAAGAGTGGAGCGAGAAAAAACAAATGTGCCGACAACGAAGAAAATGAGCAGAACAAGTATCGAGAAAGCTTGGTTATACCATTCCGAAAGCACCACTTCGACAGGAATGCCTACCAAAACAGTAAAGCCGTATTTTTGATTTAGGTGATAGGAATAAATTCTTCTTACGCCATCAAAGGCACCATTACCACTATCATATGTTCCATGCAGACGGCTGGATTTCAGTGCATTTTCAAGAGCAGGAGAAAGTCTCTTATCACCGACTTGAATAGCTTGTTTGCCATCAAAGGTTGTACGAGCTACCAACCCCATATTTTCATCTCTTAGAGAAATTGCACTGCCTGGCGCCAACTTGACGTCATTAAACATTTGTACAATGTCGTCAATAAAGATTGACCTAAACCACGCCGGCAAAACTGTTGTCCGGGTTTTGCAGGCGGCGAGCCATTAGCCAAATCCATTTTTGGGAAATTTTTCCAATAATGGGCTCGGAAATGACCATCCCCTGACTCGGGTTATCTCGCAAGCGACTGAAATATTCGCGCTGAGCCAGACTTGCCCGACTCAGAGGATCAACACCCTTGCCGTAGATAACCTCTCCATCTGCGTTTGAAGCACGCAATAAATCAATATGAGAAAAGCGATCCTGTTGCCTTGCTAGAAAAAGGTCAATTCTGGCTTTATCTGGGTGACTGAGAGCTAACTGATGATCAATTTCATCAGCCGAAATTTGCAATGCGTAATCAACGCTATCGATCATGCTCTCGATTGTTTGATCGATTGACTTTGTAAATTCTGAGTATTCAAGTAGGCATGTTCAAGAGCTTCATTTCGCATGTTCCAAAGTGTGAGAAATGATAGAAAATCACACCAAGAATAAAATGATAAAATTACATAAGTTAACTTGTTACTGAATAAATATGAATTATTACGAATTTGTTTTAACTTATTTATCATCTAGTTATTAAGTAACAAGGCAATCTATATAAATGAAATTGTTGTTTTTTGCATCAGCTATTAAATTAAATTTAAATAGATACAGTTAAACCTAAAATATCAGAAAAAACCCCATCAAAAACACCAAACATGATTTGCATTCTAAAGGGTTTCCAAATATTGGATTAGGCAATATTTCACATCTACTGCGTAATAAGCAGATAGCTGTAATTCATTCAGAGGAACAATTGAAACACTCGAATGAAATCTATCAACCGTTTCCTGCACGCTGATGGTTCAATTTCCAAATTATCGCCCAACCTCAAAGTCCCCTCGCCACGCCGGCCGCAATCCGGCTTCCTGCGGCCGTTCGATCGCTTGCCGTACTTGTGCAAGCAGCCGTTCCTTGTCGGCACCCAGAGTACCTTTGAGAATCAGCAAGTTCGATGCATGGTCACTGCGAAAAACGGTTCGCTTGAGTTCAAGCGCGGACAGAAATTGCTCCATTTCGGCAAATAGTTCCTGTTGACCAAGCGGCTCCCATTCTGGAAACTCAGCGCTAAAACGCTGTTCCTGCTTTTGAAAACTGACTACCAAGGTCGCCAGATATTCAGGTTGCGTCAAATTCGCAAGTTTTGCCGATTGTTCGGCATGCTGTCGTGGACTCCACCTTGCCGCCGAGGCCATTCAGAATCATCACCGAACGGGTAATGCCAGCGCTGCCAAGTTTATCCAGCGCGTCGCAGGTACTGGCAAAGGTTTCGCACTTCTTTACCGCTGCCAATACTTGATCATCGCCGGACTCAGCCCCGACATAGACCATCTTCAAGCCGGCTGCCGCCAGTTCGTTGATTTCCGTCTGGCTCTTTTTCTTCAAGTTTCGTGGCAGGCAATACGAGGGAAATCCGCCTCACGGCGGGCATGTGCGTTCGAATTGCCTCAAGGATATTGAGCAAGCGGCGCGTCGGCAAAACCAGCGCATCACCATCGGCCAGAAACACCCGCCGCACCTGATCGCCGTAACGTTCACCGGTGAGACGAATGCTTTCCAGAACCTCATCTTCTTCCCGCACCCTGAATTTCTTTTGCGGGGCAGTGTACATCTCACAAAACGTACACTCGTTCCACGAGCAGCCATCCGTCACCGGCAGAATCAGCGATTCCGCCTCGCTCGGCGGACGAAAAACCGGTTCAACATAACGGATCGGAATCATCGCTCAAGGACCAAATTTTGCAACAAAGGCTGGCGGCACCAGCGCCGGTTTGCGCACGCCGTAGTCGAAGAACATGATGCCGTGCTTGCCACGCGCCACTTCGCGCCCGCTTGCCTGATCGGTAATTTGCCAGACCAGATCGCAGCCGTATTTATTGAAATCGTTGGCGGTCATTTGAATGACCAGCACCTCACCATGGAAAGCTTCGGATTTGTACTGGATGGCGGCATCGGCGACGATGATGCCGTAGCCTTCAACATTGAGTTCGGTGTAATCCAGCGACTTGAAAAAACGCACGCGCGCCTCGGAAACCAGCGACAGTAAGGCCGAATTGTCGAGATGGTTGCCGTAATTGATGTGATTGATATAAATCGGGATCTCCGTCGCGAACGTAAAACGCGGTGGCAGGTCTATGGAAATTCTGGCCATAATGACTTTCAGTAAAATTTGATCGGGTTCAGCAAGAGACTATATCCCGTCGCCCCTGCATGGAGAAGTACATGATTACGATTGATATCGTTTCCGATATCGTCTGCCCCTGGTGTTTCATCGGCAAACGTCGGCTTGCCACGGCCATTGAACTGGTTGAGCAGGAGCGCCCGAATTTCAGCTATCAGATCCATTGGCTACCCTTTTTCCTCAACCCGGACACGCCGCCGGAAGGCGAGCTTTACCTGCCATTTCTAGAAAAGAAATTTGGCAGCCGTGAACGCGTTGATGCCCTGTTCGAGAACGTTCGCGCCGCGGGTCGTCCCTATGGCATTGAATACGCCTTTGAGAAAATTGCCTTCCGCGCCAATACGCTGAAAGCGCACCGGCTTCTCTACTGGGCACAACAGCGCGGGCCGGTCGATCAACTGGTTGAACGCCTTTCGTCGCCCAGTTTCAACTTGGCGAACACGTTGGCGATCTGGAAACGCTGGTCAATATCGCAGCGGAGTGCGGCTTGCCAGCCGAAGAAACCCCGCGCTTATCTTGCTTCAGACCAAAACCAGGACACTGTTCGCCAGCTTGAAAGGGAATACCGCCAGCGCGGCATCAACAGCGTGCCCAGTTTCATTCTGCAAAATAGCGAGCTGATCGTCGGTGCGGAAGATCCCAAAGTGGCCGAGGGCATTTTGCAGCATATGCAAAAGAGCTGAATCAAGCCTCCTCCAGACCTGCCTCAACCGCCTCGGGATCAGCCAGCCTTGCCCAGGGGTTCCATCAAAACAAGCATCAGCAGCTTGTTGAATTCACTGGCAAAGCGCTCAACAATCCGCTCCGGGTCCGGGACCATTTTTTTGTCGGTGATCAGACCGAACTGCACCTTGTTGTCGTAAGACAAAATTGAGACACCCATGCCGATATCGCCGGACTGAGGCACCCAGAACAGCGGTTCACGCAATTTGGCACCAGCCAGATAGATCGCTTGCTGCGGCCCCGGCACGTTGGTCATCACGGCGGTGGCTTTGCTGGCCAGCATATCGATACTTTTCCTGGGCAAATTTGGGCGCCAGCCCGACCGCGCCGAGTATCGACAAGGTCAATGGTGCCTGATACGACCCCTTGAGTTTTTCCATGCGTTCGCGCGTTGCGTAAAGTCGCGCCAACGGATTTTCAAGACCAACTGGCAATACCAGCGCGACCAGCCCAAAACGATTTCCCAGCCGCCCCATGTCCTTGGGCCGACGCAGATTGACCGGCACCATGGCACGAATTTCCAACGCCATCGACCGGGTCACCCTGTTCAACCAGATAGGCGCGCAGCGCCCGCCGCCGCCGAGAGCAGCATGTCATTGACCGAGCAGCCAAGCACCTTGCCGACTGCCTTGACCTCGGGCAATGAAATCGGCTCCGACCAGGCAACGCGCTTGCTGGTCCCTGGCTTCCCTTTGAAACGGGTTGGCGAGTCGTTGGACATCAGCGCAAGCTTGGCCACTTCGGTCGCAATGCCGCCGCCAATTTTGGCGTAGTGCAAGGCCTTTTCGGGATTGCTCACCAAGCCGATGTACTTGACCCAAAACTTTGTCGACAAACGGATCGAGGCCAGCATGGCATCAGTCATCGGTCGCCAGAGCAGCCGCCAAAAAATATCATCGGCCTGCTCCTGCGTTGGTTCCAGCAAGGCTTCGCTGGGCACCAGTTCGGTAGACTCATCGGCCATCGACAAAACCACGCCAACCAGTGCGATGCCATCGGCTATGCTGTGATGAATGCGCAGGATGAGCGCCTGCCCGCCCAGCGAGGTTTCGACCAGATGAAATTCCCACAGTGGTCGCGACGGGTTGAGTGGCGTACTGGCCAGATCGGCCACAAAACGCTGCAATTCCGCCTTGCCCGCCGCACCAGGCAGAATGGCACGGCGCAGGTGGTGTTCGAGATCGAAATCCTGATCGTCTTCCCAGTAATAAATACCGGCTACCTGCCGGGCAATCTGGCGGAAGCGGCGAAAACTGAGCATTCGCCGTTCAATGCTACGTTGCAGCCGCTCGTAATCAAGGTCGCCATCAAACAGCATGACGCCGACAATCTGCATCAGATTGCTCGGCCTGTCCATCCGCAACCAGGCGGTATCAACAGGTGAAATTCGATGACGAATGGGCATCGGAAACAACTCCGGATGGGATCAAGCTTCTATAATAACCAGATTCCATTATTCGCCTGCAGGAGAGATCAATGGTGATCTGAAAGCCCGCTTTGAAGCTGCCGTTGCCCATTCCAAAACGCTCACCGAGCGTCCGGACAACCAGACATTGCTGCGACTTTATTCACTCTACAAACAGGAAGCGTTGGCGATGTAACAGGCAAACGCCCCGGTTTTACTGACTTGGTAGGCCGTGCCAAATACGACGCCTGGGCCACAATGCAGGGAACATCACCCGAAGCAGCAATGCAGGCCTATATCGACGAAGCGGCAAAACTCACCGGCTGACTCGGGTGATCAGCCGAAACGCTGGTCGAAATATTCGTGTATTTCGCGTTCAAGCGCGGCCTTGAAGGGCAAGTAAAACACGCCAAGCTTAACCTGCACCGTCACCTCGTGTTTGGCCAATGTCAGTTGTCCGCGAACTCCCGTGCGCTCGAAGCGTAAAACTCCCGCCTCATCCCACACATAGGATAAATCGAACTCTTTTTGGAGGTCGACCGCAACATGTTCAGCCGCCAGGCGCGCTTTCTTCATGCTCAGTTTGTGCACGCGGGTTATCAGAATTTCACTCATGTCGGGCAGTGTAACCGGGGCGCACCGAAACCGATATCTGCGGTAGCATTTGCCGCCTGTAACCAAACCAAGCCCGTAAGCCATGACCCCTCAAGCCCACGCCGCCGCTCAGGACCTGCTCGACTTCATTGATGCCAGCCCCAGTCCCTGGCATGCCATCGCCAGTTGTGAAGCACGCCTGCAAGCTGCCGGCTTTTCTCGTCTGGAAGAAGTTGACCGTTGGCAACTGGTCGCCGAAGGTCGTTACTACGTGGTGCGTGGCGGATCATCAATCATCGCCTTTATTGTTGGCACGCAGACTGCGGCTGAAGCCGGCTTGCGACTGATTGGCGCGCATACCGATTCGCCTGGCCTGCGTCTCAAGCCGAAACCGGCCGAGGGATGCACAAGGCATGGTGCGCCTTGGCGTTGAGGTTTATGGCGGGCCGATTCTCGCCACCTTCGCTGATCGCGATTTGAGCCTGGCTGGCCGCGTCAATGTGCGCACGCCAGATGGTTTCGCCAGCAAGCTGGTACGCTTTAGCGAGCCGCTGCTGCGCCTGCCCAATCTGGCCATCCACATGAATCGTGAAGTAAATGAGAGCGGCCTCAAGTTCAACAAACAAACCGAACTGCCGCTGCTGCTCGGCGTTTCGGACAATGACACAACAGCCGAAGCACGCTTCCGCCAACCAATTGCCGCTACCCTCCATGTCGCGCCGGAAGACCTGCTGACTTGGGAATTGAATGCCTACGACACACAAAAAGGGGCATTCTGGGGCGTCGATCATGAATTCATCGCCAACAGTCAGCTCGACAACCTCGCCTCCTGCCATGCTGCACTAAGCGCCCTGCTCGCTACCAACAAGCCGACTGCGACCTGCCTCTGTGCCTTTTTTTGATCACGAAGAAGTGGGCAGCGAAAGCGCGGCGGGTGCCGGCGGCAGTTTTGTTTCCGATGTCATCAGCCGCCTCGCTGCCCACGCCGGGCTGGATGCAGAAGATCAGAAGCGCATGCTGGCGCGCAGCTTTTTCATCAGCGCCGACATGGCGCACGCCTGGCACCCCAACTTCCCCGCCGCCTATGAGCCCTGCCATCGGGTGATGGTCAACGCCGGCCCGGTTATTAAAAGCAATGCCAACCAGCGCTACAGCACCAATGCCGATACGGCAGCCCGCTTCATGGCGATTTGCGAAAAAGCCGGCGTGCCATGCCAGCAATATGCGCACCGCACCGACCTCGGTTGCGGCAGCACAATCGGCCCGATAGTCGCAGCGCAGCTTGGCATCCCCAGTGTAGATGTCGGCTCGCCGATGTGGGCCATGCACAGTATTCGCGAAAGTGCCGGCGTGCTTGACCACAGTTACATGATTGCTGCCCTGACAACGGCATTTGGCGACAATTAGCCGCTACTTGGCTCGAACACTGAACTACTTGCCAACTGTTACGGTCAACAGCCAAATTTGCCGATTTTTTTCGCCGGAGTTTCCCGATGCATCGTAGCAAACCGAAACAAGCCTCGTTGACCAATATATCGCAGGCGCTCTCAGTAGCACTTGGCGTTCGCGACAGTCACACCTTGGGTCATTGCGAACGCGTCGTTACGCTTTGCCGGGAACTGGCGATACACCTCGACTTTAGTGAGCGTGAATTGGGCATACTGGCTGTTGCCGCTCAATTTCACGACATTGGCAAAATCGGCATCCCCGACAATGTGCTACACAAACCTTCGCGTTTTGAGCCGGCCGAATGGGAATGCATGAAACAGCACTCGGTAATCGGCGAGCGCATCATTCGCGCTCTCGCTTGCGACCATGCTGATGAAATTGCACTGTCAGTTCGCCACCATCACGAACATTTTGACGGATCAGGCTACCCCGATGCCTTATCGGGAACGCAGATTCCCATTTACTCACGCATGATT
Source organism: Candidatus Dechloromonas phosphorivorans (assembly GCA_016709495.1). Classification (GTDB taxonomy): domain Bacteria; phylum Pseudomonadota; class Gammaproteobacteria; order Burkholderiales; family Rhodocyclaceae; genus Azonexus; species Azonexus defluvii. Next base: position 107,274 of record JADJMS010000052.1, on the reverse strand, counting down.
TCACTAACCGACAGTTACGATGCCATTGCCGAGACTCGCTCTTATCACAAGGCGCGCAAGCACAATGAAATCATGGATCTGCTGCACAGCGAAAACGGCATCAAGCACGATCCCGACCTATTGCATGCCTTCAACGCTGTCATTGAAAAATCGGCAATGCGCACGCCGGACATTGGCTGATTAGCTAAACGGTTACTCTGGCAGCTGCTTGGTGCCCATCATTTCATTGCATTTCGCCCGACCGAATTCTTCTGCCTTTTTCGGGCTGGAAATTTGCGGATCTGCGTAAATACGTTTGACGATGACATTGGTGATCCGCGCGCCATCACTCCCGTCTTCGGCAAAAAGCTTGATCGGCTGGCCTCTTTCGCGGTTGTAATAAGTTTGTAAGGCGTGATCGCGAATTCGCTCGCAATATCGAACCTTTTGTGCATCCGGCATGCCTTCATCGGCTGCTGCAGCAGGGCCGTGCACAACAAACAGTGTGAATATCAACAAGCCAAAACGCTTCATTCCTTGGGATCCTGTATCGAGGTGAGATAGGCCAGCACATCCTGAATCTGCTTTTCATCCAACGTATTCAGCACACCGCCAACGGCTTCTTCATCATGTGCACGATCACCAGCACGGTAAAGGTCAACCTGACGCTTAAGATAATTCGTGTATTGACCGACCAGCATCGGGAACATGCCACGCCCACGACCTGACTTGGCATGGCAACTGGCACACTGCTTCTGGTAAATCTTGCCACCCGCCTCAAGATCGCCCTCGGCACGCGGAATGATCATCACTTTCTCGGCCATCAACAATTTGGTCAGCGCATCTTCCTTGCCGGTATAGGTCGGCATTTGGGTATCAAGCTCGATACCGTTGAGATACGCGGCAATATCCTTGACGTCGGCATCCGACATTTCGCGTTCCTGCGTATAGGGGAACATGGGAATATTCACCCGCGTCCTCGCCCGAAAGCTTTTTAGCTGGTTTTCCAGGTATTTCACCTGCTGGCCAGCGATGCGGGGTATTCGCCCTTCTTGCCACCCTGGCCATTATCGCTATGGCAGGCTGCACAGGTACCATTGATTTCTTTGCCTTTTTCCAGGTCGACCGCAACCGATGCGCTAACTAAAGCACACGAAGCAAACAATCCTGCCAATAGATGACGCAAAAGCATTCCGAAACACTCCCAAGTTGGCCGCGACAAATTGTCGCACAGGGCAAGCGACTAAAAATTGACACAAATCACGCATAATTCGCCGCATGCCTTTTATCACCTGTGACAACAAGGGAAGCGAACACCTGGCCAACCTGCGCCGGCTGGTGAACAGCCGCTGGCTGGCACTTTCTGCGCTCGCTTTGCTTGTCCTGTTCTGCCCTGCATTGCTCGATATTTCACTACCCCAACTGCCGATGTTCGCCATTCTGGCCGTTGCCGGCTTGATCAACGCCATCACCTGGTGGCGTTTGCGCCAGGCGCCTGACGCCACCCCCTACGAACTGTTCAGTCATTTATTGATTGATGTAGCGGCACTCAGCGCACTCTGCTTTTTCAGTGGCGGCGCGACCAATCCGCTCGTTTCAATGCTCCTGCCACCGGTTGCAATCGCCGCCCTGACCCTGCCGGTACGTTGCGTCGTTGCCGTCGGCGGGATTGCCCTCAGTGCTTACTCGCTGCTGATGATTTATTACGTCCCGCTGCCGATGCCGGACGCCACCCGCGCCACCCGCCTGCACCTGATCGGCATGTGGCTGACCTTCGCCGTTTCAGCCCTGATGATCGCCTGGTTTGTCGTACGCATGACGCGCCTGATCCGTGAACGCGATGCCGAACTGGCCGCCGCCCGCGAACAAGGCCTGCGCGATGAACGGGTACTGGCGATTGGTACGCTGGCCGCCGGCGCAGCACATGAACTGGGCACGCCACTCGGCACGATGGCGCTGCTGGCTGGCGAACTGGCTGATGAACCTGGGCTGTCAGATGCCGTTCGCGATGACATCAACCTCATACGCCAGCAAATTCAGGTTTGTAAAGGCATCATTACCGGCCTATCGCGCCGCGCCGGGGCTGATCGTCTGGAAAATACAGTGTTGCAACCAGTCGATCAATGGATCGACAGCATACGCCAGCATTGGCACGCCAGCCGGCCGCAGGCCGAGAGCCGCCTGACGCTGCACGGAACACAACCAGCACCCAGAATGGTAGCGGACCCGCGCCTGGAACAAGCCCTGCTCAATTTATTCAACAACGCGGCCAATGCTTGCCAGAAAGCCATTGATTTGAGCATAGCCTGGAGCGCATCCGGGCTGACGATTGAAATTCACGACTGCGGACCGGGATTTCCACCGGAAGTACTTGCACGCGGCGGCCTCAGCAGTTTTCCGACGCATCAACAAGGCAGCGGCATTGGCCTGATTCTGACCCGTTCCGCCATTGAGCAACTTGGCGGCAAGCTCACGCTCAGCAACCCGAGCCAAGGTGGCGCGCTCGCCCGCATCGAACTACCACAGGTTACATAATGAATTTTCCGACTCTGGTCATTGACGATGACATCAGCTTCAACGCCATTCTGGTCAGAACACTGACCCGGCGCGGTCATCCCGCACGAGGGGCAAATGATATAGAAAGCGCATTGTCAGTTGCCCGTGAAATGCAACCGCAGCAGGTTGTGCTTGATCTCAATCTGAACGGCAGCTCCGGGCTGGCTCTGATTCCCGAGCTTTTAAGCATCAACCCGGACTGCCGCATCGTCGTCCTGACCGGCTATGCCAGCATCGCCACTGCCGTTGATGCAGTCAAACTCGGCGCCGTGCAATACCTCGCCAAACCGGTTGAAATCGAAGCCATCCTCGCGGCGTTTGAAGACGATGGCGGACCTGATTTTGACCTGCCCGCATCAGACAAACCACTCTCGGTCGACCGTCTGGAATGGGAGCACATTCAACGCGTACTGAATGAGAATGAGGGGAATGTTTCCGCCACTGCCCGTGCCCTGAAAATGCACCGTCGCACCTTGCAACGCAAGCTGTCGAAACATCCTGTCAAAACCTGAGCTGGTGCTTGGCCGCAAACTGTTACGGTCAACGCCCAAAAAGCCCTGATTTTTTGCCCGCTTTCGGTTACCGGCATTATGGCTATCCTCGGATTCAGCAGGTCGCTTCACGAGTTGCTAATATGAAGGAAGCTGCCTTTTATTTTGGCAGGAACACAAATTTACACACCAATATATGCTGATCATATACTCTATGGCTTTGATGAACCATCCGGGACTGCCATGAGATTTATGCCGATTTTCCCACTTTGCAGAATTTTGCAATGACGAGCTCGGCAGTCGTCTGGCGATCATTGAGGCTGCTTGCACTATTGTGCAGCCATGCCGCATGCGCCCAGACTCAGGTTGTGGATTATGTGATCAAACCCGGTGACAATCCTTGGGATTTTGCCCGTCAGCATTTGAAAAGCGGCCTGGTCGATGCACTGATTGATTTCAACGCAATCAAGGATCCGCACCATCTCCCACCCGGCATGGTGCTCCACATCCCTGACAAATGGCTGTTTCGTGGCTCGCGACCCGTCACTGTCCTGGATGTCACTGGCGCTGCCTCGCGAGTGGTAGCGAATGGCACAGCCATCCCGCTCAAGGCCGGGGGCGTATCCCTGCACGCAGCCATATCGTCACGGCCGACCAGGAGAGTGTTGTACTACAGTTCCCCGATGGTTCACGGATGCTGGTTCGCGAGCATAGCCAAGTTCGCTTGCAGAACAACAAATTCGTACCGCTCGCCGAGGGGCGCGACATTCGCCTCAATATCCCGAAAGGCAAGGTCGAGAACGAGATCAGCAAACTTCCGGCGGCCAGCGGTCGTTTCGAAATACAGACTCCGTCCGGCATTGCCGCAGTTCGGGGCACCCAGTTCCGGGTCGCCAGTTTTTCCGATGAAACACGCACTGAGGTTCTTGAAGGCAAGGTTGCGCTGGCCCACAAAAACGGGCCGCACAGCGCCCTGCCTGCTGGTTACGGCATGGCCATGCAGAAGAACAGTCGTGTTGAAGCAATCCCGCTACTGAAAGCACCGCACATATCTGAAGACAGCCTGTTGGCCGAGCGCTTGCCGATTGACTTGCAACTGGCTGCGGTTGACGATGCCAGACGTTATCGCACCCTGGTTTCGGCCAAGGGCTTGTCGTCAGCCGTTGTGTCAGACCAGGTGACAGAAATCGCAGTCATGCGCATTCGTGACATTCCGGACGGCGACTATGTCTTGCGCGTTCGGGCCATAGACGCCAAGGGGCTGGAAGGCGAAGAGCTGGTGCGCCCGTTGACTGTCAACGCCCGCCCCGGCCCGCCGTTCGCAATCAGTCCCGGGGCCGATGCCAGACTCGCCGCGTTGCGCCCTGAATTTAGCTGGGCGCGCAACAGTGAAGCCAGCGGCTACCATTTTCAACTGGCGGCCAATCCGGAATTCAAGGCGCCACTGATCGACGAACCCAGCCTTGCAGTCAGCACCTTTCATTCCCCAAGGATCTCGCTGAAGGCAAGTATTACTGGCGCGTGGCGACCATTTCTGCCAGTGAAGGTCATGGCCCGTTCAGCTCTCCGGATAGTTTTACGCGCACCCCGGCCAGCCCCGGCAAGATTGGCGTTGAGCAGCAAAATTTGCGCTGGCAAAAACTTGATAATGCGCGCTATCGCATTCAGGTGGGTACTGAAAAAGACTTGGAAAAACCGCTGATTGATCGCGTGGTCGAACAAAATTCACTAACGCTCGACGAACTTGATGCCGGCCAGTATTTTGTACGCATCCAAACCCTGGGCGCCAGCGGGCTAAGCAGTCAGTGGACCAATGTGCAGTCATTCACTGTCGAATCGCGATTCGACTGGCGTTATCTGCTGCTGACCCTGCCCATTTTGCTCCTCCTCTAATCGCAGAGAAGGCGTGGAACAGATAAGACATTTTTTGCACCGACTGACCGGCGCACTGCAATTGCGCCTGCTCTGGTTGCCGGTACTTTGCCTGACTGCGCTGGCGCTGCTTCCAATCCCACTGACTAACCGCCTCAACCTGCTCGCCTACGACTTTCTGGCACAGTCACTGCAAAAACCTGACAGTCAGTTACAAGCGGTCGTTGTCGCCATCGACGAGGCCAGTCTGGCGCAATTTGGCCCCTGGCCCTGGTCGCGCCAACGTCATGCCGATCTTCTTCAGGCTCTGCGCAAGGCGCAATCAGGCCCGGTCGCCTTCGCCATCCTGTTTGCTTCGGCTGACCCGCAAGCGGTCGGTGATGAGGCATTTGTTGAACAAATCGCCCTCAGCCCGGTAGTCATCCTGCCCGTTGCACCCGCCCAACGCAGCGATGGCCCCGGTGTTTTTGCCTTGCGACCACTGAACCAATTGCGCGAAAAGGGAATCGAGGGCCATGTCGATGTCGAGGTTGATCCGGATGGCACAGTCCGGCGTTTATATCTCCAGGCCGGCATTGCCGGCCAATGGTGGCCGGCGCTCGCCTGGTCCACCCTTGCGCACTTGCCGGATGACACCAGCCGGGGCCAGGTCGGCCGTGCGGCGCACAACTTGGAACAGCGTGAAGATGTCTGGCAACGCGAAGGTGAGTTGATGCTGCGCAACGATCTGGTCGGCGAAATCCCTGTCGTTTCATACCGCGCGGCTCTGTCAGGTGATGTGCCTGATACCGCGCTACGTGGCAAAGCAGTTTTCGTTGGCGTGACGGCCAGCGGTGCCAACGGGGCACTGAGCATGGCCAACAGCAAGGATGGCACCCTTATCTCTGCCGTCGAATACCATGCTCGCGTTTTCGAGGCCTTGCGCCAAAAGGCGCTGATTACACCGCTCAGCCAACTGACCACGTTCCTGCTCGGCCTTGGCTTGTTGCTCGCCGCCGCTTTCGCCAGTCGCCGCACGACTTATCACTGGAGCCTTTTGTTGCTGGCTTTCAGCCTGCTGCCAGCAGCAGCTTCGATGTTCCTGATCCACAGCCTGGCTATCTGGATTCCACCCATTGAGGCCACCGTTGCCCTGAGCGTTCTGGCCTTGTCCATGCTTTGGCGCCAGATGAGCGACTTCGAGGAAGCTGACTCCCTGCTCCGTAACCGTAGCCGTGTAGCCATGGAATCGATTGCCGACGGTCTGATCGTCATTGATGATGAAGGCCGTATCGTGCAAGTCAACAAGGTGGGTGCCCGTCTGCTGGGCGCCAACCGAGCCCGTCTCAAAGGACGCCACTATGGTGAAGTGCTGGGCAACTCGACGATGCTGCGACAAGGAATCGATGATTGCCTGAAACGGCGTCAATCAGTCTTGCTTGCCGAGCCACTAGAACTACAGGTCGCCCCGCCGTGCACGGTGCGGGTATCGATCGGCATGGTGCCGGCGCTTAATGCCAAATCGCGTGGCGCTGTTCTCGTACTCAGCGATATTACACCGCTGGTGCTTGCCGAAGCACGCCTTTACCACCTGGCAACGCATGACCCTTTGAGCGGTCTGCCGAACCGCACACTGATTCACGACCGCCTGCAGCAACTGCTGGCTGCCGCACAGCGCCGCAATTTTGGCGTTGCCGTCCTTTTTATTGATCTTGATCGCTTCAAACGCATCAACGATGGTGCCGGACATCCGATTGGCGACCAGGTGCTGCGCACCATCAGCCAGCGCCTGCTAAGCGCCTGCCGGGCTGATGACACAGTTGGACGCTGGGGTGGTGACGAATTTGTCATCCTGCTCTCCGGCGAGAATGTCAGCGAACATTGCCAGCTTGTTGCACGCAAACTGATTCGCGAAATCGGTTCCTTGATCAGGATCGACCATGCCACCTATCACCTCGGCGCCAGTATCGGTATTTCTCTGGCGCCAAATGATGCCAACCATGCCGAGGAACTGATTCGCCTCGCCGATCTCGCCATGTATCGCGCCAAGAAGGCGGGTGGCGATAATTTTGTCTTTGCCTCGCCCGAGATGAACCACAGTAGCAGCCAGCGACTGGAAGTCGAGGTCTGCCTGCGCAAAGCGCTTTTGCTTGGTGAGTTCGAAGTCTATTACCAACCTCAGTTTGTCATTGGTCAGCAACAACTGATCGGCCTTGAAGCGCTGATCCGCTGGAACCGGCCGGGCCTTGGCATCATTTCCCCCGATGAGTTCATTCCGGTCGCCGAAGACTCCGGCCTGATCAACGAAATCGGCATCTGGGTATTCAACGAAGTGGGGCGCCAGCTGCGTCAGTGGCTGGATGTCGGGGGCGCGGTAGTTCCGGTCGCCGTCAATGTCTCGGCCCGCCAATGCCACGACCTCAAACTGGTCGATGAAGTACGAAATCTGCTGACCCGCTACGCTATTCCGCCAGCGCTGATCGAAATCGAAATTACGGAAACTTCCGCCGTCCAGAACATGGAACACATGACCATGCTGCTCGGCCAACTCAGTGACCTTGGCGTCAGACTAGCGATTGATGATTTCGGCACGGGCTATTCATCGCTCGCACATCTCAAGTGTCTGCCGATCAGTGTGTTGAAAATTGACAAATCCTTTGTCAGCGGCACCACGAACAGTCATGAAGACCGATCCATCTCACGCGCGACGATTGCTCTGGCCCACTCGCTGGGCATGAAGGTGGTTGCCGAGGGGGTGGAAAATGCGCAGCAACTGGCTTTTCTCGATGCCGAAGCCTGTGACATCGCCCAGGGCTTCCTGTTCAGCAAACCGATTCCGGCAGCCATGATCGCCAGTCTGTTCCTGTCGCGTCAGGCAAACACAGAAAGCTCTTCGGACGATTGACCGCAAACTGTTACGGTCAACGCCCAAAAAACCCTGATTTTTTTAGTGCTTGTGTTCCATCGCAGGCATACCGGCGGCCATTGTCTTGACGACCTTGGCATCTACCTTCTTGCTGCTGCCATCGTCAAAAGTCAGCGTGATTGGCACGACATCGCCTTCCTTCATCGGCGCATTCAGGTTGATCAGCATGACATGCAGACCACCCGGCTTGAGCACGGCCTCACCTTTTGACTTGACATCAATCGCTGCAACCGGGCGCATTTTCATTACGCCATTTTCGTTGAGGTGAGTGTGCAGCTCGGTTGCCTTCGACGCCGGATTGTCGGCCTTGACCACTTTCACATCCTTGTCACCAGCATTCTTGATCACCATGAAAGCACCGGTTGCCGGTGCATTGGGTGGTGCCAGGCGAACATAAGGCTCATCCACCGTCACCATATCGGCAGCAGCAGCCAGCGCTCCGGCAGAAACCAATAAACTGGCCAACAACAGGGAAAATTTCTTCATCGTTATCTCTCTTTCAAAGGTTATTTCAAACGTCTACGAATCTCGGCAGCCACCTCATCGGGCGGCGCAGCGTGGGCAATCTTACTAAGCAACTGACCTTCGCGGCCAATCACATAGGTATCTGAAGTGTGATCAACAACATAACCACCGCCTGCCGTATCAACCTTTTGGCGAGCATAGAACACCCCATAGCGTTTGGCGATCTCGGCCAGAACTTCGGGCGTGCCGGTCACGCCAACAATCGCTGGGTGGAAAAATTCAGCGTATTCCTTGAGCCGTGCAGGCGTGTCGCGCTCCGGGTCAACCGAAACAAAAATCATCGCCACCTGTGCGGCCTCTGCCGCATCCAGCAACTTCAAACCGGCAGCCGTCGCGGCCAGTGAAGTCGGGCAAACATCAGGGCAATAGGTGTAACCGAAATAAACCAGCACCAGTTTGCCGCGAAAATCCTTGAGCGCCACCGGGCCACTGGCTGATTGCAAGGTGAAATCGCCACCAGCCGCCATTCCGGCCTTGGGTAAAAGTCGCTGCGGCAACTCGGGATTCCAGAAAAAGCCCAGCCCGACGAGTAGTGCGACGAGTAAGGCAACAAGTGCCAGCAGAATACGTTCGCTCATATCAGTCGTGTGTTCCTGAAGTAAAACGGTAGGGAATGGCGATACTTTGCTTGCCAACTTCAAGCAACACTGTTGCCTGCCACTCCATCATCCCCGTGATGCACACCGGCAGCGTCGCCTCGGCTACAAACACGCCACCACCCTGCGGCAAGAGTTGCGGGCGATTGAGGCCCATATTCATGTCGATGCCGGCAAAGTCGACTTCAACCAGCTTGGCTTCGACCCCACTCACTTTTACTTCAACGCGAAACGCTTTAACCATGGGAATCGGTCGCGTTTTGAACGACAACTCCACACGCCCGCCGCTCGGCAAATCTGCGCCACACGCCTGATGGTGAAGATCGCAATGCACATCGGGAAAGACCGAGACATCGGCCTTGGGTAATAGTAGTGGAGAGAGCTTGTAGCCAACCACCACGACCAGCGCGATCAACAAAAAACCAATCGCATCTATCAACATTTTCTTATTCACTAGCTGCGTCCTGAATCTTCGCGAATGCGGTATGGCATTTTCCTTCAAGTCACGTCCGCAAAATTAACAAAGATCAATTTTTTCACAGTCAGTGAGGAATACAGTGTGCGGCATATTGTCGCAGGGGCATTTTGTCGCAGGCGTCGATTAAGGTTTTGGAAGTTCTACTTCTAGTTTTCATGGGGGAGTTCAAGATGAAAAAATTTGCAGTGAAATCAACCGTGCTGCTGATTGCGCCGGTTTGGATTTGCCGCCACGGGCGTGGCCGCGGAATCCCTGCAGGACGTGATGAAGCGTCGCAACCTCAGCCAGCAGGATCTGCTGGCTGCATCCAAAACCTACGTACCGACCGGCAAGCGCGACGAATTCGTCGCTTTCAGTTCGGGCGGTCAATCCGGTCAGATGATTGTGTATGGCATTCCGTCCATGCGCATCCTGAAATACATCGCTGTCTTCACGCCAGAACCCTGGCAGGGCTATGGCTTTGACGAAAACTCCAAGGCTGTGCTGCGCCAGGGCAATATCGACGGCAAGGAAATCAACTGGGGTGATACGCACCACCCGGCCATTTCCGAAACCGATGGCAAGTATGACGGTCAGTTCCTGTTCATCAACGACAAGGCCAATCCGCGCCTCGCCGTGATCGACCTGCGTGACTTCGAAACCAAGCAGATCGTGGTTAACCCGATCTACAAGTCGGAACACGGCGGCGCTTTTGTTACCCCGAATACCGACTACATCATCGAAGCCGCCCAGTACGCTACCCCGCTTGAGAACAAGAAGTTCTACCCGCTCGAAGAGTTCAACGAGAAGTATCGCGGTGGCGTCACCTACTGGAAGTTCGACCGCAAGGAAGGCCGCATCGATCCGAAGGAATCCTTCTCCCTCGAACTGCCGCCTTACAGCCAGGACTTGTCCGACGCTGGTAAAGGCCCGTCCGACGGCTGGTCATTCACCAACTCCTTCTGTTCCGAGCGTTACGTCGGTGGCATCGAAAAAGGCCGCCCGCCGTATGAAGCCGGTTGCTCCGCCAAGGACACCGACTATCTGCACGTGATCAACTGGAAAAAAGCAGCTGAACTCGTTGCTGCCGGCAAAGCCAAGAAGATCAACGGCCATAACGTGCTGATGATGGAAACGGCAATCAAGGAAGGCATCCTCTTCCTCGTTCCGGAACCGAAGTCACCGCACGGCGTCGACGTCACCCCGGACGGCAAGTTCCTGACCGTTGCCGGCAAGCTGGACACCCACGTTTCCGTCTATTCCTTCGAGAAGATCCAGGCCGCCATCAAGGCTGGCAAGTTCGAATCCAAGGATCCGTACGGCATTCCGGTCATCGGCATGAAGGATGCGCTGCACACCCAGGTTCAGCTCGGCCTCGGTCCTTTGCACACCCAGTACGACTCCAAGCCCTGTATCGCCTACACCTCGCTTTATGTCGACTCACAAGTCGTCAAATGGAATCACTGTGACGGTAAAGTGCTCGACAAGATCTCCGTGCACTACAACATCGGTCACCTGATGACCATGGAAGGTGACTCGGCTGATCCCAAGGGTCGTTACCTGGTTGCACTGAACAAGCTGGCGATTGATCGTTTCGTGCCGGTTGGCCCGCTGCATCCGCAGAACCACCAGCTGATCGACATCAGCAACGACAAGATGCAACTTCTGTACGACATGCCGCTACCGCTGGGCGAGCCGCACTATGTGGTTGCCATCGAAGCCTCCAAGCTGAAACCAGGCGTCCGTTACAAGGTGGGTACCGACTCCCGCACCGACAAGCCGCATCCGGGCATGGTTCGCGCTGGCGAAGAAAGCACCACGAAGAAGGGCAACAAGATCACGGTCTGGGGCACGCTGATCCGCTCGCACATCACCCGGAAACCATCGAAGCTGAAGTTGGCGATGAAGTGACCATCCACCTGACCAACCTGGAACGCGCTCAGGATGAAACCCACGGCTTCACGGTTTCGACCATGAACGTGCACGCTTCAGTTGAGCCGGGCAAGACGGTGACCGTCAAGTTCAAGGCTGACAAGGAAGGTGTATATCCGTACTACTGCACCGAGTTCTGCTCTGCACTGCACCTTGAAATGCAGGGTTACCTGCTGGTCAAGCCGAAGGGCTGGAAGCCGGGCAAGAGCGAAGCTGCCAAAGCTGTCTATACCGAAGCTGACTACAAAGCCACAGTGAAGAAGGTTGCTGATACCCAGGTCGTTATTGATTCCGTGGTGGGTTACATCACCAGCGTGAACTTCAAGGACTTCCCGGATGTGGTCAACATGGTTGATGACGCAACTGACCAACTCGGCAAGATGAAGGAAGCCAAGGCCAAGCACGAAGCTGCAGCCGCCAAGAAAGATTGGGACCAAGCCAATCTGTGGGCTGAGCAAGTGTGGCAATACCAGGTTAAAGCCGCTGACATTGGTCTGCGCGCCAAGACCTACCTTGAGCAGAACGGTGCCAAGAAGGTCAAGTAAGCAAATTAGTCTTGATCTGACTTAAGGCAAATTGCGGGGAACAGAGCCAATCTGTTCCCCGTTTCACATTCAGGAGGGAATACCCATGAAATTTGTAATGACTTTGATCGCTGCCGCATTTGTCGCTTCGCCAGCCTTCGCTGCACTTGATGGCGGCAAGCTTTTCGCTGAAAAAACCTGTAACGCCTGCCACGGTGCAAAAGCCGACAAGCCGTTAATGCCAAACTATCCGAAGCTGGCTGGCCAGAATGCCGCCTATGCTGAAGCCCAGATGAAGGACATCAAGAGCGGCGCCCGTAACAACGGCCAAACCGCTGCCATGAAGGGCGTCATGCACCTGGTTAACGATGAGGAAATCAAGGCGATTTCCGAGTGGCTCGCCAAGCTCAAGTAATCTGAAGAAGCCCGACTTGTCGGCTTCTGACGCACATCAAGGAACGCTGATATTCAGGATGGGACAATCCTTTCAGCGTTCGGAACAACCTGCCATAAAAGGACACAAATCATGAAAGCATCACTCCTTTTGATCGGTCTGCTATCAGCAGGCATTGCAGTAGCATCCCCTCCTGCCCCGAAACAACAAGGTATTGAAGGCAAGGATTACAAATGGAATGCTCAAGGCGGCGAGAAAAGCGAAGCCCTGAACAAAAAAGGTGACGCCAAGGCTGGCGAAGAAGGTTATGAAACCTGCGGCGCCTGCCACCTGCCTTCCGGCGCCGGTCGCCCTGACGGCACCTTCCCACAACTCGCCGGCCAGCACACGACCGTGCTGATCAAGCAGATGGCTGACATCCGTGCCGGCCTGCGTGACAATCCGACCATGTACCCGTTTGCCGCGACACTGACCGATGCACAGGAACTGGCCAACGTCGCCGCATACATCGAGAAACTGTGTATTCCTATTGACCACGGCAAGTACGATTCCAAGCCGGGCGACAATATGGACAAAAACTGGAAGGCACCAGCCGATACAGAAAAGCGTCTGGCTGATGGCAAGGCTCTGTACGAAAAAGAATGTCTTGAGTGCCACGGCAAGAACGGTGAAGGCGTCAAAGAGAAGTTCTACCCCGTGATCGCTGGCCAGCACTACAAGTACCTGTTGCGTCAGATGACTGAAATTCGTGATGGTCATCGCCGCAATGCCAACCCGGACATGGTCAAGATCATCAAGAAATACACCGATGATCAACTGATCTCGATCTCTGCTTATCAGTCCAGTCTGGTTATGCCTGGCGCAATGTGCAAGCCGAAAGCTGGCGCAGCCAAGAAAAAGTAATAAAGTAACAAGGCAGTTGGCGCCACTCGGCCCAACTGCCCTATTTATACAGGCATCACAGAATGCCACGGTCGGCACAATACAAGGACAGAGATTAGCATCATGGAAAAACAAAATCGGATTGTTGGCGGGCTGACTTTTATCGCCCTCGTTTGCCTCGTTGCAGCTTACTTTGCCCCCATCTGGTGGGTTTCTCTAACCGCCCCCAATTACCCGGCCGATGCCTTCCCTGATGGTATCCGCATCCATTTTCACTTCGACGGTGTCTATAACGGCTGCAAGGCTGCAGGCAAAGGCACCCGGATGGCCAATGAGATCATCCAGAAAGATCTAGCGCACGACGACGAGCGCTACAACCCGATCACCGATGCAAAAAAAGACCTGAACAAAAATGCGGAAGGTCTCGATTGCGTTCATGAAATGAATACCATCAACCACTACGTCGGCATGTTCCCGATTGCAACCGGCGCCCCGGTTGAGAAGCCGCTGGCCAAGTTTTTCTTCGGTTTCTTTGCCGTGATGATGCTGGCTTTCACCATGGCCAAGAAAAAACCGCGTTTATTGGTGTTGACCGCAGGCTTTGCTGCGGTTGCCGCCTGGATGATCGTTGATCAGTTCGTCATGGGCCACCTGGAAAGTCACGTCAAAGACTACATGCAGGAATCCGGTACTTTCTTCAAGGACATGGACCGTATCAATGTTTGGGGTGACAACGTTCGCAACGTATCGAAGATGGTTATCTTCGGATTGATGGGCGTCATGGTCTTCATCATCGCGGCAACCGCCAAGATCCGCCCTTTCCAGTTGCTACTGGCTTTCGTTCCTGCCCTCCTCCCGGTTTTCTTCGTTATAACCTACGCTGGCTGGCTATGGTTCTTCGGCCACAACATGCACCCGTGGGGCGCTTTCACCGTCAAGCCCTTCATGCCTACCGTGTTTGGTGAAGGCAAGGTTGCCCAGTTCTCGACCTTCTCTTATCCATATTGGGGTTATGGCCTGCTGATCACCATTTTCATCTGCATGATGCTGGCCCTTCTTATCCGTCGCAAACAGTTGCGCGAAGGCACCGCCGAGTAAGCAGCATGATCACCCTGCACCATCTGGCCAGGCTCGGCCTGGCCACTGCACTGCTACTGGTATTCACCAGCGGCAAGACAGAGCAACAAACTGAAGTCCCGGCTGGCATGGGTGCGCGAGCCAATGTGGATCGCCCGAAACCGACGTTCATGCTGCACGAACGCGACAAACGTGTGCATGGGCTGAAACCATTTCAGGACCTGGTCGACAAGGCACCCGCTGGCTCGGTGCTCAAACCACCACCCGGCAACTATGCCGGCCCGGTCGTTATCAACAAGCCGCTGACCATTGATGGCGGTGGCAAGGTAAGCATCGATGCTGGCGACAGGGGAACCGTCATGGTCCTGAACGCCAGCAACTCTGTAGTACGCGGCTTGCATCTGACCGGTTCAGGCGACTCGCATGACACGGATGATTCCTGTCTTGATGTCCGTGGCGACCAAAACCTCATTGAAAATATTGAAATCGATAACTGTCTGTTTGGCCTCGATTTCAAACAGTCCAATAAAAATATCATTCGCGGCAATACGATTCGCTCCAAGGATCGCGATCTGGGCGTCCGTGGCGATGGCCTGCGGCTCTGGTACAGCAACGACAATCTGATTGAGAAGAACCAGATCATCGACTCCCGCGACATGGTCGCCTGGTACTCACACAAAAACATGTTTCGCGACAACCTCGGACGGCGCAGTCGCTACTCGATTCACTTCATGTTTGCCAATGACAACGATGTCGTCGGTAACGAGTTTTACGACAATGCGGTTGGCGTTTACTTTATGTACACAGAAGGCGGTACCGTTCGTAACAATGTGATCTCGCACGCCACGGGCGCCACCGGCATGGGTATCGGCTTCAAGGAAGCTTCCGGCACGATTATCGAGAACAATGAGATCATCTACTGCGGCATTGGCATCGGCTCCGACCTTTCACCTTTCCAGCCAGACAGCACCATCGAAATCCGTAACAACCGCTTTGCCTACAACGGCACCGGCATCCTGTTCAACAGTGAAACCGGCGGCAACAACATGATCGACAATGTCTTCGAGGGCAATCTGACCCAGGTTGCCTACGGCGGTCATGGCGACAACAACAATAGCCCGAAGAATGTCTGGCGCGGGAATTTCTGGGATGATTATCAGGGCTTCGACCGCGATGGCGACGGTATCGGCGACAAGACGCATGAACTCTATGCCTACGCTGACCAGATCTGGATGGAACTCCCGGTGGCTCGCTTCTTCCGCAGTTCCCCCGTCATGGAACTTCTTGATTTTCTTGAACGCCTGGCCCCCTTCTCCACACCTGACCTGATCTTGCGTGATGAAAAACCACGCTACGTCAAACCAGAAAGAACGGCACGATCATGAGCGAGAGCGATAACAACAACGAGGCACCTCGGAAATCTGCGCCCGACGTAACGCCTCCGGTATCAATCAGCAAACGTCAAACTGCCCGGCGCCGGGTTCTACGAACCATTCTGTTGACCGGCGGCGTACTGGGTGCCGCTGTTTCTGGCTTCCTGCCGATTATCTATGCTCAGAAAAAACGCTTGCGGCCGCCTGGCGCGCTTGACGAGAAGGATTTTCTTGGCAGCTGCATCAAGTGCGGTCAATGCGTTCAGGTCTGCCCGGTATCGGCCATCAAACTAGCTGATCTGGTTGATGGCATGGGCGTCGGCGTGCCGTATATCGATGCCCGCAGCCAGGCTTGCGACTTCTCCTGCGATGCCGTGCAGTGTATTTTGGCTTGCCCAACCGGTTCACTGACCTATCACAAGCCGGATTTTCTCAAGGTTCGCGCAGGTTCCGCGCTTGCCGCCAAACCGATCCTGATCGCCAAGGAAAATGATGCCGAACCAACACTCAACCTACATGAACGCATTGGCGTTGCTCGTCTGACGCGGCCGGAAGCTTGCCTTGCCGTTCAGGGCAAAGGCTTCAAGGGTCAGGCGCGCGGTGCGGACTTCAAGGGTCAGATGCGCTACATGTCGGTTGATCGCTGGAAACCGATCAAGGTCAGCGCGCACCCCTATGATGTTGCCGAGTGTGATCTCTGCGTTCGCGAATGTCCGGTCAAGGGTGCCATTTCAATTGAAACCGTCTTCGCGCCAGATGGCACCAAGCGCAAATCGCCGGTCGTCCACGAACCCTGCGTTGGCTGCGGCGTTTGCGAAATGATCTGCCCGGTCGAACCGACCTGTATAACGGTTGAAGCTGGCGAGGTGTGGAAAGTATGAGTCATCTACTAAAACGGCGTTTTATCGAACAAATCAAGGTGATGTTCGGTAGCGAACCAACCAAACCCAAGGAAATCAGCCCGGCTGCGCAGAAAATCCATTTCTACAAAAAGGGCAATCGCGACCTGATCGCCGAAAAAGGTCCATGCCCGCGCCCATGCTGAACACAAAAACACCTGGCGAAATCGGCGCTGGGTCACGCTGATTCTTGCCAACCTGTTGTTCACCTTCTCCTTCTTTTTCGACATCCAGATTCTTGAAGGCGCACTAACCGCCTCACGCTTTGTCGGCTTCCATCTGATCGACCTCAACTCGGCGTTGCAGGTTATGCTGGCCCACAAGCACATCATCATGAATCTGGTGATTGGCACCAGCACTGTCTTGTTGCTGTGGATATTGCTCGGCGGGCGCACCTTCTGCTCCTGGGTTTGCCCCTACCATTTGCTGGCCGAATGGGCAGAAAAAATCCATCTCTATCTGGCCAAGAAAAAACTGGTGACCGACCAGACCATGGATCGCCGCCTGCGCACCGTTTTCTGGGTCATTTTTGCGCTACTCGCCTTTGCCACCGGCTATACCGTCTTTGAAGCCATTTCGCCGACCGGCATCCTGTCGCGCGCTCTGATCTATGGGCCGGGTCTGGCCCTGCTCTGGGTACTGGCCCTGCTCTTCTTCGAAGTCTTCTTCTCATGCCGCGCCTGGTGTCGTTACGCCTGCCCGATTGGCCTGACCTACGGCGTGGTCGGCATCATCTCGCCAGTACGCATCATCTACAAACTTGATGGCTGCTTCCACGAGGGCGACTGTCGCAAGGTCTGTCTGGTGCCGCATGTACTGGATACCGTCATCAAGGGCCGCGCGGTCGAGACGGAAGTCCCGATCGGCCCCGACTGCACGCGCTGCGGACTTTGCGTTGACACCTGTCCAACGGGTTCGCTGTCGTTTGAGGTCAAAGGTCTCACCAAACTGGCCTGATTTTTGACCCACATCCAAAGTCGACCGTAACACGTGACTCTATAATCTGCGCCATGATTAAATTTTCAAATGTTGCGAAAGACTTTCGCAAAGCTCGCGTGCTCGATGGCATCAGTCTTGATATCGGCATCGGTGAGCGGGTCGCGCTGATCGGCTCGAATGGTGCCGGCAAGACAACCTTGATTCGTTGCCTGTTGGGCGAATATACGCACGATGGAGAAGTCACCATCAACGGACTCGATCCACGTAACAACCGGACGCAGGTACTCGGCACCATCGGCTTTGTGCCGCAACTGCCACCGCCGCTGAAAATGCCGGTTGGTCAGCTGATCGATTTTTCTGCCGAGTTGTGCGGCACCGATCCACAACGCATTCACGATATCGCCAAACGCCTCGGGCTGGATATTGACGCCATTCTCACCCGCCAGTTTGTCCGTCTTTCTGGCGGCATGAAGCAAAAACTGCTGATCGCCATCGCGCTGGGCCGTGAAGCGAAGGTACTGGTGATGGATGAACCAGCCGCCAACCTCGACCCCGAAGCACGCAAAATTTTCTTCGATCTGCTGGCCGAGCGTCAGAACGAAGCGACGATGATTATCTCCAGCCATCGTCTGGATGAGGTGTCATCGCTGGTCAATCGCGTGATTGAAATGGACCTCGGCAAAGTTGTGCTTGATGATCGCGTTGCTGATGACGTTTCGTTGGCCAGCACACTCAATTGCCGTATTGTCGTCAAACGCGCTGAGCCGGCTTTTGCCAAAGCCATTGGCGCCTGGAAATTCGCCGGTTCCGACGATGGCCTGATCTGGGAAGGCAGCATTGCCGGAGCTGATCGCCTGCGTTTCCACGGCATGGTGGCGCGCTACATTGCGCTGGTCAATGACATTTCGCTGACCGAAGTCACGAACTGACAATGTGCAAAACTGAACGCCGCAGCTTTCTTGGTCGCATGCTGGCCGGCAGCTTCATGCTGACCCCGCTGGCTGTGGCACTTTCCGGTTGCAGCAAATCCGGCTGGCCGGAAGGCATGGTAGAAATCAAGTGGGATCGCGAAACCTGCCCGCGCTGCAGCATGGTCATCTCCGACCGCCGCTTCGCCGCTGAATTGCGCGGCGGGCCAAAGGATACGGTGATCAAGTTTGATGATATCGGCTGCATGACCTTCTGGATTCGCGACAAATTGAAGGACATGCCCTGGCTGGCCGATGCCGCCACGCGCATGTGGGTTGCCGATTCCAACAGCAAGGGCAAGGAAGTCATCTGGCTCGACCCGCGTAAAGCACAATTCATCACCAAAACCTCGCCTATGGGTTACAACTTCGCTGCAGTAACTTACCCGCAAATGGGCAGCATGGATTTTGAGAGCATGCGCCAGCACGTACTGGCCAAAGGAAAATAAATGAAGCAACTGTGGCTCACTGCCAAGCTCGATATTGTCGAATCACTACGCGCTCGCTGGTTCCAGATCTATACGCTGGTTTTCGGCGGCATCGTCGCCCTGCTCTTCCTCTTCGGCCTGACTGAATCGCGGGTTCTGGGCTTCATCGGCCTCTCACGCCTGCTCGTCACCTATATCCAGCTGACCATGGCCATCCTGCCGATTTTCGTCCTGATCACCACCGTACGCTCCGTCGCCGGCGACCGTGAGGCAGGCGTTTTCGAATATCTGCTGTCTCTGCCGGTATCGCTCTCTGCCTGGTTCTGGGGCAAGATCGTTGGCCGCTACATCGTCGTTTTCGCACCGGTCTTTCTCGCCATGCTCGGCGCCGTCGGCTGGGCAACAATTCAGGGGATTGAAGTGCCATGGGAGATGTTCAGTTATTACACCGCCCTGCTCGCCGTTATGGCCATGTGCTTTCTCGGCATCGGCATGCTGATCTCGGCCGTTGCGCGTACGACTGACATGGCACAGGGCGCCGCCTTCCTCGTCTGGCTGACCTTCCTGCTCTTCCTCGATCTGATCCTGCTCGGCGTAATGATTCAGGGCAAGGTGGCCCCGGAGTTTGCCGTTACCCTGGCACTGGCCAACCCGCTGCAGGTTTTCCGCACCGCAGCCCTCGCTCTTTTTGACCCGCAATTGATCGTCCTCGGGCCTTCCGCCTACGTCATTCTTGATCTGTTCGGCACCACCGGCTACAAGATCTTCGCACTGGTCTATCCGGCAACATTGGGTGTACTCAGTGCTACCATCGGCTACTTCCTGTTCCGGCGCGGCGATCTGCCTTGAAAAATCTTGTTCCTGCATTAATTTTCAGCCTGTTTTCGGCGTTGACCGTAGCAGATGAAATGCCTTCATCTGCGCCGCTCTTTGCTGCCACTTTAAGTGATCTGGACGACAAACCGGTGGCGCTGGAACACTACAAAGGCAAACCGCTGGTCGTCAATTTCTGGGCGCGCTGGTGTGGTCCCTGCCGCGCCGAGATTCCTGAATTGATCAAGTTCCGCGCTGCCCATAAGGGCAAAATAGAAGTGCTTGGTATCGGCATTGAAGACAAGGCAGATTCTGCCAAGGAATTCGCCAAGGCCTACGAAATGGACTACCCGGTTTTTGTGGCCAAGGAAAAGGGTATTCCACTGATGCAGGCGATGGCTAACACTAAAGCCGGCCTGCCCTTCACGGTTTTCATCGACCGCAATGGTCAGGTGATTCAGAAGAAACTTGGGCTGATCAAGAAAGAAGATCTCGATGCTGCCGCTGTTCTCCTATTGAAGCACTAAGCTACCGGCTTGGCGACTCGCGGCAGATACAACTGGCAAGGCATACCGGAATTGGACAGCACCTCACGACAAGGTAGCTGGCGGCTTTTGAAGCCCATTGCCTGACACAAATAAGGAAACGCCACCTCGTGAGTTATCACGTGGTGGCGACACTTCATGCAGTTGGGCAGGGATGCGTCAGGCAACAAGCCGTTCAGACCAGCCCAAGACTTTCTTCAACGCCAAGATGGACATTCATCGCCTGCACTGCTGCGCCAGAGGCGCCTTTGCCAAGGTTATCGAGTCGGCTGATCAGCAACATGCGCTCAGCGTTGCCGAAAACAGCAATATCAACCCGGTTGGTATCGTTACAGGCTTCGACATCGTAAAAACCACCATCAGTTGTGGCTTCCAGATCGAACGGCAGAACGCGAATGAATTGTTCTCCCGCATAGTAATCAGCGATGATTTTCTGTACATCAGCCGGTGTAGCCGGGCGGGTAAATTGCTGCGGATGCAGATAAGCACTCACCGCCAGGCCTTTATAAAACGGCCCGACGATAGGCTGGAAAATCGGCTCCACGGTCAAGCCGGTATAAGCACACATTTCCGGTAGATGCTTGTGCGCCAAACCAAGGGCATATGCGCGCGGCGCATCGATACGCGCCGGGCTTTCGTATTGCTCGATCATTTTCTTGCCGCCACCGGAAAAGCCGGTAATTGAATTGGCTGCCATCTGCGTATTGGCCGGCAACAAACCCGCCGCGACCAGTGGGCGCAAGGCAAGAATGAAGGCGGTGGCATGGCAACCCGGATTGGCAATGCGCTTGGAGCCACGAATTTTCTCGCGCTGATCCTTGGCCAGTTCCGGCAAGCCAAACGTCCAGTCCGGATTGATCCGGTGCGCCGTCGACGCATCGATGATGCAGGTATTCGGGTTGGTCACCAGACTCACGGCTTCCTTGGCGGCATCATCCGGCAGGCAAAGGAAAGTAACGTCGGATTCGTTGATCAGCCGCTGGCGTTCAGCCACATCCTTGCGCTTGTCCGAATCGATCTTGAGCAGCGTAATATCGGCGCGCTGTCCGAGATATTCATTGATCCGCAGGCCGGTCGTACCTTCCTGACCATCGACAAAGACTTTGTAGCTCATCTTGAATCCTAGTGGGCTGATGTTAAGTGAAGGCAGAATTCTGGCAGAAAACCATGACGGTTTGGCGAAAAATACGACCACTGAATTACGTGCTTCAACTTATCGGACAGAATTAGCTATTTGACGCGATGCAAACGCTGTTCGTGTGGGCGCGAAGCTACTGAGTCAGAAGGACTAACCTGCCCCATCACCCCATTTCGCCCGCTTTGCTTGACAACATACATGGAAGAATCAGCCCGATGCAGCAGAGCAGTCGCTTCGATACCATCTTCTGGACAAATACTGACGCCTATGCTCGCAGAAACCCGGATTCTTTTCTCTCCGATAGCCATTTCCTTGGAAATTTCCGCGAGTATTCCCTGCGCCATCGTCAGCAAATGTTCGCGCGAATGAACCTGCCCCAGCAGGACAACAAACTCATCGCCGCCAAGACGCGCCACGGTATCGGTTTCTCGAACACAGCTCCGAATTCGCTTCGCCACTTCAATCAATACCAGATCACCTGCTTTATGCCCAAGGTTGTCATTGATTTCCTTGAAGAGATCAAGATCAATGAAGACCAGGCCAAAGGACTCATAGCGACGCCGCCAATTACCCAATAGAAAATTCAGGCGGTCATTAAACAACAGTCGGTTGGGCAACGAGGTCAAGGTGTCGTGTAAAGCAAGGAACTCAGTCTGCCGGGTACGGAAACGCAAATCCACCAGGCTGCTATAGTGATGCCGCAGATAGACGATGAGGGCAATCAATGAAACCAGGGGTAGCAACCCAACGCCGATCAAAGAATTGGCCGAGATGTCTGTCCATAACATCTGGCGCTCTACAGTCAATTTGAGTGGCTGGATCGGACTATCGTCCTCGTAAATCAAATTTACCTTGGGTAACCAGTGATCTTCACCCAAGACATCATCGGTGTTGCTGGGAAGATCAAGAAGTAGTGGATTGTTCTGGCCCATACCGTTGATCGAAATACGATAACTTGTGCCCGCTTGCTGCTGTGACGGTACTAAATCCTTGGCGCGAATAATGAGCAAAACTTGAAGTGAGCCGGAAAACATTTGCATCCGGTTTCCACCGTGTGATGGTGTACGCTCGTTGACTGGGTGAAACATGGCGTAGGCGAGATCACCCTCAATCAAGCGAAATGGCTTGCTGGCAACGGTTTGACTACCCGCGTCTGTTGCAAACGCAGCTTGTTGCAAGTGCGGTATGGAGTCCATATCCAAGCCGAAAATTGATTTTGCGGCCGGAATCTCCGGCCACATAAAAATTAACGGATAGTACACGGCCTTGTCACGAACACTCTGCCATTGGCGGCTATCGTCATAGCCAAAATTCTTGATCCGGAATGCCGGATCGAACGTTGACTGCATATAGGTTTCAAACGCCACCCGCTCGTTACGTGCAATTTTGCGCACGACTTCAAACATGTAGATATGCGGATAGCTGCTCTTCAATGCGGCTGCAAACTGGGCAACCGCAGTGCGATTATTAAGATCAGCAGCAGCAAAAAAACTGCCAAAACTGCTGATTGCCACCTCGTTGGCGCGCAATTTGTTACGCAATTCGTTGAAGCTGGCACTTGCCTGGCGTTCAAATGCCAGATCAAAAGCGGCCTTCGATTGCATAACAACGATCAACAGGGAAAAAATCGATAGTGCAAGCCAGCAGGCAATAAGTGCCAGATAGAGGCCGCGAAAACCGACGCGATGGATGTACAGCCCGGAAAATCCATGACAAAGAATGCTCAGCATCCTACCTTATGCCATACGGAGGTGTATATAAGACCTAATGCATACAAAAATAAACAAAAAGGGCACCAATTGGTGCCCTAGCTGCCGTTAATTTGTCTGGAATCAGAACATCTCGTCAGTAAATGCTGCCAATGCGGCATCGCCAGCCTTGACTGTTTCTGCATAAGAGGCGGCTTGCGGTAGCAACTGGTCGGCATAGAAATGTGCGGTAGCGATTTTTGCGCGGTAAAAAGTTTGGTCGCCTTCGCCTTTGTCGAGATAACCCGCAGCGACCAAAGCCGCCTTGCCCATGAACCAGCCACCGGAAACGGTAACTGCCAGATGCAAATAGGGAACTGCTGCGGTCAACACGCCAGAAAGGCTGGTTTTTGCGTTGGCGGCCAGCCATTCGGTGGCATCTGTCCAGGCTTTGAGTGCCGCGCCCAGGCGTTGGCCGATGGCCTGCAATTCAGGCTTGCCGGATGCCCCAAGCGCTTTCGCCGTTACATAAACTTCGCCGAAAACCACTTTGGCAGTAGCGCCCTGATCGCGCATCAACTTGCGGAACAACAAATCGTTGGCTTGAATGCCGGTAGTGCCTTCGTAAATGGTGGTGATACGCGAATCGCGCCAGTGCTGAGCCGCGCCGGTTTCTTCAATGAAGCCCATGCCACCGTGAATCTGGATGCCGAGCGAGGTAACTTCGATACCCATCTCGGTGCCGCCACCCTTGACGATGGGAATCATGAATTCAGCCAGAAATAGATTACGTTTCTTCTCTTCCGGATCCGAAATGGCGTGCACCGGTCAAGCAGGCCGGAGGTGTAGTAAGCCATCGCACGACAGGCTTCGACGCGTGATTTCATCAACATCAGCATACGGCGGATGTCCGGATGATGATTGATCGTGACCAGCGCTTCACCGGTCAATGCATCGCGGCCCTGTTTGCGGTCGCGGGCAAAAGCCAGCGCCTGCTGATAGGAGCGTTCGCCCAGCGCAATACCTTGCAGACCAACGCCAAGGCGGGCTTCATTCATCATGATGAACATGTACTCAAGACCACGATTGGCCTGACCGAGCAGATAACCAACCGCACCGCCGTTGTCGCCATAGGCCATGACACAGGTTGGGCTGGCGTGGATGCCGAGCTTGTGTTCCAGTGAGACACAGTAAGCGTCATTACGCGCACCCAGGCTGCCATCAGCATTGACCAGGAATTTGGGCACAAGGAACATTGAGATGCCTTTGACGCCAGCCGGCGCATCGGGCAGACGGGCGAGGACGAGATGAACGATGTTTTCCGTCATATCGTGGTCGCCGTAGGTGATGAATATTTTCTGGCCAAATACCTTGTAGCTGCCATCAGCTTGCGGCTCGGCACGCGAACGAATCAGCGCGAGGTCGGAACCGGCTTGCGGCTCGGTGAGGTTCATGGAACCAGTCCATACACCGGTCACCATCTTTTCAAGAAAAATGGCTTTCAATTCGTCACTGGCGCAGGTAAGCAAAGCCTCAACAGCACCGGT
The DNA here is from genome assembly GCA_016709495.1 of Candidatus Dechloromonas phosphorivorans. Classification (GTDB taxonomy): domain Bacteria; phylum Pseudomonadota; class Gammaproteobacteria; order Burkholderiales; family Rhodocyclaceae; genus Azonexus; species Azonexus defluvii. Next base: position 82,746 of record JADJMS010000052.1, on the reverse strand, counting down.
TGTCAGCAATGGGCCGAGCGAGAAAGACAAGTTGGACGAACAGACCATTTCCTTGACCGCAACCGCCAGCGTATCCGGCTGGCCGTGACCGCCGAACTCGGTCGGCGAGGCAATGCCGTTCCACCCTGCATCACAAAAGGCTTTGTAGGCATCCTTCCAGCCTTCAGGTGTCACCACGCCATTTGGCGTTAGCTGGCAACCCGATTTGTCACCCACACGATTCAGCGGGGCCAGCACTTCGCCGGCAAATTTGGCGGCCTCGTCGAGGATGGCATCCGCCATATCCGGCGTCGCATCAGAAAAATCCGGGTACTGGCTCAGCTCCTTGAAACCGGCCAGTTCATCCATGACAAAGCGCATGTCCTTGAGCGGGGCACGATAGTTGTTCATTATTGCTGTCTCCGTATTTTTTAGTAGGGATTGCTACAAATGGCGGCCTTGGCGGCGCGGTATTCCTGTTTCATGCGAGCAACCAGTTCGGCGGTTGGCAAGACATCATTGATGTTGCCGACACCCTGCCCGGCGCCCCAGATGTCTTTCCAGGCCTTGGCGCCAGCTGCTGCGCCGAAGTTCATTGAAGTTTTGTCACGCTCCGGCAGGTTAGCCGGGTCGAGACCGGAAGCAACGATGCTCTTCTTCAAATAGTTGCCATGCACGCCTGTAAAATAAGGGGTATAAACGACGTCGACCGCAGCAGATTCAACAATGCATTGCTTGTAGGCTTCCTGCGCATTGGCTTCTTTGGTCGCGATAAAGCGGGTACCAATGTAGGCAAAATCCGCCCCCATCGCTTCTGCTGAAAGAATGGCACTGCCATTGGCGATAGCACCGGAAAGTGCAATCGGGCCATCGTAAAACTTGCGGATTTCACCGACCAGCGCAAACGGGCTGAGCGTACCGGCGTGACCACCGGCCCCGGCACAGACCAGAATCAGGCCATCAACACCGGCTTCCAGCGCCTTTTCAGCATGGCGCACGCTGATCACATCGTGGAATACCTTGCCGCCGTAGGCATGCACGGGCGGCACGATCTGCGTTGGCGCCGAGAGGCTGGTGATGATCAGCGGCACTTCATGCTTGACGCACAATTCCATGTCGTGCTGCAAGCGCTCGTTTGATGGGTGAATGATCTGGTTCACCGCAAATGCTGCCGCATTCGGATCAGCAGCCAGTTCAGCCTTGATCCGTGTCAGCCATTCATCGAGCGCCTCCTTGGGTCGGGCATTGAGTGCCGGAAAGGAGCCAATGACGCCGCTCTTGCACTGGGCAATGACCAGATCCGGGTTGGAGACAATAAACATCGGCGCACAGATAACGGGCAGCGTCAGGCCCTTTTGCAACGAAGCCGGAATCGGCATTACGCATTCTCCTTGAGCGCGCGGCGCAGAATTTTACCGACGTTGGTACGCGGCAAATCAGCGCGGAATTCAACAAACTTTGGAACCTTGTAACCGGTCAGATGTTTGCGGCAATGTTCGATCAATTCTTCGGCAGTCAGATTGGGATCCTTACGCACGACAAATATTTTTACCGCCTCGCCTGAATGTTCGTCGGCCACCCCAATGGCTGCTGCCTCAGCAACTCCATCGTGCATGGCGACGACTTCTTCGACTTCATTGGGATAGACATTGAAGCCGGAGACCAGAATCATGTCCTTCTTGCGGTCGACCAGGAAAACATAGCCCATTTGATCGACATAACCCATGTCGCCGGTATGTAAAAAAACCTTCATTGTCGAAAAATCGAGCTTGGTGAAATCCGGATGATTGAGTAGGGCGTTGAACAGGGTATTGACCCCGGTCACCACGGTGATCGGGTACTTCGACCAGTCTTTGATAAAACCGGGAATGTCGCGCGGATTGGCGATCAGCAGGTTGCGCGCGCCTATCATCAGGAAGGTCAGGCAGTTCGCTGTCAGGGCGAAGATGTGATACAGCGGCAAGGCGGTAATGATGAACTCCTCGCCCTCCTTTACTGCCGGCTTGATCCAGCTGTAGGCCTGCATTACGTTCGACGTAATGTTGGCATGGGTCAACATCGCCCCCTTGGATACGCCGGTCGTCCCACCGGTGTATTGCAGGAAAGCAATATCCTCATGGCACAGGCTGACCGGCGTCCATGCCATGACGGCGACCACCGGCCAGAGCCAAGGTAAAGCTGATCGAACTCGGCAAGGACCACGCCGGCACCAGTTTTTGACGTGACGCACCACAAGATTGACCAGCATGCCCTTGGCAAGGCCGAGCATTTCGCCCATCGGTGTGACGATCACATGTTTGACGTCGGTCTTGTCGATGACTTGCTCCAGTGTATTGGCAAAATTTTCGACAATAACAATGGCCTTGGACCCAGAATCCTTGAGTTGGTGTTCCAGTTCCCGCGGCGTGTAGAGCGGGTTGCAGTTAACCACTACGCAGCCGGCACGCAAGGTGCCGAAAAGCGCCACCGGGTATTGCAGCAAATTGGGCATCATCAAGGCAACGCGATCACCTTTTTTAAAGCCCTTTGACTGAAGCCAGCCGGCAAAATCACGCGACAAGTTATCGAGTTCGCGATAAGTCATCTCGCGACCCATGCTGACATAAGCCATCTTGTCGGCGTACTTGCGGCAGGCCTCCTCGAACAGCACAACCAGCGATGGCAAGTGATCGATACTGATCTCGGCCGGCACGCCGGGCGGGTAGCTCTTGAGCCAGATTTTTTCCATTTTTGTCTCCTCCGTTATTCTGTTTAGCTACCGAGCAGTGCCTTCTTGAGCGAGGCATCTACCGGGTTGTCTCCTAGCCATACTTTGAGCAGTGCACGGGCAAAGGCTGCGCTGCTGACCTTGCCACGCGCCTCACCATTCAAGCTTAGACCAACGCCATCACTAGTAAAGTCGATTGCTACCGTATCACCACTACGTGCGTTACCGATTTTCTTCATCAATTCTGCAAACTGGTCAACCGGCGCTTTCAAGGCCAGCAATTCGGCCTCGCTATTGTTGTCCTTCAGACCATCACGCAGGGCGCCGTAGAGCGAGTCTGCATCGAGATCACGCAGCAGTCGCAGACTCATCCGACGCGGGCTACTCGCATCGAGCAAGGCTGTTGCGGTTGACGCCTTTTGGGTGACATAAAGTGCACCGACGTAAACCTTGATGAAAACCTTGCTGCGCAGCCCGGCGCCGTTAAGCACCAACTCGCTGCTGCCAACCTTGATTCGCTCCTCGATCTTGACGCCGGCCACTTCTGCGGCGTGCAGGCCAGGTACTGCCAACAAGGCAGCTACCAGCGCCGCCAACCGCACGGAATGGGAAATCATGTTTTTCTCCTTGGCTGGTTCTTGCTGGTAGCCCCTCGTTTTTTTTTTTTTTTTTTTTTTTTTTTTTTCTTTTTTTTTTTTTTTTTTTTTTTTTTTTTTTTTTTTTTTTTTTTTTTTTTTTTTTTTTTCTTTTTTCTTTTTTTTTTTTTTTTTTTCGGGAGGGGGTTGAGATCCCCCCCCCCCCCTCCCCCCCCGCCCGGCCGGGGGGCCTCTCGCGAGCCAGGCGGGTTTCATCGCTTAAAGCGCCTCAATGATGCCGGCCGCACCCATGCCGGTGCCGATACACATGGACACCATGCCGTACTTGCCGCCAGTACGCTTCAGACCATGCGCCAGCGTGGCAATGCGGATGGCACCAGTGGCACCGAGCGGATGGCCGAGGGCAATGGCACCACCGAGTGGATTGACCTTGTCCGGATTGATGCCCAGCTCCTTCATCACCGCAATCGACTGCGCGGCAAAGGCTTCGTTGAGTTCTATCCAGTCGAGTTGATCCTGGGTGATGCCGACTTGCTTCAGCACCTTGGGGATCGCCGCAATCGGGCCGATACCCATGATTTCCGGCGCTACACCGCCGACCGCGTATCCAGCAAAGCGGGCCAGCGGAGTCAGGTTGTGTTCGCGCAGAATTTTCTCGGAAACGATCATCACAGCCGCCGCACCATCGGACATCTGCGAAGAGTTACCGGCCGTGACCGAACCATGGGCGTGGAAGACCGGTTTCAGCTTGGCCAGATTGGCCATGCTTGAATCAGCACGCGGGCCTTCGTCGGTATCGACAGTGCGTTCGCGCAGCTTGATCAAGCCGGTTTTCAAATCCGGCAGACTTTCGCTGATCGCGTAAGGCGTGGTTTCGGCCTTGAAGTATCCGGCAGCTATTGCTGCACAAGCCTTTTGGTTGGAAGCCACGGCAAAGGCATCCTGTTCGTCACGGCTAACGCCCCACTGTTTCGCAACTTTTTCAGCGGTGAGGCCCATGCCGTAGGCGATACCAATGTTTTCTTCACGGGCAAAGATCGCCGGATTCATCGACATCTTGTTGCCCATGATCTGCGGCATCACCGACATCGATTCGGTACCGGCGGCGATCATCACATCAGCCAAGCCGAGGCGAATCTGGTTGGCCGCATCAGCCACCGCCTGTACACCGGAAGAACAGAAACGGTTGATCGTGATGCCCGGCACGGTGATCGGCAGGCCGGCCAGCAGCAGGCCGATGCGGGCGACGTTCATGCCCTGCTCGGCTTCCGGCATGGCGCAGCCGACGATCACGTCGCCGATCAGCGCCGGATCAATGCCCGGCACCTGGGCGACAACTGATTTGAGGACAGCGGCCAGCATGTCATCCGGCCGTACGTTCTTGAACATGCCGTTGCGCTTGGACACCGGCAGGCGGGTGGCGGCAACAATATAGGCTTCTTGAATTTGTTTGCTCATCTTAATTCCTCAACGGCTTGCCGGTTTCCAGCGTGTGCTTGATCCGGGCCTGAGTTTCGGGGGTCTTCAGCAGATCGACGAAGAGACGACGTTCAACAGTCAGCAGCCATTCCTCATCAACCAGGCTACCGGTCTCGACTTCACCGCCACAGAGGGCGATGGCGGCGGACTTGGCGACCTTGTAGTCGTGTGCGGAAATCATGCCGCCTTCCTTCATATTGACCAGCATCATCTCGAAGGTCGCAATGCCGTTCTTGCCGGCGACCGGAATGGCACGCGCCATTGGCGGCGGTGCATAACCGGCATCGGCCAGGGCACGCGCTTCCTTGATCGCGACATACAACAGTTCGTTGGCGTTGAAGAGAATGGTGTCAGACGGTTTGCCGAAACCGAAATCAATGACCTGGGCAGCGCTCTTGGCTACCTTGGCCATGGCGATGGTCATGAACACCGGTTGCAGGTAATTGAATACCTCGCCCGGTGTTGCCGATTGTGCGGCCCAGTCGGCGGCACGCACGGCAAACTCCTTGCAGCCGCCGCCCGCCGGAATCAAACCGACACCGGCTTCAACCAGACCGACATAGCTTTCCAGCGCCATCACCCGTTTGCTGGCATGCATGACAAACTCGCAGCCACCACCAAGCGCCATGCCCTGCACGGCAACCATGGTCGGCACCTGGGCGTATTTCAGCGTCTGCGAAGCGCGCTGGAATTTCTCGACAGTCGCTTCCAGCAGATCAAACTGAGCGGCAGCACAGGCTTCGCCGACTTGCTGCAAATTGGCCCCGACGGCAAACGGCACTTCGTGCCAGATCACGACGCCATCCAGCGTCTGCTCGGCCTGACGCACGGCGGCGATCACGCCATCCAGCACTTCATTGCCGATGGTGTGCATCTTCGACTTGATAGAAATGATGCCGATTCCAGCGTCGACCGCAACATTTCGCCACAGGCGCACGCCGTCATCTTCGTACAGCGTTTCGCCGGTTTGTGCCGGCGAAATGGCGACTTCGCCGAGCACGCGCTCAGGGAAGAACTGGCGCTGATAGACCGGCAGCGTCGAACGCGCAACATAGGCGTTTTTGCTCGCCGAGTAGGAGCCCTGCGCGCTATGCACACCAGTGCGTCCACTTTCCAGCGCCCAGCCCGGCAGCGGCGTCGCACTCATCGCCTTGCCAGCAGCGATATCAGCAGCGATGGCCTGCGCTGTATCAGCCCAACCAGCGGCCTGCCAGGTTTCAAACGGGCCTTGCGCCCAGCCGAAGCCCCAGCGCATGGCAAAGTCGAGATCGCGGGCGTTGTCGGCGACGCTTTCCAGTTGCACCGCAGCGTAATGGAAAATGTCGCGGAAAATCGCCCAGAGGAATTGCGCCTGCGGGTGCGAAGACGCACGCAGCGCGGCAAACTTTTCGGCCGGATTCTTGACCTTCAGGATGGCCGCAACTTCCTCGGCAATTTCGCCAACCGACGTGCGGTAATCCTGTTTGGCCAGATCCAGCACCTGGATTTCCTTGCCCTGCTTGCGAAAAATGCCGCAGCGGGTTTTCTGGCCGAGTGCACCTTGCCCAATCAGTGCGGTCAACCACCCCGGATTGGTGAAATATTGATGCCACGTGTCACCTGGCAAGGTGTCCTGCATGGTCTTCACCACATGGGCCAGCGTATCGAGGCCGACGACATCGGCGGTGCGATAGGTGGCGCTCTTCGGGCGACCGATCTTGGGGCCGGTCAGCGCATCGACTTCATCAAAGCCGAGGCCAAAGGCGGAGGTATGGTGCATGACCGCCAAAATCGAAAAAACGCCGATACGGTTGGCGACAAAGTTCGGCGTATCCAGCGCGCGAATCACGCCCTTGCCGAGGCGCGAGGTGAGCCAGGTTTCCAGCGCATCCAGCGTGCTGCCATCGGTGCTTTGGGTACCAATGATTTCAACCAGATGCATGTAGCGCGGCGGATTGAAGAAGTGGATACCGCAGAAGCGCGGCCGCACCGCTTCCGGCAAGCCCTGGGCCAGCGCATTCATCGACAGGCCGGAGGTGTTGGAGGCAATGATTGCGGTCGACGACAAAAACGGTGCAATTTTTGCGTAAAGGTCGTTCTTCCAGTCCATGCGCTCGGCAATGGCTTCGATGATCAGATCACAATCGGCCAGCAGCGGTAGATGCTCGTCGTAATTGGCGGCATCGATAAACTTCAGCTTGTCCTTGTTGGCCAGCGGTGCCGGGTCCAGCTTCTTGAGGCCATCAAGGGCCTTCTTGACGACGCCATTTTTGTCTCCATCCTTCGCCGGCAGGTCAAACAGCACGACCGGCACGTTGGCGTTGGCGAGGTGCGCTGCAATCTGCGCCCCCATCACGCCCGCACCCAGCACGGCGGCTTTTTTCACGATCAGCTTGTTCAAGCGGTTCTCCTTTAGGTGTCTTTTTAACGACTTCGTTAGATTAAAACGAACGTATGAATTATAGACAAGGAACAGTTACGGTCAACGCCTTTTTTAGAAGGAATATTCCAGAACTTGAACAACACTGGAAACATTGGCCTACCTGGCCGGTTGAACACTAAAAATCTAGGTATTCAACCTACTGCTACGCAGTCTCAGGACCATTTTTTCGAGGAAGCCAACAGGCAACTTGGGAAGTTGCCGCACCAGGCATTTGACAGAATGCCCTTCTTCACTATCAAGCAATTCGAATTTCATCGAGAGGCCGAGTTCTATCATCGCCAGATTTTCGGTCAACACATTACCGATGATTTTTTTCAGACCGCGGCGAGATGCCTCATACATCAATGCCCTCAATATTCGCCGGCCAATACCCTGCCCTTGCCAGTCATCACCCACCACTAACGAAAACTCGCAATCACGTCCGTCAACAACGAAACGCCCGCCGGCAATCGGTATTTCAAGACCATCTTCAGAATAGAGCACAACGACAGCAAATTCCTTCGCCGGATCAACATCAACCAGGCGACCAACCATCTCATCGGTGAACTCCTTCACCGGCGTAAAAAAACGATATCGCCTGGCGGTTGGAGAAAGTTGGTTGAGCGAATTTTTGACAGCTTCGGCATCATCAGCATGCATCTGGCGCAAGATGAGATGTGAACCGTTTGGTACCTTCCAGCGTATGGGGAGCTTACGCAAGGTGATGCCTGTAAAGCGTTTCAGTCATGCAGTGCTTCTTATTCAATTCGCACCAATCGATGAAGACTTATTTCAGTCAGGCTCTTTCGTGAGAAAGCCTTATATAAATACCGTAACAAACAATACATAAAAAAACCCCGGACTAGCCGGGGCTCTCAAGAAAAGTAATGCGACAGGAATCAAAACCGAAATTAACCTGCATGGAAAGGATATCAACGCTGGTTTTGAAATCTCCACGGATTGTCTGACGAGTTGTCTCTGGGCCTGGATAGCCGGTTGTCACAGCACGTTCAGTTTTGGCATCTGCAAAGAAAATATGGGAATAACCAACATCAACGGAAGTTGTTTTGCTGACATTGTATTTGGCACCAAGCGAAAGCCAGGTACGATCAGAATCTGGCAAGGTCATCGTGCGATCAACCGCATCACGTACCGGCGACTTGTCGTACGCCATACCAAAGCGCAATTTCAAATCATTGTTGAGTTGGTAATTTGCACCCACACCAACCCTCCAGGTGTCGTGAAACTTGTAAGACAAACGGTGCAGGTCTGTGCCTGTATCCTTGTTTTTAAGATCGAGGGTCTGAATCACACTCCACTCGGTCCAGGTCAAATCGCCAAGCAATTCGAGTTTGTCATTGGCTTTGTGGGAGATCGCCAAAGAGAGATTAGCAGGAGTCTTGAGCGATGCCTTGATATCTTGGTTAACCAGCGAGGCATTTGGCGAGTTGTACTTTTGCTCACCTTCCAGATCAAATTTAAGCGCCGAACGATAAGCAATGCCAAGACGCGTACTTGGCAGAATCTGGAACATCGCACCCAGGTTGTAGCCAATAGCCCAGGCATCGCCCTTCACATCCAGAAAGTTATTTGGCTGAAAACCTGCAGCCGGTCTGGACAATGAAACACCCTGCTTGAAGTGCGATTCGTTATGGGCAAAGTTGATGCCTGCACCGAGCGAAACTTGCTCGCTTACTTTGTATGCAACTGACGGGTTGATATTGATCTGTTGCATTTCAAAGTAGTAACCGGCATTTCGCCCAACAAAGTCAAAGTTGTATTCAGTGGTGTTGCCAAAAGTTGGGCCAATACCGAGACCGACACTCAGGGCAGGAGAAATGCCCCATGCCCAATAACCGTGCGGTAGCAATCCAATACCACCAGCATCTCCACCATCGCCGGTAGGCAGTGGGAAGAAAGCGGCGGCAGGTCCAGCCACGTCCACCGTCGAACCCGTATTATTAAATTTAATCGAGCGGCTGATTACGGTTCCAGACAAGGAAACACTGTGGCCGCGCGGCAAATTCGTCATACCCGCCGGATAAAAAAGATAGTCCCAGCATCTTCGGCGGAGGCTGCAGCACCGGCAAATGCGTTGCCATTTCCAGAGCCCGTCTGGTTTTTCAACTGAAAGCCCGACGCGCTGGCGACACCGGTAAATGCCAAGGCCAGGATCGCCGGAATCAGGCGAAGTTTGATCGAATTCTGCATTGAATGTCTCCATTTAGTTATTTATTTGGGAACTTTTCCCAATTTGTTACAACAGCGATTAAATCTCAAACAAGCGTTTGAAATCCAGAAAAACTTACATCTTTTAACAACACCTGTTGGGTTGTTACAACAAAAAAATCAATTATTTAATTGTTTGAAATTTAAGGGGCCGCCTGTAAAGGGAGCGAAACCGGTGCCAAAATTACGCCAGCATCTGCCAGATCGGCATCTGCAACCACGCCATCGGCAACCAGTTGTTGAACCCGCTCAATTAGCGGCTTAACCAGTCGCTCAGCCAAACCATCCGGTACGCTGCCCGCCGCACCTTTTTTGGCTTTGCCGTTCTCCCAGCCATAAAAACCCTGTCCTGATTTTTTGCCCAGCTGACCTTGATTAACGCGCGCAATCAAACAACTAGGCGCCTCAGCTCCGCCAGCCAGCGTCTTGCCAGCCGCCATCGCAATATCCAATCCAACCGTATCCGCCAGCTCTATAGGCCCCATCGGCATGCCAAAGGCTAGCATTGCTTCATCGACAGTTTCCGGGCTAATTCCTTGGTCGACCGCAACCATTGCCGCCAGCATGTAGGGGGCGAGCACGGCATTGACCAGGAAGCCCGGTTCGCTCTTCACCGGCAAGGGCAGCTTGTCGATCTGCCGGACAAAAGCACTGGCCGCTTGCACCACTGCCGGGTCGGCCCCTTCGGCAACAATCACTTCAACCAGCGGCATCATCGCCACCGGGTTGAAGAAGTGGATGCCGACCAGTCGCTCGGGCTGCTTGAGCACGGTGCGCAAGTCTTCCAGCTTGAGGCTTGAGGTATTGGTGGCAAGAATCGCCCCCGGCTTCATGCGCGGTTCAAGCGCCTTGAACAAGGCGTGCTTGGCGGCGACATCCTCGAAAATGGCTTCGATGATCACGTCGGCGTGCGCCACGCCATCACCATTCACATCGGGGATCAGGCGATCAAAAGCGGCGCGTGCCTGCAGCGGGTCGCGCAGGCGACGGGTGAATAGTTTGTTGGCGCGTTGCAGGGCCGGGCTCATGCGTTCCAGACTCTGATCCTGCAGCGTCACGGTCATGCCGCGCAGGGCGCACCAGGCGGCAATATCGCCGCCCATGACGCCGGCACCAATGACATGAACGCGCTGCGCTTTGAACGCTGACTCCTTGCCAAAACTTTTCAGACGCTCCTGCAGGAAGAAGACACGCACCAGATTGCGTGCCGTTGGCGAACGAATGATGTCATCGATCAAGTCGGGCGCAACCAAGGCATTGCCGTCGTGCTTTTCCCACAGATCGATGATCGCGTAAGGTGCCGGGTAATGTTCGCGACGCGCCTTGGTCGCCACTTGCTGGCGCGCCTTGTTGGCGACGACACCTTTCAGCGGCCAACGGTTCATCCAGGCATTCAGACCTTTGGCTTTGCCTGACGGCTTGCCGGAAAGCACCAGGCCACGTGCTGAAGCATCCATTACGCGCGGGCCAACACAGAGATCAACCAGCCCGGATTTCTTGGCGCGCCGGGCATCCAGCGTTTTTCCGGTGAGCATCATGTCAAGCGCCGCCTGCGGCCCTATGACTTCCGGCAAACGCTTCATGCCCCCCCAACCGGGGAAGATGCCGAGCATGACTTCCGGTAAGCCGAGTTTGGTGCCCTGCTCTTCCACCGCAATGCGGTAACGGCAAGCCAGCGCCAGTTCCAGCCCACCACCCAGGCAGTGGCCACGAATAATCGCCAGCGTTGGGTAGCGGACAGCAGCCAGTCGGTTGAACAGGTTCCAGCCACGCGCCACCAGATCGCGCCCTTTTTCCGGCGTATCAAGCTGCGAGAATTCTTCAATATCCGCCCCGGCGATAAAGCCGGCGGCTTTGCCCGAGCGGATGATCAAGCCTTTGGGCGGGTAGAGATCAAGTTGATCAAGGGCACCAGCCAGTTCACTCAGTACGTCGGCTGAAAGTGAATTGGCGGCCGCATCGGCTTTGTCCAGCGTCAGCCAGGCCAGCCCGTTTTCTTCGGTTTCCAGTTGCCAGTGCTTCATTTCAGCAGGTCTCCACCAGCATGGCACCGCCGAGGCCGCCGCCGATACAAATGGTCGCCATGCCGCGCTGTTTGCCGCGCGCTTTCAGGGCATGCAGCAGGTGCAACACGATGCGCGCACCGGAAGCGCCAACCGGGTGGCCGATGGCAATCGCCCCGCCATCAACATTCATTTTTTCTTCATCCAGCACACCCCAAGGGTCACTTTGCAATTCATTGCGGCAGTAATCAACATCATTCCAGGCGCGCAAACAGCCCATCACCTGGGCGGCAAAGGCTTCGTTCAATTCCACAAATCGAGATCATTGAGGCCGAGACCGTGGCGCTGCAGAATCGGCGTTGCGGCATACACCGGGCCGAGGCCCATCTGCGCCGGGTCAAGGCCGGACCACTGGCTATCGACAATTTTGCCGAGCGGTTTCAGGTTCCATTTATCGACGGCCTCCTGTGAAGCGAGCAACAAGAGCGCAGCACCGTCAGTCACTTGCGAACTATTGCCAGCGGTTACGTTGCCATAAGGCTTGTCAAATACAGGGCGCAGCTTGGCCAGGCCATCGGCGCTCGAATCTTCGCGTACGCCGTCATCCTCGGCGTACACCTTGCCACTGCCATCAACCAGTGGAATGATCTCGGCAAAAGCGCCCGCCTTGCGTGCTGCAGTCGCCCGCAGATGACTACGGCTGGAGAATTCATCCATTTCCCGACGATTGATGCCGAAACGCCAGGCAAGGTTTTCAGCGGTCTGGCCCATCAGCATGCCATTCACCGGATCGGTCAGCCCTTTGAGCAAACCAATTACCGGTGCGAGCAAGGCCGAGGGTTTGAGCTTGAGGAAATGCCCAGCCTTCTGGACCATGGTTTTCATCTGCATCATGCCGGCGAACCAGCGCACCATCGTGTCCGAGTAAAGCAGCGGCGCACGGGAAAGCGCATCGACGCCACCGGCCAGTACCAGTTGCGAGCGTCCGCACTGAATGTTGGCAATGGCCGAATCAAGCGCTTGCATGCCGGACGCGCAGTTACGCATCACCGTCCAGCCCGGTACTTTGTTGCCACAACCGAGGCGCAGGGCGAGCATGCGGCCGATGTTGGTTTCGTCGGGCGAAGCGGCGGCACAGCCGAGGATTACTTCATCGAGATCGCTGGGCAGGAAAGGTTGGCGCAGCAGCAATGCACGTCCGGCCTGGGTGGCAAGATCGGAGGCGGCGAAAGGGCCGGAGCCGTTGCGCGCTTTTAGAAATGGCGTGCGGGCGCCGTCGACCACGTAAATCGTTTTTGCGATCCACGGCAACCCTCCCCCCTCCCCTGGGGGAATTCCCCTCCCCCGAAGAGGGGGGGGGGGGTTAGTAAAAAACGCGATCACGCCGCCATCCTCGACTCAGCCGGTTTGTTGGCTGTTGCGACACCATAGTCGAAGGGGAAATCATCGACATGTACCACGATGTCACGAAGCGCATTACGGCGTTTCATCACTTCAAATTCAGCGGCTGTAATCACCCCGCACTCAGCTGCAACGATGGCGATGTCACGCACATTGGCGAGTGGATTGTTCTCGAAGCGGCCATTCTTTTCTGCGACACGGATTTTGGCTTCAATGGCTTCGGCTTCCAGCGTGGCATGCAGAGCCAGCTCGATGGCTCCGATCGGCTCTTTCTCGGTCTGCGGAATGAAGCATTCGGCAGTCAGACGATCACGGGAAGCAGACGGCGCAATCAGCAGCTTGGCGACCTGATGGCCGACATCATCGGATGGCACAACATACGGATGGCCCCACGGGAAAATCGAACGATGCAGGAAGGCGGCAATGAAGCGGATCGGGAAGTTGGCTATCACGCCATCAAACGCTTCCTGCGCCTTGTACATCGCATCCCAAATCGCCCAGTGAGCGAGCGGTGCATCAGCAGCCTGACGGCCCTCTTCCTCATAACGCTTCAGGGTGCATGAGATCAGATACATCTGTGACAAGATATCGCCAAGGCGGGCCGATAGTTTTTCACGGCGTTTGACGCTGCCACCGAGCACCAGCAGCGATATGTCGGACATGAAAGCGAAAGCAGCCGAAAAGCGCGTCATCTGCTGGTAGTAGCGGCGCATTTCCGGCGCAGTTTCGACGTTGACCGTAACAAAGTGCGAACCGGTCATGCCCAGCCACAATGCGCGGAATCCGTTCTTGATGGTGAAGCCAACGTGCGCCCAGAGCGCCTTGTCAAAATCGACCAGACCTTTCTTGACATCGGGATTCTGCGCCGACTGCATTTCTGCCAGCAGGAAGGGATGGCAGCGAATGGCGCCCTGACCGAAGATGATCAGCGAACGCGTCAGAATGTTAGCGCCCTCAACGGTAATTGCCACTGGAATCTGCTGGTAAGCGCGGCCCATGAAATTGGAAGGGCCAAGGCAAATACCCTTGCCGCCAATGACATCCATGCCGTCATTAACCACCTGACGGGCGCGCTCGGTAACGTGGTACTTGGCGATGGCTGATACCACCGACGGCTTCTCGCCGAGATCAACCGCCCCCGCCGTCATCTTGCGCACGGCATCCATCATGTAGGTGTAGGCACCGATGCGGGTCAGCGCTTCTTCGACGCCTTCAAACTTGCCCACCGCCATCTTGAACTGGCTGCGCACCCGGGCATAACCGCCCACCGCGCGCGCCGTCATCTGCGCCATGCCGGTATTGGAAGACGGCAGCGAAATCGAGCGCCCCGCAGCCAGACACTCCATCAACATGCGCCAGCCTCCGCCGGCCATTTTTGGCCCGCCGATGATGAAGTCGAGCGGCATGAAAACATCCTTGCCGCGCGTCGGGCCGTTCATGAACATGGCATTAAGCGGGAAGTGACGACGACCGGTATCGACGCCAGGATGATCGTAAGGCACCAAGGCACAGGTAATGCCGATATGCTTCTTGCTGCCGAGCAGGCCATCCGGGTCATAGAGGTGGAATGCCAGGCCAAAAACGGTGCACACCGGGGCCAGCGTGATGTAGCGCTTATCCCAATTGACGCGCATGCCGATCACTTCCTTGCCTTGCCACATGCCTTTGCAGACGACACCGCTATCGGGAATCGACGCGGCATCGGAACCAGCCCATGGGCTGGTCAGCGCGAATGCCGGCACTTCAATGCCCTTGGCCAGACGCGGCAAATAGTGCGCTTTCTGTTCGTCAGTACCATAGTGCAGCAGCAGTTCAGCCGGGCCGAGTGAATTCGGCACCATGACCGACACCGATAGGGCTGAAGAGCGCGTCGACAACTTGGTCACCACCTGCGAATGAGCATAGGCTGAAAACTCCAAGCCACCATATTTTTTCGGGATGATCATGCCAAGAAAACCCTTGGTCTTGATGTAGCGCCAGGCTTCATTCGGCAGGTCATACAACTCCTGGGTCACCTTCCAGTCATCAACCAGACGGCAGGCTTCTTCGCACTCATTGTCGAGAAATGACTGCTCTTCAGCGGTCAGCTTCGGCTGTGGATAGCCATGCAGTTTCTGCCAATCCGGCTTGCCACGAAATAGTTCGCCTTCCCACCAAACGGTGCCCGCCTCCAGTGCATCTCGTTCAGTATCGGACATCTGCGGCAGCACCTTGCGATAAGTCGCAAAAAGGGGCCGGCTGATCAAGGCACGGCGTATTGGCCGCACCAGGATCAAGCCGGCTAAAGCTGCGAGTATCACGATACTCAGCAGAGGGATGATCGAATTGAACATGCTGTTATCTCCTGTATTTTTTATGAATTCAATTTTTGATGCTTATTTGCCGTCGACCGGAACATCCGTGTATTGCGGCAGTGGCGCACGCAAGCCACCCATCAGGAAGGACATCAAACGCGGCACCAACCGGTCGATACGGTCCACTGCATCAGCCTCTTCAATCTGCCAGTCAGTCACCAGACGCAAGCGCATCCGTACCGGCAATCGCGTAGGACGTGGCCCCCAGCATGAAGTGAAAGCGCCAGACGATCTCGGCCTTGGGCACGTCCGGCAAGGCCTTGAAAAAGGCCTCCTTGTAACGATCCATCACCGTTGCATATTCGTGAGCCAGAAAGGTACGGATAAACTCGGATGGCTCAGTCAGGGTACGGCCAAGCAAACGCAAAAATGTCACCCCGCCTCGTTCTTCGTCGTCCGCCATGCGCAGCAAGGTGCCAAAGAAACCATCAACAATTTGTGAAGGTTTCAAGGGCTTGCCTGCTGCCGCATCTTCCATTTCAACCAGGACTCGCATGCGTTCTTCGTTCAGCCAATCCAACCGACGACGAAAAACTTCCTGGATCAGCGATTCCTTCGAACCAAAGTGATAATTCACCGCTGCCAGATTGACAGCGGCCTCACTTGTAATCAGGCGCATCGACGTACCCTCGTAACCATGTGCCATGAACAAGCGCTCACCGGCATCAAGTATGCGTTCGCGGGTATCTGCAGTGCGGATTTCGGCCATTGGGGACTCCTGTTATCAAACTATGATTCATACGTTCGTTTGAATCATAGGAGAGATCGTACCCTGCGGCAAGCAGAATTTTTAGTATGGACTACCCAATTTTGGAGCGCCGGATTTAACCGTTACGCTGCCGTATGAAAGCAATGACATCTTTGGCGGGTACCGGGCGGCTAAACAAATAGCCTTGCACCAAATCGCAAGCTCGCTCACGTAAGTAAGCAAACTGCTCTTCAGTCTCGACGCCTTCTGCCACCAGCTTGAGTCCAAGATTGTGCGCAAGCCCGATGGTGGCATCACAAATAACCGAGCTACCCCCCCCTGCCCAATTTCATCAACAAATGAGCGATCCAGTTTGATGTGGTCGATGGGGAACATTTTCAGATAACTCAATGACGAATAGCCCGTCCCGAAATCATCAATCGCCAGCTTGATGCCCATGTTATGCAGCATATCCAGAATCGCCACGGTTTCCTCTGGGCGTTGCATGGCAACCGATTCGGTAATTTCAAAAACCAGGTCTTCCGGATTCAGATTCAATGCCTTAATGGCACCATGCGCCAGAATCGGCAAATTACCGTTACGCATCTGCATGGCCGAAATATTGATGCCCATTTTGACGCCAGCCAGACCCACCTCATTGAACTCGGCAAGCGTTCGGCAAGCCGTCCAGAAAACCCATTCGCCGATTGGTTGAATCAACCCGGTTTCCTCAGCGATCCCAATAAACTTGATTGGCGGAATCATTCCCTGCTGCGGATGCATCCAGCGTATCAATGCCTCGACCTCAACGACTCGCCCCTGGCCACATCAATGATCGGCTGAAAATAAAGACAAAACTCTTCACGCTCCAGCGCTTGTCGCAAACTGTGTTCAATCGACAAGCGCTCTACCGCCACCTCATTCATCTTCACATCAAAAAACTGAAAATTATTTCGACCAGCGCTCTTGGCATGGTACATGGCCGCATCGGCGTTCATCATTAACACATCGCCCGTCTCGCCATCGGTTGGAAAAACCGCTATCCCGATACTCGGCGAGGTGTACAAATCATGGCCTTCGATCAAATACGGAGAACCAATGGCCAAAACAATTTTTTCAGCACGATGAAGTGTGCTCAATGCCGGTCAACATGACACAAACTCATCGCCGCCCAGGCGCGCCACCACATCACTATCGCGAACGCTTTCCTGCAAACGTTTCGCAACCTCAATCAGTTCATCACCAACATGGTGGCCCAGCGTATCGTTCACCAATTTGAACCGGTCAAGATCAATAAACAGCAAGCGCAACTCGCCCACCTTCGCGCCGCGCCAAAGCCAGCGCCTGCTGAATCCGCCCACTGAGGCTGAATCGATTGGGCAGGCCAGTCAGCGAATCGTGATGCGCAATATGGTGCAGCTTTCTCTTCAGCAGCGTGCTCGTTCGAAATATCGGTGAAGTGAGCAATGTAATAGCGAATCTCGCCATCATCATCGCGAATTACTGACACCGACATCCACTTCGGATAAATCCCCCATCCTTGCGACGATCCCAGATTTCTCCTTGCCAAAACCCTTTTTCAACAATCGATTGCCACATCGCCGCATATTCTTCTGGCGAGTTACGCCCAGCGGAAGAAAGCGTGGGTTTTTACCAATCGCTTCTTCCTGTTCATAGCCAGTTAATTCCGTGAAAGCCGGGTTAACCGTAACAATATTGTTTTGAGCATCGGAGATCAGGATTGCTTCGCCGCTATGTTTGAAAGCGACACCAGCAACTGCATTTGCGATTCCATTTGGCGAAGGCTCGAAATATCCTGGGCCGTACCAATCGAACGTTGCGGTGTGCCATCCTTCGCAAAAAATGTTTCACCGTTTTCCTGAATAATTTTGATGCGACCATCCGGCATCAAGAGTCGATGCTCAATTTCGTAGGGCGTGTGCTTGTTAACTGACTCACGGTAAGCACGGTCAACCATCTCACGGTCATCTGGATGCACCGCCTCAAAAAAAATTCATAGCTGACAATTGATGATGCCGGGTCACGCTCAAAATATGGAAAAGCTCATCTGACCAGGCCAGCTTGCCACTCACCAGGTCCAGTTCCCAACTGCCAACACGCGCCAGACGCTGCGCCTCACGCAACTGTTCCTGATTTCGCCGCAGTTTCTCAGCAGAAACGAACTCAGCCTCCTGATTACGAAACAACCAGATCAACACCAGCGACATCCCCAGAAACAAGACGATCCCCAACCCGCCCATCAGGATTGCCCGCCGTTGCCAATCAGCATTCACATCTTCATTGGAAAGTCCGGCTATGACATAAAACGGATAATCAGCCCAGGCACGATATGCGTAAATTCGCTGCACACCGTCGACAGTTGAAGCTGCTCGCACCGCACCAACTTTTGTTCCCTGCGCAACAGGTTTTGCACTAACGGGTTGGTCGGTGGCAAAACCTGGTTCATGAGCTCGGCCTCAGGAGGTTGCCGGAAGGCCAAGCCATGATTATCCAGACGACGCACAGCCAGCGCCCTCCTTACCAAGGCGAATCGACTTGAAAATTTGCTCAAAATAGCTAAGTTCAAGCGGCGCGCTAACGACGCCCAAAATCGCCATCCTGTGAACGCAGCGCCCGCGCAGCGACCAGCACTGGGCGACCAGTAATCCGCGAAGTAATCACCTGCGAAGAAAATCCCTCGTACGCGACCATCGCGCAAAGCGGCGAAATAATCCCGATCAGCCAGATTCACCTCACCGCCACCGGCGAGATAGAGCACATCACCATGGGCATCGATCACCCGAAAGCCTGACACTTCAGGAAATGCTACCCGATGTTGCTCCAGCGATTTCTCAATCTGTTCACGAAAACTCTGCACATTGCCACGCGCCATAGCTTCATGGGGCAAACGGGCAATGATCACTTGCAAATCAGCATCCACCCGACGCAACACCGTATCAAGGCGCACCTCAAGAATTTCGGCATAACCATTGGCCGTCGATTCGGCATCCTGCCAGGTTTCGTTGTAGGCCGACCACAACACGTAGCCGAGCAAAACAACGCCCGCCATCGCCAGAGAGATGAGAGCAAACCATAGCTGTAACCCTTTGCGGGCTTTGTTGGTTGAGAGTGGCGCCATTTAAGGACGTATTTTTATTTGATCAGCTGATTCTGATCAACAGAAGCTGTTTTAGCAATTTATCCCGGCAAGCGCAAAGGATTTTCTTGCTCATACTGAACAAATCGACAAACAGTGGCCAACCCAGTTTTGCGCTCAAGATAGGTTTTTCGCTCCTCGCCCACGATCTTCCAGCGATCCAGCGGAATACTTTCGGGAAAACAGCAATCACCGGCAAACGCACGCTCAATTCGAGTCAAGTAAAACCGCTGACAATAAGGCCAGGCTGCGGCATAGAGCGCAGCGCCGCCAATCACAAAAACGTTTTTCCCCGTACCTGTTGCGGTCAACAGCGCTTTTTCGACAGAAGTTTCTGTCTGACATCCAGGTTTAAAAACCAGCTCAGGTTGAGAAGTCACAATAAAGGAATCGACTGGCACCACATCCATCGATTCGTAAGTCAGGCGACCAATGACCAAGGCTGCACCGGCAACCATTTCCTCAAAGTACGCCAGTTCTTCAGGAATATCCCACGGCAACCAGCCATCGAGACCAATCATTCCATTGCTTGAAACCGCCCCAATCGCCGCAATCATCCTTGCATTTTTTCCCACTGCTCGCGTGTCATGGCTAAAGAAATAGCCGGCGTCGCCTGCCCTTTATAAACATGTGGCTTATGCATGGAGACGAAAGCAGAGTTCACTACGGCAATCGAAAAAATCGCATCCATCACTTCGAGAACGCTCGATTCGAGACACTCGCAATGCGAATTTTCTTCGAGTTTCCGGATTGCAAGAAAGATCACCTCATAATCAACAACATCTTTTATATCGTGCGGATTGGCGATTGCATCCATCGGCGCATAAGCCTCAGCATGAACAACAACCGCTTGCGGCCCATGCTTTTTCAAGGATTACATCCCGTACGCAGATCGATCGTGGCATCCACAGATGCACCAATGATTCAGTAGCGTTTGGCTCATTTTTCCTCGCAAAAACACAAACAACCAAAACCCCAAAAAGTTATCGGTAAAAGATGTATTTTAGATTGAGAGCGCCATTTAAGGCGCCAGAAAGTTGAGCAGAATCGCCCGACGATTCAGGCTGTCACGCTAATCAGCGTACCAGTTTGTTGTCCACTGGTATTGACCACCGGAACTGGTTGAGCCGGTTCGCTTGCCGCAAAATCCTTGCTTAACACAGTTGAAATCTGCTGCCGCAGTTCATCAAAACCACTTTGGATTTCACCGATTGACTTCAACGAAACCAATCCGCGCTGCGCCTGATTTGCACGCGAATCAGCCTGATTGGCCTCGACCGAGATTGAACGCGCATTTTCCTGCGCCCGATTTGCAACCGACTGAGCGGATCGCGCCTGAGCCTGCAAGCTGCGCGCAGCCTGCTCAGCTTGATCTGCATTGCGTTGCGCTTGTTGCTGCTGAATCTGTTGCCACGCAACACTTGTGACTGATTGGGCGCTAGAAAGCGATGAAATCGCCATTCTGCCTCTCCATAGCCATCAAACGTTTCTCAATAACGCATCAAGCCGTCACGTTGATCGTCGAACCAGTCGTCTGACCTTCTGCATTCTTGACCGGTTTGGGCGCTTCTTCCTTCTTCTCAACGCGCTCTTCAGGGCGCGGCTCACGCCGCTCAACGGCCTGTGTTTGCTGTGCTTGCTGCGTCGAACTGGATTGCTTTAGCGCATTGGTATATGCACTTGCGCCGGAAGATACTGAGCTGACATCCATGACCATCTCCTTAATAAATACATCTGCTTCAACTCTACACCATCGGTAGAAAAAATCCAGCCAAAAAGCTGCTAAAGTAAGAATCAAAGACAAGCGCCAATGCTGGCAAAACTAGCAAATTAATCCATAGGCGTTGATTTTCTGACCGGAACCCTCATGCAGACCAGCCACCCCATCAATATTGAAGCCCTTCTCACCCACGTTGCCCTGTTCAATGGACTCGCTCCTGGGGAGATAGCCCGTATCGCGAATGCAACCCGTGAAATCCAGATCGTCAAGGGTGAGACGCTGTTTCATCGCGGCGACGCTTGCACCGGCTTTCATCTGCTCGTCTATGGTCAGATCAAACTGACATTCACATCAGCACAGGGCAATGAAAAAATTGTTGAAATAATCAGTCAGGGTCAAAGCTTCGGCGAAGCAATCATGTTTCTCGACAAACCCTATGTTGTCTCAGCCCAAGCCCTCGCCGACTCAATGCTTTTGCACGTGTCGAAAAACGGCAATTTACGAAGAGCTTGAACATGACTACATGCTTGCCCGGAAAATGCTGGCAGGCATGGCAATGCGCCTGCATCAACTAATGAACGATGTCGAGTCATACTCTTTGCACTCAGGCAAGCAACGCATCATCGGCTACCTCTTGCGTGAATTACCGGAAAGTGAGCAAAACGGCAGCAACGTCACCCTGACACTTCTCGCCAACAAAGGCGCCATTGCCTCACGCCTCAATCTCACTCAGGAACATTTTTCACGAATCCTGCATGAACTCAGCGACCTTGGCCTGATTGTCGTCGAGGGCAAAAAAATTCACATTCCGAGCGTCATCAATCTTCGAAAACACGAGTCCTGATAAGTCGCGTGAAATACCATTGCACAATAGAAAACGGGGATTGTCAGTAACTCAACAATCCCCGCATCTACAGCAGAACCAGCTTACAGGGCGAGCAGATCGCGCAATTTAGCCAGTTTCTTGAGGCCCATGCCCTTCGCTTTGCAGACATCCTCTACGGTGGCATACGGGCGGCCAGCGATGATCGCACGCGCCACTTCACGTGGGAGACCTTTCAAGGCAGCCAATTCATCTTCGCTGGCCTTGTTGGTTGAAACTGCCTTGGCTGCAGCTTTAGTAGCGACAGCCTTCTTAGCCGGCACATCAGCCGCCTTCACCTCAGGCTTCTTTACTCAGCAACCGGTGCCTTAACATCTGCAGCTGGCTTGGCGGCAACAGCAGCTTTGGGCTTGGCAGCAGGCTTGGACTTTACCGGCTTTGCTTTTCCTCAGTCTTGGCTGGCGTTGCTGAAAAGTTACGGTAGTCACGGGTCACGTAACCGGCCGGCGTCCATTCGCGCAACATTACGGTTAGCGCAGCCCCCTCAACCGGTAGTGCGGCGTGCACATTGAATTGGCAATCAGTCCATTCATTACCGCCACCCAACACACCAATAATTGCTGTTGCAACCGGGCAACCCGTCCAGCCACCGCCGGCATAAGGCGCATCTAGCGCCCAGACTTCTGGCGACAAAAGTACCACTCAAGTTATCTTCCGCACGCGGTTACAAATGGCATCAATCTTCGGTTCGGCAACGCCGTCAACCAAGGCGCAACTAACATTGCCATTGAAACGCGGCTGAAAGAAACTCTGCGGATCGGCATACACCGCCAGATCACGCACTTCCGGCAAACCATCAGCATCATAGGTGACCAATGCCAGCGCGAGCACCTGATCTTCAGCACCAGCCGGTGGCAGCGCAGTACAGCAAGCTTCAGCGAGAATACCACCAGCCATTGGCGAAATGGCCATTTCGGCAACTTTTACCCCAGCTAGTTCTGCACCAGCAAAACCAGTCTCGCAGGCCCACAACTGCAGCGTCCACGCCTGATCTGCATCAAGATCAGCGTCAGAAAAATTTACATCTGCATTGAGATAAACAAAATCGCCATCGAAACGATAACCATGGTTTTCGCCAAGACGGGTTGCGTTATTTTCGGGGGAAACACTTGTCATTTTTTAACCTGCACTAGTTGTAAAATCGCGCGGATTATAGGAGCAATTTTCCTTTTTTTATCATGCAGTTACATTTATTTTTTACGGCACCACGATGGTGCAAAAAATGCACCAAATTGTAGCAAAACTGACACAAACCGAGCATGGATTACAGAACCTGCAAGCGTAATCAATGAGCGAGACCGATGCGCCTCAAGCCAGCGTGAATACCAGAGGCCATCTGCCGATAGCCCTGCGCGTTGGGATGAATCTTGTCAGCGCAAAGCTCTGGTCTCGCCAAAATATCCGAGAAGACATTGGCAATGACCGACACACCCTCTTCGTTACCAAGCTCCTTATAGATGGGCGCATCCCCGGGCTTACCGGCAACGACCGCAAGGACTGAGAGTTCAGGCACACCAATCAGCACGATCTGAGCCCCAGCGCCCTTTGCTGTACCGATAAGAAACTTGATGTCTTGTTTGACGGCGGATGCAGGTCGCCGACGCAGAAAGTCATTGCCGCCTATTTCTATGATGACGAGCGCCGGTGTATGTTCATCAAGGAGTCCTCGAATTCTGGTCTTACCAGCTTCTGCAGTATCTCCGGGAATGCCGGCGTTCGTTATTTGCCAGCCGGTTAGGCCGGCAAGCAGCGTTGGCCAATCCTCGCCTGGGCCTGCCACGGTGCCGAAGGTGACGCTGTCGCCAAAAGCCAAGACTCTGCTTCCTGCAGGAAGCGAGCTAAGTTTTGGTTTCTTGCCGCAGGCGGCGACAGCAAGCACCACAATACTAAGGGAAACGAAGTCACGTCGTTTCATCAGAACAAATTCCCGGATGCTTTTGAAACGGCCAGCAATTTCTCAGCTGGGTATTGCTTCAGGAAATCACGGCTCTCGGTAGCCGATGCTTGCAACCCCCGGTCGTAGTTAGCGCGCATGGGTTGATTCTGCTATCGCGATTGCCATTAACAAATTCTCTCAAATGCTCTCAGTTACTGCAAAGGACCAACTTTCAGCACTTCGTCGTTCAGGATGAAAGGCTAGTTGCTTGGCGCTGCTTCAGGCAGCTGTACTTCGGTGATCGTCAGAAACCCATCCTGTGTATTGACCACTTTATAGATGGCGTCAGGGCGCTCTTTTGCCTTCTTCAGAACCATTTGCCATTCCACTTCAGCGGATCGAAGGCCATCGACTTTCTTGTGAAAGCTGGCAATGGTGTCAGCCAGTTCCGTTTTGAGGTCCTCGTTGAATTTTTCCACTTTGGCTGCGGTGGGGTTCATCACAATCAGAATGGTATTCACCAAGCTCAGCACAAGCGCGCCCGCTGCGAGAATCATGGTCAGCTTCTCAAATGACTTGGCCTTTGGCTTTTGCTCGGGTGATTCGTTGCTGGGGGAGGTGTTCATCACTTCGTTCCTGAATTGGCCACAGTATCAACTTTATCGGGTTTCAACCGGTTCAACTTGAGCAGATGAATGGATTCTGTATCCATTGGCCTATTAACCTACGTGCAGGATGCACGGCGATGGCTATTTTGCAGGGTCAAGCCGAATCAATTGTCCGTTCGCGCTATCGATAACGACATAGATATAGCCATCCGGCCCTTGACGGACATCGCGAATACGTTCTCGGAGCGACTCAAGCAACCGTGTTTCCTTGACCACGCTGCCTTCAAAGGGGCGCTCCAACTCAAGGCGTGCAAGGTAATTGAATTTCAACGATCCGACCAGGAGATTGCCCTCCCAGGCTTTCCCGTATTTCTCGGAGGTCACGAATACCATGCCGGAGGGAGCAATCGAGGGCGTCCATTGATGCAGAGGTTGTTCGGTGTTAGCTTGGGCAGACTTACCGTCACCGACGGCAGTATGAGGTAGGCTGAGAAAAGTGGACGCCATCTGTAAGATGATTTTTACAGGAGGCATCGAATGGAACGGATACCGAGAGCGGTATATACAAAGGAATTCAGGGGGAAGCGGCGGCGCTGGTGTTACGTGACGGGCTGAGCGCATCGGCAGCAGCAAAGCGGCTGTCAATTTCGAAGAAGACACTGGATAACTGGTTGGCGCTTGCCAAGGCGGGGAAGCTGGCAGCAATTGGCTCAAATCGTTCGCCAGTGACGGAACAGGAGGCCGAGCTTTCTCGGCTACGTAAGGAGTTGGCCGAAACGAAGATGGAGCGTGACCTGTTGAAAAAGCGGCCGCGTACTTTGCGAGGGAGTCACTGCCCGGTACGCGGTCATGAAACAGAATCGACTCCATTACCCCATCAGCCTGATGTACAATGCGTTTGATGTCTCGGTCAGCGGCTATCACGCCTGGGATGAACGCCCAACATCGAAGCGGGCGCAGGCAGATGCCCGACTCTGCGTTGCCATACGTGCAGCACATCAACGAACCCGGCAGACCTACGGTGCCCGAACGACTACAGCCCGAACTCAAGGCGGATGGCTTTCCAGCAAGTGTTGGTCGCATCAAACGACTCCGTCAGAAATGAACCTTCGCTGCAAGCAGAAGCGGAGATTCAAAGGCAACGACCAACTCGAATCACCAAGCTACCGGTGGCCGACAATCTGCTTAACCAAACCTTCACGGCTCAACGCCCAAACGAAGCCTGGGTCACTGATATCACCTATATTCCGACCAGTGAAGGCTGGCTCTATCTGGCTGGGATCAAGGATATCTTCACCTGCGAAATCGTCGGGTACGCACTGAGTGAACGGATGACAAAGGAACTGGTCGGCAAGGCGCTATTCCTGGCGGTCACCGCAAACGTCCCCTTCTGGACTGATTCACCATTCAGATCGTGGCAGTCAGTATTGCAGTCACGACTATCAGCGACTCGTCAGCCAGTTTGGCATGAAGGCATCCATGTCTCGCCGAGGAAACTGTTACGACAATGCACCCATGGAAAGTTTCTGGGGAACGCTGAAAAACGAACTCGTGCATCACCGGCGATACGAAACACGAGCTGAAGCTATTCGAGAGATCAGTGAATACATTGACATCTTCTACAACCGCTATAGGCGGCATTCTCGATTGGGCTATCTCTCGCCCGCAGTTTTTACCCAGCAGTTCTATGCAAAACGGCTGGCAGCATAGCGTTGATGGCGTCTACGATTGACGACCTACCTCAGTAGTCGAATAACACCTAAAACGGTTGTCCCACTCCCATCTCACCCCGAATTTCCTGCCACCACTTCGCACCATGAAACCAGCACAGCACCCTACTGCCCTTCGAACCCAGCAGCTTCTCGTTGAAGCAGGCATCAGCACTCAAGTCGTTGAGTTTGAGCAACCTACTCGGACGAGCGCCGAGGCTGCCACTGCTGTGGGTTGCACAGTTGCTGAAATTGCCAAGTCAGTCGTGTTTCGCGCCAAATCAAGTGGCCAGGCGGTGGTGGTAGTCGCCTCCGGTGATAACAGGGTATGTGAAGAGAAAGTGGCAAAACTGGTTGGCGAGAAGCTCGGTCGTGCCAATGCTGAATTTGTCCGAGAAGCAACGGGCTACGCCATTGGTGGGGTATCACCGCTAGGCCACACAAACCCGGTAAAGATGCTCCTTGATGTTGATTTACAAAGTTACAAAACCGTTTGGGCTGCCGCAGGAACGCCATTTTCAGTATTTCCGCTGACTCCGAACGAGCTTGAGAAGATTACGGGCGCCCAATGGGCTGATATCAGACTCGAATCCTAGCCAAATAGACCACTGAGAGATTTATTTAATGGAACGCTGTCCCTGGCGCGAAGGTTTCGAGCTTTACCGTCAGTACCATGATGACGAGTGGGAATGCCACTGTACGATGACCGTGCATTGTTTGAACTGCTCATTCTGGAAGGTGCTCAGGCGGGCCTATCCTGGTCGACAGTTCTCAAAAAGCGGGAACACTACCGGTTCGTTTTTGATGATTTCAATCCGGAACGCATTGCCCGCTACGATGAGCAGAAGGTGGCTGAATTGCTGGCGGACCCCGGCATTATCCGGAATCGCGCCAAGGTGGCTGCCACCATTCAAAATGCCAAAGCATGCCTGGCTATCAAAGCGGATGGTCATCTGTTCAGCGACTTTCTCTGGCGTTTTGTCGATGGCAAACCCGTTCAAAACAACTGGCAATCCATGGCAGAGGTGCCGTCAAAGTCAGTCCGGTCGGATGCGATGAGCAAAGCCTTGGCTCGTGCAGGGTTCAAATTTGTCGGCTCGACAATTTGCTATGCCTTCATGCAGGCCTCAGGGATGGTTAACGACCATCTGACTTCTTGTCCGCGACATACTGAAGTAAAGGCACTATCTCACGCATGAACAAGACTACTTAAGCTATTGATGCGTGTACTAGCAGCCATCTGGGCAATCACATTGTCCACCCCGCTATGGGCGGATCCTTGTGATGAGTTGCCTAAACCATCGGTCACGATCAAGCGTATAGAAGAAAAAATCGCTTTCAATACGCAGTACAGCTACAAATCGCTAACCAATATGGGTGCAGCACTTGCTCGCCCTGGCAAGCAGGTGCTGGGGCTGACACGGGGTAACGCCAGCGTCAGTTTCTCAATGAATACGCCGGCTTTCATTGACAGGACAGGGCACTGGGAATGCTCCAGTCCACAAATCACTGTCACCTATGGCTTAAGCCCGATCACTGTCTATGTGGCCAAGGAATTTCCCGAAGGCAGTTGCGCCTATAAAGAAATTTACGAGCACGAAATGCGTCACGTCAAAGCCTATCAGACCCATATTGCCGATATCGAAAAGTTGCTGGCCGATGCACTCAATGCCCGCTTTGCCACCGGCAGCCCTTGGCGTGGCCCCGTCGGTCAAACCAGGGCAAGACTTCAGCAGGAAATGACTGAGCGCTGGACATCCTTCGTGCAGCGCGAATTCAACCGTGTCGAGGAGGCGCAAGCCAGGATAGATAGTCCCGAAGAATATGAGCGGGTTGCCAATGCATGCGACGGGGAAATTAAGAAGCGCACTCGCTAATCGGAGTTCTCACCCCCTCTGTTCATCATTACATATGGAACAAGTAAACAAAGGCATACAAACGCCATCTCAACGCACTTACACACCATGGGAGACACTCAAAGCTCACTCATTGTGTGAATTCGAGAATCCGGCTTACTTTGCCTTTACTGGCCTAGGTTTCGCATCAATTAGGCGATGGAATGCTTCATGTACGTCGTACAGGGCAGCATCCACACCGCCTTTATCGCTTTCACACTTAGCTATTAGCGCCGGTATTGAAGCAACAAGCTGAGTTGCATTTAAGGAGCGAATTTCACTCGCCAATCTGGCCATTTCGCCGGCCTTGGCACAGGCATCCTGTGTTCGCTCCGGTCCGGGACGAGCGTGCCAAACAGATGCCAGAACGGCATGAAAGGCATCAATATCCTTGGCGAAATGGTGATGTACGTGACCGTGCTCATCAGCGGTAGCGACGCCACCAATAATTACCATTACAGCGAAAACGAGTTTTGCGTTATTCGGTTTAATCATGTTTCTTTTCCTGATGCTTAAACATTCCACTCCTTCAGAAATTGCGCGACGTATTGCTCCATGTATCGATGGCGCTTCTCTGCCATGGTTTTGCCAGTCTTGGTGTTCATCCGGTCTTTGAGCAGGAAGAGTTTTTCGTAAAAATGGTTGAGACTATGGCCTTTCGATGCTTTGTAGGCCTCCGCCGTGGCATGCATTTCAGGCGGCTCGTCCGGGTCATACATGAGACGTCCAGCATGCCCGCCATAGGCAAAGCAGCGTGCAATGCCGATGGCGCCAATCGCATCAAGGCGGTCGGCATCCTGAACGCATTGTCCTTCAAGGGATTTCATCGCAGTCGTTACACCCGCCCCTTTGTACGAGATGGTGGCGACAATCTCGACAACCTGCTCAATGAGGTTAGCTGAGGCCCCCTCTTCCGTTAGCAGGCGCTCAGCTACACGCGGACCCACTGTGTCGTCACCGTCGTGAAATTTCCAGTCAGCGATATCGTGGACCAAAGCGCCTAGTTCGACGATTTCTTGGTTGGCACCTTCTTGAGTCCTGATTTGCCGAGCAAGCTTCCAAACTCTGTTGATATGATGCCAATCGTGGCCGGAGCATTCCAAGGCAAATTTGGCTTTGATGTGCTGAGCCACACGACATACCAAGTCAGATGACTGTATCAAGGGTTCTTGAGCGGCTTCCACCTCTGATTGCATCGTGGAGTTAAGCATTGCCAGCGTTCAAAGCAGTAGCTTGGCACTTGCCGCAAACATCCCAAGGAAGGCATTCGCAAACTCGAGGCCGCTCAACATAGTTGCTGCCGACATGAACCTTGCCAGTCGTCTCTGTTCTAGCTGGTGCTGACTTTTGCAAAGTTGGGGCAGCACTTGAAGCGTCATGGGGTGTTGGTGACCATTTCGCGAATGGCGCAATATCTATGTTGTCTGCGACATACCAAATCTTACGGGCAGCATCCCAGCGTGCACCCAGTTTCTTGGCGGCATCCTTGTCAGCGAAGGGAACCTTCAAATCGTGTCTCATGAGTGCTTTAGACTAAAAAGGTAAGTCATCAAATGCGGGGTGTGTCGGCGAACCCACATCCGGCGGTGGCTCACCATGGCTTTCGTCTGAATAATTACCTTCTGAATGGCTTACGCCTGTGCCATTCAGCGCCTGCTCCAACGCTTTTTCGACGGCATCAATGCGCTCTTTGCAGACTTTGTAGGCATCAACTGACTCGGTGACGATGGTCAGCAGGTCATCGATGTTTGGTTCTTGCTGATTGCGGAGTGCTTCGGCGTGCTTTTGTAGAACGCCATAAGCTTGCTTGAATGTATTTTCAGCCATTTCTCTTTCCTATATTGCTTGGGCGGCCAGGCGGCCGTCCCTGAATTCAATTTCCATTCCTACTCCCGGCTTCGCACCGGCAGCCGAGGTAATCGGTTTCCCTTGTTCATCGCGAACGATGGCAAACCCTCGCCCCAAAGTTTTCTGTGGCCCTTGGCCAGTGACTTCTAATACCAGGGTGCTTTGCGAGGGTTCCGCAACCGGAATTCCGTACAGTTTCCGTACGGACACACATACAACCCAATAAGCATAAAAAAACCCGCCGAGTCTTTAACTGAGCGGGTTTCTGCAAGAATTCGTTTGGTGCGCACCACTGGTTTCGAACCAGTGACCCCCGCCGTGTGAAGGCGATGCTCTACCACTGAGCTAGGCGCGCAAATTTAAGGCGCGGATTTAACCATAACTCGTCAGGCGGGTCAAACTTGGCTCGGATAGAATATCGGCCTTCGTTTCCGCATAGATTTGATCACTCCATGAAGCCAGTTCGTACTCGTTTTGCTCCCAGCCCCACCGGCTATTTACATATTGGCGGCGCCCGCACCGCCCTTTTCTCCTGGGCATTTGCGCGTCGCCACGGCGGCACTTTTATCCTGCGCATTGAAGACACTGATGTCGCACGCTCAACGCCGGAAGCCGTTCAGGCAATTATTGATGGCATGCAATGGCTCGGTCTTGAACATGACGAAGGTCCGTTCTATCAGATGCAACGTATGGATCGCTACAAGGAAGTCATCCAGAAAATGCTGGTCGATGGAAGCGCCTATTATTGCTACACGACACGTGAAGAACTTGATGCCTTGCGCGCCGAGCAGGAAATTCGCAAGGAAAAGCCGCGCTACGATGGTCGCTGGCGGCCTGAAGCAGATAAAACCCTGCCCACTCCACCAACTGACGTGCCGGCTGTCATTCGCTTCAAGAACCCAAAGAATGGCGTCGTTGCTTGGGACGATCAGGTCAAGGGCCGCATCGAATTTGCCAACAGTGAACTGGATGATCTGATCATCGCTCGCGCCGACGGCACGCCAACCTACAATTTCTGCGTTTGTGTCGACGATTGGGATATGGGTATTACTCATGTCATTCGCGGTGACGACCACGTCAACAACACGCCACGCCAGATCAACATCCTGGAAGCACTGGGCGCCGAGATTCCAACCTACGCCCACCTCTCGATGATTCTCGGCGATGATGGCGCCAAGTTGTCAAAACGCCACGGCGCAGTCTCTGTCATGCAGTACGATGAAGATGGTTTTCTGACTGAGGCGGTCATCAATTATCTGGCTCGACTGGGCTGGTCGCACGGTGACGACGAAGTTTTCTCGCGTCAACAATTCGTCGAATGGTTCGACCTTGATCACATCACCGCTTCTGCGGCGCAATTCAATACAGAAAAACTGCTCTGGCTGAACCAGCATTACATGAAGCAGGCGCCGATTGCAGAACTAAGTGCAAAAGTAAAAGCCAGGTTGACTGCACGCAACATCAACATCGACCAAGGGCCGGATCTGAATCAGGCGCTTGCCCTTTATCTTGATCGTTGCAATACGCTCAACGTACTTGCTGATGCCGTCGAGGTCTTCTACGTAAGCACCTTGCCTAGTCCTGATCTTCTGGCGCAATACTTGACTGACGATGTCCGCCCGGCCCTTGCCGACTTCGCCAAGGGCATCGCTGATGTTGCATGGGAAGCGCCAGCCATCAACGCTCTGATCAAGGAAACCGTGACTCGACACGGCCTGAAGATGCCCAAGCTGGCCATGCTCCTGCGCGTGATCCTGACCGGTCAGGCACAGACCCCTTCGGTTGATGCTGTCATTACACTGATTGGCCGCCCAGGAGTTCTCGCCAAGCTGACCACGCAAATAAATTGAAAAAATACGAAGAAGGGCTTTACAAGGGCATTTCCAGTGCCTATAATGCGCGCTCTTTCACGGTGTCGGGGGTATAGCTCAGCTGGGAGAGCGCTTGCATGGCATGCAAGAGGTCCGCGGTTCGATCCCGCGTACCTCCACCAAGCAACGTGAAAGATGTAGTAGAATGTAGCAAAATTTTGTCCGGGTCCCCATCGTCTAGAGGCCTAGGACACCGCCCTTTCACGGCGGTAACCGGGGTTCGAATCCCCGTGGGGACGCCAAAGTTTTAGGCTTGGAGTGGTAGTTCAGTTGGTTAGAATACCGGCCTGTCACGCCGGGGGTCGCGGGTTCGAGTCCCGTCCACTCCGCCAACAATTAAACAAACCAGCTTCGGCTGGTTTTTTTAATTCCAGCTGACTGTTTAAGTCCTTTCGACCCCGTTCGTGCTAGGAGCATTCCTCTATGCAGCATCGTAACGTTCCGTCGCTGTTTCTCCTTAAGATTCGCAGCTTCATTTCAGTTTTCATTTGCATCAGCATCGTGATGCAGGCTGCACCGGCCCAAGCCGAATCGAACGATGATTCCGAAATATTGTCGTTTTTCAAGCGCGCAACCTCTCTCGGCTCCACTGAACAACTCACCCCGGATAACTCCTTGAGCGTTCAGGTTCTTGAAGACTTTCCGCTTTTTACCAGCTCGATCGATCTGACCGCACAACCAGATGATTTGTGGATTCGCATTCGCAATGGTTTTGCGATGACAAATCTGAATGATGATCTGACCCTGCATTACCAGCAGTACTACCAGAATCGCCCGGAAGCCTTGCGCCGCATGGTTGAACGTAGCCGCCCCTACATGCACCATATTGTCGAGGAAATTGAAAACCGCGGCATGCCGACTGAACTTGCCTTGCTGCCGATGGTAGAAAGTTCATTCAACCCAATGGCCTACTCACGAGCCCATGCATCCGGCTTGTGGCAGTTCATTCCGATGACCGGCAAGCGCTTCAACCTGGAGCAAAGCTGGTGGAAAGACGAACGGCGTGACATTGTCGCCTCAACCAGCGCCGCACTGGATTACCTGCAAGCCATTTATGACATGCATGGCGACTGGCATTTAGCTCTGGCTTCGTACAACTGGGGAGAAGGTTCAGTCAAACGAGCCGTCGAGAAAAATGTGTCGCGTGACATGCCGACCGATTACGCCAGCCTGACCATGCCGAATGAAACCCGAAATTACGTGCCCAAGCTGCAAGCACTTAAAAACATTTTTGGCGATCCGGCGCTGATGGCCAAACTAAATTTGCCACAGATCGACAATCGCCCATATTTCGCGACAGTTGGCACACGGGAAACAATGGATATCAAGACGGCAGCCCGGCTTGCCGAGATGCCTCTGGAGCGCTTTGTCGCCTTGAATCCGTCGCACAACCGGCCAATGATGAAGGCCGATACACCGCTGGTCATCCCGACTGAAAAGCTTGAAACCTTCCAGAACAACCTGCGAGCGAACAATGCGCCGTTGAGCGAATGGCAGGCCTACACACCGCGTACTGGCGAGAAACTGGACCGGATTGCCCCCCGCTTCGGCATTTCGCTCAATGATTTGCGTCGCATCAATGGCCTGCATGGCAAACTCAAGATTGCCAGTTCCACCTTACTGGTGCCATCGGGCAATGGCAATGCCGATTTGGCGACCTTTAGGGACGCACCCAGCCTGCCACAGATTGCTGAACCGGCTCGCGCGAAAACACCGAGCAAATCAGAATCACGCGCAGAAAAATCAGGCAAAAGGGATAAGCACGCCAAGGCTGGCGGCAAGCAGGCTGACAAAGGCAAAAGTAGCAAACAAGCAGGAAAAACGGCTCAAAAATCGAACGCCAAAACAAGCAAGAGCAGCGTTTCAAGCAGTAAGGCAAAACCAGCAAAACCCTCCGCCAAACCATCTGCTCCATCGAAAACCACCAAACCAGCAAAAAAACACTGAGCTCGGATCAGGAAAACAGGTGGCAGTTAACCGTATGGGTCGCGGAAATGCTGCTGTTTTCGGGGTAACGCTCGCGGCAAACAGCACTTGCCTGTGGACAACGGGGATGGAAGTGACAACCTTGCGGCGGGTTGGCCGGTGACGGAGTTTCTCCGGGAAGCTTGATCACTGCCCTTTGGGCATCGAGACTTGGGGTGGGCACTGCCGAAAGCAGGGCTTGCGTATAAGGATGACGCGGCGCTCGCAACACTTCCTCGGCCCTGCCCCGCTCGACAATTCTGCCGAGATACATCACTGCCACATCGTGCGCCAGATATTCGACAACGGCAAAATTGTGGGTAATGAACAAATAGGCAACGCCGAGTTCTTCCTGCAGCGCTTTCAGCAAGTTAAGAATTTGTGCCTGCACCGAGACATCAAGCGCTGAAGTTGGCTCGTCACAAATCAGCAATTCTGGCTGCACGGCCAAAGCCCGAGCAATGGCAATACGCTGACGCTGGCCACCAGAAAATTCGTGCGGATAACGATCGGTCGCCTCATCAGGCAAACCAACCTGTTTGAGCAAGGCAGCCACGGCACTGCGCTGCGCCTGGCTGTCGTTTTCCAGGCCAAGTGAGGCCATGCCCTCGGCGATAATGTCGCCGACGCGCAAACGTGGATTGAGCGAGGCGAACGGGTCTTGAAAAACCATTTGCATGTGGCGGCGGGCAGCACGCAAGCGTTTGGGTTTCATGCCGACCAGTTCGCTGCCACCGAGCTTGACACTACCGGCAGTCGGTTTGATCAGTTGCAGCAGCGCCTTGCCGACGGTCGTCTTGCCACAGCCGGACTCCCCGACCAGAGCCAAAGTCCGTCCCGCAGAAATAGACAGGGAAACACCGTCGACCGCACGCACATGGCCCACAGTGCGCTGCAGCAAGCCGCGGCGAATCGGGAAGTGCACCTGAAGCGCATCGACAGCCAGAAAGGCTGCGGCCTCGCTGCATTGCTCGCTGAGTGCAAAACGCTGGATGGACTTCCCTTCGTTAGCCGCGCCGTTCCAGTGGCAACGCACGACATGCCCAACGCCGGCGTTGCGCCAGGCTGGCGATACGTCGCGGCATATTGGCATGGCTTGCGTACAACGATCAGCAAACCGACAACCGCCCGGCATCGCCGCCAGCGAGGGCACCTGACCGGGAATGGTGGTCAGCGCCAGGCCACGCCGGGAAACTTCAGGTAACGCAGCAAACAGGGCTTGCGTGTAAGGATGCTGTGGCCGGGTGAAAAATTCTTCGCGGCTGGCTACTTCAACCAGTTCACCGGCGTACATGACACCAATTCGGTGCGCCATGCGGGCGACAACACCGAGATCATGGGTGATTAACAACATACCCATGCCACGGTCGAGCTGAATTTTGGCCAATAAATCGAGGATTTGTGCCTGCACGGTGACGTCAAGAGCGGTGGTTGGTTCGTCAGCGATCAACAAGTCCGGTTCGCCAGCCAGGGCGATGGCGATCATCACGCGCTGCTTCATGCCGCCTGAGAGCTGGAAGGGGTATTCGCCAAGGCGTCGTTCAGGGTCGGCTATACCGACTTGCCGCAACAACTCGACCATACGCGTGGTCGCTACACTGCCCTGTAAATCAAGATGGCGCTCAAGTACCTCGCCGATTTGTCGGCCAACAGTCAGCACCGGGTTGAGGCTGGTGCCTGGCTCCTGAAAAATCATTGCCATCCGCTTGCCGCGTACGGTTCGCATATCGGCTTCGGACAGCGTTAGCAGTTCTTCGCTGGCGAATTGAATACTGCTGCCGGCGCTGATCACCCCGTTGGCCGGTAGCAGGCGCATGATGCCTTGCGCCGTGGCTGACTTGCCGCAGCCGGACTCACCGAGCAAGGCAAAGGTTTCGCCAGCGGCTACCTCAAACGAAATACCATCCACCGCCAGCAAGGTTTTGCGGGCACTGGTAAAACCGAGGCGCAAATTGTTAACTTTGAGCATTACGCAGCCCTCGGATCAAACGCATCGCGCACCGCATCGGCGAACAAATTGGCGGCCAGGACGAGGATGAACATGGCCGAGAAGGCCGCCGCCAGCGACCACCAGACGACCGGCTCGCGCCCCAACTCCATGCGGGCATTGTTGATCATCGTGCCGAAGCTGGTCATCGAGGGATCAACACCGATACCGACGTAGGAAAGCACCGCCTCGGCCAGTACCAGACCCGAGAAATCCATAACCAGCGCAATGATGACGATGTGCATGAGATTGGGCAGGATGTGGCGAATGATGATGCGCCCGTTCGAGACGCCGAAGGCCTGGGCTGCCTGAATGTATTCCAGCTCGCGCAGCTTCAGTGTCTCGCCGCGCAGCAGGCGGCATAACCCCGTCCAGCTGGTGATACCGAGGATGAAGCAGAGGGCGAGCAGGCGCAGGTCGGCGCGCTCAGCGGCAGTCGAGAACCATTGCGGATGAGTGTCGATCACCACCTGCATCATCAATACGGAAGCCGCGATCAGCAACACGCCGGGGATCGAGTTGAGCACGGTATAGACGTACTGGATCACATCATCGACCCAACCGCGAAAATAGCCGGCGATGATACCGAGCAGCACCGCCATAGGCAGCATGACCAAGGTCGTCACCAGACCGATAATCAGGCCGGTGCGCACGCTTTTGAGAATTTGATAAAGCACATCCTGCCCGACTTTATCCGTGCCAAAGACATGGTATTGGCCGGAAAGCCAGAACAGCGGGACAAGTATCAGCAAGATCAACAACAAAGTCAGCAACACCGCGTCCCAGGCAAAAGTCGTTTCGCCAAACCAAATTTTTTGGCCTTTTCGCGGTTGACCGCAACAACTACGCCATAAATGCCCAGCCAGCCGACGAAGGCCAGTGCCATTGCCTTAAAGGCGGTGAAACCGGCATCGGCCGCCCATTCGCTTTCTCTATCCTCGAGGTGCTTGCCACCGTGCTTCAAACGCGGGTAATCACGCACCGTGCCCTGCCCCGGCAGATCGATGGTTTCCTTGGCGTAGAGCCGGGTGGCAAAGGGTGCGGAGTAAGTCTTTTCGTTGCGCGTGCGCAGCGGCATGGCAGTGCGTCAAGCACCGAGAGCACCTCTATCGCGTAGCTGACTTTCTGACCTGGCTTGCCGTCCAGTTGCAGGCGGTAATGTACGGAATCCAGCAGGCCAATCAGGATGAAAGCGAGCAAAACGGTTGCCGACGCCATGCCGACCCGATTCGCGCCAACCCGGCGCCAAGCCGCCAGCAAAGGCGGATTTTTGGCGATCAGCACCCCAACACCAATGCCGGCAACAACCAGCAACCAGATCAACACATCCGACCACAGCACGATGATCTCGAAGCCCATCATTCGAAGCGTATCCGTGGGTCGACCAACGTGTAGGAAATATCGGTCAGGATCAGGCCGATGATGTA
This sequence comes from Candidatus Dechloromonas phosphorivorans, assembly GCA_016709495.1. Lineage (GTDB taxonomy): Bacteria > Pseudomonadota > Gammaproteobacteria > Burkholderiales > Rhodocyclaceae > Azonexus > Azonexus defluvii. The sequence goes on along the minus strand of JADJMS010000052.1, from coordinate 45,963 downwards.
GAGCACCGAGCCGATGAAAACCATCGAGCGCACTACGGCAAAGTCCTGCGCATTGATCGCATCAATCGTGTAACTGCCCAGGCCGGGAATGCCGAAGAAGGATTCGGTGAGCAGTGACCCCATGAAAAGCAGCGGAATGACAACCACCACGCCGGTCAGAATAGGGATCATGGCATTGCGTAAAATGTGGCGGAAGAAAACCACGGTTTCCGGCAAGCCCTTGGCGCGGGCCGTACGCACGTAATCCTTGTTCACCTCCTCAAGGAAGATAGTGCGATACCAGCGCGCTGATGAACCGATGCCTGAAACGACGCCGATCAGCACCGGCAGAATCAGGAAGCGCCAGGCGTCCAGCCCGTCACCAAAGCCGGAAATCGGCACCAGCCGCCAGATCTTGCTGATCAGGTATTGCCCGCCAATGATGTAAAACAGGCCGGAGATCGACATCATCGCCACACACAGCACAACGCCCCAAAAATCGAAGGCAGTGGCGCGAAAGAAAGCCAGCATCAGGGCAAAGGTGATGGTGACGAACAACCCCAGAATGAAGGTTGGCAGCGCAATGGCCAGCGATGGCCCCATGCGTGCGCTGATTTCGCGTGCCACATCGCGCCCATCCTCGGCCCGGCCGAAATCGCCAACAAACATACGGGCCGATTTTTCGAAGAAAATCGTATCGGTTACGGTCGACAGTCCAGAAGCCTCGGAATTTATCAGCAGCGGCTTGTCGTAACCGCGCTCGATTTTCCATTTCTCGATGGCCTCCGGGGTCACCCGTTTGACGCCAAGCTGCATGCGCGCCATGTCATCCGGCGTATTGACCACGAAGAACAGGGCGAAGGTCAGGAGGTTCACGCCAATCAAAATCGGAATGGCGTACAACAGGCGGCGGACGATATAAGCGAGCATTGCCGCGATTATGCCAAGAGCCGCAGCAAACTGGGAAATTTCACGCCCCCGTCATCGGCTGTGGGATAATTACACCCCTTTCCGCAACACAGCAGCAGGCATGGCCAAAGATTCACTGATTCAGTTCAAGGGCACTTCGCTCAAGATTATCCAGGCGCACCTCCGTACCACCGACCCCGCCACGCTGCACACCGCTCTGGCCGAATTGACCGGCAATAGCCCGGACTTTTTCGATGGCGAACTGGCGGTTCTCGATTTCAGCAATACCGACAATCTGCCGGAAAGTGTTGAGTGGAAAAAAATCTGCGACTTGTTGGGCCAATCCGGCCTTTCTGCCGTCGCCACACGCGGGCTGCCGGACGCACTGGCCGCCGCTGCAACAGCTGCCGGGCTGCCGAGTATCGGCGCTGATGCGCTGAGCAAGCCGCAACGCAGCAAGGTAGCCGAACCGATTGCGCCAGCGCCCACCCCCGTCGCCGAGCCGGAACCTGCACCCGTAGTGGCAGAACCTGCACCGCGCACCATCATCCTCGACAAACCTTTGCGCTCAGGCCAGCGTTATTACGCCAAAGGCTGCGATCTGATTGTGACCGCCATGATCAGCGCCGGGGCCGAAGTTATTGCCGACGGCAATATCCACATCTACGCCCCCTTGCGCGGACGCGCTTTGGCCGGTGCCAGTGGCGACCAGCAAGCCCGCATCTTCACGACCAGCATGGAGGCCGAACTGGTTTCCGTCGCCGGCATTTACCGAACTTTTGAAGCCGGCGTTCCCGCCGATCTGGCTCGCCAACCGGCGACCATCTGCCTTGTTCAAGAAGGCAGCGAACATCGCCTCAATGTATCGCCGCTTGCCCTCAGATAAGCACTTAATAAATTTTCAATAACTCACCCAGCGAGAAACCAACGTGACCAGAATCATCGTCGTCACTTCGGGCAAAGGCGGGGTCGGCAAGACCACTACCAGCGCTAGCTTTTCCACCGGCCTCGCGCAGCGCGGCTTCAAGACGGCCGTCATCGACTTCGACGTCGGCCTGCGCAATCTCGACCTGATCATGGGCTGCGAACGCCGTGTCGTTTATGACCTGATCAACGTCATCAACGGCGAAGCAACGCTGACCCAGGCGCTGATCAAGGACAAGCATTGCGACAATCTTTACGTGCTGCCCGCCTCACAAACACGCGACAAGGATGCCTTGTCCGAAGAGGGCGTAGAAAAGGTCATCAAGGAACTGGAACATCAGGGCTTCGACTACATCATTTGCGATTCACCGGCCGGCATCGAGTCGGGCGCCGTCATGGCCCTGACTTTCGCCGACGAAGCGGTTGTCGTCACCAACCCGGAAGTTTCGTCAGTGCGCGACTCTGACCGCATCCTTGGCATTCTGCAGGCCAAGTCACGGCGCGCCATCGAAGGCCGCGACCCGGTCAAGGAACACCTGCTGATCACACGCTACAACCCGACCCGCGTCGAGGCTGGCGAAATGCTGTCCTACAAGGACATACAGGAAATCCTGCGGGTGCCCATCATCGGTGTCATTCCGGAATCGGAAGATGTGCAGGCCTCCAACCAGGGCGCGCCGGTCATCCACCAGAAAGAGTCCGACGCTTCAATGGCTTACCAGGACGTCATTGGCCGCTTCCTTGGCGAAGACAAGCCGCTGCGCTTCGTCGATTACGTCAAGCCGGGCCTGCTGAAGCGCCTGTTCGGAGGCAAGTGAGATGTCGCTGTTTTCACTCATCTTCGGCAACAAGCCGAAAACCGCCCATCTGGCCAAGGAGCGCCTGCAGCTGATCATCGCGCACGAACGCGATGGCGGCGGCAGCAGCGCCAATTTCCTGCCCGACCTGCAACGCGAGCTGATCGCCGTGATCTCCAAGTACGTCAAGGTGAACACCGACGACATCCGCGTTTCGCTGGAAAAGCAGGGGAATTACGAAGTTCTGGAAGTCAATATTGTGCTGCCGGAAAAGGGCTGAGCGACATTTCTGCCCGGTCGGATTTCCTTTCTTATGGGATTCGACCAGGCTGAAAGCAGGAATATCAATTGGCCAGCAAGCGTGCCTTAGTTACCAATTCACGCAACAAATCATCGCCACGAATTCTGGCCGGCGTTTCACGACCCGGCGAGCGCCAGGCAATCACGCTGCCCGGCATCCCGTGTTGGCTATAAATAGATAGCGACAAGGGACAAAAAGACAACTGGGTAGCATCCTCCTCAACCAGTTCCCAAGCCAGTCGGGCGCTGCAAAACTGAATGGTTTCGGCCTCCGCAAAAGGGCTGGCTCCTTTACCCAGACTACCAGCTGTGCGCTTCAGCATCTGATTCAACGGCATCACCGCCGTCACCACCAAGCCAGCCCCTTCAATTGCTTCACGTACCGCTTCACGCGCCGTCTGAAAATCAGCGTTCAGCGCCAGCGAATGCAAATCTGACGCCACTGCGCCAAATGGTAAGGCCAGCATCAGTAAGCAGGATTGAATCAATTTGCGCATAACGTTCCCAAAAAAAGCGCCCCGAAGGGCGCAAACTTGACGCAGGGAAAGCGCCTAGCCTCTGCACCACTGGGCATGAGGCCGATTATCCGTATAAATCAGAAGAAAATGATGCCGCCCATGGAAACCGTGCGGTTTTTATTGTCGTAATTCGAATCAGTCACGTTACTGACTTTCTCGTCGTTAAACTCGCCAACCAGCGTGATGTATTTATTCAACGCATGATAGACACCAACGGTATAGGCCTTGTTCTTGATCTCGTTCATCGGGCTGGCACCGCTCAGGACAAAACCGTTTTTGTCCTTGTTCTCACCGTAATTGATGCCAACCTTGGTTGCGCCAAATTTATAAGTGCCTTGCAGGAAATAGCCCGTGGAATCGGTCTTGTTCCCTTTGCCATTGCTGCCTCCAAAGAACTGTGCACCCACCGTTGATAAACCGAGGCCGCTACCCGAGAAACCATAGGCCACCGCCTCAAAATTACCGAAACCAGCCTTGGCACCCAACTCGTAACCGGTCGCAGTGAAGGATTTGACGGCGCATGGATCAGAAGAACAGCTGGTGCTCTGGCTGACCAGACCGCCCCAGACCTTGCCCGGCACGGCACCCTTCCAGTCGAAATCAGCCTTGGCCTGGAAGCCCGGTGCCTTGGTCTCATCACCCGCAAAGTTGCTCGGCTGGAAAATGCCGACAGAGGCTTGGAAACCGCCCAGATTCGGCGTGGTGTAAGTGATTTGCGGCTGGAAGCCGGTGTACATGTAGCCGTGGCCGATCATGCCGAAGGTGGTGTTGTACGGAATGCCGGCATTGCTGGTGCCGCCGACGCCAATCAAGGTCATGTCGGAAAGGATGATGTTCTGGCCAAACAGGCCAATATCACGGCCAAATTTCAAAGAACCCCAATCATTATTGCCAAACTGAAAGTAGACGTTGCGTGTATCGATCTGGCTGTACGGGTTGGTCGTACCGGCGCCACCGGCGTTATTGCCGATCGGCAGGCCAACCACCTGGGAATTACTGTTGATACCGGGCGCGAAGCTGAAGTGTGCCTTGATGTCCTGACCATTGGCCTGCATCGTCGCGACAAAGTTGATCCAGCCTGGCAACAGGCCATTGGTCAAGGCGCTGTTGTTCTTCGTTGTCGAAGCCCCGGTGGCGCGATTGATGGTCTGTTCTTCACGGTTCACGTAAAAGCCGTTGATAGTGCCGTTGATGTCGAGCGTAATGTCATTGTGCGTAAAACTGACGGCATGGCTGCTGGCGCTGCCACAGGCAAGCAAGGCGACGAGCAAAGGGCGCATGGACAAGGAATGCTTCATGAAATGTCTCCGAATATTGTTTAGTCATTGATTGTCGGCACCTGTGCAATGGCAACGGGCACCGCCCCGCTGCTGCCTTTTCCCCCGGCAGCGTGGCGTGCCAAGACAATTGCGAAGCGCGTGCCAGTCATTCGCGGCTTGCCACAAAAACCCGCAAACCCTGACCAACAAAGGCTTAATGACAAACGGAAATGCGTTTCAACATTCCAGAACTGCTCAACAGCGTCCATAAATTGAACGGTGACCTGCTCCGCTGAGCCAAAACGAAACATCGCACAGACGAAAAAAAGCCCCGCGAACGGGGCTAAAGGGATGACGACCAAGAATTTTCAAAATGCGTAACGTGCACTCATACCGAGCAAACACCGTACTGACGCTCCAGACCAAAACGCAAATTGGCAATGGCGTAGGCTGGCGCGGCCTGTTGGGTGTTTCTATCCTCGACATACACCTTGTCACGCGCAATCGCCTCAAGTGCCGTATGGAAGCCGCTGGCCTGGTGGCGCCAGGCCACTTCGCCAAACAGGGTGGAACGGGGAATACCCGGCAGGCGATTACCAGACTCAATCACCCCGGCACTGCTGGTAAAGGATGAGTCATAGACGGCATTCAAGCCGGTATAGGCCAGACGGCTGGTGAAACCGCCCTGCCAGCTGGTATCAAATGCCAGTTCAATCCCCCGACGCAAAGTCTGGCCGGCATTAACAAAGCTGGAGCGCCCACCGCTGCTGGAGGCAACAACCAGCTCGTTTTCACTGCGCACCTGAAAAATCGCGACATCAAGTCGGCTGGAATCGCCAATAAAGGCTTTGGCTCCAGCCTCCAGATGCTTGCTGGTACTCGGTTGCAGCCCGTAACTAAAGCTGTTGTTCGGGCCGGAATAGAACAGTTCGTTGAGTGTCGGCGTTTCGAAACCGCTAGCCGCGCTGACATAGAAATTAAGCACCGGGCTGGCCTTGTACATTAATGCCAGCACTGGCGTTGTATGACTGTAATCAACGCTGCCACTGTCGTTGCCATTGCCGACGGCGATGTAATGATCATCCACCTCGAAAGCTACCTTGCTATGGCGCACGCCCAAAGAGGCACCCCAGCGCTCGCCCTGCCATTCGGTTTGCAAATACTGATCGAAGCTTGAAACACGATCCTCTTCATTGCGCCGCAAATTACCTTTGACGCCCAGCGTGTTGCCGACATAATTTTCGTAACCGCGACGGTCATCGGTTGAACGCTCGTAATCGAAACCGAAAGTGGTCGTCAAAACACCGCCAGCCAGATCGCGTTTGAGCGTATAGCGGCCGTTGAAACCGGAGTAGTCACGATCAAAATCAATCACCCCGCCCGAGCTTTTGCGATTGGCCGAAGTTGCCGGAGCCGTGCTGGTAATCAACTGGGTGGATTTGGGGATCGACTGATACTGAGTAACGGAACGTTGCACGGCATAGACCGAGAGCAACAAGGAATCCTGCCCGAAACGACGCTCATAGCTGACACCGCCCTGCATCTGCTCGATGCTCTTGCGCGTGTCGTATTGCAGCGCAACGGGATCAACGCCGCGCGGATTGGATTTGTAGGCATCCCATTTAAGCCCAAGCGGGTCTTGCGCCTTGGGTTGGCTGAAACCATTGGCCAACACGGTAATTTTGCTGTCTGAATCTGGTGAAAAATTGAGCTTGGCGTAGGTCTGATCGCGCGTCACCGAACTATGTTCACGATATCCATCGGTATGAAAGCGCGAGGCATCGATGACGTAGCCAACCCCGCCGATTTCTCCCTGACTGGCCAGATCAGTTTTCCATGAGCCGTAGCTCCCGGCAGAAAAATTACCTTCAATACTCGGCGCGCCCTTGCCATCCTTGGTAAACAACTGGATCACCCCGCCGGCATGATTGCCATAAACCGATGACAACGGCCCGCGCATGACTTCGATACGATCTGCCCGATCCAGATTGAAGCTGGCCGCCTGCCCCTGACCATCCGGCATGGAGGCCGGAATACCGTCCGCCACCAGGCGCATGCCGCGCACGCCAAAGGCTGAGCGGGCGCCGAAACCGCGTGAGGAAATCTGCAAATCCTGCGCGTAATTCTGGCGGTTTTGAACCGTGATACCAGGAATCGCTACCAAGGCTTCGGAAGCATTAACCCGCGCCTGATCGGCGCCGATACGTTCGGCACCAACGAAATCGATAGCTGCCGGCAAGTCAAAACTGTTGTGCTCGATCCGGCTGCCCGTGACCACAACGGTATCAAGGCTTACCGCAGGCGTATCAGCCAAAGCCAGAACAGGGAAAGCGCTGGCGAGGGCAAGTACAAGATGGCGACGAGGGAACATGGCGTTTGTCTCAAATATTTTGATGTGGAGGCTGAATTATTCCGCTGCAGCCATCCACAAGCAGCCCGATATTCGCCAAAGATGACTCATGAAAATCATGAGATCACCAGAAATCGATACTTAGCTAGCGGCCACTGCCGCATGCTGGTCGGCGAGTGTATTGCCGCGACAGCTTGAATGCCCCTTGACCCAGCAGATTGAAACTTGAGCCAGGCCATCGCTCATGCCCATTTGGTTCAGGCCATGCGCCAATTCGGCATCCCGTGCCAAGCCTTGCTCCTTGGCCAGCTTGAGCCGATTTGCGGTATCCAGATTGTCAGTGAATAACGCAAACGACTGATCGGGAAAATGTTTGCACGCTTGCGACAGGGCAAACAAGGCTGCCTGAAACTCCAGTGCATTGCTGGCGTCGAGAGGTACGCTTTGCGTAGTGATGATAGCTTCTGCATTCGTGTCGCCAAACAGGACGGCAGCGAGCCCGCCACATCGTTTTGCACTGGCATCACTGAAAACCATCGGCAGCCCGGCATAGTGCCCGGCAAGACGAAGCGGCAGCGGACCGACCGACTGATAGATGAAGCGCACCACTTTCTTTTTACGTTTTTTGGCCATGTTTGAATCAATGATTCAATTTAAAAAAATCGCTGTTTTCAGCCGTCGACCGTAACACGTTGATCTCTATGCGCGGCAAGTTGATGCCTTGACTGCCTATCATGACAAATTCAAACACTCACAATGGTCAGCAAGAAATTGGCAGAGCAATTGCAAACTCCGTTCTTTCATTTACCGCACTAACGGAAACCCGACCGCCATGCGCCATCGCGATGGAGCGCGTGATGGCCAAGCCAAGCCCGCTACCTTCACTTTTTCCATCAAGTCGTACAAAGCGGTCAAATATCTGCTCCATAGCCGCCGGTGGAATAGGTGGTCCGGAGTTAGCGACGGTGACAACGGCCTCTTCATTTAATTCCCGCACATCAATGGAAACCATGCCGCGTTCCGGTGTGTGATGTATCGCATTCACAAGCAGATTGCCCAACGCCCGCTCCAGCATCAGCAAATCCCCTTGAACATGGACATCCGCGGCAAGCAACTTTATATCCACATTCTCGGCAAGCAGCCCGTAATACTCGATCAGGCGCTCGCACAGCGGCTTCAGCGCGACGCTTTCGCGCTGCGGAACAACCAGGCCGTGATCGGCCTTGGCCAGAAACAGCATGTCGGCAATGATGCGCGACAGGCGTTCGTACGCTTCCAGATTGGAAGCGAGCAGCTCACGGTATTGATCGGCGTCGCGTGCCTTGCTCAGCGAGACCTCGGTCTGCATGCGCAGGCTGTGAATCGGTGTGCGCAACTCGTGAGCGAGGTCGGCGGAGAAATCCGATAGCCGCTTGAAGGACTCTTCCAACCGGCTCAGCATGGCGTTGAAGGCACTGACCAGTTCTGCCAGTTCCGGCGGCGCATTCTGTTCAGCGATGCGCTCGGCCAGTTGCCCGGCCGAAATGCGGCCGGCGGCGCGGGCTATGCTGCGCACCGGGCGCAGGCCACGGCGCACCAGCAACGCACCGACGAGGGCGGTGAGCAATGCGGCGGCGAGTATGGCCAGCCAGAAATCATGCTGCAGTTGATCGAGGAAATCAGTGTGGTGACGAATATCGCGAGCAACCGCCACCTGTACCGTCCCCCCCCAGGCTGTTTCCATCTCGGCGGCAATCACCCGGTATTCGGCGCCGCCAAGCACCAGGCGGACTGCGCTCGGGCCCAGTGCCACCCGGGCAGCGGCCAGCGGCTCGGCCAGCGCGGGTGTCGGCCATTTAAAAAGTGGCCCGTTTTTGCCGTCGACCGTAACAATGACACCGTGCTCGCCAATCAGCGCATCGCCGAGCCGGGCGTTGAAGGCGTCGGCCGATTTCTCATGCAATCCGACATGGCCGATCAGCGCCAGCTTGCCGAACAGATCGTGGGCATCGAGTTCGGCCATGTGGGCATCGGCGGCGCGACTGAAATAGAAACCAAGCGCCGCAAAAACCACCGTCGCCAGCAAGGCGAAGGCCAGCGACAGGCGCAGCGCAATCGAATGCCGCCAGTCCGCCACGCTCAACGGATTTCCATGACGTAACCCATGCCGCGCAGGGTGTGAATCAGGCGCGGCGTAAAGTCGTCATCGACCTTGGCGCGCAGGCGGCGAATGGCGACTTCGATGACATTGGTGTCGGAATCGAAATTCATGTCCCAGACCTGTGAGGCAATAAAACTGCGCGCCAGCACTTCACCCTGCCGGCGCAGGAAAAGCTCGAGCAGCGCGAACTCCTTGGCGGTCAGGTCGATACGCTTGCCGGCCCGGCTCGCGCGGCGCTTCAGCACATCAAGTTCAAGATCGGCGAGGGCCAGCCGCTCTGGCTCCCGTGCCCGCCCCCGGCGCAGCAGGGTGCGCACGCGGGCAAGCAACTCGGAAAAAGCAAACGGTTTGACCAGATAATCATCCGCCCCCAACTCCAGCCCCTTGACCCGATCCTCGACCTGATCACGCGCCGTCAAAAACAGCACCGGCAGCTCGCGCCCGGCAGCGCGCAAGGTCTTCAGCACCTGCCAGCCATCCAGCCCCGGTAGATTGACATCGAGAATCAGCAGATCGTAGTCGCCGGACAAACCCTCATGCATGCCATCCAGCCCGTTGCGTACAAGGTCAGCCGTAAACCCGGCCTCGGCCAGCCCTTGCTTCAGGTAGTCACCAGTCTTCGCTTCGTCTTCAACGATGAGAATTTTCATGGCTGCATTTTGCCCGAGTTGGCGGTGTGTTGTCTGGCGACAAGGGTGCCGGGTCCGCTGTATTCAAACAAACACAGATCACATCAAAGGCAGGTTGGTGCCCGTGGACTAAACCGCTCGCGCGGTAACAGGCTACGCATGAGCTGAGGCGTAATTTTGAGATCGCAGGTCTGTTTCCTATGTTGAGGACTGAGGCAAACCGCCTCGATTCTCAAGAGGAGCATCACCATGACCATCCCGACTCCAGCTACCAGCCCGCTGCGTCAACGCATGATTGAGGACATGCGGATGCGGAAGTTTGGCGAGAAGACGCAGTACCACTATGTTCGCGCAGTCCGGCAATTTGCCAAGTACCTCGGTCGATCTCCGGATAGTGCCAGCGTTGAGGAATTGCGCAACTACCAGTTGTACTTGGTCGACCACGGGACTTCGCCAGCATCGCTGAACGCTTCGATCTGCGGGCTGAAGTTCTTTTCGGCGTTACCCTGGACCGCCCTGAGGCAATAAGTAAGATGAAACCGGTCCATCTGCCGCGCAAACTACCGGATATTTTGAGTCCCGACGAGGTAAAACGGTTGATTGCCGCTGCCGGCAACCTGAAACACCAAACTGCACTGGCCCTGGCCTATGCGACTGGGTTGCGGGTCAATGAAGTGGTCCACCTGAAGGTCAGTGACATTGACAGCCAACGTATGACCCTGCGGGTCGAGCAAGGCAAAGGACAGAAGGATCGCTACGCCTTACTGTCGCCGGTTCTCCTTGAGCGCCTACGTGTCTGGTGGCGGGTCGCTCGTGCCCAGGGGAAGATGCTGGACGGTGGCTGGTTATTTCCGGGCATGGACCCGATCCAGCATTTGAGTACCCGCCAACTCAACCGAGCTATCCATGCGGCCGCCGACGAGGCTGGCATCGATAAACGCATTTCCATGCACTCCCTGCGCCATGCCTTTGCCACCCACCTGCTGGAGCAGAAGGTCGATATTCGTCTGATCCAGGTATTGCTCGGCCACAAGAAACTGGAAACGACTGCACTGTATGCACAGGTCGCCACCGACATCCTGCGCGAGGTTGCGATGCCTGCGACCACGAGGAGATCAGCTACAACTCCTGTCGTAATCGACATTGCCCGAAGTGTCAGGCGCGTGCAGCGCAGAAATGGCTGGATGCCCGACAGGCCGACCTGCTGCCCGTCGAGTATTACCACGTCGTTTTTACCTTGCCGGAAGCGATCAGTGCCATTGCCTATACCAACAAGGCGATGATCTACAGCCTCCTATTCGACGTGGCAGCTGACACACTAATGACCATCGCGGCCGATCCAAACATCTGGGCGCGCAAATCGGAGCCACGCTGGTCTTGCATACTTGGGGTTCAGCGCTGACACACCATCCGCACGCGCATGGCATCGTACCTGGCGGTGGCATTTCTCAGGACAGGGAGCGCTGGATAGCTTGCCGCCGTGGGTTCTTCCTGCCCGTGCGCGTCCTGTCCCGATTGTTCCGTCGGCGCTTCATCGAGGAACTGGAGATGCTTCATCGTGCAGGCCAGCTCAAATTCTTCGGTGAGCATGAGAGCTTGGCGGATGCCGTTGCGTTTGGCCGATGGTTGGCAGTGCAACGGAGTCGTGAGTGGGTGGTCTATGCCAAGCGTCCGTTCGCCGGGCCCGAGGCGGTACTGGCTTATCTCTCGCGCTATACCCACCGGGTGGCGATATCGAACCGACGCCTGGTGTCGATGGACGATGCTGGCGTGACCTTCCGCTGGAAGGATTACCGGGCCAAAGGACGTAACTGGCACAAGACAATGACACTCGCACCAGAAGAGTTCATGCGCCGTTTCCTGCTGCATGTGCTACCCACTGGCTTTCACCGCATTCGCCATTATGGGTTACTGGCTAACGCTGGGCGACGGGAGAATCTGGCTAGGGCAAGACGTTTGCTGAACACGCCCCCGCCTGTGCCGGCCATGAATCAAGCCGCTGACACGCCCGTCCCCAATTTCGTATGCAAATGCTGCGGCGCCACCATGCGCGTTGTTGAAATCATCATCCGCCGGCAACCGATCCGAGCTCCGCCATAATGCTCCAATGGAAGTTTCTTCGTGAAGTGCTCAGGTCAGCTTCCGGATTGCCGGTGCTGCAGACAGTCTGTCGCTGCTTGTGGCCATATCGCCGGAATTTGCTGCTCCGAGAACGGGGCCCCGTGACCTTGCTCCTCGATTTAGGCGTCGATCACCTCAACGGCGACAGATCGACCTCCCTGCCTACGGCCAGTTCAGCCCTCGGGTGCCAGATCAAATCCCCATAGACCGTCGACTCTACTCAAATATCCCGCAGCATCCCGCGGTTTCCTCCCTGGAGGTTTATTCAACGTCTGCCCGCAGACGCCATCTCGGGATCTACGCTCACCGCGTATGGGCAGACATCGAACAAACCTAAACCGTTGCGGCCACCCGGGCTTAGCTGCATGGAGTCGGCATTAGGGTGCTTACCGGCCGTACGTCATAAGTTGTAGATGTCCCATTCCATCTTCGACAGGCACAAGACGCACCTCATCTGGCTTCGGGTGTCTGCCACATGGACGATTCTATTTTGTTGCCGTAAGCGAGATCTTCCTGAAGGTCGTTGCAGAATAGTACAATTAATGAGACTTATGATACTGGCAACCTGTACCAGGCAAACTGAAGGTTACGTCATCAGGAAGATAACTTTAGCCAAAAAATCGAATTGTGGTGCATGCTGAGCAACAGACTTTTACAATCATGACGATGAATTGGGCGATAGACTATTTTAGGAATACTTTATGAAGTTAATTAAAATTGAAGTAAAGCGGCTATTCGGCACATTTGATCATGAAATACCGCTCAACGAGAATGGCATTACGATTGTGATCGGGGAAAATGGTCTCGGAAAAACTGTAATCTTAGAGGCTGTGAATGCTTTTTTTAAAGAAGACTACCGATTCTTTTGCGACCTCCAATTCAGTAAGTTTCTATTTTACTTTGAAGACAATGAATATTGGGAGGTAACAAAAACTTCAAATGAAAATCAATTTGCGCTTTATGTCACTCGCCGCTATTCCGACAAGGATACAAAGACAAAGCCAATTAAAATAGCAGAGCTCGATCTGAAAGAAAAATCAAGCAAGAACCAGCACAATCGCGAACTGGCTATAAATTATGAACTGGCCAAGCAAAGAGCGCTATTAAATGATGGCAGAAGGCGATACTTGGATGATTATATAATTACAGATGAGTATGTGCTTTCGCGATACCTCAATGACAAAAATTTTCAGCGTCTATTATTTAACAGCATCGACAAAGCGTTACCAAAGTGGTTTAGCGAGACCGTTAAAGGAATCAGAGTCAATCTGATAGAAACTCAGCGGACAATTACCGCAAAGGAACGGGGGGATGCGTATATAAACACGGTTCTCAAATGCTCAAAGGAATTAATTGAGCAGATTTCTGTAGTTGAGAAATCATCCTCAGAGATAACTACCGAATTAGATAGCACATACCCGAATAGATTGCTTAATAAACTTAAACAAAAAACAGTAGATTCATTCGATGAGTTAAATACAGCATTATTGAAACTTGATGAAAGACGAAAAGTCCTATCTTCAATTGGCCTAATAGAAAGTACTCATGACTCCGATTTGCTTCAAATTACAGAGGAGCAGCCGGACCTTATGAACGCACTTAAGTTATATATTGATGATAGTCACAAGAAACTGGCTCCTTTTGATGATATTTCTAACAAAATCTCTTTGTTTCGCCAAATAGTCAATAAGCGATTTAAGCACAAAACACTTACGATTAACAAAAACGACGGATTCGTGTTTCGGTCAAAGGTGAAAAGAGACAAGGACGGGCAATTAGAGAAAATATCGCCATTAAAATTGTCATCTGGCGAGCAAAACGAACTTATATTATTTTACGAACTAATATTTAAGTCGAGCCCAGGTGATCTAATTCTAATCGATGAGCCTGAGCTATCATTACATATATCATGGCAGAATAAGTTTATTAATGACCTCAAGGAAGTGACGTCAATTAATAAGGTGTCAATTATTATTGCGACGCATTCCCCGGACATCATCGATGAAAACTGGGATTTGAAGGTCGAGCTTCAAGGAATTGAGTAATGGAGGCAAGCATCACTCCCTTTCGGATTGCGAACGCTATCCTCCAAGATAAAGATTTCTCCGGCTACTATGTTTTAGTTGAGGGAAAGAAAGACATTAAAATATATCGGCGCTTTATTATAGAAGAGGCAGCAAAAATAAAGGCCACATTTGGGAAATACAAGCAAAGAGAGGTTTTAGGTATACTTGATGAGCGCAGTTTCAGTAAAGTGCTCGGCATTCGAGATGCTGACTACCTGAGAATAAACGGAAATCTAAAATACGACCCCGATTATGCAGGAGCCGTCTTCGCGACAGACTGCCATGATTCTGAGTTAATGATGATACAGGCTGACGTGTTAAGTAATTACCTGGTTTTGATAAGCGAGGACGAAAAGGTATTGGCATTCGAAGACAAGGTTAGAAAGAAATTACCTGATCTATTACTTGATTTACTCTACAGTCTTGGGTGTTTGCGGCTTGCTAACAAGCGATTTTCACTTGGTTTGTCGTTTAAGCCAGAAAAGCCAGATGGAAATAAGCTAAAAATTAATAAGTTTATTTCTGAAAATAGCTGGACCTATCTTGGTGACGAGATAATGATCAATACAGTAGTCGAATATTCAAAGAATCGGGGTACTGTCGTCTCCTGTCGCGAAGTAATAAAGGAAAAGCTAAAAGAGATTGCTGATGAAAACCACCCCGCCATTGAATTAGTGAATGGCCATGATATATCTCAGTTGCTGCTATTGGTCTCCAAGAATGGATTAGATAGCAAAAATAAGCTATTGCAAAATGCAGATTGCGTGGAAGACCTTCTCATTGCATCATTCGATTTATTAAAGTTTTCTGGCACAAAACTATTTAAAAATCTATTAAATTGGCAGGTCACGAGGCAGACGGAAATACTTAGGGCGATTTAAATATGGTCAATGGGGTCGGAGACAAATTATTTTAAATAGTCAATGCGCAGAGTGGGGGCTATTGATTTAATCGAGTCCGCAGCGCCGACCCAATTTCGTTTTCCCGTCAGCTACGCGCAAAGGCCAGCAAAGGCGCCATGTCGCGGGCGTCGGCTGCTTGCAGGGCGGTGATGTAATTGCGCCGGATCGGGGTGGCGTCGGTTAGGTTGCCTTCTGCCAGGCTGCGGCTTCCCCAACTGAAGCGTGGATGGCCTAGTTTTTCGACGAGCAGGTCGGCCATCATCCGGGCGTGACGGCCGTTGCCGTTGGGAAAGGCGTGGATGGCCACGAGGCGATGATGGAAGCGGATGGCGATTTCATCGGCCGTAAAGGTGGCATGGTCGATCTGGTAGCGCACGTCGTCGAGCAGTTTTTTGAGCTCAACACCGATGTGCAGCCAATCGACGCCGATGTTCTTGTCGGACTTGCGAAACTCGCCGGCCCACTTCCAGGTTTCGCCGAACATCTGCCGGTGGAGTTGGCGCATGAAGGTTTCGCTGAGGATGTCCTTGCGCTGTTTGCGCGCCCACTTGTCGCCTTCGCCGATGTTGAGTTGTTCCCATTCGTTTAGCTCGGCCTGCGTGGTGAGATGGCCGGGGATCAGGCTGGCCAGTTCGTCAGCATCGAGCGGCGTGGCGCCGGGCGGGTAGTCGAGG
The DNA here is from genome assembly GCA_016709495.1 of Candidatus Dechloromonas phosphorivorans. GTDB lineage: Bacteria > Pseudomonadota > Gammaproteobacteria > Burkholderiales > Rhodocyclaceae > Azonexus > Azonexus defluvii. The sequence goes on along the minus strand of JADJMS010000052.1, from coordinate 30,395 downwards.
TTGACGGTTGATTGGGCTGCCATTGGCTCAGCTTTCCCGCCACAGCGCGCGACGCGAACCTTTGAGCAGGCTGTCGGCCAGGGCGCGGGTTTGTGCCTCGACGGTTTCGCGCGAGGTGGCCTGGGCTTCCAGTGCCATGCTGTGGCTGATGGTGGCCATCTGCTGGCGTGCCAGGGCGGTGGCGCGTGCCTCCAGTGTGTCGGTCAGCGACTGCTTGGGCACCAGCGCGTATTGCAGTTCGCAGCCCAGGGCTTCGGCGGCACGGCGCAAGGTGGCGAGGCTGATGGTGTCGTCGGCTTCCGAGGTTTCGAGGCGGGTGACGGTGGAAGTGGTAACACCGAGCGTTTTGCCTGATGGGTCGCCGTCATGCCGAGCGCTTCGCGGATGGTTTTCAGCCAACCGGCCGGGGGGCGCGGCGGCAAATCGGCGGCGCGCCAGCGACTAAGTGTGGCGTCGAGTTGGCGGAGCTTGAGTTCGGCGAAGTTGGCGGCCATTTTTTGCACCCTGATGCAATGTTAAGTTATTTATTATTGCATTATAGAGCAATAACAATAATTTCAGTATTGCGTTATGGTGCAATATTTTTGTGCCGGCGATAGAAGTGCCTCAATATATTGGGCCTGTTGCGGTCGACTCCAAAAAAAGGCCAAAAATGGAATTGCCAGGTCAGCCGATGCCGGGCGGCGTAGCTGGTCGATTCCGGCTTGTGGTGAATCTCGGTGCGGTAACTTGGGGGGTAAGGGTTTGCGCTTTGCTTGCCCCTTCGGCTTGGTTTCCGAAAGCTGCGCCTACGCTTCGGTTAGCGCCGCTATGTCCGTTGCGAGGGTTTCACGATCTTCTGCTTGGCGACGCCTATGAGGCGCCTCAATTGCTCAGGTGTGATGTCCACGTCTCCTGCCGGGTAGAGGTTCGGCAGCAGTGAGCCAAGCGCGTGGACAGGGAATCCCACGCGGACCCGCCCCTTTGGCGTGTCGGACAACAGTAAGCCCTCGGCCAGGAGTCGGCCGAGTACATCTCTGGCGACTCTCTCGGAGAGGCCGGTAATTCGACTCGCTTCCCCTCGTTCGAACTCTCCTAATCTGAAGGCGTGAAGGAATAGATAAGCACTCTCCGGTTTCAAGTCAAAGCGGACGCGATTGAAATAGCCTTCAACGCGGGCCTGGAAGTTTTCGAGGGCGAACATGCTGCCCATGTACTTGGCTTGATCGACGGCAGTCCTCAGCGAGTATTCGATGAACTCGGCAAGCCGCTTCTCTGAAAGGTTGCCGCGACCGTCCAGATCCCCCATTCGTGGCTGATCTGCATTAGCCAACTTCGCCTTGTAATCCTCGGAGGTCTTCGCGAAGCCTCGCGACATGGACCATAAGCAGCTGCCATTGACGCCGCATTCGCGAAGCATTGCGTCAAGGGTGATACGAGCGACACGTCCGTTGCCGTCCAGAAATGGGTGAATCCAAGCCAGGCGATGGTGAGCAGCGAAAGCGGCGACGATCCCGTCGAGCTTCGATATTCCGTCCTTTTTGGCCCATTCAAGTCGCTGTCCATAGACCTTTGTGTAGCGCTCAAGGAAGCGCCCAAGGGTTTCGGCTTTCGGCGCGAGGTGTCTGCCAACCTGCACCTCCTTGTTGGTGGGTCGAAATTCACCCGGCGTCATGATTGAGTCGTCGCTGAGCCGCAGGAGGTCTTCGGGCAAATGCTGGCAGAACACTCGATGTACGTCGAGCAGGAAGGGACGAAGCGTGTCCTCGGTGAGACGCTGCTGCCTTGCCCACCGATCCGCTTCAATGTGGGCGAACGCGAGGCTCTGCAAGTCCTTCTGGTCAGCCCTCTCGGTTGCCTGTTGGAGCGCTGCCTCGATATCGATTGGAAGTGTCTTGTGCCCTTCGATCAGGTTGCTGTAGTAGCAGTTCATGTTCTCGACCAGCGCGGAAAGGCTTCGTGCAGTCGAGGGAACGAGTGTGGCGTCGAGGCATGCAGAAGCCTCGGAAAGCTCGTGCGCGAGTCCGATGAGCGAGTTGTAAACGGGGCGCGATCCGTCTATCACCAGCGGCTCCATCTGGACGGGATCGTCGTAAAAATCAACCACTTTTTTGCCTCGTTTTCTGCCGATATAATTTCCGATTATAAACACGTTGGATCAATTGGTTACAGATTGTTTTAATAAAAATTTAGCCGATCTTTATTCCGAAGTATTTGCCGAAGTCTCCGTTTTTTGTAAACAAACGCCAAACCAAAATGGATTTCCGACCTGCTGCGGTCAACCGGAAAAATCGGCCAAAATTCAAATTTGTTTCACCCACCCAGGCAGCGCCATGATGGCGGAAAGTTTTGTTGGATTGTGCTATTCCATCAGTCGGGCCGCCTGACAGCGCAGGCCGGAGAGAATTGTGTCGGCCACGTCTGGCGGAAAGCCGGCTGGCAATTGTTGGCTGACTTTATCGATTACTCCGTCCACGCCAGCGAGGACTTCTTCAATCAGGCGTTCTGCGCTGGCGGCGCCGAGGCCGACTTGTTGGGCCTGGGCTAGCCAGTGGCGGCGGTGGATCTTGTCGATCAGGTAGTGGTTGGTGCTGCCGCGCACGGCCATGGCGAGGCGGGCTTTTTGCGGGGCGATCTGCTGTTTGCCGGTGCCGATGATGGGGTGGGCCGAGAGCACGTCGTAGATGGGCGTGGCGCGGTAGCGGCCGCCGGAGCGGTGGGCAATGCTGAAGTTTTTGGCGTGGCCGTCTGGGGCGGCGAGCAGCCAGAAGACGATCTGGGCTTTGAAGAAGTTGGTCCGGTCCTGCTCGGCGGTTTCCGAGCCGAGCAGCAGAGCCATGATGGCAGCGATGCCCGGCCCGCCTTCGGACTGGTACTTGCGCAGCGGTGAGGTGCCGGTGGCCTGGCACATGTCTTCCTGCGGCAGGCGGACGATCCAGCTGCCGTCGCTGGCGGGGGTGCGGTCGAAGCGTTCGACGACGAGGACTTTCTGGTCTTCGAAAACGCCGATGTCGCACGGCGCGACGGGGATGCCGAAGGCGGCGGCGATCTTCGCGCACAGCCATTCGTTTTCGACGGAGGTGCGCATGTCGGCCTGCATGTTGCCGACCAGGCCGAGCGGCAGTTTGAAGATGTGCGTGGTCGGCGTGCTGCCCTGCGGCAGCAGCCATTGGTCGTCCTGGCGCAGCAGGGCGGTTTTTTCCTGGGCGCCGGCGATGGAGAGGCGTAGATCGCCGTCGTCGTGCATGCCCGGTGCCGGCGCGGCGGTGGTGTTGCGCAGCCGTTCGGCGATGTCGGCCTCGCTCAAAGCCTGACCATGGATTTCGTAGATGTCGGTCGGGGTTTCGTTATCCGGCAGGAGTTGGATCGCCCCGACGCAATCGCGCCCCAGCTTGCGCAGCAGTTGAAAGGCATCGGTGCCGCCTGCGCCGTAGCGCTGTGCCAGACGGCGACGGATGGCGTCGCTGTCGGGTAGCAGGTTGTCGAAGTAGTTGCCGACCCCTTCGCCGCGATGGGCGGTATTGCCGGGCAGGAAGGGCAGCGACAAAGAGAGCGGGCGGCCCTGTGGTCGGCCAGCCAGTCGTCGAAATAGGCCAGATGCTCGCCCTGACGGCCGGTCTCCCCAGTAGCCGACCGGGAGGCCGTTCATCCAGATGTTGAGGCGCTGGGTCTTGGCGCGGCGTCCCATGCTTACCAGCTTTCCCGCTTCTTCGTCGGCATGGTGGGCGCGGCTTGCTGGCTCGCCGGTTCGCGTGCGGCTTTCGTGGCGGCGAGCTTGCGCGGAACTGCTGCTGGCGAGGCTTGGTCGTAGGGCTGTACTTCCGGTTCGCTCAGCGTGTTCAGGGGTGATCCGCTTTTGGCGAGCGAAATGTCGACATCCAGCAAGCGCAATACCGTGAACAGGCGCTCCAGATTCGCTGCCGCCGGGTTGGCTTCGAAGGCGGCGTAGCTTTGCTGAGTGATGCCCAGTTTTTCGGCCAGCACCGCCTGCGTCAGGCCCCTTTCCTTGCGGAAAGCCTTGAGGACCAGGGGCAGCTGGCTCAGTGTCTTGATCGGGTAAATCATCGTGCCTCCGCGATTCATGCAGCGAACAGATTACATATCAACGACTGTATATTAATTTAACAGTACATAGTTTGTATAGTTGAATTACACAGTATGGTTTGTATGCAATTAATTTCCTGCAGCTTTGCCAGCGGTGATGATTAATCAGGCATTGAGTAGCCGATTACTTGCCTGCTACGGTCAACCGGAAAAAACGGCCAAAAATTAAATTCCGCCCGGCTAGGTTGTCAGCCGATGCCGGGCGGCGTAGCTGAACAGGTCGGCCGGGTTGTGCAGGCTCAGCTTTTCGAAGATGCGCGCCCGGTAGGTCGAGATGGTGTTGGCCGAGAGCGTCAGTTGCTGGGCGATCTGGCCGACGCTGCGGCCCTGGGCGAGCAGTTGCAGGACCTGGAATTCGCGGTTGGAGAGGGCTTCGTGCGGCGGCTTTTCGCCGTCGGCATCGCCGCGCAGATCATGGGCGAGCAGTTCGGCGACAGCTGGGGTGATGTAGAGGCCGCCGCTGGCCACCTTGGCGATGGCCGCGAAGAGGATGTCCGGGCTGCAGCCCTTGTTCAGGTAGGCGTGGGCGCCGCCGCGCATGGCGCGCAGGGCGAACTGGTTCTCCGGGTACACCGACAGCATGATCACGCCCAGGCGCGGGAATTCGCCGTGCAGGGTTTTCAGGACGTCCAGCCCGTCGCGTTCGCCGAGGGCGATGTCGAGCAGCACGACATCGACCGGCGTTGAGCGCAGCAGGCGCAGTGCTGTCGGGCCGTCTTCGGCCTCGTGGATGTCACCGATGGCCGGGTTTTCGGAGAGGATCTGCCGCAGGCCGCGGCGGATGATCATGTGGTCGTCGACGATCAGGAGGGTGGTCATGGCGTTTCAGGCGATGGCGTTGGGCAGGCGCAGCACGACGCGCGTGCCGTCGCCGGGGCTGCTGACGATATTGAGCGTGCCGCCCAGCGCCAGCGTCCGTTCGCGCATGCCGAGCAGGCCGAAGGAGGTGGGTTGCGGCGGGACGCGCATGCCGAGGCCGTTGTCGGCAATGCTGAGAACGAGGTCGCGGCCGTCGGCGTGGGCGTCGAGCTGGACCTGCGTGGCTTTCGCGTGGCGGGTGACGTTGGTCAGCACTTCCTGGACGATGCGGTAGAGCGCGATTTCGGCATCGCGGCCAAGGCGGCAGCGTTCGATTTCCGGCGTGCAGGTGTAACGGCAATTGAGGCCGGAGCGTTTCTGGAAGTCGAGCAGCAGGCTTTCCAGCGCCGCCCACAGGCCGAGGTGATCGAGCACGCCGGGGCGCAGGTCGTTGAGGATGCGGCGCACGGCCTGCATGGCGTGGCTGCCGATGTCCAGCATGCCGTCGAGCTTGTCGCGCATCGCGGCATCGTCGCCGAGGCGCTGGCGCAGCCAGTTCATTTCCAGTTGCAGGGCGGTCAATGAAGCGCCGAGATCATCGTGAATGTCGCGCGCGATGTGCCGGCGTTCTTCCTCGCGCACGGTGTTCAGGTGGGCCGACAGGCGGCGCAGCGATTCGTGCGACTGGCGCAGGTGGTCATGGGCGGCCGTCAGTTCGGCAGTGCGCTCGCGAACGCGCTTTTCCAGCTGGTCGTGGGCTTCCTGCAGCAGTTTTTCGGTGCGCTTGCGCTCGGTGATGTCGCTGAAGGTGACGACGGCGCCCACCACCGTGTCGCCATCGCGGATCGGGTAGGAGGCGTATTCGGCCGGGAAGCTGCTGCCCTCGCGCCGCCACAGCACTTCGTCGTCGACGCGGACGCCGTGGCCCTCCTTGAAAGCCTTGTAGATACGGCATTCATGCACCGGCATCAGGGTTTCGTCGGCATGCGAGTGATGGATCAGGTAGTGCATCGAGCGACCGAGCACTTCATCCGGGGTGTAGCCGAGCATCTCGGCGCCGGCTTCGTTGATGAAGATGCAGCGCCCGTTGAGATCGATCCCATAAATGCCTTCACCGGTCGACTCGAGAATCATCTCCAGCTGGCGGCGCCAGGCGGCATGGTGCGATAGTTGGTGCAGGTTGGCGAACATGGTGGGCAGACGAATGCAATTCTGCCAGCTTAGGCGCGCCGCTGCGCCGCCGAAATACGCGGAATTGCGTAGTCGGTGAGGCATCGACGCGTTTCTGTCGCGCTCGACTATTTGACATTCAAACCCCTCCCCGGCCCTCCCCTTTTCAGGGGAGGGAGTTCAATGTGCCTTGCCGGTTTGCTCCTCCCCTGACGCCCCGAAGGAAGTCCCCTTGGGGGACAAGGGGAGGCCGAGGGGTTTCTTCCGAGTATCAAAACCAGCCCCCTCCCCCCGTCAACAAAAAACGGGGGCCGAAGCCCCCGTCGTTTGCGACTGACAGATTGATCCAGATTACTTCATTTCCGGCTCGTCCTTCTTCTTGTCGTTGCCGGTGATGTACGGGCTCCACGGCTGGGCCTTGACCGGGCCAGGCGTCTTCCAGACGACGTTGAACTGGCCATCAGCCTTAACTTCGCCGATGAACACGGACTTGTGCAGGTGGTGGTTCTTTTCGTCCATCATCGAGGTAATACCGCTCGGTGCCTTGAAGGTCTGGCCGGCCATGGCGGCGATAACCTTGTCGGTATCGGTGGACTTGGCCTTCTCGACAGCCTGCTTCCACATGTGGATGCCGATGTAGGTGGCTTCCATCGGGTCGTTCGTCACAACCTTGTCGGCGTTAGGCAGTTTGGCTTTCTTGGCCCAGTCACGGTAGAGCTTCACGAACTTGTCGTTTTCCGGGTTCTTCAGCGACATGAAGTAGTTCCACGAAGCCAGGTGGCCGACCAGCGGCTTGGTATCGACGCCGCGCAGTTCCTCTTCGCCGACCGAGAAGGCGACGACCGGCACATCGGTGGCCTTCAGGCCGGCGTTGCCCAATTCCTTGTAGAACGGCACGTTGGAGTCGCCATTGATGGTAGAAACCACGGCAGTCTTCTTGCCTTCAGAAGCGAACTTCTTGATCTTGGCGATGATGGTCTGGTAATCGCTGTGGCCGAACGGCGTGTAGTCTTCCATGATGTCGGCGTCAGCCACGCCCTTGGATTTCAGGAAGGCGCGCAGGATCTTGTTGGTGGTGCGCGGATAGACGTAGTCGGTGCCGAGCAGCACGAAGCGCTTTGCTTCGCCGCCGTCCTTGACATCAGGTATTCAACAGCGGGGATGGCTTGCTGGTTGGGCGCAGCGCCAGTGTAGAAAACGTTCTTCTCAAGTTCTTCACCTTCGTACTGAACCGGGTAGAAGAGCAGGCCGTTCAGTTCCTTGTACACCGGCAGCACGGACTTGCGGGACACCGAAGTCCAGCAGCCGAAGGTGACGGCGACCTTGTCCTTGGTCAGCAGCTGGCGGGCCTTTTCGGCGAACAGCGGCCAGTTCGAAGCCGGGTCGACAACGACCGGCTCGAGTTTCTGCCCCATGACGCCGCCGGCCTTGTTGATTTCCTCAATGGTCATCAGCACGGTTTCCTTGAGCGCGGTCTCGGAAATGGCCATGGTGCCGGACAGGGAATGCAGCACGCCAACCTTGATGGTGTCGGCGGCGTGGGCCGTCATGCCGATGGAAGCGAGGGCGGCGGATAGGACTGTTGCCTTGATGAAGTTACGACGATTGCTCATGGAAGCTCCTTGGACGTTGGGGAATCTGGTCTGCGTTGTTGCAGTGCAGCGCCAGATTACGTCCGGGGTTTCCCGGGAGAAATACGTTAGATTGCGTACAGATTACGCAGGCGTATCAAAGTTGAATTCAAAAGCAAGATTCGGAGTGTTGTTGTTAAAAAAAAACACGATATTTTGGCTGTCGACCGCACCCCCTTCATGAAGCATCCTTGGGGTGCTTCATGTTAAAAAGGACAGCCATGAAATCGAACCAAGCCCGCCAACCAGCCAGCGTCACCCTGAACGACCCGCGCTGGGCTGCTCTTCTAGCTCGTGACCCGGCAGCGGAAGGTCAGTTTTTCTACGCCGTGACCACCACCGGCGTCTATTGCCGCCCCACTTGTCCGGCACGCCCGCCGCGCCCGGAAAACGTCCGCTTTTTTCCGTCGACCGCAACAGCCGAAGGCGCCGGTTTCCGCCCCTGCCTGCGTTGCCAACCCAAACAGCCACCACTGGCCGAGCGCCAGGCAGCCAGCATCGCCGAACTTTGCCGGCTGATCGATGACAGCGCGACGCCCCCTACCCTGCAGCAACTGGCGGAGCATGCCGGCCTCAGCACCTACCATCTGCACCGCCTGTTCAAGACAGTGACCGGGCTGACGCCGAAAGCCTATGCCAGCGCCCGGCGTAGCCAGCGACTCAAGGCGGAACTGGTGCCGGGCAAAACTGTGACTGAAGCCATTTACAACGCCGGCTACAACACCAGCGGACGCTTTTACGAGCAGTCGGCCAGTCAGCTTGGCATGACGCCTGGCGACTACCGGGCCGGCGGCAACAATACGCAAATCCGCTTTGCCATTGGCCAGTGCACGCTCGGCGTTATTCTGGTGGCGGCCAGCGCCAAAGGAATTTGCGCCATTTTATTGGGCGACGACCCGCAGGCCTTAGCGCACGACCTGCAGGACCGTTTTCCCAAGGCAACGCTGATCGGCGGTGATGCCGGCTTCGAGGCTTGGGTGGCGCAGGTTGTCGGCTTTGTCGAAGCACCGCAGATCGGACTCGATCTGCCACTCGACATTCGCGGCACCGCTTTCCAGCAACGCGTCTGGCTTGCCCTGCGCGCCATCCCGGCCGGCTCTATGGTCAGTTACAGCGAACTCGCCCGGCGCATCGGCGCGCCCAGGGCGGCCCGTGCCGTCGCCGGTGCCTGTGCTGCCAATGCCCTGGCCGTGGCAATTCCCTGTCATCGCGTGCTGCGCAATGATGGCGCGCTGTCCGGCTATCGCTGGGGCGTAGCACGCAAGCGCGCCCTGCTGAACAGGGAGGCCGAATCTTGAATCTGGACTTGTTGAGCCATGCCGGCGCAACCACAACTTGGACGGAACGCCTCGGACCTGGCAGTCTCGTGCTGCGCGGATTCGCCGCCAGCGAGGCGGAAACCCTGTACGGCGAAATCGGCAAGATTGTCGCCGCGGCGCCATTTCGCCAGATGCTGACGCCGGGCGGTTTTCGCATGTCGGTGGCAATGAGCAATTGCGGCACAACAGGCTGGGTCACCGACCAGTCAGGCTATCGCTATCAGCCAAACGACCCGGAAAGTGGCCAGCCCTGGCCGCCGATGCCAGCCACCTTCAGCCGCCTGGCCGAAGCAGCGGCAGCCGCGGCCGGTTTTTCCGGCTTCGCACCCGATGCCTGCCTGATCAACCGCTATCAACCCGGCGCAAAGATGTCGCTTCATCAGGACAAGGACGAGCGCGACCAGACCCAGCCCATTGTTTCCGTTTCACTCGGCCTGCCGGCGGTATTCCAGTTTGGCGGCCTGCAACGCTCGGTAACAGCAACTCGCGTCACGCTGACCCATGGCGACGTGGTCGTCTGGGGCGGACCGGACCGACTTCGCTATCATGGCGTGCTGGCGCTGAAAGCCGGCGAACATCCTATAGTCGGCGCCTGCCGATTGAACCTGACTTTTCGCAAGGCACGCTGATGGCTGCTGCGACCCAAACCTGCACTCTGGAATTACCGGCTGGCTTTCGCCTAGCCGATATCCTCAAATTCCACCAACGCGATGCCCTGGCATTTTCTGAGCGGGTCGACACCGATTCGCTGCACAAGGGGCTGGTCTGGGAGGGCCACGCGGCTTGCCTGAGCGTGCACTTTCTGCCAGATCAAACAGTGGCGGTAAAAATATCGCTCGATGGCGCGTTAACCGCAACCGATGCAGATAACCTCGCCCGCCACGTCCGGCGCATGCTGGGACTGACTCAGCCCGTCGACGAATTTGAAAAAGCCCATGCCCGGCACCCGCAACTGGGCGCCTTGATCGCCCGTCAGGCCGGCCTGCGCGTGCCGCTGGCAGCAAGCCCGTTCGAGGCACTGACCTGGGCCATCATCGGCCAGCAGATCAGTGTCAGTGCGGCCGTCTCGATCCGGCGCAAGATGATCAAGGCAGCCGGACTGGTGCATTCGGGCGGCCTCGCCTGTTATCCCGATGCTAGCCGCCTGGCCGCCTTGAGCGAAGTGGATTTGCGCGCCGCCGGTTTCTCGGCGAGCAAAGCGCAAACCCTGATCAGCGTCAGCGCCCGGGTGCTGGCTGGCGAATTGCCGCTTGACGAATGGCTGGATAACCCGCCGGTCGATCTGCTCCGCGAACGCCTGCTGGGCATACGCGGGATTGGACCGTGGACGGTCAATTACACCCTGTTGCGCGGCTTTGGCTGGCTCGACGGTTCGCTGCATGGCGATGTCGCGGTTCGCCGCGCCTTGCAAATGCTGCCCGGCAACCCGGAAAAGATGGGCGAAGCGGAAGCCAGGGCCTGGCTGGAGCCACTCTCGCCATGGCGGGCGCTGGTCGCTGCCCACCTGTGGGCGAGCCTTGCGCTGAGCGCCTGAATCTTCAGCGGATTTGCGCGAGATAGCTGGCGACTTCCGCCTTCAACCATTCGCTGAAGGCGACCAGTTTGGCAGTGCCGTGGCTGCGCATCGGCCAGACCAGCCAATATGGGTTCTGGTGCGCTACGGCGATAGGCGAAAGCTGCACCAGTTCGCCCCTGAGCACGGCATCATGGACCAGCAAACGACGCGTCAGCGCCACACCCTGCCCCTGGCGCAGCGCTTCCAGCACCAGATTCGAATCGGTATAAACCGGCCCGCTCAGCACCATGTCGGGCAGCCCGGCGGCACTCAGCCAGTGGCTCCAGCTTTCGACCGAACGTACCAGCGGTGCGGCCATGATTTCTGCGGGCGTGCCGGGCAACCGACCGCCGTTGAAGCTCGGTGAAGCAACCGCCACCATATCGTCCACAAAAAGTGCGGTCTGCGAAGTCGCCTCCCAGCCGCCCGGCCCCATACGGATAGCAGCATCGACGCGGTCAATGGAAAAATCGACCAATTCCAGGCTGGCGCGCAAAGTCAGCTTAAGGTCAGGGTGCGCCGCCATGAAGCCGGGCAGACGGCGTATCAGCCAATGACAGGCGAAGGATGGCACGACAGCGATAATCAACTCATCACTGCGCGGCAGGGAAAGCACATCGCCGGTTGCCTTGGCGATGTCGCCCAAAGCCATCCGCAGGCGCAGCGCGTAAATGCGGCCATCGTCGGTGATGACCAGGCGTTTGCCCTTGCGCGAGAACAAGCTTAGCCCGAGATATTCCTCCAGCGAACGCAATTGCTGGCTGATGGCGCCATGCGTGACATGCAATTCGTCGGCTGCCTGAACCACGCTACCGAGGCGGGCAACGGCTTCGAAGGCGCGCAAAGCGGGTAATGGTGGCATATTTTTCATGTTAGAAATTCTAACGCTTAAGCGGAATTCAAATCGCTTTTCCCTTGTCCTGCCGTAGCGTACATTTTGCCCATGCAATCCGTATGAGAGTCATCGTGACATACGCCCGTTTCCTGCTCTACCCCGGCGAAGTGCTGCGCGTTGATGGACGTGAACGCCTGGCGATCCGTTGCGAACAGGGCCGAATCTGGTTAACGGCGGGTGTCGAAGGCATTGACCACTATCTTTCACCCGGCGAACAGGCGATCTGCGACAGCGGGTGCATCCTGGTCGAAGGCCAGGGCGTACTGACGCTTGCGGCGGCAGCTCATGATCGCCGTCTGCCCACCATGATTTACTACCTTTTGCTAATCTTGCAACGGTGGCTGCATCAGCCGTTCAGGACCCAATTGATTCGAGGAGAATCCCATGTTTGATCTTTATATCGGCAACAAGAACTACTCATCCTGGTCCCTGCGCGCCTGGCTGCTGCTCAAGCATTTTTCCATTCCTTTTCGGGAACACATGGTTTCGGTGGCTGGGCGCGACTACAACCCGGTGCTCAAGCCGCTGGCCGGCAATGCCCGCGTGCCCAGCCTGCATGAAGACGGCTTTCAGGTCTGGGAAAGCATTGCCATTGCCGAGTTCCTGGCCGAACGCTACCCAGCCATGTGGCCGGCCGATGCCCGTGCCAGGGCGCGCGCGCGCAGCATCTCGGCGGAAATGCATGCCGGTTTTGTGCCGTTGAGAACGGCGATGCCGATGAACCTGAAGTTCAAGCTGAAGGGCAAGCCTGCTTCAACCGAAGTCCAGCGCGACATCGACCGCGTCATTGAAATCTGGGAAGAGGCGCGCACGCAGTTTGCAACGGCCGATGGCCCTTACCTGTTCGGTGCCTTCAGTGTGGCCGATGCGATGTTTGCCCCGCTGGTCTGGCGCCTGCACATCTATAACGCAGCCCTGCCGCCCCTTGCCGCCAGCTATCGCGACACCATGCTGGCCCACCCGGCCATGCGCGAATGGTACGCCGACGCCTTGCTGGAAAGCAAAGCGCACCCGCACTATGACCGACTGGCCGAGGACTATGGCGGGATGCGCTGATTGCTGCCGATAATGCGGAAAAATCAGTGAAAAACGATGGGTTGAGCGTTCTCGTCGCAAAGACCATCAAGCCAGGCATCAAACTCTTCCTCATTGCGCTGGCTTTCCGGAATTTCCTCCATGGCATGCCGGAAATTCTGCGCTGAGGCGCCGTCGAGAAACAGCGTGCGCAGGTGGTACTTGTCGAACAACTCGAAACCCTGCTGTTCCGGATAGGAAAGGATCCAGAAATGTTTGCTGCTATAGATGACGTTCATCGCCGTGCTCCCGAAAATTACGCGCTGGTGACAAGTAAATGCCAGACCGCGCGCTTGTGGGAGTAACTAATTCACGGTCGACGCTAAGTTCCGCGCATTTTCCCCAGCGCCAGATTGGCCGCCGCCGTGCGGGTTTCGACGCCGAGCTTTTCGAATACATGCTCGAGATGTTTGTTAACCGTGCGCGGACTGTTGCCGAGGATGTCGCCAATATCGTTGCTGGTCTTGCCCTGCACGACCCAGTAAAGCACTTCGGCTTCGCGCTGGGTCAAGCGGAAGGCGGCGATCAGTGATTCGATGGCGGAAGCGTCGTTCTCTTCACGCAGCACAACCAGCCATTCTTCATCGCCGGTTTGATCGTGAAAAGAAGCCAGCAGGCGGCGATTGCCTTGGGCGACAAGCAACGGGCGCGGTTCGCGGTTGCAACGGCGCGCCTGATTGGCATCGCGGATCCAGGCCAGCAACTCCTCCGGCGCCACCTCTTCGGGGTTGGCGAAGTAGTCCTTGAGCAATTTGCGGGCGAGCGGGGTTTGCCAGACCAGCTTTCCGTCGACGGCACGTACCGCCACGGTGGCCTGGCCGAAGGCGTCCAGCGCGCTGCGTGCCTGCTTCATCTGGCGGGCATTCATCATGTGTGCAGCGATGCGCGCCAGCACTTCCGGCGGGCGAATCGGCTTGGTCACATAATCAGCGCCGCCGGCGGCAAAGGCGGCAACCACGTGTTCAGTTTCAGTCAGCCCGGTCATGAAAACGATGGGAATGTGCTGGGTGGCGAAGTCTGCTTTCAGACGGCGCGCGACTTCGAAGCCGTCCATCCCCGGCATCAGGGCGTCGAGCAGAATGACGTCCGGCAAACTGAGGCGCGCCCGCTGCAAAGCGGATTCGCCGTTGGTGGCGACGAGCACGGTGTAGCCGGTTTCATCCAGCGCGTCGTGCAGCAGCGAGAGATTTTCCGGAATGTCATCTACGATCAGGACAATTTCCGAAAGGTTGTCCCGCAAGGGGACTTCCTTCGGGGCGCGGTTTACATTCATTTCTGACCCTTTTTTCGCAGGATTTCTTTCATGGCGTCAAACTGGAACTGGCGCGCCAGTTCGCGCAGCACACGGACGAATTCGGCATGTTCTGCCCCCAGGCGCTCGATTTCGCCCAGTTTATTGAGGATGCCGCGCAGGTAGCCGAGATTGATCACCTCTTCGAGCGCAGCCAGATGTTCGGCGTCCGGCGCGATCAGCGGCAAAGGTTCAGCAATTGACGCTGCAACGACAGGCGTCTCGGCCAGCACCCAGTCAAGTTGCAGCTTGCGACCGATCCAAGTGAGCAGTTCATTGACCCTTAGTGGTTTGACGATAAAGTCTTCAGCTACTACCCCGGCATCGTTTTCCAACCCCTTGTCGAAGGCATTGGCGGAGAGGATGGCGATATGGGCATCGGTCAGCGACTGTCTACGGATGCGGCGTATGGTTTCCCAACCGTCAATACCGGGCATGCCTAGATCCATGAAGACCAGGTGCGGGGCAAAACGCGGAATGATCTGCAAGGCCTCGTAGCCGCTGGCTGCCTGTTCAACCTGAAAACCGAGCGGATCAAGGACACTTTGCAGCATGTCACGATCAACCTTTTCATTATCAACCACCAGAATACGACGGCGGATACCGACATAACCGACGCGATTGGCGCGCGGCAATTCGCTGGCGGCCTGCGCCGAATGCACCTGCGGGAGAAACAGACGAATACGAAACAGCGTGCCTTCGCCCGGCGTACTGCTGACCTGCATCTCGCCACCCATCAGGTCGGTCAGCATGCGAGCAATGGTCAGGCCAACGCCACTACCGCCTGCCTGCACGGTACTACCACGGACGAATGGCTCGAAAATTCGCTCGAGATCGCTCGCGGGAATACCGGGGCCGGTATCGCGAACTTCGAAAACTGCCATGTCTCGCCGGCATTCGAGCTGAAAGGTGACGCCGCCACGCACGGTAAATTTGACCGCATTGCCCAGCACGTTGATCAGAATCTGGCGCAAACGCCGTTCGTCACCACGCACCACGGGGGGAATTTCACCGATTGGCCGATATTCAAATGACAGGCCTTTGTTGCGTGCCTGCAATTCAAACATGCCGACAATCTGCTGCATGAAATCAGGAAAATCCAGCGCTTTGACTTCCAGCGTCAGCTTGCCACCTTCAATTCGGGCTATATCCAACGTGCCTTCAATCACCGACAACAAATGATCGCCACTGCGCCGGATCACGCTGACCGCCTGTTTGCGCTGCGGCGGAATGTTCTCATCAGCGTCGAGAATTTGCGCATAGCCCAGAATGCTGTTGAGCGGCGTTCGTAGTTCGTGGCTGATCGCCGTGATGTAACGGCTTTTCGCCTGATTGGCCTGCTCGGCAAGCTGTTTGGCCTTCTGCAATTGCTCGTCGGTACGCTGATGTGATTCTATTTCCTGCATCAGCAACTGGGTCTGGCGATTCGACTCTTCCTGCGCCACTTTGCGGCTTTGCTGAGTCAACACCATCCACCAGGCACCGACGCCAGAAAGCAAAAGCAGCGCAGCAAAGGCCTTGATAAAGCTGTCGCGCAAGGCGGCGATCAGGACGGTTTGATCGGCACCCAGAGAAAGCAGTTCGTGGGTATAAAGCACGCCCAAGACCAGTGCGAGCAGCGGCACCATGCCAGTCATCAGGAGCAAATAATGACCTAAACCGGTTTCCAGATAGGGCAAAACCACCGCCGGTAGCAGGCGGCGCAACACCGCGTTCCATTGCGCCGTCAGATTGGCCTCGGGCTTGCAAAGATCGTGGCAACGGGCATCAAGCGAGCAGCATAGCGAGCAGATCGGCCCCTGGTAGGCCGGACAATGCGCCATATCCTCACCTTCGTAATCGCGCTCACAAATGACGCATTTTTGGGCGTTGACCGAAACAATCTGTTTGGGACGAGCCAGATAGTAGCGACCGCCAGTTACCCAGGCGATCAGTGGTGAAACCAGAAAAGCAGTGAACAAGGCAACGAATGAGGCATAAGGTTGAATCTCAGCCCCCAACAGTCCAACAAAAGCGGCAATCGAGAGCAGTGAGGCAATGCCCATCGCACCGACTCCCACCGGGTTGATGTCGTAAAGATTGCTACGCTTGAATTCGAGGCCCGGTGGCGACAACCCCAGCGGCTTGTTGATTACCAGATCGGCAACGACAGCCGCCATCCAGGAAATCGCAATATTGGAATACAGCCCGAGCACCTGCCCGAGCGCCTGAAAGACGTTCAACTCCATCAACAGCAACGCAATCAGCGTATTGAAAACAACCCAGACCACACGGCCGGGATGACTGTGTGTCAGCCGGGAAAAAAAGTTGGACCAGGCCAACGAGCCGGCATAGGCGTTGGTGACGTTGATCTTGAGTTGGGAAACAACGACAAACAGCGCCGTTGCAGCGATTGCCAGCGTCGTATTGTCAAAGACATGCGAGAAACCGATCAGGTACATCTGATTCGGGTCCACCGCCTTGTCGGACGGCACACCATTGCGCAAGGCCAGCCAGGCGAGCAGCGAGCCACCCAGCATTTTCAGGATGCCCGGCACCACCCAGCCGGGGCCACCTATCACCACTGCCAGCCACCAGCGTTTGCGATTGGCGGCGGTACGTTCCGGCATGAAGCGCAGGTAATCGACCTGTTCGCCCATCTGCGTCACCAGGGCAATGCCGACAGTCAGCGCGGCGCCAAAAAGATGGGGGTTGAAGCTACCGCCATTACCTTTTTCGCCGGCGTATTGCCACAGTCCATTCAGTGCTTGCGGCTCTTCAATGAAAACGAAAGCATAAGGCAGCACCAGAAGACCCAGCCAGAGCGGTTGCGTCCACGCCTGCAAGCGGCTGATGGCGGTCACACCGTGGGTAACCAGCGGGATAACGACCATCGCACAAATCAGATAGCCCCAGGCTGGCGGAATGTGGAAGGCAAGCTCCAGCGCATAGGCCATGATCGCCGCTTCAAGCGCGAAGAATATGAAGGTAAACGAAGCGTAGATCAGCGAAGTAATGGTCGAACCGATATAGCCGAAGCCAGCACCGCGCGTCAGCAAATCCATATCCAGTCCGTGCTTGGCAGCCATACTGCTGATTGGTAAACCGATCAGGAAAATGATCAACCCTGTCGCCAGAATGGCCCAGAAGGCGTTGATGAAGCCGGCGTTGACCAGCATCGTTGCCCCCACCGCTTCAAGTACCAGAAAGGAGGCTGCACCAAAAGCCGTATTGGCCACGCGCAACTCGGACCACTTGCGAAAACTGCGCGGCGTAAAACGCAGCGCGTAATCCTCCAGCGTTTCATTGGCGACCCAGGTGTTGTAGTCGCGGCGAATTTTGACGACGCGCTGAACGGGGTTGTTGGTATCGGCTGGCATGGGTGGAATTATTGCACTGTATGGGGTTGGGTTTCCCCGACCTCCATCACATTGTCGACAATGTGACCTCACCCACGCCCCCCCTCCCCAAAAACTCATCTTCACCTTGCAGGACACCGGGCAACAAACCGCAATAGAAAAAAATCTTGGTCAAAGGGACGTCGACCGCAACAATATAGTCGCCGAACTCGCAAGCCCGCTCCCGGCTGCAGGTGAAGGAATTGAGGTTGTTGAGCAGAATAACGTGGCGCCCGTCCTCGCCTTTAGCCAGCACTTCGTGCTCGTCCATGCGATTGATTCCTCGATAGAGCATGACATGGCTCACCCCCGGATGCCGCAGGGCCAGCTCCAGCTGGCAGAAGGCATAAACCAGATCAAATTGTGATTCGAGGGCATTGGTGCCATACAGGCCATGCGAGCGCATTTCCATGTAGCGTCGATAAGCATCGCTCGATGGATCCCGCAAGGGCTGCTTGTGATATCGCGGCATCAAGCCAAAACGCGATTCAACCCAGCCTTTGAGCACCGCCGCCTCACGACTGTCCGAATCAAAGCTCCAGCCGCGGATCATGCGCACGTAGTTGGCCTTGGCCCGGCTTTTCTTCAAACCGGTGAAACCAATCTCTTCCGGGCGTTCGAGCCGAAAGTGCACGGTCAAATAATCGCGAAAGACATCGGCCAGGGCGGCAGCAGGCGCCGCATTCAAACGTCGGAAGAGGTCGGCGTGCAATTCGGCAACGCCATCGATAAGGAGTGGACTGGGATGACGCTGATAAGTGAGTCCACCCAAAACCACCGCGGGCAAATTGCAACGATTAATGGGCAGTCTCGCCTCGCGAGGCAAAGAGGCTGTGTGAGTTGCCCCGGCCTGAAGCCCGTGGCTGCCTCGCAATGAGTCAGATTGGAAACTGTCGTCGCCTGAGAGCGGCTTTGTCTCGCTTGTGCTCGACGCATTGTCGTCACCCCTACAAAACGTAGGGGAATTGTCGGAAGTCTCCGCCCCAACAACACGCGTCGTACATTTATTTTTCATTTAAAAATCAATCGATTATGGTCTGTCAGTCGAGCTGGCACGCAACGTGCCAAGGTGAGGTGCGACTCTCAATAATTCCTTCGCAACTCGACTGACAGATTAAGGAGATTACACCATGGCAAAACTACGTCAATGCGCCATTTATGGCAAAGGCGGCATCGGCAAGTCCACCACCACCCAGAATCTGGTGGCTGCACTCGCTGAATCCGGCAAGAAAGTTATGATCGTTGGCTGCGACCCAAAAGCCGACTCAACCCGACTGATCCTGCACTCAAAGGCTCAAACCACCGTTATGCACCTGGCGGCTGAAGCCGGCTCGGTGGAAGACCTCGAACTCGAGGACGTCCTTTCCGTCGGTTTCGGCGGCATCAAGTGCGTTGAGTCCGGTGGCCCGGAGCCAGGCGTCGGCTGTGCCGGCCGCGGCGTTATCACCGCCATCAACTTCCTTGAAGAAGAAGGCGCTTACTCTGACGACCTCGACTTCGTGTTCTACGACGTGCTGGGTGACGTGGTTTGTGGTGGCTTCGCCATGCCGATCCGCGAAAACAAGGCTCAGGAAATCTACATCGTCTGTTCCGGCGAAATGATGGCCATGTACGCTGCCAACAACATTGCCAAGGGTATCGTGAAGTATGCGAACTCCGGCTCTGTCCGCTTGGCTGGCCTGATTTGCAACAGCCGCAACACGGACCGCGAAGACGAATTGATCATGGCCCTGGCTGGTCGCCTTGGCACCACCATGATCCACTTCGTGCCGCGTGACAACGCTGTTCAGCACGCTGAAATCCGCCGCATGACCATGGTTGAGTACGATCCGAAGCACAAGCAGGCTGACGAATATCGCCAGCTCGCCAACAAGATCGTCAACAACACCAACTTCGTCATCCCGACCCCGATCGAGATGGAAGAGCTGGAAGAACTCCTGATGGAATTCGGCATCATGGAAGTCGAAGACGAAACCATCGTCGGCAAGACCGCCGCCGAGCTGGCCGCTGAAGCTGCCTAAGTAGTGCAAGACGAACACCCTCTTCCACTACTGGAAGAGGGACTTTCAACCAGTACGTCGGTCACAGATTGGTGGCGGCGTCAGGAGGAAAACATGACAACTCTGTCTCGCGAAGAAACCGAAGCCCTCATTGCCGAGGTGCTTGAGGTTTATCCGGAAAAAGCCAAGAAGGACCGCACCAAGCATCTGGCGGTCAACGATCAAACTGTTGAACAATCCAAGAAGTGCATCACTTCCAACCGCAAGTCCCTGCCGGGCGTCATGACCATTCGTGGTTGCGCCTACGCCGGTTCCAAAGGCGTGGTCTGGGGTCCGATCAAGGACATGATCCACATCTCGCACGGCCCCGTCGGTTGCGGTCAATATTCCCGCGCTGGCCGTCGTAACTACTATGTCGGCACCACCGGCGTCGATACCTTCGGCACGATGAACTTCACCTCGGATTTCCAGGAAAAAGACATCGTTTTCGGCGGTGACAAAAAGCTGGCCAAGCTGATCGACGAAGTCGAACTGCTCTTCCCGCTGCACAAGGGGATTTCGGTTCAATCCGAGTGCCCGATCGGCCTCATCGGTGACGACATCGAATCCGTCTCCAAGAAAGGCGCTGCCGCCATCGGCAAGCCCATCGTTCCGGTTCGTTGCGAAGGCTTCCGCGGCGTTTCACAGTCCCTCGGCCACCACATCGCCAACGACGCGATCCGTGACTGGGTGCTCGACAAGCGCGACGGTGTCACCTTCGAATCGACCCCCTACGATGTCGCCATCATTGGTGACTACAACATCGGTGGCGATGCCTGGGCAACCCGCATCATCCTCGAGGAAATGGGTCTGCGCGTTGTTTCCCAGTGGTCCGGCGACGGCACCATTGCTGAAATGATGAACACCCCGAAAGTGAAGCTCAACCTGCTGCACTGCTACCGTTCGATGAACTACATCTCCCGTCACATGGAAGAGAAGTACGGCATTCCTTACCTGGAATACAACTTCTTCGGCCCGACCAAGATTATCGAATCCCTCAAGAAAATTGCTGATTTCTTCGACGATTCCGTCAAGGAAAAAACCGCAGCCGTCATCGCCCGCTACCAGCCGATGATCGACGAGATCATCGCCAAGTACAAACCGCGTCTGCAGGGCAAGAAGGTCATGCTCTACGTCGGCGGCCTGCGTCCGCGTCACGTGATTGGCGCCTACGAAGATCTCGGGATGGAAGTGATCGGCACCGGCTACGAATTCGGCCACAACGATGACTACGACCGTACGATCAAAGAAATGGGTGATGCCACCCTGCTCTACGACGACGTCACCGGTTTCGAACTGGAAGAGTTCGTCAAGAAGCTGAAGCCCGACATGGTCGGCTCCGGCATCAAGGAAAAGTACATTTTCCAGAAAATGGGTATTCCACTGCGCCAGATGCACTCCTGGGATTACTCCGGCCCGTACCACGGCTACGACGGTTTCGCCATCTTTGCCCGCGACATGGACATCGCCTTGTCCAGCCCGGTCTTTGGCAATCTGGTCCCGCCATGGAAGAAGGCTGTTGTCGAAGAAGTCAAGAAGGCTGCCTGAGTTAAAACCTCAACGCCAACTCTTTGAACCTGACGCCCGACACCGCGAATGAGCGGTGCGGGCAAGGAGATAGCAAATGCAAACCGCAGAAAAGATTAACCCCTGTTATCCGCTGTTCCGCGACGACGACTACAAAAAGAACTTGGCTGAAAAGCGGGTTAATTTTGAAGAGATGCACGCTCCGGAAAAAGTTTGGGACACCTTCGTCTGGACCACCAGCAAGGAATACCAGGATCTGAACTTCAAACGTGAAGCCCTGACCGTCGATCCGGCCAAGGCCTGCCAGCCGCTCGGCGCTGTCCTCTGTGCCTCCGGCTTCCACAAGACCCTGCCCTACGTGCATGGTTCACAAGGCTGTGTCGCCTACTTCCGCACCTACTTCAACCGTCACTTCAAGGAACCGTGCTCCTGCGTTTCCGACTCGATGACGGAAGATGCAGCCGTGTTCGGTGGTCAGAAGAACATGATCGACGGTCTGGAAAACGCCAAGGCGATTTACAAGCCGGACATGATTGCCGTCTCCACCACCTGCATGGCGGAAGTTATTGGTGACGACTTGAATGCCTTCATCAACAACACCAAGAAGGCCGGCAACATTCCTCAGGAATACCCGGTCCCTTACGCCCATACCCCGTCCTTCGTCGGTTCGCACACGACCGGCTGGGACAACATGGAAGAAGGCATTCTGCGTTACTTCACGCTGAACTACATGGAAGGCAAAAAAGTCGGTTCGAACGGCAAGATCAATATCGTTCCCGGCTTTGAAACCTACCTCGGCAACTACGCATGTTGATTTGCACGCAAAACTGACCCACTAGCCATAGAGATTTGCATCGAATTTTGACCCACGTATAAACACTGACCTACTCGGGAACGAGTGGGGGAATCAGGAGTGATCGACGTGGCGTTATTAAGCGTAATCAGGCGCTGGCACCTGCGGGATGGCATGGCCATCCGTGAAATTGCCAGACGAACAGGGTTATCCCGAAACACGATCCGAAAGTATCTGAGTACCGGCATCGTTGAATCGAAGTACCCCGAACGACACAGCCCAAGCAAGCTTGATCTGTTCGCACCGAAATTAGCCACCTGGCTAAAAACGGAAGCGAAGAAGAACCGCAAGCAACGGCGCAATCTGCGACAGATCCATGCTGACCTCACCGCACTCGGTTACGAAGGCTCCTATGACCGTGTCGCTGCCTTTGCCAGAAACTGGCGCCAAGCGCAGCAGGAAGCCGCCGGGACGACTGGACGCGGCACCTTCATTCCGCTGACCTTTGCCCCTGGCGAAGCCTTCCAGTTCGACTGGAGCGAAGACTGGGCAGTGATTGCCGGCGTGAAGACCAAACTTCAGGTTGCTCAACTCAAACTCTCCTACAGCAGGGCCTTCTTCCTGCGGGCCTATCCGCTGCAGACCCACGAAATGCTGTTCGATGCCCATAACCATGCCTTCCGTGTCATCGGTGGCGTTCCCCGGCGCGGCATCTACGACAATATGAAGACGGCGGTGGATCGGATCAGGAAAGGCAAAGCCCGGGACATCAACACCCGCTTCAAAGCCATGGTCAGCCACTATCTGTTTGAAGCCGAATTCTGTAACCCGGCCTCAGGCTGGGAGAAGGGACAGATCGAGAAGAACGTTCAGGATTCTCGGCATCGCATCTGGCAAGGAGCGCCAGCCTTCGAGAATCTGGATGCCCTCAACGTCTGGCTGGAACAACGTTGCCTGACGCTCTGGCAAGAATTGCGGCATCCTGAATTACCCGGCACCGTTGCCGACGCCTGGGCTGATGAACAGATCCAACTGATGGCAGTACCAGCCCCCTTTGACGGTTTTGTCGAACATACCAAGCGCGTCTCACCCACCTGCCTGATCAATTTCGAGCGCAACCGTTATAGCGTGCCGGCCTCATTTGCCAATCGGCCAGTGAGTCTGCGGGTCTATGCGGACCATCTCGTTGTGGCGGCAGAAGGCAGCGTGATCGCTGAGCACCCGCGCATCATTGATCGCCGCCATCACGATTCCAGTCGAACGATCTACGATTGGCGGCACTACCTCTCCGTATTGCAACGCAAGCCCGGCGCATTGAGAAATGGTGCGCCATTTGCCGAGTTTCCCGATGGCTTCAAGCGTCTCCAATCCTCTCTATTGAAACGACCGGGTGGTGATCGTGAAATGGTCGAGATCCTTGCCCTCGTATTGCATCACGACGAGGAGGCGGTTCTGACTGCGGTCGAGATGGCATTGGATACCGGTGTTGCCTCCAAGCAGCACGTGCTCAATCTGCTCGGACGGTTGGTGGAGTTGCCACCACCCGCACCGATTGATGCGCCTCAGGCGCTGGTGCTGAAGATCGAACCGGTGGCCAACGTTATACGCTACGACAGTCTGCGGGAGGTGAGAGATGCAGCCTGAGGCCATGGTAACTACCCTGAAATCCTTGAAACTGTTTGGCATGGCACAAGCCATTGAGGAACTGGCGGCGCAGAGTTCGCCGGCGTATTTGAATGCACAATCGATTCTCGATAGTTTGCTCAAGGCGGAAACGGCAGAACGTGAGGTTCGCTCAGTCAATTACCAGATGAAGATTGCGCGTTTCCCGGCATATCGTGATCTGTCAGGATTCGATTTCGCGCAAAGCGTGGTCAATGAAGCCTTGGTGCGTCATCTTCATCGCGGGGAATTCATCGACTCAGCCCATAACGTGGTGCTGATCGGAGGCCCGGGTACCGGCAAGACGCATCTGGCCACCGCCATCAGTGTGCAAGCAATCATGCATGCGCATCAACGGGTTCGTTTCTTCTCGACGGTTGATCTGGTCAATGCGCTGGAACAGGAGAAGCTGGCTGGCAAACAGGGGCAAATCGCTCATCGCCTGGTGCATGCTGATCTCGTGATTCTGGATGAGCTGGGCTATTTGCCATTCAGCCAGAATGGCGGTGCCTTGCTGTTTCATTTGATGAGCAAGCTGTATGAGAAGACTAGCCTGATCATCACGACCAATCTGAGCTTCTCGGAATGGGCCAGTATCTTTGGTGATGCGAAGATGACAACTGCGCTGCTCGACCGACTAACGCATCACTGCCACATCGTCGAAACGGGTAACGAAAGCTATCGCTTCCGGAACAGTTCAACCAAAACCAGCAAGGAGGTAAAGACAATAAATCAAGCATCAACCTGAGCCATACTTCGGCTCATCGGGTGGGTCAGATTTCAGTGCAAATCCCGGGTCAGATTTCGATGCAATTCAACACCCCAGCACTGCGTATCGTGTTCTGGCACCAGCTAAAGCATCAGCTCGATGAACGCTTAAACGGCGGCGAAGCAGCTGCGAAATGGGCGCTCGTGCTCGATGACAAGGCACGATTGCGCTACGAGCAAGCTGGACTGACGCTGCGACCGGATTCCTCGGTGTTTGGCTATGTATGCCCGGCAAAACGACCGTTCAGGTTCAACAGTCACTTTGGAGCCGAAGGTTTCTGCTTGAGCTGATTGTTTGGCATCAGTTTGCCACTGGCCAGACGGAATGCGAAGGCCTTACTCAGCGCCTAGAAATGCACTTTAACGTCACTGCATCCCCAGGTGAATTGGTAGCCCGCCTTAATCTTGAGGATAGTTTGTTGATGCCACCTGCGCTGACGGTGGGTGAGCTGGAAGCATGGGCGACCGATCTGGTTGATCGGATTGCCGAGGCCATTGCGTGCTGTAAGCAATAAGGCGTGGCCGAGACCCCGCACCAAGAATGCTGCGACACGGTTTGTCGCTAATGTCGGTCAAACTTAAACAAAATCGCTGCTGTCTGGAAGGCACCTCATGTCGCAAATCAAAACGAAGATTCCCCGCGAAGCGTTGCTGCTCGACCGTTGGTATGTCGGTAGGGGAGAAACGCCAATGTTGGGCTATGGGACGGCAAGTACTTTCTCACCATTGGCGAGAAATGTGTGGCTATGGTCGTCAGGAAGGAAACCTACTATGCAACGGAAGCGGGTGCTTTTCAGCCGTTTCTGCTGATTGACGAGGAAGTGTTATCGAAAAGGTCACTGATGGAAGCAAGCTGTTCTATGCGGAGAAATTTGGGGTTTAGTGGTTTGTAGTAAAGTTATACCCCAATATTGAAGTTCCCTCGATTTGCCTGCGCATGATCGTCAGATCACATCGTGTTGGTGTCATCGAAAGTTACGGGGAACAGATCACTAACAGAAAGCGGGAACAATGTGGTGGGCTGACTGGTGGGCTGAAACAAAAAAGCGCCCCGAAAGGCGCTTGTTTGCTTGTCGCTTGGCGGAGAGGGTGTCCGTTTTTCCGCCATCTAAACTTTCTCATATTGTTTCATGCATAGCCTCAGAAAGCCTTGTGCTGTGCATATCCGTTGATTTAGTTGTTTCAACTTGACTCAGCCAATATCGCCCAATAAGATGAATAAAGGGGGTAGATTGGGGGGTTTAATTGATGGGTAGAAAGTGACGCTCTGCCAACCCCCTCCGATTGATTTTCAAAGTCATTCACATCTACCCACCAATGACCACCCCATTGGCGAGTTTGGCGGAGAAATGTCATGGCACTAAAAACGAAGGAAATGTCGGCGCTTGAAATTAGCCGAATCAATGCGACTGGATACCACCACGTTGGCGGTGTCTCGGGGCTGGTTCTCCAAGTTTCCAAGACAGGAACCAAGTCGTGGTTGATGCGGGTGGCTGTCGGCGGGAAGCGGCGGGAAATTGGTATGGGCGGGTATCCTGATGTAACACTTGCTGGCGCCCGCGAGGCTGCACGTCATCCGTGAAAAAGATCAAGTCAGGCATTGACCCAGTGGCCGAGAGGGCAGCAGCACGCAGCAACCTTGCCGCCGCTGTTGCCAGCGCAATCACTTTCAAGACAGCCGCCGAGAAATACATTGCGGCAAATGAGGCTGGTTGGAAGAACGCAAAACATGCGGCGCAATGGACGGCAACATTGGAGACTTACGCCTATCCAACAATCGGTAATCTCCAAGTCGCCCATGTAGAAACTTCACACGTTGTCGGCATCCTTGAGGCCATCTGGAACACAAAAACGGAGACGGCAAGCCGCCTTCGTGGCCGTATTGAGGCGGTACTGGATTGGGCCAAGGTACGCGGCTATCGCAAGACAGAGAATCCTGCACGCTGGAAGGGGCATCTTGACCATATCCTGCCGGCCAGAAACAAGGTGCAAAAAGCAACGCACCACGCTGCCCTCGACTATCGCAACATCGGTGAATTCATGGCAGCGCTCAAGGCAGTCGACGGCATGGGCGCTCGCGCTCTTGAATTCGCCATCTTGTGTGCTTCACGATCAAACGAAGTACGCGGAGCGACCTGGGCCGAGATTGACGAAAAAGCTGGGGTCTGGATTGTTCCTGCCGAGCGGATGAAAGCCGAGCGCGAACATCGCGTACCGCTATCACCTGCCGCCCTGCAATGCTCGAATCTTTACCTCGCATGCTTGGAACTGGCCTGATATTCCCCAGCGCGAAAAATGATGTCTTATCCGATATGACCCTGACCGCTGTTATACGTCGCATGAATGAGGCCAGCACCAAGGCTGGTAACACTGGATGGCGTGACAACGCCGGCAAAGTGATCACCGCCCACGGTTTCCGCTCCACCTTCCGCGACTGGGCCGGCGAGACGACAGCCTACCCGCGTGAAGTAATTGAACACGCCCTCGCCCACCAGCTAAAAGACAAAGCCGAGGCTGCATACCAACGTGGCGACCTGCTGGATAAGCGCCGTCGCTTGATGGCTGATTGGGCGAAGCATTGTGCAACAGTTGCCAAGTTTGCCGATGTAACGCCAATTCGCTCCACAGGGACACAGGAGGCATAAGCATGAACGTGATCATCAAGATTCAAGAGCGTGATGCAATACCAGTTCGCGCCCTACCCTTTGTGGCAGGATTTGAGCAATTTAGCCTCGCCCCAATTCTGTCGCCATATTGGATTGCCATGTCAGCAGCCATGCCGAACGATCCAGGTATCGGCAGCTCTTTAGCGACCTTCACTATCGAGAACGGTGAGATCAGGCAACTGGCTCCGAACGAATGGGGAGCAATCATTGAACAAACGGATAAGCCGCTAAATGACGCTGTGCGTGAATTGCCATCAGGAGTTTTTTGTCTTTGCCGACGATTTTACAAAATGGCTTACGTGGCTTCGATGCAGCACAAACGAAATAAGCGACCTTGATTCACTCTTGGCAACACTTGGCGCAACAGTTCCAGCAAGCGAATCGCCAAACCTTAACCCGTTAGTTCCCGACCTGCTCGGCCGCATAATTCTAGAGGGATTTGATACTGATACCGATGTTCCAGAACACTCGTATTCATAGCATGAAAGCGCCCGAATTTTCAAACAGCTTGATTCACCCGATGGCATTCCATCGAAAATCGTTGTTCGCAAATTGAACGTCATGGTCGATCAACTCAGACCAATATGGCCGAACATCGAAAACGACATCAATAACGGCGACAAAAACGGACTACGTGCACGAGCAAAACTACGTGCACATGGCAAATGGAATATGACGGCGGCGCTAGAGTGGGCTATTGAGAACCGGCCCATTAAGAAGGACAAAGCTGCAACCATTGTCGCGAGCGACCCGACCAGTGAGCTTTCAGTCCTATTTGCTCAGATTCTCAATCTCTAAAAACTTCGAATTACCTCGTTTTCACCTCGATTTATCGGGAATTCCCGACGCTAGCAGACTTGGCGCAAGCCGATAGACGGTGAGGCGCTGGGAGACATGGCTTACCCACACAAGCGCCCACCTGGGACTTGTGCCATGAACAAATTCGCCATCTTCGATGTATTCCGTTGCTTCGACCAAGCGCCAGACTCGGCATTGGTCGACATTCCCGTTGCCGTGCGCCATTTCATATCGCAGCCGGGCCAGTATCTACCGCCATTTCAAATCTGGCGAGTTGAACCCGGTCAAGGTCGGCAACTCCACTCGTATCAAGGTTGGCGAACTTCGCCGCCTGATCGGCGCCTCCACCGTAGCCGCGTAGGGGACAAAAATGACCAATTCGCCACCGCTGAGACAGCGGCAGCAATCCGAACCCCGGACGGTCAAAATCACCATTGACCGAAATGTTCTCCATTACACCCGGGCATCAATCATCTTGCGTGCTGAGGTGATGAAATGAAAAACGCCCGCCCCCAAGAATCAGGAACGAGCGCCGGCACCGCGCCATTTTACATCGACAATCCGCGTGAACGCCGCCTTCTCGCCGTACTACTCCAGCGTGGCGAAACCAGCCGTCACGACTTGGATGGCCTGATCGGTGCCGAGAACTCGCCCGACGTTGTGATGCGCATGCGCCGGAAGTTCGGACTCGACCTCGACATGGAAAAGCGCAAGTTCGTAGACCGTGACGGCCAGCAGGTACGCATTGGCTTCTACTCGCTGAGTGCCGCCGACCACCCGAAAGCAATTGCCGCCCTGAAATGCCGGGGGTGATCTATGGCACAGAATCGCCAACCTCCGGCATACCAGGAGTACGCCGCTGCAATGATGGCGCGTGTCGAGTATCGCGCAATGACCTTGGCTCATCGAGGCTTGCTCCACGATGCGTCTTGAATGCTGGGTCAATCACACGCTACCGGAAAACCCGGACATGCTGGCCAAAATTCTAGGCTTTGACGCCGCAGAAATAGACACTGCATTGCCATCTGTATTGCCGTTTTTTGCCGTCAAAAATGGGCTGATTTCATGCCCTGAATTAGATGACTACCGCGAGCACATAAACGGCATCCGAATTCGCCAATCTGAAGGCGGAAAGCAAGGCGCGGCAGTCACCAACGCGAAATCGAAGCGCCCTGAAAAGGCCACCAGCAAAGGGTTTTCGGGTAAGTCGTCGGGTTACTCGTCGAGTAAGCCGTCAAGTAACTCGCAGGTAGAGTCGCGAGTCCTTAGTACAGTACAGCCCAGCCATGAAGGAGGAAATTTATTATCTATAGATAGTGAACTAGGGGCTGGTGCTTACCTTGCCGCAAAAGGGGGCAGCGATGACTTTTAATCTCCGCCCCTATCAGTTGCACGCCGAAAATGAAGTTCGTTCTGCCATGGCTGGGGGCTGCTCTAATGTTCTCCTGTATCTGCCCACTGGCGGCGGCAAGACTCTGACGGCCACCTCAATCATCACCAAGGCAGTCGCAAAGGGCCGCAAGGTCGTATTCCTGGCGAACCGGAAACAACTGGTACAGCAAACCAGCGCCGTACTCTCTCGCTACGGCATCGCCCACGGCATCCTTCAGGCTGAAAACACCCGCAGCCTTGATGCTCGCGTACTGGTTGCCAGCATCGACACTGTTCATGTTCGTGGATTGCCTGCCGACGTCGGCCTGATCATCATCGACGAATGCCACGCCGTCGCCGGCAGCGCGAAATATCACGCGCTGCTCGCCAAGTACAACGCTGTCCCGGTTGTCGGCCTGAGCGCTACACCATTCGCCGCTGGACTTGGCGCGCACTTCCGAGCGCCTTGTCGTCGGTGCCACGATCAAAGACTTGATCGATGATGGCTATCTTGTCGACTGCGACATCTACGCCCCGTCCGAGCCTGACCTGAAGGGCGTCAAAAGCTCCAAGGGAATCGACGGCCTGCTCGATTACAACCAAGCCGACCTTGAGGACGCTACCGACAAGCCAGAACTGATCGGCGACATTCTGACGCACTGGCGCAAGCTGGCCAGTGATAAGCCAACCGTTGTGTTCGCCACCAGCATTGCGCACAGCCAACATATCGTTGAGCAGTTCCAGGCTTCCGGAATCACCGCCGAGCATATCGACTATCACGCGGATGACGACGAACGCGCCGACATCCTCGGTCGATTCGCACGCGGTGAAACCATGGTGCTGTCGAATGTCGCGCTGCTCTCTGAGGGTTGGGATTGCCCCGCCTGTGAGGTGATGATTTTAGCCAGGCCGACCCGGTCGCTGATCCGCTTCATTCAGATGGTGGGCAGGGTGATACGCCAAGCCCCCGGCAAGACCAAGGCTTTGCTGCTCGATCACTCAGGCAGCACAGCACGTCTTGGCCATCCTTGTGATGATTTGCCGCTTGAACTGGACGACGGGAAACCGAAGGTATCCAGCAAGCAGCAGGCCGAGCGCAAAGAGTCACTGCCGAAGCCATGCCCCGCCTGCAAGTTCATGCGCCCTGCTGGTGTGCACGAATGCCCAAAGTGCGGTTTCAAGCCTGAGCGTCTGAGTGATGTGCTTGTTGGCGACGGCGAGTTAGTGAAGCTTGACCGCAAGAAACCAATCAGAAGGAAGCCGGCCAGCACGTGTATAGCCAGTTGCTTGGGTATGGTGAAACCAGGGGATTCAAGACCGGCTGGGCGTATCACAAATATGCCGAATTTTTCGGCGGCAAGCACCCGAATGGATTGCGCCAGGTAGCAGCAGATCCAACACCGGAAATTCTCGGCTGGATCAAATCTCGGCAGATTGCCCAGGCCAAGGCAAAGCAGAAACAGGGTGCCAGCCATGCAAGCCGCTGACCTCGCCCGTAATCGCTGGCCAGACCTGCTAGCTCATTTCGGCATTGATCCGATGCAACTGACCGGCAAGCACGCCCCCTGCCCGTCATGC
>JADJMS010000051.1 GCA_016709495.1 Candidatus Dechloromonas phosphorivorans | reverse complement strand
TGTCAGTCGGCGCTTTATCACCTATGGTTTTCGGTTTTACCTGCGTTGTCTGGAAATTGTTTGTGCCTTTCATCTTGATCTGGATGAGCTTGATCAATTGCGCAATGAAGGGCCGCTGATCCTCGCAGCAAATCACCCATCCCTGATGGATGCCGGGATGTTGACCTCACGCTTGCCGAACACGGTTTGTGTGATGAAGGCCGCCTTGATGGATAACCTGTTGTTTGGTTCTGCGGCACGGCTGGCACGCTACATTCGCAATAACGCACCGCTGGAAACCATCCTGAGTGCCCGTGAGGAATTGCGGGGCGGCGCGCATCTGGTGATTTTTCCGGAAGGTACGCGGACTGAACATTTTCCTGTTGGCCCTTGCCAAAAAGCACTGGCCTGATTGCCAGCCGGACGGGAGTTCAGATACAAACCCTGTTGATCGAATTCAGTACGCCTTATTTGGGCAAAGACTGGCCGCTGTTCAAACGACCGGCCCTGCCCTTGCGAGTACGCGTCCGTCTTGGCAGGCGTTTTGCGCCGCCGAAGGATGTCAGCGCCTTTACGCGTGAACTGGATGCTTATTTCAGCCTGGAATTGGGGAAAAAATCCGGTGAAAATTCGCCGTCGACCGTAACAGATGACATTCAGTCACCTCTGGGCAACACCCGTTGATCAGCCATGTCCGATCTTTCAACTAGCCACTTCGTCCTGATCCCCAGTTACAACCCTGGCCCGAAAGTGCTGGCTACGGTGCGCGCTGCGCGTGCCCAGTGGGCGCCGGTCTGGGTTGTGGTGGATGGCAGTACGGATGGCAGTGCCGAGCAACTGAAGACTCTGGCGGCGGGCGATCCCGGGATGAAGGTGATTGTGCTGCCGGAAAATCGCGGCAAGGGTTCAGCCGTGCTCGAAGGCATCGAGCAGGCGGCGGCACAAGGTTTCACACATGCCTTGACGATGGATTCTGACGGCCAGCACCCGGCCGACCTGATTCCCGCATTCATGGCTGCGTCGGTGGCTGAGCCCCAGAAAATGGTACTCGGCAAGCCGGTGTTTGATGACGATGCCCCCGCTTTGCGCGTCAATGGCCGCAAGGTATCGAATGGCTGGGCCAATCTTGAAACCCTGTGGATGGGTATCGGCGATTCGCTTTACGGCTTTCGCGTGTATCCGATTGCGCCGCTGATCAAAATCATGCGTCCCAACCGCTTCATGCGGCGCTTCGATTTCGACCCGGAAGCGGTTGTCCGGCTCTGTTGGGCGGGCGTCAAACCGCTAAATATCGACGCTCCGGTGCGCTACTTCCGGGCCGATGAAGGCGGTGTTTCACATTTTCGCTACCTGCGTGACAATAGCTTGCTGACCTGGATGCACACCCGTCTTTTCCTCGGTTTTCTGTTGCGCTTGCCGCAGCTGATCTGGCGTCGCCTAAGCACGCCCTCCGGAAAGAAATGTTGAATGTCTGAATCGACTGCCCGTAATGCTGCGTTAAAAACTGATCCGCGACTTCAGCCCTATTTTTCTTCGGAGGATGAGCGGCGGCAGGTAACCCAAGCCATGTTCAATCAGGCTGCTGCGGGTTATGACCGCGCTGAAAACTTGACGGCCTTGGGCAGCGGCTCCTGGTACCGGCGTGATGTTTTGCGTCGCAATGGTTTGAAAACCGGGATGACCTTGCTTGATGTGGCCGCTGGCACAGGGCTGGTTGCGGTTGAAGGGCAGCGATTGATCGGGCCAAGCGGCAAGCTGCTGGCGCTCGATCCATCGCCCGGCATGCTTGCTGAATTGCGCAAAAAACTTGATGTCGAGACCATTGAAGCCTACGCCGAAGCCATACCTCTGCCGGATGGTCATGTTGATTTCGTTTCAATGGGTTACGCGCTGCGCCATGTCGGCGATCTGGATCAGGCTTTTTCGGAATATTTTCGCGTGCTGCGACCAGCAGGGCGCGTCTGCATCATGGAAATCAGCCGCCCGCAAAGCAGCTTTGCCCAACTTTTGTTGCGTGGCTACATTGGTGGCGTCGTACCGCTGCTTGCCCGCCTGGCCCCCAGCCATACCGATGTGACCCAGCTTTGGGCATATTACGGCGAAACCATTCAAGCGGCGGTCGACCCTGAGCCCATTCTCGATTCGCTGCGTCGGGCCGGTTTAGCGAGGTCAAATGTGCCGTGACTTTTGGTATCTTCCGGGAATACACCGGCTATAAGGCCTAAAATTTTGGCCATTTTTGGCAGTTGACCGTAACAAATGAGTCAATTTGAGCTGATCTACGCTGATTCGACCTTACTAGTCGTTAACAAGGCCCCCGGAATGCTTTCTGTACCCGGTCGCGGCCCGGACAAGCAGGATTGTCTGATTCACCGGGTGCAGGCCGTCTATCCCGATGCGTTGGCAGTTCATCGCCTCGACATGGGTACTTCCGGCTTGCTGCTGATGGCGCGTGGCCCGGAAATGCACCGCGCGCTGTCCCGTCTGTTTGAGCAACGTCAGGTCGCCAAACGCTACATTGCTGTCGTAGCTGGAGAGTTGTTGCCGGAGAGTGGCGAGGTCAATTTACCGCTGATTTGTGATTGGCCGAATCGACCACGCCAGATGGTCAGTTTTGAAATTGGTAAGCCTTCACTCACGCGCTATCGCCGGCTAGCCTACGATGCACAAAAAAATTACAGTCGAGTTGAACTGGAGCCGATTACCGGTCGTTCGCATCAGCTCAGGGTCCATATGATGGCTTTGGGCCATTCAATACTTGGTGACGAGCTATATGGTTCTGCAACGTCAGCTCCCCGGCTTTTACTGCACGCGACAAAGCTCAGTTTTCCGCTACCGGGGACGGATGATTGGCAAAGTTTCGAGTCACCACCGGACTTCTGATTCTCCGGTCCAAAACCGTATAATTCCTGTCTTCTCAACCCCTTAAGCGGCCAGCGCGGTCATGCTCATCTGGTTTGTTGTCATCTACCTGCTGGTTTCCATTGGCATCGGCCTTTACGCCGCCACACGTGTCCATAACGCCAAGGATTTTGCCGTGGCCGGGCGCAGCCTGCAGATGCCGGTCGTCACGGCGACCGTTTTTGCCACCTGGTTCGGCGCTGAAGCGGTGTTTGGCGTTTCCGCCACTTTCGTCAAGGATGGCTTGCGCGGGGTGGTTGCCGACCCGTTTGGGGCCAGCATGTGCCTGATCATCGCCGGTATTTTTTACGGCACCAAACTCTACAAACTCAATGTATTGACCCTCGGCGACTTCTTCCGCATGCGCTATAACCGCACGGTTGAGGTGCTGACCACGCTTTGTATCGTTATTTCCTATCTGGGTTGGGTCTCGGCGCAAATCAAGGCGCTTGGCCTGGTGTTCAGTGTCGTCACCGATGGTGCCATTTCGCCCACCGCCGGCATGATCCTCGGCGCGGCCATCGTCCTCACCTACACCACCTTTGGCGGCATGCTTTCGGTCGCCATCCTCGATTTCGTCCAGATGGGCGTCGTCATGGGCGGCATGCTCTACATCGGCTATCTGATTTCCGGAATGACCGGCGGCGTCGAAGCCGTCGTCAGCCAGGCCTCGGCGGCCGGCAAGCTCGACTTCTTTCCTTCAGCCAGTGCGGTTGAATGGCTGACCTTCCTTGGCGCCTGGATCACCATGATGCTTGGCTCGATTCCGCAGCAGGACGTTTTCCAGCGTGTGACTTCGGCGCGCAGTGCGCGCATCGCCATCACTGCCTCCATTCTTGGTGGCGTGTTGTACTTTTGTTTCACCTTCATTCCGATGTTCATCGCCTATTCGGCCACGCTGATCGAACCTGAAAAATTCAATGCACTGATCCAGAGTGATTCGCAACTGGTGTTGCCAACGCTGGTGCTACAACACACCCCGGTTTTCGCCCAAGCCATTTTCTTTGGCGCCGTGCTCGCTGCGATCATGAGTTGTTCGTCGGCCACGTTGCTCGCGCCGTCGGTGGCCTTTTCCGAAAACATCCTGCGCGGCTTCTTCCCCGGCCTTGGTGACCATGCTTTCCTGCGCATGATGCGCATCACCATCGTCTGCTTCACCGTCGTTGTGCTGCTCTTCGCCCTGAACACCAATGCTTCGATCTTCAAGATGGTCGAAAACGCCTACAAGGTGACGCTGGCCGGTGCCTTTATTCCGCTTTTCTTCGGTGCCTACTGGTCGCGCGCGACAACACAGGGTGCCTTGGCCGCAACTATTGGCGGCTTGATCTCATGGTTGCTGGTTGAGGTATTGCTCGGTGAGGCCAGCCTTGTGCCGCCGCAATTGATCGGCCTGGCCGCCAGCTTGTTTGGCATGATTGCCGGTTCGCTGCTACCGCAATGGATAGGTCGGACTACGCCGCAAGAAGACCTGCACCACGTGCTGCACCACCGCGCAGCGGCGGAAACACATCACGTTGGCGAGCATCCGCACCGGCATTAGCTTATTTGAAAAGCCGGTCCATATAAGCAATTACATGCGCCGGACGTAGTGGTTTGATGATGTAGCCACTCGCCCCGTGGCTGGCGGCGACAGCGACCACGGTTTTGTCGGCGTTGCCGGTGACCATGACTACCGCTGTATGCGGGCTGGCGGCGCGAATTAACGGCAGGGCTTCGAGGCCGCCCATTTCCGGCATATTCACATCAAGGCAGAGCACTTGCGGCTGGTGGTTGCGCGCAGCAATCACGGCATCGCCACCATTGGCGACGGTCTGCACAACATGCAAGCCGCATTCCTGCAAAATGCCTTTGAGAACGAGGCGCACCGAACCGCTGTCGTCAGCGATGACGGCGGTGCCCCGGCGGCTTTTTGGCCCATCAAGATTTGGCATTGGCGTCACTGTTTTGGCATTTGTTTCACTGCTTGCCGGTGCGGCATGCTTACGTGTTTCGCAGACGACGCCGAGTTCGCGGACGATTTGAGCCTGGCCAAAGGGTTTGCGGATAAAACCTGAGGCGCCGGCATCGGCTGCACGTTTGGCGATGTCGCTTTCATCCGAAGCGGTCATGAACAGGACATCGATTTGCGGCGCGAAAGTCTGGATCGATTGCAGGATGGCAAGGCCATCGCGCCCCGGCAGGTTGTAATCGAGGCAGATGATGTCGGGCTGGGTGCGTTTGATCTCGGCTTCAACCCGCTCACTACCATCTTCAAGCAAGGCGACGACTTCGTGCCCGGCATCGGTAAATAGGGAGGCGAGTAGCTGGCGCAGTGAGGCGTTGTCGTCGACGATCAATATACGCATGATTGCGCTTTCTATTACTTAATGGGTATCTATTTTGGAGAGTCGAGGTGTATGCTGACTCGCCTTTGATTTTAGCGGCTAAGCCTTGGTTGCAACGGGTCGAGCCAGTAATTTACATTGTGATGGATGCGTAATGAAGATTCTATTGGTCGAAGACTCTCGTGCAACAGCGATGGTGACCACTGCGCGACTGGAGTCGTTCGGCCATGAGGTGGAGCATGCGATCAGCGGCCAGGCAGCGTTGGATCACTTCCAGAAAACCATCTTTGATCTGATCCTGATGGATATCGAAATGCCGGGCATGAACGGCTTCGAGACGACGACCCGCATTCGTGCTCTGGAGGGCAATGAAGCGTGGGCGTGGACGCCGATTATTTTTGTCACGGCAACCGATACGCCAACCAATGTGGTGACGGCGATTGAGGCGGGTGGCGACGATTTCATTTCCAAAATGGCACCAGAAAGCGTCTTGCAGGCCAAGATGAAGGCGATGTCGCGGATTGCTGCCTTGCGTACGCGCCTCGCCCATGCCAACCGAAAATTGCAAGATCAGGCCAATCGCGATGGTTTGACCGGTCTTTTCAATCGTCGGGCGATGGATATGCAGATCGATAGCCTGTGGGATTTGGCGCTGAATGCAAAAAAGCCATTTAGTCTGCTGATGATCGATGTCGATAATTTTAAAAAATACAACGATCACTACGGGCACCTGGCGGGTGATGATTGTTTGCGGGCGGTGGCAAATTGCCTTGCGCAAACGGTTCAACAAGCCAACCTGGACAAGGCGACTCACGGTGCCTTTGTGGCGCGCTATGGTGGTGAGGAATTCGCCGTGGTGATTCCGGATGTACCGAGTGGCACGCATTGTGGGCTGGCAATTTCCATTGTCGAGGCGGTGGCGGCCATGCGCTTGCCGCATGAGAAAAATGCCGAATTCGGCATTGTGACGATTTCGCTTGGTGGTGTTTGTGCCGACCCGGCACAGGGTCAGGTTGGGCGGTTGTTCCAGCAAGCCGATACCCTGCTTTACAAGGCCAAGGAAGCCGGGCGCAATCGCGCGGAAGTGGTCTGAGGCTGTTCCTCCGCGCGAACAGAGGGCTTCTCGACTAGAATCAAAGCCATGTCTCACAACGTTCGCGGCCCCATCCTGCTTGCCCGCTACCTTGCCCTTGCCTGGCTTGGGCTGGTTATCTACGGCAGCTTGCACCCGTTTTCCGGCTGGCGTGACTCCGGCATTTCCCCGATAGCTTTTCTCGAAGGCGGCTGGCCGCGTTACTGGACGGCGTTCGATCTGGTGGCAAATGTTACGGTCTACCTGCCTTTAGGCTTCTTTTTTACGTTGGCCCTGAGTTCATTGCCCTGGCGCTTTACCGGCCTGGTGCTGGCGGTGATTCTGGTCGGGGCGACCAGCTTTTCGCTGGAAACAATACAGACCTGGTTACCGTCACGGGTTCCTTCCAACCTTGATCTCGCCTGCAATACATTGGGCGGTTTGCTTGGTGCGCTGTGGGCGCAGCATGTCGGGCCGCGCGTATTTAACCGGATCAGCCATTTGCAGCATCAGTTGATCGCTCCGGTGCCGCATGCTGAACTGGGTCTGACGCTACTGGGTTTATGGCTGCTGGTACCGCTATCGCCGGAAACCCTGCTTTTTGGTGCGGGCGATTTGCGTCAGGCACTCGGTTTGATGGGCGCGGTGCCCTTTGCGGCAGAAAGTTTTGTCCTCATTGAAGCCAGTATTACCGCCTTCAATACCATTGCTGTCGGGCTGATCTTGCGCTGGCTGATTGTCCGTACGCGTTGGGCTTACTTTCTGGTCCCGCTGTTTCTTCTGCTCGGGCTGGCGGTGCGGACTTTGGCCACGGTCATCCTGATCGGCCCGCAAGACGCCTTGAGCTGGATGACACCCGGTGCCGAGTTGGGTCTGGCGCTTGGCTTGCTGATTCTTGCCCTGGCCCTGCCGCTGCCGGCAACCGCTCGCCTTGTGCTGGCCGGCATGGCACTGATGGCCGGTACGGTACTGGTCAATCTGGCACCGCCCAACCCCTATTCACAGGCGGCACTCACCGCCTGGCGGCAGGGGCACTTTCTGAATTTCAACGGTTTAACCCGATTGGTGGCTACGCTTTGGCCCTTCCTGACCCTGCCCTTCCTGCTCCTGACGACACGCCGAACGTAAGCTGGCACGCCCTATCGGCTGAAGTGGCGGCGCAGCAATTGGTTGTCGACAGCGCAACGGGCTTGAGCGCAGAAGAGGTCGTTTCGCGTCAGGCGCGGCATGGCCTCAATCTGATGACTGAAAAACCGGCGACGCCGGGTTGGCGACGATTCGTTCAGCAATTGGCGCAACCTCTGGTGCTTGTCCTGCTGGCCGCTGGTGCAATTACCGCTGCGCTCGGTGAATGGACTGATGCCAGCGTGATTCTCGGTGTCGTGCTGGTCAATGCATTTATAGGTTACTGGCAGGAAGCCAAGGCCGAAGGTGCGCTGGCCGCATTGGCGCGGACCATCGCCACGCCGGTGACGGTACGCCGCGGTGGCCACCGGCAGAAGCTTGACGCCAGCCAGTTGGTGCCGGGCGATGTCGTCATACTGACGGCGGGTGATCGGGTTCCGGCTGACTTGCGTCTGCTCCAGCAAACTGAAATGCAGATTGATGAGTCGATGCTGACCGGAGAGTCCTTGCCGGTCAGCAAACAGACGGCAGCAATGGCGGCCGATACCCTGCTTGCCGAACGCCTGTGTATGGCTTACGCCGGGAGTGCAGTAGTTGCCGGACAAGCTGTTGGGCTGGTTGTTGCCACTGGCAATGCCAGCGAAACCGGGCGTATTGCCGGTTTGATTGCCGCTGCGCCGCAATTGGCCACGCCGCTGACGCGCAAGATGGCGCGCTTCTCCAACTGGTTGTTGTGGGCCATCGGCGGGCTGGCTATTTTGACTTTTGGCGTTGGGCTGGCGCGTGGCGAATCGGTGTTTGCGATGTTCATGGCGGCTGTTGCGCTGGCGGTTGGTGCAATTCCTGAAGGGCTGCCGGCGGCGGTGACAGTCACGCTGGCCATTGGCGTGGCGCGCATGGCCAAGCGGCGCGCCATCATCCGCCATCTGCCGGCGGTTGAAACACTAGGAAGCACGACTGTGATCTGCTCCGACAAAACCGGCACGCTGACTGAAAATGCGATGACGGTGCGTGCGTTGTGGTGTGCCGGGCAAGCATTCACCGTCAGTGGCCACGGCTACAACCCGGAAGGTGTTATCAGCCATGAAACACAGCCGGCCGAGATCGCTGGTGCGTTGCGTGAATGTCTGGTCGCTGGTGCGCTATGCAACGACGCCAGCCTCGCCCGCGAGGGGCGGCGCTGGAAAATTACGGGCGATCCGACCGAGGCAGCCCTGCTGGTTGCGGCGCGTAAAGGCAGCTTGGACGAACATACCTTGCGCACCTTGTTGCCGCGCAGTAGCGAATTGCCCTTTGATGCCAACCGGCAGTACATGGTGACAGCCCATGTCAGTGGCAGTGAGCAGATTATTTACCTGAAGGGTGCGCTCGAACGCCTGTTGCCGCTTTGTGTAGATCAACTTCAGATCAACGGCCAGCCCGGCCCGCTTGATGCGGCGGCCGTCGAGGCGCTTACTCATGCTTATGCCGAGCAAGGTCTGCGCGTGTTGCTGCTGGCGCGGAAAATTTCTGAGCCAAATTCGCCGTTGACCGCGTCCGGAACGAAGCAGTCTTGGGGTGTAACAAATTGGAATTGACCCTGATCGGCCTGGTCGGCATGATCGACCCGCCACGCAAGGCGGCGATCAGCGCCATCCGCAATTGTCACAGTGCCGGCATCCGGGTCAAGATGATTACCGGCGATCACGCCGTGACCGCCCTCGCCATTGCTCGCCAAATCGGTTTGACGGCAGAGCGGGCAATGACGGGCCGCGAACTGGCCGCGCTCGACGATGACGCCTTGTCGCTGGCGGCACATGAAATTGATGTTTTTGCCCGGGTCGAACCTGAGCAGAAATTGCGCTTGGTGCGCGCCCTGCAGGCACGCGGCGAAGTGGTGGCGATGACCGGCGATGGTGTCAATGATGCACCAGCGTTGAAGCAGGCCGATATCGGCATCGCCATGGGCCTGGGTGGCACCGAGGTGGCCAAGGAGGCGTCGGCGATGGTGCTGACCGACGACAACTTTGCCAGCATCGAGGCAGCGGTCGAGGAAGGGCGCGGCGTCTGGGATAACCTGATCAAGTTCATCACCTGGACCCTGCCGACCAATTTTGGCGAGGGTTTGGTTATCGTCGCCGCCATTCTGTTTGGTGCGACGCTGCCGATCACGCCGTTGCAGATTCTCTGGATCAACATGACGACAGCTGTCCTGCTCGGCCTGACGCTGGCTTTTGAACCGATAGAGCGCGGCATCATGCAGCGCAAGCCGCGTCGGCTCGACATGCCGGTGCTCGATGGCGATTTGATCCGCCGTATAGCGCTGGTTTCCCTGTTGCTGCTCGGCGGGGTTTTCGGCTTTTTCCTGCGCGAACTGGAGCAGGGTCATAGCCTGGCAGAGGCGCGAACTGTGGCGGTCAACGTCTTCGTCATGGTCGAAATTTTCTACCTGTTCAACTGCCGCTCACTGACCGGCAGCTTCTGGAAACTTGGCCTGTGCTCCAACCTCTGGGTTTGGGGTGGTATTGCCGTGATGCTGGTGCTGCAACTGCTATTGACTTACTGGCCACCGCTGTCCAAATTGTTCCAGACGGCGCCGATAGGCTGGCGCGCATGGGCTGAAATTACTGTCTTTGCCGGTCTCTGTTCCTTACTGATTGGTCTTGAAAAACATTGGGCAATGCGCCGGCGTTCCACGTGAAACCGGACCGCCTATAATTGGCCACCCCAAAGGAGAGCCCAATGAGCCATTTCAAACACCACGTCTTTTTCTGCTGCAACCAGCGCGAGCCTGGCGAAAGCTGTTGCAACGCGCTCGGCGCCACCGAAATGCAGACTTACGCTAAAGACCGCATCTCACAACTCAAGTTGAAAGGCCCCGGCAAGGTGCGGATCAACAAGGCTGGTTGTCTGGATCGTTGCGATCAAGGGCCGGTAATGGTCATCTATCCGGAAGCTGTCTGGTACACCTATGTCGACAAGGAAGATGTTGAAGAAATCATTCAGGAACATCTGGTCAATGGCCGCGTTGTGGAGCGTTTGAAAATATGAGAGCCCCGGAAGAGAAAATTGTCGTTGATGGCCCGGTCGGCAAGATCGACGTCATCATGGAGCGTCCGGATGCGCCACGTGGCATCGCGCTGATTGCCCACCCGCATCCGATTGGTGGTGGCGCTTACACCAACAAGGTCGCCTACACACTGGCGCGCACTTTCGTCAGCCTCGGCTACGCAGCCTTCCGCCCGAACTTCCGGGGCGTGGGCGGCACCGAAGGTGAGCACGATGAAGGCGTTGGTGAAACCGACGATCTGCTTGCCGTGCTCGAAGACGCCAAGTGCCGTTGCGGCAACCTGCCGGTTGCCCTCGCCGGTTTTTCCTTCGGCGCCTATTGCCAGACGCGGGTTGCAAAACGCTTGGTCGAAGCCGGTCACCCGGCGCAGCGGCTGGTGCTGGTTGGCACTGCCGCAGGTTTTGTCGAAGGGACGCGCCAGTATGATACCGAAGCCGTGCCGCACGACACTATCGTCATTCACGGTTCGGCGGATGAAACGGTGCCGATGAGCAATGTCTTCGATTGGGCGCTACCGCTCGATCTGCCGGTAGTGATCGTACCGGGCGCTGATCACTTCTTCCACCGTCGCCTGCATCAGATTCGCGATATTGTGACGCGTGCATGGCGGCATTAAGCGTCAGTGCGCTGCGCAAGACTTACGGCAACACGGAAGTGGTTGCCGGCTTGTCGTTTGCCGTTGAACCCGGCACCTGTTTCGGCCTGCTTGGCCCGAATGGAGCCGGCAAGACGACGACTCTGCGCCTTTGTCTGGGCTTGACTGCGCCCGATAGCGGCGAGATTACACTGAACGGCCATCAAATCCCTGACGATGCCCAAAAAGCGCGGGCGCGGGTTGGCGTCGTGCCGCAATTTGATAATCTTGACCCGGATTTCACGGCCAGCGAGAACCTGCTGGTTTTGGCCGGTACTTTGGCTTGAGCGATGCCGAGGTCAAAGCGCGCATTCCTGAACTGCTCGAATTCGCCAGCCTGGGCAGCAAGGCCGATGCCCGCATCGCCACACTTTCCGGCGGCATGAAGCGGCGCCTGACCTTGGCCCGTGCGCTGGTCAATAACCCGGATATCGTCTTTCTCGATGAACCAACGACTGGTCTTGATCCGCAAGCCCGCCATCTGATCTGGGAGCGCTTGAAGCAACTCAAATCAGCCGGCAAGACACTGATTCTTACCACCCACTTCATGGACGAAGCCGAGCGCCTGTGTGACCGCCTGATCGTTATTGACCACGGTAAAAAGATCACTGAAGGCAGCCCGCGCCAATTAATTGCCGAGCACATTGAGCCACAGGTGATCGAGGTTTTCGACGAAGCCAGCCGCAACCTGCCGGCCTTTGTTGAAGCCAATCGCCATCTGGCGGAGCGCGTTGAACTGAGTGGCGAAACGGCCTTCTTCTATTGCCGCGAACCGCAGGCCCTGCTGGCCAAACTGGCCGCTGCCGAAGGCTTGCGCTACGTACATCGCGCCTCGAATTTGGAAGACGTATTTATCAAATTGACCGGGCGTGAACTGCGCGACTGAACTATTCACGCTGCCCTGCGAGCAGCGCGATTTTGTCGAGTGGCGCAAAGGGCGCAGCGAATTTGCCGTCTGGGCGATTGATCTCGATCTGCCGGATTTGGTCGCACTCAGCGCGCAATACAGGAATCACTTACAGCATTTTCTGCTCGCCGATTATGTACGCCAGCCGCACATCACCGTGCAGATTGCCGGCTTTCCTAGTGTCACCGCCAACCTTGCTGACGACTTTACCCCACAACAAATGCAGGTGCAGATCGCACGTCTGATGGCGATCAAACAAGCGCCATTTACCATCGAGGTGGCCGGTGTAGACAGTTTTACATCGGCGGCT
The DNA here is from genome assembly GCA_016709495.1 of Candidatus Dechloromonas phosphorivorans. Taxonomy (GTDB): domain Bacteria; phylum Pseudomonadota; class Gammaproteobacteria; order Burkholderiales; family Rhodocyclaceae; genus Azonexus; species Azonexus defluvii. Next base: position 141,834 of record JADJMS010000051.1, on the reverse strand, counting down.
TATTTCACGGTAAATGATAGCTCTGGCGGCATTGCCAGAGTTCGGCAGGCTTTGGCCTGTGCTGGCGATGACGACTTTCCCTATACCCCGCATGTCACCATTGGCCTTTATCGGTCGGTCTTTTCAAAGGCTAAGGTGATGCGTGATTTGTCGGCGGGTCCGACCTTCCCCCCACTGCAACTGACGATCAGCAAAATTTCACTACTGACCTATCAGGCTGCAGTGATTGGTGGGGTGCTTTCGCCACTGATTGAGTTTGATTTGACCAAACAGCAACTTGTTACGGTCAACCGCCAAAATCAGCCAAAAAATTAACCGGAATTGTGCCGTGCCTGTCTTTGCACCAATCCACTTGAATTGGTCGCCCCCGGTTTATCACGTCCCTGCAACAACCCTTGCAGACAAGCGGGATTAGCCCGCGCACCACTCGCCAAATAATCGGCGAGCAAGGACTGGCGGACGCTTTCTACTTCCTGCCCGATTTCGCTCAGATAGGCGAATAGCTGATCGACTAGATTTTCCGGCGTCAGGCCACTGGTTTTGCCAGTCCTTTGCCAGAGCCAGTCGGTAAAGGCGAGAAATGCGGCAAAGGGTGAAGGGCCGACGAGGAATAGTGGCAGCGTTTGTTTGAACCGTCCGGAGTTGGCCAGCAGATCCCAATAGCGCGCCAGCCGTGTGAAGCGTTGCATTGTGGCCGCATCGACGGCATCGGTTTGCTGTACGGTATAAGGTGCCTGTGCGTCGTAAAGCATGCCGTAATTTTCGCTATGACGCGCAATCGGTGTGCCGCGCAAACGCTTGAGAACACCGAGTTGAATTTCATCAGCGCCCAAGGCATAAAGCCGGTCAAACCCTTCGCCGAAACTGGCCAACGTTTCACCGGGTAGGCCGAAAATCAGGTCGGCGTGCAGGTGGGCGTGGCTGTGTTTGACCAGCCAATCGACATTCGCACAACTTTTCTCGTTGTCCTGACGCCGCGAAATCCGTTGTTGCACCTCGGGATTGAAGGTCTGGATGCCGATTTCAAACTGTAACAAGCCGGGCGGAAAGCGGGAGATCATCTCCTTCAGGCGATCCGGCAAATGATCGGGGATGACCTCGAAATGCAGGAATAAATCAGCGGTCAGGCGCTCAAGGAAAAAGGCGAGAATTTGCAGCGAACTGTCGATTTTCAAATTGAAGGTACGGTCGACAAACTTGAAATTACGCGCCCCGCGTTGATATAGCCCATCCAGTGCAGCGAGAAATTGTGTCAGATCGAAGGCCCAGGCGGTCTTGTCGAGCGCACTCAGACAAAACTCGCATTTGAACGGGCAACCGCGCGATGCTTCGACATAGAGCAGCCGATGCGCCAGATCATCGGCGCTGTATTCAGCGTAGGGCAAATTGATTTCATCCAGTCCCGCCTGCTCGCCGGGGATCACCTTCATCAGGGGTTGCGGCCCGTGCAGTAAGGCGCGGCAGAGTTTGGGGAAACTCACATCGCCCCAGCCGGTGATCAGATGATCGGCTAGTCGGACGATTTCCTGATTTTCCCATTCGTAGCTGACTTCCGGCCCGCCGAGAATAATTCTCAGACTCGGGCGAATCTCCTTGAGCAGGCGTACCAGCTCGGTAGTCGGCCCGGTATTCCAGATATAAACGCCAAAACCGATGATTTGCGTCGCTCCGGCGACTGGTACTCCGAGTTCGGCGAGCAGCGCCTTGGCAATCTCGTGCACCGGACGGGCAATGGTGAACTCGCGCAGGGCGGTTTTCGAACGCAAATCCTCCCCGCCGTGGCGCGCCATGTTGGCGAGTAAATAGCGCAAGCCAAGCGAAGCGTGGATGTACTTGGCGTTTAGCGTGCAGAGAATGATGGCGGGTGTCGTCAGCGGCATCCCGCTATTTTGACACCCTCCCGGCACTTGCCGTTTAAATCACCAGTTGCGTACCGAGTTCGACGACGCGATTGGTCGGAATCTTGAAGAACTCCGTTGCGCTGGTTGCATTCTTCGACATCAACCCAAACAGGCGCGCACGCCAGGGTGCGATCTTGCGTGTGAAAGTTGGGACGATGGTTTCGCGCGAGAGATAGAAGGTGGTTTCCATGATGTCAAAACTCTCGCCGAAGCGGTCGCAGTGCTCCAGCGCACGCGGAATGTCCGGATCTTCCATGAAGCCATAGCGGATCACCAGACGCAGAAAGCCCTTGCCCATGTGGTGCAAGTACATGCGGTCCAGTTCGTTGACGTAGGGTGTGTCGGTGGTTTGCACGGTGACCAGGGCGACTCGTTCATGCAGTACCTGATTGTGTTTCAGGTTGTGCAGTAGCGCGGCAGGGACGCCTTCTTTCGAGCCGGTCATGAAGACAGCAGTGCCATTGACGCGGTGTACGTCGTCAATGGCCATCAGGAAATCGTCCATCGGAATGCTTTGTTTGGTCATTTCATCGCTGACCAGACGGCGGCCGAGGCGCCAGGTGGTGAGTACGGTAAAGGAAACCAGCGCCATCGCTATCGGGAACCAGCCGCCTTCAGGAATTTTGATCGCGTTGGCCGAGAAGAAGGCTATATCGACGATCAGCAGTGAGCCGGCGACAAGCGCCACGGTCAGTTTGCTCCAGCGCCACATCAGGGCCATGACGAAAGCAACCAGGATGGTGTCGATAAGCATCGTGCCGGTGACGGCAATACCGTAGGCGGCGGCAAGGTTGGAGGAGTTCTTGAAGCCGATGACCAGCGCGACGACCGCCAGATACAGGGTCCAGTTGGTGAAGGGTACGTAAATCTGTCCTTGTTCCTTGCCCGAGGTATGCACAATCAGCATGCGCGGCAAAAAGCCCATTTGTACGGACTGGCGGGCGACAGAGAAGGCGCCGGATATTACTGCCTGTGAGGCGATGACGGTGGCCAGGGTGGCCAGAATCAGCATCGGAATCAAGGCCCAGTCAGGCCCAAGATGGAAGAAAGGATTTTGGATCGATGCGGGTTCGTGCAAAAGCAGCGCACCTTGTCCAAAGTAATTAAGAACCAGCGCCGGCATGACAAAACCAAACCAGGCCAGGCGGATCGGCAGGCGGCCAAAATGGCCCATATCGGTATAAAGCGCTTCGCCACCGGTTACTGCCAGCACGACTGAACCAAGCGCCAAAAAGGCTAATCCGGTGTGCGAGAGTATGAAATCGATAGCGTAGATCGGGTTGAGCGCGAGCAACACACTGGGGTTTTTTGCTATTTCGAGTGTCCCGAGTATGCCCAGCACTGCGAACCAACCAATCATGACCGGACCAAAAAACATGCCAACCGCACTGGTGCCGCGCTTCTGAATGAAGAACAGGCCGGTCAGTACGACCAGGGTGATTGGCACAACATAGGGTTTGAGTGCCGGCGTGACCAGCTCCAACCCCTCAACGGCGGAGAGCACCGAGCTCGCCGGGGTGATCATGCTGTCGCCATAGAACAGCGCAGCGGCAAAGATACCGAGGACGGTGATCATCCACGTCATGCCGGAATTTTTGGCACGTTCGGTGACCAGCGCCAGCAAGGCCAGTGAACCGCCCTCGCCCTTGTTGTCGGCGCGCATGATGATGGCGACGTACTTGATGGTGACCAAAACAATGATCGACCAGAAAATCATCGAGAGGATGCCGAGAATGTTTTCAGGGGTGACCGGGATCGGGTGGTGGCCGTTGAAGATTTCTTTGAGGGCATAAAGCGGGCTGGTTCCAATGTCGCCAAAGACGACGCCAATCGCGCCGAGTGTCAGCGCGGGCAAGGCTTGCCGAGAATGCATAATTTCCCCTAGAGCGCCTGAGGCGCTTTTTATTGAATTTTTGACTGTTCCTTCGACACCGGACTTGGCCGCCTGCCGAAGCCCTATAGCCTATTCCTGTTGCAGTGCACAGTAAACAGAATAGCTGCCCGGTAGCTGACGAATAGCATGCTTGTGTTGCCAGTTGGCGACGCGCTACGCGCTAAAATGGAGTCTCATTCTTTTTGTGCAGAGGCTGGTGATCACACCATGTCTTCATTTATTTTGCCGCTTGGCTGGCTACCGGTCTGGCGGCGCAATTTTCTTGTTTGGCGCAAGCTGGCCCTGCCCTCGATTCTCGGCAATCTGGCTGACCCGTTGATCTACATGCTCGGCCTCGGTTACGGGTTGGGTGCTTTGCTGCCGACTTTGGATGGCCAGCCTTATGTCGCATTTCTGGCGGCTGGTACTGTCTGTGCCTCAACGATGAACGCGGCGACTTTCGAGGCTTTGTACTCTTCATTTTCGCGGATGCATGTCCAGAAAACCTGGGATGCGATCCTCAACACCCCGCTGGGTTTGAACGATGTGGTGGCTGGCGAACTGTTCTGGGCGGCAACCAAATCGCTATTTTCTGGTGCCGCGATACTGGTGGTAATTACCGCGCTAGGCTTGACGCATGGCCCGCTCGTGCTTTGGGCGCTGCCGGCTATCGTTTTGACCGGTCTAGCTTTCGCAGCGCTGGGTTTGATCTGGAATGCGCTGGCGCCTTCCTACGATTTTTCATGTACTACTTCACACTGTTCATTACGCCGATGACGCTGATTTCCGGTGTTTTCTTCCCGACCGAGCAATTACCCGGCTGGTTGGCGACGATTGGCGCGGCGCTGCCGTTAGCGCAAGGCGTGGCACTGGTTCGCCCGCTTTTGGCTGGTCAGGTACCGGCAGATAGCTGGCTGCATATTGGCATTCTGCTGGTGACGACAGCAATTGCCTTCACGATTGCGCTGCGTCTGACGCGCCGCCGCCTGCTCAAGTAAAATTACGCGATGGAAACCCTGCTGATTCTGACCAACTGCCCCGACGAAGAAAGTGCGAATGCCATCGCACTGGCGCTGGTTGAGTCCAAACTGGCGGCCTGCGTCAATATTTTGCCGCGCGTGCAGTCGATTTATCGCTGGCAGGGCGTTGTCGAGTCGGCCACAGAAATTCCGCTGTTTATCAAGTCGACCGTAACTAATTACCCGGCGCTTGAAGCCGCTATCCGCGAACGCCACCCCTACGATGTGCCGGAAATTATTGCTCTGCCTATTCAAGCCGGTTTGCCGGCTTACTTGAACTGGGTCGCAGCGGAAACAGTCCAATCATGATGCGCAGTTTGTTTTTTCTTCTCACTTTGTTGGTTTCGTTGGCGCATGCCGAGGATTTTCTTGATCCCATGGTTGCGTTCAAGCCCTCGGCGCGTGCGCTGGATGGGCAGACGATAGAAGTCAGCTACGACATCGCCAAAGGCTATTACCTGTACCGCGACAAGTTCAAGTTTGCGCTTGAAGGTGAAGCGGCTGGCTTGGGCGTTGCTCAGATACCCAAAGGCAAAGAAAAGGATGACGATAATTTTGGCAAGGTTGAGGTTTATTACAAAACGGTCGTGATCCGCTTGCCGGTGGCGCGTAAGGCTTCCGGCCCCTTGCAACTTAATCTCAATGTGACCTCGCAGGGTTGTGCCGATGCCGGTGTGTGTTACCCGCCGCAGAGCCAGCCGCTCAGTCTTGATTTGCCCGATCCGGCGAGTATGCCGGCGGCGGCTTCGACAAATGTCAGTGTCGACGGTGATGAAAGCGGAAAAATTGCAGGTGCGCTCAAAAACGCCGGTTTCTGGGGCAATCTAGCCTTTTTCTTCATCGCTGGCCTTGGTTTGTCGCTGACACCCTGCGTTTTCCCGATGATTCCCATCCTTTCCGGCATCATTGCTGGTCAGGGTCACAAAATTTCGCGTGGTCGCGGCTTTGCCTTGTCGCTGGCTTACGTGCTGGGCATGGCGGTGACTTATGCCGCTGCCGGTGTCGCTGCCGGCATGACCGGCACCCTACTTTCTGCTGCTCTGCAAAGCCCGTGGGTACTAGGTGCATTTGCGCTGGTTTTTGTCGTGCTGTCGTTTTCGATGTTCGGTTTTTACGAATTGCAGTTGCCGACTTCGCTGCAAAGCAAGTTGTCTGAAGAGTCCGGCCACCTGCAGGGTGGGCGCGGCATTGGCGTCTTCGCCATGGGTGCCCTCTCGGCCCTGATCGTCGGCCCCTGCGTTGCGGCGCCGTTGGCCGGAGCATTGCTCTATATCGGCCAGACCGGCGATGCGGTTCTAGGCGGTACGGCCTTGTTTGTTATGGCCTTGGGTATGGGTGTTCCGCTGCTGATTGTCGGCCTTTCCGCTGGTACGCTGCTGCCACGCGCGGGTGCCTGGATGGAAGCGGTGAAAAAGGGTTTTGGCGTGTTGTTGCTGGCGACTGCAGTCTGGCTGGTTTCGCCAGTGATTCCGGCGGTGGTGCAGATGTTGGCCTGGGCGGCATTGCTGATCATTCCAGCGATCTACCTACATGCGCTTGATCCGCTGCCCTCGAATGCAAGAGGCTGGCAGCGTTTCTGGAAAGGCATCGGTATTGTCATGTTGTTGACCGGCGCCGCGCTGCTGATTGGTGCGCTGGCCGGTAGTCGTGATCCACTGCAGCCGTTGGCCGGGTTGCGTGGTCAGGCAATGGCGGCAGAAAACAAGAAGCTTCCGTTCGAGCCGGTGGTATCGCTGAGCGATCTCGAGGCTAAAGTGATGGCTGCCGGTCAGCCGGTTATGCTCGATTTTTACGCGGATTGGTGTGTTTCCTGCAAGGAAATGGAGCGGTTTACCTTTTCAGACCCGGCAGTTCAGGCCAAACTGGCTGGTTTCAAGCTTTTAAAAGCCGATGTCACGGCGAATAGTGCGAATGACAAGGCATTATTGGCGCGTTTTGGTCTGTTTGGGCCGCCAGGAATCTTGTTTTTTGACAAATACGGTAAGGAAAACAAGGCAGTTCGGGTTGTAGGCTTCATGCCTGCCGCTGATTTCATTCAAACCCTGAATAAAACCCAGTAAATCACGCACTAACTTTTGTAAAAATAAGGGCTTGGGCTAAAATAGTGCGCACTATGGAATCACTTGGCCTTATTCGAGAATTTCTCCAGGACCGTCTTGGCGTTGCGCCAGACTTGGTCGTTTCCGACGCACAGCTCGATACTTTGGGCGTGGATTCGTTGATGATGCTTGAGTTGATGTTTGAATTCGAGGATCGTTTCGGCATCACGCTCTCCAAAGATCTGAAAAGCCCCCAAACCGTTGGCGAGATGGTGGCGCTGATGGATCAGTTACGCAGCGAACAAAGCTGAGCCATGAGCCAGCGGCGGGTTGCGATTACCGGGCTGGGCTTGATCAGTCCCTATGGTGGCGATCTGCCGGATTTTTTTGCGCGCCTGCTGGCCGGTGAATCGGCTGTCCACTTTCTGCGTACTGACGACATTCCCCGTCCACTGACCATTCCCTTTGTCAGCAGCCCGAACTTTGATGTCGATGGCGTTCTTGGTCGGCCGCTGGCCAGCACGATGGACCGCTTTGCCCAATTGGGTACGGCTGCCGCTTTTGCTGCCTGGGCTGATGCCGGATTGACTCGCGGTCAACCGGCAGAAAACCGTGAAAATTGGGGTGTTGCCTGGGGTACAGCACTTGGTGGTACCTTGGCGTATGAAAAAGGTTATCGCGAACTTTGGCAAAAAGGTCGCGAACGGGTTTCGCCGCTGTCCGTCATTCTTGGCATGAACAACGCTGCCAATGCCCACATTTCGATTCAGCTCGGTCTCGGTGGCGTCAGCATGAGCCATACGGTGGCCTGTGCATCATCGGCGATTGCAATTGGTGAAGCATTCCGTCGTGTACGTAGCGGCGAAGCACCGGTAATGCTGACCGGCGGTTCCGATGCGCCGCAGGCTTATGGTGTGGCGCGCGCCTGGGAGGCCTTGCGGGTCATGGCGACGGGCGATGAAACGACCTCGCCACAAGCCTGCCGCCCGTTCAGTGCAGATCGTAATGGGTTAGTTCTCGGTGAAGGTGGTGCTGCCCTGGTGCTCGAAGATTGGGACCATGCCCTTGCTCGTGGAGCAACAATCCTCGCTGAAATGGTTGGCTACGGTACTAGTTGTGATCACAGCCATCTGGTGCGCCCGGAAGCGACCGGGCAGGAGCGCGCATTGAATGCTGCCTTGGCTGACGGTGGCCTGTGCATCGCTGACGTTGATTACGTCAACGCCCATGGAACGGCCACTGCCGAAGGTGATCCGGTTGAAGTTGCTGCACTTAAACTGGTCTTTGGTGAGCAAGCCGGCCGATTGGCTGTCAGTGCGACCAAGTCGATGCATGGTCACCTGTTAGGTGCTGCGGGTGCCATTGAGGCCATTGTGACGGTCATGGCTTTGCGCGAACAGTCGATTCCACCGACGGCACATTTGCAGGAAATCGAACCTGCTTGTCTTGGTGTTGATCATGTGACCAGCGCACGGCGAGATGTGCCGGTGCGTGCCGCGCTTTCTAATTCCTTTGCTTTTGGCGGCAGTAATGCGGTACTCGCATTCCGTGCTGTCGCTCGTTAAATCTACGGAAATCTAGTCATGTCTGATGCTATTTCACCGGAAGTCATTGAGACTTTATTGCCGGAAGTTGCTGAATTGATTATTTCGGCACTCAATCTCGAAATGACTACGGAAGAAATCGAGCCTGATGCTCCCTTGTTTGGTGAAGGACTTGGCCTCGATTCAATCGATATTCTTGAATTGGCGCTGGTCATTTCCAAGCGTTACGGCTTCCAGTTACGTTCAGACAACGAAGATAACACCCGTATTTTTTCTTCCTTGCGCACTTTGGCTGCCCATATCGCTTCGTCACGGACAAAATGACCGGACTGACCCCGGCCGCCATTCTGCGCGGACTCGCCGTCGGGGTGCTGGTGCTTGCCTGGGCCGCGCTGGCCCATTTTGGCAGCGCCGGTGATGGCACTTCTGATTTTGCGGCCGCTTTAGCCTGTGCACCTTTGGTAGCGATTGTGATTATCCTGCTTTGGCGGGTGAGCAATCCACTGTGGATGATTGTGGGCGGGTTGGGGGTACTTGGTCTGGTTGCCTGGATTTGGCCGACTTTGCGCCAGAATGTTGCCCTGCTTTACTTCATTCAACATTTCGGTACCAATCTGGCGCTCGGCATCCTTTTTGGGCGCACTTTGTTAAGTGGGCGTCAGTCCTTGGTCACCCATTTCGCTTTGCTTGCGCACAACGGAAAGATTTCTCCCGCCAAGGAACGTTACACGCGCTCTGTGACTGTCGCCTGGACCTGCTTTTTCTTCGTCATGTCGAGCGTTTCGGCATTGCTGTTTTTCTTTGCTCCGGCGGCCATTTGGTCGGCTTTTGCCAATTTGCTCAGTATTCTGCTGATCATTCTAATGTTTGCGGTTGAGCATATTGTCCGTCTGCGCGTCTTGCCACCGGAAGATCAATCAAGCATGGCAGATACGATCCGCGGTTATCGTCTTTCGACCCGCCGTCGTACTGAACACCGATGAACCTTATTCCGCTACTCGGCCACACCAGCCTCGACGATATTTTTGCTTTTTGCCCAAGCGGTATGGTGCGAGTGCGTGATTTTCTGGCGGATGTTGAAGCACTGGCCGCCATACTACCCGCAGGTCGGCATCAGCTTAATGTTTGTCAGGATCGCTATCGTTTCACAGTTGGTCTTGCTGCCGGATTGCTGAGTGGAAAAACCAGCCTGCAGCCTGCTTCGCAATCGTCTGAAACATTACGTCAGATAAAAACAGCCTGTCCGGATGTCTATTGCCTGTGTGACAGTGATTTTGACAATCTTGATTTACCACGCCTTGATTTTCCAGAAGTGGTTTCGGTCAACACCGAAAAAGTCGCAAAAATTCCAACGATTCCTGCTGACTTTGAGGCAGTTCAGCTATTTACCTCCGGCTCGACCGGCACCCCGGTTGCCCATGTAAAAACCTGGGGGCTGCTGGTTCTTAACGGGCGTGCCGAAGCACAGCGCCTTGGTTTGCTTGAGCAACCGCACAGTATTGTTGGCACCGTGCCGGCGCAACATAGCTACGGATTCGAGTCGACGGTGTTGCTCGCCCTGCATGGCAATTCGCCTTTCTGGTCAGGTAAACCGTTTTATCCGCAGGATATTGTCAGCGCGCTCAATGCGGTGCCACCGCCGCGCCTGCTGGTCAGTACGCCTTTCCATTTGTCTGCATTGATTGCTGCAGGGCTCGATTTGCCAGCCATCGACATGCTGCTTTCGGCGACAGCGCCGCTTTCCCAACAATTGGCCGACGCTGCGGAAACTTGCTGCAAAGGCCCCTCTTTTCGAGATCTACGGTTCGACGGAAAGTGGTCAGCTGGCTAGCCGTCGGACGACGGCTGATTTAGCCTGGGAACTGTTGCCCGGCGTGCGTCTTGAGCAGGCTGATGAGCAAACCATTGCCTGCGGTGGCCATGTTGAAGGCCATGTACCATTGTCCGACGTGATTGAAATCCTGCCGGATGGGCGTTTTCTGCTGCATGGGCGCCATGCCGACCTGATCAACATTGCTGGCAAACGGACTTCATTGGCCTATCTGAATCATCAGATTGCTGCCATTCCCGGTGTGATCGACGCGGCCTTTTTCCTGCCGGATAGCGAAGCGGTGGATGGGATTACCCGTCTTTGTGCCTTTGTCGTTGCACCCGGTATGAACAGCCGGCAATTGCTGGCTGAACTACGACCGCGCATCGACTCGATCTTCCTGCCGCGCCCGCTGGTCTTGCTTGACCAATTGCCGCGGAATGCAACCGGCAAACTGCCACGCAATCATTTGCAGGTTCTTTTTGCCGAGAAGGTAGCGCATGTCGAGCGCTGAGTTCATCTGGCAGGTTCCAGCGAATCACCCGGCATTTGCCGGCCATTTTCCTGGAAACCCGATTGTGCCCGGTGTGGTTTTGCTCGATCAGGCGATTTTGTTTGCCGAAAAATTTCTCGCGATTCCGGCGCTGAATTGGCAGGTCGGCAATGCAAAATTCCTCAGCCCTGTTCTGCCGGGAGAGGTGCTTACTTACGCTTTGAATCAAAAGCCAAGCGGGGCCGTCTCTTTTGTTGCGCTAGCTGCGGGGCGCACGGTAGCGTCCGGTAGCCTGACACCACCAGCCACCGCATGAGCCAATCTGCACCGCCCAGTTGGTTGCGTCAGGCAGAGCGCAGCAATAACGCCATTCTCAAATTGATGGTCTGGATTTCGCTGACCCTGGGTCGCGGCATCAGCCGTATCGTCCTGTTCGGCATTGCGCTTTACTTTGTCCTGTTTTCACCCAAGGCACGGCGTGCCAGTCGCAAATATCTGCATCGTGCGCTGGGTCGCTGGGCGGAATGGTCGGATGGCTTTCGCCACGTGTTGTACTTTTCCAGCACGGTGCACGACCGGATTTACCTGCTAAATGATCGATTCGATCTCTTTGATATTGAAATCTTTGGTGCTGAAGCCTTGCACGCTTCACTCGATCAACAGCCCGGCGTCCTGCTCATCGGCGCCCATCTGGGCAGCTTTGAAGTGCTGCGTGCAGCCGGGCGCGGCAAGGCCGGCCTGAAAATCGCCATGCTGATGTATGAGGAAAATGCCCGCAAGATCAATTCAGCACTTGAGGCAATCAATCCGGCGGCAACCGAAGACATCATTGCGCTGGGCAAGCTGGATTCGATGCTTGAAGCACGTGACAAGCTCGATCAAGGCTACCTGGTCGGCATGCTGGCGGACCGCGCCTTGGGAAATGACGTGACGGTCGACCATGATTTTCTTGGCGAGGCTGCTCCTTTCCGCTTGGCCCTTTCCGCATGGCGGCCATGTTGCGCCGCCCGGTGTTTTTCATGACCGGCCTTTATCTGGGCGGTAATCGCTACCAGATTCATTTTGAGCAACTAGCTGATTTTTCCATTACGTCACGCGCAGAACGCGATGCGGCAATTGCTGCGGCACAGCAGCATTATGTTGAGCGTTTGAACCATTTCTGTCGGCTTGCGCCCTATAACTGGTTCAATTTTTTCGATTTCTGGCAGAAAAAATCATGAAACGACTGATTGCTGGCCTCTTGCTCACTGTCGCCCTGCCCGCCTTTGCCGCTTTCGATGTCGGGCAGTTGATGAATGAATTGGCTAAACACAAAGGCGGCAAAGCGAAATTTGTTGAGAAGAAAACCATATCCCTGCTTGACAAGCCAGTGGTGTCGACCGGTGAAATGTCCTACATCGCCCCCGGCTATCTTGAAAAACGCACACTGACGCCGAAGCCGGAAATCCTGATTCTCGACAAGGACATGCTCAGCATCGAACGTGATAAGCAAAAACTCAGCATCAACCTGAGCAATCAGCCTGAAGCGCTGGCTTTCATCGACAGCATACGCGGCACCCTGACTGGCAACCGTGCCGCGCTTGAGAAAAATTATGGCCTTTATTTGTCTGGCACTTCGGACAAGTGGGTGCTCACGTTGCTACCCAGCGAACAAAAGATTGCCGCCCTGGTTTTGCGCATTGTGGTCAGTGGCAGCAAGAACCAGATTCGCAGCATCGAATACCTGCAAGCGGATGGCGACCGCTCGCTGATGACCATTGAGCCGCTAGAAACCAAGTGAAACTGACGGCTGGCCGTACCTTCCTGCTCTGGTTACTGGCCATGCTGGTCGGCGCTGCTATTGTCTGGAATAGCCGGTTTACGGCTGATATGTCCTTCTTCCTGCCGGCGCATCCGACGGCGGAACAGCAGGTTTTGGTCGATCAATTAAAGGAAGGCGTCGTTTCGCGCTTGCTGATGGTCGCCATCGAAGGCGGCGACGAAAAACAACGCGCCACCCTTTCGCGAGCCTTGCGTGGTCGACTGGAAAAATTGCCCGATTTTGTTTCGGTACAAAATGGCGAGGCGGGAAGTCAGACGGTGGATCGCGATTTCCTGTTCAAACATCGCTACCTGCTGAGTTCGGCAATCAATGCCGAAAGGTTTACGGTCGACGGCCTTAAAGCCGCGATTTTTAACAGCATAGACCTGCTCGCTTCGCCGGCTGGCATGATGCTCAAACCTTTACTGACCCGTGATCCCACCGGCGAGTTGCTGGAACTGTTGAGTGGCTTGAATGCCGGTGCCCAGCCGAATAGCCGCGAAGGTGTCTGGGCCTCGCGTGATGGCGAGCGCGCCATGCTGCTGGTGCAAACCAAAGCACTCGGTTCAGATACGGATGGGCAGGAACAGGCGATCAATGCGATTCGCAGCCATTTTGCTGAGGCCGGATTTGCCGATGCCAAACTCCAGATTTCCGGCCCCGGTCTGTTCGCTGTAAATTCACTTCAAGGAAGAAGTCAGCCGCCTGTCGCTGATCAGTACCGTGGCGATCATTGCCGTGCTGCTCTTTGTTTATCGTTCTTTCAAGCTACTGACGCTGGGCATGTTGCCGGTGGTTTCCGGCGCACTGGCCGGCGTGGTTGCCGTCAGTCTGGCTTATGGCACGGTGTTTGGCATTACCGTCGGCTTTGGTTCGGCGCTGATCGGCGAGGCGGTCGATTACTCGATCTATTACTTCGTGCAATCCGGACGCAGCGGGGTCGAGGTTTGGCGCGAACGCTTCTGGCCGACGATTCGGCTCGGTGTAATGACTTCCGTGTTCGGCTTTGGCGCGCTGCTGTTTTCCGGTTTCCCCGGCCTCTCACAACTTGGCTTGTATGCCTTGAGCGGCGTGCTGACGGCGGCACTGGTTACTCGATTTATCCTGCCGCGCCTCAGCGGAACAGCCCCGAAAATGCGTGATCTGACGCCGCTTGGTCGCGCGCTCGAAAAGACCATTCATGCCTTGCACGGCTTGCGCTGGCCGGTTGCTGCCCTGGCGCTTGCCGCCGCTGCACTGCTGTTTGCGCAACGTGACGGCCTGTGGAACCCCGAACTTTCGGCGCTCAGCCCGGTAAGCAAGGCTGATCAGGCAATCGACATGGCTTTGCGCGCCGACATTGGCGCACCGGATTCCCGCTATCTGGTGGTGATCAATGCGGCAGATCAAGAAGCGGCATTACTGGCGGCTGAAAAAGTCGGACAGCAACTTGATCGTCTGGTTGCCAGTAACCAGATTGGCGGTTACGACAGCCCGGCGCGTTTCCTGCCCAGCACTTCGAGCCAGAATGCGCGCCGGGCGAGTTTGCCGGCAGTTGATGAATTGCGCCAAAGACTGGATGCCGCCTTGCTTGATTCACCGCTTGCTGCCAATAAGCTCACGCCTTTTCTCAACGAGATTGCCAACGCCCGCCAGGCCCCGAATCTGCTGCGCGAAAACTTGAATGGCACCAGTCTCGCGCTCGCCGTTGATTCCTTGCTGCTGCCGCAGGCCAAGGGCTGGAGTGTGCTGCTGCCCTTGCGCCCAGGCGCAAAGGATATTGATGCTGCTGCAGTGCGTAGCGCGCTGGCTGGTTCCGATGCCTTGTTCATCGACATGAAGCTGGAGTTCAACAAGCTCTATAACGATTACCTGCACGAAGCCATGCTGCTTTCACTGGCCGGCCTGCTCGCCATCGTTGGCCTGCTGGCGGTGACCTTGCGTTCACCGCGCCGTCTGGCAGCCGTGCTGCTACCGCTGGTGCTCGCCGTGCTGATCGTGATCGCTGGCCTGCATCTGCTTGGCGAGCGTCTGCATCTGCTGCATCTAGTCGGGATGTTGTTGATCGTTGCGGTGGGTTCCAATTACGCCTTGTTCTTCGACCGCGCCGAGGGCCAGCATCAGCTTGATCCGGAAACACTGGCTTCAATGCTGGTCGCCAATCTGACGACGGCGATTGGCTTTGGCACCCTGGCTTTATCCAATGTGCCGGTCTTGCATGCCGTGGGTGTAACGGTCGGACCGGGTGCTATCCTCGCGCTGCTTTTCTCGGCCATTTTCGTTTCACGTGAAACCCGATCATGAGCCAACCACTACGTACTCTGCGCCAGTCGGTTGGCGCCTCGACCCTGATCATCCTGCTACCAGGTGCCTATATGACACCAGAAGATTATGAAAAATCAGGATTTTTTGCCGCTGTTAGCCAACGCAAGCTGGCGCTGGATGTTGTTACGGTCGACCTCGATTTAAGCCGGATTTCTGACGGTTCCGCCTTGCCAGCCCTGCAGGCTGAAATCATTGAACCAGCACGGGCTCAGGGCTATACGAAAATCTGGCTGGGCGGCATCTCGCTCGGTGGCTTGCTGGCGCTTTGCCACAATGCCGATACGCCCAATCAGGTCGATGGTCTTTGCTTGCTTGCACCCTATCCGGGTAGCCGTCTGACGACCAATGCAATTGCCCGTGCTGGCGGCATGAAGCAATGGCAAGCCACACAGGAAGAACTCAACGATCCCGAATTTCGCGCCTGGCAATGGCTGCAAAATCCCCCACCGGAATTTCCGGTTTTCGTCGGTTACGGCAGTCAAGATCGCTTCGCCAGCGGCATGCAACAGATTGCCGAATGCTTCCCTTCGGCCTCGCGCCATGCCATTCCTGGTGGGCATGAATGGCCGGTCTGGCAAATTTTGTGGGAACATTTTCTCGACAGCGGATATCTTTCAGCCTGACATGCCGCACCCTTGGAAACCAACGCCCTTCATCAAGTTCTCGATTGCCATCCACGCGGCATCTGGTATCGGCTTGCTTGTTGCGCCGGCGGCCTGGCCATTGGCGTTGGGGGCGGTGGTGATAAATCAAATTATGCTCACGGTTGCCGGCCTCCTGCCGCGTTCAACGGTTCTTGGTGCCAATCTGAATCGCCTGACGCCCGCTGCCATTGCTCGTCGAGAAATTATCCTGACCATCGATGACGGACCCGACCCCGAAGTCACACCCCGCGTGCTGGATCTGCTGGATGCGGCGGGTGTCAAAGCCAGTTTTTTTTGCATTGGTCGATGTGTCGATCAGTATCCGGCGCTTTGTCGTGAAATCGTCGCACGCGGCCATAGCGTTGAAAACCACGGTAATTCGCACTCCTGGCTCTTTGCCGCCTTTGGCCCTGGCCGCATGAAAGCCGACATTAGCGCCGCCCAGCAAAAAATAAGTCAAATTGCTGGTCGACCGCCACAGTTCTTTCGGCCAACCGCTGGCTTACGCAACCCCATGCTCGACCCGGTCCTTTCCCGCCTCGATCTGAAGCTGGCTTCATGGACACGCCGCCCCTACGATACCTACGAAGGCGATGTGCAGCGTATTTACGACCGGCTGGTTGAAAACCTTGCGCCCGGCGACATCCTGCTCTTGCACGATGGTCATTCCGCCCGCACGCCGAGCGGCGAGCCGGTTATCCTTGCTGTCCTGCCGCGCCTGCTACAAAAAATCAGCGAACTTCGCCTTAATCCCGTCACGCTTCCTGCTGCCCTGACATGACCTCCCGCTTCCTGCAAACCCTGCTTGATGACGCCAGTCGTCCATTCCGCTCCGGCGGTCACTTTGCCTATCACTACGCGCGCGGCAAACTATCTTCCGACTGCATTTTCCGCGAGTTGCTCAAGCGCGGCATCTTCCCGACCAAAGCGCATTTCCTTGACCTTGGCTGTGGCCAGGGCAGTCTGTTTGCCTGGTTGCTCGCGGCGCAATATCTACGAAAATGGCAACTGGCCGAATGATTGGTCAACGCCACCGAAACCGCTCAGCCTGCGCGGTTTCGAGTTAATGCAAAAAGATGTCGACCGCGCCGCTAAAGCTTTCGGTAAGGATCATCCGCTGGTTGATATTCGTCAGGGTGACATGTGCAAGGTGGATTATGGTCAGGCCGATGTCGTCACCATCCTTGATGCGCTGCACTATATTGATCACCTGCGCCAGAAAGATGTGCTCAAGCGCATCTACGCCGCCCTGCCCCCCGGCGGCCTTTTCCTTACCCGCGTTGGCGATGCCGGCGCCGGCCTGCCGTACCACATCTGCAACTGGGTCGATCATGCTGTGACCTTCATTCGTGGCCATCGTTTGCCGACGCTTTACAGCCGGCAGTTGGCGGAATGGATCGACCTGCTCAAAAACATCGGCTTCAAGGTTGAAACCATGCCGATGAGTGAAGGCAAACCCTTCGCCAACGTCATGCTGATTTGTCGGGTACCGCTGTGAATTCCTTGTTGATTGACCTGCTTATCCTGCTGCCTGGCACCGCCGTTCTTCTCTGGTTGTCGCGCAAGGCTTTGCGTCATCCGGGCGGGCATGGCTTTTACCGTTTTTTCGCCTGGGAGGGCATTCTTGCCCTTGTCGTGCTCAATCGTCAGCCCTGGGGCGAGCAACCTTTTTCGCCACACCAGATGGCCTCATGGTTGCTGATGTCGCTCAGTATCTATCTGGTCATTCGCGGCCATCGCGCCTTGCGTGATCAGGGTTTGGCCAGCACGGAACGGCAGGATGGTGCGCTTTACGAGTTTGAGAAAACCACGACGCTGGTCACCACCGGCATCTTCAAGCACATTCGCCACCCCATGTATGCCTCGCTGCTGTCCTTGGCCTGGGGCGCCTATTTTCAGGCCCCAAGCTTGCCGGGAACGGTCGTTGTCGGGCTGACCACGATGTTTTTGCTGCTCACTGCAAAAAGTGATGAAAGAGAATGTCTGGTCTATTTCGGCGAAGCCTACGCCGCCTACATGCAAAAAACGCGGGGCTTCATTCCCCATGTTTATTAGCCGGTGAAGACGCTTGCCGCACTCCTCTTAATCAGTTCTGTGCTGGCGGGCTGTTCGACAACCGGTGGCCCGGTTTCATCCGGCGGTTTGCCGCCTGATCTGAAAACATCACCGGATAAAGCTCCCGAGCCAGCACCGCTGACCGAGCGCGACATCCGCGCCATGGTTGCCCGACTGATTCCGCCAACGTCAAGGATCGTGCTGGCTGGGCCAACGATCTGCAGACGGCATTCACCCATCCGGGCTTTCCGCATGTCCCGCAAATTTACTGTGCAGCGATTGCCGTCATCGAACAGGAGTCGAGCTTTCAGGCCGACCCAGTGGTTCCCGGTTTGCCTGACATCGTCTGGCGTGAACTGGAGCATCGCGGCAATAAGTACGGGATACCCAAACTGCTGATTTCGGCGGCGATGATCAAAAGTTCGCCGGACGGGCGTAGTTATAACCAGCGTATTGCTGCCCTGAAAACAGAGAAACAGCTCAACGCCCTGTTCGAAGACATGATTGCAGAACTGCCTGCTGGTAAACAGTTGTTTGCCGGATACAACCCGGTGCGCACCGGTGGCTCGATGCAGGTCAGCATTGAATTCGCCGAGCAGTTCAGCCGCGAGAAGCCCTATCCCTTTCCGTTGAATGGGACGATCCGCGACGAAGTCTTTACCCGGCGCGGCGGCCTTTATTTTGGCAGCGCGATATTGCTCGATTACCCGGCGCCCTACGACGATGTGGTTTATCGTTTTGCCGACTTCAATGCCGGGCGTTACAGCAGCCGCAATGCCGCTTTTCAGTCGGCGCTCGCCAAAGTGAGCGGAAAAACGCAGGTGCTTGATGGCGATTTGTTGCGTTATCAAGGCGGCAAAGCCATTGAGCAGCCCAGTTCGGTTGAAGCTGCCTTGCGCAGCCTGTCGCCGCAGTTACGCCTGAGCAACAGCGAAATCCGCCGCGACCTGCTACTCGAAAAATCGGCCAGCTTTGGCCAAAGTCCTTTGTTCGTCCGGCTTTTTGCCTTGGCCGACAAGAATGCCGGCCAGCCTTTGCCGCGCCAGGCAATGCCGCAAATTGACCTGAAAAGCCCAAAAATTTCACGCAAACTGACCACGGAATGGTTTGCCCGGCGTGTCGAAGGCCGTTATCGCACCTGTTTGACGCGGGGCGAAGGCAGCACCTAGCCGATTCATCCGGTTAAAATGGTCGCTTGATGAATTCGAGGCCCGCCGTGACCCCGCTGCTCCTTTCCAGCTATACCGCCACTACCTGTCTCGGCAGCGGGCTCGAAGCCACGCTGGCTGGCTTGCGCGACAACCGCAGCGGACTCAAACCCTGTGTTTTTGAAACCGTGACGCTCGATACCTGGATTGGCGAAGTGGTTGCGGTCGACGCCCAAAAACTGCCAAAAAATTTGATTCGCTTCGATTGTCGCAACAACCGCCTGGTCCAGCTTGGCCTTGAAGCAGATGGTTTTGCTGAACGTGTCCGGGAAGCCATCGCCCGCTACGGCAAAAGCCGCGTCGGTGTATTTCTCGGGACCAGTACCGCCGGTATTCTGCAAACCGAGCTGGCTTACCGCCGCTGCGATCCGGTCACTGGCGCTTTGCCGGAAGACTTCATTTACCGCAGTACCCACAACTCCTTCTCGCTGGCCGAATTCGCTCGCGAATATTTTGGTCTGGAAGGCCCGGCGATGGCGGTTTCCACCGCTTGCTCATCGAGCGCCAAAGTCTTTGCCGCCGCTGCGCGCCAATTGGCCTGCGGCACCATCGACGCAGCGATCGTTGGTGGTGTCGATACGCTGTGCCTGACCACGCTTTACGGCTTTGCCTCGCTGCAACTGACCTCGCCCGAACCCTGCCGCCCATACGATATGGCACGAAATGGCATTTCGGTCGGCGAAGGGGCCGCCTTTGCCCTGCTTGAACGGGTACCGGCCCAGCCGTCGAGCGGTTCCGTTCTGCTGCTCGGCGTCGGTGAATCGAGCGATGCCTACCACATGTCCTCGCCGCACCCCGAAGGCCTTGGTGCCAGGTTGGCGATGGAGGCTGCCTTGCGCTCTGCTGGTTTGCCGGCCTCGGCAATCGACTACATCAACCTGCATGGCACCGCCACGCCAGCCAATGATGCGGCTGAAGGCAAGGCCGTCGTTGCGCTGTTCGGCGATCAGGTGCCTTGCAGTTCAACCAAGGGCGCCACCGGCCATACGCTGGGTGCGGCGGGTGCGGTTGAAGCGGTGATTTGCGCACTGGCAATGACCAACGATCTGTTGCCCGGCAGCCCGCATACCAAAACAAGAGATCCGGCGATCCCGCTCAACTATCAACTGATCAGCCGCAGCGGCAAAGTGCGCCATGCGCTGAGTAATTCCTTCGGCTTCGGCGGCAGCAATTGCAGCCTTGTTCTGGGAGTGACGCCATGATCCAGACCCCGCTCATGGCCTGGATTGAGGGCATCGGCTTTATCGCACCCGGCCTCAACGACTGGCCTGCCACCTGTGCTGTGTTGCGCGGCGAAGCAGCCTATGTCGCCGCCCCATCTCTCTTGCCGGCCCCCAGCATTCTGCCGGCCGCCGAGCGCCGCCGCGCCAGCCGTATCGTCAAACTTACTCTGGCTATCGGGCTGGAAGCCGCGGTCCATGCCGCGGCCGATGTCAGCCAGTTGGCCACCGTATTCACCGCCTCCGGCGCCGATGGTCACAACTGTCATGCCTTGTGCGAACAGCTGGCCACCGATGACCGCCTGATTTCGCCAACCCGTTTCCACAACTCGGTGCACAACGCCGCCGCTGGTTACTGGGGTATTGCCACCAAGTCGATGGCACCCTGTCAGGTGCTTTGCGCCTACGACGCCAGCTTTGGTGCCGGCCTGTTTGATGCGCTTGGGCAGGTGGTGGTTGATACCCAGCCGACCCTGCTCATCGCTTACGACAGCGAATACCCGGAACCGCTACACAGCAAACGCGATACCCCGGATTGTGCCGGCGTCGCCCTGCTCCTGACGCCGCAAATGACCGCCCACTCATTGGCGCAGCTTACGTTACGGTCGACTGCCGAAAAGGCTCAAAAAATGGCTGACCCTGATTTGGAAAATCTGCGCACCGCCATTCCCGCCCTGCGCGTATTGCCGCTGCTGCAAATGCTGGCCAAGGGCGAATCAGGCACGGTTTGCCTCGATTATCTGGCGCCGATGCAGCTCAGCATTGATCTCAAACTGTGCTAGACCACACCTGGATCGCCGCCCACATTCCGCATCAGGGCGACATGTGCCTGCTGGATGCCGTGTTGGAATGGTCGGAATCAAGCATCACCTGCCGAGCCATCAGCCACACTCAACCGAACAATCCCCTGCGCGCCGCCGGTCGTCTCGGCGCTGCCAACGGTATCGAATACGCCGCCCAGGCCATGGCGGTCCACGGCGCCCTACTCGCCAATACAAGCGAGCAGCCACGTCAGGGTTACCTGACCAGCGTGCGCAGCGTTCAACTGCATGTCGCCCGGCTTGACGATCTACTTGGCGAACTCAAGGTGCAGGCTGAACGCTTGTCCGACGACGCCAACAATATCCTCTACCAGTTTGCCGTCAGCCACGCTGAGCGCTGCCTGCTCGAAGGCCGCGCCGCCGTCGTGCTCGACGCCTCTGCCCTCAAGGAGTCACCGATATGAAACGTGCTCTCGTCACCGGCGGCAGCGGCGGTATTGGTGCCGCCATCTGCATGCGCTTGGCTGCTGACGGCCATCACGTCATCGTCCATGCCAATCGTAGCCGCGAGAAGGCTGAGGCCGTTTTCGCCAGCATTCTTGCCAATGGCGGCAGCGCTGAAGCCGTTGCCTTCGACATCACCGACCGCGCCGCCACCGCCTGCGCACTCGAAACCCTGGTTGAAGCGGGCGCCATCCAGATTCTGGTCAACAACGCCGGCATCCACGACGACGCCGTTTTCCCCGGCATGTCCGGTGCGCAATGGGATAGCGTGCTGGATGTCTCACTCAACGGCTTTTTCAACGTTACCCAGCCGCTGACCCTACCGATGCTCCGCACCCGCTGGGGGCGCATCATCACCATTTCCTCCATCGCCGGCATCACCGGCAATCGCGGCCAGGTCAATTATTCGGCGGCCAAGGGGGCGTTGCACGCGGCCACTAAATCGCTGGCACTGGAGCTGGCGAGCCGAAATGTTACGGTTAACGCCGTGGCACCGGGAATTATTGCCACCGACATGATCGAAGGCGCTTTCGATGGCGAGGCGAGCAAGAACCTGGTGCCGATGAAGCGCGCCGGCAAACCGGAAGAAGTCGCCGATCTGGTCGCCTTCCTCGCTTCAGACAAAGCCGCCTATATCTCCGGGCAGGTGATTTCGATCAACGGCGGGATGGTTTGAGACTGGGCCATGTTTTTTGGGTGACTAAAAGAGAAATGAGGGGTTAAAACCAAAAAATATTACGGTCAACGGCAAAAAATGGCTTATTTTTCGTTAAATTTGTAACGAACTGTTCAGGAAATATGGCTTTTTCAGATAATCCTCAGTGTTTGGGTGGAAGGATTAAAATGATGAGTCATCAACGAGTCGAGGTTTTCGATGTCCGTCAAATTCCTGCTGAGCAGTTTGCTTCTGCTCCTGTCTTGCCTGCCAGTCAAAGCCCAAGAACAAAACTTGCTGATTTACTGTGGTATCACCATGGTGCGGCCAATTACCGAGCTTTCGCGCCTTTTTGAGCAGCGTGAAAACATCCGCATCACGATTTCCCAAGGTGGTTCAGAAGATCTCTACCAGAGTGCAAAAAAGAGCCGGCAAGGCGACCTCTATTTGCCCGGAGAACCTACCTACCGCGCCAAACATCTCCCAGAGGGCCTGTTGGGTGATTACAAAGTAGTTGGTTACAACCAGATGGCGCTCTTCGTGCAAAAAGGCAATCCAAAACATCTCAAAGGCGACGCAAACGAATTGCTGCGCAAGGACGTTACCGTCATCATTGGCAATGCCGAGAGCGGCAGTGTCGGGCAGGAAACCAAGACAATGCTTGACAATGTCGGCATCTATCCAAAAGTTGTTGCAAAAGCCGCTTCACTGATGCCTGACTCGCGGGCGATTAACCTCGCCTTGAAACGGGGTGAAGCAGATGCCACCTTAAACTGGCGTGCCACCGCTTTCTTCCCAGACAATGCGACGCACGTTGAAGCGCTCAGCCTTGATCCAAAAATCGCCAAACCACAGGCCTTGCTTCTGAATCAGCTATCTTTTTCGAAAAATCCTGTCCTTGGTCGCAAGTTCATTGATTTTGTCGCGTCAGAAGAAGGTCAGTCGGTTTTCCGGAAACATGGATTCCTTGATAACAAGGCCGTTCGCTAAATACGTACATCGGTATGGAAAACCAACAGAGTCACGATACCAGTCGAGCAAGCCGGGCTCTGCTTATCCTGTTTTTTGTCGGTTTTTTAACCATTGTTGGTGTCAGCACGCTCATTTCCAGTTTGATCGATGATCTCAACCAAAAGAGCTCAAATGAACATGCTCGTCTTTTCATCGGTGAGCAGGTCGTCAATAGTATTCGTGACATCGAAAGCACCTTCTACCAGCTTGCACCAACCACCAATGAAGCAGCCCAAGCCCGGTTGATTCGACAGATACACGAAAAAACTGAAAAGCTGGAAAAAGACCTCCTCGTGTTGCAAAACGGCGGTGTGGTTTATCAGCGCATTGCGCTCAACATCGAAGGGCTGGATGAGATGGTGCGCGAGGTCAAATATTCGCCACCAAAAGACGATGATCGTTATGTCCTCGAAGCCATCGAAATTGGGCCTTATCTTGATCAATTAAGGCAGCGGGCGAAGGAACTGGGCAATTTGTTAGCCACCCGTGATGCCTGCCCGGAACAAGATATTCAATGTATAAAAATCAAAAGTCAGATTGTTAAAGCGCATTACAAAAGTATTCCGCCCTTTTTCTTTCGCCTTAACGAAAATGCCAATCGCCTGTTTTATGAAAGTAATAATCACCTACTTGAGTTGCAGGAGCGACTAGCCAAACAACAAAGTAATCTGAAAATGACGCAGGCCGGCGTCGTACTTCTGGTCATCTTTTCGGTCATGGGTCTCGGTATTTCCTTCATTCGTAAAATCAATGAAGCCCAGAAGGAGCTTCGCCTTGCCAAGGATCAGGCAGAAGCGGCCAGCATCGCCAAATCGCAGTTTCTGGCCAATATGAGTCACGAGATCAGGACGCCGATGAATGGCATCATCGGCATGACCGATCTTGTACTCGACACCACATTGAGTGATGAGCAACGCGATTATTTGAATATCGTTCAATCCTCCTCGGATGCTCTGCTTACGGTGATTAATGACATCCTCGATTTTTCAAAAATTGAGGCGGGCAAACTGACCATTGAAGCTATCCAGTTCGATCTGCCTCGCCTGGTTTCGGAAACCTTGCGCACGCTCTCCCTGCGCACGGAAGAGAAAGGTTTGGAGTTGATTTGTGACACTGCACACGACATTCCAAAGCAACTCCTCGGTGATCCTGGCCGTTTACGTCAAATTCTCCTCAATCTGATCGGCAATGCGATCAAATTCACCGAACATGGTGAAATTCTGCTACGTACGGAGAGCCGACCCGGGGCGCCCGATGGAATGTGTCGCATCTACTTTGCGGTAAAAGATACCGGCATAGGTATCTCGCAAGACAAACAACAACTTATCTTCGAAGCTTTCTCGCAAGAGGATTCAAGCACCACCCGACGATTTGGCGGCACTGGCCTTGGCCTGTCGATCTCCAGCCGACTCGTTGAATTGATGCATGGACGAATCTGGGTAGATAGCGAACCCGGTCAGGGTAGTTGCTTCCAAATTGAAATAGATCTGCAAGAAATCGCAATCGCCGCAACACCAATGGAACTGGATTGCACCACCCTGGCAGGTAAATCGGCATTGATCGTAGATGACAACGCCACCAATCGGCAAGTTCTTGAAAACTGGCTGAGTCAATGGTCGTTGCAGGTTACGTCGGTAGCCAGTGGTCATGCCGCACTGGAAATGCTGAGCAAAGACGCGCAAAAATTTGATTTTGTATTACTCGATACCCAAATGCCTGACATGGATGGTTACACGCTTGCCAAGCGATTGCGTGAAACCGTAGCCCAGCTACCGCCGATGATCATGCTCACCTCTGCCGCCATGCGGGGGGATGCCGACCACTGTAAAGCCCTTGGGATCAGCGCCTACTTCCCTAAACCGGTGGCACCATTTGATTTGCGGCTTTCGCTTTGCCAATTGTCGAGCAATACCAAGACCTCAAACCCCCCCAGCGAATTGCTGACCCGGCACAAGCTGAGAGAAGCCCAGCGCTTGCTTGATGTCTTGCTGGTTGAAGACAACCTGGTCAATCAAAAGCTGGCCCTCGCGCTCTTGCAAAAGTGGGGGCACCGCGTCAGCTTAGCCAATAATGGTCAGGAAGCGCTCGATATTCTCGAAAACAAGCAATTTGACGTGATTTTCATGGACATGCAAATGCCGATCTTGGGCGGGCTTGATGCAACGCGCCTCTATCGCGCGCGAGAAAAGGAATTGGGCCGAGCACGCACGCCAATCATTGCGATGACTGCTAACGCCATGGAAAGTGATCGTGATGATTGCCTTGCCGCCGGTATGGATGATCACATTTCAAAGCCGATCAAGCTGGATATCCTGCTCGATTTTCTCGGCAAGCTGGGAAGCAAACTGAAAGAAACGCCGGAAGATCATGTTCGCGTAATCGCAGACTTCGATTACGCCGCTGCAATCAGCCGATCCGACCCGGAAATTGTTGAAATAATAGCCAGCGTGTTCCGTGAAACAGTGCCACAGGAACTGAAACAGCTACGTGCAGCGCTGACTGCTTCCAAAATGACCGATGGCGAACGAATTGCTCACACCTTGAAGGCGACTTTATCCACCTTCAATGCCAAACCTGCAGCTGATCTGGCCTGTGAAATAGAACAACAGTGCCAAATAGGCGACAGCAAGACGAGCCTTGAATTGATCGGCCTGCTTGAAGGGGAAGTTAACAAGTTGCTACGCCACATTCCTGATGGGGCTTCATGCTGAAGTGCAACGGCTTCAACAGATCAAAACACGTCGAATCTCATCAACACTCCCCGGACGCACAACTCGTCCAAGTTCTTCACCTTGCTTAACCAATACCAGCGTCGGCCAAAGTTTGACCCGGAATGATCGTCCCAGCCGCCTGCCGGGACCATCTTCAATTTTAATGTGCGGAAGATCGGGGTAATCAGCCAGCGCCTCAGCGATTATTGGCTGGGCGGCCTGACAGTGGCCGCACCAAGGGGCACCGAATTCGATCAATACGGGGTCGGCAAGCGCATCAATTTCAGCTCGGCTCGGTTCGCTTTCGGCGAAATTCAGGTTGTAGGCCATGTTTGTACTCAATCCGGCATTAATTGTTGCGGAAAATGATTTCCTTCATCCGCGCCAGTTTGGGAGCAACCAATGGCACGGTCAGCATTGTGCTGGCAATCGCCATCAACAGCAGGGCGGTAAAGGCTTCACTGGTGATGATCTGCTTGTCGAGCAGAATGTTGACGAAAATGATCATGATCAGGGCCTTGGTTTGCAGCAGCCAGCCGATGATACTCGCTTCGCCGGGCACCCATCTCAGCAACTTGCCGGCGATCTGGACACCGATCAGTTTGCCGGCAACCGAGGCGACCAGCAGTACGGCGGCTGCCACAAATACCGCCTCGCCGCCAACTGTCCAGTTGGTGCGCAGACCGGTGCTGAGGAAAAAAACCGGCATCATGACCAGTAAAACGTGGTGGCGCAGCAGGTCCATCTGTTCCCGATCAAACCATTCCGCCTCCATGATCGCACCGGCGAGGAAGGCGCCGACCATAAAATGTAGGCCGGCCCAATCGGCACCGAAGCTGCAGGCGGCGAGCCAGATCAGTGCGACATACCAGCGGTCACGTTCGGCCAACCAGAGCATGAGCCGGCGGAAGGCATAGCCGAAAACGGCGAAGGCGATCAGGAAGGCAACTTGTTTGCCGACCCGTTCCCAGTCCATCAAGATCAGCGCCAGCACACCCCAGATGGCGATATCGTCAAGGCTGGCGTAACGCAGGATGCGCTGGCCGATGGGCTGGCGCAACACTTCCAGCTTTTCCATGAGCAGGATCAGGATCGGCAAGGCGGTGACGGCACAGGCCATGCCAACGCCGAGCACAAATTGCCAGGTTAGCGCCTTCGGCCCCATCCAGCCGTCCTGGGTGAGCAGCCCGAGGGCGGCGATACAGCCGAAGAGCAAGGGCGTACCGAGCGCCAGCCCGGCGGTAATCGTACTTTCGCGGCGATGCGCCCAGGCTTTGCGCAAATCGAGTTCAATGCCGGCAATGCAGACGAAAAGCATCACCGCCCACCAGGCGATGCCGTTCAGTGATTGAACAACTGCAGGGTTGAAAACGAAGCTGTAGTAATCGGGAAAGGCGCGGCCGAGGATACCCGGGCCAAGCAAAATGCCGGTGATGATCTGGACCACAACCAGTGGCGCGTAATAGTCGGTTTTGCCGACCCGCCAGATCAGGTAAGGCACGGTGAAGATGATCGTCATGGCGATCAGGAAAATTTCGGTGGTGTTCATTACTTAAGGGTAAGTGGATATCGGTTAAGCGTTTGGTTTGGCGCGGATTTTATTCCTATCAAATGACTTGTTACGGTCGACGGCCAAAATCGGCAGATTTTTCACGTAACTATCAAAAATGGCATTTGAGAATTCCTTGCGCAGAAGTACGAAACCGATATACTGTTTATATGAACAGTATTGTGCAAGTTGGCCGTGGATTGGGCGGCCGGCGTTAGCAGCAATTTTTGTTCCATCTCCGGCCCCTGTGCCATAATTGTGTCAAATTTCCGAGGTATTCCATGGACGACAACAAAACTAAAGCGCTCGCTGCAGCGCTGCAACAGATTGAAAAGCAGTTTGGCAAAGGCTCCATCATGAAAATGGGCGATGCTGAAATTGACGAAGGCATACAAGTGGTTTCTACTGGTTCGCTCGGGCTTGATATTGCTTTGGGCGTTGGTGGCCTGCCACGTGGCCGCGTTGTAGAAATCTACGGCCCGGAATCTTCCGGCAAGACCACGCTTTGTTTGCAGGTCATTGCTGAAATGCAAAAGCTGGGTGGCGTTGCCGCCTTTATCGACGCCGAGCACGCGCTTGACCCGCAATACGCACAAAAACTCGGGGTTAACGCCAATGACCTGCTGATTTCGCAGCCGGATACGGGTGAGCAGGCGCTTGAAATTTCCGACATGCTGGTGCGTTCTGCTTCGGTCGACATCATCGTCATCGACTCGGTTGCTGCGCTGACGCCGCGTGCCGAGATCGAAGGCGAAATGGGCGACCAGATGGTCGGCCTGCATGCCCGTTTGATGAGTCAGGCCCTGCGCAAGCTGACGGCAAATATCAAGAAGACCAACACGCTGGTTATTTTCATCAACCAGATCCGGATGAAAATCGGCGTCATGTTTGGTTCGCCGGAAACTACCACTGGTGGCAATGCGCTCAAGTTCTATGCCTCGGTTCGTCTTGATATTCGCCGCATCGGCGCGATCAAAAAGGGCGATGAAGTTGTCGGTAGCGAAACCCGTGTCAAGGTCGTCAAAAACAAGGTTGCACCGCCCTTCCGCGAAGCAATATTCGACATTCTTTACGGTGAAGGCATTTCCCGTCATGGTGAGATCGTTGAACTTGGTGTAGCCCACAAGTTGATCGACAAATCGGGTGCCTGGTATTCCTACAAGGGCGAAAAGATTGGTCAGGGCAAGGATAACTCCCGCGAGTTCCTGCGTTCGCATCCGGAAATTGCTCAGGAAATCGAGGCCCGCATCCGTGAGGCGGCAAGTACCGCCGTCATCAAGCCAACCAAATCGGTGGCCGATGCCTAATCTGCGAGTTCAAGCCCTGAAGCTTTTGACCCGGCGTGATTTCAGCCGGGTCGAGTTGAGGGCTAAACTCGCCGGTGAGGCCGAGACGGAAGATGAACTCGACGCCGTGCTCGACACCCTGCAAAGTGAGCGCCTGCTTTCCGATACGCGCTACGCCACTCAGCGTGTCATCGCGCGGGCGCGGCGTTTTGGGAATGCGCGCTTGAAACAGGATTTGCGCCAGCACGGTGTTGGCGACGAGGACATTGCTGTCGCCCTGCCGGAAGGCGGTGATGAAACTGAGCGTTGTCATGCCGTGTGGGCACGCAAGTTCGGTGAATTGCCGGCAACGCAGGAAGAGCGGGCAAAGCAGATGCGCTTTCTGCAATATCGTGGATTTTCCGCTGAGGCAATCAAGCAAACCATGCGCCGTGGAACGCGCGGAGTAGATGAATGAGCAATCCCGTCGCCATGCTTTCGGCCCACAACCTTAAAAAACGTTATAAGGCACGCACGGTGGTTGAGGATGTGTCCTTCGAGGTGAAATCAGGTGAAGTTGTCGGGCTGCTTGGCCCCAACGGTGCTGGCAAAACTACCTGTTTTTACATGATTGTTGGCCTGGTTGCGGCGGATGGCGGCGAAGTATTCATCGACGATACCAAGCTCAGTCACCTGCCTATGCACAGTCGGGCGCGCCAGGGTCTTTCCTACTTGCCGCAGGAAGCATCCGTTTTCCGCAAACTGAATGTTGAAGAAAACATTCGCGCTGTGCTCGAACTGCTCAATTTGCCTGAATCCGAGGTTGATGATCGGCTCGAAGGCTTGTTGGGCGAATTGCATATCGACCACGTGCGCAAGGTCAATGCTGCTGCACTTTCCGGCGGCGAACGACGGCGGGTCGAAATTGCCCGGGCGCTGGCAACGAATCCGCGCTTCATCCTGCTTGATGAGCCATTTGCGGGGGTCGACCCGATTGCCGTGCTGGAAATTCAGAAGATTATTCGGTTCCTCAAGGAGCGCGGCATTGGTGTGCTAATTACGGATCACAATGTGCGCGAGACGCTGGGTATTTGCGATCACGCCTACATCATCAACGAAGGCAATGTACTTGCGGCTGGACGGCCGGAGGAAATCGTTGATAATCCGAGTGTACGCAAGGTTTACCTTGGTGAGCATTTCAAGCTCTGACCCGAAACCGGTACCGACCACTCAATGAAACCCACCCTCCAGCTTCGACTATCGCAACATCTGGCGCTGACGCCCCAGTTGCAGCAGTCCATCAAGCTACTGCAGCTGTCCACGGTGGAAATGCAGCAGGAAATCGAGCGCTATCTGCTGGAAAATCCGATGCTGGAGCGCGACGATGATCCGGGTGATGGTTTTTCATCAGCGCAGCAGTTTGATTCTCCGGTGAATCAGGAAACCCGCAGCGAAGCACCTGCGCCCAGCGAAGCAAGCGGCGAGCGCGAACAGGAAGTACCCATTTCACCTTCTGATGTCGATGATGATCGTTGGGCCTCAGATGCCGGGACATTTACCGGTGCTGGACGTGACGAAGATGACGACAGCGACCCGCAGGACATCCATTCGGCCACCGTCAGTTTGCGCGATCATCTCGGGTGGCAGTTGGGCATGACTTTGCTATCTGATCGTGATCGCGCATTAGTGCGCTTTCTGATTGAGGCCTTGGATGATGACGGCTATTTGTCGACACCCCTCGCCGAGTTGTTGGAAACCCTGCCGCCAGAGTACGAAATCGAGATTGAAGAACTCGATATCGCGTTGCGTCTGATTCAGAATTTTGATCCAATCGGCATTGGCGCTCGCAGCCCGCAGGAATGCCTCGGCTTGCAACTGCGGGCGCAGCCGGCTGATGAGCTAAGAAATCTTGCGCTGCTCATCGTTGAACAACATCTCGAATTGTTGGCGGCACGTGATTTTGTCAAATTGCGCCGCCTGACCAGCGCCGATGATGAACAACTTAAAGCGGCGCATCTCCTGATTACCAATCTTAATCCGCGACCCGGCGCACGTTTTGCGCAAACCGAGGCGCGCTACATCACGCCGGATGTGATGGTGAAGAAGCTAAAAGGTAAATGGACTGCCTATACCAATCCGGACGCTTATCCACGCTTGCGCATCAACCGGCTTTATGCCGAGATTCTGTCCCGCCAGCGCCGCGGTAATGGCAATTTGACAGGTCAGTTGCAAGAGGCGCGCTGGCTGATCAAGAACGTCCAGCAGCGTTTTGAAACCATTCATCGCGTGACGCAAGCGATTGTTGATCGTCAGCGGCAGTTTTTTGAGCATGGCGAGGTCGCAATGCGCCCTCTCGTGTTGCGCGAAATTGCCGATATTTTGGGCTTGCACGAGTCAACTGTTTCACGTGTAACAAGCCAGAAATATATGGCGACACCGCGCGGCATCTTTGAATTGAAATACTTTTTTGGCAGTCATGTGGCCACCGATTCTGGTGGCGCATGTTCTGCTACCGCCATCCGTGCGTTGATCAAGCAATTGGTTGGCGCCGAAGATGGCAAAAAGCCCTTGTCGGATAGCCAATTATCCGAAATACTAGGCCAGCAGGGAATCGTTGTGGCAAGACGAACGGTGGCAAAATACCGTGAGCTACTCAACATCCCGCCGGTCAATTTACGCAAGACCCTGTAGGAGAGGATAAAAAATGAATCTGCAGATCAGTGGCCATCACATCGAAGTTACCCCAGCCCTGCGCGAATACGTAGAAACCAAGCTGGACCCGGTTATTCGTCATTTCGACCAGGTAACAGGCGTTAGCGTGGTTCTTTCGGTTGAAAAATTGAAGCAAAAGGCTGAAGTTACCCTGCACGTTCCGGGTAAAGACATGCATGCCGAAGAGTCTGGAGAAGATCTTTACGCTGCAATCGATGTACTCTTTGACAAGTTGGATCGCCAAGTCCAAAAGTACAAGCAAAAAGTTCAGGATCATCACCGGGGCGAAAAAGCCTCACAACAGATTCCCGGTTAATACCTGAAGGCCGCAGCCTTATTGCTGCGGCCTTTGCTTTTGCAGAAATCCTATGAATCCTCTGACCAACATTCTGTCGGCTTCCCAGGTGTTACTTGATCTGGATGCCAGCAGTAAAAAGCGGGTCTTTGAACAAGCCGGGATGTTATTCGAGAGCCATCTCGGACTAGCCCGAGCGATTGTTTTTGACAGCCTCTTTGCCCGCGAAAAACTCGGTTCCACAGGCCTCGGCCAAGGAATCGCCATTCCCCACGGACGTATCAAAGGCCTCAAGCAAGCTGCTGGCGCGTTTCTGCGCCTGACCAATCCGGTTCCTTTTGATTCCCCTGATGGCCGTCCGGTTAACTTGCTTTTTGTTTTACTGGTGCCAGAACAGGCAACCGAAGAACACCTGCAAATTCTTTCAGAGCTGGCTCAACGCTTTGCCGAGCGGCCTTTCCGCGAGGCCTTGCTGGCAGCGCAGGATGCTGCAGCGATAGTCACTCTTTTCAAGACTTGAATTTATTGCCGTGCGCCATATCAGTCTGGCCCAGCTCTTTGAAGATAATCGCGAAAAGCTCTTGCTTAGCTGGTTGGCTGGTCATAGTGCGGATTCACGTATTGAGTTGAAGATCAGCAATAACTACGGGGCGGATGTCGTTGGTCACATCAACATTATTCATCCCGAGCGTTTGCAGGTCATCGGGCAGGCAGAATATGACTGGGCTGTGCGAATTGGCGAAAAACGCTTTGGCCAACAAGTCACAGACCTGCTGAATGCCCACCCCCCGGCAATCATTATTGCTGACAGCATTTCCCCGCCACAATCATTGATTGATGCTTGCGCCGCAAACAATACGCCGGTTATCCAGTCGCCCAAGCATTGCTCGGCAGTGATTGATCAGCTGCGCATTTATCTTTCTGCTCGCCTGGCCGATACAGTCAATCTGCACGGCGTGTTTATGGATGTGCTCGGTATGGGTGTGTTGATTACCGGTGATTCCGGCGTTGGCAAATCCGAGTTGGCACTTGAGCTGATTTCACGCGGCCACGGCTTGGTAGCCGATGATGTGGTTGAAATGGCGCGCATTGCCCCAACGACGATTGAGGGGCGTTGCCCCGGTATGTTGCGTGATTTCCTTGAGGTTCGCGGTCTTGGCTTGCTCAATATCCGGACCATCTTTGGGGAAACTGCTTCCCGGCGGAAGATGAAGCTGAAGATCATCGTCCATCTGCACAAAACGGTCCAGGGCGTTGAGGCACCACGTCTTCCGCTAGATGCGCAGACCCAGGAAGTATTGGGTGTGCCGATCAGGAAAATCGTTATCCCGGTCGCTGCAGGACGCAACTTGGCCGTGTTGTTGGAGGCAGCGGTACTCAACACGATACTGCAGTTGCGAGGAATCGACAGCATGCAGGATTTCATGGATAGGCAGCAGCGCATGATGCTTGACGATGATGCTTGAATGAATGATAGTTGCTCAGCCGTTTGGCCGAACAACTTAGGGGACACCATGAAAAAACTGCTTGCCGTACTCGTTGCAACCTTTGCTGTAACCTCCGTATACGCTGCTGATGACTGTGCTGCAAAGGCTGCGGAAAAGAAACTGGCGGGCGCCGCCAAGACCAGCTTTATGAAAAAATGTACTGCAGATTCGATGCCACCGGCGCAAGCAAGTTGCGAGGCGACTGCCAAAGAGAAGAAATATGCAGGCGCTGCCAAGAACAGTTTTGTAAAGAAATGTGTTGCTGATGCCGGCGCTGCAGCTGCTCCAGCCAAATAAATTGAAATAGAGGAAGTCATAAAAAGGGCGCGAATTTCGCGCCCTTTTTTTATGGTTGACCGTTACAGATGTTAGAGATATTCAAAGTCTGCAAAATCAGCGAGCGAATCATTGCGTGAGCCACCAAAACAGATGCGACCAGAGCCACGCAACTGTATCTCGTCTTTACGAACCATGATTTCGACCTGACCAGGAAAGCTGACAAAGCTGCCATTGGTACTGGAGTCAATATAGAAATAACTGCCATCGCGTTTTTCGATTCGTCCGTGAGCCCGGGAGGCTTTGCGGTCTTCGATGAGCAACTTGCTGGAAGGGTCGCGACCGAGGCTTAAGGTCGGCGTTTTATCATCAAGAAGGAAGGCTTTTCCCCGATAGCGCAGGCAGAGTCGGTCTGAAATTTTGCGGTTGATTGAGAGGTCAAGGCTGGGATTTGGAATGGCTACGCGGGTGCGTTGATATTCTTCGTGCCGCTGCCAATCAATTTGAACTAGTTCAATTAAATTTTTCCCTTCGCGGATGCTCCCCATTTCACGAATTGGGACGACGAAATTTTCACAGTGCGAAGGAAAAAGATCGGCCAATTGCTTGCTGGCAAGAATCTGATCAACGCGGGCCATGCCGGTTATGCGAGCCGTTGTATTGACTGCCTCACCCAGTGCCGTATCAAACTGTTCGAGGACCTCGCCGCAATGCAAGCCAATACGTATCGTCAGCTTGAGACCTGAAATTGGTGGAATATCGGCAACGCGCAATTGCATGTCAATTGCAGCAAGGCAGGCATCTTCTGGCGAATCAAAAAGTGCCTGAAGCTCATCGCCAGCGACTTGCAGCGTACGTCCGCGATAGCCAGTGATCGAACGCTCCATGCGTTTGATACAACGCTCGACAGCATGTGCCGCCTCAGTATCTTCGAGCCGCTCGAACAGGCGAGCGCTGCCGGATACGTCGGCAAACATGATCGTCTTCTGGAGCGGCTGGCTCATGCGTGAGGGGTCTCAGAGTAAACTGTTGAATTTGCTATTATAAACGCTGATTGTCTGGCTGTCTTTATGCTAAAAGGCTTATCGGTATCGTGCCGGTCATTGGAATTTCCGGTGTGTCAAAAGCAATATCGCCTTCTTCGACTGGCGTGTCCAGTGTTAGGTTGCGGAAATCAAACAATTCGTTGTCGGCAAGATGTGAGGGGACGATATTCTGTAGTGAGGTGAATACAGCTTCGCTTCGTCCGGGGTAGCGTTTATCCCAATCCTGCATCATTTCACGAATTTTCTGCCGCTGCAGATTTTCCTGTGAGCCACAAAGATTGCAGGGAATAATCGGAAACTCCATGCCGCGTGCGAATTTGGCGATGTCGTTTTCAGCGCAGTAGGCCAGTGGCCTAATGACGATATGTGCCTTGTCGTCTGTAACTAGTTTAGGCGGCATTGCCTTGATTTTTCCACCGAAAATCATGTTCAGGAATAGCGTATGCACCATATCGTCACGATGGTGGCCGAGCGCAATTTTGTTGGCGCCCAGTTCCTTGGCTGTTCGATAAATAATTCCGCGTCGCAAACGAGAGCAGAGCGAACAGGTAGTTTTCCCTTCGGGGATTTTGTCTTTGACCACTGAATACGTATCAGCCTCGACAATGCGGAATTCGACACCCAGCGATTCGAAATAGCGCGGCAGAATATCAGCCGGAAAACCGGGCTGTTTCTGGTCGAGGTTCATGGCAATCAGGCGGAATTTGACCGGTGCCCGTTGTTGCAGGGCCAGCAGAATATTCAATAGCGTGTAGGAATCCTTGCCGCCAGAGACGCAGACCAGAATGGTGTCGCCATCGGCGATCATGTTGTAGTCGCCGATCGCCTTACCAACGCGGCTTTCGAGTGATTTTTTGAGTTTTTGCAGGTTGTTCGAAGTGTTCATCGCGGGTTTCCAGACTGCCACGGTCAACCGTGGAAAAGCGCGAGTTTACCTTGAACCCTTGATCGAGATCGCACGGATGTGGGGTTCAAGAAGCTGGATTTCCCGTTGTAATGAATCAATATCCGGCGTCATGCCTTCCAGATTTTTGTTCCTTGCGCGAATTTCCAGATCATCAGCAACCCGTTTGGCTGGTTCGGCACAGAAAGTAGCGAGTGTCCTTTTAGACTATGGGCAGTGCGCTCAACGTTTGGTGCATCCTGATTGTTGACGCCGGTGCGCAATAGTTCGATTTCGCGGCCCCAGGTTTCAAGGAAAATATCGGCAATGATTTCGACGGTTTCCAGATCAGCCTGAAGTAGGGCTTCGCCGTAATCAAAGGCTGGTTTGTCCTCGGCTTCCGGGTTGCCGCCGTAGGCCAGCAATTTTTCCAGCAAATCCTTGGCGCGAATGGGTTTGGCGAGGTAATCGTCCATGCCGGCAGCGATGCAGGCATCCTTGTCGGATTGCATGGCCGCGGCCGTCATGGCAATGATCGGCGTGCGCGGCCTGCCTTCGGCCACTTCACGAGCGCGTATCGCGCAGGTAGCTTCGACGCCACCCATGAGCGGCATATGCATATCCATCAGAACAACATTGAAATTGCGGATGGCCAGAATGTCGAGCGCCTCTTGCCCGTTGCTGGCCAGGGTTGGGTGATGCCCCCATTTTTGAAGAAGCCCAATGGCCAGCTTTTGATTGACCGGATGATCTTCGACCAGTAAAACCTCAAGGCTGCGCTGCAATTCGCGCAGCGCATGGCGAGTTACCAATTGGTTGGATGGAACCGAGTTTTCATTGCGACAGATGTCAAAGACTCGGCACAGCGCGGCGAGCAATTCCTCTGAGGAAATCGGTTTGGAAAAATACCCTGAAATGCCAACTTCCTGGCAGCGCTGCCCATCGCCGCGCAATGCGCCAGATGAGAGCATGATCATGGGTGTCATGATGGCGAGTGGCCCCCGAATATTGAGCGCTAGCTCGTAACCATCCATTTCAGGCATGTGGGCATCGAGCAGAATGCAGTCAAAGGCCTGCGGTGTCTTGCGGAGGATCTCAATGGCAGTAGAGCCGCCGTCGGCCAGTGTGGTTTTGACATCCCAATGGGCGAGCATGCTGCTCAAAATCCGGCAGTTGGTTGTGTTGTCATCAACGACGAGGATGTGGCGGCCACGCAGGACAATATGACTGGTGCCGGCTTCCGGCGGCTGACTATCGGTTTTAAGTTCGAGTGAGAAAAAGAAGGTGCTGCCTTTGCCCGGCTCGCTTTCCAGCCATATCCTGCCCTGCATCAGTTCAACCAAGCGCCGTGAGATCGACAGACCAAGGCCGGTGCCACCAAAGCGCCGCGTGGTGGAGGTGTCTTCTTGAGAAAAGGCCTCAAAAATACTTTGCTGCTTGTCGGTGGCAATGCCAATTCCCGTATCGCGCACCGAGAACTGAATGTGTGGTTGTTTGCCAATTGTTGGGCTCAACTCGGCGCGGACGGCAATTTCTCCCTCATGAGTGAACTTGATTGAGTTGCCAATCAGATTGATCAAAATTTGCCGCAGCCGGCTGGGGTCACCCAGCACGTGGCGCGGTACGTCTGGCATGATCTCGAAAACCAGCTCAATGGGCTTTTCGTGGGCGCGCAAAGCCATTGTCTTCAGCGTTTCGGCGACAACACGGTGTAAATCGAAAGAAATTTCCTCAACCAAGAGCTTGCCGGCTTCAATTTTCGAGAAATCGAGAATGTCATTGATGATGGTCAGCAGAGACTCTGCAGAGGATTTGACGATGCCGAGAAATTCCCGCTGTTCCTCGGTCAGGGCTGTATCGAGGGCCAGGTCAGTCATGCCGATGATGCCGTTCATCGGTGTGCGAATTTCGTGACTCATGTTGGCAAGAAAATCGCTCTTGGCCCGGCTGGCAGCCTCGGCGGCTTCCTTGGCCAATTGCATTTCGATTTCGGCCTTTTTGCGGTCGGTAATGTCGATAATCGTGCCGAGCAAACCGTAAATGCTGCCATCACGCCGGGTCAGGGCGGCTTTGCGATATATCGCGTTATGCGACAGCCTATCGTGACCGTGGACTATCGTCTCGTAGGTTTGGGTGCCGCCGCGAGCGAGAAGCTCGGTATCTTTTTCGCTGTGGAATCTGGCGGCGTCCCGGGCAAGTAGTTCATACAAAGTCTTGCCGATGAAGTCTTCGCGCTTGATGCCAATAAAAATTTCGAAAGCGCGGTTAAGTCGCAGATAACGGCCTTCGGCATCCTTGATATAGACCGGCAGTGGAATCGCTTCAATCAATCCTTCAACCAGATCGAGTTGCTCCGAAAGTTCGGCTTCCATACGTTTGCGGTCGCTGATGTCAGTACGGATTGCGATGTATTGCTCGGGTTGTCCATCCGGGCCAAGCAAAGGAACAATCGTCGCGCTTACCCAGTAAAGCTGTCCGGCTTTGCCGCGGTTACACACTTCGCCATGCCAGACGTGCCCGAGCGAGATGGTGCCCCACATGTCACGAAATATTTCTGGTGGATGAATGCCGGATTTGACGATGCGGTGATTCTGACCAATCAGTTCATGTCGTTGATAGCCACTGATTTCGCAGAAACGGTCATTGGCATAGAGGATAGTTCCATTGGTGTCAGTGATGCTGACAATGGCGTGCTGGTCAAGGGCGAATTTCTGATTGGCCAGTGCCAGGCGATCTTTTTCACTATTGGCAACCAACTCGGCGACGCGCCGCGAGAGCGTTTCGATATTGTCTTCGACCAGCGTGATGGTCATGCCTTCGTTACTTGGGAGCAGGCCTTGTATCGCATCACGCAACGAACCGAGGGCGCTTTCACGGTTGGACAGCTCGCTGCGAAGTTTTTCATTCGAACTTGAGAGTTCTAGCGAGGAAATTTCCAGCGAACGAGTCCGTAGTTCGAGGTCACGGTCGTATTGTTCATAAGATGCGTCAACCCGTTCCAGAAAATTACCAAAACCGGCGAGCAAGCCCTGCAAGGCTGGATCGCTGTTTGTCGCATGCGCACTCAGGGCAGCAAGATAGGCGGCCAGAGCCGCCTCATCAGCGATGCCTATGGTTCGTTTAAGCTGGCGCAGCAGAGCCTTGTTCATTGCGCTTGGTGACTCAAATCTCGCTGAGGCAGGTGATGGTCATCGTCTGGTTGTGCAGTTTGCAGGATGCGCCCGGTGTGAAGGGGCTGATCTCGCCATAGGAATAAAAACCGGTCAGCGTGGCTTTGCTGCCAAAAACATCACCGACGGCTTCAACCTCTTCGTCAACACGGTTGCCCATGACCAGTTTTCGGCCAACGCAGCTGACCAGAATTGCGACACTTTCGCTGGGGTTGTTGAGCATTTCTGCAGCTGCTTCAGCGGCTGATTCGGCGCCATTGACCAGTTTGTCGGTGCTGGCATGCATCAGTTTGAGATAGCCGTTGGGATTGATTTCACCAGCCAGTGTCAGGCTGCCGCTTGCTTCATCGACGCCCAGAATGGTGCGGATCAAACCAATGGCACTGTGATCCTCGCCCAGCATGGCGAAGGGAAAAAGCAGGCCGGAGGCGGGCAAGCCCTTGGCATGGTCGCCGAGGTAACGCTTATATACCTCAAGCGCCGGCTCGCCATCCAGTTCGAACAAAACATTGTTGGCGCAGCGCGTTACCTTGCGTGCTGGGCCAAATGGCTCCCAGCCTCCGAAAGAGCCGTGACCGAAACGCAGGGGCTTCGCCACAAAGGCCAACAGCGACAATCGCGTTGTCGCACACACCATCAGGGCCAAGCGTGAAGGTTTTTTTGAAGGAACCACCATCGCCGGCCAGACCGCCAGTGATCGGAATGCTGCTGCCAATGATGCTGGTAATGCCATCAACCAGTGCACTACCGTTGATTTGTACCCCGGGACCAAAAACTATCACAGCTTTCAGTTCTTCAGCGGCGATTTGGCGGCCAAGGCGTTCGCCGGCTGCAAAGGAATCATCCATGCCATTCAAGTGCGTATTTGCCTGAACCAACCTGGTAGTGTCAGCTGATGCCGGTCAAGGTACAGGTGCCGTCATCGACGCCGTCGGGCGTAATTTCTCCGGCGGTCGTGCAGCCAATCAATGCTGTGTCAGGCAACGCGGTGCGCAATGTTGATGCAAAATCTGGTGCAGAAAAGTGGTCAATTGAGCCAAAATCATAAGCAGATCGGGTTTGAAGGCTGCCAAATCGGAACTTTGTCCTGCCAGATCCACGGGTTTTTTGGCTATTTTCTGTATAACGCGCATTTGACTTGTCTCGCTTATTCTTAGAGCTGAAAAAATAGCACAAAGCAAGTGCTTCTGCCCCATTGAGCCAGCTAAAATCATCCCTTTTTGCCAAATCCAATGAGTCTTCCTCTCCCTTCTCAAGATGCCTGTGAGCACAGTGCAAAACTGATTGTTGAAATCGGGCGCGAGCTGACGCATGAGGGCGGTTGGATTTCTTTTGCCCGCTTTATGGAATTGGCGCTATATGCGCCGGGACTTCGCTATTACGCCGCCGGTGCCGAAATTTGGTTCGGCCGGTGATTTCGTGACGGCACCTGAAATGACTGGTTTTTGGTCGCTCATTGGCGCGCCAGATCGGGCAGATCATGGCTGCTTCAGCGCCTGTCGTGCTAGAGGTAGGTGCCGGTTCCGGCCGTCTGGCAGCAGACCTGTTGCTTGAGCTGGAAGCGTTGGCTACGCTTCCAGCTCAATACTTGATCCTTGATCTGTCTGCTGATTTGCGCGAGCGCCAGCAAGAAACACTGGCCAAGGCTGCGCCCCACCTGCTTGAGCGTGTGCAGTGGCTGGATCAGTTGCCTGATGATTTCTCGGGTGTCGTACTGGCTAACGAATTGCTCGATGCGATGCCTGCGCATCTTGTTGCCTGGCGTGAGAATGGTATTTTCGAACGGGGTGTTGCACTGGATAGCGTTGGCCGTTTCACATGGAATGAGCGCCCGGCAAGTGGTGCATTGTTGGCGGCGGCCGAAGAGATTGCTCAGCAATGCAGCCTGCCGCCAGGCTTTGAGAGTGAGATAAGCCTTGCCAATCGGGCCTGGCCGGCCGAATGGGGGCATCGCTTGAAGTGTGGAGCCTTGCTCCTGCTTGATTATGGCTTTCCTCGTCGTGAGTTTTATCATCCGCAGCGCGCAAGTGGCACCCTGATGTGTCATTACCGCCATCATTCGCATCCTGCCCCTTTTTATTTGCCGGGATTGCAGGATATTACGGTCCACGTCGATTTCACCTCAATTATTGCAGCGGCACATGCCGCCGGGCTGGAGTTGCTGGGCTACACCAGTCAGGGACAGTTCCTGCTCAATTGTGGCATACTTGATTTGCTGGGCGCAGAAACCAGCGGAACACCGGAATACATCAGGGCTTCGGGTGCTGTGAATAAATTGATCATGCCGCACGAGATGGGCGAATTGTTCAAGGTCATTGCCATTGGTCGCGATCTTGATGAAAATCTGCTGGGCTTTGCCAATGGTGATCAGAGCAGAAGACTATGAGCCAACGCCGTTACCCTTTCTCATTCATTGCTCTGACTACACTCGGTGTGCTGTGCGCGGTTCCCGGGCTGGTCAGCTTACTTGGTTTTGGTGCCAGCATTCACCCTGTTTTGGATGACCCGATGGCCGGGCTGGCATTTATCGTTTCTGCCGTCGCCTTGATAGGTTCCGGTGCATTTCCGCTGGTGATTGAGAAGCTGAAGGAAAACGAAGGCGCTTAAGCTTCGCGCATGATGCGCCAGTACTGGAGCTTCAGCATGGCCGTTGCCCCGGCAATGATTGCCAGGAAGGTCAGCATCGAACCCAGCGCCAGCGTTGAGAAACCAGTAATGCCCTGCCCTACCGTGCAGCCCATGGCGGTGACGCCGCCAAAACCCATAAGCGCTGCGCCGAGCAGATGATTGGCCGTATCTTCGACACTGGCGAAGCCTTCCCAACGGAAATTACGGGTCAGCAAGGCCCAGGTGCCTGAGCCGGCAATAACGCCGAGCACGGTGGCAATAGCGAAAGTCAGCTTGCGGCTGGTATCTGACCAGAGCATCAGCAATTCAAGCGAGTAGGCTTGTGGCGCGACAAAAGTGAGCGACTCCATGCGTCCGCTGTTGGTCGCAATGAAGGCTTCTTCCAGGGTTTCCGGGTGTTCGGCGAGATAGCCAATGTGGCCGCTGACATACCAGGCGGCAACCACGGCCAGACCGGTGCCGATGCCGCCGAGCAGATTGTCGATCGTCCAGAACTCCCGGTTAAGCAGGCAGAATGCGGTCAAGCCGCCACCAATCAGCAAAACGGCCAGGGTGAATGCTATTTTCGGGTCCATGCCGGCTGCCGTCAGCAGGGCTGGAACATCCTGCCCGCCGGGGAAAGTGATTGCCGCTTTCTCAGTACATTGGCGCGGAAGACGCCGAAAACGCCCCGCATGGTCATGTAGGCGACCAGGCCGAGGACGATGAAGACGACCACCGATTTGAGGTTGCCGGCACCAATCCGGATCAGCGTTTTGAGCCGCAACCCGAGGCGAGCACCATGCCGATGCCAAAAGAGACACCGCCGACGATGTAGGAAAGCCAGGTGAAGGTTGGGTGCGATAGATCGATTTGCCAAGGTCAATCTGGCCAGTTGCGTGCAGCGCTGCCGATCCGAGGATGGCGACGCCGATGGCCAGCAGCCACATGCGCATGCGGCTCCATTCACCCATATTGACGATGTCCGAGACTGCGCCCATGGTGCAAAAATGGGTTTTCTGGCCGATCACCCCGAACCCGAAGGAGACTGCAAAGGCCAGCCAGAGCACGGTGTTCGAGGTGGCCGCGGTGTCCATCTCAGACGCAGTAAATAGTCGGATCGGTGACGCAGGCGGTAGCAAAGCCCTCGGCACGCAGGCGGCAGGAGTCGCAAACGCCGCAGGCACGGCCTTGATCATCGGCCTGATAACACGACACAGTGAGTCCGTAATCAACGCCAAGCTGGGTTCCCAGGCGGATGATCTCGGCTTTGGAGAGGTCGATCAGCGGCGCATGAATATGTAATTTGGTGCCTTCAACCCCGGCCTTGGTCGCCAGATTGGCCATGGTCTCGAAAGCGGCGATGTATTCCGGCCGGCAATCCGGGTAACCGGAGTAATCGACGGCATTGACCCCGACAAAAATGTCGCGGCTGCCCAGCACTTCGGCCCAGGCCAGTGCCAGAGAAAGCATGATGGTGTTGCGCGCCGGTACATAGGTGACTGGAATGCCGGGTTGCACGCCGTCGACAGGCACGGCGATATTGGTATCGGTCAGTGCCGAACCGCCAAACTGGGCCAGTCCGAAATTCAGCACGCGATGCTTGGCCGCACCCAGCGCCTTGACCACGCGGTCGGCGGCGACCAGTTCGGCGCAATGGCGCTGGCCGTAATTGAAGGACAGGCAATAGCACTCGAAGCCTTGGCTGCGGGCAATGGCGAGACAGGTGGCGGAATCGAGTCCGCCGGAGAGGAGTACTACGGCTTTCTTCATCATGGGGCGCGAATATAACCGAAATTTGCATTGCTTTCAGCCGGTATCTGCTTGTTCCTGCGCTACAATTTCCCGCTTTGAACCTTCGCCGGAGATTTTAATGTCGTTACGCCTGACTGCCCTTGCCACTGCCCTGATGTTTGCCGGTGCTGTTCACGCGGCAGACAAAATCAAGGTTGGCTTTGTCTCGACGTTGTCCGGCCCCGGTGCTGGTCTGGGTGTTGATATTCGCGACGGTTTCAATCTGGCCATGAAACGCCTCAACGGCAAGCTCGGTGATCTGCCGGCCGAGGTGTTGATTGCCGACGACCAGCAAAGCCCCGACATCGCCAAGCAAACGGCCGACAAGTTCCTGAAGAAGGACAAGGTTGATTTCATGACCGGCATTGTCTTCTCCAACATTATGTTGGCGGTTGGCCCGACGGTGTTCGAAAACAAGACTTTCTATATTTCGGCCAACGCCGGTCCGTCGCAATATGCCGGCGAGCAGTGCAACCCGTATTTCTTCAATGTCGCCTGGCAGAACGACAATCTGCATGAAGCGGTCGGCAAGATCGTGCAGGACAAAGGGTTCAAGAATGTCGTCATCGTTACGCCGAACTATCCGGGTGGCAAGGATGCTGTTTCCGGTTTCAAGCGTTATTACAAGGGCGTCGTTGCCGAAGAGGTTTATACCAAGCTCGGTCAGCTCGATTACGCGGCTGAACTGGCGCAAATCCGAAATCTAAAACCAGATGCGCTGTTCTTCTTCCTGCCCGGCGGCATGGGTATCAATTTCGTCAAACAATTCGTCTCCGCCGGTTTGTCACGTGACACGCAGTTGTTTGCACCTGGCTTCTCGGCCGACGAGGATGTGATCAAGGCGGTTGGTGCACCGATGATGGGCATGTTCAACTCATCGCACTG
Source organism: Candidatus Dechloromonas phosphorivorans (assembly GCA_016709495.1). Classification (GTDB taxonomy): domain Bacteria; phylum Pseudomonadota; class Gammaproteobacteria; order Burkholderiales; family Rhodocyclaceae; genus Azonexus; species Azonexus defluvii. The sequence goes on along the minus strand of JADJMS010000051.1, from coordinate 98,312 downwards.
GGCGCACGACATGGAGAACGCAGAGAACAAGCGTTTCGTCGCCGACTTTGAGAAAGAATACAAACGCCTGCCCTCGCTCTACGCATCGCAAGGCTACGACGCTGCCTTGATGATGGATGCGGCGGTACGTGACGTAAAAGGCAATGTCGACGACAAGAAAGCATTGCAGAAGGCGCTGGAAGCCAAGCACTTCAAGTCGGTGCGCGGTGACTTCAAGTTCAACAGCAATCATTATCCGGTCCAAAACTATTACCTGCGCGCTATCGGCAAGGATGCTCAGGGCCGCGTCACCAACAAGACGATGGGCAGTATCTTCACCAATCATGCTGACGCCTACGTGGCGCAGTGCAAGATGAAGTGACCCAGCTGTTTCTTGAGCAGGCCCTCAACGGCCTGCAGTTTGGCTTGATGCTGTTTTTGCTCGCTGCCGGCCTGACCCTGGTTTTTGGCATCATGGACTGCATCAATCTGGCGCATGGTTCGCTCTACATGGTCGGTGCGTATCTGGTTGCCGCCGCTGCGCAAGCGGCGGATTCGTTCTGGAGCGGGCTGGGGGCGGGCGTTGCTGGTGCTGCAATACTTGGCTTGTTGCTCGAACTGTCACTCTTCCGCCAGCTTTACAAGCGCGATCACCTTTCGCAAGTTCTCGCCACCTTTGCGCTCATCCTGATCGCCAACGAGGCGGTACGGATAATCTGGGGTGCCCAGCCGGTCATGCTTAACCCGCCAGATGCGCTGTCAGGCCCGGTTGAAATCGTCGGCTTTTTCTATCCGGCCTACCGTTTGGTGATCATTGCCTTTGGCTTGGCCGTAGCCGGGCTGCTTTATCTCCTGGTCGCAAAAAGCCGGGTCGGTATGTGGGTGCGTGCCGGTGCGTCGAATCGTGAAATGACTGAAGCCTTGGGGATCAATGTACAAGGCTTATTCACTGCGGTATTTGTCTTTGGCGCCGCACTTTGCGCCTTGGCCGGCGGGCTGCTCGGTCCATTGCTCGCGGTGCAGGTCGGGATGGGAGAAAGCGTGCTGATTCTGGCCTTTGTCGTGATCATCATTGGTGGCATCGGTTCGATACGTGGTGCCTTGGTTGGCAGTCTGATTGTTGGCTCGGTCGACACGCTGGGGCGCGCACTTTTACCAACCCTGTTGCGCGCTACTTTGCCCGCGGATGCCGCTTCAACACTCGGCCCGGCGCTGGCCTCGATCCTGATTTACCTGCTGATGGCCGGCATTCTGTTCTTCAAGCCGCAAGGCCTTTTCCCGGCGCGCGCCTGATGGCTTTTTACCGCCCTGCACCCTACCAAAAGCCGCTAGCCATCGCGTTGTTGTTGGCTATGCTTGTCTTGCCAAATGTGCTCACCGCCTTTGGTCAGGAGTTTTACATCGGCTTTGCCACCCGCATCCTGATCTTTGCACTGGCTGCTTCCAGCCTCAATCTGGTGCTTGGCTTCGCTGGCATGTTCTCGCTCGGCCATGCTGCCTTTTTCGGTACCGGAGCTTATGTGGCGGCGATTTGCATGGCTAACGGTATCAATGATGCCTTGCTGGTTTTCCCGTTGGCGATGGGCGTTGCCGGCTTGTTTGCCTTGCTGGTCGGCGCCATCAGCCTGCGTACGCGTGGCGTTTATTTCATCATGATTACCCTGGCTTTTGGCCAGATGGCTTACTACCTCTTCGTTTCCGCACGCACCTGGGGTGGTGACGATGGCCTGCCGCTGGTTGGCAGGTTGAATCTGGCAGGTTTCAGCCTGAATGACGATGCCGCCTTTTTTTATGCTGCCCTCGCCTCTCTTGCCATGAGCATTGTTTTCCTTGGCCGCTTGGCTGATGCGCGCTTTGGTCGCGTCATTCAAGCCATCCGTGAGAACGAAACACGCATGGAAGCGCTCGGTTATCCGGTCTTTCGCTACCGCCTGATCTGCTTTGCGCTGGGTGGCGGGCTGGCGGGTTTGGCTGGTGCATTGCTTGCCAATCTGACCGGGCTGGCCAGCCCCAACCTGCTGCAATGGATGCAATCCGGTACTTTGTTGGTGATGGTCATCATCGGTGGTGTCGGCTATCTGTATGGCGGCATGGTGGGTGCGCTGATCCTGCTTTGCCTGGAAGAAGTACTGGCCGGCTTTACGTTACACTGGCATATCGGCTTGGGCCTGCTCTTGCTCGGCATAGTCATGTTTGCACCGAAAGGTGTCGCTGCCTTGTTCGGGAAACAGCATGGCTGAAGCGCTGCTTGAAGTGCGCAATCTTTCGCGGCGGTTTGCTGCGGTCGACGCGCTAAAACAGGTCAATTTTTGTGTTGAGGCCGGCGAGGTTCATGCCCTTATCGGCCCCAATGGCGCGGGAAAAACCACCTTCATTCACCATGTTTCCGGCGCCCTGAAACCGGATAGCGGCAGCGTTCATTTTGCCGGCACGGATGTCACCGCCTTGTCCATGCATCAGCGCGTAGCGGCCGGCATGGCGCGTTCATATCAGATCACCAATGTCTTTCTCGGGCTGTCGGTGCTCGATAATGTGGCGCTGGCGGTGCAGGGGCGCCAGGATTCCGGGTCCAGCTTCCGTTTCTGGAAGCCGGTTATTGCTGAGCAGGGCTTGTTTGATGAAGCCTTCGTCTACCTCGAACAACTTGGTTTGGCTGAACGCAGTGTCAGCCTTGCCGGCAATCTGGCGCATGGCGAACAACGCGCGCTGGAATTGGCGATGGCGCTGGCGACAAAACCAAAGATGTTGCTGCTTGACGAGCCGATGGCCGGTGCCGGGCCGGAAGAGTCGGCACGCATGGTCGAGCTGATTGAACATCTCGCGCGTCACGTCACCATCCTGCTGGTCGAGCACGACATGACCGCGGTCTTTCGCCTGGCTGACCGCGTTTCGGTGCTGGTCAATGGCAGCTTGATCTGTACCGGTACGCCGGACGCGGTTCGTGCTGACCCGGCGGTGCGCCGTGCCTATCTTGGAGATACGGCATGAGCGCCCTGCTCGAAGTCAGCGCGCTGGAAGTCGCCTATGGGCCAAGCCAGGTGCTTTTTGGCGTTGATCTGGCGATGGCCGAAGGACAGGCGGCAACCCTGCTCGGCCGCAACGGCATGGGTAAAACCACCACGTTGCGCGCTATTTGCGGTTTGTCGGCGATCAAGGGCGGCAGCATTCATTTTGCTGGCGAACGCATTGATGGCTGGCGCCCGGATCGCATTGGTCGTGCCGGCATTGCCTTGGTCCCGGAAGGCCGCCAGTGTTTTCCAAACCTGACGGTCGACGAGCATTTGGTGGCCTTTTTTGCCAATCGCCGTGGCGTCAGGGAGCCGTGGACACCTGCACGAGTTTACGAACTGTTCCCGCGCCTCAAGGAAAGAGCAAGGAACCTAGGCAACCAGCTCTCCGGGGGTGAACAGCAAATGCTGGCTATTGGCCGCGCCCTGGTCACCAATCCGCGTCTGCTGATTTTGGATGAAGCCACTGAAGGTTTGGCGCCATTGGTGCGAGAGGAAATCTGGGCTTGCCTGGCGCGCCTGCGGGCGGCCGGGCAAAGCATTTTGGTGATCGATAAATACGTTGAAAAGCTGATTGCGCTGGCCGATCATCACACCATCATTGAGCGTGGCCAGGTGGTTTGGCAAGGATCGTCACGCGAGCTGGATGCCGATCATGGCATCTGGCAGCGCTATCTCGGTATTTAGCGCTTAGATCACCCAGTCACAGAATGCTGTCTCACTCAAACTGCCGTAGCTTCAGGCCAGTTCGAATTGAGCAAAGGTCATCGGCCGACCAAACAGATAACCCTGGAACAGACAGCAGCCGTGCGCCACCAGAAAGTCGTGCTGGGCATCTTCCTCGACGCCCTCGGCGACAACGTTCAGGCGCAAGGCGTGGCCCATGGCCAGGATGGCATGGACGATTGCTGCATCATCCGGGTCGCTGGTTACATTGCGAATGAAAGAACGATCAATCTTCAGTTGCTCGAACGGGAAGCGCTTGAGGTAGGACAGTGAGGCATAGCCGGTGCCAAAGTCATCCAGCGAAAAGCGGACACCAATATCAAGCAGCGCGCGCATCTTGCCAACAACGCTGTCGACCTCGTCGAGTAGCAGGCTTTCAGTCAGTTCCAGCTTGAGTCGCCGTGGGTTGGCGCCGTGTTTGTTGAGCGCCGCCTGAATCTGGGTGACAAAGTCCGGTTGGCGAAACTGGCAGGCACTGACATTGATCGCCAGATAGAGTTCTCGGGTTTGCCGCTGCTCGCTCCAGCGGCGTAATTGGGCACAGGCAAAATCGAGTACCCACAAGCCAATTGGCAAAATCAATCCGCTTTGCTCGGCGAGCGGAATGAAATCATCCGGCGCTACCATGGCCCTCCCCACCGGTTGCCAACGTAACAGGCATTCGGCGCCTATCACCTGGCGAGCTGAATCGACCTGAGGCTGGACGTAAAGCAGAAATTCGTCGCGTGACAAGGCATGGCGCAAGCTGGCCTCAAGGCTTGCCCGCTGGTCAAGGGCGGTTTGCATGGCGTTATCGAAAAAACGCACCGCATTGCGGCCGGCATCCTTGGCTTTATATAGGGCGATGTCAGCTTGTTTGAGGAGCACTTCGGTGCTTTTGTCGTCACCGCAAAACAGGCTGACCCCGATGCTTGCTGCGTGAAAGTGCTCGTGGCCGGTAATCAGGGAATAGGGTTCGCAGAGCGCAAGCCGGATTTTTCGGCGACGGACTCTGCCAATACGCTGGCGCCCCCATCTCGCCGCCGAGCTCTTCGAGCATGACGACAAATTCGTCGCCACCCTGGCGGGCGGCCGTATCACCTTCACGAATGCAATGTTTTAAACGACAGGCGACTTCGATCAACAGGCGGTCGCCCATGTCATGGCCGAGGGTGTCGTTCAAGGTTTTGAAATTGTCGAGATCAATGATCAGCAATGCACCGATTTGTTCGCTACGCTTGCCCGTGGCGCGGGCCTTTTCGAGACGATCAAGCAGCAGGCGCCGATTGGGCAAAGTGGTGAGTGGGTCGTAAAAGGCCAAATGGTGAATTTCAGATTCGGCAATCTTCAGATTGCTGATATCCGAGAAGGTGCTGACATAGTGGGTCAGACATCCGCGATCATTGTTGACGGCAGAAATGGTCAGCCACTCCGGATAAATTTCTCCACATTTGCGGCGATTCCAGATCTCGCCCTGCCAGTGTCCAGATTCCTTCAGCGACTGCCACATTTCCCGATAAAACAGGGCGTCCTGACGACCCGAACTGAGCAGGCTCGGCTTCTGGTCGATGGTTTCTGCCGCGCTATAGCCAGTCAGTTTGGTAAAGGCGGGATTGATCCGCAGAATGCGTTGCTCGGCATCGGTCACCAGAATTGCGGCTTGCGATTCAAAGGCAATCGCCGCTATTCGTAACTCCTGCTCCAGGCGGCCTCGCTCGGTAATATCCGAGGCGATACCAAGATAGCCGAGCAAGCCGCCTTGTGTGTCCGGTAGCGCGGTGATCGCCAGGCGCACAGGAAAGCGTTGGCCATTCTTGCCGATGTAGGTCCAGTCTTCCTCGGTATGCCCTTTATGGCCAACGCGGGCAACAAAGACTTCGAAGCCTGGCGCAATGCTGCGGCCTAGCTCGACTGATAGCGCCTCGGCTCTGCTGGCGACTTCTGCCGGATCGTGAAAAAGAGCTGGTGTTGTGCGGCCAACGATTTCATCCCAGCCATAACCGAGCAACCTTTGTGCGGTCCGGTTGAAGTAGAGAATGGTGCCGAGTACGTCGGTAGCAATGATTGCGTGATCAGCGTTTTCGAGAATGGCATGCTGCAGTTCGCAGATATCGGATATCCGGGTTCCGGGGGCCAGCAGGACTCTGGCTACAGGGCAAGCGGTAGTTTCCATGGCAAAACCTGCTAGATAGTCAGGTGACTCAGTTCGCGTTCCAGAAGTTTTTCATCACCGAGGTTTAGTTCAACCAGACGGCGCAAGTGGGTGATGCTGTCGAGGTCAATTTCGCGGCATTTCAGGCCAAAGGCAGTGCCTTCCTGATGAGCGACCGTAATTTCCATGTGGATGATGGTGCCCATCTCATCGAGACGTATGATCAAAGTGCCGTGGTTGCCAATCGTGCTGGGCAGCAAGCGCTCGCTGCGTACGAGTGCACCTTTGAGGGAAAGATCAAGGACTTCAACACCAGATTCGCCAGTAGGCAGGCTCAGACGGGCTTCAGTTTGAAAGCTGATTCGTGAGAACTGGCGGCGATTTTCGGTCATGGCGGTCTCCCCTATTTACCGCGCATATTACCCCAAAGCAGCTTGTGTAGTTGCAGCTGGAAGCGAATCGGCAAACCGTCTTCAAGTATCCAGCGGGCCAGATCAGCTGCTTCAATTTGCCCTTGTGCTGGTGAAAACAGGACGGGGCAGCGTTGCGTGAGTTGTCTTTCGTGCAAAACCTCACGTGCCCATTCGTAATCGCTGCGTGAGGCGATTACGATTTTGATTTCGTCGCGGCTGTTGAGAAGCTCAAGATTGGCCCACAGGTTTTTGCTACTTTCACCTGAGTCAGGTGCCTTGAGGTCCATGATTCTTGAAACGCGCGGATCGACGGCTGCGATATCGAGCGCTCCGGATGTTTCCAGCGACACATCGTAGCCGGCATCGCAAAGGGCACTCAGTAGCGGCAGACATTCCTTCTGCGACAAAGGCTCGCCGCCGGTCACGCAAACCTGGCGGGCCGGGTATTTGGCAACTTCAGCCAAGACGGATTCAATCGTCGCCGGCGCACCGCCGGTAAAACTGTATTCGGTATCGCACCAGACACAGCGCAGCGGGCAGCCGGTGAGGCGCACAAAAACCGTTGGCAGACCGACGCGCGAGGCTTCACCCTTGCAGGGAATAGAAAATTTCAGTGATGCGTAAGGCCAAGGTTTACTTCTTCTTCAGACGTTGTTGCGCATTCTCGGCGGCGGGTGAGGTCGGATATTTGGCAATCACCGTTTCCAGTGAGCGCTTGGCGCCCGTCGGATTGCCCATTTCCTGTTGGCAGGTTGCAATTGCCAGCCAGGCATCCGGTGCCTTGGGTGTCTCGGCATACTTGGTGGTGACGATGCTTTGCGCTTCGATGGATCGCTTGCAATCACGCTGGGCGTACCAGGCATTACCTAACCAGTATTGGGCATTGGGGGCCAGCGAACTGTCCGGGTATTTCTGGACGAAAGCCGCAAAGCCGGTTGCTGCTTCCTTATACTTGCCAGCCTTGAATTGGTTAAGTGCCGCCTCGTATTCCTGACTTTCCTTGGCCGGGTCACCCGCTGGTTTGGGCGCAGCACCGGCGGCCGGGTCAGTTGCGCTTGATGGACTACCAACGCTCTCAAATTTGCGCAGGCGCGTGTCGAGGTCGAGGTAGAAATCCTGTTGGCGCTTTTTGGCCGTTTCCAGTTCGTAATTCAGCGTTTCGATCTGGCCGCGCAGGCGGGCATTTTCTTCCGCCTGGCGCTGGATCTGGTTGGCCAGATCCAGCTGAGCCTTGGCTTGCTGGTCAAATCGCGCTTCATTCTTGATTCGTTGATCAGTGATCATGCGCCGCGCTTCTTCATCGTCGAACATGCCGGCCTGGGCCTGAGGCACCCAGTGCGGTAATTAGGAGAGCGATTCGAGCCAGACGCATGACTTAGAACTCGCCGCGACCGTCAGCCGCTTTGTAGAGCATGTCGCCACGGCGGTTTTGCGACCAGGCAGCTTCGTCATGACCGGCATCCTTCGGCTTTTCTTCGCCGAGGCTGACCGATTCAAGCTGGTCTTCCTTGGCGCCGAGCAAGGTTAGCGAACGCTTGATTGCTTCGGCACGTTTCTGGCCGAGTGCCAGGTTGTATTCACGGCTACCGCGCTCGTCGGTGTTGCCCTGGATCAGCATTTTGAAGGCGCGATTGTTAACCAGATACTTGGCGTGTGCGGCCACCAGATCCTTGTACTCATCCTTGACTTCGTAGCTGTCGAGATCGAAGTAGACGCTGCGCTTTGACAGAACGCTCTTGGGGTCGGTCAGTTCATTCGGCAGACCACGCGAATCAAGGCCACCGGCGACGACCGGTGCTACGCCAGAACCAGAGCCGCTGCGTGATTCAACTGGTGCGCCACCCGTTTCGTCAGGGATGGGGGTGGAGCTACAGCCGATAATCAGGGCTGAGAGCAGTGCGGGAATGAGTAGTTTTTTCATGGAGTTCTCCGGTGAGGATAGGTTAATTATTGAAAGAAGGGGCCCCAAGCCGGTTCGCGCACATCACCTGCGGCGACCGAGAGGCGTTGTTTGATCCGGCCATCGCTGGAGACAGCCGATAGAACGCCGCGTCCGCCCATTTCTGTAGCGATCAGGATCATGCGGCTATTGGGGGCAAAACTGGGGGATTCGTCTTTGTTGGAATCGCTCAACACCTGAACCTGACGGCTGGCGAGATCCATTGCGGCAAGCTGGAAACGGCCTTCACGACGAGTGATGAAGGCAAGGGTTTTGCCATCCGGCGAGGGGCGCGGGGAAACGTTGTAGCTGCCTTCAAAGGTGACGCGCTGGGCATCGCCACCCGTGGCGCTGACCCGATAAATCTGCGGGCTGCCGCCACGGTCGGAAGTGAAATAGATATTGCCGTCAACCGAGTAGCGCGGTTCGGTATCAATGCCGGCTGATTGGGTGACGCGTTGCAGGCCGCTGCCATCGGCATTGACGCTGTAAATTTGAGAATGACCGTCCTTGGAGAGCACAATCGCCAGACGACGGCCATCGGTAGACCAGCCCGGTGCTGAATTGGAGCCCTTGAAATTGGCGACGATGGTGCGTTGGCCGGACGAGATTGAATGGACGTAGATGACCGGCTTCTTCTTCTCGAAGGAAACGTAGGCCAGACGGCCGCCATCCGGCGACCAGACCGGGGAAATGATCGGCTCGCTTGAAGTCAGCGCGGTCGCTGCACCCTGCCCGTCCGAATCGGCAATCTGCAGCAGGAACTGGCCGCGGGATTTGACGACATAGGCGATGCGGGTCGAAAACACACCTTTTCACCGGTCAGCTTTTCGTAAATTTCATCGGCAATGCGGTGGCCGGCGGCACGCAGTTGCTCGTTGCCGGTGACAAAGGCCTTGCCGCCGAGCATCACGCCTTTTTGCGTATCGTAAAGGCGGAAGCGCGCTTCCATCCGGCCATCCGGGCTGCGACCCAAGCTGCCGGCAGCCAGTGCATCGGCGCCCTTGGCTTTCCAGTCGCCGTGATTGATCGGCGAATTTTCGTCGAGCGAAGCACCGGCCGTGTCGATCAGCTTGAACAGGCCACTACGGTCGAGGTCGGCACGCACGGTGGCGGTGACGACGCGGGAGGCGGTTGGGTCGCCGCTGAAATCAGCAATGGCGACCGGGATACGGTTGGCGCCAGCGCCGGTAATTTCGATGGAAAGCTGGGCTTGGGCAACTGTTACGGTCAACAGCGCAAAAGCCATAAAAATTCTGCGGGATATTCGGTGCATTGTCTTCATTTTCAATAAGTTCGCGCAATTTTACTCTTCAAACGGTTTGTATTTGATTTCCAGCGAACGCTGGAAAAGAGCGGGGTCGTCGGGCTTTGGCAAGGGGGAGGATTTGAGGATGGCGCGCTCAATAGCTTCGTCCAGCCCCTTGTTGCCGCTCGAACGTTTCAGTTTGACAGCAAGGACTTCGCCGGAAGGCAATTGGTCAACTTCAAAAATGGCTTCCGGGTTGCCCGTAATGTTTGGTGTTAAAACAATATTGCCGCGAATCTTGCCGCGGATCTTGGCGGCATAATCCTTCAGGCCTTTTTTATTACTGGAAGCGCGCTGCTCGGATTCTGCCGCTGCCGCATTGGCCATTTGTTGGGCGCTGTTATTGGGACGCGGTTTCAGTTCGGCCGTTTCGCGGGAAAGCTCCTTGCTGAAATCAGGCATCTTCGGCGGTGGTTTGACTTCCGGCTTGGGCTCCGGCTTTTTCGGCTCAGGTTTCGGTGGCTCGGGCTTGGGTTCGGGTTTCTTCGGCTCGGGCTTGGGCGGTTTCTTTTCTTCCTTGACCACGATGTCCGGTTTTTTGGGCGGCAGCGGCTCCGGTTTGGGCTCGACCTTGGGTATCGGTTTGGGTTCCGGTTTCACTTCTGGCTCGGGTTTGGGCGGGGGCGGCGGCACATAGGTGGCCGGGGTCGGCTTGCTTGACCACAGTTCAACGTCCATCACTTCCGGGGTGCTGCGTTTCCATTGCACACCGAGAAAGAGAGCGAGAATCAGCCCGGCGTGCACCATGAAGGTGAACGCCATTGCGTATTTCTTGCCGGGTTCTTCGGGGCGCTCAAGAATCATGGCGACTATTTGCTGGCGGTTTCAGGGCAACCCGCTGAAAGCCGGAGCGCTTCACTTCATCGAGTACCTCGATGACGTTTTTGTACTGGGTTTCCTTGTCGCCGGCGATCAGTACAGCGATCTTGTCGTCGCCGCCCTTGAGGGCATTCAATTCGTTCTTGAGATCCTTGATTCCCTTGACCTTCTTTGATTTTCCGTTGGCGTCGAAAACCGACAGCCCGCCGTTTTCTTCGATTTGAACCTTGAGGTACTTGTCCGGCTTTTGTGGTGCCGTACCGGATGCTGGCAATTCAACCGAGCCGGTGGTCATCATCGGCGTCGTCACCATGAAAATGACGAGCAGCACCAGCATGACGTCGATGTAGGGGACGACGTTGATCTCATTTTTAAGGCGACGCTGGCGCATGGCTTAACGCATCTGCCGCTGGATGATGTTGGAGAACTCTTCCATGAAGCTCTCGTAACGGATGGAGAGGCGGTCAATGTCGTGGGCGAAGCGGTTATAGGCGAGCACTGCCGGAATCGCCGCGAAGAGGCCGATGGCGGTGGCAACCAGTGCTTCGGCAATGCCAGGGGCGACGGCGGAAAGCGTTGCCTGACCGACGTTGGCGAGGCCACGGAAGGAGTGCATGATGCCCCAGACGGTGCCGAAGAGGCCGATATAGGGCTGACTGAACCGACCGACGCGAGGAAGGCGAGGTGTGATTCGAGACCATCGACTTCGCGCTGATAGGTAGCGCGCATGGCGCGGCGTGAACCATCGACAACGTCCTTCGGGTCGAGGTTTTTCTGGGTCTTGAGCTTGGCGAATTCGCGGAAGCCGGCTTCGAAGATACGTTCCATCGAACCCGCGTGGTGACGGTCATTGACGGCGCTGTTGTAGAGGCAGTTGAGATCGACGCCGGACCAGAAATCGCGCTCGAAAATTTCGGTCTTGGTGCGTGCCTGGCGCACGGCAAACCACTTCATGGCGATGTAGTACCAGGACATCAACGAGACGCCGGCGAGGATGGCCATGACGATTTGAACAACCGCGCTGGCGTTGATGATGAGGTGGAGGATGGAAAGATCCTGGGTGACGTTCATTTAAGCGTTTCCAGTTTGCTGTGCAGAAATTCAGGGATGGCGGTGGGCGTCATGGTGTCCATATTGACGCAGGCAATTTCAACGGTGCCGGTGACCAGTTCAACGTCGCCACGGCGAACGTGCTGGCGGAAGACAACGCGAACGCGGGTGAGTTTTTCGACTTCGAGGCCGACGATCAATTCGTCATCGAGGCGCGCCGGTTTGAGATATTCACAACTCGCCTTGCGTGCGACAAAGCCAATACCCGCCTCGGCGGCCAGTGCGGACTGGTCGTGACCGGCAAAGCGCATCCATTCGGTGCGGCAACGTTCGAAAAATTTAAGGTAATTGGCGTAATAAACGACACCGCCAGCATCGGTATCCTCGTAATAAACGCGGACCGGGATAGAAAAGGCGTTGGGCTTGGGCTCGTATTTCATCCAGCGATTTTACCTTGCGACGCAACATTATTCTGTAACGGTATGTTTCCATGCCAGTTATGGCGTTTTCCCGGCCATATCGCGTCCCATAGCGGCACGAGTAGCGCCAGACACAACAAAGCCCATAGGGCACCACTTGGTCGATAGAAAACGAACTGCCAGCAGAAGGCGACGCTGGCGACGAGAATGACATGCAGGCGCCGGGCTGCCGGGCGGTCGGGCAAGGTCATTGGGTCGGAGATCATGAAGAAGGCAAAAAGCAGCAAAGCGCCGTTGAGCGCCTGATGGACGAGAATTTCCCAGCCGCGTTCAAAGGTGTAACCGAGCAAAAACAAACGAGTTGCGGTTAACCCCAAAAAAGTGGCCAAAAATAGCCAGGCGGCATCGTCGCGCCTGGCTTTCTGGACAACCAGCGCGCCCAGCGCGATCAGCCAGACGGCAATCCCCAAATCGTTGCCCCATTGCCCCGGCGAAACCCATGCGCCGGGCAGGCCAAGCAGTGCAATCCCGACGCCAAAATTGGCTGGATTAAATACGTGCTTGCCACGAATGCGAATCAGAAATTTGCCGCTGATGGCAAGGCAGGCAACCAGCGGGTGGAGCCACAGACTATCGGCGCGCAACAGCAGAGAGAGGCCAAAGCCGGTGATTAACGGGCTGAGATAGCCGACATTTTTCAGTTTGAAGACTTTGAACCAGAAGGCCTGGGTAGCCGTGGCAGAAGCAATCGCCAGCGCCATTTGCGCAGGCAGCAGGCTGAAATCGCGCAGCAGGACGCCAACCGTTAGCAGGATGGCTTGAAAAGCGACCTGAAAAAGGCGGGCGTCCAGAGATTTCAAGTTTTTACTTCCACATCCCATCCCACCAGGGTTTTTGCGGTGGTGCGGGGGGCAGTTTCAATTTGCCGCGAATGGCGTTGATGTCGCCGCCGGTTAGCGTAGCCAGTTGCTGAGCCTCTTGTTCCTGTCTTTTCACGACGCTTTCAAGATAGGGCTTGGCTTCCGGGCAGGCGTTCGGCTCGACCTTGGCGGGGTGGCGCAGGACGTAGCGGGTCTGGAAGTTCTGGCTATCCTTGGTTTCCTGGAACATCAGGTCTTCCGGGAAGGTTTCCGGGGTGTAACGAACGTGCAGGCGGGTCAGCATGACCGGTTGCGCGCCACCGCCGGGCATGGGCGGACGCGGCATGATGCGGCCCTGGCCGGGTGGGGGCGGTGAACTGGCATCGGCATTCGGGTTGTTCACCCAGAACACGCCGGCCTTGCGCAATTCATCCGTTGAAAGCGGGTCAGCGGCGCAGGGGTCGCACCAGCCCATATCCCAGAAGTACTCGGTAAATACTGCACGAAAACCTTCTTTTTTCGCCTGTTCGCCGAACATGCCTTTATAGAAATTGCGGAATTCGTCGCCTTGTTTGAGGAAAACCGGCAGATCCATGTTGGCCGGCATTTTAACGGTGCGGTAATTGCTGGTTTCGACGCGGCCATTTTTGGTCAGCATGTAGGCGATCAAATCCTGTGGGCCATTAGCATTGACCATGCCGAGGCGGATCGGCAGCATGAATTTTTCGGATTCGTAGGCGAATTGCAGCGGGCGCAGCATTTGAAAGCCGGTTTTGGCCTGCTCGGCGAGATTCACTTTAGCGACGAAGAACTTCATGTTCTGGCGAATGTAGGGTGCCAGTGCCTTGGCCGAGTTGGCGGGAATTCGGTAGCCGCTTTGCTTGAGCCAGGTTTCGAGGCCGTCCGATTGGGTGGCAGAGAGGATCACGATGTCGTATTCGCCGATGGTGTAGCTGGCTTCGACGGTCACGCCGAGCGCCTTTGCCGGTAACGGAGCGGCAGATGGCGCAGGCAAAGTCGACATTGCGACATCCTTGCGCATCATCTCCATCCTTGCGCGGTCGCAGGGGTTGGGATCGTAATACTCCGCCAGACGCGGGGCGGAATAGGCGTCGAGGCGGTCAAAAGTCTTCTTGTCGCCGACGTTGATCTGGCCTTTTTGCAGCACGCTGGGCACTGGAACGACGACGGCAAATTCTTTCAGCTCGCCTTTGTAGTCGTTGAGCATGCTGACCACGGTCTTGTCGCCGTCGCGGACGACGACGACTTGCGAGGCTTCGTTGAACAGTTGGGCGTCGGCCTTGCCGACGTAGAAGCCGCAAAAGGCGTGTGCCGTGCCAAGTGTTACGGTCAACGCGCTAAAAGCCAGAAATTTTTTCATCGAATTCCTCCGGGGTAAGCATGATTAACGCATCATACCTCCGGCTGGAGGACTGCTATTCAGTCGAAAGCAGATCGCGTATGACGGCGCTGTTCGGTTCGGCGATGCCCATGTGGCGATACACAGCCGGTGTGGCGATGCGCCCGCGCAAGGTGCGTTGCAGGTAGCCTTGCTGAATCAGGTAGGGTTCCAGCACGTCCTCGATGGTGTCGCGCGCTTCGCCAATCGCTGCGGCGATGTTGTCGACACCGACCGGGCCGCCGCCGAATTTGTCGATGATGGCGGAGAGCAGCTTGCGGTCCATGACATCGAGCCCGGCCGAATCAACATCGAGCATGATCAGCGCCTTGTCGGCAACCTGACGCGTGATGTTGCCATCGGCCTTGACCTCGGCGTAGTCGCGGACCCGGCGCAGCAGGCGGTTGGCAATCCGTGGCGTGCCGCGAGAGCGTTTGGCAATTTCCAGCGCACCCTCCGGGTCGATCGGTGCGTTGAGCAAGGTCGCTGAGCGCAGGACGATGCTTTGCAGTTCTTCGGCGGAATAGAACTCAAGACGGGCGACGATACCGAAGCGGTCGCGCAGCGGGTTGGTCAACATGCCGGCGCGTGTGGTGGCACCGACCAGCGTAAACGGGGGCAAATCGAGTTTGACCGAGCGTGCCGCCGGGCCTTCGCCGATCATGATGTCGATCTGGAAATCTTCGAGCGCCGGGTAAAGGATTTCCTCAACGACTGGCGATAAACGATGGATTTCGTCGATGAACAGCACATCGTGCGGCTCAAGATTGGTCAGGATAGCGGCCAGATCACCTGCCCGCTCCAGCACCGGGCCGGAGGTCGAGCGCATGTTGACGCCCATTTCGTGCGCAACGATGTGGGCCAGTGTCGTTTTGCCCAAGCCCGGCGGGCCGAAAAGGAGCACGTGGTCGAGCGATTCACTGCGGTTTTTGGCGGCCTGAATGAAGATTTCCAGCTGTTCGCGGATTTTCACCTGGCCGGTGTAGTCGGCCAGCCGCTTCGGGCGCAGGGCACGTTCGAGGGCTTCTTCCTGCGCTGACTTGGTTTGTGGCGCAATGATGCGCTCAACAGCGACCAGCTTGTCGGTTTCTATCATGCTGCGTCCTCCTCGCGCGTCCAGCGACTGAAGAGCATGTGGCCAAGGGCGAGCAGCACCGGGCCGAGGAAAATGCCGATGAAACCAAAGACCAGGATGCCGCCCAGGACGCCCAGCGCAATCAGCAAAATCGAAATGCCGGCGCCACGCGCCATCAGGATCGGTTTCAGGAAGTTATCGATGCTGCTGACGACGACAACGCCCCAGATCACCATAAAAATCGTCCAGCCGATCTGATCTTGCCCGTAAAGCCAGGCAGCAGCGCCGCCCCAGATCAGTGGCGGGCCAATCGGGACCATCGATAAGAAAAACGTGGCAAAGCCGAGCAGCGGCGCTTGCGGTACGCCGGCAATCAGAAAGCCGATCATCGCCACCGTACCTTGCGCTGCAGCCGTGCCAACCAGACCGAGCATGACACCAAGCACTGTGCCGCGTGCCTTGTCGAGCATTTCCTCGCCCAGTTCGCCACCCAGTTTGTGGGCGCCAACATAGAGTGCGTGACTCAGTGAAACACCATCGCGGTACATGAAGAAAACGACGAAAAGCACCAGGGACAGTTGCAGCAAGCCGTTGGCAGCAAAGCTGCCAACCGAGAGTAAAACCTGTTGTGCGGGGGCGATCAGTTTGGAGAGTAAGGCACTCATTTCTGTATGGTTGGTCGCTACCCGGCGCCAGAAAGCTGCTATTTCACCACCGAAAAAAGGGATGCCACTCAGCCAGTTTGGTGCCGTTTTGGGCAAACCACGCTCGATATAAGGGCGGGCAAAATCAACCATGGTCTCGGTGCCGCTGGCCAGGCTGCCGGCAAGAAAGATCATTGGAATCAACATGATCAAGATCAGCAAGGTGGTCATCAGGGCGGCGCCCAGATTGTTGCGACCGCCGAGGCGCGGCAGCAGTTTTTTCGAATAGGTATTCCAGGTGCAAATCCAGATGACAAAAGCAAAGAGCACCGCGCCGATCATCGGCAACAAGACGGCGATGCAGCCGATGATCAGCAGCACCACCAGCGCAATTTGCGCCAGTCGTTTGGGGTCGTTTTCGCTGAACATCAGACCTTGGACAACAGTTTGAGCGCCTGACGGATGCCATCCGAGGTGCCTATGTCAGCCGGCAACACCTTCATTGCCGTGGCGGCTTCTTTTTCGTTATAGCCGAGGGCGAGGAGCGCGTTGGAAATATCCTGTTTGGCATCGTCGACCGCAAGGTTTAATGAAACCCCGGTGGTTTCGGCCAGTTTGCCCTTCAGTTCGAGCAACAGGCGCTCGGCAGTTTTCTTGCCGATACCCGGCACCTTGATCAGTCGGCCGAGTTCCTGCTGCGCCACGGCGGCGGCCAAATCGCCGACCGATAAACCGGAAAGTACTGACAAGGCGGTGCGCGCCCCAATGCCGGAAACTTTCAGCAACTGGCGAAAGGCAAAGCGTTCGGCTTCACTGAGGAAGCCGTAGAGATAGTGTCCGTCTTCGCGCACCGCGAAATGGGTGAGCAGAGTGGTTTTCTCGCCACTCGCCGGCAGGTTGTAGAAGGTGCTCATCGGCACGTCGAGCTCGTAGCCGACGCCGTTGAGGTCGAGCACGATCTGCGGCGGGTTCTTTTCGGCGATCAGGCCGGTCAGTCTTCCAATCATGAGTGGTCAGGTACTGTATGTTCAAACAGGTTATCATCCTATCAGTCGTCCGCCACGAACGCGATACCCTGTTGTCGAAAGTGCCCCCAAACCTTGACCACCATGTGCATGGCAAATGGCGCAGGCTAGCGCGTCGGCCGCATCGGCGGTGGGCGCGCCGGGCAAGTTCAAAAGCCGGATCACCATGTGCTGGACTTGATCCTTGGTCGCCTTGCCCTGCCCGACTACGGCCTGTTTGATCTGCAAAGCTGTGTATTCCGCGACCGGTAAATCGGCATGGACCAGTGCACTGATTGCCGCACCGCGCGCCTGTCCCAGCAACAGGGTGGATTGCGGATTGACGTTCACAAACACCTTTTCCACCGCCGCCTGGGTTGGCTGGTAGGTGGCGATGACTTCACTGATCCCGGCAAACAAGGTTTTTATACGCTCCGGCAACATCAGTTTGTCGTTTGACTTGATGCAGCCGCTCGCCACATACACCAGATCCTTGCCGTGGATTTCGATCACGCCAAAACCGGTAATGCGCAGGCCAGGGTCGATGCCGAGCAGGCGCGGGACGATCATTTGGGGCGCGCCACGAGATAAACGCCACTGACAGCGAGCAACATGCCAATGGTTGCGGTCAACGTCAGATTTTCGCCAAAAATTACGAAGGCGATGAGTGCTGTCATTGGCGGCGTCAGGTAAAACAGGCTCGCCACATTGACTGCACTGCCGCTGCGAATAAGCAGATTGAGCAGACTGATCGCGCCGATCGACAGCACCAGTACCAGCCAGCCCAACGCAAAACTGAATTGCCCGGTCCATTCGATGCGGTAATCCTCGAACAGGGCGACGGCGATTGCGGTTGCAATGGCTGTTGGCACGAACTGGATCACCGATCCGCTACGCAGATCGAATTTGGCACAAAAACGTTTCTGGTAAAGCGTGCCGGCAGTAATGCCCAGTAGCGCGACAATGGCCGGGGTCAGCATCGGCCCCAGCGCTGCCGCTTCACCAAATTTGCCGGAAACAACCATCGCCACACCAACAAAACCAAGCGCCAGCCCAGCCCATTGCCGGCCATCGACTTTCTCGCCAAGTAACCAACCGGCCCCGAAAGCCGTCAGCAAGGGCTGCATGCCAACCACCAGTGCTGTTACCCCGGCGGGTAGCCCGTGTTTGATCGCGATAAAAACGCCACCAAGATAAACCGCATGGACCAGCAAACCAGAAACGCCAATGTGCACCCATTGCATCGGAACTTTCGGCCACGGAGCGCGGGTGGTAGCGCAATCACTGTCATCAGGCTGATAACGAAGCCGTAACGGGTGAGCAAAAAGGAAAGCGGTTCGGCATAAGGCAGGCCGTATTTCGCCCCGATGAAGCCGGTGCTCCACAGAAAAACGAAGAGAAAAGGGTAGAAGCGCTGCATCAGTCAGCCAGCGCTTCGATTGCTAGTCGCAAGTAGCCGTGCAACTAGCCGGGTTGGCTGTGCAAGCCTTTTCATTAACCACAGCGCAGGCGGCCTTGGTGCGGTAAGTCAGGCGAACGCTGTTGGCGTAGCTGCAAACCAGCTTGTTCAGCTTGCCCTGGCGTTCGACTGCCATCGTCGACAACTTGCTTGCCTTCAGCTGGTCAGTCGGAAGCGCACAAGAAATATAGCCGCTGAAAGCGCCATCTTTCGATTCCCACAGCGCGACATTTTTCATCTCGCGATAATCCTCGTATTTGATACAGGAATCCGTTTGATTTGCATAAGCCTTGGCCGTGTCGCTGCAGAAGCCGGAGTAGGTGTGCTTCAACTCATCTTCGGATGGGCAGGCATTGACCTGAACGGCGCCGGCCAGATCAGGGCAGGTCATGGTGCCAGCCGTCGCGCCCAAACTGAGGGCGGCGAGCAGCAGGCCGAGTGGCAGATGGTATTTATTCATCAATGACGGCAGTCGTGTAGATTTCCTGCACATCGTCGAGGTTTTCCAACGCGTCGAGCAGCTTCTGCATCTTCACCCCATCTTCGCCGGCAAAAACATTTTCGCCTTCCGGCTTCATGGTTACTTCGCCGAATTCCGGCTTGAAGCCAGCTGCTTCCAGGGCATCCTTGACCGCCATGAAGTCATTTGGTGGCGTCAGCACTTCGATTGAGCCGTCATCATTGGTCGCCACGTCATCAGCGCCGGCTTCGATGGCTGCATCCATGAGCGCCCCTTCATCAGTACCCGGGGCAAAAATCAGCTGGCCGCAATGCTTGAACTGGAAAGCCACGCAACCGTCGGAACCCATGTTGCCACCGTATTTCGAGAACGCATGACGCACTTCAGCTACTGTGCGTACCTTGTTGTCGGTCAGGCAATCGACCATGATCGCAGCGCCGCCGAGGCCGTAGCCTTCGTAGCGAATTTCAACGTAATCCACACCCTCCAACTCGCCAGTGCCCTTCTTGATCGCGGTATCGATCTTGTCCTTGGGCATATTGACGCCCTTGGCCTTGTCGACCGCAACCCGCAGGCGCGGGTTGAAATTGATGTCGCCGCCGCCCATCTTGGCAGCCACAGTAATTTCCTTGGCAATTTTAGAGAAGGCGGCACCGCGCTTCTCGTCCTGACGGCCTTTGCGATGCTGAATGTTGGCCCATTTACTATGTCCGGCCATAGCGTGTAACCTTTCGCTGAAGAATACGAGATAACAAAACACGCGATTTTACTCGACACGGCGGCAGGCGGGGCAATGACGCAACTGGTAACAACACAAGACACGCAAAAACCTCTGTGGCGCAAGCTGGGCGGCTGGGTACTGATTCTCGCCTTCGCCGCCCTCATGTTCGCCGAAGGCTTGACCCGTGGTGACATGTTGGCCGGCGTTGAGCGTTTCTATGGCGATCTCTGGTATCGCCTGGCCGGCCAGCGGGCTCCACTGGATAAGGTGGCGCTGATCAAACTCGACGAAGCGACTTTGGCGGACTACCCCGACGAGCCCCTGGTTTTCTGGGGGCCGCGCTACGCACAGGCGGCTGCCGTGTTACGTGAAGCTGGTGCCGCCGTCATCGGCTTCGACATGCTGTTTAGTGCCAGCCCGGAGCAATGGCTGGCAAAACTCGGTGGCCTCAAGGCCGATGCCGCACGTGATTTTGACCAACCCTTCCGCCGCGAACTGGCTAGTGGCAAGGTGGTTGTCGCCGGCATGCAGACGGCTCAGGAAACCCTGTTGCCTGCCCCCGATTATCTAGTTGCCATGCCCGATTTTGATGCGGCACGTTTTGTCGGTGCGGCTGATCTGATGCCAGACTCCGACGGCACCTTGCGAAATTTTTACCCTTCTCCGCTGGTTGACCGCAACAAAGACGATTTACACCTGCTTTCGTTGCCCTTCCTTCTCGCAGTCCATGCCAGCCAGCAATCAGCAGCTACTGACTCATGGCAATTCGGCAAGCGAACCATTCATCTAAAAGACCGTATCACCCTCGCCTACGCCGGCCCGCCGGGCAGCGTGAATTCACTTTCGCTGCGTGAATTGCTCAAGCCGGATGCCTTGAAAAATCCCCGCATTCAGGCCTTGCGCGGCAAAGTTGTCATTATTGGAGCCAGTTACGGTGGCATGAACGATGCCCACCTGACCCCCTACGGGCGCGGCTTGTTTGAGGCGCCGCTGATGCTCGGGGCAGAAATTCAGGCGCAGACGGTTGATGCCTTGTTGAGCGGACGTTTTGTTGACGAATTGCCAGCCATCTGGCGCCTTCCGCTCACTGCCCTACTGGTTTTCCCCGCCGCTCTTCTATGGCAGCGCAAGCGCCCGCTGGCGGGTTTGGCCATTCTTTTGCTGCCTTTGGGCGTCGCCGCCCTTGCCGGCTATGTCGGCTTTGGCGCTCATCTTCTAGTGCCGGTTGGCCATTTCCAGGCGGCAGCCTTTCTCGCCTATGCGGCTATCTATGGCTGGCGTTTTACGCATGGCGAACAGGAGCGTGAGCGTCTGCGCGGCATCTTTTCCCGTTATCTCGAACCGAAAGTGGTCGAAGCGCTACTCAATTCCGAGAAACTGCCGCAATTGGGTGGAGAGCAGCTCGAAATGACGGTTTTATTTACCGATATCCGCAACTTCACCACCATTAGCGAGCAATTGACGGCGCAAGAAGTCGTTGAAATGCTCAACAGTTACTTTGGCCGCGCCTGTGCCGTGCTGGCTGAAGAAGGTGCGTGTATCGACAAATTTATCGGCGACGCGATCATGGCCGAATTCGGCGTGCCACTAAAAACACCGGATCATGCGCGTCGTGCATTGCTTGCTGCCATCAAACTCAAACAAGTGGCTGCCGAGTTCACGCAATGGATGCATGAACGTTTTGCGGATCGCGCCTTGCCCGATTTTGCCATCGGTATCGGCGTTCATACCGGCTATGCTGTTGTTGGCAATATTGGTACAGCGCAGCGTATGGAATACACAGCGATAGGCGACAGTGTAAATTTGGCATCGCGGCTCGAAGGTATGACGAAAACCGTTGGCTGTGTCATCCTTGCGAGCCGCGATACGTTGGAATCTGCAGGTGCAGGATTTACAGTCGGCAAGTCGTCGACCGTAACAGTCAAGGGTCGGGCGCAAGCAGTGGATGTCTGGGAAATTTTGGGAATAGAGGAGTCGGGTAAAAATGCGTAACTCATTCAAATGGATTGTTGGCCTCGGGTTTTACACTGGTCAGCGCAATCGCCCAGGCTCAAAGCCCGGTCGCCATGGTGCTCGACGTATCAGGCGACGTCACGCTGGCGGTGCAAGGCAAGCCGGTCAAGGTCGAACCCTTTAGCCGTTTGCTGGATGGTGACCGTGTCAAACTGGGTCGTGACGCCAAAATCAGTCTGGTGTATCCACGCAGTGGCCGTCAGGAAAACTGGACAGGCGTCGGCGCCGTTTTGACCGGTGACAGCGAAAGTACCACCGCTACCGGTAGTCCCAGTGTTGAAGTCAAGCAGCTACCCACCTACGTCGCCAAACAAATGGCCCGCACCCCGGTTTCCGATACCTCGGGCAAGGCCGGAATGGTCCGCATGCGCGCCATTGCATCCCCGGAAAATCTCGACAAGCTGGAAAAACAAGTTGCCCAGATGCGTGCCGAAGCCGTCCCCAATGACAGAGCGCCAGAGGTTTACTGGCTTGCCGGTTTGAATGAGATGGGCATGACTGATCGCCTCAAGGAAGAACTGGAGAGGCTGCAAAAAGCTTATCCGGGAGATGGTTCGATCAATGCCTTGGTCAAGGCCTATGCACGCAGCCTGAATAACGAGGCGCATTGATTCGGGTTTGCAATAGGCTTTTTGCCGGTTTTGACGTATTTATTTCACTTTAGATAACCCTCTTGTCGTTTTTTCACGCGCTGATATTTTCAAAGCATTGATGAATCAAGCCCGATAGTGGCCGCAAATGCGCCCTTTTTTCGGTGCATGTATATTTTCTCAAGTGTGAAATAGTTGCGTTTTCACCCCTTTGGACTTAATGTGAAACTATGGGGTATGGCGCTTTCACAAATGCGCTTGGCAAATAAACTAATACGTAAAGGTTTGACCATGTCGAAGATGATCCGCGGTTTGTCGATGCTTCCGTTGGCCCTGTTCTGTAACTTCGCATCGTCGCAAAGTGAATTCGGGAAATTCAATGATGCCGCAGCCACTGTTTCCACGATGGCCGGTCCGAAAACGGCGCCAATCAAGACGGTGACCAGTTTCTCCCAGGCCTTGCGCTGCATGGATGAATTGTTTCTTGCTTACGGTAAGAGCGGTATTGTGATTACTTCAACAGGCATTCCGGATGAAACCGGCAAGGTTCGCACAGGAACCAAGGAAATGCTGATCACGGCCGTCGCCAAAATGACGGTTAAGAGCAATGCTTTCGAATTCATCGACTTCCACGGTGGTGGCGATGACTTGGCTCGCTTGTTTGACGCCAAGGGTGCAAACGCGATGAAAATTCCCGATTACTACATCCGGGGTTCGATCACGCAAATGGATGACAACTCGGTCCGCAAGAATAGCGGTGGCGGAGTCGCTGCTTCCTTTTTTGACTTCGGTTTATCGTCCGATGTGTCATATGACCTGATCAGCATGGACATGAGCATCGGTGATGCTGCGTCGCGCAAGATTCTGCCGCAGACCAGCGGGTCCAACACCATGGTCATCACCAAGACCGGAAAGTCCGCCGAAGCCGGTGCCAAGATCGGCAAAATTGGTCTGGCGTTCAACATGGACTTCAGTCGCTCAGAAGGCCTTGGCGCGACGACACGTTCGTTGATCGAGCTCGGCATGATCGAGACACTCGGCAAATTTACTCAAGTTCCGTACTGGCGCTGCCTCGATGCCGATATCACCAACCCGGTAATTCGCGAGCAGGCACTGGAAACTTTCGACACGCTGAAGGACAGCGAAAAGATCAGCTTTGTCCAACGCAAACTGGGCGGTAGTATGAAGCGCTATACAGGTCCGCTGGACGGTCGGATGAACGACGCCCTGAAGGATGCAATTATGGAGTACCAAGCGCAAAACAACCTGATTGCTGATGGCCGGATCAATTTTGATCTCTACTCCAATTTGCTGGATGACATCCAGAACGTTTTGGCCTATGTGCCGAGCACGCCACCCGCTAAATC
The DNA here is from genome assembly GCA_016709495.1 of Candidatus Dechloromonas phosphorivorans. Taxonomy (GTDB): domain Bacteria; phylum Pseudomonadota; class Gammaproteobacteria; order Burkholderiales; family Rhodocyclaceae; genus Azonexus; species Azonexus defluvii. Next base: position 74,927 of record JADJMS010000051.1, on the reverse strand, counting down.
TGCCGCCCCGGTTGCACCGGTCACATATACCCCACCGCAGGCACCTGTTCAACAGCAGCAAGCGGCCTCCTCTTTCAGGGTAAATCTTGAGAGCGATAAGGGTTCAAAACCGACTTACAAGGTGGGCGACTTCCTGAATATGTCCCTGTCGCTGGCTGGCGATGGAACGGTTTATTGTTATTACGAAGACATCAATCGCTCTGTTGCACGAATTTTCCCGAATCAATTCTTCGGCAACCCAACCCTGCGCTCAGGCAGCACGGTGAGACTGCCGAGTGGTGGATTCAAGATCCGTTTTGATCAGGCCGGCAAAGAGCGTGTCGCTTGTATCGGTGCTGACCGCGAAGTGGTCGTACCGGCATCGCTGAAGGGTGCAAAGGACTTGTCACCACTGCCAGTAAGGTCGCTGGACGAAGTCGTTGGTCAGTTCCGCCAAGGCAATCCTGCTGCGATGACCAGCTATATTGACATCACGGTAGTTCGCTGATTTCGACTTCGCCATGGCTGTACTGAAACCTCGGCTCTTGGTGCTAACCCTGCTGATGCTGGCGATCGCTCCGCCAATACTGGCGGAGAGTGATGGTCGGCCGCCTCTGGTGATTCAGATGGCAGAGTTGATTGTCGGTCCCGACAAGGCGCCAAGTCGACCAACATCTGCTCATAACCAACGTGAGCGGGCCGGCAGCTATCAAAGTAGCGCTCCGGTCAATTCAGAAAACGATGAGGTCGGCATTCTCGCACCACGGGGAGGCGCTCCGACTGAGGAGCGCGCTTACGAAAATCGTACGAAGGCGCGTGCCTATCAACAGGGTGGTGATGCTCAGGTGCCACAGCCGCTGCCGGTTTTAATTGGTACCGATTCAGCCCAAACCAGGGGTGTTGAAAATAGAAACAAGGCTCGGGCCTACGCAGGTACAGGAAACGCGCAGGAAATAGATTTGAGTAACGTGGGACGAGATGGAATCCCTCTGGTTCCCTGTCGTGATGTTGATAATGTTTCTGGTCGAATTGGTGATGATTCGATCACTGGAAGCATTGTGTATATCGTACGAAATGGTCAGCAAATAAAAGTGCGTTGCAAGTAGAAATTGTGTCAACCCTTTCAGCGGATGGCGCGTTAATCAAATACAAGAGCATTTATTAATTGGAGACTGTCGTTTAATGAAACTTGCTGCACTTTCTCTTTACCTGTTATTGGCTGCTGGGGCGACAAGTGCTCAGGTGTCGGTTGACCTTTCGGGGTTGGGTGTGAAAGTGCAAACAGGGGCCGGAAAGGGAAGTTCGGTTGCCACCAATTCAGCCGGAACGATAGATCAGGATGTGCAGATGGAAGGTGTTGCCGTGATCAACGGCGAGGTGTTTGTTGATGGCGAAAAAGTACCCAAGGGGAAATCGCCCTACACCTCGAAAAAATCAGGCAAGACTTATTTGATCAAGTGGGGCAAGGACGGCAATGTTGCAGTTCAGGAAAAATAGACTAAGTGCCATGTTGGTTATGGGCTTGCTCGCATCAACTGCCGAGGCTGTCATCGTTGTTGATTACAGTGTCGTCAGCCCGCCTCCTCCGGGTGGACTGACTTCGCGCTACGTGCCTCTGGCACAAACCGAGCCCGCCTATTTGATGCAGAGAAGCAATGCCTGGCGGGTTTATAACAGGAATGATTCAAGAACAGGAGCCATGCTGGTCTATCCTTGCCAGGTTACGGGATCAATGGGCGCACCTACGTCATTGCGTCAGGTGGAAGTTCGTAACAATGTTTCACGTGCTCACGTGTATCGCCTAAGATAAGTTTAAGAACAAGGCGAAGAGGAGAGAAAAGTGGGAAATGGTTTTTACACCGCCGGGGGGCGTTTCCGCAAGTTGATTGGAGTCAGCCTATTACTGGCCGCGTTTCAATCGGCATGGGCGCTTGATGTGATGAAGGGTGACTTCCAGCAGGTTCTGAATACGCGGTCCGAAGTATTGGCTGTCTGGCAAATGGCGGACAATCCTAGTGTTTATATCTTTGATTTTCCTGGGCTAGGCTATCAAGGTCGGAGTTTTAACCGGATTACCCAATTTACCGAGCAGCAAACAACAGAAGCGTATCCGAAGGTATTGGGCAATCAGGAGCTTGCCCGATACATTGAGGCAGCGCGTCGAACATCGGCTGATTTTGCCTTTGGGCATGATGTTTTGATTTCGGAGTTGGTGCAGTTCTACAATTTTGCGCTGCGTGACAAAAGTGAATTGAATCCAGAAGAAATTGCTATCCGGGAGTTTTTGGTCGAACAGGGCTTAATTCGCCTGTGGCGAGGTTTCTATCAGGCAATGCAGCCGGATGTCGTTGTCCTTGCTGTTCCGCAGACTCAAGACCGCAAGCCGGGCGAGCCGATGGTCTCAACTGGTGCACGATATGCCATTCTGTTGCATGAACTGGCTCACGGTGAATACTACTCCAACAAGCATTACGCAAAATTTTGCCAACGTTTCTGGGCAGAAACGCTTACCGATAATCAACGTGAGTCGTTCAAACGTTTCCTGGTAAATTTTAATTACGCCGTAAATAACGAGGAACTGCTCATTAACGAGATGCAGGCCTATCTGATGTTTACGCCGGATCCAAAGTCTTTCAGTGCACGCAAGCTGGGTGTTTCTGAAGCCGAGCTGCAGTCGATGCGTGAAGCATTCCGTCGAGGAAGCCCGCCGACGCACTTGCCAATGCGCTTATTAGGAGGTATGTAATGAACCGTTTTGGCCTAATGTTATTGTCATTTTCGTTGCTTGCAGGAACCGCATTGGCACAGAATAGCCAGCGAACGAAAATTCAAGGCAATACGGAAATCAATGCCACAACCAACAACATGACTGCGATTGCGGTGGGTGAAGGAAATGTGGCAAAAAACCGTGTCGGCGTGGTTCAAGGTGATCAGAAGGGTAATACCAAAATTAACGTCGCGGCTGGCAATGTGACAACGGTTGCTGCCGGTCGCAACAGAAAAGCATGTACCAATATTGGAGGAAAAGTCAGTGATGAATGCAAATAAGCTATTGACGACCTTTGTTGTTGCTTCCGCAATGACCTTCACGACGATTAGTGCTTTCGCTGTGCAGGGGTTGGATGCACATGGTAACCAAAAGGTTAACGGTGCCATGGCCAAACGCTGGTCGATGCAGGAAAAGGGCCAAAAAACTCCAACTGACGAGAAGCAGATCGTTAACGTTGGTAGCAAGAAGCAGGGGACCTGTAACCTCAATGTCGGCACAACACCAGCTAATGACAAACGCCCTGGCCGCAAGTCCAACGACGTTGTCGTAGCAACCAAAGATGTCATCAATGTTTGTAAGTGAGAAGGCAATGAACAAAATTTCAAGGGTTTTGATGGGCTTGATGTTGATCGCCGGTGTGGGGGCAGCCCAGGCCGCGTCGGATGATGAAAAGCTCAAAGAACTTGAGCGGGCGATGAATGCACCGTCAGACACCGGTATGGCCAAACCGAAAATGCGTACCCGCGCTATAGTTTTCGATAACCAGCCACAGACCGGTTCGGAAGCTGCTGAATCAGCCGCGCCTGCCGTTGCTGCAGCAGCTTCTGGCGGACGCGATTGCGCAAGTTTGCCGCCCGACGTGAAGGCTATTGGTGTGGATTTCGCAATTCAGTTTAATGCCGGTAGCGCGACTGTTTCTTCCGCCTCCCAAGGCACTTTGGATCAGATTTCCAAGGTGCTGGCACTCTCGCCGGATCGTTGCGTGATCGTCGAGGGACATACCGACGTCAGCGGCAACTTTGACAAGAACATGGCACTGTCTCGCGACCGTGCTACTTCGGTGGTGAATTTTATCTCCACCCGTAACGGAATCGATAGGAAGCGTCTGGTGCCGGTAGGCAAAGGCTCGACCGAAACGATGCAGAACCTCGACGCGCGTGATCCCAAGAATCGTCGCGTGGTATTCAAGGTAGTAACTGGTTAACTTTCTCGCAGTACTTTTTTTAATTGATACAGGAGACTCACATGCGTTTGATTTCTATCATGATTGCTGCAGCCGTTATTTCTTCACCGGTTTTTGCTCAACAGACCCAGCGCTCCAGCAACCCGCAGGGCGTCCAGATCCAGGGCAATACCAATATCAATGCTGAAAACAAGAACGTTGCTGCTGTTGCTGTTGGCGAAGGTAACGAAGCCAAGAACACGACCGGCGCCATCAAGGGCGGTACGCAGATTCAAGGCAATACCACCATCAAGGCCAAGCAGACCAATGCTGCTGCCGTTGCTGTCGGTAAGAACAACACCGCTGCCAACGAAGCTGGCGTCATCGGCGGTAAGTAATTCGCGTTTCACCTGAAGTTCATATCAATAAAATCTGGAGGTAATACTCATGCGCGTTAAATTTGCTCTCGTTGCTCTGGCTTCTGCAGTTATTTCTACCGGTGCTTTCGCTCAAGCCTCTCAGGCTGGTCCGAAGGGTTCCATGTCCTCCCCGAATGCACAGGGCGTTCAGATCCAGGGCAATACCAATATCAATGCTGAAAACAAGAATGTTGCTGCTGTTGCTGTTGGCGAAGGTAACACTGCCAAGAACACGACTGGCGCCATCAAGGGCGGTACGCAGATTCAAGGCAATACCACCATCAAGGCCAAGCAGACCAATGCTGCTGCCGTTGCTGTCGGCAAGAACAACACCGCTGCCAACGAAGCTGGCGTTATCGGTGGCAAGTAATTAACTGATATTTGGCCTTTCAGGCCAAACCAGTTAAAAATAGCGGCTGGTCGGAAAATTTCCGACCAGCCGATTTCATTTCAAGAGTGGAAAATCATGAGCGAACCCCTGTACCTGGCAAAATCTGAAGATGGCTATCCGGCACTATTGCCTCAAATGGCGAATCGTCACGGCCTGATTACTGGTGCCACAGGCACTGGCAAGACGGTGACTTTGCAGTCAATGGCCGAGCGTCTTTCATTTGCGGGTGTGCCGGTTTTCATGGCGGATGTGAAGGGCGATCTTTCAGGCGCGGGTACAGCTGGCGTGGTTACGCCAAAGCTTGAAGCTCGGCTCAAGGATCTTGGCCTCGAAGGTTTTCAGCCCTACGCTAACCCGGTAGCCTTTTGGGATGTATTTGGCGCTGGCGGTATCCCCGTGCGCGCCACTATTTCCGATATGGGGCCGCTACTGCTGGCTCGTTTGCTCAATTTGAATGACACGCAAACAGGCGTTCTCCAACTGGTTTTCAAAATTGCCGACGATCAAGGTTTGCTGTTGCTTGATCTCAAAGACCTCCGCGCGATGGTTCAGCATGTTGGCGACAATGCCAAGGATTTCACCACCGAATATGGCAATGTCTCATCTGCTTCGATAGGCGCGATTCAACGCGGTTTGCTGACGCTCGATGAGCAGGGGGGCGATCAATTCTTTGGCGAGCCCATGCTTAACATCAACGATTTGATGAAAGTTGATGAAAATGGTCGTGGCGTAATCAATATTCTCTCTGCCGAAAAGCTGGTGCAGGCTCCGGCGCTTTACTCAACCTTCCTGCTCTGGTTACTTGCCGAACTTTTCGAGCAATTGCCGGAAGCGGGTGATCTGGAGAAACCCAAACTGGTTTTCTTCTTCGATGAAGCTCACCTGTTATTTACCGATGCACCACAGGCCTTAACCGACAAGGTTGAACAGGTCGTCCGATTGATACGCTCGAAAGGTGTTGGCGTATTCTTCGTCACGCAAAATCCGCTAGATGTACCGGAGAAAATTCTCGGCCAGCTCGGTAACCGCGTCCAACACGCCCTGCGTGCTTTTACCCCGCGTGACCAGAAAGCTGTGCAGGCGGCAGCGCAAACCATGCGCGCCAACCCGAAGTTTGATGCTGCAACGGCGATTACCGAACTCGGTGTTGGTGAGGCGTTGGTTTCCTTCCTCGACGAAAAAGGACGCCCAAATGTCGTTGAGCGCAGCACCATCTTCCCACCAGCTTCTCGCCTTGGCCCGCTGACGGCTGATGAACGCAAGGCGATGATAAAGTCATCACCCATGCTCGCAACATACGGTCAAACAGTTGACCGTGAATCCGCCTATGAAAGATTGCGTGGCAAGCCTGTTGCGGCACAGCCGGCCCCTGGCGCCATACCGGCTCCACCTGCCGGTAGCGGCGGACTGAATGCCAATGATTGGGGCAATCACGCCGGTCAGCCAGCACCTGCTCCCCAGCCACGTCAGAGTGCGCCGGCCGCTCAGGAATCAGGCGGTGGATTTTTTGACAGTATTGGCGAAATGCTCGGTGGCAGTACCGGCCCGCGTGGTGGAAAACGTGAGGGGATGATCGAGGCTGCGGCCAAGAGTGCGGCGCGCGGTATGGCTGGCACGATGGGGCGCGAAGTCGGCAAGCAGATTTTGCGGGGCGTACTTGGTTCAATCATGGGTGGTAGGCGATAAAAACAAGCGGCATCATTTGCCACTAATTTGAAAAGCCCGGCGTAAAATAAGTATTTAATTATTTACATAAGGGCTCGCCATGAAGAACCTATTTGCCGCAACGCTTTTTCTAGCCGCGCTACCGGTGTTGGCTCAGGATATTGGTATGTTGACTGCGGATACCAAGAAAACGGTATTGCCGGTTGTTCCCAAAGTGGTCAATGCAATGCAGGAGGCGGTGGCCGAAAAGGGTGTTGCGGGAGCAATTCCGGTTTGCAAAGAGCAGGCGCCGGCCTTGATCAAGGAAAAGCGTAATGAAACGGGCTGGGATATTCGTCGTGTCAGTTTGAAAGCACGCAATCCCGAACGCGGTACACCTGATTTGTGGGAAGTGCGTCAGTTAGCTGATTTCAACATTCGCGCCGCCAATGGCGAGAAGCCGGAAACCATTGAGAAGAGTGAGATTGTTAGCATCAATGGTAAGCAGGTCTTCCGCTACATGAAAGCGCTGCCAGTTGCCGATGTTTGCCTGAAATGTCACGGTCCGGTGGATAGTCTCGAAACCGGACTCAAAGCCAAGCTGGCGGAAAGCTACCCGCACGATCTGGCAACTGGATATGCCAAAGGCGAAATTCGTGGTGCGTTGACGGTTAAGCGTCCACTGTAAATTGCTCGCCGCCCTTGGCGGCTAAATGGTCGAAAAGGGCTGCTGCACCGGAACTCAGGTCAGCGCGTGAACGAACGCAAAGTTGCAGGTTACGTGGTGCCCAGAAGTCATTAATTTTTATGGGTTTTAGGTTGTTGACCGTAACAATTGATGAATATGGCACCATACCAATGCCCACGCCTGCCGCAACCATACGACAAACGGCATTAAAGCTGCGGACCTGAATCCGGACATCAAGACTGCCGCCAAGTTGTGATGCCGCGTTCATCATGAAGGTGTGAATCGCACTACCAACGTGCAGGCAAACGAAGGGTTGATCGAGTACTTCTACAAAATCCAATGATTCGTGGTTGGCCATTGGGTGATCTGCCGGGAATATCAATACCAGATGATCACGTCGATAGGGCTGAGTTTCCAATCCGCTCAGGCTGCTGTCCGCCGCGACAACACCAATTTCAACTTGCCCGGCCGCCACAGACTGAATAATTGCCGGGCTTGGATGTTCTTCAAGGCTGACTCTGATGCGTGGGTTTTCGCGCAGAAAATCACCAAGATCTTCCGGTAGAAAGCAGTTAATCGCATTGGTGTTGGCAAACACCGTGACCTGACTGTTCAGCCCGCTGGCGTAAGGAGCCAAATCAGCATGCATCTGTTCGAGCTGGGCGAAAACCTGTCTCGCATGGCGAAGTAAAGATTCTCCTGCCGGCGTTGGTTTTAGTCCGCGTGGATGACGGGTGAAAAGCGGAGTGCCGAGTGCCGCTTCAAATTGCGTTAAGCGATGGCTGGCCGATGAGGGCGCAAGGTGAATGCGCACCGCGGCACGGGTCAGGCTGCCGCAGTCAGCAATGGCAGCCACAAGTCGCAAATCGGGTAGATCGTAATACATGGTTTCGTCCTGGGCGAATGCTTGGTTTGAATATTACCAATTGCCAAGTGCTGGTGCGGCGTATTCAATGGTGTTCTGCCTATATTCGAAGAGATAGACCTTGGATAAAACGAACGCATGGAAGGAAAGCGCAGCAACTGGGGCTGCTTTGGCCTTGTTGGCGGCACTAGGGTTTTCCATGAAAGCAATCTTCGTCAAGTTGGCTTATCCCTATGGCGTTGATGCCATTACCTTGCTTGCCCTGCGCATGGGTTTTTCGCTGCCGTTTTTCCTTTGGGTGGGGCTGGCCGAACAACGTTACGGAGCGAGATTGTCGCGCGGTGACTGGGGACGCCTGTTTGTGCTTGGCTGCCTTGGCTATTACGGCGCCAGTATTCTCGATTTCTGGGGGCTGGAATACATTTCAGCGGGCCTTGAGCGACTGATACTTTTTACCTACCCAACGCTGACTATCCTGATCGGTGTGTTGTTTCAGGGCAAGCCATTCTCGAAACGCGAAGGCTTGGCGTTGATTCTCTGTTACTGTGGCATCGGCTTGGCATTTGTCCACGACCTCGGCTTGGGCGAGGCGCGCAATGTCTGGATAGGCGGTGCGTTGGTTTTTGGTTCCAGTATTTCTTACGCACTTTATCTTTCAGGAAGTGCGAGCATGATCGGTCGCATAGGGGCCATGCGTTTTGCGGCATTGGCAACCTTGATGTCCTCAGCGGTCACCCTGCTTCATTTTGTTGGAACGCACCCCTTGAGTGCTTTCGTCCAGCCTATGCCCGTCTACGGATGGGGGCTGGCGATGGCGATATTTTCGACTGTTGTACCGGTTTTTGCCCAATCTGCGGCTATTCGCTGTCTCGGGGCTGGCCGTTCATCCATGTTCACCATGGTCGGTCCGTTACTTACCATCGGGTTTGGCTGGTGGTTGCTTAATGAACAGATATCACTTGAGCAGATGATTGGCGCCGCTCTGGTTGTCTTGGGTATTCTCATCGTTAGCCGCAAGTGAGTTTTCTCGCTTCAGGTTAGAATCTGGAGCATGATTGGAATTCTCCTCATTACGCATGGCAGCTACGGCGAAGCGCTGGTGCAAAACGCTTGTCATGTGCTGAACAAACGACCGGTCCAGCTCAATCAGCTGGGAGTATCGGCGCAGGATGACCCGCTCGATTTGCTGCCGCTGGCACGTGCGATGCTCAATCTGGTCGATAACGGCAAGGGGGTTCTGGTAATGACAGATGTTTTTGGCGCCAGCCCGGCCAACCTTGCGTCAAAATTGCTTGAACCGGGGCGCATTGAAGGCATTACCGGCGTTAATCTGCCGATGCTGTTGCGTGCTCTTACCTATCGCGAAAAGGGCATGGAAACATTGCTGACGCGGGCGATAGCAGGTGGCCGCGATGGTGTTTTCAACATGCTGGATCACTGACGGAATCGAAATGCTGACCAAAGAAACCGAAATCATCAACAAACTTGGCCTGCACGCCAGGGCATCGGCCAAACTAACCCAGATGGCCGGCAAATTTCAATGTGAAGTCTGGATGTCCAAGGGCGCGCGCCGGATCAACGCCAAGAGCATCATGGGCGTCATGATGCTGGCAGCGGGCAAAGGCTCCAAAGTGACGGTTGAGACCAACGGTGCCGATGAAGCTGCTGCAATGGATGCCTTGCTGGCCTTGATTGCTGATTATTTTGGTGAAGGGGAATAAAGCGTCATGAGCTTTAGTCTGCACGGTCTTGGAGTTTCCAGTGGCATTGCCATCGGGCGGGCCCTGCTCATGTCGCACGCGACGCTGGAGGTGTCGCACCTGACCATTTCGCCGAAAATGGTCGACAAGGAACTCGCCCGGCTCGATGCGGCGATCAATGCCGTCAAGACTGAACTGTTGTTGATGAAGGAAACGACCGAGCACGCGCCGGCCGAGTTGGCAGCGTTCATCGACATCCACACCATGTTCCTCGAAGACCCGGAACTGGTCGAAAAACCGCGCGAGATAATCCGTGAACGCCGCTGCAATGCGGAATGGGCGATGGTCCAGCAAATGGAACATTTGGTTCATCAGTTCGAGCAGTTTGATGATCCCTATCTGCGTGAGCGCAAGTTTGATGTAGTGCAAGTGGTCGAGCGGGTGATCAAGGAGTTGTTGGGTCATCCGGGTCGCGCCGTGATGAAAACAGCCAAGGGCGTCAAGGAAGAAATGCTGATTGTCGTCGCCCATGACCTGGCGCCGGCTGATGTGATTGCTTTCAAGGATCATCACTTCGCTTCCTTCATAACAGATGTCGGCGGGGCCACCTCGCACACGGCGATTCTGGCGCGCAGCATGGCGATTCCCAGCATCGTTGGCCTGGAGAACGCACGATCAATGATTCGCGATGGCGAATTGCTGATCGTCGACGGGACGCGTGGTGTTGTACTGATCAACCCGGACCCGCGTGTGCTGGAGGAATACCAGCTTCGCAAAAATCAGATCGAACTGGAAAAAACCAAGCTCAAACGCCTCAAAAACTCCAAATCGCAGACGATTGATGCGGTCGACGTCCAATTGTTCGCCAATATTGAATTGCCCGTCGATGTGCCGGTTGCACTTGAAGCCGGCGCGGAAGGCATTGGCTTGTTCCGCACCGAATTCCTCTTTCTTGATCGCGGCGACATGCCGGACGAGAAGGAGCAGTACGAAGCCTACAAAAAGGTAGTCAAGGGCATGGGTGGGCGGCCTGTCACCATCCGCACCTTTGATCTCGGCAACGACAAAGACATTAACCCCGGCAACAATATGGGGGATCGGGTCAAGACCAACCCGGCGCTGGGTAGACGGGCGATTCGCCTGTTGCTCTCCGAGCCGCGCATGTTCCAGACCCAGTTGCGAGCAATTCTGCGGGCGACCAAGCACGGCCCGATCAAGTTGTTGATCCCGATGCTGGCGCATGCCCACGAAATTGATCAGACGCTGGCTGCACTGGAGCAAGCCAAGTCCAGCCTGCGTGGTGAAAAAGTGGCTTTTGACGAGAATATTCAGGTTGGGGGCATGATCGAAATTCCGGCAGCAGCGCTGGCTGTTGGCCTCTTCCTGCGTCGCCTCGATTTCCTGTCGATCGGCACCAACGACCTGATTCAATATACCTTGGCTATTGACCGCTCCGATGAGCAGGTCGCCAATCTCTACGATCCGCTACACCCGGCAGTGCTGATGCTGCTCGCCCACACCTTGTCGATGGCCGAGAAGGCAAACATTCCGGTATCTGTCTGCGGTGAAGTCGCTGGCGACCCGCAACTGACACGCCTGCTGCTCGGCATGGGTCTACGCATTTTCTCGATGCACCCGTCGCAGATTCTTGAAGTGAAGAGCAAGGTGTTGAAAGCCAACGTCGGCGAACTGACGCCCAATGTGCGGCGTATGTTGCGTCTGGATGAGCCGGGCAAGCTGCGCGAGGCGCTGGATAAGATCAACGCCTGAGTTTTTTATTAAGCGTTACGGTCGACGCCAAAAAACGGCTAAAAATTTAGCGAATAAGCGTATCGCTGACCAGCGCGGCAGTCGCTGTTGGTTTTTCAGCGCCCATGCCAGCCCGTTGTTTCAACTCGGCCAAAACCTGATCAGAATTTTTGCGTGACGCAGCGACTTGCTCACGGTGATCACGATCATCGAGCAATGCCCGTGCCTGTTCACGCCAGGCCGCCATTTGCGGTGTGTGAAGGTGATGCATGTGGTGCTTGCGATGGGCGGTGAACCAACGATGCGCCTCCTCTTCATTGGCAACAACACCTTGTCCGGTTTGGTACATCAGGCCGATCTGGAACTGTGAGATTTTGTCGCCCTGGTCGGCTGCGACGCGATACCACTGCATTGCCTTGCCGTAATCGAGCGTCACCCCATCGCCATATTGGTGAATCACTGCCAGGTTGTAGGCGGCATCCGCATTACCCTTGTCTGCCCATTGCTTCCAGAGACTGATGGCTTGATTGGTCTCGCCGCCTTTGTGCAACTTGGCTGCCTGACGCAAATCGTCGTCGACATTGCCGGCATTGGCCGCGAGACTGAACGCGCAAATAACGAGGGCAAGAATGAAGCGGGAAATTCTTGAGTTCATTGTGATCTTCCAATAAATGTTCCCGCGCGCGATGGCTTTCATGGGAGATGGTTTGCAATCGGAGGGAGGCGCGGGAACGGCGTAATCGTAAGTGCAAACCACCTGCTTTGGAATTAGACAAATTGTCGCGCGACAATTTGTCGCATTCCCCCGAGTGGCCGAAAAGTAGAGAATCGCGCCGAACTAAATACTAAAAAATCGGGGAGAGTTGCATGTCACATCGTGTTCATCCGCTGGTTGCCACCATGGCGCTGGCCTTTTCGGGCGTTGTCCTTGCACAAGGCAATCCGCAGGTCATGGACACCGTCAATGTGACGGCGAAGCGAGAAACACCGTTGCCCAACAGTACCGCAGCCATGAATGCGGTTGAAGTTGCCGGTCAGCGTGCCTATGTCAGCGATACCGCTCAGCTTTTGCGCGATGTGCCCGGTGTCAGCCTGTACGGTGCGGGTGGGGTTTCCAGCCTGCCAGCCATCCACGGTCTGGCCGATGACCGTCTGCGTATCAAGGTCGATGGCATGGACTTCATTGCCTCCTGCCCGAATCATATGAATCCGCCGCTTTCCTATCTCAACCCGAACAGCATCGGTACGCTCAAGGTTTACGCTGGCATCACCCCGGTCAGCGTTGGAGGCGACAGCATAGGCGGGACGATCATCGCCAACACGCTGGCACCTGAATTTGCCGCATCGGGTCAGGGTGTGATGGCCAAAGGCGAAATTGGCGGCTATTACCGCAGCAACAACAAAGCGATTGGCGTTAACGCTTCGGCCAGTGTCGCTACCGAAAATTTCAATGTGACTTACACCGGCGGGCTGTCCAAGGCGGATAACTACACGGCGGGTGGCGATTTCAAAAATTACGACGGCACCGGCCGAGCCGGCCATACCTTGCCACGCGACGAGGTTGGCTCAACGGCTTATGAAACTCGCACCCACACCTTGGGCTTCGCGCTCAAAGGCGGCAACCATCTGGTCGAGGCCAAAATTGGCTATCAGGAAGTGCCTGAGCAACTCTACCCAAATCAGCGTATGGACATGCTCGACAATACCCAGAAACGTTTCAACCTGCGTTATCTCGGTCAGTTTGATTGGGGTTCGCTGGAAGCGCGCGCTTACCAGGAAAAGGTTGATCACTACATGGATTTCGGCGCTGACAAGCGCTTCTGGTATGGCAGTGGAATGCCACCGACTGGCTCGGGTGGCATGATGGGTTATGACGGCAAGGGTAATGGTTATCCCTGTTCGCCAGCTGGAACAGTGGCTTGTGCCAATGGCATGCCGATGTACACTGAAAGTAAAACGACAGGCTTCAATCTCAGGCCGATGTCCTGCTTGGCCAGCAGGATCTCCTGCGCGTTGGCGGTCTATATCAGAGTTACCGGCTGGATGACTGGTGGCCTGCCTCCGGTGGCGGCATGTACCCCGGTACATTTGACAACATTAACGATGGCAAGCGTGATCGGACCGCTTTGTTCGGCGAGTGGGAATCTCGCTATAACGCGCAGTGGATGAGTTTGCTGGGCGTACGCTATGAACGTGTTGCCACTGATGCCGGCAATGTCAGGGGATATAACTCAACACGAATGGAATGACCGGCATGGGAACAATCAGCGTTCGGACGCCGCCGCATTTAATGCCAAAAGCCACGAGCGCACCGATAACAACTGGGATCTGACCGCCTTGGCGCGCTACACCGCCAATACAAATACCGACATCGAGTTCGGCTTTGCCCGCAAAACACGTTCGCCCAACCTGTATGAGCGCTACACTTGGTCGACCTGGTCGATGGCTGCGCTGATGAACAATTTTGTCGGTGACGGTAACGGCTACATCGGGAATGTCGATCTCAAGCCGGAAAAGGCGCATACCCTGAGCGCTACCTTTGACCTGCACGCCGCAGATCGCAACTGGGGTTTCAAGGCGACGCCCTTCTACACTGAAGTTCAGGACTATATCGATGCAGTGCGCTGCCCGGTGAATGGAACGACCTGTACGACGACCAATAAAAACACCTCAAACAGTTTCGTTCTGCTCCAGTACGCCAATCAGTCGGCACGACTCTACGGCATCGACCTCTCCGGCTATATGCCCTTGGCCAGTACCGGTGCTGGCGACTTTAGCCTGAAGGGTTTGATCAATTACACCAAGGGTGAAAACCGTGATACCGGCGATGACCTCTACAACATCATGCCGCTCAGCGGGAAATTCTCACTTGGGCAAAAGCTCGGCGGTTGGGATAACGCTATTGAACTGGTTGCGGTGGCCGGCAAGCACAATGTTTCCGACGTGCGCAACGAAATCAAAACGCCAGGTTATGGCTTGACCAACTTGCGTACCAGCTATACCTGGAAACAGGTCCGCCTTGATCTGGGTGTCGAAAATCTCTTCGACAAGTTTTACACCCTGCCACAAGGTGGTGCATACACTGGCCAGGGCGGCACCATGATGCTGACGGGTGCTCCTTGGGGTACGGGTGTTCCCGGTATGGGGCGCTCGATTTACACCGGGGTGAACATCAAGTTCTAAATTTGCCTGATGCATGACGTACCAAAAGCCCCAATTTTTGCCGGGGCTTTTGGTGTATTTGAGGAGCTAAAAAATGGGCCTGCTTTCGCTGGTTGACCGCAACAAATGCCTTTCACCACGGCAGGGCAACGCCTATTTGGCGAGCCAGGTAATCTACGCTGCCGGCGCTGAAGGATTGGCATGGCGGGTAAAAAGCGGCGTGGTGCGCCTCGATACGACCACTAAAAATGGCGACCTCAGCTTTGCCAGTCTGGCGATTGCCGGCGATATTGTCGGTTGCGAAACCATGCTTTTTGGCGCCTACACCTTCTCGGCCTCGGCGCTGACGCATTGTGAATTGTCGCCTTGGCCCGAGGGTGAACCTGCGGGGGCAAGCGAAAGCCTGCTCGAATCGCTGGCGCTGGCCCAACGCCGCGCAGCTGATGTCATTGCCCTGCGCGGTGGTCAGGCGTCAGAGCGCGTTCTTGGCTTGATTCGTCTGTTGGGTGACGGTGCCGGCCGGGTGGTGTTGCCGACGCGGCAGGACATTGCTGATATTACCGATCTGCGTTTTGAAACCATTTTACGCATCATCAAGGGCTTGGAGCGGGTTGGTGTTCTGCTCCCGGTGAAAATGGAAGGTGTCCATGCGACGCGCGGTTACGCGGTGAATCTGGCTGCGGCTTAGGCTGCAACAGGGTGCGGCAATTTGTCGCATTCCGGTTGCGCAGGATTGTCGGTAGGATGCCATTCATCGCGGGGGAGACGCCATGAACACCAATCAGACCAAAGAAAATCAGCCAGAAATGGCATCCTTGTTGCTCGGCGCCGGGTTTGCGCTGGCCTCACTGATTATTTTGCCGGCGGTTGCGCAACGCATTGGCATGGGTTCCAGTTTGACCATTGCGCTTCGTGGTGCGCTGATGCGGGCAGCTAACCGTTTTTGATATATGCGGTTTCTCTAATTTGATATTTGGGGCAGACTGCAGGTCTGCCTTTTTGCTTTTCCGTACCATGAAAAAATTTGCCTTGATTGCCGTCGCCCTTGTGCTGGCGGCGTTGCTGGGTTGCCAGCAAGCACGCGACCCTAAACTACCACCAGGTGGTGATTTTGTTCTGCAATCCGCCGATGGTCCTGTCGATTCGCGCAGTTATCGCGGCAAGGTCATGCTGGTTTATTTCGGCTATACGAACTGTCCCGATGTTTGCCCGGCCTCCCTAGCGGCTGGTGGGCAGGCGCTGAATGCCTTGACCCCGGACGAGCGCAAGCGGGTCAAACTGATCATGGTTTCGGTTGATCCCGAGCGCGACAGCCTCAAGCACCTCAAGGAATACACGGCTTTTTTCCATGGTGAAATGATCGGTGTTACCGGTACAACAGCAGAAATCGCCAGCTTGGCCAAGTCTTTCGGTGCTGGTTATATCAAGCAGCCGGCCAAGGCCGATGGCAGCTATGCGGTTGATCACACGGTATCTACTTACGTCGTCGATAGCGAAGGAAAACTCGCCGCGGTTCTCGATCTCGGTGTAACTACCGACAAATTGGTTGCCACCGTCAGAAAGCTGCTTTAGTGCGTCGTCCGTCCACCCTTGCCTTTATGATGCTGGCGCTGCTGGGTGTGCTGGTCGTTCTGATTTTTGCCCATTCCTGGCAGTTGACCGTAACAGATCAATCCCGACTGCTGGCCAACCGGGCCTTGGTCACCCAGTTGGGCTTGACTGATCTATCGCTGTTCAGTGAATCCCGCTACACCCGCCATCCTTCGCAGGCTGATCTACATTCCGCCTTGCAGGATCACCCCGGTGCATTCGATCATTTCCCCACCGGCTCGCTGATTTCGCCGCCGGCTCACTTGAATAAACCCCATGAACGTCTGGCTGGAAAAACAACGTCACCTGATTGATTTCACGCTGGCCTCACTGGCCCGGCGTAAAACCAAGAACCTCGGGCTGCTGCTCGCCTATGCCGTGCTCGTCTTCGTGCTTGCCTCGCTGGCGCTATTCACCCAGGCGCTGCGCACTGAAGCGAGCTTTGTCCTGGCTGGTTCGCCGGAGGTGATTTTGCAACGCATGGTGGCCGGGCGTCATGACCTGATCCCGCCCGGCTACATTGAAAAAATTGGCCGTATTCGTGGCGTGCAAAAGCAGGAAGGCCGGCTCTGGGGTTATTACTACGACCCCGTGGTGAATGCCAATTACACCTTCATGGCGCGCCCGGCGGATGAAGTCGCCAGCGGCAGCATCATGGTTGGCGCCACGCTGGCCCGGGCACGCGGCCTGGCGGCGGGTAATGTGATTTCATTCCGCTCCTATTCCGGCAAGCTGTTCGCCTTCAAGGTATCCGCTGTGTTGTCACCGGATGCCGAATTGCTCTCGGCCGATCTCGTGCTGCTCTCCGAAGCCGATTTCCGCGCCTTCTTCGAGTATCCGGCGGGCCACTACACCGACATCGCCTTATCCGTCGCCAACCCGCAGGAGGTGCGCAAGGTGGCCGAGAAGCTGTCGACCACCCTGCCCGATTCGCGCCCGATTTTGCGCGAAGAAGTGCTGCGCACCTACCAGAGCGTTTTTGATTGGCGTGAAGGCATCATGCTCACCGTGCTGGCCGGCGCCATTTTGGCTTTTGCCATTCTCTCGTGGGAAAAGGCCTCGGGTTTGTCAGCGGAAGAAAAGCGTGAAATCGGTATCCTCAAAGCCATTGGCTGGGAAACCAGCGACGTGATTCGCATGAAAATGTGGGAAGGCCTGCTGATTTCACTGACCGCCTTTTTGCTCGGTTTCATCGCTGCCTACGTCCATGTTTTCTATTTTGGCGCGGCGGTGTTTGAGCCGGTTTTAAAAGGCTGGGCCGTACTCTATCCACGCTTTGCGCTGGTGCCGACGGTCGACGGCTTGCAGATCGCCACTTTATTTTTCTTCACGATTTTCCCCTACACAGCGGCGGTGCTGGTGCCCATCTGGCGCGCGGCGATTACCGATCCGGACTCGGTGATGCGCGCATGATCGAACTCTCGCAAATCAAAAAGGCTTTCAACCAGGGCCAGCCCAATGAATATTGGGCGCTGAACGGTATCGACCTGACGCTGGAAGCCGGCAAAGTAACCGCCTTCCGTGGCCCGAGCGGTTCCGGAAAAACCACGCTGCTAACGCTGGTTGGCTGCCTGTCGCGCCCGACCAGTGGCCGCGTGCGCTTCAAGGGTCAGGATATTTCCGGTTTGCCGGAACGTTTTTTGACTGAAATTCGCCGCCAGAGCTTTGGCTTCATCTTCCAGCAATTCAACCTGATCAAGGGGCTGACGGCACTCGAAAACGTCATTCTGCCGGGCTTTCCGACCGGTCGGCCGCGTGCCGAACTGATCACAGCGGCCGAAGAAATTTTCGAGCAACTCAAGCTCAGCCATCGCCGCACGGCCAAGGTGGAATGGTTGTCGGGCGGCGAACAGCAGCGCGTCGCCATTGCCCGTGCGCTGATCAATAACCCGGAAGTGATCATTGCCGACGAGCCAACGGCCAATCTCGACACTGCCCTGTCGCGCGAATTCATGGCAATTCTGGAAGGCTTTACGGCGGAAGGTAAAACGGTGCTGCTGACTAGCCATGATCCGCTGGTTGTTGAGTCGGATGCAGTACATCGCGTGATTGGCATGCGGATGGCTGTCTGGTCGACGACTAAGAAACCATGCTTTTCCAGCCAGCAATCATCGCCTTATTGATGGCCGCCGCCATAGCGGTGTTGATGCTGGCGCCGCCATGCCCTTCGCCGTGCAAGTCATCCGCCACTGGGATATTCGTAGCGGCTCGGAGCGACAGCTGGATTTCGAGCGCCGTACTTACCTGTTTTCAACCCTGCTGACTTTTGTTTTCGTCATCCAGCTTGCTGCCCTGTTGCTCTTCGTCTTCAATGCCGATCGCCTGTCTGCCATGTTCGTCGGCGCGATGTGCGCGGTGGGCACGCTCAACGTCAATGATTTCGGCTTTCCATCGTTGATTTCCCAGATGGTTGTTTTCTTCCTCGCCGCCATGTGGCTGGCGATCAACCACGTTGATACCCGGGCGCCGGATTACCCGTTGGTCAAAATCAAATATGGCCTGCTGATTCTGCTCTTGCCGGTGATGGCGCTCAGTTTCTGGCTGGAGTTGCAGTATTTCCTCGGCCTCAAGGCCAATGTGATTACGTCTTGCTGCGGCAGCCTGTTTTCCGGCGACGCCAAAACGATAGCTGGCGAAGCCTCCGGTATGGAACCCAAACCCGCCTTGTTCCTGTTTTATGGCGCATTGACAGCAGTGATCGGTGGTGCACTCTGGCACTGGAAAAAAGCGTGCCCAGCACAGTGGTTATCTACTCGCCGGGGCCAGCGCAACGGCCTTTGTCGCGGCGATCATCGGCGTGCTGTCCTTCATTTCGCTCTACATATACGAGCACCCGCACCACCATTGCCCCTTCTGCATCCTCAAGCCGGAATACGACTATCAGGGCTACTGGCTTTATTTGCCGCTCTTCGTCGCCACCGCTGCCGGGCTGGGGGCGGGCGCGGTGCAGCCGTTTGCGCGGGTCGCCAGTCTGCACCGGATCATTCCGCAAGTTTCAGCCCGCTTGGCCGGATTGGCGGCTAGCGGCTATATTCTCTTTGCCCTCGTCGCCACTTACTTCGTGCTGACCTCCAACCTGATTTTGATCGAACACTAATATGCGGTTACTGATTTTCCTGCTTAGCTTTGCCTTGCTTGCCGGCTGTGGCAGCGACAACCCGGCGGTCAAGCTGAATATGGGTGATCTGGCACCTAAATTTCAAACTGTTACGGTCGACGGCAAAAACAGCGTATTTCCTGATGCCTATGCCGGCAAGCCGCTGGTCATCCGCTTTTGGGCCGACTGGTGCAAATACTGCGAAGGCGAAATGAAGGCCATCGAAAACGTTTATCAGCGCAACAAAGATAACGGCTTGGAAGTGCTGGCGATCAATGCCGGGCAAGACAAGGCAAGCATTGAAGCCTTCATCAAGAAAGTCGGCTTCACCTACCCGGCGCTGCTGGATGAAAAATCAAATATCGCCCGCAGCTACGGCGTGGTCGGTTTGCCGACGACCTATTTTGTGGACGCCAAAGGGATGATTCACGCCAAAATCATTGGCGAGGCCGATGAAGCGACCTTCGAGCGGCAAGCATTGGAAATGCTCAAATGAGCGCCCCTTGCGATCTGTGCGGCCTCGATGTCGGGATCAAACCCTTCGTCCTGAACGCGCCGGAAAAACAATTCCAATTTTGCTGCGAAGGCTGCCGGGGAATTTACGAGATGTTGCATGACATCAAGGAAATGCCGGCCCAAAATGGCAACAATCAACCGAATAAATCCTGAAAGGAAAGCATCATGATGACCGAAGAAATGATGAAGCACATGCCGAACATGATGAGCAACGCCGGCCATGCGATGAGTACGCCGCTGGCCAAGGGCGCGATGATGGCCGCCAGCGGATTCGCCGCCGGGCGCGGTCTGCTCGGTTTCAGCCTGCTGCGCAATCCGCTAACCTTGCTGGCAGCGGGGGTTGCGGGCGGTATTGCCGCCGGTTTCCTGCTCCATAAATATGAGAAGGAGATTATCGAAGGTCTGTCCAAAGCGACTGGCATGGGCAAGGATTTCGCCCTGCAGCAAAAGGAAAATCTCAACGACCTGATGGCTGAAGCGCAGGAGAAGGTTGAAGGCATTGCGCCGGTCACTTCAACGGTCAGCGCACCGGCGCAAGAAACGCCGGCGGCTTGAAGGAGAAAGCTATGTCGCAAGCCGCAAAACTGGCGCAACGCGTGATCGTGCTGCATCGAGAGCCGGGCTATTTGCGTCTCGAATTGCCCGCTGAGCTTTGCACACCGGCAGCCTCCGCGGCCATTGAGCAAGGGATGACGAGTTTGGCTGGCATCAACATCGCGGTGATTGATCGTGGCTGGCTGCGAATCTCTATCCGTTTTGACCAGACAGTTTGCTCTACAGCTCAGGTTGCGCGCCGTCTTTTTGGATTATTTGACAGCTTGCCCGCACCCAGCGCTGAACCGGAAGTGACTGCGGCGGAGCCGGAGCAGACAACGAACGGCCTGCAACCCTTGCTCGATAAATTCAAGGCTGTTTTGACGCCAGCGGTTGAGGCGCCAGCCGGTTCCCTGCAGGCAAAAATCCAGCCGATTCTGGCCAGCGCCCTGACTGAAAAGGCAATCATCAATTTCTTCAATGATCTGGTCGCTTTCTACCTGATCAAGGCGCACTGGGATCTGATCACCAAGCGCTGGCTGCAGCAACCGCTGGCGCACAGCAATGCCTGGATGACGACTTTCTATCTCGTTTTCCTGCTCGTCCGATATCGCAAAACCAACCTCAAGAAATGAAAAACGGCCAGGTTGTCCATCGACTCTCACGACGCATTCGCGTCGTTGCTCCGGCTCTGATCAAGGAGCAGGAGCGCTGCTACATCCTGGAAATCCTGCTGCGCAAACACCCGGCGGTCAAGGATGTGCGCATCGTTTCTGACATTGGCTCGCTGGTCATTCAGTATGACCCGGTGAATTTGCCTGAGGCGTGTTTGCTGGCGACGCTCGATGCCGTGTTGGGTAACTTGATCGCTGCGCCCAAAGCGCCACCCACCCCACCCGTACCCATTGACGGGCCGGTGTGTGAATGTTCGGTCGCCATTGAAGGCATGACCTGCGCCTCCTGCGCCCTGCTCGTCGAAATGAAGTTGAAGCGTGACCCGCGTGTGCGCTCGGCGGTAGTCAATTTTGCCTCGGCAACGCTGACCGTATTTGGCGTGATTGATCGCGAAGGCGTTTCCGAAGTGGTCGCTCGCCTCGGCTACGAAGCTCGCCCAATGGATACCTTGTCGCAGCGCCGCCTGCTGGTCGAGCGCGAAAAGGAACGCGTCGAAGAAGCCAAAAAGCGCTTTGTACAGGCCGCCTGGATGACCGTGCCGGTGATGATTTCCGGCATGGCCATGCACCATTCACCAGTGTTGCGCGTGATGGAGTTCGGCTTGTCGACGGCGATTCTCTTTGGCAGCAGCAACAGCATTTTCCGCAAAGCCTGGACGCTAGCTCAACAGGGCGAAGCCAACATGGACACCCTGATCGCCATCGGTTCCGGCGCGGCCTGGGCCTACAGCATTCCCGGTGTGTTCAAGATGGGCCACCACGTTTATTTTGAATCGGCGGCGGGCATTTGTACCTTTGTCCTGCTTGGCCGCTACATGGAAGAACGCGCCAAAGGCAAGGCCAGTGAAGCCATCCGCAAGCTGATCGAACTCCAGCCGGAAACGGCCTTGCGCATAGCCGCCGATGGCAGCGAACATGAAGTGGCGATTGACGACGTCCAGCTCGGCGACCGTCTGCGCGTGCGCGCCGGTGACAAAGTGCCGACTGATGGCCGCGTACTAGAAGGGTGTTCGACAATCAACGAAGCGATGATTACCGGCGAATCGCTGCCCGTCAAACAAGGCGGCGGGCGATGCGGTGATTGGCGGTTGTCTCAACGGCAATGGCAGTTTCATCATGAGAGTGACCGCCATTGGTGGCGACACCGTGCTATCCGGCATCGTCAAACTGGTCGATCACGCGCAGGGTACTAAATTACCGGTGCAAAAGCTGGTCGACCGTATCTCTGCCCGTTTTGTCCCGGCGGTGGGTGGTGTAGCTGCGCTAACCTTTGTTGGCTGGGCGCTCTCCGGCCACCCGGTTTCGCGGGCGCTAGCCCATTCCGTGGCCGTGCTGCTGATCGCCTGCCCCTGTGCTTTGGGTTTGGCAACACCAACCGCGATTATGGTTGGCACCGGTCAGGCGGCCAAGCGCGGCATCTATATCCGTAATGGCGAAGCACTGGAAACGGCGTCCAAACTGACCACCATCGTTTTCGACAAAACCGGCACGATTACCGAAGGCAAACCGGTCGTCACCGATAGCTTCATCCTGCCCGGCATCGATGAAACACGCCTTGCTTCGCTGCTCGCGGCCGCCGAAGCGGGTTCAGAACACTTCCTGGCAAGAGCCATGGCCGATTGGTGCAAGCCGCGCGCCG
Organism: Candidatus Dechloromonas phosphorivorans; assembly: GCA_016709495.1. Taxonomy (GTDB): domain Bacteria; phylum Pseudomonadota; class Gammaproteobacteria; order Burkholderiales; family Rhodocyclaceae; genus Azonexus; species Azonexus defluvii. The sequence continues at coordinate 52,348 of JADJMS010000051.1, read as the reverse complement.
AGGCTTTGCTGAGTGCCGACGAGTTTTCAGCCTTGCCTGGACGTGGCGTGATCGCTTCGGCAGGCGGACAAAGCATCGTCGTCGGCAATGCCGCTTTGCTGGCGGAAAACGGAATTGATAGTGGCGTTCTGGCTGATGAAGCGACCCGCTTGGCCGAACAAGGCAAAACCCCGGTATTTGTTGCGGTCGACGGCCATTCTGCCGCCATTTTTGCAATTGCCGACCAGCCGCGCCCCGGTGCCCGCGAAGCCATCGCCCTGCTTCATCGGCTCGGCCTTAAAACCGTCATGGCTACCGGCGACGTTGAAGCCGTCGCCCGCCATGTTGCACGTGAAGTCGGCATCGATGAAGTTGTTGCGCGTGCTACCCCTGCCGACAAACTGGCCGTCATTCGCCGTTTACAGGCAGCAGGCCAAAAGGTTGGCATGATCGGCGACGGTATCAATGATGCACCGGCACTGGCGGCGGCTGATGTCGGCTTTGCCATCGGTGGCGGGGCCGATATTGCGGTGGAATCCGCCGACATAACGCTGGTTGGTGGCGACATCGCCCGCGTTGCCGCCGGTATTGATCTCTCGCGCAAAACGATGGCGATCATCCGCCAAAACCTTTTCTGGGCGCTCGGTTACAACGTCATTTCGATTCCCGTTGCAGCGGCAGGCCGGCTCAATCCGATGATCGCTGCGGCGGCGATGGCGATGAGTTCAGTCTCGGTCGTCACCAACTCGCTGCGCCTGCAAAAAGATTGATGGATCACTCGCACCATCAAGCTATTGCCGAGTTTTCCTACTGGCTCGCCTTCATGACCGGCGTTTTAGGTAGTGGGCATTGCTTCCGGATGTGTGGCGGCTTGGTCTCCAGCTTCTTCATCCGCCTCGGCGCCAAGGGTATTTGGCCCTATTTTGCTTATCACGGCGCCCGCGTTGGTGTTTATGGCATCGTTGGCTTGATCGCTGCCGCACTGGGTGCGGTGCTGGTTTCCACCGGGCAGTTTGGTAAGTTGCAGGGTGTTTTACAGATTATTGCCGGCATCGTCGTCATCCTGCTCGGCCTTGATTTACTGGGTGTTTCACCGATTCGCAACAGCTTGGGTTTCGCGCCGATTGCCTGGTTACGCAAACAATTTGGTCAGGCGGTGCAGAAAGGCCCGGTGGTTGGCGCACTGATCGGTGGTGCGATCAACGGCCTGATGCCCTGCTCGATGACCATGGCGATGGCGGTCAAAGCCACCACCGCTCCCTCTGTTCTTGAAGGCGGTCTGTTGATGTTGGCCTTTGGTGCCGGCACCCTGCCTTCTATGCTTTCTGCCTCCTTTTTGTTCGGCAAACTGGGGCCAAAACTGCGCGGCTGGTTGCTCAAAGGTGCCGCCATATTTGTCATCGCGCTCGGTATTTCGACGCTCTGGCAAGGCCTCGCCTACTACGCCATCATGCGTAATCTGTTGGGCTAGGTGCGACACTATGTCGCATATCTGCTTGATAACAGAGGACTAATATACCGGGGTTGAATTACGACTCAGGGAGCACCACCATGAAACGCCGCGATCTACTCAAACTCTCCGCTTTGACTGGCTTGGCCGCAATTTCCACACAAGCCAGCGCCGAGGCCTGTTCCACGGATGGCACGCCAAATCAGTTCATTCCCAAGAAAGCAGCCGACGCCAAGCCGCTGGAAAACGAATTCGAGAAGTATCCAAAATGCCCTTACTGCGGCATGGATCGTAAAGAGCATCACCGCGCTCGGATGCTGGTTCAATATTCGGATGATCTCAACGATGGTGTTTGTTCCATTCACTGCCTGTCGTTGAGCCTGGGCGTCAATATTGATCGTGAGCCAAAGAATATCTGGGGCCCGGATTATGGATCAACTATTGAACCGCGCCCGCTAGTGCCGGTTGATCAAATGACCTACCTGATTGGCGCAGACCTGAAACACGCGATGACCAAGCGCAGCAAACATTCCTTTGCTTCCACCGATGTCGCCAAAGAGTTTCAAGCCAAGCATGGTGGCACGTTAGCCAAGTTTGATGATGCCTGCGCGAGTCCTATCTCGACATGGCAACTGACGCCAGCATGATCCGCAAGATGCGTGAAGAGCGCCGCAAACGTGCCGCAGAAATGAAGAAGGGTTAATGAAACGTCGTCATCTTCTCGCATTTTGTCTTGCCTTCTGGGCGAGTTTCGCATTCGCCCAGAACGTGCCAAAACCGACTGCCAAAGACCTCTGCCCGGTTTGTGGCATGCTGGTTGCCAAGTACCCCAACTGGGTCGCGGTTGTGTCCTGGAAAGACGGACACAACCATTTCTTTGATGGTTCGAAGGATATGTTCAAGTTCCTGCAAGATCTGCCCAAGTTTGCGCCGGGGCATCGCAAGGAAGATATTGCGGCGATTTACGTGACCGATTTCTACAATCTGGAACGCATCGATGCACGCAAGGCACTTTTCGTTGTCGGCTCCGATGTGCTTGGCCCGATGGGTCATGAATTGGTTCCGTTGGCGAACAAGGCCGACGCAGACGATTTTCTGAAGGACCACAAAGGTAAAAAGATTCTGGGTTTTACCCAGGTAACGCCTGAGCTTACTGCTGCGCTTGATAACGGAAAGTTTTGATCAACTCATTCAATCTGGCGTAATGTAAAAACCCGTTTCTGGCCACCATCTTCGTGATGTGCCCGGTAATAACGCCAGAACACAGTCAGTACGGTAATCGCCAATACATATTTACCCAGCCCGGCAGCAAATAACTCGCATCGGGTATACGCCAGTAAAACGAGGACAAGACTGGCTCCTGCGCGCATCCAGGGCAACAACCAGGCTCTGTCGGTTCTGAGTGCTTGACCGATGCTGGCAACGGATGGGATGAGCACAAGCATGGGGGTGAGCAGCGTACCCATTCCAAACAAGAGGCCGTAGTAGGCGCCTTGAAATGAACTCCCGCCCGCTGCTGCTGCTGCCAGCAAGGTTGCCAGTGGCGCACAGGGAATCAGGTCAGACCGATACCGAGCAGCATCGGCGAGAGACCTGCAAAGCGGCGTGCCGGACGACAGCCTCTGTGGGGAGTACTTGGCCAAATTAACCAGGCCGCAGCAAACAGGCTGCTCAAGCCGATCACAAGATTGCCTGCCCCTGCGGCCAGTTCTCGCACGAACCAGGCGCCGAGAGTTCCAGCCAGGGTGCCTAGCAGGGTGTAGGAAATCAAGCGACCGCCGAGAAAATAGGCGGTGTCACGCATGCCACTGCTGCGGCCTTCTGCTTTTCCGAGGGTTAGTGTGCCGATGAAAGGCAGGCAGGTGACGGCGCATGCCGTCAAGCCGAGCGACAGGCCAAGCAGGAAAACCGAAAACCCCGATACCGCCGGATCAGGCAACATCGCTTGATACCGCCGGCTTGCGAACAAATTTGAGCGGCTTGACCGTACCTTCCGGTGATTCGTTGCGTACCCGGTTTTTGTAATAGTCGCGGCTGGAGGAAAATAGATTCCACGGCCCGAACTTCACCTTGATGATGCCATCGTCAGGGCAGAACTCGGCGCAGCGCCCGCATAAGGTGCAGTCTTCATTGAAAGCTTTTAGCCCGTGATGGTGATGGATCTCGGGAATATCCATCGGGCAGGCCTTGGTACAGATGCCGCACTTCTCGCACTTTTCGTTTTCGATCTTGACCAGGCGGGTCAATGAAAGATGACGGAAGGTGGCGTTCATCGCCAGCATCGGGCAAATCCGGCAAAAAGGCTGGCGCATGGCGAGCGCGGCGATGAGCACAAAGCCGGTCATCACATTGGCAATGGCACTTAGCACCATGCTCGGCATATCAGTCATTTTCAGCGCAACTTGCTCGGTATCTGCGGTGAGTAAGGTGGTGGCAATCCGCGAGGGGCAAATGTCGCAGTAAGGATTGCCCATCGAGTGCGGCGCAATACCCATCCCGGCCAGAATCGGAACGAGAAAGACCAGGCCGAGCAGGATCAGCCATTTAACCGGACGGGTGCGCTTGGCTGTCTTGCTGTCGAGCAAATGTTGCGGTCGACCGAAACGCCGGCCAATTTTATTGATCCACTCCTGTATCGTGCCGAGCGGACATACCCAGCCGCAGAAGGCCTTGCCGAGCACGGCAAAGAAGATCAGGAAAGTCCCCAGGGCAATAACCGTCGGCATGATGACTTGCTGCGTGATCTGCTGCGCCTTGACCAGCGATTCGCCAATACGATGGTGCATTTGATGCTGCAAGGGAATCAGCACGCAATAACCCCCGTTGCTTTTGTCGTAGGCACAGGACAAGGCAGGAAGGGCAGTTGAAATTTTTTCAGAGGCGTAATAACCGACGACGGTACTACCCCACACGGTCAAAAACAGGGTGAATATCTGAACAATGAATCTCAGCCGGGACAGGCTGGGCACATGCCGCTTCAGTGACTCAGTCATGCGTAGACTCCTTGCGACGCAAGAGGGGAAGGGCAAGGAGCATGCCGAAAGCGAGAAAGCCAAAACCGGCAGAAAGATTCCGTTCGCGCATCAGATCTGGGAAGTAAAAGTAATTGAAAGCGGTCTGGTGCTTGATTTCGCCTTGCTGGTACTCGGTGGCGAGAACGAAGCCTTGGCGGGTTCGGGTAGCTCCATTTTTCGGGTCGATAGCCGCCGGATCAATGTCGCGCGGGAAAGCGATTTTTGCTACGCCATTGCCATCCGTGACAACCCGTGACTTTGTGCCGGATTCGGTTTCGAATCGAACCAGTGCACCAGGGAGCGGTTTGCCATCAAAGCGGACATGAAACGTCCAATCTTCACCTTCGCGCATGCCGCCGTGTTCTGGCAAGTGATCAGGAACAATCTCCAATCCACCCTTGTTTTGTTTGAGCAGTTTGGTTGGCGCATCGCCTTTGGCTGGAAAGCTCCATGCGGTCGATGCTGTAATGACCTTATTGCCGTTGCTTTCACGAGTGCTTAGCCAATGATGGCCACCCTTGTCCGGGCTGGAGGGGGCAGCCAGCCAGCGACCGCCATCGAGAATCAGATGTGCAGGTTTTTCAGGTTCGTTGGGGTTAAAGACCAGCAGTTCGGTTGTGTTGATATTGCGAGCACTCAGACTAACCGTCCCGCGCTCCGCTCGTGGGCCACCCGGGGCTATTGCCGGTAGCTCGGTCCAGAACTTTTCAGGAGCTGGTCTTGGCGACAGGCTTGCAGGATTTGCTGCAACGTGTGATTCATCAGCCCAGGATGGCGCTGTGAATAGTGTGAAGCCCAATAGAAATCCGCTGAGCGGTAAGAGTTTTTGACTCAATTTTCGCGTTGACCGTAACATTTTGCCTCCTGCGAGCGTGAATCAGAATTTGGCAACGATGCCACCGCTGACGGTGAAACCAGGTGCGATGTAGCCAATTCCCTCGTACTGCTTGTCAGTGAGGTTGATCAAGGTCAGGCGCGCCGTGACATCCTTGTAAAGGGTTTTGGTCAGGCCGGCATCGTAAGTGGTGTAACCGCGATACAGCGTTGTATTGGCTTCGTTGGAGAAACGGTCGCCAACATAATTGACCACACCAAAGGCGGTTAGCCCAAAAGGCAGGGTGAAGTCAGCGCGGAAATGGCCCTGATGTTTGGGAACATTGGTCAGTTGCTTGCCTTCAAGGGCGGTGCTTTGGCTGTACTTGGTGATGATTGAATCGTTGAGCGTATAGCTGGCGTAAAGCGTGACGAAATCGGTGGCACGCCACATGCCTTCAAATTCAAATCCTTTGGCGCGAACACCACCGTAGTTGACCTTGTCGGTCGTGCCGGGAATGGCGCCGGCGCGCTGGATTGTTGAGATGAAGTCTTCTGCGGTCGTGTAGTAATACGTCGATTTCACATAGGCTTTTTTGCCAAAGTAGTAATCAAGGCCGATGTCTCTGGAAAGTGCTTTTTCCGGTTCGAGCAAAGGATTGCCATAAGCGACGGTGGTGCCGCTACGCCGACTATTACCATAGAGCTGTGAAGCATCTGGCGTGTTGAATGATTTGCCAATTGAGCCGCGCACGATCAGGTCATCGATAATTCGATATGAAAGGCCGCCTTTGGGAGAGAACGCCGTATCCGAGCGCTCATCCCAAGTGCCTTGCCCTGGAAATGATTTTTTGGTGTCACTGAAGGTGCCGCTGGTCTGCCAGCGATCCCAGCGGCCGGCTAGATCGATGTTGAGCGCACCAAACTTGATTTCGTCCTGAATGAACAGACCGGTTCTTGTTACATTCCCCTTGGTTACCTGCTCGCGCCCGACTTCTGCAGGATAGCTGTTGGTTACGGTCACTCCGCCATCCGAGTATTCACCACCGAATGTCAATTTTTGGTTGGAACCAATCTTGTGGCTGGTTTGGGCGCGGATGCCTGTTTCTTTGTCATCGAAGACGCCACGATAGGCAATCAAGGTTGCACCGCGGATTGCGTTATTGGTTCTTGGAACGGAGGTGGTGGTACAGCCATCCGTTACGCAGCCAGGTCCGTTGGCGCTATCAGCATCCATTTTGCCAATTCGGGTATAAAGCACGAGGGTTGTTTCGGACGATTCACCGAAGTGACGGTAACGTGCTGAACCTAGATATTGCTCACGATCCTGTGCGTTGTAGTCGGGAATGTTGTAGAGACCGGTGGCTACGTCACGGAGGTACGAAAAATTGAAATCGAGTAAGTTGGCGTTGTCAATTTCATGAAAGAATTTTGCCCCGACGGTCGTTTTTTCGGTGCCGGTTTTGGCTCGCTGAGATAATGGCACTGAGGTGGTGCTGGTGTCCGGGCGCCACATGTTGTAGCCGTCGCTTTCGAGATACGCAGCAGAGAGAGCTAATCCACTGCTTTCCCCACGATAGGACATAAAGCCTGCTGCGCGTTTGGTATTAAGGCTTCCAAAATCAACTTCGCCGCGCCCATGCAAACCGGGGGCAGGCACTTTCGAAATGATATTGATGACGCCACCCATCGCGTGGTTGCCGTAAAGTGCTGAACCGGCACCACGAACCACTTCAATGCGCTCGACGTCAGAAGTTCCGAGTTGAGACCAGTCCACCTGGCTGTCGTACTGAACATTCATCGGAATGTCATCGATCAAAACCAGGCTACGTCCGTTGCCCGGCAGCCCGCGCACATAGGTTTGAGCAATCCGGTTCGGTGACGAAGCATCCATACGTGCCGCATAAACGCCTGGCACGCCTTGCAGCACCTGATCAACCGTGGTGGCGCCGGATTTTTCGATCCGCTCTCTGTCAATGACTGTCACCGCGGATGACACTTCCTTGATGCTGCGTTCAGTCTTGGTTGCGGTAACAACCATTTCGGACAACTTGCGATCATCGGCTGCATGAAGCATCAGCGGGAAACTCAAGGAAAATGCAATGGATAGTCGTTTTGTAACCGGCGAAAGCTGAAACATCAGGAACCCCTCGATTAGCCTGTGAGCACCATGCTCACTTATTTAAATTTGCGCGGACTGTAGCGGGGTATAACTTTGGTGAGAATGTGACAAGATGTCGCAGCAGAAGCCGTGTGGTCAAAATTTTTTACAGTAACCAACTGAATAAAAATGGATTTCTCATAAATTATTGGTGCTCGATATTCAGTTTGGTGCGGCAAAATGCCACGGTTGATTTGTTGTTTAAATGCCAGGCGATTCCTGTTTTCTGGTTGTTACTGCGAAAAATCACCATCGTGACCGAATGATTGCAATAGCGTAGAATCTGAACTTCATTACCGCTATCGATCTGAGGGTGGCGGTAAACGTGGGGGCGACATGGCTTCGACGTGGGTTGCGAATCAGAACAGTGCATACCGAGGACCAGTCACCTCGTAAATACATCTGGAAACTTTACAAACGCCAACGACGAACAATTCGCACTAGCCGCTTAAGCGGCTGGCGCTGCACCGGTACTCTGATGGACCGGACCAGGCAACTGGAGGCAGTGTCATATACGTCAGATAAGGGTCTGTAATGCCGCGCGGCAGACCTCGAAAATTAAGCGGATCGCCTGAAGCGAGCCTGTTCGGCCGGCGCGCAAAGGTTAAACCCAAATTGACCGGACTAAGTATGTAGATCTGCCTGTGTAGGACTTGCGGACGGGGGTTCGATCCCCCCCGCCTCCACCATCACCATTTAAAAACCCACTGAGAAATCAGTGGGTTTTTTCTTGCCGGTGTGCCATGCTGATTTGAGTCTTCTGAAAGTAACGTGCATGCAAATCGATCCTGCCCTTCAGTCAAAAGCTGATAACTACAAACTGCTGACCAATTTGGTGATTCCACGCCCCATTGCCTGGATTACCAGTCAAAGCCCGAGCGGTGTGATCAATTTGGCGCCGTTCAGCTTTTTTAATGCAGTCGGTGCCGATCCTTTGTATGTGATCTTCAGCGTAGCCAACAACGAGTTGGGGCAACCCAAGGACACGGCAAACAATATTCAGGCCAGTGGTGAGTTCGTGGTCAATATGGTCACCGAGGAGTTATTTAACGCCATGAATATCTCAGCCGCAGATTTCCCGGCGGAGGTGGGTGAGCTTGAGGCCGCAGGGCTGCATGCAGCGCCCTCGGTGCGCATCAAAACCCCACGGGTGACTGAGGCCCAGGTCAGTCTTGAGTGCACGTTGTTCAGCACTCAACAACTGGGCGCCAATACGCTATTCGTTGGCGAAGTTGTGATGTTTCACGTAGCCGATCATCTGGTTGGCCCACGCCTTCATATCAATAACTTTTCCCCGATTGGCCGACTTGGCTCTCCGTCGGTTTACTGTCGAACCACCGACCGCTTTGATATTGCACGGATCTCTTACGCGCAGTGGAAACAGAGCAATTAACCTCGCCCCACAACCGTGATTATTAGCCCTTCTGCCCGGCAGGTAATACTTCATCCTGTTGGTTTCGTCTGGCGCGTACTGCGTGGTTTCGCAGCTAATCAGGGATTGTTGCTGGCGGGAGCGATTGCCTACTACGCGCTGTTATCGCTCGTGCCGTTGTTGATTCTGTCCGTTATTCTGCTTTCGCATCTGGTTGATCAGGCGCTACTGATCGAGACGCTAACGCATTATCTGGAATGGTTGGTACCAAATCAGTCATCGGCAGTGCTCAGCGACATTTCACGCTTTTTGGAGAGCCGCGCTGCTATTGGTGCCGTGCTTTTCATTACGATGCTTTTTTTCAGCTCCCTGGCTTTTGCTGTCGTTGAAAAGGCGATGGCAGTGATTTTTGCTCATCGCCATGCTGGTCAAAAACGACACGCCCTGATTTCCGCTGTTCTCCCATATATGTTTGTGTTTTCTCTGGTTATTTTGCTCTAGTTTGTTTCGGGCTCGGTATCGCAGTGCAGACACTGGCGGAAGAAAACATTCAACTATTTGGGCAGAGTTGGTCGCTTATGGGATTGTCAGCTCCGGTGCGCTACCTGCTTGGGCTTAGTGTCGAAACACTGATTTTTGCTGCGCTTTACATGATCATGCCGGTTGGCAATACCCGACTGCGCCATGCGCTGTTTGGCGGTTTCACGGCAGCCTTGCTTTGGGAGGCGACGCGGCATGGCCTAAGCTGGTATTTCACGTCGATATCCAAAGCCAGCATTGTTTATGGCTCGCTGACGACTTCGGTCGTTGTTTTGCTGAGTATGGAATTCGCTGCGACGTTACTGCTCCTTGGCGCTCAGGTGATTGCAGAATACGAAAAATTGGGAGCAAGCCGTGTTGCCTGCGCTAGATGCCATGAGCAAATGATTGGGAAGGTCGGTACAGATGCGCTTTTTGTTTCTGATTCTGCTGTTGGTGATCGTTGGTGGCGCTATCTATTTGCTGCTGAAAAAGCGCTGGCGCGGATTCGGCTGGGCATTGAGTGCGTTTCTGCTGGTTATGTTGGTCGGCATCTGGGCGATTTTTCAGTCTCGCTCATCAACGGCAGCCATTGGTATTTTGTTTTTGCCCTTCTATGGCTTGTTTGCCGGTGTGATGGCCTGGCTATTTGCTAATTTACGTGTGGCGGAGCGCTGGGGATGGCGAGCTTTTGGCTGGTTTTGTCTGGCGGCTTCTTTGTCAGTGCCAACGGTATTTATTTTTCAAGGCTTCGATAGCATTGCACTCAATGAGAGCAGGGATGCGAAATATCAGGCTAGCTTGGTTGAGATAGCTAAAAACAAGGCGAATCTTGCCGAAACGTTGGCCAACAATCCGGGGCGCGAATCAGAAATGATCGATGCGCTGATCGAAAAACATGCCGATGACCGAAATCATTTGTTGCCTATCCTGGAGAGCCGATATATTTCGGCTGAAGCACTCGATCATCTGGCGCGCTCGGAGGATTTGGGGATTGCGTTATCGGCGATACGTAATCCCAATTGCCGCGCTGAAACCTTGGTCCGAATTTACCGAACCCATGCCTATTCGGACTATTTTTTTCAGGCTTTGGCTGCTCACGCAAACACGCCACCTGAAATTCTCAAGGAGCTTTACCAGAGGCCGGCGACGATCAACGGATTGGATCGATCATTGGCCAGCAATCCGGTGACGCCAATTGAAGTTATCCGGGAAATCATGACCAAAACCAATGAGAGTTTTGTCGTTCAGCGTTTGCTTGAGAATCCTGCGCTCGATTGCAGCTGGTTGTTGCCGATTGAGGCAGCCTTGAAACGCTCTGAACGGCCAGCGGATGGTTACAGTGTGAACAGGTTACAGGCGTTGAAATCGACCAAGTGCTTGAACACTTCTCCCGCTCATTAGCGGCTACACCATTCCCGACGATCTCGGCCAAATGGAAGGCCTGTGCTTTCCGGACGACTCATGGTGGTTCGTAATTTGCCGCTGGTATTGTCGAACAACACGTCGAATCGTGCGGATTCTGCGTAGTCATCGCAGTAGCGCCATTCCCAAACCAGTTCGTCGCGGGCTGCAAAATAGACAGTCCAGTGCGGTTGCGGTGGACCGATGATGCGCAGTACTTCGTCCTGAGTCATGCCTTCACGCAGGCGAGCAAAATGCCTGGGCTCAAGTACGTTTTCCAGACTCAGCAATAAACCGTTCTTGTCGGTCTCCAGCATGAAAGTATGAAAGCCTGAAGGGCCGCGCGGATAAGCCAGGCGTTCGCCACCACTTGCTTCGCGCCAACGTATAGCAGGTTCGCCCATGGTGCGTTGAATGTCATCCAGATAACTAATGCCTGGTTGCAGGCCACGACCGTTGTATGAAGCGCAACCGCCAAGAAATAAGGCAAATAGCAGGGCGATGAAGTTTTTCATGATCGTGGCTGGTGTGCTGTTTTTTAACGCTCGGCGCTCAGCAGACGTTCGCAATAGCGCGCGAGCAGGTCAATTTCAAGATTTACCCGGCTTCCTGCTTTGAGGTAACACAGCGTTGTATTTTCAAGCGTGTGGGGAATCAGGTTGATGGTGAAATCGGTGCCATTGACTTCGTTGGTGGTCAGGCTGGTGCCATTGACGGTGATCGAGCCCTTGCGCGCGATGAACTTGGCGATTTCCTTGGGGGCCCTGATCTCAAGCAGGCGGTTATCGCCAACCGGGTCGAAGCGCAGTACTTCGCCGACGCCGTCGACGTGACCGGAGACCAGGTGGCCGCCGATCACATCCATCATGCGCAATGCCTTTTCCAGATTGACCGGACCGGGCGCATCGAGTCCAACGGAACAGGACAGTGTTTCCGGCGAAACGTCGACCATGAAACTGTTGCCTTCGGTGCCGACCACCGTCAAACAAACGCCATTGTGGGCAATTGAGTCACCAAGGGCGACATTGCTAAGATCCAGCCCGCCGCCATCGACATGCAGGCGAAAGCCCACTTCGCGCGGGGTGAGATGTGTAATGCGGCCCACTGCCGCGATGATTCCGGAAAACATGGTCAGGTCCGTTGGAGGAAAAACAGGACTTTATCACGCACTTATTGACCAGAGGAGTTGCAGGAAACCATCGTTAGTAATAGGGTTTCCTCTTTGTGCAATCGATTTACTGGAGAGGGACAAATAATGAAGAAAACAATACTCGCTTCGCTGCTGTCGGCTATCGCCGCAACTGCTTTGGCTGATATCAACGTCGGGGTAACGCTGTCCGCTACCGGGCCCGCTGCTTCACTGGGAATTCCTGAGAAAAATACCATTGATCTGCTGCCCAAAACGATTGCCGGGCAGAAGGTCAATTACATCGTCCTGGATGATGCGTCGGATACGACGACGGCGGTAAAAAATGCCAAAAAACTGATTAGCGAAAGCAAAGTCGATGTGGTGATCGGCTCAACCACGACGCCAAATTCGCTGGCAATGGTTGATGTTGCCGCTGAAGGTGAAACGCCGATGATCTCGATGGCCGCCTCGGCGCGCATTGTCGAGCCGATGGACGACAAGAAAAAGTGGGTTTTCAAAACACCGCAAAATGATGCGCAGATGGCAACTGCCATTGTCGAGCATATGACTAACAACAACGTCAAATCGGTAGCCTATATTGGATTTTCCGATGCTTATGGCGAAGGTTGGTGGAACGAGTTCTCGAAGATCGCTGAAGTACGCAAGATCAAATTGGTTGGTAACGAGCGCTTCAATCGTGCCGACACCTCGGTGACCGGTCAGGTATTGAAAGTGCTTTCTGCCAAGCCTGATGCTGTCTTGATTGGTGGCGCGGGTACGCCAGCCGCCCTGCCCCAAAAATCGTTAAAGGAAAAAGGCTACAAGGGCGTCATTTACCAGACGCATGGCGTCGCCAATAACGATTTCCTGCGCGTTTGCGGCAAGGACTGCGAAGCAACTGTGCTGCCTTCCGGCCCGGTGCTGGTAGCCGCGCAGTTGCCGAACGACAATCCGGTCAAAAAATCGGCACTCGAGTATGTATCCAAATATGAAGCAGCTAATGGCAAGGGTAGCGTCACAGCTTTCGGTGGTTACGCTTGGGATGCCGGGCTATTGCTGGCTAATGCAGTGCCGGTGGCACTGAAGAAAGCGCAGCCTGGTACGCGCGAATTTCCGTGCTGCCCTGCGCGATGCGCTGGAATCAACCAAAAATCTGGCCGGCTCGCACGGTGTATTTAACATGAGCGCTCAGGATCACCTGGGATTGGATCAGCGGGCGCGGGTGATGGTGACAATCAAACAAGGCGCCTGGGAATATACAAAATAAGCCCGCTTGCTACTTCAATTCACGCCACTTCTGGCCTGTTGGGCCGGGAGTGGCGTGATAAAATCTTCCGCTTTCGCGTTGTACTTTCGGGGTAAAAACGATGGTTAAAAAACTGACGCTGGCCGTTCTGGCTGCAATCTCTTCGCTTGCTCAGGCCGACATCAATGTGGGTGTTTCGGTTTCTGCCACTGGCCCGGCTGCCTCGCTGGGCATCCCCGAGAAAAACACGATTGCGCTGCTGCCCACTACCATTGGTGGCCAGAAGGTCAATTACATCGTGCTCGACGATGCAACTGATCCGACCGCAGCGGCAAAAAATATCAAAAAGTTGATCAGTGAGAACAAAGTCGACGTGATGATCGGTTCGACCACCACGCCAAACTCACTGGCGATGATGGATGTTGCTGTCGACGGCGAAACACCGATGATTTCCATGGCTGGTTCAGCAATTGTTGTGGAACCGATGGATGCCAAGCGGCAGTGGGTGTTCAAAACTGCCCAGAATGACGCACATATGGCAACGGCCTTGGTTCAGCACATGACCGACCAAAAGGTTCAAACGGTCGCCTTCATCGGTTTTGCTGATGCATACGGCGAAGGCTGGTACAAGGAATTTGCCAAGATTGGCGAAGCACGCAAACTGAAAATCGTTGCCAGCGAACGATTCCAGCGCAACGATACTTCGGTGACCGGCCAGATCCTGAAAATTATGGCAACCAAACCGGATGCTGTTTTGATCGGTGGTGCCGGCACCCCGGCTGCGCTGCCGCAGAAGGCACTCAAGGAAAAGGGTTACAAGGGCTTGATTTACCAGACGCATGGCGTCGCCAATAACGATTTCCTGCGTGTCGGTGGCAAGGATGTTGAAGGCGCCTTCCTGCCGGTTGGGCCGATGGTCGTCGCGGCACAGTTGCCGAACGATAACCCGGTCAAAAATCGGCAATGGAATACGTCACCAAGTATGAGGCTGCTCATGGCAAGGGCAGTGTCAGCTCCTTTGGCGGCCACGCCTGGGATGCTGGCGTGTTACTGCAAAATGCCATTCCAGTGGCGCTGAAGTCGGCTCAACCGGGTACCAAGGAATTCCGCAAGGCCTTGCGCGATGCGCTTGAGTCCAGCAAAAATCTGGCCGGTGCGCATGGTATTTTCAACATGACGCCAAACGACCATCAGGGTTTTGACCAGCGCGCCCGCGTTATGGTCACCATCGAAAACAATACCTGGAAGCTGCTCAAGTAATTTTCCCAGCCTACCGGTAGGCCTAACGCCCGCTTCGGCGGGCGTGTCATTTGAAAATTCGGTCACATGGACCTCCAAATTCTCCTTTTGCTCGGCCAGGATGGCATCACCAATGGTGCCATTTATGCCTTGCTTGCCCTGGCCCTGGTGCTGGTCTTTGCCGTCACACGCGTCATCTTCATTCCGCAGGGCGAATTCGTCGCCTTCGGCGCGCTGACGCTTGCTTCCCTGCAGGCCGGGCAGATTCCCGGCACGGTCTGGTTGCTGCTCGGGCTGGGCGTGACAGTGGCCATGCTCGACGGCATCCAACTGGTACGCGACGGGCGGTATGCCAAGCTACCGCCGTTGTTGATTATCAATGTCGGCATTCCGCTACTTTTTGCCGGCGCGCTGTTTGCGATGCCGCCAACGCAGTTGCCGCTGTGGGCGCAGGTTGTTGTTTCGATGATGCTCGTCATCCCGCTCGGGCCAATGATCTACCGCATCGCCTTCCAGCCGCTGGCCAGTGCACCGGTGCTGGTGCTGTTGATTGTTTCGGTTGCCGTGCATCTGGCGCTGATCGGCCTCGGCCTGCTTTTCTTCGGCGCCGAAGGCTGGCGCACGCCGGCATTTACCGACCTCAGCTTTGAAATGGCGGGTGCCCCGCTGCAGGGTCAGACGATTCTGGTTGTTGTTGCCTCGGCCTTGCTCATCATCGGCCTCTATTTTTTCTTTGAACGCACCATCTACGGCAAGGCGTTGCGCGCCACCGCGATGAACCGCACCGGCGCCCGCCTGATGGGCATTCCACCGATCCTCGCCGGCAAGCTCTGCTTCACGTTGGCGGCTGCCATTGGCGCCTTCTCCGGCATTCTGATCGCACCGATCACGACCATTTATTACGATTCCGGCTTCCTGATCGGCCTCAAAGGTTTTGTCGGCGCCATTATTGGTGGTTTGGCCTCCTACCCACTTGCCGCGCTCGGTGCCATCCTGGTCGGCCTGCTCGAATCGTATTCATCCTTTTATGCCAGCGCCTTCAAGGAGGTGATCGTCTTTACGCTGATCATTCCGGTGCTGCTCTGGCGCTCGCTGACCACGCGCCATGTCGAGGATGATGATGAGCACACCGACGAGGTTAACCCTGACACGCTGCCCCCTGCTGCGTCATCTGCCATTCGTCGCCTTCATCTGCCTGCTGCTGGTCGCGCCATACCTCCTGCCCGAGTTTTCGATCACGCTGCTCAACTACATCGGGCTCTATGCCATTGTTGCCGTCGGACTCGTCCTGCTGACCGGGGTTGGCGGACTGACTTCGTTTGGGCAGGCTGCGTTTGTCGGCCTCGGTGCCTACACGACCGCATTCCTGACCACCAACTACGGGTTGTCACCGTGGCTGACGTTGTTCATCGGCCTGGCGATCACTGCCGCCGTCGCGCTGTTCCTCGGCTTCATCACGCTGCGCATGGGTGGACATTACCTGCCCCTGGGCACCATTGCCTGGGGCATCAGCCTCTACTTCCTGTTCGGCAATGTTGAGTTTCTTGGCGGCCACACTGGCATCACCAGCATTCCGACCGTTTCTCTGTTCGGTTGGGAACTGAAGTCCGGCAACCAGTTTTACTACCTGATCTGGTTCGTTGTTGTGCTTGCCATCATCGCTATTCGTAACCTGCTCGATTCGCGCGAAGGAAGAGCGATTCGTGCGCTGCGCGGCGGTGTTGTGATGGCCGAGGCGATGGGCGTCAATACCCAGCGCACCAAGATCATCATCTTCCTGATCGCTGCGCTGCTCGCCAGCACCTCGGGCTGGCTCTATGCCCACTTGCAGCGCTTCGTCAATCCGACGCCCTTCTCGTTAACGCAGGGCATCGAGTATTTGTTCATGGTTGTTGTCGGCGGCATGGGCCATGTCTGGGGTGCCGTCCTTGGTGCCGGCCTGATCACCATCCTCAAGCAGTGGTTGCAGGACTGGCTGCCGCAGATTCTTGGCCAGAGCGGCAATTTCGAGATCATCGTTTTCGGTATCGCCATGGTCATCGTGCTGCAAAAAGCCCGCGTCGGGCTGTGGCCGGTCATTGTCAAACTGCTCCCGCTCCGTGCCGAGCAGCGCTCGGTTCCCGAGGCAAAAATGTTGCCAAAACGGCCGTTGACCGTAACAAATGAGGTTTTGCTGGAAGCCAGCGAGGTGACCAAGCGTTTCGGCGGTCTCGTCGCCAATAACAACATGGATTTGAGCGTTCGCGCGGGCGAAGTGATGGCGCTGATCGGCCCGAACGGGGCCGGCAAGAGCACGATGTTCAACTGCGTTTCCGGCGTCGACCGCGCCAGCGAAGGGAAGATCGCCTTCCTTGGCGACTCGACCGTTGACCAGGGCTCGCGTGATATTGCCCGGCGCGGCATGAGCCGCACTTTTCAACATGTCCGCCTGCTTGGCCAGATGTCGGTTATCGAGAACGTCGCCATCGGCGCCCATCTGCGCGGTAACAAGGGCATCATTGCCGCCGCCCTGCGCCTCGACCGCGTCGAAGAAGCGGGTCTGCTCGCCGAAGCGGCACGCCAGATTGAGCGCGTCGGCCTTGCCGCACATATGTTCGACCCGGCCGGCAGCTTGGCGCTAGGTCAGCAACGCATTGTCGAAATCGCCCGCGCGCTGGCTTCCGACCCATGTCTGCTGCTTCTTGACGAACCTGCCGCCGGCCTGCGCTATCAGGAAAAACAGGCGCTGGCTGAACTGCTGCGCAAACTCCGCGCCGAAGGCATGGGTATCCTGCTTGTCGAGCACGACATGGATTTCGTCATGGGGCTGGCTGACCGCGTTGTCGTAATGGAATTCGGCGAAAAAATCTGTGAAGGACTGCCGGAAGAGGTGCAACGTGATCCGCGCGTCCTTGAGGCCTATCTCGGCGGAGTGGACTGATGAAACAGCACAACGACCATTCGGTAATTCTCGAAGTGCGTGATCTGACCGTCGCCTATGGCAAGGTCGAGGCGCTGCATAAAGTCAGCCTGACAATACGCCGTGGCGAAATTGTCACGGTGATCGGCCCCAATGGTGCGGGTAAAACCACGCTGCTTTCTGCCCTGATGGGCTTGCTGCCGGCGGGTGGCGAGATCGTTTACATGGGCCACGCCAAGAGCCGCGAACGCGAAGTCGAATATCTGGTGCGCCACGGCATGACACTCGTGCCGGAAAAGCGTGAGTTATTTGCCGAAATGAGTGTCGAAGACAATCTCCTGCTCGGTGCTTTCGACCGTTACCGCACTGGTCACCGCGACCAGATGGAAACGATGGACGAGGTTTTCGAAATATTCCCGCGCCTTGAAGAGCGTCGCACCCAATTGGCCGGTACCCTCTCCGGTGGCGAGCGCCAGATGTTGGCGATGGGCCGTGCCCTGATGGCCAAGCCAAAATTGTTGATGCTGGATGAACCCAGTCTCGGCCTGGCGCCACTGATCATCAAGGAAATTTTCCGCATCATCAGCGAGTTGAAGCAAACCGGCGTTGCCATCTTGCTCGTCGAACAAAATGCCCGTGCGGCTCTGCAAATTGCTGATTACGGCTACGTGCTTGAAACCGGCGAGGTGTCGTTGGCCGGGCCGAGCAAGGAATTGGCGGCGGATCAGCGAGTGATTGATGCCTATCTGGGTTTGGGTCACAAACGCTGATCAACCAGCGTCCTTGAGCTTCCCATATTTTTTTGCAACGGTAACGTAGAGTTCTCGCGCCGAAGCAAGCTTCCTGTTCTTGCTATCCTTGCGCTGAGCGCGTTCGGGATATTCGCTGCCTTTAGCCGCCAGATTGTGATCCCAGCCCCTTTTTGTCGAGCAGGGTAAAAATCGCTTTTGCTGCGTTAACCAGAAATTGCAGGTTGGGTACCTTGTCGGCCGCTTGAATCAGCATCTGGACCGCACCTTCAAGGTCGCCAGCGCGGGCTGCCAGTACGCCACGATTGTTGAGTTCGATTATTTCCCGACTGACTTGGTCGAGCAAAGCCTTGCCGACATCCGCCTGGCCGGTTTTCTCGAAAACACTGGTGATCTGTTCGATCAGGTGTGGGTCATCGTTGTTTTCAGCGGCAACCTGACGCAGCAGGCTGTGGGCATCTTCTTCCTTGCCGGTGACAAAACAGGCATGAGCAAGGTCGATGGTCATCCGTTGCGAACAGTGTTTACCTTGCTCCAGAGTCTCTGCGGCGACCTGGTTTTGCAGATCCAGTGCCTTATCAACCAGAGTTTTTGCCTTTCCGGCAAGCCTTCAGCATTCAGACACAAACTTTCACTGACAAGGGCCGCCATTTCGGCTTGCTTGTCGCCACGCCATTCGCGCTTCATGTCGGCGGCAATGCGCCGTGAGGCAGTTAAATTGCCACGCTCAACCATAACGCGTGAGAGGTTAGCGAAGTCGTCCATTGTCCGCAGGGTACTGCCCCGGCTGCGATCCATGACCCGGCTGTAGGCTTTTTCAGCGGACAGAAAATCCTTGTTGCGTGCTGCGACATCACCAACCAGGCGCTGGCGTACCGTGTTGTGCGGTGACGCATCGGCCCCGCGTTGCAGTGAGTGCTGGGCATCCGCAAGGCGTCCTTGCGCTTCATGGACTGATGCCAGAAAATCATAAGCAGAGAGATAGTCAGGTGCATCGCGCGTTACCTGATTGGCAAGTTGTTCCGCTTCGGCTAATGCCCCCCGATCACGCAAGGCCGTTGCCAGGCCCATTTTGGCCCAGGGTACGACGCGACCTTCCAGTACAAAACGGAAAACCACTTCAGCTTCCCGTGTCTTGCCTTGCGTATGCAGTAAATCACCCTTCAGGCGCAAGGCGTCATACATGTAATTGGGTTGCTGCTGAATGACGCGGTCACACGCCTCAACTGCATCATTGAGTGCGCCGTTTTCGATATTTTCGTAAATTTTGCGTAATACGTGTTTCTTGTAGATTGCCCGAACCAGACGCACCTGCAGCAGCTCAGTATCGATAGGCTTGATCAGGAAATCGTCAGGCGACAGTTCGGCTAGCGATACAACATTGGTGTAACCGCGTTCGCTTGAGAGAATGATGTAAATCGTTGATGCTTTGATCAAATGCGCGTGACGCAGCTCTTCTAGTAACTGTTGCCCGTTGCGGCCGCCATCAAGCAAGTAGTCTGAGAAAATAATGTCAAAATGGTCGGCATGGATCTGGCGAAATGCCTCTGCCGAATCTGCGGCACCGTGTACATCAACGAAACCCAGCGTCTCGAGTGTTGCGCGTAGCGAATCACGTGCCGTTGCTTGACGGTCAACGATCAAAACCTTTTTTTTGCTGAGTGACTGCTGTACAACGAGCAGCATGTCTTGATAGTCGAGAGCGGCCATGCACTAAATTCGATTGTTCCAAGCCGACACAACTTACTTTAGATTGCCTCAAGCGGCAAGGCATCCGGGAAAAACTGTGAATTTTCAGCCCCCTGACGTAAAATTCGCCTCCCATACTGCGCTGCAACAAACCCAACCCAATGCTTTATCCCACCCGTTTCGATGTCATTGTTGTTGGCGGCGGTCACGCCGGCACCGAAGCTGCGCTTGCCGCTGCCCGGGCGGGTGCGAACACGTTGTTGCTGACGCACAACCTCGACACGCTGGGGGCGATGAGCTGCAATCCGTCGATCGGCGGCATCGGCAAGGGCCACCTTGTTCGCGAAGTTGATGCGCTGGGCGGCGCAATGGCTGCGGCGACCGACGAAGCTGGCATCCAGTTCCGCATTCTGAACGCCTCGAAAGGGCCGGCTGTCCGTGCCACGCGCGCCCAGGCCGACCGCGTGCTGTACAAGCAGGCCATCCGCAGTCGCTTGGAAAACCAGCCGAACCTGACTATCTTTGCCGAAGCTTGCGATGACTTGATCGTTGAGGGCGACAAGGTCTGCGGTGCTGTAACGCAACTTGGAATCCGCTTTGAGGCGGCCGCTGTCGTCCTGACCGCTGGTACTTTCCTCAACGGCAAGATTCACGTCGGGCTGGAAAACTACACTGGCGGCCGCATGGGTGATCCACCGTCAAATTCGTTGGCCGCCCGCCTGAAAGAACTGAACCTGCCGCAAGGCCGCCTGAAAACCGGCACGCCACCGCGCCTTGACGGCAAGACCATCGATTTCTCGGTGATGGAAGAACAGCATTCGGACACCCCGATGCCGGTCTTTTCCTTCCTCGGCAATGCCGCCCAGCACCCGCGCCAACTGCCGTGCTGGATCACCGAAACCAACGAGCGTACGCACGACATCATCCGCAGCGGGCTGGACCGTTCGCCGATGTACACCGGCGTCATCGAGGGAGTCGGTCCGCGCTACTGCCCGTCAATCGAAGACAAGATCCATCGTTTTGCTGACAAGAACCAGCATAACGTCTTCCTCGAACCGGAAGGCCTGACGACGCACGAGATCTACCCGAATGGTGTGTCCACGAGCCTGCCCTTCGACATCCAACTGGCGCTGGTGCGCTCCATACGCGGTATGGAAAACTGTCACATCCTGCGCCCCGGTTATGCCATCGAATACGATTTCTACGACCCGCGCGGCCTCAAGGACACGCTGGAACCAAGGCCATCAACGGCCTGTTCTTTGCCGGACAAATCAACGGCACCAGCGGTTACGAAGAAGCCGCTGCCCAGGGCCTAATGGCCGGCATCAATGCTGTGCGCCATGTTCGTGACGAATCCGGCTGGTGTCCAAAGCGAAATGAAGCCTACCTCGGTGTGCTGGTCGACGACCTGATCACCCGCGGCGTTTCCGACCCATACCGGATGTTCACCAGCCGGGCCGAATACCGCCTGAGTCTGCGCGAAGACAACGCCGACCTGCGCCTGACCGAACAGGGTCGTGTATTGGGGTTGGTAGATGATGCGCGCTGGGCGGCTTTTTGCAAGAAACGTGACGCAGTGGCCGCTGAGCAGGAACGCTTGAAATCAACTTGGGTAAATCCGAAAATTTTGCCGGCAGAAGAGGCGCTGCGCGTACTCGGCAAGTCTATTGAGCATGAATACAATTTATTCGAGCTGCTGCGCCGTCCGGAAATTTCCTATGCAAACCTGCTGACGCTACCGGGGGCGGGTAATGCGCAGACCGATCCACTGGTCGTCGAACAACTTGAGATTTCTGCCAAATACCAAGGCTACATTGACCGTCAAGCCGAAGAAGTTGCCAAATCGGGATCTTACGAAAGTGCTGCGTTGCCGGTAGATCTTGATTACAACATGGTTGCCGGCCTATCCAACGAAGTTAAGCAGAAACTCGCCCAGCACAAGCCGCAGACCATAGGTCAGGCATCGCGCATTCAGGGAATTACGCCAGCTGCGGTTTCGCTGCTGCTGATCCATCTGAAACGTCACAATCTCTCGCGCGCAGCATGAGTCAGAACGCACTCGCGGCTGGTTTGGCTGACCTCGGACTGAGTTTGCCTGAAACAGCGCAGCAAAAGCTGCTCGCTTTCCGTGATCTGCTGCTCAAGTGGAACAAAACCTACAACCTGACCGCGCTGCGTGACCCAGCACAGGCCATCTCGCACCACCTGCTTGATTCGCTGGCCATCCTGCCGCATATCGGCGCCGGTGATCTGCTTGATGTTGGTAGTGGTGGCGGTTTGCCTGGCATCCCGCTAGCCATCGTCAAACCTGAACTCTCGGTCAGCATGGTCGACACCGTGCAGAAGAAAACCACCTTCCTGCAACAGGCCGTCATCGAACTGGGACTGAAGAATGTTACGGTCCACCACGCTAGAGTTGAAGAAATGCAGGGGCAATACGCTCAGATCAGCTCGCGCGCCTTTGCCGAAATCGGCCTGTTCATCAGCCTGACCCGCCACCTGCTGGCCCCGAACGGTCGCTGGCTGGCCATGAAAGGCGTGCGACCGGACGACGAACTCAAGGCGCTGCCAGCCGACATTGCGGTTGAAGCGATCATCCCGCTGACCGTGCCGGGGCTGGATGCCGAACGACATTTGATCATTTTGAAAGCCGGGTCATGAAAGTACTCGCCATAACCAACCAGAAAGGCGGCGTCGGCAAGACGACGACCGCAGTTAATCTGGCGGCGTCACTGGCCGCCGAGGGCAAGCGTGTCCTGCTGATCGACATGGATCCGCAGGGCAACGCGACGACCGGCGCCGGCATTACCAAAAAGGAAGCGCTGCCCACCGTCTATCAGTTATTGATCGGAGCCGCAACGCTACTCGAGGTCTGTATCAAGACTGATTTCTCATTCGATATTTTGCCCGCCAACCGCGAACTAGCGGGCGCCGAAGTCGAAATGATCGAGCTCGATCAGCGCGAATACCGCCTCAAAAATGCCTTGCAGCAAAACCATGCCGAATACGATTTTGTCCTGATTGACTGCCCGCCTGCACTCAATATGCTGACCGTCAATGCCTTGGTTGCTGCCGATTCTGTTTTGATTCCCATGCAGTGCGAATACTATGCACTTGAGGGCTTGTCTGATCTGGTTGAGACCTTGCGCAAAGTGCGCGCCCACCTGAATTCACGACTTGAAATCGAAGGCCTGCTACGGACCATGTATAACCCCCAGAGTACGCTGACCCAGCAAGTTTCCAGCGAACTTGAAAGCCATTTCGGCGACAAGGTCTACAAAACCATCGTCCCGCGCAACGTTCGCCTGGCCGAAGCCCCGTCCTACGGCAAGCCGGTCATCGCCTTCGACAAAAACTCCAAGGGTGCGCAAGCCTATAGCGCACTCGCCAAAGAAATTCTCGAGAGGGTTGCTTCATGATCAAAATGAAAGGACTCGGCCGTGGCCTGGATGCCCTGCTCTCAGGTAGCGACAAGCCACATGGTGATGATCAGCGTAATCTGCCGGTTGAACGGCTGAAGCCAGGTAAATATCAACCGCGCACTCATATGGATGAGGGATCGCTGGTTGAATTGGCGGCCTCAATCAAGTCGCAAGGCGTGATGCAGCCGATTCTGGTCCGTGCAATCGATGGCACACCAGGCGCCGAGCGCTATGAAATCGTTGCTGGTGAGCGCCGTTGGCGCGCTTGTCAATTGGCTGGCCTCAGCGAAGTGCCTGTGCTTATCCGAAATATCCCGGACGAGCAGGCGCTGGCCATGGCACTGATCGAAAATATCCAGCGTGAAAATCTTAATCCGCTCGAAGAAGCCCAAGGTTTGCAACGCCTGATTGACGAATTCGGTCTGACCCACCAGCAAGCTGCCGATGCGGTTGGTCGTTCGCGCCCGGCGGCAAGCAACTTATTGCGGTTATTGCAGCTGACTGCGCCGGTTCAGGAGTTGCTGATGACTGGCCAACTTGATATGGGCCACGCCCGAGCTTTGTTACCAATAGCCAGTGGCCAGCAGCTTGGACTGGCCCAACGCATTGTTCAAAAGGGTCTGTCGGTTCGTGAAACAGAGCGCCTTGTTCAGCAATTAATTAATCCACCAAAAAAATCTCCAGAAAAAAAGTTGACCGTGATCTGCTTCGTTTGCAGGAAGAGCTATCTGACGGTTTAGGTGCAAATGTGGCAATTCGCACCAATAAAAAGGGTGTTGGTAAGCTCACAATTGAATTTAATGGCCTGGATCAGCTCGATGGGCTGATTTTCCGCTTGCGAGTATAAAAATGTTGGATATGAAATTTGGCGTCAAGTTCGGGAAAACCCTCGCTTTGTGCGCCGCAGCATTTGACTCATGTATAAGAGTTGGGTACACTCATCGGGCTTTTTATCGAGGCATGTCTTGCACCCACAAGTAAGCTGGATTCTCAGTCGGCAAGTGGCATTAACAATCTTTCTGGCAATTGCAGCTGGTTTGGTTCTTGATGTGAATGCGGCAGTCTCGGTTGTGGTCGGGGGATCGATCGGCGTTGTAGCAAATCTGGGGTATGTGCTCCGGGCGATGCGAATGTCGAGCGTTAACGACCCAGTCAAGGTTTATCAGGCGCAAGCCGCTGGTGAGGGGTTCAAGTTTTTACTGACTCTCGTCGGGTTTGCGTTGGTGTTTTTGGGGTACAAGGATGTGGCGGCATTGCCGCTGTTTCTTGGATACGCATCAACCTTTGTCATCTACTGGGTGGCATTGCTGAAGCAACGCTAGGCTGATTGGAGAAAATATGAGCGCAGAAGGTGGACTGACTACAACAGGCTACATCGAGCATCACCTGACTAATCTGGTTGTATGTGCGGATAGTTCGAAGATCGATGGTGTCTGCAAAGGTTTTTGGACGTTTCATCTGGATACCCTGCTGGTTTCAGGCATCCTTGGTCTTGTGGTTTTTGGTCTGATGGCCAAGTTTGCCAGCAAGGCCACTTCGGGCATTCCGTCAGGTGGCCAAAACTTTATCGAAATGGTTGTTGGTCTGGTTGATCAACAGGTGCGTGATACCTTCCATGGCAAGAGTGCCTTGGTTACGCCCTTGGCCATTACTATTTTCGTCTGGGTGTTTGTGATGAACGCCATGGACTTGATTCCTGTTGATTTCCTGCCTTTCCTGCTTGGCAAGATTACGGGTAATGAGCACTTGCCGTTCAAGTTTGTTCCTACTACTGACCCTAATCTCACTTTTGCGATGTCTATCACGGTGTTCTTTATTGCGCTGTTCATGGGTCTAAAGGTAAAGGGTTTCAGCCACTTCATGCACGAAGTCTTTGCGGTACCGTTTGGTATCAAGCTTGCCCCAGTTAATTTTCTGTTCCGTGTTGTTGAGGAAATCGCCCGCCCGATCTCGTTGTCTTTGCGACTCTTCGGCAACATGTATGCAGGTGAAATGGTCTTCATTCTGATCGCTCTGCTCGGTCTGTATCAGTTGCCGCTGGCTTTGCCATGGGAACTGTTCCACATTCTGATTATTACCTTGCAAGCGTTTGTGTTCATGATGCTCACCATCGTGTACATGTCGATGGCATCTGAGTCGCACTAAGAAGTTCGCATTATCTGTTTTCTGTAGTTTCTGTAGTTTTAACTTTAACCCTGCAACAAACCAACCTTACTGAGGAGTAAACATGGAACTAGCAACCGTTCTCTCCAACACCGCTATCGCCGTAGCAATCCTGATCGGCTGTGGCGCTCTGGGTACCGCAATCGGCTTTGGTATCCTTGGCGGCCGTTTCCTTGAAGGCGCAGCCCGTCAGCCGGAAATGATCCCTACACTGCAGGTCAAAATGTTCATCGTTGCTGGTCTGCTTGATGCTGTGACCATGATCGGTGTCGGTATCGCTCTGTTCCTGCTCTTCGCAAACCCGTTCCTGGCTCTGCTGAAGCACTAATCCCGCGCCCCTGAAACCCTTATAACCAGGAGGTTAGCGTGAATATCAACGCTACACTGATTGGCCAGGCAATCTGGTTTGGACTCTTCATCTGGATAACGATGAAGTACGTCTGGCCCCCGCTGCAAAAAGCGATGGCCGACCGCCAAGTACTGATCGCTGATGGCCTGGCTGCAGCCGAACGTGGTAAGCATGAGCAAGAGCTTGCTGCCAAACGTGCTGCCGATGCGTTACGTGAAGCCAAAGAGAAATCTGCGGATCTCGTCGCTCAAGCCGAAAAGCGTGCGCAACAGATCGTCGAAGAAGCCAAGGGCACTGCCAAAGTCGAAGCTGACAAGGTTGTCGCAGGCGCCAAAGCCGAAATCGACCAGGAAGTTGAACGTGCAAAGCAAGTATTGCGTGAGCGCGTCGCTGAACTGGCCGTTGCCGGTGCTGAGAAGATCCTGCGCAAGGAAATCAACGCGTCCGCGCATGCCGACATGCTGGTCGCCCTGAAACAGGACCTGTAAGCAATGGCTGAATCCGTCACTATCGCCCGTCCCTATGCTGAAGCCCTTTTTCGGGTGGCAAAGGAAAGCGGCAATCTGGCCAAGTGGTCCGAGCAGGCTTCCCTGCTAGGGCAGGTGGCTGCCAATCCCGAGGTCGGTTCGGCTATCGGTGATCCCAATGTGGCGGCCCCGCAACTGGTCGACCTGTTTCGGTCTGCCTGCGGTACGGAGGTAGGTACGGAGCTGTCGAACTTTATCCAGCTGCTGTCCAAAAATGACCGACTGGCGCTATTGCCTGAAATTGCCGGCTTGTTCGAAAGTTACAAGCGGGCTGAAGAAGGCACCAAGCAGGCCGTAATTTATTCGGCCTTTCCGATCGATGAGAGCCAGGTGAAAACATTGCTCCCGCAACTCGAAGCCGTCTTTAAGACCAGGCTTGAGCCTTCAGTTTCCGTTGATTCGGAACTGATTGGCGGAATCAAGGTAATCGTCGGCGACCAGATGCTGGACGCTTCTGTACGCGGCAAGCTCGACGCCATGGCTACGGCGCTGAACAACTAGGAGAATTTCATGCAGTTGAATCCTTCCGAAATTTCTGAACTGATCAAGAGCAAGATCCAGAACCTGCAAGGCGCATCGGAAGTGCGCACGCAGGGCACGGTAGTTTCCGTTACTGACGGTATCTGTCGTGTGCACGGCCTGCAAGACGTTATGCAGGGCGAAATGCTGGAATTCCCCGGCAACACTTTCGGCATGGCGCTCAATCTCGAGCGCGATTCCGTCGGTGCTGTGGTTCTTGGCGCATACGAACACATTTCCGAAGGCGATATCGTCAAAACGACGGGTCGCATTCTGGAGGTCCCTGTTGGTCACGAACTGCTGGGCCGTGTGGTAAATACCCTCGGTCAGCCGATTGATGGCAAGGGTCCTATCAATGCCAAGCAAACTGACAAGCTTGAAAAAGTTGCGCCAGGCGTTATTTGGCGTAAGTCAGTTTCACAGCCGGTTCAAACTGGTCTTAAGTGCGTCGATGCCATGGTGCCAGTTGGCCGTGGTCAGCGCGAACTGATCATTGGTGACCGTCAAACAGGTAAATCAGCAGTTGCGGTCGACGCCATCATTAACCAGAAAGGCAAAAACCTTTTCTGCGTGTATGTAGCTATCGGTCAAAAAGCTTCAACCATTGCCAACGTAGTACGCAAGCTCGAAGAGCATGGCGCGATGGAATACACCATTGTCGTTGCTGCGCCGGCATCTGAATCCGCCGCTCTGCAATACCTTGCACCGTACGCCGGTTGCACGATGGGTGAATACTTCCGCGACATCGGTGAAGATGCGCTGATCGTATATGACGATTTGACCAAGCAAGCTTGGGGCTATCGTCAAGTTTCCCTGTTGTTACGCCGTCCGCCAGGCCGTGAAGCCTATCCGGGTGACGTTTTCTATCTCCACTCACGCCTTCTGGAGCGCGCAGCTCGTGTATCTGAAGAATGGGTTGAGAAAGTTACCAACGGCCAGATCAAAGGTAAAACAGGTTCATTGACCGCATTGCCGGTTATCGAAACTCAGGCTGGTGACGTTTCTGCTTTTGTTCCGACCAACGTTATTTCTATTACCGACGGTCAGATCTTCCTGGAAACCGACCTTTTCAACGCGGGTATCCGTCCTGCTATCAACGCCGGTATTTCCGTTTCTCGGGTCGGTGGTGCAGCTCAGACCAAACTGATCAAGAAACTTGGCGGCGGCGTTCGTCTGGCTCTTGCCCAGTATCGCGAACTCGCAGCGTTTGCTCAGTTTGCTTCTGATCTTGACGAAGCAACGCGTAAGCAGTTGGAACGTGGTCGTCTCGTTACCGAGCTGATGAAGCAGCAGCAATACTCACCGATGAGCATCTCCGAAATGGCCGTCACGCTGTACGCAGCTGACAAGGGTTATTTTGATGATGTCGAAGTCAAGCGTGCGCTGGAGTGCGAAAAAGCCATGATCGGTTACCTGAAGGCTAACTGTGCTGAGCTGATGAACACGATGGAAACGACTGCTGATCTGAGCGCTGATTCAGAGAAACAACTCGCTGCCGGTATCGTCGCATTCAAGAACAGCTGGGCCTGATAGCTAGGAGAATTACATGGCTAGCGGCAAGGAAATTCGCAACAAGATCAAGAGCGTTGAAAATACGCGCAAGATCACCAAGGCCATGGAGATGGTGGCCGCATCCAAAATGCGCAAAGCGCAGGAGCGGATGCGTGCTGCCCGTCCTTATGGTGAGAAGATCCGGCGAGTCGCAGGTAATCTGTCCCATGCACTATCCGAGTACAAGCATCCATTCCTGAGCAAACGGGATGAGGTGAAATCGGTTGGTGTCGTTTTGATCACTTCTGACAAAGGCCTTTGTGGCGGCTTGAACGCCAATATCCTGCGTCTGGTTGTGTCCAAGATGAAAGAGCTCGACGCTCAAGGGAAGAAGTATCAGGCTACCTGTATTGGTAACAAAGGTTTTGGCTTCATGCAGCGCGCTGGTGGCAAGATTGTTTCGCACGTCACTGGCCTAGGCGATACGCCGCATTTGGAAAAGCTCATTGGAGCTGTCAAGGTGCAGTTGGACGCCTACATGAAGGGCGAAATTGATGCTCTTTACATCGGCTATACCCGTTTCATCAATACGATGAAGCAGGAAGCTATTTTCGAACAACTGCTTCCGCTTTCTGGAGATGCCGTCGGCTCATCCAAGAACAAGTGGGATTATGTGTACGAACCCGATGCAAAAGCAGTTATCGACGATTTGCTGATTCGTTATGTTGAAGCACTGATCTATCAGGCTGTGGCTGAAAATATGGCTTCCGAGCAATCTGCACGGATGGTCGCCATGAAGTCTGCTTCTGACAATGCCAAGACCGTTATCGGTGACTTGAAGCTGGTTTACAACAAGGCCCGTCAGGCTGCGATTACGAAAGAACTTTCGGAAATCGTCAGCGGCGCCGCCGCGGTGTGACGCGTAGATTTAATTTTTTGGGGATTTGAATATGAGTCAAGGTTCAATCGTTCAGTGTATCGGCGCCGTGGTGGACATCCACTTTCCGCGCGACGCGATGCCAAAGGTCTACGACGCCCTCAAGCTGGATGCTTCTGAAGCAAACGGCATGGCAGAAGACGGCCTGACATTCGAGGTTCAACAGCAACTTGGTGATGGCGTTGTACGTACCATTGCCATGGGTTCATCCGACGGTCTGCGTCGCGGCATGAAAGTAAACGGCACCGGTAAGGGTATTTCTATTCCGGTTGGCATGGGTACTCTTGGTCGCATTATGGACGTACTTGGTCGCCCGATTGATGAAGCTGGTCCGATCGATTCAAACGAGTTGCGCGAAATTCACGCTGCTGCTCCGAAATTCGACGAGCTGTCATCATCTATCGATCTGCTGGAAACAGGCATCAAGGTTATCGACTTGATCTGCCCGTTCGCCAAAGGCGGCAAGGTAGGCCTGTTCGGCGGCGCCGGCGTAGGCAAGACAGTCAACATGATGGAACTCATCAACAACATCGCCAAGCAACACGCAGGTTTGTCTGTGTTTGCCGGTGTGGGTGAGCGTACCCGTGAAGGGAACGACTTCTATCACGAAATGAAGGACTCCAACGTTCTCGACAAGGTCGCGATGGTGTTCGGTCAGATGAACGAGCCTCCAGGCAACCGTCTGCGCGTTGCGCTGACCGGTCTGACCATGGCTGAGCGTTTCCGTGATGATGGTCGTGACATTCTGTTCTTCGTTGATAACATCTATCGCTATACCTTGGCAGGTACGGAAGTTTCCGCACTGCTCGGCCGTATGCCTTCCGCTGTGGGCTATCAGCCGACACTGGCTGAAGAAATGGGCCGTTTGCAAGAGCGGATCACATCGACCAAGGTTGGCTCGATCACCTCCATCCAGGCCGTGTATGTGCCAGCGGATGACTTGACCGACCCGTCGCCTGCTACCACCTTCTTGCACCTTGACTCGACGGTTGTGTTGTCGCGTGATATCGCCTCCTTGGGTATTTACCCGGCTGTTGATCCGCTCGATTCCACCTCTCGCCAGCTTGACCCGCAAGTTGTGGGTGAAGAGCACTATTCGGTTGCCCGTGCTGTGCAGATGAATCTGCAACGCTACAAGGAATTGCGTGACATTATTGCGATTCTGGGTATGGACGAACTGTCTCCGGAAGACAAACTGGCCGTTTCACGTGCCCGTAAGATTCAGCGCTTCCTGTCGCAGCCGTTCCACGTTGCTGAAGTCTTTACCGGTTCCCCGGGTAAGTTTGTTTCCCTAAAGGAAACGATCAAAGGCTTCAAGGGCATTTGTGCTGGCGAGTACGATCACGTTCCGGAACAAGCGTTCTACATGGTCGGCGGTATCGAGGAAGTCATCGAGAAGGCCAAGACGCTGTAATTAGCGTCTCCAGCATAGGAGCCAGTCATGGCAATTTCTGTTCATTGTGACGTCGTCAGCGCAGAAGAGTCGATCTTCTCGGGCGTGGTTGAGTTTGCGGTGTTTCCCGGCGAATCTGGTGAACTCGGCATTCTGCCCCGCCACACACCGCTGCTCACCCGTATCAAGCCAGGCACTGTTCGTTTGAAAGTGCTTGGTCAGACCGAGTATGAGTTGGTGTATGTGTCTGGTGGCATGCTGGAAGTTCAGCCGGACATGATCACGGTTCTGGCTGATACAGCTATCCGTGCTCACGATCTGGATGAAGCAAAAGCGCTGGATGCCAAAAAGCGTGCCGAAGAAGCCCTGGCCAATCGGAACGCCGAAATGGATTATGCAACAGCCGAAGCTGAACTGGCGCAAGCGGTTGCACAGTTGCATGCGATTGCCCGTCTCAAGAAGCATACGCACTAGACTTGAAACGAATCAAACAAAAAGGGCAGCTTAGGCTGCCCTTTTTTATGAATTAAAGTCGAGAGATTCGCTTGTCGAGTCGTTCCAAATCATCGCGCAAGTTATTCACGTCATAACAAAATGCTTCAATTTCTCTTTGAGGAATAAGCTGCAGTGATTCCTCGGTGAGGTACTCCCTGAAATTCTGTGCGACATTCACTAACGCAGATTTTTGCCAGCTATGCAGAGCATTCAAAGCTTTTACTGCACGAGTGGCAGGAATATCACCGATCAATCCGGCAAGATCTGATTCAAAATCCCATTCCAGATTTCGGAAAACAAATGCAAGTGCTTCGGCGAATTCAGCTGAACCGGAAATCCGCGCTGATGCAAAAATAGCTGAGCTATCGCCGCTGATTAATTTTAGAGGCGCGTCATTTGGGAGCGAAATGATTACAGACGTTTGATGGTTTGCGGTTGAAGGTGTTTCAAACAAACCATCGGCTGTGATTGATAATGAAATTTGCAGTGGTAATGCTTCAATTTTCGCGGATTGACCTGCGAATGCCACAAGTTTTGCTCTTGCCCAAGTCTCATTTGCCAGTACGTGGTTGATTGCTGTCGCAACCAAATAGGAGGAAGAGGCGGCCATATAAACTTGGCGCTTAGAATTTGAAACCGCGGTGTAGCGCTACAACACCTAGCGCCATGTTGAAATATTCGACTTGTTCCAGCCCAGCCCCTTCCATCAGTGCTTTGAGTTCATTTTGATCAGGGTGAACGCGGATCGATTCTGATAGATAGCGATAGCTATCAGAGTCATTGGTGACTAATTTGCCAATTTGCGGAATGACTTTGAACGAATAGAAATCATATGCAGGTGCCAGTGGTTTCCAGACTTTAGAAAATTCCAGAACCAGAAGACGGCCACCCGGACGAAGAACACGCCTCATTTCGGCCAGAGCCAAATCCTTGTGAGTCATGTTACGCAGGCCAAAGGCAACAGTAACAACATCGAACCAGTCGTCAGGAAAAGGCAGTTTTTCGGCATCGCATTGCGCAACGGGAAGCATGTAACCCTTATCAAGAAGACGGTCACGACCACGAGCCAGCATTGCATTATTGATGTCGGTCAGCCAAACCTGCCCACTTTTTCCAACACGCTTGGCAAAAGCCAATGAGAGGTCACCTGTGCCGCCAGCAACATCAAGCACGCGAGAGCCTTCGCGCACACCACTGCGCTGAATCGTGAAGGCTTTCCAAAGTCTGTGCATGCCACCAGACATCAGGTCGTTCATTAGATCGTAACGCTGTGCAACTGAGTCAAATACATCAGCAACTTTGCGTGCTTTTTCGGATTCCGCTACAGATTGATAGCCGAAATGAGTGGTGTCATTTTTCATGGTGTTTTAGTGTTTACCGCAACTGCCGCCGCTTGCGGGTCGTGAAGTTGTATCGACGTCGCGGGAAAGCTCTTGCGATTCGATTTGTTTAAGGTAGTCATGCCAAAGTTCTTCCTGATGCTGCCCGAGGTTGTAGAGCAGATCCCAGGAATAAAGGCCGCTGTCATGGCCATCAGAGAACACAAGTCGCAAGGCATATGTGCCAACAGGTTCAATTCGTGAAATCTCAACTGTCCGTTTACCCGTTTGCAACGTTTCCTGACCAGGACCATGCCCACGTGCTTCTGCTGATGGTGTAAACACACGAAGGAATTCACAACTTAATTGGTGAGATTCCCCCGACTCGTATGTCAATTCCAGCAAGCGCGATTTTTGGTGAAGCTTGATTTCGGTCGGGATCGGTGTATCCCTGTCGATGCCGGCCATAATATCCTCCTAGGCAGAAGACGCTAGTTTAGCGCACTCACCAATCGGCGTACCCAAGATCGCTCAAAGTAAATCGAAGCTGCTACGATCAAAATCCATTCCATTCTGCAGAATATGTTTGAGTCTAACCTGCAAGACTTTCCCTTCGGAATGCAGCTCCAATATTCGGCTGGCCTGATATAAATTCTTTGGCAATACCAGTGAGGGCTCCTCGTGGATTGCTGGGACTGCAGGTAGAAGAAAGGCGCGACTGAAGCGTTCACGGACACCATCATGAGCTACAACGGGGCGTAAAGAGACAGCTTGCGGCAAACCAGGCAATACCGAAACACCCAATAGCAGTCCACCATCCCCTTCCTCCATCAGCCAGCTGGCTTGAGCTAAAAGGAAATGCTCGCCGTCGTGTGGGCAAATACAAAGTAACTGACTGTGCGTAATTTTTTGGCCTGCAGAACTGCGAGCCAGTCGGAAACCGTTTGCTGAATGGTTGATGACCGACCAGTCATCTAATGGAAAGTCGGCATTAGCACGGACGTTAAGCTTCTCGCCTGGATTTGCGGTTTCCCTGAAAGTGAACAACTTGTCGTATTGATCGCGTGAATAGGCTGACGCGGCATCGGTCTGAATAAACTCCTGGCCACTGATGTGAAAATGCATTGCTTCAAAGCCAACCGCAATACGAGCGCTACCGACTGTGGCAAAGCGTCTGAATCGACGCGGGGACGCTGCCTGTGTCCATGGTCGCGACAAATGATCGAGCAATTTGATGACGTGACCGATGGTTTCTTCGCCAAGCCCGAGCTGTGATGGGGTCATACGCTGGCGAAGTTGGGAAAGCATGTGGCTTAACTGCAGGCCGAGACGCGAGGTATCCAGGCGCCGGGCATCAGTGCCTATATTCTCGGTATTGTTGGCAGGATGAAGCGGGGCGTCCTTTTTTAACTCGATGATATAGGGCGGTATTTCTAAATCATCATCAAGTATCTGGACAGAAACCAACGGAGCCCACAAGCCAGCCCAGCGGCGAATCAAATTTAGATTACGCACGGAGTTGCTATACGGGCTTGCCACATCAATCAGCAGGATGGTGACGTATGCAGCGGAGCAATGCGTGGCCTGCAGGTTACTCTCCAGTGCATCTTCAATCGGCGTATAAGCCACACCCCAATGCTCGGCGGTAGCGTAAAACTGGTGGAGATCCTGCCAGATGCCGGGTGGCAGTTCGCGTCGAGCGCGAAAATGCTCAAGAATAACCATTCCGCTGTAATACAGGCAGCGATGCAGTACCGTTGCGATCAAGCCGTTGAATTGCGGGTCGCTGGCCATTGGTTCAGCCAGTCGGGCGCAAAGTGCATAAGCACTACGCATATTTTCCCAGGTAGAGAGAACGAGCTGAAAGCTGGTTTCCTCTTCGCTTCCAAGCGGTAGCGCCTTGTTGTGATACCGCCGGGCCATCTCTTCTTCCACAAAGCAGAGCGGAATGCGGGCTTGTTCGAGCAACGAGAGCAGCGTATCTGCTGGGGGTGGATCAGATAACAATGCATCAAGAAACAGCTGCAACTGCTGTTCGGCCGCTGCTGGATTGGCGAGTGGCAAGCGTGACAAATAGGCCGAACCGGTTGCCATGTCAGGTATTGAAAGCGTGGTTAGGTTCATCGTTGGCTCAACCATGAATGTTTTCACGCAAAAAATGGTTTTTTAGTTCCAGAGCCAGTGTTTCGTCAGAAACCTTGTTGCGTTCCGGTAACTTGATCTGCTGAGTTTTGCCCCAGATGGGTTCGGGAAAGTGGCGATCATCAGACCAGCGTGGGATCACATGCCAATGTAGATGTGGCGTCATGTTACCGAAACTGGCCAGATTGATTTTGTGCGGCAAAAATAACTGACGAATGACAAGTTCGACACCGAATACGACTTCCATGATCGAACTGCGCTGACTTGGAATCAAATCGGTCATCTCACGGATGTGATCACGCCAGATGACGCGGCAAAATCCAGGGTAATCGGCATCTTCAACGCGAACGACACGGCAGTCCTTGCCATCCCAAAGCAAAACTCCGCCCGAGTTGACGCATAGTTCGCAATGACCGCACATATTGTCCACCGTGGCTACTCCTAAAATTGAACGAAACTTCCTGACGGAATAGTAATAACGCAAATGCTCCCTGCCGAGACAGGAAGTAATTCACGATTATCACCAAAAGGTCATAGAAGTATGCGTTCAATGCCGCCGGTATTGGCTTTGCCAACGTAGTCAGCCATCCAGTTCTCACCGAGCAAATGTTTGGCCAGCTCGACGACGATGTAGTCCGCCTTGGTGCCGGCATCATCGTCATAACGGCTCAAACCTTGAAGACAGGCCGGGCAGGAGGTCAAAATTTTGACATCGCCTTTGAAACCATCGGCACGGAGCTTGGCGGCACCGTTTTCGATTTCTTCTTGTTTGCGGAACTTCACCTGTGTGGCGATATCCGGGCGGGAATAGGCGAAGGAGCCGGCGTCGCCGCAGCAACGGTCGGTTAGCGGCACTTCCTGACCCATCAATGCCTTGGTGACCGCTAGTGGGGCATAAGCCTTCATTGGCGTGTGGCAAGGGTCGTGATACATATATCGCGTTCCTTCGACACCTTCGAGTTTGACGCCTTTTTCCATTAAATATTCATGGATGTCGAGCAGGCGGCAACCGGGAAAAATCTTCTCAAACTGGTATTTCTGCAGTTGATCCATGCAGGTACCGCAGGAGACGATGACCGTCTTGATGTCGAGATAGTTCAGCGTATTGGCAACGCGGTGAAAGAGCACGCGGTTGTCCGTCGTGATTTTCTGACCCTTGTCTTCGTCGCCAGAGGCGGTCTGTGGATAGCCGCAGCACAGATAGCCCGGTGGCAGCACGGTCGTCGCGCCGACTTCGTAGAGCATTGCCTGCGTGGCCAGGCCAACTTGGGAGAACAGACGCTCGGAACCACAACCGGGGAAGTAGAAGACAGCATCCGATTCCTCGGTCGTCTTGCGCGGATTGCGGATGACTGGGATGACCTTGTCGTCTTCAATGTCGAGCAGGGCGCGCGAGGTGCGCTTGGGCAGGTTGCCCGGCATTGGCCGGTTGAGGAAGTGAATGATCTGCGTTTTGACCGTCGGTGCCCCCAATGACACCGGCGGATGAGCGCGGGTTTCCTGAACCAGACCAAGTGCCTTGGCTGCTTTGTTGGCAAGGCGTTGGGCTTTGAAGCCGAAGTCCATCATGCCGAAGCGCATCAGCTTGATGGTCGCCGGGTCTTTCAGATTCAGATACGTGATCGCCGCCCAGGTGCCGGGGCTGAAACGTTTTTTCTCCTGCTTGCGCAGGAAGTTGCGCATGGCCACGGAAACATCGCCGAAATCGATGTCGACCGGGCAAGGCTTGACGCAGCGGTGGCAGACCGTGCAATGGTCGGCGACATCGTTGAATTCGTCGAAGTGCTTGAGCGAAATGCCGCGTCGGGTCTGTTCTTCGTAGAGGAAGGCTTCGACCAGCAGCGAAGTCGCCAGAATCTTGTTGCGCGGCGAGTAAAGCAGATTGGCGCGCGGGACGTGCGTCGAGCATACCGGCTTGCATTTGCCGCAGCGCAGGCAGTCCTTGACCATGTCGGAAATTTTGCCGATCTCGGATTGCTCCATGATCAGCGATTCGGTGCCGAGCAAACTGAACGACGGTGTGTAGGCATTCGTCATGTCGCCGCCGGGCATCAGCTTGCCCTTGTTGAAGCGTCCTTCCGGGTCAACCTTCTGCTTGTAGGCGCGGAAGGGGCCGAGTTCTTCTTCGGTCAGGAATTCCAGTTTGGTGATGCCGATACCGTGTTCGCCGGAAATGACGCCGTCCAGTGAGCGAGCGATGTGCATGATGCGTTCCACCGCGTGATTGGCGGTTTGCAGCATTTCATAATTGTCGGAATTGACCGGCAGATTGGTGTGCACATTGCCGTCGCCAGCGTGCATATGCAAGGCAACGAAAACGCGGCCGCGCAGCACTTCCTTGTGGATTGCTTCGATGCGTTCGATGATCGGGCGATAGACGCCGCCATCGAAAATCTTGGCCAGCCGGGCATGCAGTTCCTGCTTCCACGACGTGCGCACCGAGTAATCCTGCAGACGGTGGAACAGCGTCGGGTTATCGGCTCGGTTGGTCAGTTCGCCAGCGACCACGCAGTAGGCGGCGAAGCGCGATTCGGCTTCGGCCAACGGCAGGTCGAGATTTTCCAGCAGCCATGCCCAACGCAGGCGGACTGCGTCAACGTAATCAATGGCAGCCTGTCGACGGTCGCCGATTAACACGTCCGTGTCGAGAGTTGTGTCGCCGCGATGTAGCGGCAGATCGCCCTTGAGGAATTCGGCTAGTGCATCGCAGAGGGCCAGCTTGTTCTGAGTCGACAGCTCGATGTTGATGCGCTCGATGCCGTCACAGTAATCGCCCATGCGCGGCAGCGGGATGACCACGTCCTCATTCAGCTTGAAGGCGTTGGTGTGGCGCGAAATGGCGGCAGTACGTGAACGGTCGAGCCAGAATTTCTTGCGCGTTTCGGCGTTGACCGCAATGAATCCTTCGGCGGCCCGCAAATTGCACATACGGACTACATCGGAAGCAGCAGCCATCACCGCATTTTCGTCATGTCCGACAAGATCACCAATCAGCACCATCTTCGGTCGACCGTGGCGCTTGGCCTTGGTCGCATAACCGACAGCCTTCACATAGCGCTCGTCCATATGCTCAAGACCGGCCAGTTGCACGCCAGCGGCATGCCCGGCCCCGCCCGGCTTGAAGTAGTCGGTAATTTCAACGATAGCCGGAACGGCTTCGCGGACTTGGCCGAAGAATTCGAGACAAACCGTGCGTGCCACTGGCGGCATCTTGTGCAGCACCCAGCGCGCGGCGACGATGATGCCGTCGGTACCTTCTTTCTGCACGCCGGGAATGCCACCGAGGAACTTGTCGGTCACGTCCTTGCCCAGCCCGATCTTGCGGCAGGCGGCGCCCGGCAAGGTCAGGATTTCCTCGCCGAGCAGCTTCTTGCCGCTAGGGTCAAAGCGCTTGAGGCGGAATTCGACATTTTCCTGCTCATGAATCTTGCCGAAATTGTGATTGACCCGTTCGACTTCCAGCCAGTTGCCGTCCGGATCAACCATCTTCCACCAGGCCAGATTGTCGAGTGCGGTGCCCCACAGCACGGCCTTTTTGCCACCGGCGTTCATGGCGATGTTGCCACCGATGCACGAGGCAGAAGCCGAAGTCGGATCGACCGCAAAGACCCGCCCAGCCAGCGAGGCGGCTTCGGAAACACGGTCGGTCACTACGCCAGCACCGGTGCGAATCGTCGCATAAGGCGTTTCATGGCCGGCCAGCACCAGATCTTCAACCGGGCCGATGTCGATCAGTTTTTCTGTGTTGATCACTGCCGCATTGCGGGTCAGCGGCACGGCGCCGCCGGTGTAACCGGTGCCACCGCCACGGGCGATGATGGTCAGGCCGGCTTCTATACAGCCGCGCACGAGGTGGCCGATTTCCTCTTCGGTGTCCGGATTGAGGACGACGAAGGGGTATTCGACGCGCCAGTCGGTCGCGTCGGTGACGTGCGAGACGCGGGCCAGGCCGTCAAAAGCGATATTGTCCTTGCGCGTGTGCTTGCCGAGTATCTTCATGACCTTGCGGCGCAGGTCGTAGGTTTCGGCGAAACGTTCGGCGAAACGATTGACCGCATCGCGTGCAGCATCGACCAGACGTTTGACCTTGGCCGAACGTTCCGGATCTTCACCTTCGGTCGCTTCGCGGCGCTTTTCAACCTCGGACAGTCGGTGGTGCAGCGCGTTGACCAGCGCATCGCGGCGATCACGATTGTCGAGCAGGTCATCTTCCAGATACGGGTTGCGCTGCACGACCCAGATGTCGCCCAGCACCTCGTAAAGCATGCGTGCCGAACGGCCGGTAACGCGCTCGGAGCGTAGCTCATCGAGCACTTCCCAGTTGTCGACGCCGAGCAGGCGGATAACGATCTCGCGGTCTGAGAACGAGGTGTAGTTGTAAGGTATTTCGCGCAAGCGGGCAGTCATGGAAGCGGCCGGTGGTCCGTCAAAAAAGTGATTTTAGCGTATTGCAGCGCAACATGCGGGCACAGGTGGACTGGCGGATGGGTCTAAAGTTTCAGTTCGTCTAAAAACCGCTGATCTTGATCAACAAGCCGAGCAACGCACAGGCCGCAATGACGCGCATGACACTTTGCTGGAAGCGGAAGAGGGCGAGTGCGGCAGCCAGCGCAATAGCCGCTGAAACCCAGTCAAATCCGCCATTAATGCCCTGCGGCCAAAGGACGTGATAGCCAAAAAACAGCGCCAGATTGAGAATGACGCCAACCACCGCAGCAGTAATAGCGGTGAGTGGCGCAGTAAATTTCAGCTGGCCGTGCGTTGTTTCTACCAGTGGCCCACCGAGCAAAATAAAGACGAACGAGGGCAGGAAAGTAAACCAGGTGACCAGGCTGGCCGCCAAAGCACCGGCCAGGAAGCGGTTTTCCGGCCCGAATAGCACCAGCATCTGGGGCGTTTGGTAGCCACCGACAAAGCCGACGAAGGCAACGACCATGATTAGCGGACCCGGTGTCGTTTCACCTAGGGCCAGCCCGTCGATCATCTGGGTCGGCGTCAGCCAGCCGAAATGCGTCACTGCACCTTGATAAACGTAAGGTAAAACCGCGTAAGCGCCACCGAAGGTGAGCAGGGCGGCCTTGGTGAAGAACCAGCCCATTTGTGTCAGCGTGTGTTGCCAGCCGAGCATGCTGGTGAGCAGACCCATTGGCAGCGCCCAGAGCAAAGCGCCGATGGCGGCAACGGTGAGCAGGCGCGGCCAGCGGAAGCGGGCATGTTCCGGCGTCGGCGTGTTGTCATCGATGAGCGCCGGGCCAAAAAAATGGGCACTTTTTCCGTGTTGACCGGAAGCTTTGAACCAATCGGGCCGCAAGCGTCCGCCGGCGTAACCAATCAGCGCTGCTGCCACAACAATCAGCGGAAACGGCGTGCCGAAGGCGAAAATTGCGATGAAAGCTGCTGCTGCAATCGCCCACAAGCCTTTGTTCTTCAAGGCGCGTGAACCTATACGCCAGGCTGCTTGCAAAACGATGGCGGTGACCGCTGGTTTGATGCCGAAAAACAGCCCGGCAACCAGCATCGTATTGCCGTAGGCAATGTAAATCCATGACAGAAAAATCAGGATGAACAACGAGGGCAGCACAAACAGTACGCCGGCAACAATGCCTCCCCACGTGCG
This sequence comes from Candidatus Dechloromonas phosphorivorans, assembly GCA_016709495.1. Taxonomy (GTDB): domain Bacteria; phylum Pseudomonadota; class Gammaproteobacteria; order Burkholderiales; family Rhodocyclaceae; genus Azonexus; species Azonexus defluvii. Next base: position 12,311 of record JADJMS010000051.1, on the reverse strand, counting down.
GTGCATCAGCCAGCCGATGTAGGTCGCCAGTTGCTGCGCCTCCGGGCCGGGCAGCACCATGCAGTAATTGAGCGCGTGCAGGAAACGGCCTTCGGACAGCCAGCGGCGTTTTTCGACCAGCTCCTGATGCATCATCGCAATCTGTCCGGCGGGGCCACCGAAACTGATGAAGCCGAGCTTGAGCCAGAAGCGGAAGGCTTCCCAAAAAGAGACTGGCGCGGGTGGTGTTGATTGTTGCATCGGGAACTCAAGCGAAATATTCAAGCAGCAGTGTAAGCACAAACCAAAATTTGCTGAACGGTGAGTGGCGAAAGCCTCAAAGCTCGCTTTCCGCCGTGACGTTTGCTCACTCCACCCGTAGAATCTCCCTTTTGCCTTAATGAGTTGCGCCAAATGCACCCGGATTATCTCGAAAAAGTTCTCAACGCACAGGTTTATGATGTGGCGATCGAAACGCCGCTCGAACTGGCCAGCAACCTTTCCGCCCGGGTCGGTAACAAGATTATTCTCAAGCGTGAAGATCTGCAGCCGGTGTTTTCCTTCAAGATTCGCGGCGCTTACAACAAGATTGCCAGTCTTTCTGCCGAGAAACTCAAGCGCGGCGTGATCTGCGCGTCAGCCGGCAACCATGCCCAAGGCGTGGCGATGTCTGCAGCCAAGGTCGGGTGCCGGGCCGTGATCGTCATGCCGACCTCGACACCGGGCATCAAGGTTGATGCCGTGCGCAACCGGGGCGGCGAAGTTGTCTTGTTCGGCGATTCTTACGATGAGGCCTACGCACACGCGCTGGAGCTGGAGAAAACCGAGAAGCTGACCTTCGTCCATCCCTTCGACGACCCCGAGGTGATCGCCGGTCAAGGCACTATCGCCATGGAAATCCTGCGCCAGCATTCACGGCACAACGGGCCGATCCACGCCATCTTCTGCTGCGTTGGCGGCGGTGGTTTGATCGCCGGTGTGGCGGCTTACATCAAGCGTCTGCGCCCGGAAATCAAGATCATCGGCGTTGAAGCCAAGGATGCCGATGCGATGACCCAGTCGCTGGCCAAGGGCCATCGCGTGCGCTTGCAGCAGGTTGGCTTGTTTGCTGACGGTGCGGCGGTCAAGTTTGTCGGCGAAGAAACCTTCCGGCTGTGCAAGGAATACGTCGATGAAATGATCCTGGTCGATACCGATGCCATCTGCGCGGCAATCAAGGATGTTTTTGAAGACACGCGCTCTATCCTCGAACCCGCCGGTGCGCTGGCGGTAGCTGGGGCCAAGGAGTACGCGCGCAAGAACAAGCTTAAGGATAAAAACCTGATCGCCATCTCGTCTGGCGCCAACATGAATTTCGACCGCCTGCGCTTCGTCGCCGAGCGTGCCGAAGTCGGCGAACGCCGTGAGGCGGTGCTGGCCGTCACGCTGCCCGAGAAGCCCGGCGCTTACAAAAAATTCCTCGGCCTGATCGGCAAGCGCAACGTTACTGAATTCAATTACCGCTATCACACCGCGAGCGAAGCCCATGTTTTTGTCGGCATTCAGGTCGTTGACCGTAATGAATCAGGCAAACTCGTCGAACAACTAGTCAAGCACGGCTACCCGACGCTAGACCTGACCGATGACGAAATGGCGAAGAACCACATTCGTCACATGGTCGGGGGCCACGCCCCGGCTGTCTGTGAAAAGGGTCTGCACGAACTGCTCTATCGCTTCGAGTTTCCGGAAAAGCCCGGGGCATTGATGAATTTCCTGACGCAAATGAGCGCCGGCTGGAACATCAGTCTCTTCCACTACCGCAACCACGGTGCCGACTACGGCCGCGTGCTGGTCGGCATGCAAGTGCCGCCGGGCGAGATGGGGCAATTCAAGGAGTTCCTGAAGAACCTCGGCTACGCGCATTGGGACGAAAGCCAGAATCCGGCGTACAAGCTATTTCTCGGTTAATTCATTTTGGTTATATTTTTGTGATTAATCATTCTTTCACAGAATAACAATCATTGCCTAGACTCCAGTCATCCGAGATTTATCTCAATTGACTGGAGTTCCCCATGAAAAAATTTGGCCTTATTTCGGCGTTGACCGTAACACTTGGCATCAGCACGGCTTTTGCTCAAACCACGCTGCTCAACGTTTCCCTATGACCCGACCCGTGAGCTGTACAAGGATTTCAATGCGGCTTTCAACAAGCATTGGCAGGCTAAAACCGGCCAGACGGTGAATGTTCGCCAGTCGCATGGTGGTTCGGGCAAGCAGGCGATGGGTGTGCGTGACGGGTTGGAGGCGGATGTTGTAACGCTGGCGCTGGCCTTTGATATCGACGCGCTGGTTGAGCGCAAGTTGATTCCGGCCGATTGGCAGACGCGCTTTCCGCACAATTCTTCGCCCTATACCTCGACCATCGTTTTTCTGGTACGCAAGGGCAATCCGAAGGCGATCAAGGATTGGGGAGATCTGGCCAAGCCGGGTACCAGCGTCATTACGCCGAACCCGAAGACCTCTGGCGGGGCGCGCTGGAATTATCTGGCAGCGTGGGCCTGGGCCTTGAAGCAGCCGGGCGGCAATGAGCAGAAGGCGAAGGAACTGGTGACGGCGATCTTCAAGAATGTGCCGGTGCTTGATTCCGGCGCCCGTGGATCGACCACGACTTTTGTCGAGCGTGGCCTGGGTGATGTGCTGATTGCCTGGGAGAATGAGGCGCAACTGGCAGTCAATGAAATCGGCAAGGACAAGTTTGAGATCATTGCGCCGAGCCTCTCCATCCTCGCCGAGCCGCCGGTCGCGGTGGTTGATAAAGTGGTCGAGAAGCGCGGCACGCGGCTGACGGCGCAGGCTTATCTCGACTATCTATATTCCGAGGAAGGACAAAACATCGCCGCCAAACATTACTATCGCCCACGCGACGCCAAGGTGGCGGCAAAGTACGCGGCGCAGTTTCCGAAGATCAAGCTGGTGACGATAGATGATACTTTCGGCGGCTGGCAGAAAGCGCAGAAAGCCCACTTCGCCGACGGCGGCAGTTTTGACCAGATTTACCTGAAAAAATAGGAGTCGCCATGCCCTTGACCGACTTGATCCGCTACTTCAACACCGCCGACACCAGCGAAGAAAGCACGCTTTATGTGCAGGACGGGCGTGTGGCGGCCTGGCATCGCGGCTTGCAGATGAGTTCGCTGTTTCAGCCGATAGTCGACTTGCGCGAGGAGCGCATCGTCGGCCACATGGCGAGCCTGAGCGCCCAGCAGGAGGACGAAACACCGGTCAGCAGTGAGGTGGCCTATGCCGCTGCGAGTCGGCGGCCTCGCTGATTTACTTTGACCGCCTGTGCCGCACCCTGCACGCACTGAATTTGCTGGCGCAACGCGACAAGGTCGGCGGTTTTCTGCAGCTGGCCATCGAGCCGCGCTACCTGTTGGCGGTGCCGAATCAGCATGGTCTGGTTTACGAGGCCATTCTGAAACGCTGCGGGCTGGCGCCGGAGGATATTGTGCTGGAGTTTTCAGCCGGCCATTTGGGCAGCGATGGGCGGCTGGCGGCGGCGGTGCACAATTTTCGCCTGCGCGGCTACCGGTTGGCCTTGCGCGACCCGGCGTTGAGCCGCGACGTGGCAGCCGTGGTGGCCTTGCAGCCGGAGTTTGCCCGCTTTGATGAAAAACCGAATGGCGAGGCGCTGGCTGCTTGCCGGCAGGCCGGGATCGCGATTGAGGTTTCCGGTATCGAAACGGCAGATGATTTCGCCGTGGCCCAGGCTGCAGGTTTTTCATTCGGGCTGGGTGCGTTGTTCGGCGAAGCGAAATCCGATTGCCGACCTACCCACAGCGAGCAGCGAGTCGCCTACAATTCCTCATCCTTATCCGGAGCAGAACAATGAAGATCGCCAACAACATCACCGAACTGGTCGGCAATACGCCGCTGGTCAAACTCAATCGCCTGACTGCCGGTTGCGTGGCAACGGTGGTCGCCAAGCTGGAGTTTTTCAACCCCGGCCACAGCGTCAAGGACCGCATTGCCGTGGCGATGCTCGATGCCGCTATCGCCGCCGGCAAAATCGGCACGGATACCGTGGTGCTGGAGCCGACTTCCGGCAATACCGGCATTGGTCTGGCGATGGTTTGCGCGGCGCGTGGCATCAAGGCGGCGTTTGTCATGCCGGAAACCATGAGCCGCGAGCGCAAGTTGCTGCTCAAGGCTTACGGTGCTGATCTGATTCTGACGCCGGGGCCGGAAGGCATGACCGGGGCGATCAACAAGGCCCAGGCGCTGGCCGAGGCGGATGCCAAATATTTCATCCCGCAACAGTTCGAGAACCCGGCCAACCCCGCGATCCACCGCAACACGACGGCGGAAGAAATCTGGGCGGATACCGATGGTCAGGTCGATATTTTTGTCTCCGGCGTGGGTACGGGCGGCACGATAACCGGCGTTGGCGAAGCGCTGAAAGCCAAAAAGCCGGGCGTCAAAATTGCGGCGGTTGAGCCCGACGCCTCGCCGGTGCTTTCCGGCGGCGCCAAGGGGGCGCACCCGATTCAGGGGATAGGCGCTGGCTTCGTGCCGGGCGTGTTGAACACCGCGATTTACGATGAGGTGATCCGTGTCACCAACGACGATGCCTTTGCCATCGCACGCCGCATGGCGACGGAAGAAGGGTTGCTGGTTGGAATTTCCTCCGGTGCCGCCACCTGGGCCGCACTGAACTTGCCAAGCGCCCGGAAAGTGCCGGCAAGTTGATTGTCGTGATCATTCCTTCCTTCGGCGAACGCTACCTTTCAACCGCCTTATATCAGCACCTGAGAAGTTTGAACCAGCGTTTGAGTATTTTCGACACCCCCATCGACCGGCGCGGCACCGACTCCATCAAATGGAGCAAGTACGCCGGCCGCGACATTCTGCCGCTGTGGGTGGCGGACATGGACTTCGCCGCGCCGCCGCCGGTGCTGGCCGCCTTGCAGCAACGCATCGGGCAGGGCGTTTTTGGCTACGGCGGACCGTGGCCGTCGCTAACGGAGTCAGTGCTCGCTCATCTTGAAAGCCAATACAGCTGGAAGATGGAGCCGGAATGGATCGTCTGGCTGCCGGGGCTGGTGACTGGGCTGAACGTCGCCTGCCGGGCAGTTGATGGCGATGTTTTGACGGCAACGCCGATCTACCCGCCCTTCCTTTCTGCCCCGCGTTTTCCGGGCGCCAGCTGAATCGCTGCGAACTGGCGCAAAGCAATGGCGAATGGCATTGGGAAAAAGTGCGCTCAAAACGGCGTTGACCGTAACAAGTAAGCTATTCCTGCTCTGCCACCCGCACAACCCGGTGGGTCGCTGCTGGAGCCGTGACGAACTGCTTGATCTGGCTGGTTTTGCAGAAGAAAACGATCTGGTGGTTTGTTCCGACGAAATCCACTGCGGCCTGATTCTTGACGCCGACAAACGCCACATCCCCTTTGCCAGCCTGTCGCCGGAAGCGGCCAAGCGCAGCATTACGCTGATGGCGCCGTCAAAAACCTACAACATCCCCGGTTTGGGTTGCGCCTTCGCGGTGATACCCGATGCCGGCCTGCGCCGGAAATTTCTCCGTGCAATGGACGGCATCGTGCCGCATGTGAACGTCCTCGGCGTCGCTGCCTGTGAAGCCGCCTACCGCGATTGCGCCGATTGGCACGACGAATTGATCACTTATTTGCGTGGCAACCGTGATCAGGCATTTGTTACGGTCAACGCCGAAAAAGGCGTAAAAATGTCCCGTGTCGAGGCGACCTATCTGGCCTGGATCGATGTGCGTGAATTGGGTCTTGAGAAGCCCGCCGCGTACTTCGAGGCGCATAGCCGGGCTTGTCGGATGGCGCCGACTTTGGCGCGCCGGGCTAAGGTTGAATTTTGGCTGTACCCGGAAAACCCTGGATCAGGCTTGAGCCGCTTTGCGACTGCCTGCCGCAGCGCATGAGCGCCTATGTCGTGAGCTTCGTGGGCTTGGCGCTGGCTTTGATCAGCCAGTCGCTGGCTACCGGTTGGGCAACCGAAGTTTTTGTGCGCAAAGAGGGCGGCCGGCTGCGCCGCTCGTGGATGGTGATGGCCGTCGCCGCCATGTTGCTCGCGCTATTTCACGGCTACACGCTGGAACTGGCCTTGCGCACCGGGCTTTACGATCTGCGTCAGGCCTTGCTTGGTAGCCTGATTTCAGTGCTTTTCGCGCTCGGTATCTACGGTTTCAGACGCCAACTGGTTTGAAAGCGCCGGCTTCGGTAACGATCCAGTCGAGGCGCTGATCATGAACTTCCGGTCGAATGCTGTCCAGCCGGTTGATCTCGAAACCAACGCCAACCGCCAGCGGGCGCGGTGACAATGCGGCCAGCGTGCGGTCGAAATAACCGCCGCCATAGCCGAGGCGATAGCCGGCGGCATCAAAGCCATTGAGCGGCAGCAGAAGCAAGTCGGGCGTGACGAATTCGCCATCAACCGGTGTCGGGATGCCGTAACGATCTTCTTCCAGTCTGGTTTCTGAAGACCACGGGCGAAAGGCGAGTGGCGTGGCTTCGGCGGTGACCACCGGCAAGGCAGCGACGCAGCCCGCTTTGGTCCAGTGTTCAAGCACCTGGCGTACATCCGGTTCGTGCTTGATTGGCCAGCAAAAACCGGCTATGGCGGGCGGTGTCAGCAAGCGGAGCAGGTGTTCGACAATCTGCGCCGAACGCGCGGCGTGCGCGTCCGCACTCAGGCCGGCACGCCGCATTTGCATCTCGCGCCGCAGTGCCCGTCGCCAGCCCGTGTTATCCTCGAATAGCTCCGTCATTAGTGAAATCTAGCATGAAGTTATCAGTTCTTATCACCTGTCTTTTCGTCTCGCTTCCATCGTTCGCCCAGGATAGTCGGGATAGTGCCTTCCTCTATGCGCGTGACGCTTTCCGCGCTGGCGACCGCAACAAACTGGAGCGTAACGCGGGCCTGATCGGCAATCACGATCTGGCGCCCTACGTTGAAAATTACCAGTTACGCATGAACATGGATCAGGGCGATTATGTTGCCCTGCGCAGTTTCTTCGAGCGTTATGAAAAAAGCTATGTCGCCGAGAAACTCCGCGCCGACTGGATACGCTGGCTTGGAAACGCGGCATATGGCCGGGAAGTTGATGCTGAATTCCCCGAGCTGATCGCCCCGGAACCGGATGTCACCTGCTATGCCCAGCAAGCCCGACTGGCACGCAACGATAAACCATACTCGATGAAGCCGAAAAACCTGGCTAACTCAGCTTGAGCCGCCAGAGGCCTGCCAACCCGTTCTCGAAGCCCTGATCTGGGAAAACGTGTGCTGGCCGACGATGTCTGGGCGCGCACCCGGCGCCAATTTGAGGCGAATCGCGTCAATTGGGCCGTAAACCATGTTCTACCTGCCGCCCAGCCAGACACCCGAAACCCGTGCTGTCGATGCGGTAATCGCCAGTGGCCCCGGCTATCTGGCGCGGCAACCGGCCAACTGGTACTCCACACGGCCAGGTCGCGAACTGGCGGCAATCGCCATCCAGCGTATTCTCCGAACGACCCGCGGTTTGCTGCGGATGAGTTGGAAAAATTCAGCTCGGGTTTGCAGGATCTGGAAAGCAGTGGTCCTGAGCCAGGTTGGCCGCAGGCCGCCAAGTCATATGCCGGAAGCCCTCGACTGGTAAATGCCGCTGCTGGCAAAGCCCCGCCTCGATGACGGCTATCAGTGGAAAGTCCGTGTCGCCTTGCGCGCCCATGAATGGGGCGTTAGGCGCAAAACCATCGAAGCCATGCCGCAGACTCTGGCTGCTCTGCCGGAATGGACTTATTGCTAGGTCGCGCGCTCTGGGCCGGTGGTCGCCAACGGATGCCGATGCATTGTCTTCGAAAATTGCCGGCCAGCCAAATTTCTACGGCAATCTGGCTGATGAAGAATTGGGTCGTTCGATCATGCCGCCGCCGAAAGCCAAGGCGCCGGACGGCAGAAGAGACAGACTGCTGCCCGTCAGGAACTTCTGCCATCAAGCGCGCCATACCTTCTTCCGGTTGGAAATGCGCACCGAAGGCGTTCGTGAATGGAACCGGGTCGCCGCGTGGCATGGATGACCGTCGAATTGCTGGCGGCTGATCTGGCCAAGCGCAATCAGATTTAGATCGTCCATCACTGCCGCCGACAAGACCAAAAACGAGCATGACCAGCCTGCGTTTTCTCCCCCTATGGCGAACAGGTGCGGGCTGGCGGCGCAAAACCAAGCGCTGGATGATGCTTTTGGTGTAGCGGGCCGATGCGTTGTGAAAGTCGATTTATCACGGGTGCCAAAATCGAATGTTGGTGCCTCCGGGCTGGATGCATTGATGCCGGCGACCGCCAAGCGGGTCGCTAAAAATTGGTCTGCGCGATTGGAGCCACAGCCGAGTAAACAATACTGAAAATAAACGTCCTGCTCGGTACCAGCTACATGCGCTTGGTCATGGAAAATCTCGATACTCACCCGGTACTTGCCTCGGTTGCCTATAACGCCGGACCGGGGCGAGCTAAAAACGGCGCTGAGCAAGCACTGGAAGGGGCGATTTCTGCCGAGACGATTCCATTCTCAGAAACCCGCGATTCCGTCAAAAAGTCCATGAGCAACCCGGATGATTACCTTCGGTTTTGTTCACCGGCAGCCGATTCCTTGAAAACGACTTCGGTACCGTGGCACCACGCTCCGCCGACCCCTAAAAGACCGTGATTTGCCCCTAATATGGAGGCTTCGATACGAAGACTGCCCTCGAGTAAAACAGGATAATTCCCCTTGGTTTCTGGCGAAGTAGATGATTCAGCAAAAATACTTGCTGATTGTCGCGCTTATCTAAAAGAACTAGCTAAGTTGCCGCGCCGAAGGTGTGCAGTCACTGATCTTGCGGTAAAAGTCTTCGTTCAGAGCGCGTTGCCGAGTATTTTGACGAAATGGTATCGACGGCACGTCGGGGCGGCTTTTGATGATGCTTATATGCTGATCTCGTCGCGCATTTCGCTGGCTCATGAAAAACGACCTGGAACTCGATATTCGGCTTAGCGAATTTTCGGGCAAAATTGCTCGAAAAGACGGGCGAGATCCGGTGGCGCTGTTTATTTGCGCTTTGTCACACTGTTGAAAACGGCCCGATCTGCTTAAATCGGCAATCCGGTTGTCCCGGAAAGGGACGGCTGCCGGCTTGTTGCAGAGATGTGTAGTGAATTGGGTGTGGGTCATGACAAGACTCTGGCACGTCGAGCGGCTGGAAGATTATTTCGCCAGCAACTTGCCTGTTCTTTACGCAAATCTAAATGCCTTGTTTGAAACGGCGCGTTGATGCGGCCCAACCTTCGATCATTTCGGCGCTAGATGCGATGGTTGGTGCCAAACCGGTTGCAATGAGCGTTGCCAATCCAGTCGCCGCGCTGCAACAGAATTTGATGGCGCAATGCCCGGTGGTGTCCCGCTGCGGTCAGGAGAGGCGGTTTCTGCCAGCCTGTTTTTACAAGCCATGCTTGATCGCCTGTTATCACGGCGTGATGAACTAAATCTAGGCAGACCGTCGGCCTCCATAGCGCTGACGGCTGGTGTGCCTCGCTCGGTAGTTCTGACACCCGGCCTCTTTGTTGACTCTGCCCCATCCGGAGAAAACGACGCAGCAGCCGGATCAAGTTAACGAGTTGGGCATTCCCAATGGCACGCCTTGTTGCGGCAGCTATTGATAGCACGCATTTTCAAGCTATTCGACATGCCGGCCTGCGGAAGCGATCAGTCGGCGCTTTCCAGTTTGCAGATCCCCATGCTCGGCGGCCAGCTTGATCCCTCCTTTTTCACCAATGAAGCGCACCCGGCACGGCAATTGTTTGACCGCATGGCGCGGGCTGTAATGGGTTTGCCGCAGGACGACATCGAAACATCTGGTTTGCTTGCAGGTTTTGATCGTTGCAGCCCATGTTCGCAGTGAATTCACTAACGACCTTGGTGGTGTTTTGTTTGTGGCCAAACTGGATGCGTTGATCGCCGAGCGCGATCAGGCAATCGCCCAGTCAGTCAGTGATTGGCTACCGCTTCTGACGCGAATGGATCAGCATGGTCTGGCTGAAACGCGCTGTCAGGTGGTGATTGAAGCCTTTTGTGAGCGCGGCGTGCCACAAGGGATTGCAAATTTTTTGCGCCAGCACCGGTACAAGGTTTTGCTGCAAGTTCAAAGGAATATGGTGAGGATAGTGCCGCCTGGCAAGAGCAATAACAACGCGGTCATAGACAGCCTGTTATGGAGCATTCAGCCGAAGACCCGAGCGCAAGACCGCAAGCGGCTTTCGCGCATGCTGCCGGTCATGCCGCAGTTGTTGAGCAAGGGTATGGAACGCATCAAGGTCTCGGAAGAGGTTCGTGTCAACTTTCTGATACCTGCTTCGCTCCAGACTGCTTTGGCGTGGGATCGTACAGGCGCCATCAGAAAATGCCCCTCGCTTGGCGTGCCAGCCATTGATCCCGGCCTGTTTGCTTGGTGCCCGTCGCCGCACAGCCTGAAGCGGGTGAGTTGCATTCCGGCGGATTGCATTTAAAACCATCGATATTCCTGGTGAGTCGGCAAGGCTCAACAGCCGGGCTTGCGGCCCTGCCGCTGAAAAATGGTGAATGGTGGAGTTTCGCCCGCTTGATGACCAGGCGTTGGTTGGGCGTCTTTCGTACATCAGTCCGGAAAACGGCAAACTGCTGTCTCTGCAATCCGAGTGGGGCTTTGTGCCAGTCATGCATCCGGGGGTGATGGAGAAGCAATTGCGCGAAAAGCGGGCGCTTTCTGTTGTTCCAGCATGTCGCTATTCAATGCGGCTGCTGAAAAGGCGCTCAATCGCACACCAGCCGTCTGATATCTGCAAAGTGCATGGCCTGCTGTGCGCTAAAGCTTGCAATTGGCTCAAAATTCAAGTTTATCGAATACTGTTTCCGGGCTCCCATGGCTATCAAAAAGGTCTGGTTGCCAGGGGGTAGCGGCTCTACCGGTACCCACATTGCCAACCGCCTGTCCGGGCGTGGCATTGAACTGACGATTCCGACTCCGTCGGCGCGAGCGCACTACAGCACTCATCATGCAGCCGAATATCGAGATGCCGGAAGCCAATATTCATTGCGAAAAGACGCTGGCTGAACTGATGCAGGGTCAGGACGTCGTGATTAATCTGGTTGGCGTGGTGCATAGCCGTGATGTCCAGTTCCCGTACAGTAGCTGACTTTGGTCGGGCGCATGTCGAACTCCCGAAAAAGATCATCGCTGCCTGTCAGGCGACGTAAGCGTCCGTCGTTTGGTGCACATGAGCGCACTCGGTGCCGATCCCAAAGCTCCGTCAGAGTACCTAGCTTCCAAAGGCGAAGGTGAAGCGCTGGTCATGGCTGCGCAGGACGATCTCGATGTCACGGTGTTCCGCCCATCAGTGATCTTTGGTCTGAATGATTCATTCCTTAGCATGTTTGCCAGCGTGTTGCGCAAAGTACCTTTCTTCCCGCTCGGTTTCGGGATACTACGCCCGTTTCCAGCCGGTCTGGGCGGGCTGACGCGGCCGATGCTTTGTCGATTGCCTGGAAGATCGTTCAACGTATGGCTGGTGGCCTATGATCTGGTTGGCCCCAAGGTTTATACCCGCGCGAACTGGTTGATTACACCTCGCGGAACTGACCGGCAGCAGGCAACCATCATCCCTGTTGGGCGAAGGCCTCGCCTATCTGCAAGCTGGCCTGATGTGGCTGGCACCGCAACCACGGATGTTGCCGGATAATCTGCGTTCAATGCAGGTCGACAGCGTTTGCGATGGTAAATGCAATCTGCCCGCCAACTGGCATCCGACAGCACTGGAAGCCATTGCCACGACTTACATTGCGCACAACACACCAAAGGGCAAGTTGGATTCTCTCCGCTATCGCGCTGGTCAGGCGCGCTTGAACCGCTGATGACCGATTACATCGTCGGCGGTGCTGTCCGCGATCAATTGCTCGACGCCCGAATGCTGACCGCGATTACGTCGGGGTCGGTACAACAATTCGGGGTCATGCAGGCATTGGGTTATCGGGCCAGTAGGCCGCGATTTCCCGGTTTTTCTTCATCCCAAAACGCAGGAAGAATACGGGCGCGCTGGCGCGCACCGAGCGCAAAACGGCACCGGGCTATCACGGTTTTGGTTTTCACGCCGCGCCTGAGGTCACGCTGGAGTGCGAGGATCTCGCCCGCCGCGATCTGACCATCAATGCCATGGCGCAGGGCGATGATGGCGTGCTAGCGACCCTATTACGGTCAACGCGATATTCAGGCCAAAATTTTGCGTCATGTCGGGCCGGCTTTTGTTGAAGATCCGGTGCGTATCCTGCGATTGGCA
>JADJMS010000050.1 GCA_016709495.1 Candidatus Dechloromonas phosphorivorans | reverse complement strand
TTGAAGGCGTTGGTGTGGCGGGGAATGGCGGCAGTACGTGAACGGTCGAGCCAGAATTTCTTTGCGCGCGCCCGCTGTTGACCGCAATGAATCCTTCGGCGGCACGCAAATTGCACATACGGGACTACATCGGAAGCAGCAGCCATCACCGCATTTTCGTCAGCGTCCGACAAGATCACCAATCAGCACCATCTTCGATCGACCGTGGCGCTTGGCCTTGGTCGTACAACCGACAGCCTTCGGCGATAGCGGTCAGTCCATATGCTCAAGACTGGCCAGTTGCACGCCAGCGGCATGCCCGGCCTCCCGCCCGGCTTGAAGTAGTCGGTAATTTCAACGATAGCCAGGAACGGCTTCGCGCACTTAACCGAAGAATTCGAGACAAACCGTGCGTGCCACGGGCAAGTATCTTGTGCAGCACCCAGCGCGGCGACGATGATGCCGTCGGTACCTTCTTTTCTGTACGCCGCGAATGCCACCGGAGGAACTTGTCGGTCACATCCTTGCCCAGTTCGATCTTTGCAGCAGGCGGCGTCGGCAAGGTCAGGACTTCCCTGCCGAGCAGCTTGCCGCCAGGGTCCAGCGCTTGAGGCGGAATTCGACATTTTCCTGTTCGTGGATCTTGGTTGAAATTGTGATTGACCCGTTCGACTTCCAGCCAGTTGCCGTCCGGATCAACTTTCATCTTCCACCAGGCCAGATTATCGAGTGCGGTGCCCCACAGCACGGCCTTTTGCCACCGGCGTTCATGGCGATGTTGCCACTGGCGCACGAGGCAGAAGCCCAGTCGGATCGACCGCAAAGACCCGCCCAGCCAGCGAGGCGGCTTCGGAAACACGGTCGGTCACGGGTCCAGCACCGGTGCGAATCGTCGCATAAGGCGTTTCATGGCCGGGCTGCAGCACCAGATCTTCAACCGGGCTGATGTCGATCAGCTTTCGTGCAGTTGGGGATCACTGCCGCATTGCGGGTCAGCGGCACGCGGCGCCGCCGGTGTAACCGGTGCCACCGCCACGGGCGATGATGGTCAGGGGCCGGCTCTACAGCCGCGCACGAGGTGGCTGATTTCGCTCAGGTGTCCGGATTGAGGACGACGAAGGGGTATTCACGCCAGTCGGTCGCGTCGGTGACGGGCGAGACGCGGGCCAGGCCGTCAAAAGCGATATTGTCCTTGCGCGTGTGCTTGCCGAGTATCTTCTCTATGCACCTGCGGCGTGTATCGTGGTTTCGGCGAACGTTCGGCGAAACGATTGACTGCATCGCGTGCAGCATCGACCAGACGTTTGACCTTGGCAGAACGTTCCGATCTTCACTTCGGTCGCTTCGGGCGGCGCTTTCCACTTCGGAAAGGCGGGTGGTGGAGAGCTGTTAACCAGCGCATCGCGACGATCACGACTGTCGAGCAGGTCATCTTCTAGATACGTGCTGCGCCGCACGACCCAGATGTCGCCCAGCACTGTAAAGCGCGTGCCGAACGGCGGTAACGCGCACCGGAGCGCGTAGCTCATCGAGCACTTCCGAAGCGTCGACGCCGAGCAGGCGACAACGATCTCGCGTCTGAGAACGAGGTGCAGTTGTAAGGTATTTCGCGCGAAGCGGGCAGTCATGGAATGGCCTGTGGTCCGTCAAAAAGTGATTTTAGCGTATTGCAAAGCAACATGCGTGGGCACAGGACTGGCGGATGGGTCTAAAGTTTCAGTTCGTCTGGTGACTGATCTTGATCAACAAGCCGAGTAAAGAATCAGGCCAATGACGCGTGTGGATACTTTGCTGGAAGTGGAAGAGGGCGAGTGCGGCAGCCAGCGCAAAGTCGCTGAAACCCGCAGTCAATCCGCCATTAATGCCCTGCGGCCAAAGGACGAAGCCAAAAACAGCGCCAGAATGGTACGTCCCATCGCAGCAGTAATCGCGGTGAGTGGCGCAGTAAATTTCAGCTGGACGTGCGCTGTTTCTACCAGTGGCCCACTGAGCAAAATAAAGACGAACGAGGGCAGGAAAGTGAAACCAGGTGACCAGGCTGGCCGCCAAAGCACCGGCCAGGAAGCGGTTTTCCGGTCCGGAATAGCGCCAGCATCTGGGCGTTTGGTAGCCACCGACAAAGTCGCACGTAAGGCAACGACCATGATTAGCGGACCCGGTGTCGTTTCACCTAGGGCCAGCCCGTCGATCATCTGGGTCGGCGTCAGCCAGCCGAAATGCGTCACTGCACCCTTGATAAACGAAAACCGCGTCAGCGCCACCGAAGGTGAGCAGGGCGGCCTTGGGAAAGAACCAGCCCATTTTTGTTGAAGCGCGTGTGTTGCCAGCCGAGCATGCTGGTGAGCGCACCCATTGGCAGAGCCGAAGGCCGATGGCGGCAAGCGGCGCGGCCAGCGGGCATGTTCCGGCGTCGGCGTGTTGGTCATCGATGAGAGCGCCGGCCAAAAAATTTGGCACTTTTTCCGGCGTTGGTCGGAAGCTTTGAACCAATCGGGCCGCAAGCGTCCGCCGGCGTAACCAATCCGCGCTGCTGCCACAACAATCATCGGAAACGGCGTGCCGAAGGCGAAATTGCGATGGAAGCTGCTGCTGCAATCGCCCACAAGCCTTTGTTCTTCAAGGCGCGAACCTGCGCCTAGGCCGCTTGCTAAACGAGTAGCGGTGACCGCTGCTGGTTTGATGCTTTCAACAGCCCGGAACCAGTGGTACCGTATTTCCGTAGGCAATAATCCCATGACAGAAAAATCGGATGAACAACGAGGCGGGGCACAACAGTAATGCCTGGCAGCAATGCTCCCCACGTGCGGTGCATCAGCCAGCCGGGGTGGGTCGCCAGTTGCAGTGCCTCCGGCCGGAGCACCACCATGCAATGAGAGCGCGTAGCGGCCTTCAGGCAGCCAGCGGCGTTTTTCGACCAGCCCCTGATGCATCATCGTGATCTGTCCGGCCGGGCCGCCAAAGCTGATGAAGCCGAGCTTGAGCCAGAAGCGGAAGGCTTCCCAAAAGAGACTGGCGGGTGGTGTTGATTGTTGCATCGGGAACTCAACCGGAATGATCCGCTAGCAGTAGGCACAAACCAAAAGTTTGCGGAACGGTGAGTGGCGAAAGCCCCAAAGCCTCGGCTTTCCGCCGTGACGTTTGCTCACTTCCACCCGTAGAATCTCCCTTCGCCTTAATGAGTTGCGCCAAATGCACCCGGATTATCCGAAAAAGTTCTCAACGCACACAGTTTATGATGTAGCGATCGAAACGCCGCTCGAACTTGCTAGCCAGCAACCTTTCCGGGCAGGCCCGGTCGGTAACAAGATTATTCTCGCCGTGAAGATCTGCAGCCGGAGTTTTCCTTCAAGATTCGGCGGCGCTTACAACAAGATTGCCAGTCTTTCTGCTGAGAAACTCAAGCGCGGTGTGATCTGCGCGTCAGCCGGCAACCATGCCCAAGGCGTGGCGATGTCTGCAGCAGGGTCGGGTCCGGCCGATTGTCATGCCGATCCTTCGACACCGGGCATCAAGGTTGATGCCGTGCGCAACCGGGCGGCGAAGCGTCTTGTTCGGCGATTCCGTGATGAGGCCTTTACGCACGCGCTGGAGCTGAGAAAACCGGAGAAGCTGACCTTCGTCCATCCCTTCGACTACCCCGAGGTGATCGCCGGTCAAGGCACTATCGCCATGGAAACTTGCGCCAGCATTCACGGCACAACGGCCGATCTACGCCATCTCTGCTGCGTTGGTGGCGGTGGTTGATCGCCGGTGGGCGGTTTCACTGCTGTCTGCGCCCGGAAATCAAGATCATCGGCGTTGAAGCCAAGGGATGCTGATGTGATGACCCAGTCCTGGCCAAGGCCATCGCGTGCGCTTTCAGGCAGGTTGGCTTGTTTGCCGATTTTGCGGCGGCGCCCGGGTTCGTGGGCGAAGAAACCTTCCGCCTGTGCAAGGAATACGTCGATGAAATGATCCTGGTCGACACTGACGCCATCTGCGCCGCGATCAAGGACGTTTTGAAGATACGCGCTCTATCCTCGAACCCGCTGGTGCGCTGGCGGTGGCCGGGGGCCAAGGAGTACGCGCGCAAGAACAAGCTTAAGGACAAAAACCTGGGACGCCATTTCGTTCGCGCCAACAGTGAACTTTCGACCGTCTGCGCTTCGTCGTGCCGAGCGCGCTGGAAGTCGGTGAACGCCGTAGGCGGTGCCGGGCCGTCACGCTGCCTTTGAAGTTCGGCGCTACAAAATTCCTCGGCCTGGCTGGCAAGCGCAACGTTACTGAATTCACCTCGTCGCTATCACACCGCGAGAGAAGCCCATGTTTTTGTCGGCACTCAGGTCTGTTGGACCGTAATGAATCTGGGCAAACTCGTCGAACAACTAGTCAAGCACGTGCCGCTACCCGACGCTTAGATCGACCGATGACGAAATGGCGAAGAACCACATTCGTCACATGGTCGGGGGCCACGCCCCGGCTGTGAAAAGGGTCTGCAAGAACTGCTCTATCGCTTCGAGTTTCCCGGAAAAGCCCGGTGTATTGATGCACTTCCTGACGCAATGAGCGCCGGCTGAACATCAGTCCTTCCACTACCGCAACCACGGTGCCGACCCTTAAGCGCGCTGGTCGGCATGCAAGTGCCGCCGGGCGAGATGGGGCAATTCAAGGAGTTCCTGAACACTTGGCTACGCGCATTGGGATGAAAGCCAAAATCCGGCGTACAAGCTATTTCTCGGTTAATTCATTTTGGTTATATTTTTGTGATTAATCATTCTTTCACAGAATAACAATCACTGCTTAGACTCCAGTCATCCCGAGATTTATCTCAATGACTGGAGTTTCCCATGAAAAAATTTGGCCTGATTGCTGCGTTGACCGTAACACTTGGCATCAGCACGGCTTTTCCTTAAACCTCGCTGCTCAACGTTTCCTACGACCCGACCCGTGAGCTGTACAAGGATTTCAATGCGGCTTTCAACAAGCATTGGCAGGCTAAAACCGGCCAGACGGTGAATGTTCGCCAGTCGCATGGTGGTTCCGGCAAGCAGGCGATGGGCGTGCGTGACGGCTTGGAGGCGGACGTCGTGACGCTGGCGCTGGCCTTTGACATTGATGCGCTGGTTGAGCGCAAATTGATCCCGGCTGATTGGCAAAAACGTTTCCCGCACAATTCCTCTCCCTATACCTCGACCGTCGTTTTTCTGGTGCGCAAGGGTAATCCGAAGGCGATCAAGGATTGGGGAGATCTCGATGACCGGGTACCAGCGTCATTACGCCGAACCCGAAGACCTCGGGCGGGGCGCTGGAATTATCTGGCAGCGTGGGCCTGGGCCTTGAAGCAGCCGGGTGGCAATGAGCAGAAGGCGAAGGGAACTGGGACGGCCATCTTCAAGAATGCCGGTGCTTGATTCCGGTGCCGGGGTTCAACGACAACTTTTGTCGAGCGTGGCCTGGGTGATGTGCTGATTGCCTGGGAGAATGAGGCGCAACTGGCAGTCAATGAAATTGGCAAGGACAAGTTTGAGATCATTGCGCCGAGCCTCTCCATCTCGCCGAGCCGCCGGTCGCGGTGGTTGATAAGGGTCGAAAGCGCGGCACGCGGCTGACGGCGCAGGCTTATCTCGACTATCTATATTCCGAGGAAGGACAAAACATCGCCGCCAAACATTACTATCGTCCCCGTGATGCCAAGGTGGCGGCAAAGTACGCCGCGCAATTCCCGAAGATCAAGCTGGTGACAATCGATGATACGTTCGGTGGCTGGCAGAAGGCGCAGAAGACTCACTTCGCCGACGGCGGTAGTTTTGACCAGATTTACCTGAAGACCAGGGAAACGCCATGCCATTGACCGACTTGATCCGCTACTTCAATGCCCCCAGACACCAGCGAAGAAAGCACCATGTACCTGCAGGGCGAGCGCGTTGCGGCCTGGCATCGCGGGCTGCAGATGACTTCGCTCTTTCAGCCGATTGTCGATTTACGACAGGAATGCGTTGTCGGTCACATGGCGCTACTCAGCGCACAGCAGGAGGATGAAACACCGGTCAGCAGCGAGGTGGCATATGCCTCCTGCGAGTCGGCGGCATCGCTGATTTACTTTGACCGACTGTGCCGCACCCTGCACGCACTGAATTTGCTGTCGCAACGCGACAAAGTGGGTGGTTACCTACAATTGGCGATAGATCCACGCCATTTGTTGGCGGTGCCGAGTCAACATGGTCTGGTCTACGAGGCCATTTTGAAACGCTGCGGGCTGGCGCCGGAAGATATCGTGCTTGAATTTTCTGCCAGCCAGTTGGGCAGCGATGGCCGCTTGGCGGCTGCCATAGCGAACTACCGGCAGCGCGGCTATCGGCTGGCGCTGCGCGACCCGGTTTTGAGCCGCGATGTGGCGGCGGTAGTTGCCCTGCAGCCGGAGTTTGTCCGCTTTGATGGCAAGCCGGATGCCGAGGCGCTGGCTGCCTGCCGTCTGGCCGGGATCGTGCTTGAGGTTTCCGGTATCGATACCGCGCAGGATTTTGTTGCGGCCCAGGCGGCAGGCTTTGCGTTGGCCTCGGCAACTTGTTCGGTGACGCGCAATCAGATTGCCGACCTACCCACAGCAAGCAGCGAGTCGCCCAAATCCTCATCCTTATCCGGAGCTGAATCAATGAAAATCGCCAACAACATCACCGAACTGGTCGGCAACACGCCGCTTGTCAAACTCAATCGCCTGACTGCTGGTTGCGTGGGCGACGGTTGCCGCCAAGCTGGATTTTCAACCCCGGCCATAGCGTCAAGGACCGGATTGCTGCCAGCCATGCTCGATGCCGCCATCGCTGCCGGCAAGATCGGCCCGGATACCGTGGTGCTGGAGCCGACTTCCGGCAATACCGGCATCGGTCTGGCGATGGTTTGCGCCGGCGTGGCATCAAGGCGCGTTTGTCATGCCGGAAACCATGAGCCGCGAGCGCAAGCTGCTGCTCAAGGCCTACGGTGCCGAACTGATTGTGACACCGGGGCCGGAAGGCATGACCGGGGCGATCAATAAAGCCAAGGCGCTGGCCGAGGCGGATGCCAAATACTTCATTCCGCAGCAGTTCGAGAACCCGGCCAACCCGGCGATCCACCGCAACACGACGGCGGAAGAAATCTGGGCGGATACCGATGGTCCAGGTCGATATTTTTGTCTCCGGTGTCGGCACGGGCGGCACGATAACCGGTGTCGGCGAAGTGCTGAAGGCAAAAGCCGGGCGTCAAAATTGTTGCCGTCGAACCTGATGCCTCGCCAGTGCTGTCCGGTGGCGCCAAGGGGCGCACCCGATTCAGGGTATTGGCGCTGGCTTCGTGCCGGGCGTGTTGAACACTGCGATTTACGATGAGGTGATCCGTGTCACCAACGACGATGCCTTTGCCATCGCGCGGCGCATGGCGACGGAGGAAGGCCTGCTGGTCGGCATTTCCTCCGGTGCCGCCACCTGGGCTGCACTCGAACTCGCCAAGCGCCCGGAAAATGTTGGCAAGCTGATCGTTGTGATCATTCCTTCCTTCGGCGAACGCTACCTTTCAACCGCCTTGTATCAGCACCTAGAAGTTTGAACCCTCGTTTGAGTATCTTCGACACTTCCATCGACCGGCGCGGCACCGACTCCATCAAATGGAGCAAGTACGCCGGCCGCGACATCCTGCCGCTCTGGGTGGCGGACATGGATTTTGCCGCGCCGCCGCCGGTGCTGGCCGCCTTGCAGCAACGCATCGGGCAGGGCGTTTTTGGCTACGGCGGACCGTGGCCGTCGCTAACGGAGTCAGTGCTCGCTCATCTTGAAAGCCAATACAGCTGGAAGATGGAGCCGGAATGGATCGTCTGGCTGCCGGGGCTGGTGACTGGGCTGAACGTCGCCTGCCGGGCAGTTGATGGCGATGTTTTGACGGCAACGCCGATCTACCCGCCCTTCCTTTCTGCCCCGCTGTTTTCCGGGCGCCAGCTGAATCGCTGCGAACTGACGCAAAGCAATGGTGAATGGCATTGGGAAAAATCTGCGCTAAAAAACGCGTTGACCGTAACCAGTAAGCTATTCTGCTCTGCCACCCGCACAACCCGGTGGGTCGCTGCTGGAGCCGTGACGAACTGCTTGATCTGGCTGGTTTTGCAGAAGAAAACGATCTGGTGGTTTGTTCCGACGAAATCCACTGCGGCCTGATTCTCGATGCCGACAAACGCCACATTCCCTTCGCCAGCCTGTCGCCGGAAGCGGCCAAGCGCAGCATTACGCTGATGGCGCCGTCAAAAACCTACAACATCCCCGGTTTGGGTTGCGCCTTCGCGGTGATACCCGATGCCGGCCTGCGCCGGAAATTTCTCCGCGCCATGGACGGCATCGTGCCGCATGTGAACGTCCTCGGCCTCGCTGCCTGTGAAGCCGCCTACCGCGATTGCGCCGATTGGCACGACGAATTGATCACTTATTTGCGTGGCAACCGTGATCAGGCATTTGTTACGGTCAACGCCGAAAAAGGCGTAAAAATGTCCCGTGTCGAGGCGACCTATCTGGCCTGGATCGATGTGCGTGGACTGGTCTTGAGAAGCCCGCCGCGTACTTCGAGGCGCATGGCTTGGGCTTGTCGGATGGCGCCGACTTTGGCGCGCCGGGCTGGCTAAGGTTGAATTTTGGCTGTACCCGGAAAACCCTGGATCAGGCTTTGAGCCGCTTTGCGACCGCCTGCCGCAGCGCATGAGCGCCTATGTCATGAGCCTGTGGGCCTTGGCGCTGGCTTTGATCAGCCAGTCGCTGGCCACCGGTTGGGCAACCGAAGTTTTTGTGCGCAAAGATTTGGCGGCCGGCCTGCGCCGCTCGTGGATGGTGATGGCCGTCGCCGCCATGTTGCTCGCGCTATTTCACGGCTACACGCTGGAGCTGGCCTTGCGCACCGGGCTTTACGATCTGCGTCAGGCCTTGCTTGGTAGCCTGATCTCGGCGCTTTCGCGCTCGGTATCTACGGTTTCAGACGCCAACTGGCTTGAACGCGCCGGCTTCGGTAACGATCCAGTCGAGGCGCTGATCGTGAACTTCCGGTCGAATGCTGTCCAGCCGGTTGATCTCGAAACCAACGCCAACCGCCAGCGGGCGCGGTGACAATGCGGCCAGCGTGCGGTCGAAATAACCGCCACCATAGCCGAGGCGATAGCCGGCGGCATCAAAGCCATTGAGCGGCAGCAGAAGCAAGTCGGGCAGGACGAATTCGCCATCAACCGGGGTCGGGATGCCGTAACGATCTTCTTCCAGCTGGGTTTCCGAAGACCAGGGACGGAAAGGCGAGCGGCGTCGCTTCGGCGGTGACCACCGGCAGGGGCGCGTGGCCCGCTTTGGTCCAGTGTTCAAGCACCTGGCGTACATCCGGTTCGTGCTTGATTGGCCAGCAAAAACCGGCTATGGCGGGCGGTGTCAGCAAGCGGAGCAGGTGTTCGACAATCTGCGCCGAACGCGCGGCGTGCGCGTCCGCACTCAGGCCGGCACGCCGCATTTGCATCTCGCGCCGCAGTGCCCGTCGCCAGCCCGTGTTATCCTCGAATAGCTCCGTCATTAGTGAAATCTAGCATGAAGTTATCAGTTTCATCACCTGTCTTTTCGTCTCGCTTCCATCGTTCGCCCAGGATAGTCGGGATAGTGCCTTCCTCTATGCGCGTGACGCTTTCCGCGCTGGCGACCGCAACAAACCGGAGCGTAACGCCGCCTGATCGGCAATCACGATCTGGCGCCCTACGTTGAAAATTACCAGTTACGCATGAACATGGATCAGGGCGATTATGTTGCCCTGCGCAGTTTCTTCGAGCGTTATGAAAAAAGCTATGTCGCCGAGAAACTCCGCGCCGACTGGATACGCTGGCTTGGAAAACGCGGCATATGGCCGGAAGTTGATGCTGAATTCCCCAAGCTGATCGCCCCGGAACCGGATGTCACCTGCTATGCCCAGCAAGCCCGACTGGCACGCAACGATAAAACCATACTCGATGAAGCCGAAAAACCTGGCTAACTCAGCTTGAGCCGCCAGAGGCCTGCCAACCGGTTCTCGAAGCCCTGATCTGGGAAAAGCGTGTGCTGGCCGACGATGTCTGGGCGCGCACCCGGCGCCAATTTGAGGCGAATCGCGTCAATTGGGCCAAGCAAACCATGTTCTACCTGCCGCCCAGCCAGACGCCGGAAACCCGTGCTGTCGATGCGGTAATCGCCAGTGGCCCCGGCTATCTGGCGCGGCAACCGGCCAACTGGTACTCCACACGGCCAGGTCGCGAACTGGCGGCAATCGCCATCCAGCGTATCTCTCCGAACGACCCGCGGTTTGCAGCGGATGAGCTGGAAAAAATTCAGTCACGTTTGCAGGATTCGGAAAAGCAGTGGGCCTGGAGCCAGGTTGGCCTGCAGGCTGCCAAGCGTCATATGCCGGAAGCCCTCGACTGGTACGCCAAGGCTGGCAAAGCCCCGCTTTCCGATGACGGCTATCAGTGGAAAGTCCGTGCCGCCTTGCGCGCCCATGAATGGGGCGTTGTGCACAAAACCATCGAAGCCATGCCGCAGACTCTGGCTGCTCTGCCGGAATGGACTTATTGGTTAGGTCGCGCGCTCAAGGCCGGTGGTCGTACAACGGATGCCGATGCATTGTTCGAAAAAATTGCCGGCCAGCCAAATTTCTACGGCAATCTGGCCGATGAAGAATTGGGTCGCTCGATTATGCCGCCGCCGAAAGCCAAGGCGCCGACGGCAGAAGAGCAGACTGCTGCCCGTCAGAACCCCGCTATCAAGCGCGCCATGACCTTCTTCCGGCTGGAAATGCGCACCGAAGGCGTTCGTGAATGGAACTGGTCGCTGCGTGGCATGGATGACCGCGAATTGCTGGCGGCTGCCGATCTGGCCAAGCGCAATCAGATTTGGGATCGCGCCATCACCGCCGCCGACAAGACCAAAAACGAGCACGACTACAGCCTGCGTTTTCTCTCGCCCTATGGCGAACAGGTGCGGCCGGCGGCGCAAAACCAAGCGCTGGATGATGCTTGGGTGTACGGGCTGATGCGTCAGGAAAGTCGATTTATCACGGGTGCCAAATCGAATGTTGGTGCTTCCGGGCTGATGCAATTGATGCCGGCGACTGCCAAGTGGGTCGCCAAAAAAATTGGTCTGCGCGATTACAGCCACAGCCAAGTAAACAATACTGAAATAAACGTCCTGCTCGGTACCAGCTACATGCGCCTCGTCATGGAAAATCTCGATAATCACCCGGTACTTGCCTCGGCTGCCTATAACGCCGGACCGGGGCGAGCCAAAAAATGGCGCGCTGAGCAAGCACTGGAAGGGGCGATTTATGCCGAGACGATTCCATTCTCAGAAACCCGCGATTACGTCAAAAAAGTCATGAGCAACTCGGTTTATTACTCGGTTTTGTTCACCGGGCAGCCGGATTCGTTGAAAAAACGACTCGGCACCGTGGCGCCACGCTCCGCCGACCCACTAAAAGACCGTGATTTGCCCTAATATGGGAGGCTTCGATACGAAGACTGCCTCGAGTAAACAGTGGATAATTCCCCCGTCATTTCTGGCGAAGTAGATGATTCAGCAAAAATACTTGCTGATTGTCGTGCGCTTTATCTAAAAGAACTAGGCCAGCTGCTGCGCGAAGCTGAGCCAGTCACTGATCTTGCGGTAAAAGTCTTCGTTCAGAGCGTTGCCGAGTATTTTGACGAAATGGTATCGACGGCACGTCGGGGCGGCTTTGATGATGCTGATGGGCTGACCGCTTCGCGTATTTCGCTGGTTCATGAAAACGATCTGGAACTGGATATTCGGCTTAGCGAATTTTCGGCAAAATTGCTCGAAAAGACGGGCGGAGATCTGTGGCGCGTTTACTTGCGCTTTGTCACTCTGTTGAAACGGCCCGATCTGCCTAAATCGGATAATCCGGTTGGCCCGAAAGGCATGGCTGCCGGCTTGTTGCAGATGTGTAGTGAATTGGGTGAGGGACATGACAAGACTCTGGCACGTGTCGAGCGGCTGGAAGATTATTTCGCCAGCAACTTGCCTGTTCTTTACGCAAATCTAAATGCCTTGTTTGAAAAACGGCACGTTGATGCGGCTCAACCTTCGATCATTTCGGCGCCAGATGCGATGGCTGGCGCCAAACCGGTTGCAACGAGCGTTGCCAATCCAGTCGCCGCGCTGCAACAGAATTTGATGGCGCAAATGCCCGGTGGTGGCCCGCTGCAATCAGGAGGAGGCGGAGCCTCTGCCAGCCTGTTTTCACAAGCCATGTTTGATCGCCTGTTGTCACGGCTTGATGAACTGGAAAAACTAGGCAGACTGCCGGCCTCCATAGCGCTGACGGATGGTGTGCCCTCGCTCGAAAATTTGATACCCGGCCTGTTTGATGACTCTGCCCCATCCGGAGAAACGATGCGGCGGCCGATCAAGTCAGCCGAGTTGGGCATTCCCAATGCCGCGCCTGAGGCGGCAGCTATCGATACGCTGGCGCTGATTTTCGAAGCTATTTTCGACATGCCGGCCTTGCCGGAAGCGATCAAGTCGGCGCTTTCCAGTTTGCAGATCCCCATGCTCAAGGCGGCCATGCTTGATCCCGCCTTTTTCACCAATGAAGCGCACCCGGCACGGCAATTGTTTGATCGCATGGCGCGGGCTGTGCTGGGTTTGCCGCAGGACGTGACATCGAAACATCTGGTTTGCTTGCAGGTTTTGAGCGTTGCAGCCCATGTTCGCAGTGAATTCACCAACGACCTTGGTGTTTTTGAGCGCTATGTGGCCAAACTGGATGCGTTGATCGCCGAGCGCGATCAGGCAATCGCCCAGTCAGTCAGTGATTGGCTACCGCTTCTGACGCGAATGGATCAGCATGGTCTGGCTGAAACGCGCTGTCAGGAGGTGATTGAAGCCTTTTGTGAGCGCGGCGTGCCACAAGGGATTGCAAATTTTTTGCGCCAGCACTGGTACAAGGTTTTGCTGCAAGTCTGGGTTGAACATGGTGAGGATAGTGCCGCCTGGCAAGAGCACAACGCGGTCATAGACAGCCTGTTATGGAGCATTCAGCCGAAGACCGAAGCGGAAGACCGCAAGCGGCTTTCGCGCATGCTGCCGGTCATGCTGCAGTTGTTGAGCAAGGGTATGGAACGCATCAAGGTCTCGGAAGAGGTTCGTGTCAACTTTCTTGATACCTGCTTTTCGCTCCAGACTGCTGCTTTGCGTGGAATCGTACAGGCGCCATCAGAAAATGCCCCCTCGCTTGGCGTGCCGGCCATTGATCCGGGCCTGTTTACGGTGCCCGTCGCCGCACAGCCTGAAGCGGGTGAGCTGCATTCCGGCGCATTGCATTTAAAAACCATCGATATTCCTGGTGAGTCGGCACTGCTCAGCCGCTTGCGGCCCCTGCCGCTGAAAAATGGTGAATGGGTGGAGTTTCGCCTGCTTGATGACCAGGCGTTGGTTGGGCGTCTTTCGTACATCAGTCCGGAAAACGGCAAACTGCTGTTCTGCAATCCGGAGTGGGGCTTTGCGCTAGCCATGCACCCGGGGGTGATGGAGAAGCAATTGCGCGAAAAACGGGCGCTTCGTTGTTCCAGCATGTCGTTATTCAATGCGGCAGCTGAAAAGGCGCTCAGTCGCACACCTGCCATCTGATATTTGTAAAGTGCATGGCCTGCTGTGCGCTAAAACTTGGCAAATTGCCTTAAAATTCAAGTTTATCGAATACTGTTTCCGGGGTTCTACATGGCTATCAAAAAGGTCTTGCTGCTAGGGGGTAGCGGTTTCATCGGTACCTACATTGCCAACCGCCTGTCACAGCGTGGCATTGAACTGACGATCCCGACGCGTCGGCGCGAGCGCACCAAGGCACTCATCATGCAGCCGAATATCGAGATGCCGGAAGCCAATATTCATTGCGAAAAGACGCTGGCTGAACTGATGCAGGGTCAGGACGTCGTGATCAATCTGGTTGGCGTGCTGCATAGCCGTGATGTCCAGTTCCCGTACAGCAAGGACTTTGGTCGGGCGCATGTCGAACTCCCGAAAAAGATCATCGCTGCCTGTAAGGCGACGGGTGTCCGTCGTTTGGTGCACATGAGCGCACTCGGTGCCGATCCCAAAGCTCCGTCAGAGTACCTAGCTTCCAAAGGCGAAGGTGAAGCGCTGGTCATGGCTGCGCAGGACGATCTCGATGTCACGGTGTTCCGCCCATCAGTGATCTTTGGTCTGAATGATTCATTCCTTAGCATGTTTGCCAGCGTGTTGCGCAAAGTACCTTTCTTCCCGCTCGGTTTCGGACATGCCCGTTTCCAGCCGGTCTGGGCGGCTGACGTGGCCGATGCTTTTGTCGATTGCCTGGAAGATCGTTCAACGTATGGCCAGGCCTATGATCTGGTTGGCCCCAAGGTTTATACCCTGCGCGAACTGGTTGATTACACCAAGGAATTGACCGGCAGCAAG
Organism: Candidatus Dechloromonas phosphorivorans; assembly: GCA_016709495.1. Taxonomy (GTDB): domain Bacteria; phylum Pseudomonadota; class Gammaproteobacteria; order Burkholderiales; family Rhodocyclaceae; genus Azonexus; species Azonexus defluvii. Next base: position 7,001 of record JADJMS010000050.1, on the reverse strand, counting down.
GCAACCATCATCCCGTTGGGCGAAGGCCTTGCCTATCTGCAAGCCGGCCTGATGTGGCTGGCACCGCAACCAATGATGTCGCCGGATAATCTGCGTTCAATGCAGGTCGACAGCGTTTGCGATGGTAAATGCAATCTGCCCGCCAACTGGCATCCGACAGCACTGGAAGCCATTGCCACGACTTACATTGCGCACAACACACCAAAGGGCAAGCTGGATTCTTTCCGCTATCGCGCTGGCCGGTAAGCGCTTGAACCGCCGATGAAAATTTACATCGTCGGCGGTGCTGTTCGCGATCAATTGCTTGGCCGCCCCAATGCTGACCGCGATTTCGTCGTGGTCGGTACAACACCCGAAGCCATGCAGGCTTTGGGTTACCGGCCAGTAGGCCGCGATTTCCCGGTTTTTCTTCATCCCAAAACGCAGGAAGAATACGCGCTGGCGCGCACCGAGCGCAAAACGGCGCCGGGCTATCACGGCTTTGCTTTTCACGCCGCGCCAGAGGTCACGCTTGAAGAAGATCTCGCCCGCCGTGATCTGACGATCAATGCGATGGCGCAGGGCGATGATGGCGTATTGGTTGACCCCTATGACGGTCAACGCGATATTCAGGCCAAAATTTTGCGTCATGTCGGGCCGGCTTTTGTTGAAGATCCGGTGCGTATCCTGCGATTGGCACGTTTTGCCGCACGCTTTGCCGATTTTTCAGTCGCGCCGGAAACCTTGGCCTTGATGCAGGCAATGGTGGCCAGCGGTGAAGTTGATCATCTGGTCCCTGAGCGGGTCTGGCAGGAACTGGCCACGGGGCTGATGGAAGACAAGCCATCACGGATGATCGAAGTGCTGCGTGAATGTGGTGCTTTGGCGCGCCTGTTGCCGGAACTGGATGCCTTGTTCGGCGTGCCGCAACGTGCAGACTATCACCCGGAAATCGATACCGGCATCCATACCATGATGGTGCTCGATCAATCGGCAAGCCGCAATTTCGGGCTTCCCGTACGTTTTGCCGCCTTGCTGCATGATCTGGGCAAGGCAACGACACCAGCCGACGTCCTGCCGCGTCATATTGGCCATGAAGAGCGTAGTGTGCACTTGGCCGAGCAGCTATGTGCCCGCTTGAAGGTGCCGGTCGATTGCCGCGATCTGGCTTCGCTGATGGCGCGTTATCACGGCAACATCCATCGCTCGTCCGAACTGCGTGCGGCGACCATCGTTGGCTTGTTCGAGAAAACCGATGCCCTGCGCCGCCCGGCACGCTTTCAGCAGTTGCTCGATGCCTGTCTCTGTGACTTTACCGGTCGCCTGGGCTGGGAAGATCGCCCTTACGACAGCCCGCAACGCCTGCTGGCGGCACTTGTTGCGGTCAACGCGGTAGAAGCCGGAAAAATTGCAGCGGCGTGCAGCGATAAGGGAAAAATTCCCGATCGGGTGCGTGCGGCGCGGGTGGCGGCAGTGAAAGCTTTGCTAAATGAGTCGGGAGAGGAGCCAGAGCAGCAAGGAAAAGAGTAGAGTGCTTGCCACCGGAAAGAAATACGATTTGCCGCGAAACTGAAAGGCCGCGTCGCCCGGTAACTTCCCGAAGCGAATAAAGCGAGCCAGATGCGGGGCGGCAATGCCCAGCACGAATATCGCGATCACCAGCGTCAGAATCCACTTCAACATAATGCTTTACGCTGCGGACTAAACCCGCATTTAATCACGCTTCCTCGCCCTACAGAAAACCATGATAAAAACCGAAAAAATTGACGGCCTGGAAGTATTTTCCTGCAAGCCTGCCCGTAAAACCGGGCAACCCACCCTGCTTTTTGTGCATGGCGCTTTCGCCGGTGCCTGGATGTGGACCGAGACCTTCATGCCGGTCTTGGCCGAGGCCGGTTACCCGTGCTACGCCGTTTCCCTGCGCGGCCACGGCGGCAGCGATGGCCGGGGATCATATCGACTGGCATTCGATCAACGACTGCTGTCGATGATCTGGCAGTCGTCGGTCGACTGATGGATGAGCCACCAGTACTGATCGGTCATTCAATGGGTGGCTTTGTCGTACAGAAATATCTCGAGCATCACCAAGCGGCGGGTGCGTGCTGCTTTGCTCGGTGCCGCCACAAGGACTGGTCGCTTCGCAGTTTCATCTGATGTTCCAGAAGCCGCATTTGTTTGCCGATCTCAACAGCATCATGACCGGCGATTGTGCCGATGTCACCACTTGCTGCGCGAAGCATTTGCTGGCGAGGCTGATGAAAGCATGCTGAACCTGGCTGACGCGCATGCAGGCTGAGTCACATCGTGCCTTGTGGGATATGTCGATGTTCAATTTGCCCAACCTGCAAGGGGATGAACCGCCCGCCGATGCTGGTCCTTTGGCGCTGAAAAAGATGCGCTGGTGCCGGCTTTCCTGGTCCAGACGACAGCCTGAGACTTACGGCCTGCACGCTCACATTTTCCGCGACATGGGCCAGCAGTGACTCATCCACGAAAGAATGGCGCTGCTAGTCGCGGCCACTATCGGTCAAATGGTTGGAAGATATTAAACCTTGACGTCGACGCTATTGCCGAGATTGGGCGGATTGGAGACTTGCGGTAGCGCCTGTATCAATTGCGTTACCGATTGAGCCTGAAGATCCAGCGCTTTTTTTCAGTACCAGCGTACCCACCGCATCGCCCGTCTTTCTTGCGTGAGCGCGGTACTTAAACTACTGACACTTGCGATATCCATCTTGAACTTGCTCCATATTCGGATCACTATGGTTTATTCGTGTAGTCTGAAATTTTGATACGGCAATGACCAAGCCAGATAAAAAGCAAAACCTCGAGCGCGATTCGTGATGCGATTCGCGAAAAACGCGAACGCAAGCCGATAGATATTGCTGATATTGATGCCCTTGAGGCATCGTTGTTGGCTGATATCGAAGCGTTTGATCTTGATGCAGCCGAACGTCTGGCGCGCGAGAGCAAATGGCGAGTGAAGTTGCAGGTATGGATAGTGCTGATCTGGCCTTTCCAGAAATTGTCCCGGTCATTCCTCCGTGCAAGCCAGCTGCTGTTGAAGCGCAGAACGTGCCGCCGCCGATTTCCGAGGTGCCAAAAGATGGTATCGGTTTGCTGGGCAAGCTCCGCTATCAGGCTGAGCTGCAACAGCGTGATGAACATTCTGCACTGCTTCAACGTTCGGAAAGTAACAAGATTATTGACCAGGCGCTGAAACATGTATTTTTCTATCTACATGATCTGGTGCAGCAACTGAATATCCTGAAGCCAGGAATACCTCGCGTCTACTCGATGCCAGATGGGCTGACGCTTGGCGGCTTTGCTTGGCAGGAGGGCTTTGCCGATTATCGGACGCAGGCGCAGAGTGCCGGTGCGCTGGTCGAACTGGTTTCATTTTCGACACAGCTTTATTCCCCTGCTTGTCTTGTCGTCGAACGCGATGGGCCGTCTGTTGAGCGTTTTCGCCGTGCGCTCTTTGATTTTGGCTTGCAGTTCAGCTGCAAGGATTTCAAAAATGAGCGACAGTTTATTGAACGGGCCGAGTTTCAAATCACCAATCAGTTGAGCGTGAATGCGCGCTGGAAAGCTGATTTTGAACGTGGGCTGATCATTTTTGAGGCGCGCAATCTGGAACGCCTTGGCCCGACAGAGTTAAGCATACGACCCGCCGTAATTGATTATCCGTTACTTGAGGAATTTGGCCGCCTTGTGCTCGGTCAGGCCAATCGCTTCCGCGAATTCACCAAACGCTGATTTTGTCCGGAAAATAGAAAAGGGCCGGTGAGATTACGCTCACCGGCCCTTTGTTGTGACTTCAGAAATTACTGAACTTGCTGAATGCCGGCGATTGTCCAGCCTGTACCGCCATCACGTGGTTTGGTCATGTGCCAGATTTCGTCGAAGGGCTGTGCGGCAGCGCCGCGTTCTTCGCTGATCAGACCATGGAAGCGGACGCTAACGATGCAGCGGCTGGCTTCTTCGGCGACGTCGAGGACTTCGGCTTCAAGTTGCGCGACATCGGTTTCCTGCTTGGCGCCCTTGCGTTCGGCGATGCCCATCTTGATCTCGGCGAACATTTCCGGCGTGGTGAATTCGCGGATGTCGTCCAGATTGCCGGCATCGTTGGCAGCCTGCAGGCGGATGAAGTTGACCTTGGCGTTACGGACAAAACCTGCGCTGTCAAAGTCAGCCGGTACAAAACCGCTGCCGCCCTGGACAGGGGCTGCAACCGGAGCGGCAACACCACCGCCACAGCCAGCTGGCGTGAAGTCAGGCGTGCTCGGCACGTTGCGACCGAAGTCAGCACCGGCGCCAGCATACTGCATGCCGCCCATGCCTGACTGTTGCGCCGCCGCAGCCTTTTTGCGCATAAAGAAACCGATCACCATGACGACGGCCATGACCAGCAAGCCGATCATCATCATGTTGGCCAGGCCTTCGCCAAAGCCGAAGTGCGATGCCAGGGCGGCCAGGCCGAGACCTGCGGCGAGACCAGCGAGTGGGCCCATCCAGGAGCGTTTGGGTTGCGCAGGAGGGCGGCTGGTGCGGCAGCCGGTTTGACGGCGGGGCAGCGGCCTGACTAGCAGACGGGCTGCTTGGGGCAACTGATTGGCGCTGCATACCGGCGGAGGAACCGCCGCCGAGGCGCTTGGCTTCAGCATCACCGATCTGCAGCGTAAAGCCGAGGACCAGTGCTGCTGCCATAAGGGCAAAATTCTTCATAGGTGTCTCCGTGAATGTGGATGTAACAGGGTGCAGGATACTTGAGGGCGATTGTTTGTAAAACAAGAGAAAAGCTCAGTATCTCTTCGAGAAAACCGGAGTGATTGCCTAACTCAGCAGTTTTGCAATTGCTCCCGGATTGGAAGGGAAGTATATATGGACGTAGGAGGCGGTTGTGCGCAAGTGTCGATATATCGGCTCGCCCTTGCGCCCGTCGGGCGTTTGAGCGCGGACGAGCGGGGTTAGCGGGGTTTCGCTTTTGGAGTAATGGAAGGTGTGGCCGGTGACCTGCCTTCGGTAGCTCGGCAACCTGCATACCGAGTGCGGCCAAACGTTTTTGTATGACCGCTTTGCCGGGCAGGATGCCGGCAAAGTCGTGGGTGACGCCGGACTTGTCGATGATTTGCTCAAACAGACTCCATCAGGCCGCCGCATTCGGCGAAGAGGGGTTTGTTGGCGAACACGTGCAATTTGAGAGATTGCCAGAGCGACTGGTTTTTCGATAGCGCTTCGGCGTGCAACTCCGGATAGCCGCCGGGCAGCCAGACGGCGTCGCATTCAGGCAATCCATCGCCGGCGACTGGCGAGAAGAAACAGTTCGGCGCCCAGCGCGCTGAGCGTTTCGAGATTGGCTGGGGAGATGAAACCGTAGGCAGCGTCGCGGGCAATGGCGATACGTTTGCCGGCGAGAAGGAATTCAATTTTTGGCGGGTTGGCTGGAAAAAAATTGATGGCTTTAGGCAGGTGACCGCGCAAGATGCAGGCTAAAGCATCTGCCAACTTGTCGAGGCGGGCTTCGAGGTCATTGATTTCGGCGGCCTGCATCAGCCGAGATGGCGTTCGGGCAGGCTATCTTCACTGCGCGGCAGTGCGCCGAACCAGCCCATACCGGCCGGCAGGCTTCGCGCAGCATGTCTGTATGGCGTTCGCTGCCGACGCGGTTGGCTAGCACGCCAGCAAAGGGCAGATTGGGGCGATACGTAGCTAAGCCATGCGCGACCGCACCGAAAGTTTGAGCCATTGCCCCGGCATCAATCAAAGCCATGACCGGAATGTTGAAACGCTCGGCGATATCGGCTGCGGAGGGCGTGCCATCGAACAGGCCCATGACGCCTTCGATCAGGATCAGGTCGGAATCTTCGGCGGCACGCGCCAGGCGCCAACGCGCATCGTCCTCGCCGCACATGCCAAGATCGAGGTTCTGGCACGGTCGACCGCTGGCGAAGGCGTGAATCTGTGGGTCAAGAAAATCCGGCCCGCATTTGAAAACGGTCACGCGACGCCCTTGCCTTGTGTGTAGCCGGGCCAAAGCCGCAGCGACGGTGGTCTTGCCTTGGCCGGAGGCGGGGGCGGCGACCAGCAGCGCGGGGCAGCTGGCCATTACCATTCCAGCCCCGGCATCGCCTTGATGCCGGCCTGGAAGGCGTGTTTTTCCATGCCGATGTCGGTAACCGTATCGGCCGCTGTGCGCAGGCCTTCCGGTGCAGCCCTGCCGGTGATGATGACGTGTTGCATGGCAGGGCGTGAGTTAATGGTGGCAACACGCTGTCGAGATCCAGCCAGCCGTATTTGAAGGCGTAAGTCATTTCGTCGAGAACAACGAGGCCAATTTCCAGGTTGGCGAGATGGCCACAAGCGATGGACCAGGCGTGCTGGGCGGCCTCCGCGTCGCGCTCCTTGTCCTGCGTTTCAGGTAAAAGGCCTTCCCCGCCAACGTGCCAGGCAACCTTGGGCAGGTTGCGGAAAAAGGCTTCTTCACCGGTATCGGAGCGACCTTTGACGAACTGCACGACGCCAACCTTTAACCCGTGGCCCAGGGCGCGGGCGACAAACACCAAAGGCGGCGCTGGATTTGCCCTTGCCATTGCCGGTGTTGACCACCAGTACGCCGCGTTCTTCGTCAGCGGCGTTGATCTTGCTGTCGATGACAGCCTTCTTTTTCTGCATGCGTTCTTCGTGCGTAACCATTTTGAAACCTATTCAGGGATGAAACAGCGCCGGCTGCCGTCTTCGATCTGGCGCAGCGGGTAGCCGTAAAGTCCGGAGAGATTTTTGCCGTCAAAATGGCGTCGACCGTACCAATCTCAGTTCGGCCATCGCCGTGAATCAGCAGGGCGCGGTCACAGAAACGGTGGGCCAGCGCCGGGTCGTGGAGGACCATGACGACCCCTGCGCGACAATCACGGGCGGCGCCGGCGAAGAGTTCGAGAACGGCGATCTGGTGATTGAGGTCGAGGTGGGAAAGCGGCTCGTCGAGCAGGTAAAGCGGGTGCGGCCTGAGTCAATAAAGTGGC
>JADJMS010000049.1 GCA_016709495.1 Candidatus Dechloromonas phosphorivorans | reverse complement strand
CCTGCGTGTCGAAGCCAAACCCCGCCGCTGAAACGAGCACTCTGATCAACGGATTTAACCGCATGCTTGAGCGAAATTGCGGCGCGCGACCGGGAGTGCAGTTGAGCCGCGACGTAGTTGAACAGCAGGTGAGACGTCCGCACCGGCGAATTACGCATCGCCAGAGAGCAGGCCGAAGCAGCCAATCGCGCCAAAATCGCAGTTTCTACCAACATGGAGCCATGAAATCCGAACGCCGATGAATGGCGTCATCGGCATGACCGATCTGCTGCTCGAAACGCCATTGAATCGCGAACAACGGCATTTTGCCGATACTGTTCGCCTGTCAGCCAATTCTTTGCTCCATCTGATTAACGAAATACTCGATTTCTCCAAGATAGAGGCAGGCAAACTGGTACTGGAAGAATCTCCCATTCATATCGGTCCGCTTCTGGAAGAGGTTATTCTCGGCCAGGCCGGGCGCGCTCAGGCCAAGAATGTCGAAATTGCGGGCCACGTCAGCGCCGGTATGCCGGAAATCCTGTTGGCGACCCCATCGCATCCGGCAGATGGTCGGCAATCTGGTCAACAACGCCGTCAAATTCACAGCCGAAGGTGAAGTAACCGTCTATGTCACGCAGCGCAGCGAGGAGGCTCCGGCAGAACTGACACTGGGGGCCAATGAATACGCCATCGTGGTTTGTGATAGCGGACCAGGGATTCCGGCGGCAGCCAAGGAACAACTTTTTTCCGCTTTCACCCAGGCCGATGCCTCAACTACCCGCCGTTACGGCGGGACCGGACTGGGGCTCGCGATTACCCACCAATTGGCCGAACTGATGGGTGGTCGCGCCGGTTTCGTCAGCGAAGAAGGTCACGGCTCATGTTTCTGGATCGTCCTGCCGCTACGTCCGTGCGCCGACCCAGTGCCGACCAGCAACACCACCGACTTGCTGAACGGTAAATCAACGCTGGTCGTCCATCCCTTGCTTGTTGCGCGCCAGCATATTGCCGCTGGTCTGGCGGCGCTCGGGGCGTCAGCAGAATGTGCGGCAAGCCTGCCGGCCAGGCTGGACAATTTCGACATCCTTCTGATTGACGATCCTCAGTGGCAAGGTCTCCCGCCGCGCAAGGAATCCCAGCTCCGCATCCGCCTTGTCAAGTTGACGGCGACGACATCGGATGCCAGTGCTGGCGGAGCAGATGGCCTGTTAAGCAAACCTGTGCTGCACCGGGAATTGCGTTCCCTACTCCTGCGCCTGATACACGGCATAGAAGAAACGCCGGCGACACAATCCCTGGCAGCAAACAGCCAGCATGATCTGCGTGTGCTGCTGGTGGAAGACAATGAAATTAACCGCCATCTCGCCAAAACCATCCTTTCCCGGGTCGGTTGCCAGGTCGAATGCGCCATCAACGGCGCCGAGGGCTTTCATGCGGTGTGCCACAGCGGACCCTTCGATATTGTCTTCATGGATTGCCAAATGCCGGTGATGGACGGCTATACAGCCACCCGCGCCATCCGCAACTGGGAAGCTGAACACCCTGATCGCCGCCCCTTGCCGATCATCGCCTTGACGGCCAATGCACTGGCTGGTGATCGCGAGCTTTGTCTGGCCGCCGGCATGACGGACTACCTGACAAAACCCTTCGCGGGGAACAGATTGTTGAATACTGGCCCTTCACTCCAGGCCAGGCCGCCCGCCATCTCCGCAACGAAACACCGATTGCATTGCCGGAGCAGTCTGTTGCCATAGATGCGCCCTTAGCCTTCGATCCTGGCGTCTTGCGCAATTTCTGGCCGGAGGAGATAATCCGGACATTCTCGCCCGTCGTGTCCTGAGTCTATTCCTTACGGAATCAGCCAAATTGGTCACTGAAATGTCCGCCACCTTCGCCAATGAGGATTTCGCCACGCTCCAGCGTTTGGCCCATACCCTTAAATCATCAAGCGCCTCGGTGGGTGCCCTGATACTGTCGGACAAGGCCAGAAAGCTTGAAGCGGACCTGAAAAATCCCGCCTACGTTCCAAACACTCAGCAGATAGAGCCGCTCGCCAGCGAACTTGTCGTTCTCCGGCAGGCCATGGCAGAGTCGTCTCCAGAATGGCTGCCAGAGGGAATTGCCGAATGAACCGCTCACTTGATGACAGTCATATTCTTCTCGTCGATGATGATGCGGTGCTGCGCATGATGGCCGGCCAGGCCTTGCGTCGTGCCGGATTCAAGGTAGACGAGGCGGGCAGCGGTGAAGAGGCACTGGCCAAGCTCGCCAGCAAGGAAGTCGATCTTGTCCTCCTGGATGTAATGATGCCCGGCATTGATGGTTTCGAGGTTTGTCGTCGCCTGCGCCAGGCTGAATTCGGCCGTGATCTTTCCATCGTCATGCTCACCGGCCTCGACGATTCCGACTCCATCGAAAAAGCGTATCAGGTTGGCGCCAGCGACTTTATCCCGAAACCGATCAACTGGAATCTCCTGATTCATCGCGTACGCTACAACCTGCGTGCCAACTTTATCCGTTCACGATTGGTCGCCAGTCAGATCAGCCTGGACGGTGCTCAGCGCCTGGCCCGCATGGGTAGTTGGGAGTGGTGGCCTGATGCGGGTATATTTTCCTGCTCCGACGAATTTGCCAGACTCTTCGGCCTGGCGCCGGAAATCCGTCAGAGCATTACCCCGACTATCCTGATTGAAACGGTGGACGAGGGTGATCGACCCTCCTTGCGCGACGCCCGCCATATGGCGCTAAGCGCCGGAAAAAATTACCAAATACGCTTTCGCCATACCGGAAGCAATGGCAATAAACGTGTCTTTCAGGAAGACGGCCACGTATTACTTGCTAGCGATACCATGTCGTCAAGCTCCGAAGCCATAACACAGGACATTTCTGAAGCCGTCGCCAACGAAGAGCGCGTTCGCTTCCTTTCCTATCACGACCAGACTACCGGCTTGCCCAATCGCCAGTTCTTCCTGGAAGTTGCCGCGCATACGCTGGAGCAGTCCCGTCGCAACTGCGGCGAATGCGCCCTGCTTTTTGTGGACATAGACCACTTCAAGGACGTCAACGCCACTTTTGGCAACGTTCAGGGCGACCTCATACTGAAAACATTGGCTGAGCGGATTGTCAATTGTGTTCGTGCCAGTGATCTGTCCGGGTTTGCCCATACCCCGGAGGGTATTGAGGTTGCCGCCCGAGCCGGCCCCGACGAGTTTCTGATCCTGCTCTCCCAGCTTAGACGGGAAACCGATGCCTCTACCGTTGCCGACCGTGTGTTGCAAGCCATCCGGGAACCTTTCGTCCTGGACGATCAGGAAATTCGCCTGACCGCCAGTATCGGGCTAGCCCTCTACCCCCGCGACAGCGATACCCTGAGCAATCTGGTCGATCACGCCGAATACGCCGTCAGCACGGCGCGCGCTCTGGGAAGAGATTCCTACGCTTTTTACAACGAAGAGATTGGCGCGGTTGCCAGCGCCAAGATCCATCGCGAAGGTGAATTGCGTCAGGCAATGGCCGGCAATCAACTACTGCTTCATTTTCAACCCAAGGTAGACATGGCTTCCGGTCGCATTATTGGCGCCGAGGCGCTCGTCCGCTGGCAACACCCGGAAAAAGGCCTACTCTACCCGGGAGACTTCATTCCGCTGGCAGAAGAATGTGGACTCATCGTCCACATGGGACATCATATTTTCTCACTTGCCTGCCAGCAGATGCGCAGTTGGCGGGAACAAGGCGTGATGCCCGAACGACTGCCGATTGCCGTCAATCTCTCCGCCCTCAGCTTTAATGAAGAGGGCTTGATCGAACAATTGATCCGGTGCGCCGAGGCACATGCCTTGCCGCTGGACTCCATATGCCTGGAGCTTACCGAAACCTCCTTGATGCAACAGATTGAAAGCACCACGCAGCGACTGGAAAACCTGCGTATTGCGGGATTTCGCCTGGCACTGGATGATTTCGGTACCGGCTACTCCTCACTCAGCTACCTAAAACGCTTCCCTATCGATCAGATCAAGATAGACCGCAGTTTCGTTCAGGACATCATCACCGACCCACAAGATGTGGCCATCGTCGAAACCATCATCACACTCGCCCGAAAACTGGGGTTGGAGGTTGTGGCCGAAGGTGTCGAGACTGTCGAACAAGCAAACCTTCTCAACAGCATGGGCTGCGGTACCGCGCAGGGATATTATTTTGCACGCCCGATGCCGGCGGCTCAACTGACACTTTTGCTCACTGCGCAAAAATAAGGCTTGATTCACTCTCTTGCGCCAACCAAGTACGCGAGGTGCAATTGAACTCAAATAGCGAAACGATAGGCCGGGTTAATAAGTCCTTTGACGGCTTTCAACAGCGCATCAATCGCCTTGGGCCGCACAAATCCGGGACGCCAAGCCAGCGCAATCCGGCGTGAAGGCGCCGGCTCTGTGAATGGGATGATACTGATCATGTCATTACTATAAGGATGCCCCAAGGCGCCGCTTGGCAACACGGATACCCCAAGGCCGGAAGCCACCATGCAGCGGATGGTGCCTATCGAATGCCCCAGGCGAACATCGGTTTCCGGGCTGCTGACCTGGGGACAAGCGCCCAACACCTGATCGCGAAAGCAGTTACCTGCCTTGAGCAGCAAAATTTCGTCGCCTGTCACCTCTTCAGGACGTATGCACTCCCGGCTCTCCCACGGATGACCACGTGGCACCACGACCTGAAACGATTCGTCATAGAGCGCACGGGTCAGAACACCCGGCAAATCGAACGGTAGTGCAATGATCAGTACATCAATTTCGTTGTCATGCAGCATATCGGCCAGATTAGCCGTCATATTCTCCTCAATCGCCAGCGGCATGTTGGGCGCCACCAGTTTCAGGGAATGAATCAGTTGCGGCAACAAGTAGGGGCCAATGGTGTGAATTACACCCAGGCGCAGCGGGCCCTCAAGCTGATCGCGACCGCACATCGCTATCGAACGCACCTTCTCCGCCTCCCTGAGGGCCACCTGAGCTTGCTCGACCACCTTGATGCCAACAATGCTGGGGCTGACAAACCCTTTGCCCCGCTCAAAAAGCTGAACGCCCAACTCATCTTCCAGACGAGCAATGGCGACGCTTAGCGTCGGCTGACTGACAGAACAATGCTCGGCAGCACGACTGAAATTGCCCTCCTGGGCCAAAGCGACGATGTAACGCAATTCGGTAAGTGTCATTGCTTGCTCATTTTTTGTTACAAGCGCGGCATATTACCCACTTTAGCCATAGGAACAACCTATAAGAGCTATAACCAAAACCAATAAAAATCATTGACTTGGATCAATACCGGCATACAGGACAAGGTGAAAATCTCAGGGTCAAGTTCTTACACAAAGGGGGAAATCAATGAAACATACCACTCTATCCACCGCTATCGCTCTTATTTCCGGCATTGCCATTTTTGGGGCAGCTCAGGCTGCCAACAAGGAACCGATCCAGCCTATCGTGGCCGCCAAGGTCACCAATCCTGCCTTGGTCGAACTCGGCAAGAAGCTCTATTTTGATCCGCGCCTTTCCAAGTCCGGCTTTATCTCATGCAATTCCTGCCACAATCTTTCGATGGGCGGCACCGACAATATCCCAACCTCAATCGGCGACAAGTGGCAGCAAGGCCCGATCAACGCTCCAACAGTACTCAATTCAAGTCTTAATGTCGCCCAATTCTGGGATGGCCGCGCCTCTGACTTGAAGGCGCAGGCCGGCGGTCCAATCGCCAATCCGGGTGAAATGGGCTTTAGCCACACCCTCGCAGTCGGCATGTTGCAGTCAATTCCGGGTTACGTTGCCGAATTCAAGAAAGCGTTTGGCAATGACACGGTCGACATCGAAAAAGTGACCAAAGCGATTGCAGCCTTCGAGGAAACACTGGTTACCCCGAATTCACGCTTCGACAAATACCTGAAGGGTGACAAGAAGGCGATCACCAAGGATGAACTGGCTGGTTATCAGCTATTCAAGGACACAGGCTGCATTGCCTGCCACAATGGTCCGGCCGTTGGCGGCAATTCCTTCCAGAAGTTTGGTGTAGTCGAAGCCTATAAGGGTGACAGCAAGGCAGAAGGCCGTGCCGCCGTCACTGGTAAGGATGCCGACCGCTTCAACTTCAAGGTGCCAACCCTGCGCAATGTTGAAATGACCTATCCGTACTTCCATGATGGCGCCGCTAACACGCTGCCGGAAGCGGTCAACACCATGGCCCGCATTCAGCTCGGCAAAACCTTTACGGCTGATGAAAATGCCAAGGTGGTTGCTTTCCTGAAGACACTGACCGGTGACCAGCCAAGCTTCAAGTTGCCGATCCTGCCCCCCTCCTCGGATGCTACGCCGCGTCCAACGCCGTTTGAAAAAAAATAAGCTGCACCAAGCCATCTCAACGGGGGCTGCGGCCCCCGTTTTTCTTGCCTCCATTTGTTTGACGCTGATCAATCTGCCGGTACACTTCCGCGTTCATAATTTGCCGCTGATTTATTTCGGTTTTTCCCACAATGCTTGAAGCTGACAATCTGGAATGCGTGCGCGGCGAGCGCCGCCTGTTTGCAGGCCTCGGCTTTCGGCTGAAAGCCGGTGAATTGCTGTACCTGCAAGGCAAAAATGGCTCAGGCAAAACCAGTCTGTTGCGCATGCTGATCGGCCTGTTGCCACCAGAAGCTGGCGAAATCCGCTGGAAGGGTCAATCGATCAAGTCCGACGACTTCCGTGCCGATCTCTGTTATCTCGGCCACTTGAACGCGATCAAGGAAGAGCTGACGCCGCTTGAAAACCTGCTCGCCGCCGCCCGCCTCGCTGACGAGGAACTGAGCGATGACGATGCCCTTGATGCACTGGAGCAAGTTGGCCTGGCCGGGCGCGAAGACCTTGCCTGCAAATTTCTTTCGCAAGGCCAGAAACGTCGGGTGGCGCTGGCCAGACTGGTCAAGGAAAAGCGCCCGTTGTGGATCCTTGATGAACCCTTTGTTGCACTCGATGTGGCTGCGGTCGACTGGCTGGCCGGCATTATTTCCGGCCATCTGCAACGCGGTGGCCTGGCAGTGATGACCACGCACCAACTGGTCGACATCCCGGCTGGCACGGTCCGAGAATTGCGACTCTCCTGATGTTCAAGATCATTACCGCAGTTATCGGACGCGATCTCAAGCTGGCCATGCGCCGGCAGGCAGATATCGTCTCGGCGCTTTTTTTCTTCATCATCGTCGTCAGCCTTTTTCCGCTCGGCATCGGCCCGGAACCTGACTTGTTGCGCAAGCTTGCCCCCGGCGTGCTGTGGGTCGCCGCCCTGCTCGCCACCATGCTATCCCTGCCACGCCTGTTCGCTGACGACCATCGCGACGGCACGCTGGAACAACTCGCGCTCGCCCCCCATCCTTTAGGGCTGGTGGTTACCGGAAAAGTGATCGCTCACTGGCTTGTTTCCGGCCTGCCGCTGGCCCTGGTTGCGCCGGTACTTGGCATCCAGTTCGATTTATCGGCAGATGCACTGATCGTCCTCACCTTTGCCATCCTGATCGGCACCCCGGCGCTGTCCGGTATCGGTGCGATAGGCGCCGCGCTTACACTCGGTTTGCGCGGTGGCGGCGTGCTGGTTTCCCTGCTCGTTCTGCCGCTCTACATCCCGGTGTTAATATTCGGCGCTGGCGCGGTTGACGCGACGGTGACCGGACTCGGGGGAGAAGGTCATCTATCCCTGCTCGCCGCCCTGACTTTTGCCTCCCTAGGCTTCGCCCCCTGGGCAACAGCCGCTGCCTTGAAGATTGCCCTCGAATGAAAGATCGCTTTAATCTCTATCGCTTCGCTTCGCCAGCGACGTTTTACCCGCTGGCTGGCGCAATGATTCCCTACTTTGTCGCCGTTTCCGTGGTTTTCGGTCTGGCCGGCCTGTGGCTCGGCATGCTCGTCGCACCGACCGATTTCCAGCAAGGTGAAGGCTACCGGATCATCTTCATCCATGTACCGGCTTCCTGGATGTCGATGTTCATTTATTTGGTAATGGCCTTCTGGGCCGCCATCGGCCTTGCCTTCAACACCCGCCTCTCCGGCATGATGGCGCAGGCACTGGCGCCAACCGGCGCCTTGATGGCTTTCCTCTCTTTACTCACTGGTGCGCTGTGGGGCAAACCGATGTGGGGCGCCTGGTGGGTGTGGGATGCGCGCCTGACTTCGGAACTGATCCTGCTCTTTCTTTATATCGGCTATATGGCGTTGACCGCAGCGATTGACGATAACCGCCGTTCCGACAAAGCTGGCGCGCTGTTGTTGCTGGTCGGTGTGGTCAATATTCCAATCATCTATTTCTCGGTGAAGTGGTGGAACACGCT
Organism: Candidatus Dechloromonas phosphorivorans; assembly: GCA_016709495.1. GTDB lineage: Bacteria > Pseudomonadota > Gammaproteobacteria > Burkholderiales > Rhodocyclaceae > Azonexus > Azonexus defluvii. Next base: position 13,858 of record JADJMS010000049.1, on the reverse strand, counting down.
GCATCAGGGCTCCAGCGTCAATCTGGCCAAGTCGTCGATGGCCACCACCATGCTCTGGGGCATGCTGCTGATGGCGATGTGCTTCTGGATGTACTCAATCGCTATCGCCTTCATGCGCGTGCGGACCATCATGCTTGAACGTGAGCGCAACACCGAGTGGGTCAAGGCCGTGCTGACCGGAGGTGAAAAATGATTCACTGGGCCAGTTTTTCCGACTTTATCGCCATGGGCGGCTACGGCTTTTACGTCTGGAGCTCGTTCGGCGCCACCGCCTTGATCATGGCAATTGAACCGATCATTGCTTCGCGCAATCATAAGACCACCATCGCCCGCCTCAAGCGCCAAATCCGCGCTGAAAACAGGAACACCACAGAATGAAATCCCGCCACAAAAAACTCGCCCTGATCGGCGGTGCGCTTGCCATTCTTGGCATCATCGCCGCGCTCGTCCTCAACGCATTGAACAGCAACATCGCTCTCTACATTTCGCCAACCGACGTTGCCGCTGGCAAGGCCCCGCAAGGCAAGGTCTTCCGCATCGGCGGCCTAGTCAAGGAAGGCAGCATCAAGCGCCAGGCTGACGGCGTGACCATCGCCTTCATCGTTACCGATACCGAGAAAGATATTACGGTGAACTACAAAGGTATCCTGCCCGACCTCTTCAAGGAAGGCAAAGGCGCCGTTGCCCAGGGAAAAATGACCGCTGATGGCACGTTTACCGCCAACGAAGTGCTGGCCAAGCACGACGAAAATTACATGCCGCCAGAAGCTGCCAAGGCATTGAACGATGCCGGCAATCGGGCAACAGATAAAAAAGCAGCAGAAGCAGCCGGCACGCCGGCCAAACCTGGAGCAAGCTACTAAACATGATCCCCGAACTCGGTAATTTCGCGCTCATCCTTTCCGCACTGGTTGCCCTGATTCTCGGCACCTTGCCTTTGCTCGGCGCTCACAACCGGCGCATGAGCTGGGTTGCGGTGGCCCGGCCAGCCACCTCCGCACTTGCCCTGCTGGTCACCTTCTCATTCGCCTGCCTGACCCACGCCTTCGTCAATAATGACTTCTCCGTGGTCTACGTTGCCCAGCATTCCAATTCATTGCTGCCCCTGCAATATCGCGTCGCCGCTGTTTGGGGCGGTCACGAAGGCTCCTTGCTGCTGTGGATGCTGATGCTGACCTGGTGGGCTTTCGCCGTCCGCATGCTGTCCAGCCAGTTGCCGGAAACCATGGTGGCACGTGTCCTTGGTACGCTGGGGCTGGTTGCTTTCGGCTTCCTGCTTTTCATCCTGATCACCTCCAACCCCTTCGACCGCCTGCTGCCGGGTGCTGCCGAAGGGAAAGACTTGAACCCACTGTTGCAGGATTTCGGTCTGGTCATACACCCGCCGCTCCTTTACATGGGTTACGTTGGTTTCTCAGTCGCTTACGCCTTCGCCATCGCCGCCCTGCTTTCCGGCCAGCTTGACGCTGCCTGGGCACGCTGGTCACGCCCTTGGACAACGGCCGCCTGGTGTTTCCTGACGCTTGGTATTGCGATGGGCTCCTGGTGGGCTTATTACGAACTGGGTTGGGGCGGCTGGTGGTTCTGGGATCCGGTCGAAAACGCCTCCTTCATGCCCTGGCTGGTCGGCACTGCCTTGGTGCATTCGCTGGCAGTTACCGAAAAGCGTGGCAGCTTCAAGAACTGGACGGTGTTGCTGGCGATTTCCGCCTTCTCGCTGTCGCTGCTCGGCACCTTCCTCGTCCGTTCCGGCGTACTGACTTCGGTGCATGCCTTTGCCACTGATCCACGGCGCGGCATCTTCATCCTGATCTTTCTGGTCGCCGTCATCGGTGGTTCGCTGGCGTTGTTTGCCTGGCGCGCGCCCAAGGTTGGTCTGGGAGGGCGCTTTTCACTGGTTTCGCGGGAATCGATGCTGCTCACCAATAACGTCCTGCTCGGCGTTGCCTGCGCCACCGTGCTGCTTGGCACGCTGTATCCACTGCTGATTGATGCCTTGGCGCTCGGCAAAATTTCCGTCGGCCCACCGTATTTCAACGCCGTCTTTGTGCCGGTGATGACGCCACTGCTTTTCCTGATGGGCATCGGCCCCTTCGCCAACTGGAAGGATGCATCGATTCCGGAAATTCTGCGCACCGTGCGCTGGGCTTTTGCGGCCGCTATCGTTGTCGCCATCGTTGTTCCACTGCTCTACGGAAATTGGAATGCATTCACCGCACTGGGTCTGCTGCTTGCCAGCTGGATCGTCTTTTCCGGCATCATCAACTTTACTGGCCGCGTCCAGAAAACGCGTGGCAACCAGTCCTTCCTGAGCGCCGCCCTCAAACAGCCGCGCAGCTTCTTCGGCATGCACGTGGCGCACTTTGGAATTGCCGTCTTTGTCGTCGGCGTGACCATGGTTTCCAGCTACCAGGATGAAAAAGACATCAAGATGGCACCCGGCGAAAGCGTTGATGTTGCCGGCTACCACTTTACTTTCAACGGCGTAAAAGCTGTTGAAGGCCCGAATTACGTGGCCGCTCAGGGTGACTTCGATCTGTCGATCAACGGCAAGTTCCAGCGCAAAATGAATCCGGAAAAGCGCAACTACCATTCATCACAAATGCCGATGACCGAAGCCTCGATTGATGCCGGCTTCCTGCGCGACGTTTATGTTTCGCTCGGCGAACCCATCGACCGCGACAAACCGGATGCTGAATGGGCGGTACGCGTCTATTACAAACCTTTCGTCGACTGGATCTGGGGCGGCTGTGCCTTGATGGCACTGGGAGGCCTGCTGGCCATGCTTGACCGCCGCTACCGCATCAAATCCCGCTCCGCTGCGAGCATCGAACCCGCAGGAACTCAAACAGCATGAACCGTTATTTCTGGATCCTGGGCGGCTTCGCTGCCCTCGTTGCCCTGCTCGCCGTCGGCCTCGGCCTCAACCCACGCGAAGTTCCTTCGCCGCTGGTCGGCAAACCGGCGCCGTCCTTTACACTGAATATCCTCGCCACACCTGACAAGACCCTCAGCCCGAAAGACATGCAGGGCAAGGTCTGGCTACTCAATGTCTGGGCCTCGTGGTGCGTCTCCTGCCGGCAGGAACACCCGGTGCTGGTCGAGTTTTCCCGAAAAGTCGATGTGCCGCTGCTCGGCCTCAACTACAAGGAAGTGCGTGGCGATGGCGAATTCGACATGAGCAAGATGCCGGCCGATGAAGAGAAAAAGCTCGCCTTCCAGCGCGCCAACAAATGGCTGGCTGATCACGGCGATCCGTACAAACTGACGGTGATGGATCTTGATGGCCGCGTCGGCATCGACTACGGGGTTTACGGTGTGCCGGAAACCTATGTCATTGATAAGGCCGGCGTCATTCGCATGAAACACACCGGGCCGATCACGCCCGAAATTCTCGGCAAGAAAATCATGCCTTTGCTCGCCGAGTTGAACAAATGAAATTTTTTGCTCTAATTTTTGCGCTGCTTTTCGCGTCGACCGTAACATTTGCCTCCAGCACGACCGAAGCAGCTCTGGCCGACGACCCTGTTGCCGAAAAACGCCTGCAAAAGCTGTCCGAGGAACTGCGCTGCCTGGTTTGCCAGAATCAGACCATCGCCGATTCCAACGCCGAACTGGCGCAGGATCTGCGGCGTGAAGTGCGCAGCATGATCAAGGATGGCAAGACGGACAAGGAAATCGTCGACTTCATGGTCACCCGTTACGGTGATTTCGTCCTCTATCGCCCGCCGGTCAAAGGTATCACCCTACTCCTCTGGGGTGGGCCGATTGCCTTGATGCTGCTCGGTCTTTTTGCCCTGCAACGCTATTTGCGCCAGCGCGCCACGCGAATTAACGAAGCCAAGCCACTATCCGCCGACGAAACCAGCCGCGCCGAAGCCTTGCTCAAGGAAATCAACTCGAAATGACCCAGTTTGCCATCTTCGCCACCCTGATGATTGTGGTGGTTGCCGTCATGGTTTTGCCGCCGCTTTGGCTCGGTCTGCGCGCACCAAAAGCAAAGACCAACCGCAAGGAAATGAATCTCGACATTTTCCGTGATCAGGTCGCTGATCTTGAGCGCGAAAAGGCCGAAGGCAACTTGTCCGACGCCAATTTCGAACAAGCCAAAGCCGAAGTCCAGCGCCGCCTGCTTGAAGAAGTTGAACCGGAAAGTGCCGCTGAAACAACCAGCCATGGCCCCAGCCGCAAGATTGCTGTCTTCCTGCTGCTGTTGATGCCTATTTTCGCCGTCACCGGTTACGCCCTGCTCGGCAATCCGCGCGCCCTCGACCCAACGCAAACCAGCGCCCCACCGAAAATGACACAGGAACAGATTAACGGCATGGTGGCCAAACTTGCCGAAAAGATGGCGGCCAACCCGGATGACCTCAAAGGCTGGCTGATGCTGGCGCGCTCCTACAAAACCATGGGCCGCTTTGAAGAGGCGGCCAACGCCTACGGCAAGGCTGAAAAACTGGTTAACGAAGACCCTGATCTGCTCGCCAGTTACGCCGAAACCATCGCCATGGCCAGCAATGGCAAGGGCTTGAAGGGAAAGCCGATGCAGCTTGTCGAGCGTGCCCTCAAGCTTGACCCCAAGCACCCACATTCACTCTTCCTGGCAGGTGCCGCAGCGATGGAAGCTGGTGAGAACAAGAAGGGTATCGCTTACTGGGAAGCCCTGCTACCGCAAGTTGAGCCGGGTTCGGAAATCGACCAGATGCTGCGCAGCGGCATCGACAAGATGAAGGCGGGCAAGTAATTCGTGGTCGATGCCAGTCGCCGGGGATTCTTTCGCGGTCGACCGCGCCCCAAGGCTGAAAATCGCCCTCCCTGGGCGATTCCCGAAGCAAAATTCACCGAACGCTGCACGCGCTGCAATGATTGCCTGAACGCCTGCCCGGAGCAAATCATCGTCGCCGGCGATGGCGGCTTCCCGACGATTGATTTTGGCCGGGGTGAATGTACTTTCTGCGGCGATTGCGTGACCCGTTGCAAACCTCTCGCCTTGATCCGCCAAGCCGAACAGTCACCGTGGACCTACAAAGCGCTTATCGGCCCGACCTGCCTGCCTTTGAAGGGAGTTGAATGTCGTGTTTGCGGCGACTATTGCGACGCCCGCGCCATTCGCTTCGCACCGCGCCTTGGCGGTAGCCCGCTTGCCCAAATTGATCCGGAAATCTGTACTGGCTGTGGCGCCTGCATTGCGCCCTGCCCGGTCAATGCACTGACGATTCGCGGCTAGCGTTGGCTGGCGCCGACGCCAGCCACTTTAGCAAGGTCGCAAACAGCACATCGGGGTCGACTGGCTTGGTCAAAAAATCATTCATCCCGGCAGCCAGACAGCGCTGTCGATCCTCTGAAAAAGCATTCGCTGTCATCGCGACAATTGGCACCAGCAAACCATTCGGCAACTGACGGATCTTTGCGGTGGCGCCCAACCCATCAAGATTGGGCATCTGCATATCCATCAAAACCAAATCGAAAACCTGGCGCTCAAGATATTCAACAGCCTCACGGCCATCTTCGGCAACGCAAGCCGTCATTCCGACATCACGCAACAATTCAAGCGCCACCTCACGGTTAATCGGCTCATCTTCAGCCAACAAAATTCTGGCGCCAGCATGTTTTTGCCGCAATTCAAGCTCAACCGCCTCGCTACGTTGCTGGATGACTTCTACTGCCTGTTCAACACCTTTCTCAAGGCGAACGGTCATCCAGAATGTACTACCCTCGCCCAGGTGACTTTCAACCCCGACCTCGCCACCCATCAATTCAGCAATATTCTTGCTGATCACCAAACCCAGACCCGTACCACCATATTTGCGGGTAATTGACCCATCAGCCTGCACAAACGGCTTGAACAAGTTTGCCTGTTGCGCCTCCGTCATGCCGGGTCCGGTATCAGTTACCTCGAAGCGAAGCAGATAACTTTCCTGATCTTCTTCCATCACACGACCGGCAAGCATCACGCTTCCCTGGGCGGTGAATTTGACCGCATTACCGATAAAGTTGAGCAAGGCCTGCCTTAGCCTTGTCGAATCCCCACAATAATGCTGCGGCATACCAGCAACCTTGACTGGGCGTGTCCGGAATTTTGTGTAAACGGGGTTTGAGTTAAATGCTGTTCATCCGGTCCTCGAACTGGATGGTAAATCGAGTCAGCGCTGCTTTCCAATCCCGAATGGGCATGGTCCATTTCTGGCTGATGTTGCGGAGTGCCAGGTAGAACAGTTTGATCAGCGCCTCATCGCTCGGGAACGAGCCCCGGTTCTTGGTGATTTTCCGCAGGCTCATGTTCACTGACTCGATGGCATTGGTGGTGTAGATGACCTTCCGGATCTCCGGCGGGTAGTCGAAGAACGGCGTGATGCGCGGCCAGTTCCGGCGCCAGGACTGGCTGATGGGCAGGTAGGCATCGTCCCATTTGTCCTCAAACTCGCCGAGCATCTGTTCTGCTTCGTCGGCGGTGGCGCAGGTGTAAATCCGCTTCAGGTCAGCAGCGACTTCTGCCGCATCTTCCACGACACGTAGTTCAGGCTGTTGCGCACCATATGGACGATGCACAGTTGAACGGCAGCACGAGGATAGACGGCCTCGATGGCTTCCGGGAAACCCTTCAGGCCATCGACGCAGGCGATGAAGATGTCTTGCACGCCCCGGTTCTTCAGTTCGGTCACGACCTGCAACCAGAACTTGGCGCCTTCGGTCTGGGCGATCCACAGGCCAAGCACTTCCTTCTCGCCGGCCAGGTTGATCCCAATCGCCAGATAGACGGCCTTGACGCGCACACTGCCATCCCTGACTTTGACGTGGATGCAGTCGAGATAGACGATGGGGTAAAGCGCATCCAGGGGACGGCCCTGCCATGCCTTCACTTCTTCAATGACAGCATCGGTGACCGATGAGATCAGCGTTGGCGACACCTCGGTACCGTACATCTCTTCCAGGTGGGACTGGATTTCCCGAACGGTCATTCCACGGGCGTAGAGCGACAGGATCTTGTCGTCGAAGCCCGTCCAGCGGGTCTGGTGCTTGGGAATCAGTTGCGGCTCGAAGGTGCCGTGGCGGTCACGGGGAATTTCAATCGGCAGTTCGCCGAACTCGCCTTTCAGCGTCTTCTTGCTCTTGCCGTTACGGGTATTGCCGGCAGCGTTCTCGACAGGCTCGTTCTTGCCGTGGCCAAGGTGATCGGCCATCTCGGCTTCCAGCGCCCTCTCCACCAGCAGCTTGGTGAGTTGCTTGAGCAACCCGTTCTCGCCAATCAGGTCTTCCGGCTTTCGGTAATCAGCCAGCAGGCTGTCCAGCAACTCCTTGGGTACGGCTTTCTTTGCTACGGTCATCATCGCTCCTGGCAATGCGGCAGTTTCCTGCCGGGTGACCGTTTACACAAAAATTCTTACACGCTCTACAAACTTGCTGCAAATGGGGAAGATTTTCCCTTTCCGCCTCCGGCACCAGAGCCAACACACTCAGCCCCGGACTTTCTTTCAACCACTCCGGTCAACACGGTGAAAATTGTTGCTGCATTCAGCGCCACGTGACGCATACAGGCTCCCAGTCGTAATATTCTTTGCGCACCGAATGCAGTTTGAACCTCGGACAATAAATTGACAACAATATGTCCGAAAGGACACAACAACCGCACTGCTTGATATGCTCTAATTATCGCTATAACCAGTCATTGGAGATGAACCCGCATGAGCCAGGAAAAATTCCGCCTTGTTACCCGCAGCGACTTCGACGGCCTGGTTTGTGCCGTGCTGCTCAATGAACTTGAACTGATCGACGACATCAGTTTTGTTCTCCCTGGATATGCGGGATGGCAAGATAGAAATCACTGCGTGTGACATAGCCACTACATCTTACCGTACGTTGCAAGCCGCCCATCTTTCGTTCGACCGCCATCTTTCAGAAACTATCCGCGACACGGGTGAGGCGCAAGAATCACATCATCGATCCGAAAGCCCCCTCGGCTCGCCCGCGTTGTTTATGACTATTACGGCGGTAAAAAGCCTTCCCGACAATCACTGAAGAGATGATGGACGCGTTGGGCCATTTCGGCCGACTCAGCCCAATTCAGCAGTGATGAAATCATCAAACCAATCGGCTGGGTGCTGCTCAATTACCTGATGGATGCTCCGTGCCGGGCTGGGCCGCTTCCGCGAGTTCAGGATCAGTAATTACGCGCTGATGATGGATTTGGTCCAAATACTGCCGCAACCACAACATTGACGAGATTCTTGCGTTACCCGATGTCAAGGAACGGGTTGATCTTTCTGACCAGAAACAGAAGGCTGGCGAAGACAGATTCAACGCTGCGCAACCGTCCGTAAAAACAAGTTCGTACTTGACTTGCGCAGTGAAGAAACCATTTGGGCGGCCAATCGCTTCCTGATCATGCACTGTTCGGAAACGAATATCTCGATCCATGTCATGTAGGGCGTGCAGAAGCAAAATACGGTTTGCGGCGGGCAAATCGATTCTTGATCGAAGCAGCAAAACCAATGTCGGCGAACTAATGTTGCAATATGGCGGCGGCGGGCGACCGCGCAGCGGGTACCTGTCAGGTCGAAAATGATCAGGCCCGGAATGCACGCTGCGGGCATCAGATTACGCATCAGCGCCGACGGCTGAAAAACTGCGCATTGCTAAATCCCAATCTGAAAGCAGGATCCTGTCACTGGCTAGACTTCCTCCGCCGCGCAAAACATGCAGCAGGCTTTCAAGCGACCGGAGAATGCACGCATCTGGCTGGCCGCACAGCCACGGGCCGACCGGTCCAGATGCAAGGCATCCTGCTCTACCAGATTGAGGCGCTGGATGGCGGCACCTTGCCTCCAGCGGAAATACTACCGCTCCTCAACATTCTGAAAAGTGCCGCAACGGGAGTGTTCAGGCCACGCTGGAGCTGCGCTACCTGCGAAAGCTGCTACCCATGGCGAGCGTCGATCAACGAATTTTGAAACGGCCCGCCAGCTTTGGACGCGACTTGGGGATCGCCTACCTGCGCGTTGCCCCGCACTTTGCACCAGCGGATCGCCTTGCTCCCGCTCCACAGGGCCGCATCGTCGATACGCCTTGCCAGATCTTGCCACCTGCAGGCAGCTCAGGAATGCTCTGCGCTCCTTGACCGTTTGCTCTTCGCCATCCGCGAGGCAGGCTGAACGAGCCAACCTGCAGCGCCTGCCAGTTGTTGATCCAGACTTTCCCCATCTCGGGGAATCGAACATTGCCGGCCACGTCGCCTGGGCCTTTTTACTACGTCTAATCGAACCTTATCGTCTCTCGTTACATCAGTTGGTAGTTGCCAATCGTGCCATCAGCCGCTGGCGTGAATTGGCTAATTTCCAAGCCATTCCGGACAGTGACCCCAAAGCCCAGACCATACTGCTTGATGGGCTGTTCCGAAGCACCATTCCAGAAGGACTGTCGCGCTACCTCGACATTCGTCCATCCTCCGCAAAATACGCCACCGGCTAGAAGCCTTACAGGCCGGCGAATCACCGGAATCCCTCAAACTCGGGCGTGAGCTTTCCAGCGCAGCCTGTATCCGCCTGCTACATGATATGCGGACCAGTTTGACGCAACACAACAGTACGCCAGCAACGGAAGTCGGTGAAGTATGCCTCACCTTCGGTGCCGAAAATGCCTACACCTTGCTTGCCGGCAAGCCGCTCAAATCACAGGGGCTGGGGGAAAAAAGTGCCACACTTTCACATGAGCGGGTTGCCCTATTCGGTTTCGACCGGCTGTCGCATCTGCCCAATGCCGTCCAAAAACTGGATGTGCCAAGTGAAACATGGTCACGGGTCGATGGCCTGGTTGTACGGCCCATTGATGCCGGCGAACGACACCTCACGCCCTGCCTGGTTGCCACAACCAACGAGAAAGGCGCGCGCCTTGGCGTACTGCTCGCGCTACGCGCATCGAGCGACGATGCCTTACGTGCGCTACTGAGCTGGTATCCGGCAGTAGTGAGCGCCGGTGTTATTAAACGCACCAGTGGAGCGCAGACGAAAATCCCGGTCTTCACGCGCTGACCCAGGATGGGAAAACTTACCTGATTACCCCAAGCAACGCCGGCATCAAGCTCGATGTGGGCCTGAATCTGGAAGAAGCAGACTCATATCATCTGACGCCGACCGAAGTCACAGAACGCGGTACAGATTTTGTGCGCTATCTTTGCCACAAAACATAAACCAAAAAAAACCCATCCGAAGATGGGTTTTTAAAACGTTACGGTCAACCGTCAAATTTGGCTAAAAATTCAGCGGCTGGCAGCTCTTACTCAAACTCGATGATGATCTGATCAACGGTCAGACTTTCGCCAGCCGCCGCAGAGATTTTCTTGACCTTGCAGTCCTGATCCGCCTTGAGGATGTTTTCCATCTTCATGGCTTCGATCACCGCCAGTTTTTCACCGGCTTTGACTTCCTGCCCCACCTTGACCGCCACTTCGCGCAGCAAGCCGGGCATAGGTGACATCAGGAACTGGACAGGTCAGGCGCCTGCTTCTCGGCATCAGTGCCAACAGTTCGGCAGCACGGGCACTCATTACCATGAAGTCAGCACGTGTGCCCCAATGGAAAGGCTGTAACGTGTCTTGTGACGCTCGACCTGCAGCGTGAACTCCTGACCATTACAAGTGCCAACAAACAGCGATTCGCCCGCTTCCAGCTGGAACGCAGTTCATAGTGCTTGCCCATGTACTCGATGTCGTAACCACCAGCAACCAACGACGCAGTCACCGGGTGATGCTCGTTACCTTCAGGATTAAGGCGAACAACCATCCACTTGTCGCTGACCAGACGCTCGTGGCCCTGCAACTGACCAGTGATCGAGGCCGAACGGTCGGTAAAGGCACGGTAAACGTAGGCAGCAACCGACACCAGCAAGGCTGGATCATCGTGCGACCATCGAAGCATCAAAACCTGTCGGTACTCTTCGGCGATGAAACCTGTGTTGAAATTGCCGGACTGGAAACGCTTTGTTGCATCAGCGCGGCCTGGAACGGAATGTTCGAGGAAATGCCACGAATCACGAAGCCGTTCAGCGCATCGCGCATACGTTCGATGGCACTGTTGCGATCCTTGGCATGCACGATCAGCTTGGCGATCATGAATCGTAGAACATCGAAATTTCGCCGCCATCGGCCCCGGTATCGACGCGGAGGTCGTGCCATTGGCATCAGTGGTTTCCTTCGGTGGCTGGAACTCACCAGACGACCAGTGGAGGCAGGACCTCGGAAACGGGTCTTCGGCATTAATGCGGCATTCCATCGACCAGCCATTCAATTGAACATCAGCCTGCGTGATAGGCAGTTTTTCACCGTAGGCGACGCGGATCATCAGTTCGACCAAGTCGACACCAGTGATCAAGTTCGGTCACCGGATGCTCCACCTGCAGACGGGTGTTCATTTCCAGGAAGTAGAAGCTCTTGTCAGCACCGACCACAAACTCAACCGTACCGGCTGATTCGTAGTTCATTGCACGGGCAAGTGTAACGGCCTGCTCGCCCATGGCTTTACGCATGGCCGGATCAACGAAGGGGGTGACGGTGCTTCTTCGATAACCTTCTGGTGACGACGCTGGATCGACCAGTCGCGCTCATTCAAGTAAACGTAGTTTCCGAAAGAGTCACCAATCAGCTGGATTTCGATGTGGCGCGGTTCCAGCACATACTTTCGATGAAAACGCGGTCATCACCGAAAGCGTTCTTGGCTTCATTGACGCAAGACGAGAAACCTTCGTGGGCTTCCTTGTCATTGAAAGCAACGCGCAAACCCTTGCCACCACCACCGGCTGAGGCCTGATCATCACTGGATAGCCGATGCCCTGAGCGATCTTGACGGCTTCATCCGAACCGGAAATGGCTTCGTTGTAACCCGGAATGGTGTTGACTTGGCTTCGAGCGCCAGCTTCTTGGACTCGATCTTGTCGCCCATCTTGCTGCTCGAATAGTGCTTCGGCCCAATGAACTTGACACCCTCCTCTTCCAGACGGCGCGAGAACTCGGAGTTTTCCGACAGGAAGCCGTAGCCGGGGTGCACGGCTTCAGCGCCCGTCTGCTTGCAGGCGGCGATGATCTTGTCGGCGACCAGGTAGATTCCTTGGAGGCGGGCCGATACAAACGGCTCGTCAGCCAGATCGACGTAGCGCGTCCTTGTCGGCTTCGGAATAGAGCGGCAACGGTCAGGATGCCCATCTTGCGGGCAGTTTTGATAACGCGGCGGGCAATTTCGCCACGGTTGGCAATCAGAATTTTCTTGAACATAGTATTTTTCTCCTGACGCTTACAGCGGAATGTTTGCCGTGCTTGCGCCACGGATTGTCGAGTTTCTTGTCACGCAACATGGTAAGCGAGCGAGCGATACGCTTGCGGGTGGCGTGCGGCATGATGACATCATCGATAAAGCCTCGCGCACCGGCGACAAACGGATTGGCGAACTTTTCCTTGTACTCTGCTTCGCGCCCCGCCAGTTTGGCCGGATCATTCTTTTCCTCGCGGAAAATAATTTCCACGGCGCCCTTCGGACCCATCACCGCAATTTCAGCAGACGGCCAAGCAATATTCACGTCGCCGCGCAGGTGCTTGGAGGACATCACGTCGTAGGCACCACCATAAGCCTTGCGGGTAATGATGGTGACCTTCGGCACGGCACATTCGGCGTAGGCGTAAAGCAGCTTGGCGCCGTGGTGATGATACCGCCGTATTCCTGCGTCGTGCCCGGCGCGAGCCCGGCACATCGACGAAGGTAACCACCGGAATATTGAAGGCGTCACAGAGACGAAACGAAGCGTGCTGCCTTGATCGACGACTTGATATCCAGACAGCCGGCCAGCACCAGCGGCTGGTTGGCGACGATACCGACCGGGTGACCATCCATGCGGCCAAAGCCGATAATGATGTTCTTGGCGTAGTCGGCCTGCAGCTCGAAGAAGTCATTGTCGTCATTCTACTTTGACGATCAGTTCCTTCATGTCGTACGCCTTGTTGGCGTTGTCCGGCACCAGCGTGTCGAGCGAATAATCCATACGATCAACCGGATCGTTGGTCGGCGTGACCGGCGGCTTTTCGCGGTTGTTGGCCGGCAGGAAATTCGTGAATCGACGCAGCATGGAGAGCGCTTCGACGTCATTCTCGAAGGCCAGATCGGCGACACCGGATTTGGTCGTGTGCGTTACGGCACCACCCAGTTCTTCGGCAGTCACATCTTCGTGGGTCACTGTCTTGACGACTTCCGGACCGGTCACAAACATGTACGAAGAGTCTTTCACCATGAAGATGAAGTCGGTCATCGATGGCGAATACACCGCACCACCAGCGCATGGGCCCATGATCATTGGGATTTGCGGCACAACGCCGGAGGTATCACGTTGCGCTGGAAGACATCAGCATAGCCGCCGAGTGAAGCAACACCTTCCTGAATCCGCGCACCGCCCGGAATCATTGAGGCCGATCACTGGCGCACCAACCTTCATTGCCTGATCCATGACCTTACAGATTTTCTCGGCATGCGTTTCCGACAGCGAGCCACCAAAGACGGTGAAATCCTGTGAAAAAACGAAGACCAAACGGCCGTTGACCGTACCATATCCAATGACGACGCCGTCGCCCGGAATTTTCTCGGCCTGATCCATACCGAAATCGGTACGATGCTCCTGAACATATCCCATTCTTCAAAAGAATCCGGATCCAAGCAGCAGTTCAATGCGTTCCTGGGCGCTCAGCTTGCCCTTTTTATGCTGGCTATCGATACGCTTAGTACCGCCGAGGCGCGGCCATTTCACGCTTTTTCCAGCTGGCGGATGATGTCATGCATAAAAACTCCTTTAGTGGTGCGGGTAATTCAAAGAAAATCAGTGTTTCAAA
>JADJMS010000048.1 GCA_016709495.1 Candidatus Dechloromonas phosphorivorans | reverse complement strand
GAATACAGCCATTTTCATCCGGCGCTGGTGATTTCAACAAAACCAGTATGGCATTTTCCGGTACTTCTCCAATGCAAAACAAAGAGCCATTTTTTTTCAGCAATCGCTACCGGCATACGCACAATCACTTCGAATTTGCGCGCAGCATCCGAATGGATAATGAACACCATACTGATAGAAATTATTCAGGTCAGTTCAATTCCGTATTCTCTTGATGATTTCCTGGTAAACCTCAAAAGCTGGGCGCCAGTCAATCATTGAAATCCGTTACCGCAGTCGAGGTTGCACTCAACATTCTTTTTCCGTGGCGATAGCCATGCGCCAGCACGGTTGTTGAATCACTAGGAAAAAGAAGGGCAAGCACACCCATTGCCCACCAAACTTCATTTTCATTAAACAAGCAGAGGATAGGCTGAAAGGTTTCGCTACCTGCATTTACCTCCCGGCGTATCGCACACGATCAGCCAGTCGAACAAAGTGTTTCAAGATCATCCAATATTCGGCAACATACCGTCGAATATGAGAAACAACGTTTGGTTTTGAACCAGACTTTTCAGCCGTGTTAAAGCATTGCCAATGTGGCTTGGGCAATTTTTCGGCGGCAGCAGAACCGGTTGGCACAAGATTTGGCAACAGGACTAAGGGTGCTCTTTATGTCTAAAACGCAACGGATGAGCCAGACCTCATCCGATTTAAAACCGCCTCAGGACAAGTGCAGGAAATATCCTGCCCGCCAAAGGAATACCCAAGTCCCTACAAACTTGCTGCAAATGGGGAAGATTTTCCCTTTCCGCCTCCGGCACCAGAGCCAACACACTCAGCCCCGGACTTTCTTTCAACCACTCGGTCAACACGGTGAAAATTGCTTGCACATTCAGCGCCACGTGACGTATAGGCTCCCAGTCGTAACAATCTCTTTGCGCACCGAATTGTCGACCTCGGACAATAAATTGACAACAATATGTCCGAAAGGACACAGCAAACACAGAGCTGATATGCTCTAATTATCGCTATAACCAGTCATTGGAGATGAACCCGCATGAGCCAGGAAAAATTCCGCCTTGTTACCCGCAGCGACTTCGACGGCCTGGTTTGTGCCGTGCTGCTCAATGAACTTGAACTGATCGACGACATCAAGTTTGTTCACCCCAAGGATATGCAGGATGGCAAGATAGAAATCACTGCGTGTGACATATGCACCAACTTGCCGTACGTTGCGGCCGCCCATCTTTCGTTCGACCACCATCTTTCAGAAACCATCCGCAACACGGGTGAGCGCAAGAATCACATCATCGATCCGGAAGCCCCTCGGCCGCCGCGTTGTTTACGACTATACGGCGGTAAAAAAGCCTTCCCGACAATCACTGAAGAGATGATGGACGCGGTCGACAAAGGCCGACTCAGCCCAATTCAGCAGTGATGAAATCATCCATCCAACCGGCTGGGTGCTGCTCAATTACCTGATGGATGCTCGTACCGGGCTGGGCCGCTTCCGCGAGTTCAGGATCAGTAATTACACGCTGATGATGGATTTGATCAAATACTGCCGCAACCACAACATTGACGAGATTCTTGCGTTACCCGATGTCAAGGAACGGGTTGATCTTTACTTTGACCAGGAAACAGAAGGCTGGCGAAGACAGATTCAACGCTGCGCAACCGTCCATAAAAACCTGGTCGTACTTGACTTGCGCAGTGAAGAAACCATTTGGGCGGCCAATCTTTTCCCGATCTATGCACTGTTCCCGGAAACGAATATCTCGATCCATGTCATGTGGGGCGTGCAGAAGCAAAATACGGTTTTGCGACGGGCAAATCGATTCTTGATCGAAGCAGCAAACCAATGTCGGCGAACTAATGTTGCAATATGGCGGCGGCGGGCACCACGCAGCGGGTACCTGTCAGGTCGAAAATGATCAGGCGGAATGCACGCTGCAGGCGCTAGTTACACGCATCAACGCCGACGGCTGAAAATCTGCGCATTACTAAATCCCAATCTGAAAGCAGATCCTATGCACTGGCTAGACTTCCTCCGCCGCGCAAAAAACATGCAGCAGGCTTTCAGCAACCCGGAGAATGCACGCATCTGGCTGGCCGCACAGCCACAGGCCGACCCGGTCCAGATGCAAGGCATCCTGCTCTACCAGATTGAGGCGCTGGATGGCAGCACCTTGCCTCCAGCGGAAATACTACCGCTCCTCAACATTCTGAAAAGTGCCGCAACAAGTGTTCAGGCCACGCTGGAGCCGCGCTACCTGCGAAAGCCGCTACCCATGGCGAGCGTCGATCAACGAATTTTTGAAACGGCCCGCCAGCTTTGGACGCGACTTGGGATCGCCTACCTGCGCATTGCCCCGCACTTTGCACCAGCGGATCGCCTGCTGCCGCTCCACCGGGCCGCATCGTCGATACGCCTTGCCGAATATTGCCACCCGCAGGCGGCTCAGGAATGCTCTGCGCTCCTTGACCGTTTGCTCTTCGCCATCCTTGAGCAGGCTGGAACGAGCCAACCTGCAGCGCCTGCCAGTTGTCGATCCAGACTTTCCCTATCTCGGGGAATCGAACATTGCCGGCCACGTCGCCTGGGCTTTTTTACTACGTCTAATCGAACCTTATCGTCTCTCGTTACATCAGTTGGTAGTTGCCAATCGTGCCATCAGCCGCTGGCGTGAATTGGCTAATTTCAAGCCATTCGGACAGTGACCCCAAAGCCCAGACCATAGTGCTTGATGGGCTGTTCGGAAGCACCATTCCAGAAGGACTGTCGCGCTACCTCGACATTCGTCCCATCCTCCGCAAAATTCGCCACCGGCTAGAAGCCTTACAGGCCGGCGAATCACCGGAATCCCTCAAACTCGGGCGTGAGCTTTCCAGCGCAGCCTGCATCCGCCTGCTACATGATATGCGGACCAGTTTGACGCAACACAACAGTACGCCAGCAACGGAAGTCGGTGAGTATGCCTCACCTTCGGGCCGAAATGCCTATACTTTGCTTGCCGGAAGGCGCTCAAATCACAGGGGCTGGGAAAAAAGTGCCACACTTTCACATGAGCGGGTTGCTCTATTCGGTTTCGACCGGCTGTCGCATCTGCCCAATGCCGTCCAAAAACTGGATGTGCCAAGTGAAACATGGTCACGAGTCGATGCTCTGGTTGTACGGCCCATTGATGCCGGCGAACGACACCTCACGCCCTGCCTGGTTGCCACAACCAACGAGAAAGGCGCGCGCCTTGGCGTACTGCTCGCGCTACGCGCATCGAGCGACGATGCCTTACGTGCGCAACTGAGCTGGTATCCGGCAGTAGTGAGCGCCGGTATGCAAAACCGCACCAGTGGAGCGCAGACGAAAATCCCGGTCTTCACGCTGACCCAGGATGGGAAAACTTACCTGATTACCCCAAGCAACGCCGGCATCAAGCTCGATGTGGGCCTGAATCTGGAAGAAGCAGACTCATATCATCTGACGCCGACCGAAGTCACAGAACGCGGTACAGATTTTGTGCGCTATCTTTGCCACAAAACATAAACAAAAAAACCCATCCGAAGATGGGTTTTTAAAACGTTACGGTCAACCGTCAAATTTGGCTAAAAATTCAGCGGCTGGCAGCTCTTACTCAAACTCGATGATGATCTGATCAACGGTCAGACTTTCGCCAGCCGCCGCAGAGATTTTCTTGACCTTGCAGTCCTGATCCGCCTTGAGGATGTTTTCCATCTTCATGGCTTCGATCACCGCCAGTTTTTCACCGGCTTTGACTTCCTGACCCACCTTGACCGCCACTTCGCGCAGCAAGCCGGGCATAGGTGACATCAGGAACTTGGACAGGTCAGGCGCCTGCTTCTCAGGCATCAGTGCCAACAGTTCGGCAGCACGGGCACTCATTACCATGAAGTCAGCACGTGTGCCCCAATGGAAGAGGCTGTAACGTGTCTTGTGACGCTCGACCTGCAGCGTGAACTCCTGACCATTACAAGTGCCAACAAACAGCGATTCGCCCAGCTTCCAGCTGGAACGCAGTTCATAGTGCTTGCCCATGTACTCGATGTCGTAACCACCAGCAACCAACGACGCAGTCACCGGGTGATGCTCGTTACCTTCAGGATTAAGGCGAACAACCATCCACTTGTCGCTGACCAGACGCTCATGGCCCTGCAACTGACCAGTGATCGAGGCCGAACGGTCGGTAAAGGCACGGTAAACGTAGGCAGCAACCGACACCAGCAAGGCTGGATCATCGTGCGGCACCATCGAAGCATCAAAGCCTGTCGGGTACTCTTCGGCGATGAAACCTGTGTTGAAATTGCCGGACTGGAAACGCTTGTGTTGCATCAGCGCGGCCTGGAACGGAATGTTCGAGGAAATGCCACGAATCACGAAGCCGTTCAGCGCATCGCGCATACGTTCGATGGCACTGTTGCGATCCTTGGCATGCACGATCAGCTTGGCGATCATAGAATCGTAGAACATCGAAATTTCGCCGCCATCGTAACACCGGTATCGACGCGAGTCGTGCCGTTGGCATCGGTGGTTTCCTTCGGTGGCTGGAACTTGACCAGACGACCAGTGGAAGGCAGGAAGCCTCGGAACGGGTCTTCGGCATTAATGCGACATTCCATCGACCAGCCATTCAATTGAACATCAGCCTGCGTGATAAACGCGGATCATCAGTTCGACCAAGTCGACACCAGTGATCAGTTCGGTCACCGGATGCTCCACCTGCAGACGGGTGTTCATTTCCAGGAAGTAGAAGCTCTTGTCAGCACCGACCACAAACTCAACCGTACCGGCTGATTCGTAGTTCACTGCACGGGCAAGTGCAACAGCCTGCTCGCCCATGGCTTTACGCATGGCCGGATCGACGAAGGGTGACGGTGCTTCTTCGATAACCTTCTGGTGACGACGCTGGATCGAGCAGTCGCGCTCATTCAGGTAAACGTAGTTTCCGAAAGAGTCACCAATCAGCTGGATTTCGATGTGGCGCGGTTCCAGCACATACTTTTCGATGAAAACGCGGTCATCACCGAAAGCGTTCTTGGCTTCATTGACGCAAGACGAGAAACCTTCGTGGGCTTCCTTGTCATTGAAAGCAACGCGCAAACCCTTGCCACCACCACCGGCTGAGGCCTTGATCATCACTGGATAGCCGATGCCCTGAGCGATCTTGACGGCTTCATCCGGACCGGAAATGGCTTCGTTGTAACCCGGAATGGTGTTGACCTTGGCTTCGAGTGCCAGCTTCTTGGACTCGATCTTGTCGCCCATCTTGCTGCTCGAATAGTGCTTCGGGCCGATGAACTTGACGCCTTCTTCTTCCAGACGGCGGGAGAATTCGGAGTTTTCCGACAGGAAGCCATAGCCAGGGTGCACCGCTTCAGCGCCCGTCTGCTTGCAGGCGGCGATGATCTTGTCGGCCACCAGGTAGGATTCCTTGGAGGCAGCCGGGCCGATACAGACGGCTTCGTCAGCCAGATCGACGTGCAGCGCGTCCTTGTCGGCTTCGGAATAGACGGCAACCGTCAGAATGCCCATCTTGCGGGCAGTTTTGATAACGCGGCAGGCAATTTCGCCACGGTTGGCAATCAGAATTTTCTTGAACATATTCCTTTTTCTCCCTGACGCTTACAGCGGAATGTTGCCGTGCTTGCGCCACGGATTGTCGAGTTTCTTGTCACGCAACATGGCCAGCGAGCGGGCGATACGCTTGCGGGTGGCGTGCGGCATGATGACATCATCGATAAAGCCTCGCGCACCGGCGACAAACGGATTGGCGAACTTTTCCTTGTACTCTGCTTCGCGCCCGGCCAGTTTGGCCGGATCATTCTTTTCCTCGCGGAAAATGATTTCGACGGCGCCCTTCGGACCCATAACGGCAATTTCAGCCGACGGCCAAGCCAGATTGACGTCGCCGCGCAGGTGCTTGGAGGACATCACGTCATAGGCGCCACCATAAGCCTTGCGGGTAATGATGGTGACCTTCGGCACGGTACATTCGGCGTAGGCGTAAAGCAGCTTGGCGCCGTGCTTGATGATACCGCCGTATTCCTGCGTCGTGCCCGGCATGAAGCCCGGCACATCGACGAAGGTAACCACCGGAATATTGAAGGCGTCACAGAAGCGAACGAAGCGTGCTGCCTTGATCGACGACTTGATATCCAGACAGCCGGCCAGCACCAGCGGCTGGTTGGCAACGATACCGACCGGGTGACCATCCATGCGGCCAAAACCGATGATGATGTTCTTGGCGTAGTCGGCCTGCAACTCGAAGAAGTCGTTGTCATCGACAACCTTGACGATCAGCTCCTTCATGTCGTACGGCTTGTTGGCGTTATCCGGCACCAGTGTGTCGAGCGAATAATCAAAACGGTCAACCGGATCATTGGTCGCCGTAACCGGCGGCTTTTCACGGTTATTCGCCGGCAGGAAATTCATGAAACGACGCAGCATGGAAAGCGCTTCGACGTCATTCTCGAAGGCCAGATCGGCGACACCAGATTTGGTCGTGTGCGTTACGGCACCGCCCAATTCTTCGGCAGTCACATCCTCATGGGTCACGGTCTTGACGACTTCCGGACCGGTCACGAACATGTAGGACGAGTCTTTCACCATGAAAATGAAGTCGGTCATCGACGGCGAATACACCGCACCACCAGCGCATGGGCCCATGATCATTGAGATTTGCGGCACAACGCCGGAGGCCATCACGTTGCGCTGGAAGACATCAGCATAGCCGCCGAGTGAAGCAACACCTTCCTGAATCCGCGCACCGCCTGAATCGTTAAGGCCGATCACTGGCGCACCAACCTTCATTGCCTGATCCATGACCTTGCAAATTTTCTCGGCATGCGTTTCCGACAGGGAGCCACCGAAGACGGTGAAATCCTGCGAAAAAACGAAGACCAAACGACCGTTGACCGTGCCATATCCAATGACGACGCCGTCGCCCGGAATTTTCTCGGCCTGATCCATACCGAAATCGGTACAGCGATGCTCCTTGAACATATCCCATTCTTCAAAAGAATCCGGATCAAGCAGCAGTTCAATGCGTTCACGGGCGCTCAGCTTGCCCTTTTTATGCTGGCTATCGATACGCTTCTGGCCACCGCCGAGGCGGGCCATTTCACGCTTTTTTTCCAGCTGGCGGATGATGTCATGCATAGAAAACTCCCTTAGTGGTGCGGGTAATTCAAAGAAAATCAGTGTTTCAAATAATCGAGCAGGGCATACGCGGCAGCAGCCGGGGTCGTATTACCTTTTTCGACTGAGAGGGTTAGCGCCGGCAGATTTTCCTGCACGCGCGGGTGATTACGGAAGTGTAGGCGCAAACCGGAGTCAATCATTTGCCACATCCAGCTCAGCGACTGATGCTGGCGTTTGGCGGCAAATTCGCCAGTCGGCTTGAGTGCGGCCTGAAATTTCTCAACTTGCTCCCAAAATTCGACAATACCTTCCTTGTGCAAGGCAGACAAGGCAATAACCGGCGGCGCCCAGTTAGGCGAAGCCGGGCGCAGCATATGCAGCGCGTTGCGCCATTGGGCGCGGACTACAGCAGTTGCCTGCTTGTCGATATCCGCCTTGTTGATGACCACCATGTCGGCGATCTCAACAATGCCTTTCTTGATCGCCTGCAGGTCATCACCGGCATTCGGCAATTGCAGCAGACAGAAAATGTCGACCATGCCGGCCACCGTTGTTTCCGACTGACCAACACCGACGGTTTCAATGATGATTACATCATAACCCGCTGCTTCACAGAGCAGCATGGCTTCGCGCGACTTCTCTGCAACACCGCCCAGCGAGCCAGAAGACGGGCTCGGACGAATGAAAGCCTCCTCACGCTGCGAGAGCTGTTCCATCCGCGTCTTGTCGCCGAGAATTGAGCCGCCCGAAACCGAAGAAGAAGGGTCAACTGCCAAAACCGCCAGTTTTTTACCCTGTTCAATCAACCAGACACCGAGTGCTTCAATGAAGGTCGATTGACCGGCACCGGGCACACCTGAGATGCCGATACGGATGGCGTTGCCCGTGCTCGGCAGCAAGGCGTTGAGCACCTGTTGCGCCCGCTGCTGATGATCGGCGCGCGTTGATTCGATCAACGTGATCGACTTGGCCAGCGCACGGCGCTGACCGGCGAGCACGCCATCGACCAGCATCTGATCGGCAGACGAAAGCGTTTGAGCCAAAACCGGTGCCTCGCTCAATTTCATCCCTGATTTAGCCGCGCGCCTTGCGAATCTCTTCCATCACCTTGCGGGCAGAATCCTCAATCCGTGTTCCCGGCCCAAAGATGGCCTTGGCACCGGCAGCATAGAGATAGTCATAATCCTGAGCAGGAATCACACCGCCAGCAAAGACGATGATGTCGTTGGCACCCTGTTCCTTCAGCGCATTGACCAGCGTCGGCAGCAGCGTCTTGTGACCGGCCGCCAGCGAAGAAACACCGATCGCATGCACATCGTTTTCGACAGCCTGACGCGCCGCTTCTTCCGGCGTTTGAAATAGCGGGCCCATGTCGATGTCAAAACCAAGGTCGGCAAAAGCAGTCGCAACCACCTTGGCGCCACGATCATGTCCATCCTGACCGAGCTTGGCGATCATGATGCGCGGACGGCGGCCTTCTTCCTCGGCGAATTTGGCGATATCGGCCTTGATCACTTCCCAGCTTTCCTGACCTTCCACAACGCCTCCGTAGACACCGGAAATTGTTTGGTTATTGGCGCGGAAACGACCAAATATCTTTTCCAGCGCATCAGATACTTCACCAACCGTAGCACGCAAACGCATGGCCTTGACGGCGAGATCAAGCAGATTACCCTCGCCGGTTTCAGCAGCTTTGGTCAGTGCTTCAAGAGCGACATTGACGGCGGCGCTGTCGCGGCTGGCGCGAATATTCTTGAGGCGGGCGATTTGCGAATCACGTACAGCATGATTGTCGATATCGAGAATATCAATCGCGTCCTGCTTGGCCAGCTTGTACTTATTGACGCCGACGATAACGTCCTTGCCCGAGTCGATGCGCGCCTGCTTGTCAGCCGCACAGGTTTCGATCTGCATCTTGGCCCAACCGGATTCGACGGCCTTGGTCATACCGCCCATCGCCTCGATTTCCTGAATGATGCCCCAAGCCTTGTCGGCCATGTCCTGTGTCAACTTTTCCATCATGTAGGAACCGGCCCACGGATCGACGACGTTGGTGATGTGAGTTTCTTCCTGAATGATCAACTGCGTATTGCGAGCAATGCGTGACGAAAAGTCGGTCGGCAGCGCAATGGCTTCGTCAAGCGCATTGGTGTGCAGCGACTGGGTGCCGCCGAAGACGGCTGCCATCGCTTCAATGGTGGTGCGCACGACATTGTTGTACGGGTCCTGCTCGGTCAGCGACCAGCCGGAAGTCTGGCTGTGCGTGCGCAGCATCTTCGACTTGGCGCTCTTGGCGTTGAAACCGGTCATGATGCGATCCCACAACAGGCGGCCGGCGCGCATCTTGGCGATTTCAAGGTAGAAATTCATGCCCACCGCCCAGAAGAAGGACAGACGGCCGGCGAAGGTATCGACGTCCATGCCGGAAGCAACACCAGTGCGGACATATTCCATACCGTCAGCCAGCGTGAAGGCCAGTTCGATGGCCTGATTGGCACCTGCTTCCTGGATGTGATAACCGGAAATCGAGATCGAGTTGAACTTCGGCATGTGCTGCGCCGTGTAGCCGAAAATGTCGGCAATGATCTTCATCGACGGCTTGGGCGGATAAATATAGGTGTTCCGCACCATGAATTCTTTGAGGATGTCGTTCTGAATTGTGCCGGACAACTGTGCCTGCGGCACGCCCTGCTCTTCGGCGGCAACGATGTAGCCGGCAAGAATCGGCAGCACGGCGCCGTTCATGGTCATTGAAACTGAAACCTTGTCGAGCGGAATGCTGTCGAAAAGGATCTTCATATCTTCAACCGAGTCAATTGCCACACCGGCTTTACCGACGTCGCCCGTGACGCGCGGATGATCCGAGTCGTAACCACGGTGAGTCGCCAGATCGAAGGCTACGGAAACGCCCTGACCACCGGCGGCCAGCGCCTTGCGGTAGAAGGCATTGGAGGCTTCAGCGGTGGAGAAGCCCGCGTATTGGCGAATCGTCCACGGCTTGACGGCATACATCGTCGGCTGTGGACCGCGCAGATAGGGCGCGAAACCTGGCAGCGTATCGGCAAATTCGAGATCGGCAACATCCGCTTTGGTGTACAGCGGCTTAACCACCAAACCCTCAGGGGTGTTCCAGTTGAGATTCTTTACGTCGCCACCCGGTGAATGCTTGGTTGCCGCTTTTTCCCAGGCATCCAGGTTATTTGAATCCATGAACTTTTCAGACATGACACACCCTCTCTGATTCGATTTTTTTTGGCCGATAATGCAGAATACAAAATTCTACGCCGTCGACAGCAAAGTTGACATCGCAAGTCGTGCATAATACTTTATTCATAATTATGGAAGCAAGTCGGCAAGCATCGACTCGCACCACACCAAAAAGCCACAACCATGACCCGTATCGCACCCACCGCGCTTTATCAGGAAGTTGCCGAGCGTTTGCGCCAGCGCATATTCGCGCATGAGCTGACGCCCGGCACCTGGATTGATGAGCAAAAACTTGCTGAACAGTACGGTATTTCACGAACCCCCTTGCGCGAAGCACTCAAAGTACTCGCCTCCGAGGGGCTGGTTGACCTGAAACCACGGCGCGGCTGTTACGTGACGGAAATCTCCCGCCAGGATCTAGACGATATTTTTCCCCTCATCGCCTTGCTTGAAGGGCGCTGCGCTGCCGATGCAGTGGTCCGCGCCAAACCCATTGAAATCCGCGAACTGAAGAAGATCCACGAAGCGCTTGAACATGCTGCCCGCGAAGAGCGGATTGATGCATTTTTTGAGGCCAACCAAGCCTTCCACAAACGAATTCAGGAACTGGCAAACAATCGCTGGTTGCTTTCTGTGATTCAGGATTTGCGCAAAGTACTCAAACTTTCCCGCCTGCACTCGCTATCACTGGAAGGTCGCCTGCAGCAATCGCTGGACGAACATCGTGCGATCATGGCCGCCTTTGAGGCTGGCGATGCCGTCAAGGCCGAGCAGTTGATGCATGACCATCTGCTCTCAGGTCGCGAAGCGCTGGTCAAAATGGATATCAAGAACAGCAAGGCGGCCTGAGTTCGCTTCGAGTAAGCTGTTACGGTCAACGGCCAAAATCGACCTAAATTTTTGTTCGTAAAAAACCCTGGCGGGCGAACCGGCCAGGGTTTTTTGTTGCAGGTGTTTTGCTTAGTGGTTGCTGGCCGATGAAGCACCGAAACCAGTTTGCGCGCGCACATACTGATCTTCAAAAGCTTCGATTTCCTTGCCGGCACGAACACTGGTATCCGTCTTCGAGAAGATATAAGCAAGCAAGAAGGCAATTGGCATGGCGAACAGCGCCGGCTGGGTGTAAGGGAACAGCGGTGCCGGATTGTGCAGCACGTCGACCCACACCGACTTCGAGAAGAGCACGAAGAGCACAGCGGAAACCAGACCACCGTAGCCACCGAACAGCGCGCCACGGGTCGTCAAGCCCTTCCAGTACATAGAGAGGATGAGCACCGGGAAGTTGGCAGCAGCAGCAACACCGAAGGCCAGGCCGACCATGAACGCGATGTTCTGCTTCTCGAACAGGATGCCGAGGATGATGGCAACGAAACCAAGACAGATGGTAGCAATTTTGGAAACACGGATTTCGGAAGCTTCCGTAGCCGTGCCCTTTTTGATTACGCGAGCGTAAAGGTCATGCGAAATGGCCGATGCACCAGCCAGCGCCAAACCGGAAACCACCGCCAAAATCGTTGCGAAGGCCACGGCTGCCAGGAAGCCGAGCAGCATGTCGCCGCCCACTGCCTTGGACAGGTGCATAGCCACCATGTTGCCGCCGCCGATCATCTTGCCGCCGACTTTGCCTGCTTCAAAAAACTCAGGATTCTGGCCGACGATGATGATGCCGCACAAGCCCATGATGAAGATGACGTTGAAGAAGTAGGCAACGAAACCGGAGGCGTAAAGCACGGATTTACGGGCTTCCTTGGCATCGGTCACGGTAAAGAAGCGCATCAGGATGTGCGGCAGACCGGCGGTGCCAAACATCAGGCCAAGGCCTAATGAAATAGCGGTCACCGGATCAGCCAGCAAGCTACCCGGATACATCAGCTTGGGACCGAGCTTGTGCAATGAAGAAGCTTTTTCGACCAAGGTGGCGAAAGAGAAGTTGAACTGACTGAAGGCCAGCACCATGACCAGCGTACCACCAGCGAGCAGCATGCAGGCCTTGATGATCTGCACCCAGGTCGTTGCAACCATGCCGCCGAAGGTGACATAGACCATCATCAGGATACCTACCGCGAAGATCGCGACGTTGTATTCCAGACCGAAAAGCAGTTTGATCAGCTGACCGGCACCGACCATCTGCGCAATCAGGTAGAAGCAGACAACTACCAACGACGAAATTGCCGCCATCGTGCGGACCTTGCCCTGATCGAGGCGATAAGCGGTGATGTCGGAGAAGGTGAACTTGCCAAGGTTGCGGAGGCGTTCGGCCATCAGGAAGAGGATGATCGGCCAGCCGGCAAAGAAAGCCAGCATGTAGATGTAGCCGTCGTAGCCCTTGACCATAGACCATGGCGGTCAGACCGAGCAGCGTCGCGGCAGACATGTAGTCGCCGGCAATCGCCAGACCGTTCTGGAAGCCGGTGATACCGCCGCCAGCCGTGTAGAAATCAGCGGTTGATTTGGTACGGCTGGAAGCCCAGTAGGTAATGCCCATCGTCATGCAGACAAAGAGGCAGAACATGATGATGGCGTGCCAGTTGGTCGCCTGCTTTTCGGTGACGCCCTCGAGCGGACCACCGGCATAAGCCGTGGCTGCGATTGCGAAGAGGCCGAGTGCAGCGGTAAGTTGAGTCAGACGACGCATTATTTATTCTCCTTCCAGGCTTCCTTGACGATTTCTTGCGTCAAGGCATCAAATTCAGTATTGGCACGGCGGACATAAACGGCTGTCAGCGACCAGAAGAAGATAAACATGAAGAGTTCGACAACGACACCAACCGTGACGAACGATCCTTCAGAAACCGGTTGCCCGAGAGCGGTGGGATTAAACGCCACCACCATCACGAAACCGTAAAACATGCTTAAAACGATAAAGGCCAACGTCCAGGCAAAGCGCCCCCGCTTTGCAACCAGCTCCTGGAACTTGGGATTGACCCGCATCCGCTCATACATAGCGCTGCTCATGGCTTAATCTCCTATTTATAATTAATAATTACCCTAACTGTGGCGATGTTATTCTATCTTATATAAGACCCGATGTAATTGATCCGCATCGCCAAATCCCCTACATTATTTATGGTCACTTGAGCTAACCCATGGGCACCATTGATTTTTCTTGTGCTGGCGAGATCGCCACACTCACTTTTAGCAACCCCGGCAAGCTGAATGCCATCAATCTCGGCATGTGGCAGCAACTTGCAAAAAATATGGCAGAAATCAGCGTTGACCGTAACATTCGCTGCGTCGTGCTACGTGGTGCCGGCAATGACGCCTTTGCTGCCGGTGGCGACCTGGAAGAATTTGTCACCGCCCGTACAACACTCGATCAAGCACTGCACTATCACGGCCAAGTCGCACTTGCCCTGCAAGCAATTGACAGCTGCCCACACCCAACCGTTGCCTTGATTCAAGGTGCTTGCATTGGTGGCGGACTGGAAATTGCCGGCGTTTGTGACTTCCGGATCTGTGGCGAAAGCGCACGCTTTGGCGCACCAATCAATCGCCTGGGCTTTTCAATGTATCCCGGCGAAATGGAAGGCTTATTACGCCTGGCCGGCGCCGCAGTGATGAAGGAAATTCTGCTCGAAGGTCGCATCCTGAACGCGACCGAGGCTTACGCAAAAGGACTGGTCACACGCGTCGTTGCTGACGACGAAACCGAAAGCGAGGCCTACGCCACAGCCAAACGCATCTGCGCCGGCGCACCGCTGGTTGCCGGCTGGCATAAACAATGGATCAGCCGATTGCTCGATGGAAAACCGTTAAGCGAGGAAGAAAAAACTGCGTCCTTCGCTTTCCTCGACACCGAGGATTACAAGGAAGGCCTCGCAGCCTTTCTGGAAAAACGCAAACCAGCGTTCAAGGCGTGCTGAACAAGCCCCAGAGCATTTTGGCAGCAAGAATCAGCAGGATCGCAGCAAATACCCGCTTCAGCGTTGCCACCGGCAACTGGTGGGTCATGCGCGCGCCAATCGGTGCTGTCAGGACGCTGACGAAAGCCACGCCAACAACTGCCGGCAAATAAACGAAACCCAAACTGCCTGAAGGCAAACCAGCAACCGACCAGCCATTCCAGATATAGCCCAAGGCACCGCCCAGGGCAATCGGGAACCCAATCGCCGCCGACGTACCGATTGCATGTTGAACCTTGACGTTACACCAGGTCATGAAGGGCACCGACAAAGCGCCGCCACCAATCGCCACCAGACAGGAAAGCCCGCCAATAAAGGCACCAACCAGTGACGTGCCGATCACACCCGGCATCTCGCGGTGTGGTTTTGGTTTCACATTGAGAATCATCTGAACGGAAACGTAACAAATGAAAACCGTAAAGATCAAGGCCAGCACCCTGGTCGGCACCAGACTGGCAATATGTGTACCGATCAAAGTGCCAAGCACAATACCTGGCGTGATGCGGGCGACTATCGGCCACAACACGGCACCGTGCGCATGATGCGTCCGCACACTGGAAATCGAGGTGAAAAAAATGGCCGCCATCGAGGTGCCAAGTGCCAGATGCATCACCTCGCCAGTTGGAAAACCCTGCGCCGCAAACATCATGACGAGCAGCGGCACCATCACCGAGCCGCCACCGATGCCCAGCAAACCGGCAAAAAAACCGGCAAAAGCACCGAGTGCGATATACCCCAACCACCAGATCGTCATTGCTGCCCCATCAAATGTTGCGTGATGAACTGCCACTCTTCGGCTGAAACCGGCGTAATCGACAGCCGATTGCCGCGAGCAAGGAGGCGCATGTTAGCAAGTTCCGGTGCGGCGCGCATTTCAGCCAAGCTGACAAATCGAGTCTTGCTGACGAAACGCACATCGCGCAGCCACCAGCGCGGCTTATCGGGCGAAGATTTCGGGTCAAAATACGGGTTGACCGCAATGAATTGGGTTTCGTCCGGGTAGGGTTCGGAACAGACCTCGCAAATCCCGGCAATCCCCGGTTCTGCACATCCGGAATGGTAGAAAAAGGCGAGGTCGCCAATCTGCATTGCATCGCACATAAAATTGCGTGCCTGATAATTCCTCACCCCGAACCAGGGCACCGTTTGAGCAGGTAAATTAGCAAGATGATCGATCGACACCTCATCCGGCTCAGACTTCATCAACCAGAACTGCATGGTGTCACTTACTTCAGGGCCGTTGCTTCGAGACGCATGCGGACACGGCCCTCGCCGTCGAGCAAGGTGAGTTGCTTGCCTTGAATCCGGCAAGCGTTGGTCGCGATAAGTACGGCATTGAATTCACGCGACATCAGATCAACTGGCGGAATGCAAGCCATCATGGTGCTCGCCAGACGCCCAAAACGCAGCGTCTGCGCTGTCGTCTCGTAACTGCCATTAAAGCGATTGCACCCATCTGAACCATGCGTGCGATTTTCGGCCGCCAGCACGAGATGCGGTTCAGCTCGGTTGTTGAGCACGGTGACCGGCTTGCCTTCGATCTCAATGGCGCGCCAATAGCGGTCAAGCAAGGGTTCGTCTGGCATGGAGGGTGTCGATGAACAAGCAGAGAGGCTCAGGAACAGAGCGAGTGTGAAGAGAAACTTCATCATCTTCCAGGGCAAAAAAAGCCCCCGCGAGTGCCGTCAGACCGGCATCCTGAACCTGGGTTCAGAGTGGTTACCTTCCTTCCGCATCAGGCACAACCGACGAAGGGTGCGCACAACAGCGGTTTATCTGGTCAGTAACCGATGCCAATTAGCATTGGTTCAAGGAATATATGGTCTAAACGAACACCGCAGGGGACGATCGGCGGACAGCGCTACAACAACGAAAGGATTCAAATGTCCAGTTGCTGCTGGGGCGCCAGCACGGTATCAATCCGTGCTCCCATGCGATTGATCATACGCTTCGCGTCAGAAGTATCAACACCTTCTGCGAGATTTTTTGCGGCCCCGCCAGAAGCACCGGAAAGGTGCTCGTGTGCAA
Organism: Candidatus Dechloromonas phosphorivorans; assembly: GCA_016709495.1. Taxonomy (GTDB): domain Bacteria; phylum Pseudomonadota; class Gammaproteobacteria; order Burkholderiales; family Rhodocyclaceae; genus Azonexus; species Azonexus defluvii. The sequence continues at coordinate 21,256 of JADJMS010000048.1, read as the reverse complement.
TGTTCAGGGCGGCCATGACGGCGACGCGCTCGGCAATGGTGTTCTTGGTGCGCTGGGCGATTTCACGCATTTTGTTATCGACCAGATCAACCGCAGCAAGCAAGCCGTCACGCTCTTCCGGCGCACAGGCGACCCGATATTCACGGCCCATGATCTTGACGTCGAGAAAGTTTGGCTCGCCGCTCATCTCATGCATCCTCGGGAAGTTTGTCGACCAGGCCTTCAAGTCGCTCGCGGGCAGCGGTCATCGTCTGGCGCAGGTGCAGTCGTTCGGACTCTGCCGCTGTCATCTGATTTTTCAGTACATCGTTCTCGGCACGCAATTGGTGGACCAGGGCAACGACCTGTTCAATCTTGGCTTCGAGCGCTTCGAGTTCACTATTCATGGCGCGTACTATAGTGGGAAAAATGCCGCATGGTCAAGGACTAAGCCTTTATTCTCAAAGTGGTTTGTAGAAAAGCAAACACACAATTCTGGTGCAGCGCGGCATGACCCCATGTAGAATGCGCGCCGTGTCAGGTGCTGTGCAAGGATTCTCCAAGCGCAGTTAAACGGGAAAGCGGTGCGTCTTCAAAAGACCATTCCGCTGCTGCCCCCGCAACGGTAAGCAAGTGCGGGCGTATCACAAGGCCACTGGGTGCAAACCTGGGAAGGCGATACGTCAAGACTTGCGAGCCCGGATACCGGCCTGAGACAACAATGCGGAAGTGCCACGGGGCAACTGGCTGCGCTTGACCCAATTCTGGTCACCGCAACGCGGCAGGCGATGCGCAGCTCAGAACTTTTGTCCGATGTTTCCGTGGTCGACCGCGAGGAACTGGAGCAGGCCGGTCAGTCGACCCTGGGCGATATTTTGTCGCGCCAGCCGGGCATCGAGTTTTACAGTCAAGGCAGCAACGGGGCGACCGGTAGTATTTTCATGCGCGGCACCAGCAGCGGCCATACGCTGGTGCTGATCGACGGCATCCGTACCGGCTCGGCGACATTGGGCCAGATGTCCTCGTGGTCACGGATTCCTGCTCAGCAAATCGAACGCATCGAGATTCTGCGCGGCCCCGCTTCTTCACTTTACGGTAGCGACGCCATCGGTGGCGTCATCCAGATTTTCACCCGTCAGGGCAACGGCCCTTTCCACGTCAATGCTGAAATCGGTGCCGGCTCCTACGACACTTATTCAGCAAGCGGCGGCTTCTCTGGTAGCCAGGATGCCTGGCGCTATGCGTTGAACGCAAACACTTTTCGGACCAATGGTTTCAACAGCATCAAAAACCCCAAAAATGGCGCTTACAACAAGGATAGCGACGGGTTTTACAACAACAGTATCAGCGGCAACCTCGCCTACCTGTTTGCCAAGGGCCACGAGGCCGGCGCCAGCGTTTTTTACAGCGAAGGTGAAAACAAGTACGACAGTGGTTTCTCGAAAGCCAACGCGGCCAAGGATTACCGCAATCAGCTCGCCGTCTCCAGTTTCAATACCTACCTGAAGAACGCTTTGACGAATAACTGGACCAGCACCCTGCGTTTTGGTCACAGCACGGACGATTCGACCAACCTGACCAACCGCAGCGCCAGCAGCCTGTTCCGTACCGATCAGGAACAATACGCCTGGCAGAATGACATCAAGACAGGCATTGGCAGCTTCCTGCTCGGTGTCGAGCGCCTCGATCAGCGTGTCAGCGGGACGGGCAATTACCGCACCGATCAACGCACCATCGATTCGATTCTGGCCGGCTGGAGCACCAAATACGAGTCACACCGCCTGCAAACCAACCTGCGCTACGATGAAAACTCGCAGTTCAATGGCAAGACCACCGGCGCCATCGCCTACGGTTACCAGATCAGTGATGCCTGGCGTGCAAACATAAGCTACGGCACCGCCTTCAAGGCGCCGTCGTTCAACGACCTGTATTACCCGCTGACCTTTGGCAGCCAGGGCAATCCCAACCTGTTGCCGGAGTCCTCGCGTAACCGCGAGGCCGCGCTGCATTACGAAACAGGCATGCATCACGTCTCACTGACCTGGTATCTGAATCAGGTCAACAACCTGATTTCATGGACCGAATCGCCCCCCGGCTCCTTTGCTTACACGCCAAATAACATCGGCAATGCACGTCTTGAAGGCAGCACCCTGGCCTACGAAGGACAAGTCGGCAGTTTCAAGCTGGGCGCCAATTACAACTACCTCGACCCACGCGATGCCGACACTGGTCGTCAGTTGGCACGCCGTGCCACCAACTTTGGGTCTGCCGCAGTGGGACAACAGCTGGGCGCCTGGGAATGGCGTGTCGAGTTGCAAGCCAGCGACCGCCGTTATGACACCGATGCCAATACGCGGAAACTGAGCGGTTATGCACTAACCAACCTCTACGGCGCCTACAACTTTGCGAAGGATTGGTCGGTTTTTGCCCGGGTTAATAACCTGTTCGACCGCAATTACGAGCTAGCGGCTGATTACGCAACCCCCGGCACCAACGCCTTCATCGGCGTGCGTTACAGTCCGAAATAAGCCATGCCCTCCCGCCGTCGCGCTTTCCTGATTCTCGCCAGCCTTTGCCTGCTGGCACTGGCGAGTTTCGGGCTGGCGTTGATGGTGGGCAGTTTCAGGTCGCGCCGGCCGAGGTACTGGCCGCGCTCCTTGGTCAGGAAGGGAATGCCGGCGATGTCGTGTTGCAGTTGCGCCTGCCGCGCGCCATTGCCGGTTTTGCCTGTGGTGGGTTGCTGGCACTGGCCGGCGCCTTGATGCAGGTCCTCCTGCGCAATCCGCTGGCTGATCCTTACGTGCTGGGCATTTCCGGTGGTGCCGGCGTCGGCGCCATGTTTGCCATGCTGATCGGCTTGCCGACGCTGGGCATTGATGGTCTGGCATTCCTTGGTGCGCTCGGAGCGATGTTTCTGGTTTTTGGTTTGGCACACGGCGACGGTAGCTGGACGCAAACCCGTTTGCTGCTGACCGGCGTCATCGTTGCCGCTGGTTGCGGTGCGCTGGTTGCCCTGATGTTGTCGATTGCCCCGGAAACCAAGTTGCGCGGCATGCTTTTCTGGCTGATGGGCGATCTCGGGCAGAGCGCACAATGGTGGCCGCCGCTGATTGCCCTCGGCGTTGCCCTCGTGCTGACCATGCCTTTCGCCCGCGAACTCAATTTGCTGGCGCGCGGCATGATGCAGGCTCAGGCACTAGGTGTTGCGGTCAACCGCCTGCGCTACGCGATTTTTTTACTCGCTTCGCTGGCCACGGCGGCATCGGTCACGACGGCGGGTTCCATCGGTTTTGTCGGTTTGATCGTGCCGCATCTGGTTCGCCTGGCGACTGGCAATGACCAGCGCCTGCTATTACCGGCCTCGGTATTGGCTGGCGGTTCGCTGCTGGTGCTGGCTGATACGTTGGCGCGCACCCTAATCGCCCCGCAGCAATTACCGGTTGGTGTGCTGACCGCATTGATCGGCGTGCCGGTCTTTTTGTTCCTGCTCTCGAGACAGCCAAAATGATCCCGGCGCTGCTCGAAACCCACCAACTGGCCGTCGATATTGGCGGTCGTCGCGTTGTCAATCCGCTCGATTTGACGCTGAACACAGGTGAACGGCTGGCCATTCTTGGCCGCAACGGCGCCGGCAAATCAACCCTGCTTTCGACGCTGGCCGGTCTGCGCCAACCCGCTACCGGTTGCGTGCTGCTTGGCGGCGAAGACAGCCAGTTGATCGCCCCGCGCATCGCTGCCACACGGCGCGCCTGGCTCGGCCAGTTTCAGTCTGACCCCTTCGGCTCCAGCGTTCTCGAAACCGCACTGACTGGCCGCCATCCGCACCTCGGGCGCTGGGACTGGGAAAGCACCCGCGATGCCGAAATTGCGCGCAGTGCGCTGCAAGCCGTCGGTTTGCAAGGCATGGAACAGCGCCAGATTCACACGCTGTCCGGTGGTGAACGCCAACGCCTGTCGATTGCCACTTTATTGACGCAGGCGGCACCGCTTTATCTGCTCGATGAACCGCTTTCCCATCTCGACCTCAATCACCAAATCGCTGTTCTCGAATTATTCGCCGGCGCCGCCCGGGATTGCGGGGCGGGTGTCGTCATGGTTCTCCACGATCCGGCGCTGGCCCACCGCTTCTGCGACCGCGCCCTGCTGATTCACGGTGATGGCCGCACTGAAATTGGTACGGTCAACAGCATTTTGACGGCAAAAAATCTCTCCGAACTTTACGGCTATCCGCTGCGCCAGATCGAAGACGGCAGCCGGCGCTGTTTCATCCCTGAATAGGCACAACATGGTCACGCACGAAGAACGCATGCAGAAAAAGAAGGCGGTCATCGACCGCAAGATCAACGCCGCCGACGAAGAACGTGGCGTGCTGGTGGTCAATACCGGCAATGGCAAGGGCAAGTCCAGCGCCGCATTCGGCGTCGTTACCCGCGCCCTCGGCCATGGCCTGAAAGTCGGCGTCGTCCAGTTCGTCAAGGGCCGCTCGGACACCGGCGAGGAAGCCTTTTTCCGTAATCTGCCCAATGTTGCCTGGCATGTTGGCGGCGAAGGCTTCACTTGGGAAACCCAGAACAAGGAGCGCGATGCCAAAGCCGCCCAGCACGCCTGGTCCATCGCCTGCGTTCATCTTGCCAATCCGAAATCGGCCTCGTCGTCCTTGACGAAATGACTTACGCCTTCAAATACGGCTGGCTTGAACTCGACGGCGTACTGGCCACCCTCAACTCGCGCCCGGCCATGCAGCACGTCATCATAACCGGCCGCGCCGCACCGCAAGCGCTGCGCGATGCAGCCGACACGGTGAGCGACATCGGCATGGAAAAACACGCTTTTCAGGCCGGCATCAAGGCAATGCCCGGCCTGGAATATTGAGTCCGGACTGATGAACATTTTTGCCGTTTCGTCAGCCTGCTTTTCTTTTCCGCTGCCGTTTGGGCGGCAGAGATTGACCTCCCGGCCAATCTTCAAGCCGAGGCACAGATCGTCCGTGGTGAGCGCGACGGTTATTGGGAAAAAGTGCTGCTCGTCAGCTTTCCCGAAGCGCGCCGCACGCTATCAACCTCCGATGGCCTGCTCGATGCAAGAGCGGCGATGAATCACGCTGGCCACCCGCTACTCTGGCAAAAGCTCGGCATGCAGTTCATGGGCCAGGATGGCCGGGGCGGCAAGGCCTATGCCGAGCATGTCCATGCAAACATGGCCGGCCTGCTGCAACTCGACACGCCAGCGGTCGCTCGGATGTCCACCGCCGCCGACCTCGACAATCTGGCCGTCGTCACCCAAAGCTACGGCCCGCTGACCGTCACCGTTCTGGCAACAGCCGGTGCCCGGACTAACGCCATCCGTACCGGCGTCGATGCCGGGTCTTATATTGAAGGCAACACGCCGGCCGGCACGATCAATATCATGCTGCTGACCAATATCCGCCTGACCGACGCGGCGCTGGCGCGCGCCCTGATCACCATCACCGAAGGCAAGACGGCGGCGCTGCAAGACCTCAACGTGCCGAGCACTTACACCAAGAGCGTGCAGGCAACCGGGACCGGCACTGACAGCATCATCGTCGTCTCCGGCACACAAGGCCCGCAGGCCAGCTATACCGGCGGCCACAGCCGGATCGGCGAACTGATCGGCAAAGCCAGCTACGCGGCAGTCCTTGAAGCGCTCGGCAAGCAGAATGGCTTTTTCCTGCCGGGCGCCAAGCGTTTCGCGGCGGCTGCGCCAGCCCCGGCCAAGGCGCCGGCAGCGCTGCGCATCGCCCTGCTTCATCTCGACGCCATCCCTGGCGACATCGCCGGCAACCGCGCCCGCATTGAGGCTGGCATTCAGGAGGCGGTCGGCCATGGCGCCGACTGGGTGATGACGCCCGAACTGGCCGAAACCGGCTACAACTTCGCCAGCCGGATCGGCACCGGTTGGATCGCGCCCTTTCCCGACGCCTGGATCAGCACGCTGGCGGCCATCGCCCACGACAACCGGGTGGCGCTGTTTGTCGGCTTTGCCGAACGCGATGGCAAGACCGGCAAATTCCACAACAGCGTCGCCGTGATCGACCGCGAAGGCACAATCCAGGGCGCCTACCGCAAGCAGCGCGTGCAAGGCGGGGCCGAAAGCTGGTCGACGCCCGGCAGCGGCGGCGCGCCTTTCATGGTCGACGGCATCCCGGTCGGCCTGCTGATCTGCGCCGACACCTACAAGCCCGAACCAGCCGCCAGCTACCGCCAGCAAGGCGCCGCCATCCTGCTCGCCCCGGCCAACTGGCCGCCTGTCGACGGCATGGGGCCGGGCGATCTCTGGGAACGACGCAGCGGCGAGACCGGCCTGCCGCTAATCGTCAACAACCGCACCGGGCGCGAACCGGAACTCGATTTCACGCGCGGCGAAAGCGTCGTCGCGGCTGGCGGCGAGCGGTTGTTTGCGTTCAACGCCAGCCAGAGCCGCGTGTTTTACGTCGATTGGGATCGCCGACAGGGCTTTAGTCAACCTGCACGATGAGCCGAATGAGAACCTTGCATCGGCTGGCCAGCCTGCTGGCCCTGGCCACGCCGCTGCTGGCCCAGGCCTCGACGCTATTCAGTGTCGTCACTGAGCGCGCCGCGCCAACCGCTATCGAGGCGGCGCACCGCCAACTCGCCAGCCACCCGCACGACCGTATCCTGCTGCGCACGCCAGCCCAGATGATGGCGGCCAGCGACAAGCAACTGGCCCAGTGGCTGGGGCAGGCTGACAGCGTGCTCGCCGTCTCGGTCTTCGGCGAGCCGGCACGCCGGCTGAAGGATGTCCTGGAACGACACACCAAGTCGCAGACGCCAATTCTCGCGCTGAACGGCGAAGCCAGCCTGAGCCTGATGAGCCGTGATACCAGCGGCAGCCTGGTCAATTTCCCGGCTGAAACGCTGCGCCAGCTAACGCTGGAAAACCCGCCCGAAGCGGCGTTGACCGCCGCCGCTGCATTGCCGCCTGCCCGCCACTGGCTGGCCGCCCGCCGCATCTGGCAGGCCGGCGGCACTGAAAATACGCAGGCGCTGTTTGCCCATCAACTCGATCCGCGCCAGCCGCTGGCACCGATCAAGCCTGAGCCGACACTGCGCCTGCGCGTCGGCAATCAAGAATTGAGTGACGACGCAGCCTGGGGCAACGCCGCCAAACTCGGTCTAAAGAGCGCCCCCACCGTCGTCGTCCTCGACCTCGCCAACATGGACGGCAGCGCCCCGGCCGCCATTTGCCAGCACATCAACCAGCAAGGCTTGCCCTGCGTGCAGGTACTCAGCCGCTGGGGCGGCGCCTCGCGCGAGGCGCTGGAACGGCTGCCCGAACTGATCGTCCCGGCCCGGCCGGCAGCGCTGGTCGTCCTGCAGGATTTCGTCGTCGGCGCCGCCGAAGGGCGTGAAGCGGTGACCGAAGCCTTCAAAAAAATCGACGTGCCGGTATTCAAGGCCATCCGCCTGACCGAGCGTTCGGCAACACAATGGCGCCTGTCGCCGGACGGTCTGCCGGCCGACTCGGTGCAATATCGCGTCGCGCTGCCCGAATTGCAGGGCATCGGCCAACCCATCGTCGTTTCGGCGCTCGGCCAGGCCAAGCCTGACAAACTGACCGGCATCGAAAGCCGGCCGCCAGTGGTGCTCACCGCCGAAGTTGACCGCCTCGCCGCCCGCCTCGGCCGCTGGCTGACCCTGCGCGCCAAGGCCAACCGCGACAAGCGGATCGCCGTCATCTATTACAACCACCCGCCGGGCCGCCAGAACATCGGCGCCGACAACCTCGATGTGCCGGCCTCGCTGTTCGACATGCTGCACGCGCTAAAGGCCGCCGGCTACACGGTCGGCGAGTTGCCCACCTCGCCCGAGGCGCTGCTCGACCGGATCATGGCGCACGGCGTCAATCTGCCAGAAGACCGCGCCGCGCTGAAGGAACTGAGTGCTGCGGTCGACGGTGTAAAAGCGGCCGATTACGCCCGCTGGTTTGCGACATTGCCGGCCCGCGTTCAGGGTGAGATGACCAACGGCCCGCTCGGCCGCCTGCATGCTGAAGTGCTCGAAGCCGAGCAGGCCAACGAAAAGGCAGTCGGCCGCAAACGCGTCGATGCCGTCTTGAAAGAACTGCACCATCTGGTTGAAGGGGCTGATCACCCAAAACGCAAATCAGCGATCCGCGATCTCAAGGCGCTGGAAAAGGCTATCTCGCCTGCCTGGCCGACACGGCCAACAACCGCTGCGCCACGCTGGCCCCGCTCAACCGCCGGCTGACCGGCTACGGCATCGAAGGCCTCAAGGGCTGGGGCGCCGCGCCGGGCAAGGTGATGGTCGAAGGTGGCCGGTTACTGGTACCGGGCATGACTTTCGGCAACATCTTCATCGGCCCGCAGCCGCCGCGCGGCTGGGAGGTCGACGAGGAACTGCTGCACGCCAACACCAGCGTCACCCCGCCGCACCAGTACCTCGCTTTCTATCACTGGCTGCGCGACCGCTTCAAGGCTGATGCCGTGGTCCATGTCGGCCGCCATTCGACCTACGAATTCCTGCCCGGCAAGGCGGTCGGCCTGGCCGCCGACGACTACCCCAGCCTGATCGCCGCCGACCTGCCCGGCATCTATCCCTACATCGTCGACGGCGTCGGCGAGGGCACCCAGGCCAAGCGCCGCGGCCTGGCCGTCATCGTTGACCACCTGACGCCACCACTCGCCGCAACACCGCTTTACGACCAGTTGCTGGCCTTGCGTCAGGTGGTCGAGAGCTTCGAGGCTGCTTCCAGCGAGTCGCTCAAAGGTGCAGGCGGCACGGACGATGCGCGAGCAGGTCATCGCGCTCAACCTGAAGGCCGAGCTGGAAGCCTCGATGGCCGACGTGCTGGCGGTGCGCGGCATCGGCTTCGAGGCGGCCGACGACGACCTGCTGGCCCACGAGATCGGCCATTACCTGACCAAGCTGCAGGAAAAGTTCATGCCCTACGGCCTGCACATTTTTGGCCGCAACTGGAGCCAGCAGGCGCTCGACCTGATGCTGGCTTCGATGAAGCAGGGCGGCATCGACGACCCGGCCATTTCAGCCAAGCTCGCCGATTCACCACGCCTCGAAATGCTCGGCCTGCTGGCCGGGCTGGACGGCCGCTACATTCCGCCCGGCAAGGGCAACGACCCGCTGCGCTCGCCCGATTCGCTGCCCACCGGACGCAATTTTCACGCCGTCGACGGCGACATCCTGCCGACCCGGGTCGGCTATCAACTCGGCGAAAAGCTGGCCAAAAAATCGGTTGACCGTAACAAATCGGACAGTGGCAGCGAAGGCATCATTCTCTGGGCTTCCGACGCCGTGCGCGACGAAGGCGTCATGGTCGCCTTCGCGCTCGCCATGATGGGCGCCGAACCGGTGTGGAACGCCCGTGGCATCGTCACCGACATTCGCCTGAAGCCGGGCGTCGTCCGGCGCGACGTCATCGTCACCACCTCCGGCCTGTTCCGCGACCTCTACCCCAACCTCAACAACCTGATCGACCGCGCCGGCCGCCTGGCCCTCGCTGCCTCGGCCGCCGGCTTGCTTGAACAACGCCCGGAACTGAAGGAGGCGCTGAGCGCCGCCCTCGGCCCGCTACCCACCGCCCAGTGGGGCCGCGAACCGGCAAGCGACAACCGCGTTGCCCGCGAATGGCTGATTCGTTTTCAAGCACTGCAAGACCAAGGCATGACGCTAGCCGAAGCCGGCCATGCCGCCGCCCAGCGCATTTTTGGCGACGCCCCCGGCGCTTATGGCACCGGCGTCAATCGCCTGACCGAACGCTCCGGTGCCTGGCGCGAACGTGACGAACTTGGCCGCGCCTACCGCAACCGCATGGGCCACGCCTACGGCCTCGACGACAATGGCGAGGCGGCCCACGCCGCTTTCGACAGCGCCCTCGACGGCATCAAGCGCACCTATCATGGCCGGGCCAGCAACCTCTATGGCCTGCTCGACAACAACGACGCCTTTGACTACCTCGGCGGCCTCTCGCTGGCCATCGAAGGCCGCAGCGGCCAGCCGCCGGAAGCGCTGATCCTGCAACACGCCGAACCGGGCCGGGCCGATGTCGAGCCGCTGACCACGGCGCTACTCGGCGAACTGCGTGGCCGCTTTCTCAATCCCGCCTGGCTCCAACCGCTGATGAACCACGGCTACGCCGGCGCCCGAACGATGGGGCAGGAATTCCTCGAAAACCTCTGGGGCTGGCAGGTAACGCGCCCCGATTTGGTCAAAAACTGGGCCTGGGACGAAGTGAAAGCCGTCTATTTCGACGACTCGCAAAAACTTGGCCTGCCCAAGTTCCTCGGCCAGGGCCACAACGCCCAGGTCAAGGCGCACATGCTGGCCATCTTCATGGTTGCCGCCGAAAAGGGTTTCTGGCAGACCGATGCCGCAACAATCAAGCAAATGGGCGGCGAGCTGGCCCGCCTGGTCAGCAAGAACGGCCTGCCTGGCAGCGGCCACACCGCGCCCAATCACCCGATGTGGCAATGGCTCGCGCCGCAGCTTGATGCACCCGAAGCCCAGGCGCTCGGCGTCACACTGGCCAAAGCGCGCGGTGAGGTCGTCGCGGCCGCGCCAGCCGGCGCCCAGGCGACGCAGCCAATTGTTGCGGTCAACGCCGAAAAAGCGGCAAAAAACACACAAGAAGCCGAAGCTCCAGCCCCTGAAGCCGCACCGCGCTACTACGAATTGACTGAACCTGAAGCGCCGACGAGCAATCTCGTCAGCCGCACCCTCAACCTGCTCGGCCTGCTCGCCGCCAGCCTCTCCCTATTTACGCTCGGCCTCTGGCTCGGTCGGCGCAACACCTAAGCTCTGGAGTATCCAATGAACGATCCGCTTTCCTTTGCCAGCCTGCACGACGCCGTCACCTGGCTGCTCACCCCGGCCTTGGTCGCGCTATTGCTGGCCTGCGCCATCGCCCTGATCGAAGCCGGCATTGCTGTCAGCGAACGCTTTTCCGGTCTCGCCCAACTCAAGGCCAGCGGCGATCTGCTACGGGTTCAGACCATCGCCCGCCACCGCCTTGAGCGCGCCGACCTGCTCGCCCGCATCCCGCCCATGCTCGGCCTGATGGCCACCATCATCCCGCTCGGACCCGGCCTCGCCGCGCTCGGCAAGGGTGATCCGGCGCAGTTGGCCAGCGCTGTCACCGTCGCCTTCGACGCCACCGTGCTCGGCCTGCTGGCCGGCATCGCTGGTCTGGTCATCGGCAAACTGCGTCGCCGTTGGTACGAAGAAACGCTGGAGTCGATGGAATGAGCGCTACCCAGTCGCAAACCCAGCCGCGCAAACGGCTGCGTCTCTACTCGAAGCTCGACGCCCGCTTTGACGACCACGACGAAGACCCCCGCGCCAGTCTGGTCAACCTGGTCGATGTCATGCTGGTCTTCGCCTGCGGCCTGCTCGCTGCGCTGGCGGCCGGTACGCAACAAGCCCTGAAGGCGCCGAAACCGGTTGAAAAAGGCCAGCAGATCGAACGCCCGGCCAACGGCATCACCCAGAACGGCAGCGGCTACGACCGCATCGGCGAAGTCTTCCGCGACCCGAAAACCGGCAAGCTGGTGCTGATTGAACCGGCTGCCAAGCTGGCTGAATGATATTTAGCGCGCTGTCCGTCCGGCGACAGCGCGTTCTGTAGTTTGCCGGACGCAACGCAACAGGTGTCTGTGGTTAATCGCCACAGGTGAAACGGGAACGGGGTGCGCGGCAGAAAGGTCGCACTCCCCGGCTGCCCCCGCAACGGTAAGCGAGTGCGGACGCATCATCAGGCCACTGGGATCCCCCGGGAAGGCGGTGCGTCAAGACTTGCCAGCCCGGAGACCGGCCTGTTGCTTCGTGCTGCCCGGCATTTGGGTGGCAATTGCAATTGACCATCTGCGGGAATGCAGATGATCGTTTGATGGAACTCGACCATGAAATTCCCCTTGTTTTACCCAACAGTTATCGCCCTGACCTTGGCCAGTCTCGGCAACACCCACGCCGCCGGCCTCCCCACCCTGCAGGAAGTCACCGTCAGCAGCGGTGCCCATGACCCTGATCGGCGTCGCCGATACGGCCAGCGAAGGCACGGTCACCGCCAAACAACTGGCCAATCGGCCGCTGCTGCGCCCGGCCGAGGTCATGGAGGTGGTACCCGGCATGATCGTCACCCAGCACTCCGGCGACGGCAAGGCCAACCAGTATTTTCTGCGCGGCTTCAATCTCGACCACGGCAGCGACTTCTCGACGCAGCTGATGGGCATGCCGGTCAATATGGTCAGCCACGCCCACGGTCAGGGCTATATGGACCTCAATTTTCTGATTCCCGAACTAGTCGGCAATCTCAAATACCGCAAGGGCGTCTATGCCGCCGAAGATGGCGACTTTGCGACCACCGGTAGCGCCCGCATCGACTACCTGCGCCAGCTCGACAAGAGTTTTGTCGACCTCGGCCTCGGCCAGAATAACTATCGCCGTCTGCTCGCAGCGGGCGGCCAGCGCTATGGTGAATTCAACGTATTGGGTGCCATTGAGGTAGTTGGCAACGATGGCCCCTGGGATCAGCCGGAAAACCTCAAGAAATACAACGGCGTACTGCGCCTGACTTCAGGCACTGCCGCCAATGGTTTTTCCATCACCGGCATGGCCTATCAGGGCGAGTGGACGGCGACCGAGCATGTGCCGGAACGCGCCATTACCAACGGCGAGATCGGCCGTTACGGCGCCCTCTCTGCCAACGACGGCGGCAAGACGCATCGCTACAGCCTAGCCGGCGACTGGGCAAAGAGCGATGCGCAGGGCGCCAGCAAGCTCAGCCTGTATGTTATCGACTACGGCCTCAATCTGTTCTCGGCGCCCTCCGGTTACATCAGCGGCGCGCAGGGCGATCAGCATGAACAAGCCGACGAGCGCACCGTTTGGGGCGGTCAGGCCAGCCGCAGCTGGTTCCTCGGGCCGAACTGGAAAGACACCGAACTCACCGCCGGCCTGCAATTGCGCCACGACCGGATCAGCAAAGTAGGCCTCTACAACACGGAGAACCGGCAGCGTACCAACACCGTGCGCGAAGACCGCATCAACGAAACCGCCCTCGCCGCCTTTTTCGATGCGCGTACGCAATGGACAACCTGGCTGCGTACCAACCTCGGCCTGCGCCGCGACCAGCTTCGTGCTCAGGCCACGCCGCTGGGCGGCCAATACAACATGGACAACGGCGGCAGCAGCGATGCCGGGCAGACCAGCCCCAAGCTCGGCGTTGTCTTCGGCCCCTTCAATCTGCTCGGCCAGACCGAGTTTTACGCCAACTGGGGTCACGGCTTCCACAGCAACGATGCGCGTGGCGCCACCGCGCGAACCAATCCGCAGGATGGCTCGGCGGCCGAAGCCGTACCGCTGATCGTCAAGGCCAAGGGCAGCGAACTCGGCATGCGGGCGGCGCCGCTGCCCGGCTGGCACAGCAGCCTGTCGGTCTGGCAGATGGAACTGGCGTCAGAGCTGGTCTTCATCGGCGATGAAGGCGTCACCGAACCGAAAGGCGCCTCACAACGCCATGGGGTCGAATGGTCCAACTACATCACCCCCGTTGATGGCTGGATTATCGACGCCGATCTCGCCTGGTCGCGAGCGCGCTTCAAGGACGCCAACCCGGACAACGGCGGCCGCCATGTGCCAAACGCCATCCCCTCTCACCGCCTCCGTTGGCCTCAGCGCCGACCGTAGCGGCCCGTGGTTCGGCGGCCTGCGCCTGCGCTACCTCGGCGCCTATGCGCTGGAAGAAACTGCCGAACAGAAATCGACCCCGTTCTGGATGGCCAACCTGAAAGCCGGTTACCGCTTCAGCCCCAAACTGCAACTCACCCTCGATGTGCTGAACCTGTTCGACAAAAAAACCAACGACATCGAATACTGGGGCGGTGCCTGCACCCGTAGCGAAACCCTGGGTGGAACATGCGGCGGCGGCATCGACGGCAAGTTGGTGCATCCACTCGAACCGCGCACGTTGCGCATTGGCCTGCGCGCCAGCTTCTAAGCCAACCACAGGCGCTCCCACCCCGGAGCGCCTATCATCCCACCTGATCACTCACCGACTATGCCGAACATGCCCAACTGCCCCGCCATTCTGATCGCCGCCGCCGCCTCCGGCCAAGGCAAGACCACCGTCACCGCTGCTCTGGCGCGGCTGCACACCCGCCAAGGCCGGCGCGTTACCGTCTTCAAATGCGGGCCGGATTTTCTCGACCCGCAAATTCACGCCTTCGCCAGCGGTCGACCGTGCCAGAACCTCGATCTCGGCATGTGCGGCGAGGACGATGCGCGCTGGCGCCTGGCGCGGGCAGCAGAAGATTCCGATCTGATCCTGATCGAAGGCGTCATGGGCTTGTTCGATGGCACGCCTTCCGCTGCCGACATCGCCGAACGCTTCAACATCCCGGTCATGGCCTTGATTGATGCCAGCGCAATGGCCCAGACTTTCGGTGCAGTCGCCCACGGCCTGGCCACCTACCGCCCCAATCTGCCCTTTGCCGGCATGCTCGCCAACCGTGTCGGCAGCGCGCGTCATACAGAAATGTTGCGCGAAAGCCTGCCGACCGGCATGGGCTGGTTCGGTGCCTGCCGCGCAGTGAAGACAGCCTGCCCGAGCGCCACCTCGGCTTGATGCAGGCCGCCGAAATCGACGACCTGGCGGCCCGCCTCGACAAGCTGGCCGATGCTTTAGCCGCATCTGCTACGGTCGACCTACCAAAACCAGTTAATTTTTTACCAGCCAAGGCACCAAACATAGCCCCGCTACTCGCCGGCAAACGCATTGCCATCGCCCGCGATGCAGCCTACGGCTTCATCTATCCCGCCAATCTCGAGACACTTAGCGCGTTGGGCGCCGAACTGCATTTCTTCTCGCCAGTCGCCGGCGATGGGTTGCCCGAATGCGATGCCGTCTGGCTGCCTGGCGGTTACCCGGAACTTCACGCCAAAGCGCTGTCAAATAACCATGCACTCTGGAAATCACTCAAAACGCACGTTACCGCCAACAAACCGCTCTTCGCCGAATGTGGCGGCATGATGAGTTTATTTGAGCAAATCGTCGACAAATCCGGCATCACCCACGATTTCGCCGGCATCCTGCCCGGCAAGGCGGTCATGCAAAAACGCCTGGCCGCCCTCGGCATGCAGGTTGCCGATCTACCGGAAGGGCGCGTCACCGGCCATACCTTCCATTATTCAAAAAGTGAAACACCGCTAACGCCGCTCGTCCGTGCCCAAACACCCGACGGCCGCGAGGGTGAGCCGATTTATCGTCACTTGCGCACAACCGCTTCTTACGTCCATATATACTTCCCCTCCAATCCGAGTGCAGTAGCAAAACTGCTGAGCTAGTCAGACATTCAGTTTTTTACGAAGAAACGCTGAGCTTTTATCTTGTTTTATAAACAGTCGCCCTCAAGTATCCTGCGTCCTGTTACATCCACATTCACGGAGACACCTATGAAGAATTTTGCCCTTATGGCTGCCGCCCTGGTCCTCGGCTTTACGCTGTCGATCGGTGACGCAGAAGCCAAACGCCTCGGCGGCGGTTCCTCCGCCGGTATGCAGCGCCAGTCCGTTACCCCGAGCAGCCCGTCTACCCCGAGTCAGGCTGCCGCCGCCAAGCCAAGCGCACCTGCCGCCGCTCCGGCTGCGCAACCCAAACGTTCCTGGATGGGCCCGCTCGCTGGTCTCGCCGCCGGTCTCGGCCTGGCTGCACTGGCCTCACATTTCGGTTTCGGTGAAGGCCTGGCCAACATGATGATGATCGGCTTGCTGATCATGGCTGTCGTCATGGTGATCGGCTACTTCATGCGCAAGAAGGCGGCGGCACAGCAAGGTGGCCTGCAGTACGCAGGTGCCGGCGCCGGTGCCAACCACTTCGAGCGCAATGCCCCGAGCACGCCTGACTTTACCCCGGCAGGTGGTACTTCATACGCGCCGGCAGCAGCGGCTCAAGGTGGCAACGGCTCGATCCCGGCTGATTTCGACAGCGCTGGTTTTGTACGCAACGCCAAGGTCAACTTCATCCGCCTGCAGGCCGCCAACGATGCTGGCAACCTCGACGACATCCGCGAATTCACCACGCCGGAGATGTTCGCCGAGATCAAGATGGGCATCGATGAACGCAAAGGCGCCAAGCAGGAAACCGATGTCGCGCAACTTGATGCCGAAGTGCTTGATGTCACCGAAGAAGCCAGCCGCTATATTGTCAGCGTTCGCTTCCACGGCCTGATCAGCGAAGAGCGCGGGGTTGCAGCACAGCCCTTCGACGAAATCTGGCACATGACCAAGCCGCAGGACGGCAGCAAAGGCTGGGCGATTGCTGGTATTCAGCAAGTTCAGTAAAAGCCATCACTCAAAAAAGGCCGGTGAGATCGTTCTCACCGGCCTTTTTATTTTGCCGAAGCACTTACACGTTCTCAGCGTTTGGAAAATTCGCGAAAGCGATTGCTCTGACCAAGCACAAGGCGGCCAAATTCTTCGAGTAACGGGTAATCGATTGCGGCCGGTCGTATGTTCAACTCGGGCGGACCGAGGCGCTCCAGGTTGCGCGCATCAAAAATGATCAATCCACGTTCAAAATCGGCTTTCCAGCGGGCATTAACGCTCAATTGATTGGTGATCTGAAACTCAGTTCGCTCAATAAACTGCCGCTCATTTTTGAAATCCTTGCAGCTGAACTGCAAACCGAAATCAAAGAGCGCACGACGAAAACGCTCAACACCCGGCCCCTCACGTTCGACGACAAGACAAGCAGGGGAAAAGATTTGAGTCGAAAACGAAACCAGTTCGACCAGCGCCCCGGCACTTTGCGCCTGTGTCCGATAATCGGCAAAGCCCTCTTGCCAAGCGAAGCCACCAAGCGTCAGCCCGTCTGGCATCGAATAAACACGCGGAATTCCTGGTTTCAGGATATTCAGTTGCTGCACCAGATCATGTAGATAGAAAAATACATGCTTCAGCGACTGATCAATAATTTTGTTGCTTTCCGTACGTTGGAGTTGTGCCGAGTTCTCATCACGTTGCTGCAACTCAGCCTGATAGCGGAGCTTGCCCAACAAACCGATACCATCTTTTGGCACCTCAGCAATCGGCGGCGGCACGTTCTGCACTTCAACAACAGCCGGCTTGCACGGAGGAATGACCGGAACTATTTCCGGGAAAGCCAGATCAGCGCTATGCATACCCGCAACTTCACTCGCCATTTGCTCGCGGCGCGCCAGGCGTTCGGCGGCATCAAAATCAAAAGCTTCAATATCGGCGAGCAGCGATGCCTCAAGCGCATCAATATCAGCCAGATCAACCGGCTTACGTACGTGTTTTTCGCGAATCGCGTCACGAATCGCGCTGGCGGTTTGTTTTTTATCTGGCGTGGTCATTGCCGTATCAAAATTTCAGACTACACTATGAATCATAGTGTACCGAATATGGAGCAAGAGCAATATGGATATCGCAAGCGTCAGCAGTTTAAGTACCGCGCTCACTCAGGAAAAAACGGGTGATGCAGTGGGTACGCTGGTGCTGAAAAAAGCACTGGATCTTCAGGCACAATCGGTAGCGCAATTGTTACAGGCACTACCGCAGGTTTCCAATCCGCCCAATCTCGGTAATAACGTCGACGTTAAGGCGTAATCTCTTCTAGCCATTTGCCGATCGTGGCCGCGACTAGCGCCATTCTTTCATGGGTCACGCGCGGCCCATTTCGCGGAATATGTGGGCGTGCAGACCGTAAGTCTGAGCGGTTGTCTGGACTAGAAAAGCCGGCACCAGGACATCTTTTTCAGCCCCAAGGATCAGCATTGGTGGGCGATTCATCCCTTGCAGGTTGGGCAGATTGAACATCGACATATCCCATAGGGCAGCGGGTGACTCAGCTTGCATACGGGCCAGGCAGGTTTACCAGCATTTCATCAACCTCGCCGGCAAACAATGCTTCGCGCAAGGTTGAGACATCGGAACAGTCGCCGGTCATGACGCTGTTGAGGTCAGCAAACAAATGCGGCTTCTGGAACATCAAATGAAATTGCGAAGCCACCAGACCTTGTGGCGGCACCGAACAAAGCAGCACGACACCCGCCGCCTGGTGATGTTCGAGATATTTCTGAACGACAAAGCCACCCATTGAATGACCAATCAGAACGGGTGGTTCATCCAGTTGATCGACGACTTTCACCAGGTCATCGACATAGTCGTTGATCGAATGCCAGTCGATATGATCACGTCCATCGCTGCCGCCGTGGCCGCGCAGGGAAACGGCGTAGCACGGGTAACCGGCCTCGGCCAAGACCGGCATGAAGGTCTCGGTCCACATCCAGGCACCGGCGAAAGCGCCATGCACAAAAAGCAGGGTGGGTTGCCCGGTTTTACGGGCAGGCTTGCAGGAAAATACTTCCAGGCCGTCAATTTTTTCGGTTTTTATCATGGTTTTCTGTAGGGCGAGGAAGCGTGATTAAATGCGGGTTTAGTCCGCAGCGTAAAGCATTATGTTGAAGTGGATTCTGACGCTGGTGATCGCGATATTCGTGCTGGACTGCTGCCCCGGCATCTGGCTCGCTTTATTGGCTTCGGAAGTTACCGGGCGACGCGGCCTTTCAGTTTCGCGGCAAATCGTAGGTTTTCTTCCGGTGGTAAGCACTCTACTCTTTCCTCGCTGCCTGGCTCCTCTCCCGACTCATTTAGCAAAGCTTTCACTGCCGCCACCCGCGCCGCACGCACCCGATCGGGAATTTTTCCCTTATCGCTGCACGCCGCTGCAATTTTTCCGGCTTCTACCGCGTTGACCGCAACAAGAGCCGCCAGCAGACGCTGCGGGTTGTCGTAAGGGCGATCTTTCCAGCCCAGGCGACCGGTAAAGTCACAGACTTGGCATCGAGCAACTGCTGAAAGCGTGCCGGGCGGCGCAGGGCATCGGTTTTCTCGAACAAGCTAACGATGGTCGCCGCACGTAGTCCGATGAGCGATGGATGTTGCCGTGATAACGCGCCATCAGCGAAGCCAGATCGCGGCAATCGACCGGCACCTTCAAGCGGGCACATAGCTGCTCGGCCAAGTGCACACTACGTTCTTCATGGCCAAAATGACGCGGCAGGATGTCGGCAGGCGTCGTTGCCTTGCCCAAATCGAAGCGCAACAGCGCGCGGCAAAACGAACAGGCAGCTCGAAATTGCGGCTTACCGATTGATCGGAGCACCATCATGGTTGGATGCCGGTATCGATTTCCGGGTGATAGTTCTGGGTACTGCCAGGCACGCTGAACAAGGCATCCAGTTCCGGGCAACAACAGGCGCCAGCACCATTCACGCAGCACTTCGATCATCCGTGATGGCTTGTCTTCCATCAGCCCCGTGGCCAGTTCCCGCCAGACCCGCCCAGGGACCAGATGATCAACTTCACCTCTGCTTACCACCATTGCCTGCATCAAGGCCAAGGTTTCGGCGCGACTGAAATCGGCAAAGCGTGCGGCAAAACGTGCCAATCGCAGGATACGCACCGGATCTTCTTCAACAAAGCCGGTCCGACATGACGCAAAATTTTGGCCCGAATATCGCGGTTGACCGGTCATAGGGTCAACTACGCGCCATCATCGCCCTGCGCCATCGCATTGATCGTCGATCACGGCGGGCGAGATCTTCGAAGCGTGACCTCTGGCGCGGCGTGAAAAGCAAAGCCGTGATAGCCTCGGCGCCGTTTTGTGCGGCGCGCCAGCGTATTCTTCCTGCGTTTTGGGATGAAGAAAACCGGGAAATCGCGGCCTACTGGTCGGCAAACCCAAAGCCTGCATGGTTTCGGTGTTGTAACCGACCACGACGAAATCGCGGTCAGCATTGGGGCGGCTAAGCAATTGATCGAACAGCACCGCCGATGATGTAGATTTTCATCGGCGGTTCGAGCGCTTACCGGCCAGCGCGATAGCGGAAAGAATCCAGCTCGCTCTTTGGTGTCGTGCGCAATGTAAGTCGTCAGGTTTCCAGTGCCGTCGGACGCCAGTTGGCGGGCAGATTGCATACTTACCATCGCAAAACGCCGTCGACCTGTATTGAACGGCAGATTATCCGGCGACATCATTGGTTGCGGTGCAGCCACATCAGGCCGGCTTGCAGATAGGCAAGGCCTTCGCCTAACGGGATGATGGTTGCCTTGCTGCCGGTCAATTCCTTTGGTGTAATCAACCAGTTCGCGCAGGGTATAAACCTTGGGTCAACCAGATCATAGGCCTGGCCTACGTTGAACGATCTTCCAGGCACCGACAAAAGTATCACGGCCACGCCAGCCGCCCAGACCGGCTGGAAACGGGCATGTCCGAAACCGAGCGGGAAGAAAGGTAGCCTTGCGCAACACGCTGGCAAAAATGCTGTTGAATAATCATTCAGACCAAAGATCACTGATGGGCGGAACACCGTGACATCGAGACTGTTCCGCGCAGCCGCGACGCGCTTCCCTTCGCCTTTGGAAGCTAGGGTACTCTGACGGAGCTTTTTTGGATCGGCACCGAGTGCGCTCATGCACCAAACGACGGACACCCGTCGCCCAGGCAGCGATGATCTTTTTCGGGAGTTCGACATGCGCCCGACCAAAGTCCTTTGCTGTACGGGAACTGGACATCACGGCTATGCAGCATCGCCAACCAGATTGATCACGACGTTCCGACCCTGCACTGTTCAGCCAGCGTCTTTTCGCAATGAATATTGGCTTCCGGCATCCTCGATATTCGGCTGCATGATGAGTGCCTTATGCGCTTCGCGCCGACGCGTCGGATCAGTTCAGTAAAACGCCACGCTGTGGACAGGCGGTTGGCAATGTAGGTACCGAGCGAACCGCTACCTTTAGCAGCAAGACCTTTTGATAGCCGCAAGTGAACCCCGGAAACAGTATTCGGGATAAACTTGAATTTTAAGGCAATTTGCCTGGTTTTAGCGCACAGCGGCCATGCACTTTGGCGTAAATATCAGATGGCAGGTGTGCGACTGAGCGCCTTTTCAGCTGCTGCATTTACTAACGACATGCTGGAACAACGAAAGCGCCTGCTTTTCGCGCAATTGCTTCTCCATCACCCTGGGGTGCATGGCTAGCGCAAAGCCCCACTCGGATTGCAGAACAGTTTGCCGTTTTCCGGACTGATGTACGAAAAGACGCCCAATCCAACGCTCAGTCATCAAGCAGGCGAAACTCCACCCATTCACCATTTTTCGCGCGGCAGGTCCGCAAGCGGCTGAGAAAGTTGACTCACCGTGGAAATATCGATGGTTTTTAAAAATGCAATGCGCCGGAAT
>JADJMS010000047.1 GCA_016709495.1 Candidatus Dechloromonas phosphorivorans | reverse complement strand
TTTGCCCTTTTTTGCGTTGACCGTAACAATTGCAGGTACAGGCCAAAGCGTTGCGCTGAACCGGATGTCGCGCGACAAAAAGAGCTGGTGCGGCCTGGTCCCTTGGGATTGCGGCTCCTGCCACGGCACTTGACCTTGCAGGGTGGGCTTGGCCCGGCGCTGTTCCCGCAACGATGAAGGACAAACCGGCCGAAGGCTTGGCGGCGACGATTTATTATGGCCGCCCCGGTACGCCGATGCCACCGGCTGGAAACAGTTCGTCTCCGGAAACCGAGGCCAGCTGGATTGTCGATAAACTGATGACCTTGAGATTCCCGCACTGAGGGCGCAATGCGAATTTTTCTGACTTTCCTCCTGGGCCTGTTACAGCCGCCGCGCTGGTCCGCAGCTGAAAGGCACCGGCAGTCTTGGGCTGATCGTCGGCGCCACCGGTCGCGTCCCGCTGGTCAATACCGGTTCATAAACTGCTTACGCACGTATCGATGGGTTGGGCGATCTTTCGCATGCCTCCGCCGTCTATTCCCGCGATGGCCGCTACGCCTTCATCTTTGGCCGCGATGGCGGGCTGACCAAAATTGATCTGCTTGAAGCGAAAATCGTCAAACGCATCATCCAGTCCGGCAAC
Source organism: Candidatus Dechloromonas phosphorivorans (assembly GCA_016709495.1). Lineage (GTDB taxonomy): Bacteria > Pseudomonadota > Gammaproteobacteria > Burkholderiales > Rhodocyclaceae > Azonexus > Azonexus defluvii. Next base: position 421,453 of record JADJMS010000047.1, on the reverse strand, counting down.
GCCATCGGCGGCTCGATTTCGCAGGATGGCCGCATTGTTGTGGCGCGGAACTACACCCGGGCGGCATCAAGGCGTTTGATGCGGAAACGCTGGAGTTGCTTTCCAGAAATGTACCGGCGGAATACGCGCCGGGCAAGTTCTCGAGAGTGGTTGGCCTGGCTGATGTGTGGGCAACAAGTTTGCCTACGCCCTGTTCGAGGCGGCGGGAAATCTGGGTTACCGATTTCCAGCAATCCGGGAAACAGCCGAAGACGCAGCGCTACCCGCCGGCCTGCCACCCTACGACGGGCTGGTAACGCCGGATGGCCGCCATTATCTGGCCGGCTTGTTCGTCGAAAGATGGCGTCGCCTGCTGACCTCTGGCAACCGGAAAAAGGCGCGCGCAAGATTCTCGAAAACTACGGGCGCGGTCAGGAAAGCTGCCCGTGTTCAAGATGCCGCACCTGCGCGGCTGAGGTCAGTGGCGCAGGGCAAAGCCTATCTGCCGGCGATTGGTCGGCATGAAGTGCTAATGGCGGTTGATGTGGCGACTTGGAAGGAAGTCGGCTGCATTGCAGTGCGCGGCCAGCCGGTGTTCGTCATGGCGCGGCCAGACGGGCGGCAGGTCTGGAGTCAATTCGCCTTCCCCGATAACGGCAAAATGGATGTGATTGACACGCTGGCCGGTAAGGTGGTCCGTGCTTTCAGCCGGAGCAAGAGCATCTGCACATGGAGTTTGCGCCGCGTGGCAAAACGTCTGGCTCTCGGCGCGTGATAACAAAAGGTAGTCATCCACAACCGACAACTTTTGCCGAACAGGCTAAGTTGCGGCTGATAGTCCTTCCGGCATTTCTTTACCTCGCGCGCCGTGCGCATCGGCTTCTGATGGCTGAAACATTCGAGATTCCGCCTTGCACAACGGATTCCAGCGCGATGTTCCCGCTCTGCCCGGCGCGATTTGCCAGCCCCAGCGCGGCAGGGTTTGCGACGCGTTGCCCTGGGCGGGCTGGAGAGTTTACGGCGCGAGGGGCAAAATTTCGCGGGTTGGCGCTGTCTTTGCGCAAGCGTTTCGGTTGCTTCAACGCTGGCGGCAATGGCTGTGCCGGCAGATCAGCAGGTGCGGTGGCGGCAGCGGTCAATCGGCTTTCGAGGTCAATCACAATTATGAGCGCGAGCATCCACAACCTGCGGTTTGTCGTCACGGCGGCCAGTGAAGGGCGTTTGCAGGCAACACTGGAGTGCGGTCGCATCGGCCGCCGGTTACCCAATTTTGCCCTTGCCGCTGGTTGAGGAGTTTCATATTGACCTGGTTTCCGCTGCTCGCCCGGTAAGCCGAAGCACGTTGCCACGGCGCGGCCAGTTGTGCCGGTAGTGCCGGTGGAGTCTGAAAGGCGACTGGTTTCCGTACTGCAGGAAGGGCTGCCGCTCTTTATGCGCCCTTTTTGCGATGATCGCCGAACGGATCGGTGCCTCGAATCGGATGTACTTAGTCGCATCGGGCGCTGGCTGGCAGAGGTGCCATCAAGCGTTTCAGCGTCGTCGTGCGCCATCACGAACTCGGCTATACCGCCAATGCGATGGTCGTTCATGACATTTCGGATAGGCGGGTTAGTGAAATGGGTCGCGCGGCTGAAGAAGGGGACGTCACGCTCTGCTACCGTCGACCCCGCCGTTTTGCCGGACTGGCCGTACAACCTGTTCTGCATGATTCACGGTCGTGATCGGGCCGAGGTTGAACGCCTGATTGCTGATTTGCACGTCAGCGGCATGGCCTTCAAAACTGCGCCCATGAGGTGCTGTTTTCCTGACCCGCTACAAAACAGAGATGGTGCGCTATGCGTAGCTTGAAGCGGTCGACCGCCAAATCGATCAATCGTTACAAGGTGAATTCCCAATCTGTTCCCGGCCCTACGCTCAAGTCGCCGGGCGCCTCGGCATCAGAAAGACGAGTTGCTCAAACGCCTCGAAAGCCTGCTCGCCGACAAAGGTACTGACCGTTTCGGCCGATGTACCAGATCGAACGCATGGGCGGCCTTGTTCCACTGGCCGCCATGGCCGTGCCGGAAAGCGCGCTATGACGGGTCGGCACTGGTTAATGCGCTACCGCAAGTTGCCCACAACTACCGCCGTGAGCACGCATTGAACATGTGGTTCGTCCTCGCCACCGAAACCCAGTCCGGCATTGCGGAAGCCGTTGCCCGCATCGAAAGCGACACCGGTTTGCCGATTCCGCCTTCCCAAAAACGCGAATTTTTCGTTGAAATGAAGCTGGAGGCGCGGGGTCTGATGGATGAACTTGACCGCGCCTGATCGTCGCCACCCAGGCCGGCTTGCCCCTGGTGGCGTCACTGCGACGCTTGCCGAGCAGTTGGCGCTAGCCGAGGAACGAGGTATTCGGCCCTTCTTATGCAAGGGCTGCTGAGCAGCGGCATGATCCGCCGCATCGGTGCCGTGCCCAATCACTACGCCATCGGCTGGACGGCCAATGGCATGACGGTTAATCAGGATGTGCTGACGAACAGGTCCGATCAACTCCAGCGCGCGCTGGTGGGTGCGCTGCCCTTTGTCACCCATTGCTATCGCCGCCCGCGTGCCTTGCCAGCCTGGCCACAACCTGTTCGCCATGGTGCGTGGCAGTTCGCGTGACGAATGTTCCATAAGGCCGAGGAAATTCGTGCGCTGCTGGGGGCAGCTTGCCGGAAGCAATGACATTCTCTACTCGACCAAAATCCTCAAAAAACCGGGCTGCGTATCGGCGGCTGGAGTTGTTACGGTCGACCGAAAGATTGCGGAAAATTAAATCCGGTCATCGCGGATTCGATAGCGACCGCTCAGCCAAATCCAGGGTTTTTGAAGTGGAATGCTCGAACCGGCCATTCGTGACCTAACCCATTCGATCAGGAACGTTCCTTCCGGAGCGCTTCCCGATAGCTGTCGTTCGTCAACCAGATTCATGCCGCTCATACCCCATAGAAAATTACTGTTGGTTTGAAGCTGCTTAATTTCAGAAAATGTCTGACAATCACTCAATGGAAAGCCCGAAAAACATATCGGGCAATACTTCAGCGAGCAGACTTTCGATAGCAAATCTATCTGTTGCACTGTCGTTTATTTTGGCGACTCTGTTTTCAGCAGGGCCATTCTACAGTCGGCGGTTGGGTTACGTTCTCGGATACCAGTTCTGCCTTCGTTCAGATTCAGCTCATCGAAATCATTACGGCGTATTGGTTGCCCACAATCGTTGTGTTATGCCTGATTCGCATCACGGGCTTCGATTCGCGCCTAATAGCGAATGGCAGGTCTCACCAATCCTGTTTGGCAACTGCTATTGTGCCTATCTGGTTAAGCAGGCACATCAACAGCAACCTATGAATATTTCGCCAAAGAAATATTGTTCGCAGATCCCAACGTTTATCGTCTATCCGATTGCCTCCTTTTCACTCTGAAGTCGAACGGTGTATGGACTAGACAAAGGGAACGTGGACCCAGTCAGCGTAGTGGAAGTGATGGCTGTTGTGGTTTTCTTGGTACTTAACCCCGTTCCCTATTTGTCATCTGCTATTCATCAAGGATGTCTAGGAATTCCGACTTTATCAAGTCTATGCAATCAGGCGACCATAAAACGAGTGATTACAGTTGGGCGACCTTCTGGCATATTTATTCCGCACAATTATTTTTCTCACTATTCTACGACACTGGAGGAAAGGCTTTTAGTTTGCTCAATCAACGGTTGTTTGAGTTGGTTGAGGTGGGCAGACTGTCAGACAACTATAACGGTCATTTCAGTACAGCTAAATTTGAACGAATCAGGCTTGACTCCGATAATAAAGATACGAAATTTCATATACGAACCGATTGAAGTGCCGAGCGCAGAATACGAGATAAGGTAACAGATCTCGCCCTGCCAGATTGACTCCAACTGGGCTTCACGGGTACCGAATAGATATTCGACGAGTGAAGGATCAGGCATTGATCGGATATGCCCAGTATTACTGGAGCAGTAGAGAAAAACTGCGCCCTTCGGAGATTGCCGATGGGAATTTCGTAGAAGATTTCATTGCCGGAACGCTGGGCGCGAAGTCTCAAATCTCTTGGATCAAATAAGCCGATGGAACGTCAGCTTTTCTAACACTAGACGGGCCGTTTTGGGCACTCAAGAGACTGCCCTCTCTTCGGGTTCATCACCTGAAAGCGGCCGGTTAAACTCCGATTCCCGAAAGCGGCCGGTCGTCACTGAGTGTGGCGTACACAACTGGAATAACCGGAAACGGCAGCACTAGAGCTTGGGTTGCAGGTTGCCGATTCTGTTCATGGAGAACTTGCTCAATGAGCAACAGCAGGAAAAACTGGTAGGATGAAATCCACCCTTAGGCAGATGAAATACAAGGAGAGGCTCAGCTATTAGCTAGGCTGAGTTCTGATCACTTTGAATCTCGCAAAAAGCAAACGTCTACGACTAAGCGAATTGCCAATCTGAGGCCAGCCTGTGTCGTCCTATCGCGTCAATCTCCATCAAGCAATCTACTCTTTATCAGATGCTCTCGATCTTGTCGGTGTTACGCACATTCACCACGGCAAGCGGGTGGCCTACATCGCGGCAGAATGCGGTAAAAAGCTGGGATGGTCGGGGCGGCGACTGGACGACCTCTTTCAAGCGGCAATTCTGCACGATTGCGGCGTCTCGAAAACCGTCATCCATTCCCGCCTGGCTCAGTTGGAATGGGAAAACGAACACGAACACTGCGTGATCGGCCATACCCTGCTCAGTCAATGTCCGCAACTCGCGAAGCTGGCCGATGTCGTGCTACATCATCATACCCATTGGTCTGTTCTCAAGAATCTGAACCTCCCCGAAGAAACCCGGCTTAACGCCAGTTGCATCTACCTCGCTGACCGCATCGATATTCTGACGCTGGGCAGCCTCAAGGATAACTCCAACATTCTGCTCGGTGTGCCGGATACATGCCGACAGGCAATCGAGCACAAAAATGAATGGTTCCATCCCGAGATAGTCGAGGTCTTTCTCGAACTCGCCAGTTCGGAGGCCTTCTGGTTCCGTCTTGAAAGCGAGCATGTCGCGGGCTATGCGGCGACTTGGGTAGGCTGTGAAAGCGAGGGGCAGCTTGAATTTGCCGATCTGCGCAGTCTCATGCATGTCTTCTCGGTGATTGTTGACGCGAAGAGTCCCTACACTCAAAGGCACTCAGATGCTGTAGCGCGCCTAGCACGCTACATAGGCGAAAAGATGGGCCTATCGCCCCGGACCTGCGAACTTCTAGAACTGGCTGGCCTACTGCACGATCTGGGTAAACTCAGGGTTCCCGACAACTATCTCGACAAACCCGGCAAGCTGACGCAAGAGGAATACGCCATCGTTCGTCGGCACAGCTTCGATACCTTCAATATCCTGAAAAATATCAGTGGCCTGGAAGAGGTGGCCCAATGGGCCTCGCAGCACCACGAACGGATTGATGGCTCGGGTTACCCCTATCATTTGCAAAAAGCCGAGCTCTCACTCGAAGCACGGATCATTGCAGTTGCCGATGTCTTTCAAGCGCTCGAGCAGCACCGTCCCTACCGTGGCCCATTACCGGCAAAGGACATTCTAAATGTTCTGCGGGAAGAGGCAGAACTGGGAAAGCTCGATGCCGATGTCGTGGCCAGTGTAGAGGCCAACCTTGAACAATGCTGGGCGGTTGGCTTTAGCAAATAACGGTATGCGAGATCGCGCAAGCGGCCTAATCAGCCGTAGTGCCCTTGCCTCCGCGATCTCAGGTTTGGGCCGGCTCGAGGCAGCACAGGCGTCAATTTGATTGCTGATCACCAGCCATTCAGCGCTGTTTTGCTCAAGACGAAATTTGTTGCACAGTTTGGAATAAATGCGGTCCTATCCCCGTTAATGTAGGTGTAGCGCCCCAAACACCAACGGAGAAAATCATGAAAACCAACAAATTCGTTCTCGCACTTCTGGTATCTGCCACCATGGCCGCTTGTTCGGCTGCGGATATGAAACCCGCCGCGCCTGCCATGACCGCCAATGGCATGCTCACCGGCAGCAATGGCATGACGCTTTATACCTTTGACAAGGATGCTGCTGGTAGCGGCAAGAGCGTTTGCAATGGCCCATGCGCCACCAACTGGCCGCCGCTCTTTGCGAAGGATGGCGACAGCGCCAGCGGCGACTACAGCGTTGTGCTGCGCGATGATGGAAAAAACAATGGGCTTTCAAGGGTAAGCCGCTCTACTTCTGGGCCAAGGATCAAAAGGCTGGCGACATGACCGGCGATGGTGTCAACAGCGTCTGGCACGTCGCCAAGCCCTAAGCCAAACCGTGGATAGCAGCGCGATCCTGGCCGAGATTCCCCGCCTGCGCCGCTATGCGCGGGCGCTGCTCGGCGACCGCGCGGCTGCCGACGATCTGGTGCAGGACACTCTGGAACGTGCCTGGTCGCGCGTGGCGCAATGGCGGCCCGGCAGCAATCTGCGCGCCTGGCTGTTCAGCATCATGCACAACTTGCGGGTCGATCAGATACGTCGCCCCAATCTGCCGACTTATTCAATGGAAGAGGATGATTTCGAGGTGCCGACGCGAGCCACTCAAAGCGATGCGCTGGAAGTCAGGGACATTGCCCATGCCCTGAGCCAGGTGCCGGACGAACAGCGTGCCGTGCTGTTGCTGGTGGCGCTGGAGGAAATGGGCTATGCGGAAATTGCCAGTACGCTGAACATTCCCATCGGCACCGTCATGTCGCGCCTGTCCCGTGGTCGTGAACGCCTGCGCGTGGTCATGGAAGGCCGTCCAACCGGCGCCAACCTGAGGGTCGTGAGATGAAACCGCTTCCGATCAGCGAATCCGATCTGCACGCTTACGTAGACAACGTGCTGCCCGAGTCATTGCGGGCCGAGGTTGAGGACTATCTGGCCAGTCATCCCGATGAAGCGGAGCGCTTGCAGGCTTATCAGGCACAAAACCTGGCGCTCAAGGAGTTGTTCAATCCAATGCTGGATGAGCCGATACCGGACAATTTGCTGGCGCTGGCCGCCAAACCTGAAACTGTTATCCCCCAAGAGGACTTCCTGCGTGGCGCGGTCAACGCCCAAAAACGCTCAATTTTTTCACGCTGGTCGCTTGAACGTATCGCTGCCGGACTGCTGATTGCTGTTGTCAGCGGCGTTTCCGGCTGGCTGGCACACGGCCAGTACCAACCGCCTGTCCGTAGCGCCCAGGTCGTCCCGCTTCCCCGGCAGGCTGCGGTCGCCCACGTCGTTTTCAGCCCGGATGTCCGGCGGCCAGTCGAGGTGCGGGCCGAGCAGGAAGATCAACTCGTTACCTGGCTGTCGAAACGGCTGGGGACACCGGTACGCCCGCCCAAGCTGGGTACGCTCGGTTATGAGTTGATCGGCGGCCGCTTGCTGCCTGGCAACAGCGGCCCGGTGGCGCAGTTCATGTACCACGACTCCAGCGGCCAGCGCCTGACGCTCTACGTGACGACCGAAAACACCGCCAATCAGGACACCGGTTTCCGCTTTGCCCAGGAAGGCCCGGTCAATGTCTTTTACTGGATCGACGGCAAGTTCGGTTACGCGCTGTCCGCCGGCATCGATAAAAGCGAGCTGTCCCGTGTCGCAACGGCGGTTTACGACCAGCTCGAACATTAGTAACAACCCCAACCGAAGGACCAACAATGCAGAAGAATACTTATCCGGAATACGCTCTGGCCGCTTTGCTCTGCCTGAGCGGATCAATGAATACGGTAAGCGCGAATGAGCCGGCGCCAGACCAAACCGTGGCGGCCATCGAAGGCGCATTTGGCGTGACACCGGGCGAGCGCCGCAACCATATCAAGGGCACTTGTGCGCTTGGCGAGTTCGTCGGTACGCCGGAAGCCGCCACTTACACCCGTTCCGCCTTGTTCTCCAGCAAGCCGGTGCCGGTGATTGCCCGTTTTTCACTTGGTGGGGGCAATCCCAAAGCGCCCGATACCGCTAGGAGCGTGCGCGGCATGGCGCTGCAATTCAAGCTGCCCAACGGCAAATTGCACCAGATGGCGATGCTCAACACGCCGGTTTTCGGTGCCGCCCAGCCGCAGACTTTCCTCGATTTGATGCTCGCCCTGCAGCCCGATCCGGCGACCGGCAAGCCTGACCCGGAAAAGATGAAAGCCTTCAAGGCCAGCCACCCGGACAGCGCGGCGCAAGGCCAGTACATGGCGGCCAACAACCCGCCGAGCAGCTATGCCAATAGTGCTTATTGGGGCATCCATACCTTCAAGTTCATCAACAAGAAGAATGAAACCATTCTTGGCCGCTGGCGCTTCGTGCCGCAGGACGGCGAAAAACGCCTTTCAGAGGATGAGCTGAAAACTGCTGGCGCCAACTTTCTCGAGCAAGCGCTGTTCGACCGTAGCCAACAGGCACCTATCCGCTGGGACATGGTGCTGACCATCGGCCAGCAGGGTGATGCCGAAGACAACCCGACCATCGCCTGGCCGGAAGAGCGCAAGCAGGTCAAGGTCGGCACACTGACGATCAAGAGTGTGATGGCGCAAAAAGGTGCCGCGTGCGAAACCATCAACTACGACCCGCTGGTCATGGCCGATGGCATTGCCCCAGGCAACGACCCGGTGCTGCGTTTCCGTTCGCCGGCTTATGCCGTCTCGTTTGGCAAGCGACTGAGCGGGCAGTAGTCGTTACTGGCCGCGCAAGAAGAGTTTGTCCAGCTCGGCCAGTGGTAACTCCGTCCACGTCGGTCGGCCGTGGTTGCACTGGCCGGCACGCTCGGTTTCTTCCATCTGGCGGAGCAGGGCGTTCATTTCCGGCAGCGTGAGCAGGCGGCGGGCGCGAACGGCGCCGTGGCAGGCCATGGTGGCTAGCAGTTCGTTGCGGCGGGCGGTGGCGAGCTGGGTGATGCCGTGCTCGCGCAATTCGGCAATCAATGATTTGGCCAATGCCGCCGGGTCGCCGGACTGGAGCAGGGCTGGCAGGCTGCGCACGCCAAGTTGATGGGGGCCGAGTGGGGCGATCTGGAAACCGAGTTCGGCCAGCGCTTCGCTGTGTTCTTCAACGGCGGCGATGTCGAGTGGGTCGGCTGAGAAAACGGCGGGAATAAGCAGCGCCTGCGTCGCAATCTGGCGGTTGTCGAAGGCGGTTTTGAGCTTTTCGTAGAGGATGCGCTCGTGGGCGGCGTGCATGTCGACGAGGACAAGGCCGCGCGCATTCTGTGCCAGCACGTAGATGCCGTGCAGTTGCGCCAGCGCGTAGCCAAGCGGCGGGCCGTCGCGGTCAGCATTTTCGGTCGGGCTGAATTGCGTTGTGTTGGGCGAATAGGCCGGCGTGCCGAGGTTTTGCGTGGCCTTGGCGAAAGCCAGATAGGCTGCGGCTGCCGGCTCAGCAACGCCCAGACTGCTTTGGTGCTGGTAAGTCGGTGCGTAGGTAAAATTCGACGGTTTTTGTGTGTCGACCGCGCCCCGCAGGAAGTCCCCTTGGGGGTAATGCTTTCGATTTCACGCGGTTCGGCTTGCACGGCTGATGCCAGCGTGCGCTGCACGGCATGAAAAACAAACTGGTGCATGGCTCGCGAATCGCGAAAGCGCACTTCCGTTTTAGCCGGATGCACATTGACGTCGACCAGCGCCGGGTCAATGTTCACGAACAGACAAACCGCTGGCTGGCGACTGCCGTGCAGCACGTCGCGGTAGGCTTCGCGCAGGGCGTGGCTGATCACTTTGTCGCGCACGAAGCGACCATTAACGAAAACATACTGCCCGTCTTTGGCATCCGTGGCGCGTGTCGGGTCGATGGCAAAACCGCTGAGGGTGAGCGGGCCGGCGTTGGTTTCCAGGCGGCGGGCGGCACCGAGAAAATCGTCACCGAGTATGTCGGCGATGCGCCGGGCGCTATCAGCAGGAGCGAACTGGAACAGGTTGCGGCCGTTGTGCGTCAGGCTGAAGGCCACATCAGGCCGAGTCAGCGCCAGGCGTTTGACCGCATCGGCGCAGTGGGCGTATTCCGTGCCTTCGGACTTGAGGAATTTGCGCCGCGCCGGGGTGTTGTAATACAGGTCGCGCATTTCGACGATGGTGCCGGCCATCAGGGCAGCCGGTTCCGGCTCCGCACCGGTTTCGGCCTTCAGCTTCCAGGCATGGCTGGCGCCGCGCTCGCGACTGCTGATTGCCAGCCGGGCGACCGAGGCAACCGAGGCCAGCGCCTCACCACGAAAACCCAGGGTGCCGACACGTTCCAGATCATCAAGCGAAATGATTTTGGAGGTGGCATGGCGGGTCAGTGCCAGCGTCAGTTGATCCTTGGCGATACCGCAGCCGTCATCGGTGATGCGGATCAGCTTGACGCCACCTTCCTCGAGATGCACCTGAATCGCCTTGCTGCCGGCATCGAGGCTGTTTTCGAGCAGTTCCTTGAGAACCGAGGCGGGTCTTTCAACGACTTCACCAGCGGCAATCTGGCTAATAAGGAGGTCGGGGAGGCGGGCAATCGTCGGCATGGGCGGATTATACCTTGGGGTAAAATGCCCCCTGTTTTTATCCCCGGCGCTGACGCATGGAATACCTCTCGCAGTTCATTGATATCGTTCTTCATCTCGACAAGCATCTGGCTATCCTGGTGCAGCAGTACGGTTTGTGGATTTACGGCATTTTGTTTTTCATCGTTTTCGCTGAAACCGGTTTTGTAGTAACCCCTTTCCTGCCGGGCGACTCCCTACTCTTCGTTGCTGGTGCGCTGGCTGCGATTGGCGAAGGGGGGATGGATGTCTTTGTGCTGATGGGCGTTCTTTCTGCTGCCGCTATTCTCGGCAACATGGTCAATTACCAGATCGGGCGTTTCCTTGGCCCCAAGGTATTCCACTGGGAGAGTTCGCGCTTTTTCAACAAAAATGCCTTGATCAAAACGCATGAGTTTTACGAAAAGCATGGCGGCAAAACATTGGTCCTGTCGCGTTTTCTGCCCTTGTTTCGTACCTTTGCCCCCTTTGTTGCCGGCATCGGCGCCATGTCCTATGCCAAATTCACCTTTTTCAATTTGGTCGGCGCGATCAGTTGGGTGGTTTCGCTTTGTCTGGCCGGTTACTGGCTCGGTAATATCCCGTGGGTGAAACAGAATTTGTCGTTGATCATTATTGGCATCGTCGTTTCCTCGTTGATTCCAATCGGCATCGGCTATCTGAAAACACGGGAAGCCTGATGCGCTGGCTGGTCATCCTGTTGGCCTTGATGGTTGCCGGTTGCGCAACCAAAATGGGCAAAGATGGCAAAACGGAATCGACGGTCGATATCAAATATCTGGCCAAAAGCGAGGTTGATCGTATCGCCGATACCAATCGCGCCGAGGTGATGGAAGGTCTGCTGCTGATTGCCGACAAGCTCTACAAACGCAATCCAAAGGAATGGAAAAAAGCCGGTGTTGATAGTCGAGAGGCGGCGCTGGCCCGGTTGAAAAACCGTTTTTACCGCAGCCTGCCGGAACTGGGTGGTTCACGCGAAGGCCCGGCAGCATCGCTGGCTTTCACTGAAACCTACACAGGAGACCGCGTTGCCGCCTTGATGTTGGGCCTGTTCACCATGGCCGACGCGGCGTTTGAACACAAGGAAGAGTATTACATCCTCGATGCGCTCAATGAACAGAAACTCTTCAACTGCGCGCGCAACATGGAAGTGGCTGTCTGGAAGCTGGGTAATGACCGCGACTCGGCAGGCAAACTTTTCCTGCTATCAAACGAACTGGACCCGGCCAATCGTAATTTATCTTTCGAGCGTGAATTCGGGCGCCTGATGGGGCTTCTGGACTTTATGGCGAAAATTGTTGCCGACCGCAATGGGCGCGGGCTATCGCGCTTCACCCATGCCGTCGCTACCTCTATCTTTTTACCAATCAGTATCCTCAAATGAAAAAAATCGTCATCTTGATTTCCGGCCGTGGCAGCAATATGGAGGCGCTGATCGCCGCCAGTGATGCTGGGCAATTGCCGGTCAATATTGCGGCAGTGATCAGCAACCGGCCTGATGCCAAAGGGCTTGAAACGGCTGCCAGGGCGGGAATCACTGCGCATTTCATCGATCACAAGACATTTGCCGGACGCGAAGCTTTTGACGCGGCACTGGCTGAATGCATCGATCAATTCAGCCCGGATCTGGTCGTTCTGGCCGGCTTCATGCGGATCTTGAGCGAAGGTTTCGTGCGCCACTACGCAGGTCGTCTGATGAATATTCATCCTTCCCTGCTGCCTTCCTTCCCCGGCTTGCACACGCATCAACGGGCGCTGGAAGAGGGCGTCCGCATTCATGGTTGCACCGTCCATTTTGTGACGCCGACGCTGGATCACGGTCCGGTTATCATCCAAGCTGCGATCCCGGTGCTTGATGGCGATACGGAAGAGAGCCTGGCCGCGCGCATTTTGGTTCAGGAGCACAAGGTTTATCCGCAGGCCATCCGCTGGTTTGCCGAAGATAAATTGACGCTGGAAAATGGTCGGGTGCGTTTGTCGGCTGACTTGGCCGATACAGCCGTGCTGATCTCGCCCGAGGTGCGTTAAGCAAGCGATGCCCATCGTTTTCGTCTTCGCGCTGGCTGGCTCACTGGCCATTCACGCCGCCGCGCTGTTCGGAACCGATGTCGCCCTGTTTGGTGGCGGTCAGCAGGAGCCGATTACCTTGCTTGCAGAAATTCAGCCACCACCGCCGGCTCCTTCTGTTGCAACTGAAGTTGTGCGTCCGCCACCACCTCCCAAGCCGCCGCAAAAGCATCGCGTAACGAAACCTGCAAGCAGCGCCAAGCCGACAACGCCTGTTGTGTCTAGTCAGGTTGAAGCGCCCGCGGAAAAAATTGAGCCAAAAACGCCGTCGACCGCAACAAATACAGTCGCCGAGCCGGCCAAGCCCATCCTCGGCGCCAAAGGCACCATCCGTTTCGCAATTTTCAAGGAATCGCTCGGCTTGCAGGTTGGGCGCGCCGAGCATAGCTGGGAATTTGCCGAGGATGGCCGCTACCGGCTGACCGGCATCACCGAAACCAGCGGGCTGGCGGCATTGCTCAAACCGGTCCGGCTGGAGGTCGAGAGTCGTGGCCGCATGGTGGCTGGCGGGCTACAACCGGATAGTTTTCGCAGCCTGAAGAACGGGGCCGATAGCAAAGAAAATGCCGATTTTGAATGGTCGACCGCAACCGTTGTGCTAACCCGCGACGGCAGCGTGCGCGAGATTGCCGCTGGCACGCAGGACATACTTTCGCTCAATTACCAGCTCGCCTACCTCGGCAAGTTGGCCGAAGGCAGCACCATTGGCGTCGTGACCGGCAAAAAATACGAGCGTTACACGCTGGATTCGCTCGGTGAAGAAGAAATCGAGGTGCCAGCCGGGCGATTTCGCACTTTGCACCTGCGTGCATTGACTGATAACACAACTGAAATCTGGATTGCACTCGATCGACAGCGCTTGCCGGTTAAAATCCGCTTTACGGATAAAAAGGGCGAAAGCTTCGAGCAGGTCGCCACTGAACTAGGATCACCATGAACGCTCGCTTTACTCCCGCCCTGTTTGCCCACGCTGAGGCTGTTCTTAACCAATTACTACGCTTTGAACACCCGGCAGATGCCGTCGTTTCGCGCTATTTCAAAGAAAACCGCCAACTCGGCCATGCCGACCGCGCCTTTGTCGCCGAAACGGTTTTTGCCGTGTTGCGTCGTGGGCGCACGTTGGAAGCCCGCTGCGCCGGCAAATTGTCCGACCGTAATCTGCTGTTGACCGCACTGGCTGTTACCCGTGGCTGGAGTCAGCGTGAATTGGCGCCGGTGCTCAAAGCCAGCGAAGAAGAATGGCTGGCCGCCGCCAAATCGATGCCGGATACCAATTTTCCGCCGGCCGTGCGCTGCGATCTGCCAGATTGGTTATATGCCGCTCTTGAAGCGCAATTTGGCGCCGAGGAAGTGGCCAAGCTGGCGCATTCCCTGAATCAGCCTGCGCCGCTCGATTTGCGAGTCAATACGATCAAGACCACCCGCGAGGCGTTGCTGCAACGACTGGCGGCGGATGGCATCGCCGCCATGCCTGGCACGCTGTCGCCGACTGCCGTTCGTTTGCGCGAGAAACCAGCACTGGCCAAGCACCCGCTGTTCCTTGAGGGTGCTTTTGAAGTGCAGGACGAAGGTAGCCAGTTGCTAGGCTATCTGCTTGAACCCAAGCGCGGCGAAATGGTGGTTGATCTCTGCGCCGGCGCCGGCGGCAAGACGCTGTTGTTGGGGGCCTTGATGAAAAATACCGGGCGCCTTTACGCCTTCGACGTGTCCGATAAACGCTTGGTTAAACTGAAGCCGCGACTGGCGCGCTCTGGCCTGTCCAACGTCCATCCGGCGCGCATCGACCACGAACGCGACACCAAGATCAAGCGTCTGGCCGGCAAAATCGACCGTGTGCTGGTCGACGCCCCGTGTTCCGGCCTCGGTACATTGCGCCGCAATCCCGATCTCAAATGGCGGCAGAGTGAGCAATCAGTTGCCGAACTGACGGTCAAACAAGCCGCCATTCTCGATGCTGCCGCCAAACTGGTGCGTCCTGGTGGCCGTGTGGTTTATGCCACTTGCAGCCTGCTGGCCGCTGAAAACGATGCCATCATCGAGTCTTTCCTCGCCAGTCATCCTGAATTTACGCTGACCCCGGCGTCGAGCGTGCTGGCCAAACATGGCGTCACGCTGGAAGGCGACATGTTGCGTCTGTTGCCGCACCAGCATCATACCGACGGCTTCTTTGCCGCTGTACTGGATAGAAAAGCATGAGTCAGAAGTCCCCAGCCCTGCAACTTTTTAATGAGCTGTGGGCCGATTTAAGCCAGCCGGATTTTATCTGGCAGGTGCTGGCGCTGGTTGTTTGTTTGGGCGGTGCCATGCTGCTTGCCTTTATGTGGCGCCGGCGACATGAAGAGGGTGCGGGGCGGCTCACCGATATCAGTTCACGGCTGATCTTTCCGTTGTCGGGAGCATTCCTGATTGGTGTTGGTGTATTGGTGCTCAAGCCTTTTGTGCACGTGAATTTACTCAAGTTGGCCTTGCCGCTACTCGGTTCGATGGCGCTGGTCCGTGGGGTGATTTTTGTCTTGCGTCAGGCTTTTCCCAGAGCCGCGTGGCTGACCGCCTGGGAGCGAATTATCTCGCTGTTGATCTGGGGCTGGCTGGCACTCTACATCACTGATCTGGCGCCCGATGTCATTGAATCGCTGGAAAGTGTCAGCGTTCCCCTCGGTAAACAGCGCATTGATCTGTGGATGATGATTCATGGCGCATTCACGGTTTTCCTGACCGTGGTTATCGCCTTGTGGATCGCCGGAATCATTGAAAACCGGCTGATGAGAGTCGATAGTATTGACTCCAGTTTGCGTATAGTCGGAATTCGTGTCGCCAAGGCATTGCTGACGCTGATCGCCATTGTCGCCAGCCTGGCGCTGGTCGGCATCGACATGACGGCGCTTTCTGTCTTTACCGGCGCACTGGGTGTGGGTCTCGGTCTTGGATTGCAGAAGATCGCCAGCAACTATGTGTCCGGATTCATCATCCTGCTGGATCGCTCGATCCGCATTGGCAATGTCGTGCAGGTAGGTGCTGATGCCGGCATGGTGACGCAGATCACAACCCGCTACACCGTTCTCAAGCACCCTGGTGGCACTGAATTTATTGTGCCAAACGAAACGCTGATCGGCAGCGTGGTACAGAACCAGACTTACTCTGACAGCCGTTTGCGGCTCGTCACCACGGTTGGTGTTTCCTACAGCACCGACATTGAACTCGCCATGCGCCTGATGGTTGAGGCTGCGTCAGCTCAGCCACGCGTGATCAATGATCCTGGCCCCAAAGTGTTTCTGACTACCTTTGCCGATAGCGCGATCAATCTTGAACTCGGTTTCTGGATTGCCGACCCTGAGGAAGGGCGCGGCAATGTCACGTCGGATGTCAATCTCGCCATCTGGCGCGCATTCCGTGAAAACAATATCTCCATTCCTTTCCCGCAACGCGAAGTTCGCGTCATTAACCAAACTACGGTGAATCCGGATGAGGTTGCGAGCAGCCTTCCCCAAAAGGTTTGAATGCTTTAGCATCATCAATTCAATAAATAATTATCGGAGAGCAATATGCAGGTCAGGGAGATCATCAGCCTTAAGGGGGGAACCCTCTATACCGCAACACCACAGCAATTGCTGTCCGCGGCGATCGATACCATGGCTGAACTGGACGTTGGCTCGCTGGTTGTCATGGACGGCGGCAAGATGGCCGGCATGCTGACCTTCCGCGAAGTCATGCTCGCCCTCAAGGCGCACGACGCTTGCCCGGTTGGCGTGACGGTGGGCGATGTCATGGTCAAGGATCCGGTTATTGCGATTCCCTCAATGGAAGCTAACGACCTGCGCCGCCTGATGATCGAAAAGCATTCACGCTATTTGCCGGTGCTTGATAACGATACTTTGATCGGTGTCATTTCTTTCCTCGACGTCGCCAAAGCTGTGCTTGAAGAACAGAATCTCGAAAACAAGCTATTGAAGAGCTACATCAAGAACTGGCCTGACGAAAAGCAGGACTGATTTTTGTTCGAGTTGATGAAAAAGCGGCTGCGGCCGCTGTTTTGTTGTCTGAAATTAGCGGCTGTCCCAGCCGTAACGCTTACTGCGTTGCCAGCGGTTGTCGGGTTTTGCTGGCGTCTTGGGGGTGCTCGTAAAAGTCTTTTTGCCAGCTGGTGGCGTTGTTGGTGAATGTGTTACGGTCGACGGCGAA
Source organism: Candidatus Dechloromonas phosphorivorans (assembly GCA_016709495.1). Lineage (GTDB taxonomy): Bacteria > Pseudomonadota > Gammaproteobacteria > Burkholderiales > Rhodocyclaceae > Azonexus > Azonexus defluvii. The sequence goes on along the minus strand of JADJMS010000047.1, from coordinate 404,709 downwards.
AAAGGGGGCTTTTTTCTCGGCATGTTAAACTCCTGAATCCCTATTAGAGCGCTGCTAACCATGTCCGGCAATACTTTTGGCACCCTGTTTACTGTTTCATCGTTTGGCGAATCGCATGGCCCGGCCATCGGTTGCGTCGTTGATGGCTGCCCGCCGGGCCTGGCGCTCTGCGAGGCCGATATTCAGGCCGAACTGGATCGTCGCAAACCGGGCACCTCGCGCCATGTCACACAACGCCGTGAGCCGGACAGCGTCGAGATTCTCTCCGGTGTCTTTGAAGGCAAAACCACCGGCACACCGATTGCCCTGTTGATCCGCAATCAGGACCAGCGCAGCAAGGATTACGGCAATATCGCCGAAACCTTCCGCCCCGGCCATGCCGATTACACTTATACCCACAAATATGGATTTCGCGATTATCGCGGCGGCGGCCGTTCGTCCGCCCGTGAAACCGCTGTGCGCGTGGCCGCCGGGGCAATTGCCCGCAAGTGGCTGTTTGAACGTTATGGCGTCAGTATTTGCGGCTGGATGAGCGCACTGGGTCCGATTGAAATCCCTTTTGTTTCGGCTGAGGATATTGGCAGTAACGCCTTCTTTGCGCCCAACGCTGCGATTGTTCCGCAGCTCGAAACTTACATGGACAGCCTGCGCAAGTCGCTCGATTCGGTTGGCGCAAAAATCACCGTGACTGCTACCGGCGTGCCACCGGGCTGGGGCGAGCCGGTCTATGACCGACTGGATGCCGAAATTGCCTACGCCATGATGGGCATCAACGCTGTCAAGGGCGTTGAAATCGGCGCGGGTTTTGCGTCTGTGGCGCAAAAAGGCAGCGAACATGGTGACGAAATGACACCGCAGGGCTTTGCCAGCAACTACGCGGGAGGCGTGCTGGGTGGCATTTCGACCGGGCAGGAGATTGTCGTCAATATGGCGATCAAGCCCACCTCGTCAATTGCTCAGCCGCGTCGTTCGATTGACAGCCATGGCAATGCCATCGAAGTAGCCACCGAGGGGCGTCATGATCCGTGTGTCGGCATCCGCGCGACGCCGATTGCCGAAGCCATGCTGGCGCTGGTTTTGATCGATCACGCGCTACGCCATCGCGCGCAATGTGGTGATGTGGTATGCCAAACGCCACGCATTCCGGCAAAAATCGCGTAAAATCTTTGCTTTTTTCCGCTCGTACGGGCGAAATTGCTTTACAGGGAGAACCTCATGCAAGTAGATCACCACGATCTTCATTCCGAATTTCCGGAATTCAATGACGCAATTCACGCGCTCAAGACCGGTAATGCCCATTTCGCCAAGTTGTTTGCGTTCTACCATCGCCTGACCGGCAAGGTTGAAGACCTTGAAGAGCATGACATGCCAGTGGCTGATTTCACTATTGAAGATATGAAGAAGCAGCGCGTTCAATTGAAAGATGCGCTTTACCACATGCTGCTGGCCTTCCGTGCCGGCCAGCAGTCTGCCAAGGCCTGATTAGCGCCTCTGCCCGACGGTGCGTCCGGTAAAATCACCGGATGCACGCCTTACCTTACTGGCGCCTCTCGGGCTATTACTTCTTCTATTTCGCCTTCATTGGCGCCTTTTCGCCCTATTTCGGGCTCTATCTCCAATCCCTGAATTTTTCTGCCTGGGACATCGGTCTGCTGATGTCGCAAATGCAGTTGATGCGCCTCTTTGGCCCCAATCTGTGGGGCTGGCTGGCTGACCGCTTTGGTCAGCGGGTGGCAATCATTCGCCTGGCTGGCGCCATTTCCCTGGCCGGCTTCAGCGCTTTTTTCTGGCTCGACAAATTGCCCGCCATGTTGCTGGCGATGGCCGTCCTCGCGTTCTTTTGGAGTGCCGCGCTGCCGCTGGTTGAAACACTGACTTTCGATCATCTGCGCGAGGAGCGCGGGCGTTACAGTCGTATTCGGTTGTGGGGTTCAATCGGTTTCATCATCGCGGTCATGGGTACCGGTGCGGTGCTTGATCTGATGCCGCCGGTCAGCATTCTTTGGGTCTGCTGGACTATCCTGATTGGCATTCTGGCTGTTGCGCTGGTTTTGCCCGAGTCGCCACCTTCTGCGCATTCGCATAATACGCAATCGGTTGCCGAAATCCTCTGTCGTCCAAAAGTTCGGGCGCTGATGCTTGCCTGCTTCGCGATGTCTGCTGCACACGGGGCGTTCTACGTTTTTTATTCGATCCATCTGGCCGGACATGGTTACAGCAAGACTGAAGTCGGTGCCTTGTGGTCGCTTGGGGTGGTCGCCGAGATTTTTGTCTTCATGTGGATGGCGCGGCTTTCCAGGCGTTTCTCCTTGCGCAGTATTTTGCTCGCCAGTTTTGCTGCGGCAGTGTTGCGCTTTTTGCTCATGGGCTGGGGTGTCGAGTCGGTGGCGCTCATGGTGTTTGTGCAGGTGTTGCACGGGCTGACTTTTGGCGCTTATCACGCGGCATCGATTGCTGCCGTCAACCTGTGGTTTCCCGGGCGTGCTCAAGGCCGCGGGCAGGCACTTTATTCCAGTCTTTCATTTGGCGCAGGCGGCTTGCTTGGTGCATTGATTAGCGGTGCAACCTGGGATGATTGGGGTGCTGGCTGGACCTTTACGCTGGCTGCATTTTTTGCTTTGATCGGTTTCTGGCTGGTTTGGCGCTGGGTGCTTGAAGATGCACCGGTCGACGCCGTCTGCGAGGCAAAAACCGGCGATCCTGTGCCATAATTCAATGCTTTACAGCCCATCAAAAGCACCTCATGTCGAAGACACTTTACGACAAACTCTGGGATAACCATGTCGTCCATGTTGAACCAGACGGCACGGCACTTCTCTATATTGATCGTCACCTCGTTCACGAAGTGACCAGCCCGCAGGCCTTTGAAGGCCTCAAGCTGGCTGGCCGCAAGCCGTGGCGCGTTTCGTCCATTGTGTCGACGCCGGATCACAATACGCCGACCGATCACTGGGATGAAGGGATCAAGGATCCGATTTCACGCCAGCAGGTCGAGACGCTCGATGCCAATATTCGTGAAGTCGGCGCGCTGGCTTATTTTCCATTCAAGGATCAGCGCATGGGTATTCTCCATGTTGTCGGTCCGGAAAACGGCGCCACGTTGCCTGGTATGACTGTGGTTTGTGGTGATTCGCATACCTCGACGCACGGCGCATTTGCTTGTCTGGCGCACGGAATCGGCACCTCGGAAGTCGAGCATGTGCTGGCAACCCAGTGCCTGCTGCAGAAAAAATCCAAAACCATGCTAGTCGCCGTCGAAGGCAGGCTCGGCAAGGGCGTCACCGGCAAGGATGTAGCGCTGGCCATTATCGGCACCATCGGCACCGCCGGCGGCACCGGCTACGCCATCGAATTCGGCGGCAGTGCGATTCGCGGCCTGAGCATGGAAGGTCGCATGACCCTGTGCAATATGGCCATCGAAGGCGGCGCCCGCATGGGATTTGTTGCGGTCGACGATAAAACCATCGAATATTTGCGTGGTCGTCCGTTCTCGCCCAAAGGCGAGGTTTGGGACAATGCCGTGGCCTATTGGCGCACCCTGCAGTCCGACACTGGCGCGCAATTCGACCGTGTCGTAACGCTCAAGGCGGAAGACATTCGCCCGCAAGTGACCTGGGGTACCTCGCCGGAAATGGTCGTGGCAATCGATGCCAACGTACCTGATCCTGCCAAGCAGAGCGATCCGGTCAAGCGCGAAGGAATGGAGCGTGCCCTGCAATACATGGGTTTGAATCCGAATACGCCAATGAACCAGATCAGCATCGACAAGGTATTTATCGGTTCGTGTACCAATTCCCGTATCGAAGATTTGCGTGAAGCGGCTTCCGTTCTGAAGGGCCGCCATATAGCACCCTCCGTCAAGTTGGCGCTGGCCGTGCCGGGTTCCGGCCTGGTCAAGCGTCAGGCTGAAGCCGAGGGTCTGGACAAGGTATTCCTTGCCGCCGGATTTGAATGGCGCGAGCCGGGTTGTTCAATGTGTCTGGCGATGAATGCCGACCGTCTGGAGCCAGGCGAACGGTGTGCCTCGACCTCTAATCGCAACTTCGAAGGTCGGCAGGGGCCGGGTGGGCGTACCCATCTGCTCAGTCCGGCGATGGCAGCGGCGGCGGCTATTGCCGGCCGTTTTGCGATGTCGTGCGTGACATCCTCTCAGCATTAAGAATAAGTTATGGATAAATTTACCCGTCTTGAAGGTTTGGTAGCGCCGCTCGATCGTAATAACGTCGATACCGATGCCATCATTCCCAAGCAGTTCCTCAAGTCAATCAAACGTTCCGGTTTCGGCCCGAATGCCTTTGACGAATGGCGCTACATGGATATTGGCGAGCCTGGTCAGGATGCGACCCATCGTCCGAAAAATCCGAATTTCGTACTCAATCAATCACGCTATCAAGGCTCCGAGGTGCTATTGACGCGCGCCAATTTCGGCTGCGGCAGTTCGCGCGAACATGCGCCGTGGGCGCTGCTCGACTTTGGTTTCAAAGCAATTGTTGCTGAATCGTTTGCCGATATTTTCTTCAATAACTGCTATAAAAACGGTATTGTTCCCATCGTTCTGCCGGCGACTGAGATTGAGGCTTTGTTCAAGCAGGTCGAGGCAACGCCGGGTTACAAACTGGTGGTCGATTTGCAGGCTCAAGCCGTGATTCGTCCGGATGGCTATGGAATTCAATTCCAGATTGACGCTTTCCGCAAAGAATGTCTGATCAATGGCTGGGACGATATTGGCCTGACTTTGCGCCATGCCGAAAAAATTCGTGAGTTTGAAGAGAAGCGTCGCATCAATCAGCCTTGGCTGTTTTCGTAACAAGGAAGAATTATGAAAATTTGTGTTCTGCCGGGTGACGGCATCGGTCCTGAAATTACCGCCCAGGCGGTGCGTGTGCTGAATTCTCTCGATCTGAAGTTCGAGATGGAAGAGGCGTTGCTGGGTGGTGGAGCGGTCGACGCAACCGGCAACCCTTATCCCGAAGCGACGCAAAAGCTGGCCCGCGAAGCCGACGCCATTCTGCTCGGCGCTGTGGGTGGCCCGCAATGGGATACCCTGCCGCGCGAAAAACGTCCGGAGCGCGGGCTGCTGGGTATCCGCAAGGATCTAAACTTGTTCGCCAACCTGCGTCCGGCCATTCTGTATCCGGAACTGGCCAATGCTTCCACGCTGAAACCTGAAGTCGTTGCCGGCATGGATTTGCTGATCATTCGCGAACTGACTGGTGATATTTATTTCGGCCAGCCGCGCGGTATTCGTGAAGAAAACGGTGAGCGTGTCGGTTTCAATACGATGGTTTATAGCGAGTCAGAAATCCGCCGCATCGGTCACGTTGCCTTCCAGGCGGCACGCAAGCGCGACAAGCGTCTGTGTTCGGTCGACAAGATGAACGTGCTGGAATGCACTCAGCTCTGGCGCGATGTCATGATCGAGGTGTCCAAGGATTACCCGGATGTCGAGTTGTCGCACATGCTGGTCGACAATGCGGCGATGCAGTTGCTCAAGGCGCCCAAGCAGTTTGACGTGATGGTCACCGGCAACATGTTCGGCGATATCTTGTCTGACGAAGCCTCGATGCTGACTGGATCAATCGGCATGCTGCCCTCTGCGTCGCTAGATGAAAAAAACAAAGGACTGTACGAGCCATCGCATGGTTCCGCACCGGATATTGCCGGCAAGGGCATTGCCAATCCACTGGCCACCATTTTGTCCGCCGCAATGATGCTGCGTTACACTTTTGCTCTGGAAGAGCAGGCACTGCGCATTGAAAATGCGGTCAAAAAGGTGTTGGCGCAGGGCTATCGCACTGGCGACATCTACGAGCGCGGTACCAACAAGGTTGGCACCAAGGAAATGGGCGACGCCGTGCTGGCGGCGCTGTAAAAAAGAATCTGAACGGAGAGTGATGTTATGAAAAAAGTCGGTCTGGTAGGTTGGCGCGGTATGGTCGGTTCCGTCCTCATGCAACGCATGGTGGAAGAGGGTGATTTTGCTTATATCGATCCCGTTTATTTTTCAACTTCCGCTGCTGGCGGCAAGGCACCGGTTCTCGGCGGCAAGGAAGCTTCCCTGCCGTTGCAGGACGCTTCGTCGGTCGACGCGCTGAAACAGTGCGAAATCATCATCACTTGTCAGGGGGGTGATTACACCAAGGAAGTTTTCCCCAAACTGCGTGCGGCCGGCTGGAATGGTCACTGGATTGATGCAGCATCCGCATTGCGCATGGCCGATGATGCGGTGATCGTGCTCGACCCGGTCAATATGAACGTGATCAAGGATTCATTGGCCAAGGGCGGCAAAAACTGGATTGGCGGCAACTGCACGGTTTCGCTGATGCTGATGGGCATCGGTGGTCTGTTCCAGAATGATCTGATCGAATGGGCTTCGTCGATGACCTATCAGGCCGCCTCCGGTGCCGGTGCGCAGAACATGCGCGAACTGATTTCGCAGATGGGTGCCATCCACTCATCCGTGGCTGATTTGTTGGCTGATCCGGCTTCCGCGATTCTCGATATTGACCGCAAAGTGGCCGAGACGATTCGCTCCGATGCTTTCCCGAAGAAAAACTTCCGCAACACCCCGTTGGCCGGTTCCCTGATTCCATGGATCGATGTGCCGGTTGAAGGCGGTCAATCCAAGGAAGAGTGGAAGGGTGGAGCCGAATGCAACAAGATTCTTGGTCGTCCAGCGTTCCGTTCACCGGGTTCGATCCCGATTGATGGCCTGTGCGTGCGCATCGGCGCGATGCGTTGCCATAGTCAGGCGCTGACCATCAAGCTCAAAAAGGATGTGCCGCTCGACGAAATCAGCGACATGCTGGCCAAGGCCAATCCGTGGGCGAAGGTCGTGCCGAATGATCGCGAAATCTCCGAGCGCGAATTGACGCCAGCGGCTGTTACTGGCACGCTGACTGTTCCGGTGGGTCGTCTGCACAAGATGGCGATGGGGCCGGAATATCTGGCGGCCTTTACCTGCGGCGACCAGTTGTTGTGGGGCGCTGCCGAGCCGCTGCGCCGCATGTTGCGTATTTTGCTCGAGGCCTGAGCCTGAATTGCCCAACAAGTAAAATGGGGCTGCGGCCCCATTTTACTTGTTGGGAATATGCAAAAATAGGACTAAATGAGAAGCAGGTTTAGCTTGCTTTGCTAAGTCCATGATGTTAATTTGAAAGTCCCAAAGTCGACGCTCGGGTGGCGCCGTGAAAAATACGATGAGATCAAATTTCAAAAAACGTGCTGCAGTTGCTGCGGTAGCGTCTTGTTTGGCCGTCTCGCCATGGTTTGCGGAAGCCGCGGGGCTAGGCAAGATTACGGTGCTATCAGGTCTTGGGCAGCCGCTGCGAGCGGAACTTGAGGTCAATGCCACACGCGAAGAAGCGACCGGCATGACTGCGCGCCTCGCGCCACAGGATGCGTTCCGACAAGCGGGGATTGATTACGCCTCGGCGCTCCTTGATTTGCGGTTTACGGTCGAAAAGCGCGGCAACGGTCAGGTCATTAAGGTTAGTTCATCGAAGCCGGTCAACGAGCCATTCCTCGACTTTTTGGTTGAACTGAACTGGCCGGCCGGTAGACTGGTTCGTGAATATACCTTCCTGCTTGATCCGCCTGATGAGTTTGCGAATAAATCTGCAAGCCGTCAGGTTGCAGTGGCTGAGGCAAAAATTGTCGAGATGGTTCCGGGGGGTGGCGGTGAGCCAGCGCCGCGTAGAACTGCGCCGCCAAAGCCCGCTCCTGTGGTTCCGAAACCGGTTGCTGTGCCGAAACCGGTGGCAAGTGGTGATACACATCTCGTTCACCAGGGTGAGACGCTGCGTAAAATTGCTGCAGAAACCAAGCCGGAAGGCGTTTCGCTTGAGCAGATGCTGGTTGGTTTGTATAAAAACAATCCAGATGCCTTTATTGGCAACAATATCAATCGTCTGAAGTCCGGTGCCATTCTCAGTATTCCTGATAAATCCGCAATTGAGGCTGTGCCGCAGTCTGATGCGCGCAAGGTCTACGTGGCCCAGTCCAACGACTGGAATGCCTATCGCCAGAAACTTGCAACTGCAACAGCACAAGGGCCGGCCAAGGTTGATGGCGGAACACAGGTCGCCGCCGGGAAAATAGTTCCCAAGGTTGAGGATAAGGCTGCGCCAGCCGAGCCAGCAAAAGATCAGGTCAAGATTTCGCGTACTGAAATGGCTGCACAGGCTGCTGCGGTAGCCAAAGCCAATGAAGATGCTGTTGCCAAGGACAGGGCGCTCAAGGATGCGCAGGATCGCTTGGCGCAACTCGAGAAAAATCTTGGCGAATTGCAGAAATTAGTTGATACCAAGAGCCAGAAGTTGGCAGAACTACAGCAGCAGGCGACAGTGAAAAAAGAGGAGCCGAAAGCGCCTCCTGCGCCGGTTGCTCCAGTAAAAACAGTAGAAGAAGTAAAACCAGTCGAGGTTCCCAAGGCGCCTGAAGTGGCCAAGCCGGAAGCAGTTAAACCGGCCGAGCCTGTTGAGGCAGCGAAACCGCCGGAACCGCCCAAACCTGTTGTTGCTCCAGAAGTAAAACCTCCACCGCCGAAAAAGGCACTGCCGCCGCCAGAGCCTGAACCCGAACCGAGCTTCGTTGAAGAGAATTTATTGCCGCTGGCCGGTGGTGGTGGCATTCTGGCCTTGCTGGCCGGATATTTCTTCTACAAACGCCGCCGCAACGTTGGTCCGGCTGAAACAACTGCTGCGCCAGGGCCTTCCAGTCTTGGTCCAAATTCGGTTTTCCGCATGACCGGTGGTCAGAGTGTGGATACTGGCAATACGCCGCCGCAAACTGGCGATTTCAGTCAGACAGGTCCGGGAACGATTGATACGGACGAAGTGGATCCGGTTGCAGAAGCTGATGTGTACATGGCATATGGACGCGATGCACAGGCTGAAGAAATTCTCATTGAAGCGCTGCAAAAGGATCCGCAACGCACTGCAATTCATGCCAAATTGCTTGAGATTTACGCTAGTCGCAAGAGCCTGAAGCAATTTGAAACGCTGGCCAGCGAGTTGTACGCACAAACCGGTGGCAGTGGTCCTGAGTGGGCGAAAGTTGCCGCTATGGGTGCTGGCCTTGATCCGGAGAATCCGCTTTATTCCGGGCATGGTGCGGCTGCACCCGCATTTGATGCGGATGCCACGATGATTGTCTCGCCGGAAGCTGCTAAGGCAACTCTGGCGGTGTCTGCCGGGATGCTTGCTCAGTCTGCATTGGCGACGCCCAATGTCGATGACACTTTTATCGGGATGACTGCTGAACCAGCAGCCATGATTGAGGATTCTCTGGGCATTCCTGATGGTATGACAGATATCGATCTTGGCTCGCCAGATGAGGTTGTTGCGGTCGACGATGTAATGAGCCTGGATTTTGATCTCGGTACAACCAATGTTGATCCGCTTCGCCCAGCTGTACCCGAGCCCGTACCTGAACCTGAGTTTGTCAGCACCATCGGCACAGGTAACGCAAATGCACTTGACTTTGATTTGGGCGTTTCCTCAGTTCCTTTGGCTCCAGCGCCTGAGGTTGCCGAGCCTGCTCCCGAGCCGCTAGATACCGATATTATTGATTTCGATCTTGGTTCAGCGACCAATGTCAGGTCAGTGTTGGCGGATGATGATGCTGGGCCGGATTTCTCACCAGAAGGCACTATGGTCATGCCTTCTTCGGATGAGCAAAGCAATGCGTTTGACAGTAACGAAACGCAGGTTGCACCAGAGCAAGGCTTTGGTTTCAAACCGCCCATGGCTGATGATTTGACCGTAGATGATATGGTCAATACCTTCGTCGGCAGTGAAGCTCCGGTGGTGCCTGAGGATGACTTTAAAGCGAAGGCAGCATTGGCCGAAGATTTGGCCATGAGTGAGATGGTTAGTACCTTTGTTGGCAACGAGACCGTTGTGGCTCCTGAAAAAGAACCGGAGCCTGAGTCATTCGGAGATTTTGCGCTTGATATGGATGTAGCAGAGTCCTCTGCAACAGTGGTTAATCCCGATATTCTGCGCATGGCAATGAGCGATATCGACGAGCCGCTGCCGAGTGCTGAAGTCGCCAAGCCCGTTCCAATGCCGGTGGATGACGACGAGTCGCTCGATTTCGATGTCCGTCTGACTGACTCGAGTGTCCTTGGTCAGCCCATGCATGTGCCAAGCTACGATATTGGGTCAATCAATCTTGATTTGTCATCCGATGATCCGGCTCCAGCTGCGCCGACTATGAATAGCGATTTTGCCCAGCCTGCTACTGTCGAAGCAGAACCTGCAGCTGCGTTAGCGCCTGAATTTTCCGATGCTCAGCGTGAAGAGGTGAGTACCAAGCTTGATCTGGCCAAGGCCTATGAAGAAATGGGTGATCTCGAAGGTGCTCGCGAGTTGTTGCAGGAGGTTTCACTCGAAGGGCCGCCTGATCTCGTTGAGCAGGCTCGGGAGTTACTTGGCCGCATAGGCGAGTAGAATTCGCTACGAACGCTCATATGGCCCCTGTGTGGGGCCATATGTATTTTTAAGGGCCAAAATTGCATCCAACAAGCTTGCTGATTACCTGGTTGGCCACATTGGTGGCCATTCAGTTTTTGGGCTACCCATTCATATTGGGTGGTTGCTTGTGCATTGTCCTTTTTGCGCGTTCTGACTTGCCGGCTTGGTGGCTGTTTGCCTATCGTGCCCGTTGGCTTTTGCTCTGTCTTTGGCTGGTGCTGGCTTATGGTGTGCCGGGTGATGCGATGCTTGATCTCGATTGGGCGCCGACCTTGAGGGGGTGTCTGCTGCCAATCTGCAAGTGGCACGACTGATTCTCATGCTTGGTTGTCTGGCTTGGTTGTTCGATCGCTTGGGCCGTAGTGGTTTGGTCTCAGCGCTGTGGGGTTGCTGCGGCCATTGGCGGGGCGCTGGTTTGATATGGATCGCCTGGTTGTCCGCCTCTCGCTTGTCCTCGAGAACCTAAAAACTCCCCTGAAAAAAGGTGCATGGCGGGAAATGTTGAACGATCGCATCAATCCAGTTGGGCCGGAGATTTTGCGGATTTCGCTGCCGTTCTGGCAGGCGACTGATACTTTATTTGTCGCGATGGCGATGTCCGGTCTGGTCGGGAGTGTGTTGCTATGAGGTTTGCCCTTGGTCTTGAATATTGTGGAAACGGGTTTTATGGCTGGCAGAGCCAGGCTGAAAGGCAGACCGTGCAGGATGCCCTGCAATTTGCTCTGGCTCAAATCGCCGGGCAAGCAATTGGTGTCATCTGTGCCGGTAGAACCGATGCTGGCGTTCATGCAACGCATCAAGTGGTGCATTTTGAAACAGACGTCGAGCGACCTTTAAGCGCTTGGGTACGTGGTGTCAATTCGCATCTGCCGGAAGGGGTTGCTGTGCGCTGGGCGCAACCAGTCAGTGAGGAGTTTCATGCCCGCTTTAGCGCACGCGGCCGGCGTTACCGTTATTTGTTGATAAATCGGGCGCAACGGCCGGGCTTGTGGCAGGGTCGGGTCGGCTGGTTTCATCTGCCGCTGGATCTGGCGCTGATGCAGGCAGCGGCTGATAAATTGATTGGCGAACATGATTTTTCTGCCTTCAGAGCCGCTAATTGCCAGGCAAAGTCGCCGATCAAGACTTTGTCGCGAGCTGATGTTCGCCAACGCGGGAATATGATTATTTTCGATTTTGAGGCCAGCGCTTTTTTACACCACATGGTTCGTAATCTGGTTGGAACTCTCGTTGCGATTGGCAAGGGGGCGCAGTCGCCGGAATGGGTTGATGAATTACTGCTGGCCAAGGATCGCAAATTGGCTGCACCCACGTTTTCACCCGACGGTTTGTATTTTCGCGGTCCGATTTACGAGCCGCATTGGAATCTCCCGGCCTTGGATGATGACTTTCTCGATGGAGTATTGCTTTGAGAATAAAAATCTGCGGTTTGACGCGTGAAGCGGATGTTGATGCCGCCGTCGCTGCCAGTGCTGATGCAATTGGGTTGGTTTTTTATCCACCCAGCCCCCGATACGTGACACCACAAAGGGCGGCTGAGTTAGTCAGGCGCATACCGCCCTTCGTTGATGTGGTGGGTTTGTTCGTTAATGAATCTCCGGAGGTTGTACGTGCGACCTGTGATGCTGTGCCGATCAATGTGCTGCAGTTTCATGGTGACGAGGATGCTGCTTACTGTCGACAGTTTTCCCGCCCCTATCTGCGGGCAGCACGGGTAAGGCCGGGGCTCGATCTGTTAGAATTCGCCCGCTCGTTTCCCGATGCACGGGGGGTGTTACTGGATGCATTTGTTGAAGGTTACGGTGGTGGTGGCCATGTATTTGACTGGACGCTGATTCCGCCAGACTTGCCCGGATTTTTGGTGCTCTCCGGCGGGTTGACCGTAACAAATGTTGCAGAGGCCATCGAACGCGTCCATCCGGTTGCGGTCGATGTCTCTTCCGGTGTCGAAATGAGCAAAGGCATCAAGGACCACTCGAAAATCGCTGCTTTTGTGGCAGCAGTACGGAAAGCTGATGAGTCAATATAATTTCCCGGACGCCAAGGGCCATTTTGGTCCTTACGGAGGCGTATTTGTTGCCGAGACGCTGTTTGGCGCGCTTGATGAACTGAAGTCAGCCTATGCCATAGCGCAGGCAGACCCGGAGTTTCGTGCCGAATACGAATACGAACTGAAACATTTTGTTGGCCGCCCATCGCCTATCTATCACGCCAAGCGTTGGTCCGAGCAACTGGGTGGCGCGCAGATCTACCTTAAACGTGAAGATTTGAATCACACTGGTGCCCACAAGGTAAATAACTGTATCGGGCAGGCCATGCTCGCCAAGCGCATGGGCAAGCCGCGTGTGATTGCTGAAACCGGTGCCGGCCAGCACGGTGTCGCGACGGCGACCGTTGCCGCCCGTTACGGTATGGAATGCGTGGTTTATATGGGCAGCGAGGACGTAAAACGTCAGGCCGCCAACGTCTATCGCATGAAGTTGCTTGGTGCGACGGTTGTGCCGGTTGAGTCGGGTTCGAAGACGCTAAAGGATGCGCTTAACGAAGCGATGCGTGATTGGGTCACCAACATCCACAATACTTTTTACATCATCGGCACCGTTGCGGGCCCACACCCTTATCCCATGCTGGTGCGTGACTTTCAGAAAATCATCGGTGAAGAGTGTCTGGAGCAAATGCCGGAAATGACCGGACGTCAGCCGGATGCGGTGATTGCATGTGTTGGTGGTGGCTCCAATGCAATGGGTATTTTTTATCCGTATATCAATGTGCCCGATGTGCGCCTGATCGGTGTTGAAGCCGCTGGCGAGGGCATGGAAACCGGTCGTCACTCGGCATCGCTGACCGCTGGTGTGCCCGGTGTGCTGCACGGCAATCGTACCTATTTGCTGCAGGACGAGGATGGTCAGATCATCGAAACGCATTCAGTCTCTGCCGGCCTCGACTATCCCGGCGTTGGCCCGGAACACGCCTGGCTCAAGGATCTTGGTCGTGCCGAGTACGCCCCTGTGACTGACAGCGAAGCGCTGGCAGCTTTCCATGCGCTATGCCGTATCGAAGGCATTATCCCGGCGCTGGAGTCCAGCCACGCGCTGGCCTATGCTGCCAAGCTGGCGCCCTCTATGAGCAAGGACAAGATTTTGCTGGTCAACCTCTCCGGCCGGGGTGACAAGGACATGCATACCGTGGCCGAAAAATCAGGGATTGTCTTCTGATGTCGCGCATTAAATCTGCATTTGAACGTCTCAATGGCGAAGGCCGCAAGGCACTGATTCCCTTTATTACCGCCGGCGATCCGGATGTCGCGCTGACTTTGCCGCTCATGCACACGCTGGTTGAGGCAGGTGCCGACATTATTGAACTGGGTGTTCCCTTCTCTGATCCGATGGCGGATGGCCCGACCATACAGCGTGCATCTGAACGGGCGCTGGCCAAGGGGATGACCTTGCGCAAGGTGCTGGCGCTGGTGATTGCCTTCCGCGCCACCAATGCCAAGACCCCCATCGTGCTGATGGGCTATGCCAATCCGATCGAGGCAATGGGGCTGGAGAAGTTTGCAATTACCGCGTCGCAAGCCGGCGTCGATGGAGTCTTGATCGTTGATTATCCGCCGGAAGAGGCTGCCGCCTTTGGCGCTGCAATGAAGGCGCACGGCATGGATCCATTTTTCTGCTCGCACCGACGTCGACCGCAACACGTATCGAACAGGTTGCCGGCATTGCCAGTGGTTACGTTTATTACGTTTCACTGGCTGGTGTGACAGGTTCGGGTGCGCTGAATGTTGAAGCGGTGGCTGAGCGACTACCGTTGATTCGCCAAAAAACAGGCCTGCCAGTCGGTGTTGGCTTTGGTATTCGTGATGCAGCTACCGCCGCGCGTATTGCCGGTATTGCCGATGCCGTTGTGGTTGGCAGTCGTATCATTGAAGAAATTGAAAAATCTACGGTTGAAACTGCCTGTGCCAACGTCAAGGCTCTGGTGGCAGATATTCGTCGTGGTGTGGATGAGGTAAAAAAATGAGTTGGCTGACCAAAACACTGCCCCCGAAAATCAAGCGTGAGGAGGGTGCAACGCGCCGCGCCAGCTTGCCCGAGGGCTTGTGGAGCAAATGTCCGTCTTGTGAAGCGGTGCTTTACGCAACGGATCTCGACAACAATATGCAGGTTTGCCCCAAATGCGGCCATCACAACCGGCTCGGTTCACGTCAGCGACTTGATTTGCTGCTCGATGCAGAAGGTCGGTTCGAGATCGGTGCCGAGGTTATTCCGTTCGATACCCTTAAATTCAAGGATAGCAAGTCCTACCCAACCCGTTTGAAAGAAGCCTGCGAAACAACCGGCGAGAGCGATTCGCTGGTTTGTCTGCAAGGCAGCATCAAAACGATTCCGGTGGTCGCTGCCGCGTTTGAATTTGGTTTCATGGGTGGGTCGATGGGCTCGGTGCTTGGCGAGCGATTTGTGCGTGGGGTTCAGACCGCCGTAGAACAGAAAATGCCATTCATCTGTATTTCTGCTTCAGGGGGGGCGCGCATGCAGGAAGGCCTATTCTCCCTGATGCAGATGGCCAAAACGACGGCTGCCCTGACCAAGCTCTCCGAGGTCGGTCAACCCTTCATTTCAATCTTGACCGATCCGACGATGGGCGGCGTTTCAGCTTCTTTCGCTTTCGTGGGTGATCTGGTGATTGCCGAGCCGAAGGCGCTAATTGGCTTTGCCGGCCCGCGGGTGATCGAACAGACAGTACGTCAAGTATTGCCAGAAGGATTCCAGCGTTCCGAGTTTCTTCTTGAAAAAGGCGCTGTCGACATGATTGTTGATCGTCGCGAACTGCGCGACAAAGTCGCCCAGCAGTTGAGCTTGCTCCTTAAACTACCTGCGGCAGCTTGAAGACGCTTAGCGACTGGCTGTCCCATCTTGAGGGATTGCACCCCAAAGGGGCAGGCAGGGATAGAGCTTGGGCTGGATCGCATCCGGCTGGTGAAGGATGCGCTGGGCCAGAGCGAGCATTGCCCGGGTAGTGTGGTCGGTGGAACCAATGGCAAAGGATCAACCTGCGCCTATCTCGAAAATATTATTGATCGGGCCGGTTTCAAAGTCGGCTGTTATACCTCGCCGCACCTCATGGCTTATAACGAACGGGTACGCCTGAATGGTCATCCCGTTTCCGATGAGGCCTTGTGTGCAGCATTCGCACGCGTTGAAGCAGCAAGGCAAGCGGCCGGTCATGTCGCGCTGACTTATTTTGAATTTGGTACTTTAGCTGCCTGGGAGGTTTTCTCCGCAGCAGGCGTCGAGGCAGCCATTCTGGAAGTTGGCCTCGGCGGGCGACTTGATGCGGTCAACGCCTACGAACCCGATATTTCCATCGTGACCACTGTGGCCCTGGATCACACCGACTGGCTGGGTAAAGACCGTGAAAGTATCGGCTTTGAGAAAGCTGGTATCTACCGCGCCGGCAAGCCAGCTTTTTGCTGTGACCCGCAGCCACCGCAGCGTCTGCTTGACCACGCATTGTCGATTGGTGCTGATCTGCGTCTGCTTGGCCGAGATTTTGGCTTTGAGCGGCCCAGTGCTGAAACCAACGAAAACCGCTTGCAGTGGCGCTGGTGGTGTCGCTCGGGTGACAAAGTGATCAAGCGTTCCCTAGCATATCCCGGCTTGCGCGGGCCAACTCAGCTATATAACGCAGCGGTGGCTCTGGCCGCCCTGGAGGCGTTGATCGATAAATTACCGGTAACCATGCAGGCGATACGGCCCGGACTGATCGAAACCGAACTGGCTGGCCGTTTTCAGGTATTGCCGGGCAAGCCAGCGATTGTTCTGGATGTCGGCCATAATCCGCAGGCGATCAAGGTATTGGCCGACAACCTGTCGAGCATGGGTTTTTTTAACCAAACTCATGTCGTGCTTGGCATGTTGAGCGACAAGGATATTGCGGGCGCATTGCTGCCTCTCATTGGCAAAGTCGATTACTGGTATGCCGCAACGCTGGATGGTTTGCGAGGTACGGCAGCAGATACCTTGAAGGACATTATTATTGCCGGGCAACTTGGTGGTGAAGTCCGCTGTTATGACTCGCCGCAGGCTGCCATGAAGGCAGCTAAGGGTAGCGCCGGGGAAAGTGATAGAATCTTGGCCTTTGGATCGTTCCACACGGTAGCCGGGGCGCTCACGGCGCTACGGGAAAAGCCTTAGCTTATGGAAGACACAGACGTACAGTTGCATATCAAAAAACGCGCCCGACGCCGTCTGGTTGGGGCTGTTGCGTTCGTTTCCGTGGTCGCTGTCGTGTTGCCGATGGTGATGGATCACCAGCCAAGACAGCATATTCAAGAGGTCGAAATCCGCATTCCTGGGCAGGACGAGAAGCCGTTCGCGCCAAAGTTTGCAGCGGTACCGGTTGAAAAAGCGCCTGAAATCAGCGCCGAGAAGCCGGTTGTGGCTGCTCTGCCAGACGAAACCAAACCGTCGCTACCACCCACTGCCCGAGTAATCGAAGCGACTCGCGAAAAAACAGTCGAAAAACCTGCGGCCAAGCCAGTTGAAAAGCCTGTAGAGAAAACTCCCGAAAAAACGGTAAAACTTGAAAAGCCAACCGAAAAGCCGATTGAGAGAAATACGCAGAAAGATGCCGATGCCAAGCGCGCAGCTGCCATTCTTACCGGTCAGGGCGAAGCGCCAGCGGCGGTTAAATCAGGTGAATATCTGATTTTGATTGGTGCTTTTTCCAATGAGGCCAATGTGAAAAACCTCAAGGAAAAGTTGGGCCAGCAGGGGGTGAAAACATTTAGCGAGCCTCTTGATACGCCACAGGGCAAGAAAACACGCGTTCGTGCCGGTCCTTTTACGAGTCGTGAGGCCGCAGAGAAAGCCTTGGCCAAAATGCAGGCAATTGGCGTTTCTGGTGTGGTTGCAGCGAAATAATGACGACGTTTGATTATGTGGTGATCGGTATTGTTACCGTGTCGCTGCTACTGGGGTTGTGGCGTGGTGTGGTTAGTGAGTTGGTGGCCTTGGCGGCTTGGGGTATCGGTATTTTTGCTGCGATTGAATATGGTGGTGTTACGGGTAACCAGCTTTATGCCGGTGTAGCTGATCCAACCATGCGAATGCTGGCAGGATGTGCAACCGTTTTTATTGGTGTACTGTTGGCGATGTCGATTATTGGCTGGGCTGTACGCAATATGGTCAAAGCGCTTGGCATGTCTTTGTCGGATCGCCTGTTGGGGGCCGTTTTTGGATTGGCGCGCGGGTTGTTGATGATTATGGTGTTGGTTGCACTGGGTGGCATGACCAGTGCACCGAAGCAGGAATGGTGGAAGAGTGCGACGTTTGCGGCGCCTCTGGAAACCGCAGTGATGGTGACCAAACCCTGGTTGCCGGATGATTTGGCAAAACGAATTCGATTTAGTTAAGCAGGAAAAATACTATGTGCGGCATTCTCGGCGTGATGGCAACATCACCAGTTAACCAGTTGCTTTACGATGGCCTGATGGTGCTGCAACATCGCGGCCAGGATGCTGCTGGCATTGCAACGGCGGAAGGTAATACTTTCCACTTGCACAAGGGGCCGGGGCTGGTGCGTGACGTGTTTCGTACACGTAACATGCGTGCGCTGCCAGGTAACTGGGGCATTGGCCACGTGCGCTACCCGACAGCGGGTTCGGCTTACAGCTTTGCCGAATCGCAACCGTTCTACGTGAACTCTCCTTTCGGTATCGTCCTTGGCCACAACGGTAACCTGACCAACGCCGAGCAGCTCAAGGGGGAGATGTTCCGCCTTGATCGTCGCCACATCAATACCAATTCTGACTCTGAAGTGCTGCTCAATGTTCTGGCCCATGAGCTACAGTCCAGTTCGCATGGTTATGAGCTCGATGTTGAGAGTATTTTTCAAGCGGTTGCTGGTGTCCATCGTCGCTGTCGTGGTGCCTATGCCGTTGTTGCGTTGATTGCTGGTTATGGCTTGCTGGCATTCCGTGATCCGTACGGTATTCGTCCGCTGGTTTATGGCAAGAACGAGACGCCGGAAGGCACCGAATATCTGGTCGCCTCCGAGTCAGTTGCGTTGGATACCCTGGGTTTTGAAATCATCCGCGACGTCGAGCCCGGTGAAGCTGTTTTCATTGATCTGAACCACAAGCTGCACACCATGCAGTGTGCACAGCAGGCGGTTTACTCGCCCTGTATTTTTGAATACGTCTATCTGGCTCGTCCCGATTCGGTGATTGATGGCGTTTCGGTCTATGAAGCGCGTCTGGCGATGGGCGAATTTCTTGCCGAAAAGGTCAAGCAGCATATTCCGGTCGACGAAATCGATGTGGTGATTCCGATTCCCGATTCCAGCCGCCCTGCCGCGATGGAATTGGCGCATGCCTTGAACATTCCGTTCCGCGAAGGTTTTGTCAAAAATCGTTATGTTGGTCGTACCTTCATCATGCCCGGCCAAGCGATGCGCAAAAAGTCGGTACGCCAGAAACTCAACACGGTCGGCCAGGAGTTCAAGGGCAAGCGCGTGTTGTTGGTCGATGACTCGATTGTGCACGGCACAACCAACCATGAAATTGTTGAAATGGCACGCGCGGCTGGCGCGACCAAAGTCTATTTCGCCTCGGCGGCGCCCCCTGTACGTTTTCCGAATGTCTACGGCATTGATATGCCGACGCGTGCCGAATTGATCGCCACGGGCCGTGATGATGCCGGGATTGCGGCTGAAATTGGCGCCGATGCTTTGGTTTATCAGGATCTGGATGCCTTGAAGAAATCGATCAGCTCAATTCGCGCTGATCTGACCGATTTTGATGCCTCCTGTTTCGATGGCTGCTATATCACGGGCGATATCGACGAATATTATCTGGATGCGGTTGAAGGCAACCGTGGCAGCAAGCCCAAGAATAATGATGAAGATGATGATGGCAGAGCCTCACAACAACTCGTCCTGCAACTGGCAACCGAGGCTCAGGAGCGATGAGCAAGTTTGACCTGACGCGCGCCGATTATTGTCCTGAAACCCTGGCTGTTCGTGCCGGGCAGGAGCGTAGCCAGTTTGGCGAGCATTCCGAAGCGCTTTATCTGACTTCAAGTTTCGTCTTCAAAAGCGCGGCTCAGGCTGCAAAGCGTTTTTCCGGTGAGGAAGAGGGTAACGTCTATGCGCGTTTCTCGAACCCGACTGTCACCATGTTTGAAGAGCGTCTTGCCGCATTGGAGGGCGCTGAGGATTGCGTCGCAACCGCCAGCGGCATGTCGGCGATCATGGCTGTGGTGCTCGCGCACCTCAAAAATGGCGACCATATCGTCGCCTCCAACGGTTTGTTCGGTGCGACGGTACAGTTGTTTTCGAATATTCTGGCGCGGACTGGCATCTCCACTACTTTCGTGCCGCAAACTGACCCAGCGGCATGGGCCGCGGCAATTCGCCCGGAAACCAAGCTGTTTTTCCTCGAAACGCCGTCCAATCCACTGACCGAAATAGCCGATATTTCGGCGTTAACCGTAATAGCCCACGCCAAGGGCATTCTGGTCGCGGTCGATAACTGTTTCTGCACGCCTATCCTGCAACGCCCGCTTGAACTGGGGGCTGATCTGGTGGTTCATTCGGCTACCAAGTTTCTGGATGGTCAGGGTCGGGTTCTCGGCGGTGCGGTGTGTGGGCCGAAGAAGCTGACCGAGGAAGTGTTCAAATACCTGCGCACAGCTGGGCCGACACTTTCTGCCTTCAATGCCTGGGTGCTGTTGAAAGGTCTGGAAACGCTCAAGTTGCGCGTTGAAGCGCAATCGGCCAATGCCGCACAACTGGCCGCTTGGCTGGAAGCGCATCCCAAAGTGGCGCGTCTTTTATCCTGGCTTGCCGTCACACCCACAATATGAACTGGCCCAGCGCCAACAAAAAAGCGGCGGCGCGATTGTCGCTTTTGAGGTCAAGGGCGCACGCGAACAGGCCTGGCAGGTGGTAGATAACTGCCAACTTTTGTCTATTACCGCCAACCTTGGCGATACCAAAACCACCATCACCCATCCCGCTTCTACGACGCATGGCCGCATTACCCCGGAAGCCCGGGCTGCGGCCGGCATCAGTGAAGGGCTGCTGCGCATTGCAGTTGGCCTCGAAGCGGTGGTGGATCTTCAAGCCGACCTCGAACGCGGTCTGGCTCTCATCTGATTTACTAGCGGTGCCCGACTTTCGCGTCGGGCTTGCCGCACGGAGTTCCCATGCAATTTACCGAACTCGGCCTTCAGGCCGATATCCTGCGCGCTGTCAGCGAGCAGGGCTACACCACGCCGACCCCGATTCAGCAAAAGGCAATTCCTGCCGTGATGACCGGCCGCGATCTAATGGCCTCAGCCCAAACCGGCACCGGCAAGACGGCTGGTTTTACGCTGCCCATCCTGCACCGGCTGGCCTCTGGTTCGCACAGCCATCTGGCACGTGTGACCAAAAAGCCACGCGTTCTGGTTCTTGTGCCGACCCGCGAACTGGCGATTCAGGTTGAGGAAAGCGTACGCACCTACGGCAAGCATTTGCCAATTGCTTCGCTCGCCGTTTTTGGTGGTGTCGGCATTAATCCGCAGATTGCCAACTTGCGTCGTGGTGTCGATATTGTTGTCGCCACACCGGGCCGTCTGCTTGATCACATCCAGCAACGTACGGTCGACCTTTCCGCCATCGAAATTTTCGTCCTTGATGAAGCCGACCGCATGCTCGATATGGGCTTTATTCGCGACATCCGCAAGGTCATCGCCCTGTTGCCGAAGCAGCGCCAGAACCTGATGTTCTCCGCCACTTTCTCGCCGGATATCCGCGAGTTGGCCAGCGGCCTGCTGCATAACCCCGTTTCAGTTGACGTCGCAGCACGCAATACGGCGGCTGAAACGGTGACACAGCGCGTGATTGAAACCAATCGCGAGCAGAAAAAAGACTTGCTTTGCCATTTGTTCGCGACACGCGGCTGGCATCAAGTGCTGGTCTTTGCGCGCACCAAGCACGGTGCCGATGCCTTGTCCAAGACGCTGGAAAAGTCCGGTATCAAGTCTGCCGCGATCCACGGCAACAAATCGCAAGGTGCCCGTACGCGTGCGCTGACCGATTTCAAAGAGGGCAAACTGGTGGCGCTTGTGGCACCGATATCGCTGCGCGCGGTATCGATATCGATTCGCTACCTTACGTCATCAATTATGAATTGCCGAATGTTCCGGAAGACTACGTGCACCGCATTGGCCGTACCGGTCGCGCCGGGATGGAAGGTGAGGCGATTTCGCTGGTTTCGCATGACGAGCGTCCTTTCCTGAAGGATATCGAAAAGCTGATCAAGCGTACTCTGGAGCGTGAAGTGATTGAAGGTTTCGAGCCATCGGCCACCGCCGCGCCGCGTCCGGTACAACCACCGCGTGGGCCACGTAAACCACAGCCACAAGCTAAGCCAAAAGGTCAAAATCAGGGCCAAAAACGCAGTGGACCGCCACAACATCGTAGCGGCAGCCGCCACAACTAAAACTTAGACGGCTTCGCGGATCAGCGCCAGGATTTCTTCGCCATAGTGCTCAATCTTGGCGCTGCCCATACCCGTAATGCTGGCCAACAGGCCGTGACTGACC
Source organism: Candidatus Dechloromonas phosphorivorans (assembly GCA_016709495.1). Lineage (GTDB taxonomy): Bacteria > Pseudomonadota > Gammaproteobacteria > Burkholderiales > Rhodocyclaceae > Azonexus > Azonexus defluvii. The sequence goes on along the minus strand of JADJMS010000047.1, from coordinate 382,640 downwards.
GGCCGAACCTCGGCCAGTTCGCGCAAGGTTTTGTCGTGCAGAATCACGTAGGCAGGTACTGCCTGTTCCTTGGCAGTGTCGCTACGCCAGCGGCGGAGGAGCTGGAATAGTTCGTTGTCTTCGGTCGATAGATCGCTATAAACGACACTGGTTCTGGTTTGCGTAGCCTTGCGTTTAACCGGGCGGCGCAATTCAACCCGTTGCTCGCCCTTGAGTACTTTGCGTGCCGCATCTGTCAGTTGTAGGGCGCCATGTTCGGCCATGTCGACATGGACCAGCCCGGCTGCTGCCAGTTGCCGGAAAACACTCTTCCAGCCATGTTCATCGAGATCGTTGCCGACGCCAAAGGTTGGCAGCTTGTCGTGCTGCCATTGTTGGATTTTGTCAGTTGATTTACCGCGCAAGACATCCGTCAGATGCGAGACACCAAAGCGCATGCCGGTACGGAAGATGGCGGAGAGGGCTTTTTGCGCTGCCAGCGTACCGTCCCAAAGTTCGGGCGGGTCGATGCAGACGTCGCAATTGCCACAGGGTGTGTGGGTTTCGCCAAAATAGTCGAGTAGCACCTGACGCCGACAGCGCGGCGCTTCGCAGTAGGAAAGTAGTGCGGTCAACCGCTGGGATTCGAGAATTTTTGCCCTTCGTCGGCACCTGATTCGGCAATCCGTGCATGTTGCAATGCGACGTCCTGCATGCCGTAGCTCATCCAGGCTTCGGCGGGCTCACCATCACGGCCGGCTCGGCCGGTTTCCTGATAATAGGCTTCGATGCTCTTGGGCAGGTCGAGGTGAGCGACAAAGCGAACGTCTGGTTTGTCGATGCCCATGCCGAAAGCAATGGTGGCGCACATGATCAAGCCTTCCTCACGCAGAAAGCGGCGCTGATTGGCGGCGCGCGTAGCTGCGGGCAGGCCGGCGTGATAAGGCAGGGCCGGGTAATTTTGCGCTGAGAGCCATTCCGCAGTTTCTTCAACCTTCTTGCGCGACAGGCAATAGACGATCCCGGCCTGGCCGCGCCGGTTGGCCAGAAAACCCAGTAACTGTTTCTTGGCGTTGTCTTTTTCGACAACCGTGTAGCGGATGTTCGGACGGTCAAAGCTCGACAGGAAAACGCGTGCCTCATTTAGTCCTAGGCGAGCCAGGATTTCATTGCGCGTTGCGGTATCTGCCGTGGCGGTCAGGGCGATGCGTGGCACATTCGGATAGCGCTCGTGCAGAGCGCAGAGCTGCAGGTATTCCGGGCGGAAATCGTGGCCCCACTGCGAGACGCAATGCGCTTCATCAATCGCGAAAAGGGATAGTTTGTTCGCCTCGTATAGCGCATCGATCATCGACAGTGAGCGGTCGAGCAACAGTCGTTCGGGGGCGATGTAAACCAGATCGAGGTTGCCGCTGAATATCTTTTGTTCAATGGCCTGTGCTTCGCGCCAGTCGAGCGTTGAGTTCAGGCAAGCGGCACGCACACCGAGCTGAGTCAGCGCGTCGACCTGATCCTGCATTAAGGCGATCAGTGGTGAAACAACTACCGCGCAACCGGGGCGGAGCAGGGCGGGAATCTGGAAGCAGAGGCTTTTGCCGCCGCCGGTGGGCATCAAAACAAGGGCATCGCCGCCATTCTGAATGTGCTGGATGATTTCAGCTTGGGCGCCACGAAAAGCGGGGTAGCCAAAGACGTCGCGCAGGACGTCGAGTGCATTTGTTGCGGTCGACACCGAATTAAGGCCGATTTTTTAGAGTGAGTGCTTCACGGGTCAAGGCTTCGCCATCCCAAACCAGGCATTCGCCACGATCCTCGTGCCAATCGGCCAGCACCCAGCGTTCAACGTGGATCCCATCGACGATGTGATCGTGCTTGGCGGGTTGATGCGTGTGGCCGTGGATGAAGGTGGCGTAGCCGTGTTCGCGGAGAAAATCATCGGTCGCAGCAGCTTGCAGGTCGGTGTAAGGATTTTCCTTGCCTTGCTGGCTGGATTCGCTGACTTGGCGCATATGAGCCGCGATGGCGCGACGTTCGGCGAGCGGTTTGGCAAGCAGGGCGGCCTGCCATTCCGGATTACGGACCTGATTGCGGAATGCCATGTAGGCCGCATCATCAAGACACAGCGCATCGCCGTGCGACAGCACAAATTGCCATTCAGCCGTTGAGAGTACGTAGGGGTCGCTGAGTAATCTGATGCCGGTTGCTGCGGCAAAGTCTGTACCGAGCAGAAAGTCACGGTTACCGTGCTGTAGGCTGATTACAAGTCCGCTGCGCTGGCGTCACGTAGTGCGGCGATAATTTCGGCGTGGTAAGGATCGTCTATGTCGTCATCGCCAATCCAGGCTTCAAACAAGTCGCCGAGAATGTACAGCGCCTCAGCCTGTCGGGCGCGCCCGGCGAGAAACTGAAGGAACAAACGAGTCGCCCCGGGTGACCGGGGCGACAGGTGCAGATCGGAAATGAAAATAATCAAACGACTTCAGCTTTTTCGATGATCACATCTTCTGCTGGAACATCCTGATGGCCACCCTTGTTGCCGGTTTTGACGGCGCGAATCTTGTCGACGACATCAAGGCCTTCAACGACTTCACCAAATACACAGTAACCCCAACCTTGGCCAGATGGTGCTTTGAAATCAAGGAAATCATTATCAACTGTGTTGATGAAGAACTGGGCAGTTGCCGAGTGTGGATCATTGGTCCGCGCCATCGCCACTGTGCCACGGGTGTTCTTCAAGCCATTGCCGGCCTCGTTTTCAACCGGCGCATTACATGGTTTCTGCTTCATGCCTGGCTCCATACCGCCGCCCTGAATCATGAAATTCTTGATGACGCGGTGGAAAACCGTGTTGTTGTAGTGGCCAGCTTCAACATAGGCGAGGAAGTTAGCTACTGTTTTCGGGGCTTTTCAGCATTCAGTTCAAGACCGATAACGCCGTGGTTGGTGGTGAGTTTGATCATGGATGAGTCCTTATTTTTCAGAAATGATTTTGACGCTTTTGATTACAACCGGCGTCGTCGGTACATTTTCATAATTGCCGGCATTGCCGGTTGGTACTTTGGCTATCTTGTCGACCACGTCCATGCCCTGTGTGACCTTGCCGAAAACTGTGTAGCCCCAGCCACGCGGATCAGTAGTGGTCTTGTGGTTCAGGAAATCGTTGTCCTTTAAATTGACAAAGAACTGGACGCGGGCTGAGTGAGGATCCTGTGTGCGCGCCATGGCTACCGTGCCACGGTTGTTAGCCAGACCATTGGTTGCTTCGTTTTGCAGTGCCGGGGTGAGTTCTTTCTTCTTGTCCATGGACATGGTGAAGCCACCGCCCTGGATCATGAAACCATCGATGACGCGATGAAAAATGGTTGCCTCGTAATAACCATGCTTGGCGTTGTAGAGGAACATCTCAACCGTTTTCGGTGCTTTGTCAGGAAATAGTTCGAGCGTGAACGCACCCATGTTGGTCGTCATTTCGACGGTCGGTGCCGCCAAAACAGCCAGTGATGCAAGCAGGCCAGTGGCGAGAGCAGAGATTTTTTTCAACATCATGCACTTCCTTCGTAAATAATTTTCCATTTGCCGTCTTCACGCAACCAGTACTGACGCTTTTTCATCTGATTGTTCAGATTGGTGCTGCGGTAATCCTGATCAAAAGTGACGACAACAACTTCTTCCTTGCTTGGATTGCGGAACACGGAAAGATTGTCTGCCTTGATCTTGATCCATTCCTTGCCGGCATTGACCTGTTTTTTCTGGGCGGCAAATTCCTCAAAATTCTGATCAGCCGATTTGAACCGTTTGGAATAATGCTTCAGGTAACGATCGGTATCGCGACTTTCCCAGTCTGAACGCCAGGCTTCAATCGCCTTGTTCAATTCGCTACGTTCCTTGGCCCAGTCGTCTAGTGACAGCCATTCAACCGAATTGCTGATTATCACAGGGGTCAAGCCAACTTGAAGATTCTTGGCGACGACGTCGAGATCCTGATTGGCCAGCACCACGCAGCCGTCAGAAGCGCGTGGTGGGCGAGAAAACGTGTTGGATGGCGTGCCATGCAGCCAGATCCCACTACCATTGCGTCCCTGGCGCTTGTCCCATTCGTTCGGGTAATTGAGCGGGTAGGCGCCGTTGCCGTAGAGATCGGCTAGTTTCTGGCGAGGGAGGTTGGCGGTGACGTGATAAACACCCGTTGGCGTCTTCTTGTCGCCTTCTGATAGTTTGTCGGCGCCCAATTTGCCTTGCGTCATGTAGTAGTCGGCGACAAAGCGGGGGCGGCCACCATTCGTCAGGTCGTTTTCATAGACATAAAGCCGTGACCGTTTGGTATCAACGACGATGGCGTAACGTTGATCGGGCGGCATCTGCAGCAGATAGCGAGGGACAAATTTTGCTTCAGGCTTCTCGCGATAACCTTTGAGGCGAATGATTGCCTCAGCGCGCAAGTCATCGACCTTGTCGGCCGGCGCGCCCTCCATTGCCCCAAAGGATTTGATTTGCTGGGTTCTGGCGAGCAGCAAGTCCCCCTTGATCAAGTGGCCAAGACGAAAATTAGGATACTGACGGAGTAGATTCTCGGTCAGTTGCAATGCCATATCCAGGCGTTTGCCTTCAATTTCCTTGAAGATTTTCGCCAGTTGCGGCTCCGGCCCCGAATCTGAAACACTGGACGACAATTGTCCTGCCGTAGCAGGATTGGCTGCTGGTGCAGCGCAGGCCAAGCCTGCGATTAAAAAGGCAAAGCTGAAGGCCGCGAATTTGTGAACAGCGATCAACGTGCGTTTTCTTCCTGAATTAGCCAGCGGTTACCGGCGCGGACCAAGATCAGCGTCTTGTTCGTTGAGCCGCTCAGGCTGGATGATTTGTAGTGTTGACGGAATTTTGCCGTAGCGCGATCACCATTGATAACAATTTGCGGCTCATCGTAACTGACAGAAATTTTTCCTGGTTTGCCAGCAATCCGGTCTTCGCGCTCTTCTTCCCATGCCTTGCGTGGGATGCCTTTAGGGGTTTTGAAATCGGAGGCATACTGTGACAGATAGCCTTTGACATCCTTGCGTGACCAGGCGCTGGCCCAGGCAGCAATTGCCTTGGAAACGTCATCAGCAGCGGTGCCAGCAGGTGCAGTCGCTGCTACCGGGGCTGATACCTTGGGTTCAACAATTTTCGGGGTCGAAGCCGCTGCACCAGGTGTGCTGGCAACGATACTGGCTGTTGGTGCTACCGTGCTGGTCGCTGGCTTGCTGGTTGCTACAACCGGTGCCGCAACTGGTGCGCTGGTTGCCGGCATTGTCGGTTTGACGTTGCCCTTGCCTGATGTCGTGATCAGGTCACGAATCAGGGCCATTTTATTTTGTGTTGCCGAATTGGCTGAATCCAGTTGCAGCGCCTTGTCGTAGGCCTGGCTGGCCAGCTTGGCGTAAACGTCGCCGAGGTTTTCGTAGGCAATGGCGTAGGAAGGATGAGTCCTTATGGCCATTTCAAGCGCCGTGCGTGCTTTGTCATACTGTTTTTGCTGTGCGTAAAGTACGGCCAGGTTGTTGTACGGCTCGGGCAACTCCGGGTAGTCTTCGGTCAGCTTGGTGAACGTGGCGATAGCTTCGGTTGGCTTGTTCATTTCAGTGTAAATCAAGCCCTTGAGGAAGCGGCCCTGTGCATCCTTGGGTTTGCTACTTAAATACTCGTCAACTTTTTCAAGTGCTTGCGGGTACTGACCCTGCTTGATCAGGCGCTGGATCTCCGGAAGATTGTCGGCGAAGGCTGGGCTGGCAACGCCAATGGCGAGGCCAATGGCCACTGCGCGCCATGTTTTGAGGAGCGGAAAGCGGGGCTGGATCGGGGAATTCAGGGTCATGGCTATGTTATACTTCGCCTAGTTATATAGACTTCCATTCTACCAAGAAGCGGAGCCTTTCCAAAACATTAGGGCGCTGCGGCGCCCCACGAAATTCCAGCGACCATGCTCAAGATCTACAATTCCCTGAAACGGGAAAAACAGCCATTTACCCCGATTGAAGCGAACAAGGTTCGCATGTACGTGTGCGGGATGACCGTGTACGACTATTGCCATCTTGGGCACGCGCGTGTCATGGTCGTTTTGACATGGTTTACCGCTGGCTGAAGGCTTCCGGCTACGACGTGACTTATGTCCGCAACATCACGGATATTGACGACAAAATTATCAAGCGTGCTGCAGAAAACGGCGAAACCATTTTGCAACTGACGGACCGCTTTATTGCGTACATGCATGAAGATGCTGATGCTTTGGGTGTTCAGCGCCCGGATCATGAACCACGGGCGACCGATTTTGTGCCTGAAATGCTCGATTTGATTGGTCAGCTGGAAAAGCGCGGGCTGGCTTATCAGGCGGGTGATGGTGATGTGAATTACGCGGTGCGCAAGTTTGAGGGTTACGGCAAGCTGTCCGGTAAGTCACTCGATGATTTGCGCGCTGGTGAGCGGGTCGAAATTGATTCGGCCAAGCAGGATCCGCTTGATTTCGTACTGTGGAAACATGCCAAACCGGGTGAGCCGGCTTGGTCGTCACCTTGGGGCGAGGGCAGGCCGGGCTGGCATATCGAATGTTCGGCGATGAGTTCGCAGTTGCTGGGCAAACATTTTGATATTCACGGCGGTGGCCAGGATCTTCAGTTTCCGCATCACGAGAACGAGATTGCCCAGTCAGAAGGGGCGCATCAATGCACCTTCGTCAACTACTGGATGCACAACGGTTTTGTTCGGGTCGACAATGAAAAAATGTCGAAATCGTTGGGCAATTTCTTCACGATTCGCGAAGTGCTCAAGCAGTTTGATGCGGAAGTCGTGCGTTTCTTCATTTTGCGTGCTCATTACCGTAGCGCCTTGAATTACTCGGATGCGCACCTGGATGACGCGCGGCGCAGTCTCGATGGCCTGTATTTCGCGTTACGCGATGTGCCGCCGGCTTTGGTCGAAATTGATTGGAGTAACGATTTTTCTGCACGTTTTGCGGCGGCGTTGAATGAGGATTTCGACTCGCATGGTGCGATTTCTGTGCTCTTCGAGTTGGCCGGCGAAGTCAATCGCCAACGCAATGCCGAACTCTCCGGCCTGCTCAAGGCGCTTGGTGCTGTCATCGGTTTGCTGGAGCGTGATCCGACCGTCTATTTGCGCGGTGCGGCGGTGGTCGGTGGGTTGGATGAGGCAGCGATAGAGCAATTGATTGCTGATCGGACTGCTGCCAAGAAAGCACGAAATTTTGCTGAAGCAGATCGTCTGCGGGATGTCCTGAAGGCCGAGGGCATCATTCTCGACGATAGCACGCAAGGGACTAGCTGGCGACGCGCTTGATTTTCCCCATTGAAATTAAAAACGGCCTGAAAAAATCAGGCCGTTTTTGCATGTTGACCGCGCCCCGCAAGAAGTACTCTTGGGGTGCAACCTTCCTTATTTCAGCAATTTGCCACCAGGGCCGACAACAGTTAGTTCGACAAAGCGTGAGCCATGGCGGTTGTTGCCACCGTAAGTGACGCGATAGCCACCAAATTCATTGTTGTTCAGTCCTTCCAGTGCACCGATCAGCTTTTCCCTTGTCAGGTCTTTGCCGGCCCGCTTGATGCCCTCAACCATGACACGCGCCATCAGATAGCCTTCAAGTGCGTAATAGGTAAATCCGGTTTTGCCACCGACTAGTTTCTGGTATTCCCGAACAACAGGGATAGTGTCATTCCAAGGGTAAGGCACGACTTGCGAAATGCCGATACCACGGGCCTCGGCACCCAAGTCCTGGACTAGTTGTTCGGCACCGACCGGTGACAGCGTCATCAGCATGGGATTTTGCCCGGACTTTTTCATGGCTTTGACGAAAGCGGTCGTCGGCTTGGAAAGGGTCACCATGATGACTGCCTGCGGGGTGTTCTTGCTGATGGACTCCACGGCCTTGGCAACATCAACCGAATTGCGCTCCACTGTGCCAACAGCCGAAGGGGTCAGATTGTGTTTCCTGAGGGCGGCTGTGACGCCATCCAGCCCGGATTTGCCAAAACCGTCATTCTGGTAAAAAACAGCGATGCTTTTCAGACCGAGCGAAACCAATTGATTAACGATGGCTTCAGTTTCGTCCGCATAACTGGCGCGGACATTGGACATGTAGCGGGAGTTAGGGTTGGCGGAGATTGGCTCGCGTAGCGTACTAGCCCCGGAAATGGTACCGACCAGCGGGACTTTGGCTGGCCCGAAGATCTTGTTCATTGACTCCGTCGTTGGGCTTGAGCCGCAATAGGCGAGCAGTGCGAAGACCTTTGTCGCTTCAATCAGTGATTTGGTATTGGCTACGCTACGATCAGTTTCGTAGCCATCATCGACGGCCACCAGTTCCAGTTTGCGTCCGTTGACACCGCCTGACTTGTTGATCTGCTCAAAGTAGGATTCGATGGTTTGGCGCATTTCCAAGCCATATGCACTATTGGGGCCGGAAAGTGGTGAGGACATACCGAGGGTGATTGTGCTTTCACTCACGCCGGGGTCGGCTGCGAAAATTTGCGCCGAACAAGCAATCAAGGATAGTGCCAGCAGTCGATTTAAGACTTTCATCCAATTCTTCCCCGAAAGTTATAGGCTGATTCTATCAGCGAAACCAGAGGCTTCGTAACAAACAGCTAACTTAGGTGATAGCCAGCTGTTTGTTACGGTCAACCTGAAAAATGCCTTGAAAATCAGTCCTCGAAGAACTCCTTGACCTTGTCCATCCACGACTTGGCGCGTGGATTGTGCTTGGCGCCACTATCGCGGCTGGATTCTTCGAGTTCCTTGAGCAATTCCTTCTGGCGATCGGTCAGGTTGATCGGGGTTTCAACGACGACATGGCACATCAAATCGCCATGCGTGTGGCTGCGGACCCCCTTGATGCCCTTGCCGCGCAAACGGAAAACACGTCCGGACGGGGTTTCGGCCGGAATTTTGATCGCCGCGGCACCATCCAGCGTCGGAATCTCAATCTCGCCACCCAGCGCTGCGGTGGTAAAGGAAATTGGCATTTCGCAATGCAGATCGTTGTGGTCACGAGTGAATACAGCATGCTGTTTGAGGTGAATTTGCACGTAAAGGTCGCCCGGTGGGCCACCATTGACGCCATGCTCACCTTCGCCAGCCAGCCTAATACGATCACCCTCATCGACTCCAGCCGGAATTTTGACGGCCAGCGTCTTGTGCTGCTTGATTCGTCCGGCACCACCGCAGCTCTTGCAGGGGTCGGCAATGAAGCGACCCGTACCGTGGCACTTGTGGCAGGTTTGCTGGATGGAGAAGAAGCCCTGTTGCAGGCGTACCTGGCCTGAACCGTTACAGGTCGGGCAGGTTTTTGGCTGGGTGCCCGCCTTGGCGCCGCTGCCGTGACAAGGTTCGCACTCTTCCATGGTGGGAATGCGGATCTTGGTTTCGGTGCCGTGCGCCGCTTGTTCCAGTGTGATTTCGAGGTTGTAGCGCAAATCGGCACCACGATAGATGTTGGAACGTCCGCCGCCTCCGCCGCCACCGCGCCCGCCAAAAATCTCATCAAAAATGCCGCCGAAGGCATCGGAAAATCCGCCACCACCACCGCCGAAGCCACCACCCATACCGGCCTGCTGGTCGACGCCGGCATGACCAAACTGGTCATAAGCCGAACGCTTCTGAGCATCGGACAGGATTTCGTAGGCTTCCTTGGCTTCCTTGAATTTCTCTTCCGCACCCGGATTGTCCGGATTGCGGTCAGGATGGTGCTTCATGGCCATCTTGCGATAGGCCTTTTTGATCTCTTCTTCGCCGGCGTCGCGGTTGACGCCGAGCACTTCATAAAAATCGCGTTTTGACATGTTTCCTACCCGTCAAGTGACAAAGGCACCACGCCTCCGGAAAGCTCCGAGAGCGCGGTGCCGTGCGGCTTGGACTAATTACTTCTTGTCCTTGACCTCGGTGAACTCGGCATCCACCACGTCGCCTTCGTCCTTCTTGGCCTGCTGCTGAGCACCAGCTGCTTCATGCTCAGGGGCGCCTGCGCCTTCTGCCTGCTGCTGGGCGTACATTTTTTCACCCAGTTTCATTGCGGCCTGGCTTAGCGCCTCTGTCTTCGCGGTGATGACATCCTTGTCGCCGTCGCGCAGTACGCTTTCAACGTCCTTGATGGCTGCTTCAATCGCTTCCTTTTCGGCTGCATCGAGTTTGTCGCCATATTCAGTCAGCGATTTTTTGACATTGTGCACCATGCCATCAGCCTGGTTACGGGCATCAGCCAGTTCGTGCACCTTCTTGTCATCCTCCGCGTGCAGCTCGGCATCCTTGACCATGCGCTGAATTTCTTCCTCGCTCAAGCCGGAGTTGGCCTTGATGGTGATCTTGTTTTCCTTGCCGGTTGCCTTGTCCTTGGCGGTGACGTGCATGATGCCGTTAGCGTCGATGTCAAAAATAACTTCGATCTGCGGTGCGCCACGCGGTGCGGGTGGAATGCCTTCCAGATTGAACTGGCCGAGGCTCTTGTTGCCGGCAGCCACTTCACGTTCGCCCTGCAGGACGTGAATGGTCACTGCGCCCTGATTGTCGTCGGCGGTCGAGAAGACTTGTGAAGCCTTGGTCGGGATCGTCGTGTTCTTCTGGATCAGCTTGGTCATGATGCCGCCTAAGGTTTCGATACCGAGAGAAAGTGGGGTCACGTCGAGCAGCAGCACGTCCTTGACTTCGCCTTGCAGCACGCCGCCCTGAATGGCTGCACCGACAGCAACTGCTTCATCAGGGTTCACGTCCTTGCGTGGCTCCTTGCCGAAGATTTCCTTGACCTTGTCCTGTACCTTAGGCATACGGGACTGACCGCCAACCAGAATGACGTCATCGATATCACCAATTTTGCAGCCGGCATCCTTCAACGCCATGACGCAAGGTGCAACGGTACGCTCAACTAATTCATCGACCAGTGACTCAAACTTGGCACGGGTGATCTTGATTGCCAGATGCTTCGGGCCGGACGCATCAGCGGTGATGTAAGGTAGATTGACTTCGGTTTGCTGGCTGGAAGACAGCTCGATCTTGGCTTTTTCCGCGGCTTCTTTCAAGCGCTGCAGAGCCAGCACGTCCTGCTTCAGATTAACGCCGGATTCTTTCTTGAATTCGTCGATGATGTAGTCGATCAAACGCTGATCAAAGTCTTCGCCGCCAAGGAAAGTGTCACCATTTGTGGCCAGCACTTCAAATTGCTTCTCGCCGTCGATGCTGGCAATTTCAATGATGGAAATGTCGAAGGTGCCGCCGCCGAGGTCATAGACGGCAATCTTGCGATCCTTGCCGGCAGCTTTGTCCATGCCGAAGGCCAGCGCGGCAGCGGTCGGTTCGTTGATGATGCGCTTGACTTCGAGACCGGCAATACGGCCGGCATCCTTGGTCGCCTGGCGCTGGCTGTCGTTGAAGTAAGCCGGTACGGTGATGACGGCTTCGGTGACTTCTTCACCGAGGTAGTCTTCGGCGGTCTTTTTCATTTTGCGCAGCACTTCGGCAGAAACCTGCTGCGGGGCAATTTTCTTGTCGCGCACGGAAACCCAAGCGTCGCCATTGTCAGCCTTGACGATGCTGTAAGGCATCAGGCTGATATCTTTCTGGACTTCCTTTTCTTCGAAGCGACGGCCGATCAGGCGCTTGACAGCGTACAGCGTGTTTTTCGGGTTGGTCACGGCCTGGCGCTTGGCCGGTGCGCCGGACAGGATTTCGCCATCTTCGGCGTAGCCGATGACGGACGGCGTGGTGCGTGCGCCTTCGGAGTTTTCGATAACCTTTGGCTGGCCGCCTTCCATGATGGCGACGCAACTGTTGGTCGTGCCGAGGTCAATACCAATGATCTTGCCCATGTTTTCTTCCTTTACTGAATACGAATGAATTTGTGATGTTCTGGAGTTGGGGGCAGTGCCCCGAATTTCAAGACTTGGGTTTGGCTACCATAACCAAGGCCGGGCGCAGCGTGCGTTCGGCAATCAGATAACCCTTTTGCAACACGGTGACAACGGTATTGGCTTCCTGTTCCGAATCAACCATGCCGATAGCCTGATGTTTGTGCGGATCAAACTTTTCGCCAACCGGATTAACTGCGAGCAGCGCGTTCTTTTCAAATGCAGAGACTAGTTGCTTGAGCGTCAGTTCAACACCGGACTTGAAGCTGTCAACGGTCTGTTCCGGCACCGCCAGGGCAGCTTCCAGGCTGTCGCGGACAGCCAGTAGCTCGCCGGCAAATTTTTCGACGGCAAACTTATGTGCTTTGGAAATATCCTCCTGCGCACGGCGACGGATATTTTCGCCTTCAGCCTTGGCGCGTAGCCAGGCGTCGTAGTGTTCGGCAGCCTTGAGTTCGAGCTGGCGGAACTGTTCCTCAATGCTCGGCAAGGTGTCGGTATGAACTTCGGCGACGGCGTCGACGACAGGTTCGTTGATTGGTTCGTTGCCCAGCATCGATTCCTGGGCTGTTTCGGGTTTCGACATGCGTTGTTCTCCAAAAAAGCTGTTCGATACATGGGGTCTTGTTTCCGTGTTTCAAGAGGCGATGTAATATTCTTTGAACTTGAGTAAAACAGCAGGCTTGCAACAGGCGTGCTACGATAAAAACTACGCAAAAGAGACAGGTTCGGCATGGAATCGATAGGCAGATATCGGATCATCAGCGAGTTGGGCAAGGGGGCGACTGCTACGGTATACCTCTGTCACGACCCGGAATCTGATCGTCAAGTTGCCGTCAAGCTGATTCAATTTGGCCAGGACAGCACCGCCATGTCGCGGCGTATGCGCAAGCTTTTTCAGAATGAAGGCATGGTTTCGCAGCGCATGAATCACCCCAATATCGTTCGGGTGTTTGATGCCGTGGTTGAAGACGATTATGCCTATCTGGCGATGGAGTACATCAAGGGTTGCTCGCTTGAAGATTTCATCCGGGTTGATAAGTTGATGCCCATGCATCGGGTAATCGGCATTATCTTCAAGTGTTGCATGGCGCTCGATAGCGCTTACCGGCAGGGTATCGTCCATCGCGATATCAAGCCGGCAAATATCATGATTGACGAGAATGACGAGCCGAAAATTGCCGATTTCGGATTGGCGCTCAATCTGAGCAAAAATATGGATCGTGATTCGACTTTCATCATGGGCGTCGGTTCACCTGCCTACATGTCGCCGGAACAGATCAAGGGTTATCAACTCAATCAAAAAACTGATCTCTATTCGTTGGGGGTTGTGCTTTTCCAGCTCTTGACTGGGCGCTTGCCCTTCCGGGCATCGAATCAGGCAACCTTGATTTATCGCATCATCAATACCGATGCGCCGAAGATTACGGCCCTCAATCCGAATTTGCCCGATCCGCTGGATCCAATCATTCGCAAGTCGCTGGAAAAAGACCTCTACAGCCGCTACAAGAATGGCGCCGAGTTTGCCAAGGATCTATCCACGGTTCGTTTTCAGATACTCGACGAGGACGATACTGAGCTTGATAAACGTCATTTTGAAATTCTGCGGAAGCTCGAATTTTTTACTGAATTTGAAAATATCGAGATATGGGAAGTCTTGCGAGTCGCTATCTGGCGGGAAATTGCACCGAAGGTAACAATCATTCGCGAGGGTGAGCACAACAAGATGTTCGGACTTATTGTTTCCGGATACGCCGAAGTATCGATTGAAGGCAAAGTGCTTTGCCGACTTGGCCCGGGAGAGGTGTTGGGTGAGGTGGCTTACCTGCATCCGACAAGCGATTTGCGACATGCCACGGTAGTTACTTTGGAACCGGTGCTGTTTGTTGAAATCAATGCCTCGGCGCTTTCGCTCTCATCGGAGGAGTTGATGGAACGCATGCGCAACACCCTTTTGGGGCGGATGATCAATCGCATGCGTGAAGTGAATAAGATCGCTGCAGCGCAAGGCTTGCCGGCGGTTGAACCTGGTACCGCGTCACTTTCCGCTCCCGTATGTTTATCGCCCACAGGCGGACTCGATATGGAACTCTCGCCGATGTAGAAACCGCCTCACAAGGAGGCGGCTCTGTAGCATAAAGACGGTAAGTCTTAAACCTTGAAGCGCCCAACGATGGTGGCCAGTCCTTCGGCCAGTCGTTTGAGATCGTGCGCAGCCCCGGCTGTTTGCTCAACCGTGCCGGTGTTGTCGCGCGCCATGCCGGCAATCGCTTCAATGCTTGCTTCAACATCGCCGGAAAACCGGCGTTGCTGGTCGGTAGCTTCGGCTATCGAGTCCAGGCCGTGACCGACTTCAGTGACCGAACCATTGGTTGCCTGAAGTACGCTGGATACTTGCGCGACAGCTGCCTGGCTGCTTTCCAGATGTTCCAGGCCTTCCTCAATCGTTCGGCGCACCGAGACCGATTGAGCGCTCAACGTGGCCGTAATGGCGTCAATTTCGCTGGCTGAGCGTGAAGATTTCTCAGCCAGCTTACGAACTTCATCGGCGACTACTGCGAAGCCGCGACCTTGTTCACCGGCTCGGGCCGCTTCAATAGCCGCATTGAGTGCCAGCAGATTGGTTTGCTCGGCGATGTCCTTGACCTCACGAGTCATATGCGTGATGGCCTCTGTGTTGCGAACAAACTCATTGACCGAGTCAGCCATGCCTTTGACGGCACTCTCGACGACATTCATTTCGCCGAGCAGTACGTTCAGATTGCGTGTTCCCTCATTGGCGCGCGCCAGACTTTCCTGTGATTGATGCTGAACATGGCCGGCACTTTGGGCAATTGAAGAAATGCTGGCGACGAGTTGTTCAACCGCTGTTGCTGCATCATTCGATTTCTCGTTTTGTAAATGCGAGCTTTGGGCCACGCGGTCGGTGCTGTCGGATAATGCTACAACGCGAGAGGATAGCTGGCTGGCAGAGTCGCGAACTTGGCGCACCAGTTGATTGAAATTTTCCATCATTTCATTGAAGACGGCAGCTGACTGGCCAACCTCGTCCTTGCCCTTGACTGGCAGGCGGCGGGTCAGGTCACCTTCGCCGCTGGCTATGTCACGCAGACCTTTACGTAATTCTTCAAGCGGCGCAGTGACGAAATGATGTGTCAGCAAGTAAATGATGACGAGTAATGCACCTAGTGCAACCAAGGCAATACCCGCAATTTTCAGGCGGAAAGAGGCAACCTCAGCCTCAACCGAATCCAGTGATACTTTCATGCTGACGACACCAAGTACGGTGCCCTCGGGAACCTGATGGCAAAGAATGCAATCTTTGCCTAGATAATTTTTGGAAGCGATGGTTGGGTTGATTACGCGCAAGTAGGAGCTATTTCCTACTGATTCAGAAGCAACATATGGCTTGCCAGTTGTCATCACCTGTTGTTCAAGGGTGTCCAGTTGTCGAGTACTCTTGGTGTCCGGGCCGTAGAGTTTAACCACCGCCTCACTGCGCGCGACATGCAAATCCTTGATGATGGCCAGTTGCTTGATTTGGTCGAGAAACACCTCGCGCTGCCCGACGGTGCCGGTGATCATCATGCCAGTCAGCCCGGCCATGGTCATCTCATGGATGCTTTGTGAGAAATCCTGTGCCTGACGAACTGCCGTTTCGCGGTTGGCTTGGGTGGTCCAGAAAATCATCACTGTCCAGATGATGGCCATCGTTAACCAGATCGCTGCGGTCAGGCGAACCCAAATCTTCATATCAGCAAGGCGCGGCATATTGTCCCCTCTTTTAGCCGCCGTCTTTATCAGACGGTTAAATCAATATTCTGGATTGTGCCAGCCTCGCCACTATGTTGCAAAAAGATTCATGAGTCGCGAAACCTTGCCATTAGGACTTTTGCATGAATTTGATTGGTTTTGGCTTCCGGATATGGCTTAAGGATATTCCTTTGGCAAGAGCATAGGCCTGTGGTTGCAAGTCACATTGGCTGTTTTCAACTAAATGCCAAACCGGAGTCCGTTTCGTGGACAAAATGTTTCGAAATGAGTATTCAATTACCTTCCAGCGCCATGAAAGATATTCTGCCAGTGTTTACAGATGGCTTTGTATCCAGCGTTTAAGGCTACCAAGATCAAGCGCGCCGCTTTGTCGGGCGATTTCACGGCCATTTTTAAAGATTGCCAGAGTTGGAATGCTGCGAATATTGAAGCGCCCGGCGAGTTGTTGTTCCTCTTCAGTGTTAAGTTTAGCGAAGCGGGCGAATGGTTCCATATCGACCGCAGCTTGAGCGTAGTTGGGTGCCATCGATCGGCATGGCCCACACCATGGTGCCCAGAAATCAACGATAACAGGCAAGTCATTGCGACTGATCTGACGCTCAAAATTGATACGGTTCAGCTCAAGGACTTTGCCACTGAATAGTGGTGATTTACATTGCCCACAAATGGGATTTTCCGACAAACGCTCGTCGGAGATTCGATTGACGGCATTGCAGTGGGGGCAAACAAGATGAATTGGATTAGCCATGGGCAGCCTCATATTAG
Organism: Candidatus Dechloromonas phosphorivorans; assembly: GCA_016709495.1. GTDB lineage: Bacteria > Pseudomonadota > Gammaproteobacteria > Burkholderiales > Rhodocyclaceae > Azonexus > Azonexus defluvii. The sequence goes on along the minus strand of JADJMS010000047.1, from coordinate 366,243 downwards.
TTACGTCTGATATGAGGCTGCCCAGCCAAACTTCAAGAGTGTGCGCCCAATCGAATGGCGTTACGGGCAGTAGCCTCAAGTGCATGCGGATCTTCTGCCAGCTTGCTTGGCCAGCCGCCGAGGTGGCATTCGACCAAATCGGTCAGTGCCTTGATCCAGGCTTCGTCTTCGTTGAGCGCCGGGATGTAGTGGTAGGCCGTGCCGCCAGCCGCAATGAAATCCTGTTTGCCTTCCATAGCAATTTCTTCCAGGGTTTCCAGGCAATCGGCAGCGAAGCCAGGGCAGATGATGTCGATTCGTTCAGTGCCTTCCTTGCCCAGTTGTTTCAGCATTGGAGCGGTGTAGGGTTGCAACCATTCGGCCTTGCCAAAACGTGACTGGAAGCAAATACGGAATTGTTCCGGCGAAAGATTGAGGTGTTCAGCGAGCAGGCGACCAGTTTTCTGGCATTCGCAAAAGTAGGGATCGCCGAGATCGAGGCTGCGCTTGGGCAGGCCATGGAAACTGATGACCAGTTTGTCTTTGGCGCCCAACATACCATTTGTCCGCCAGTGTTTGCGCACGGATTTTTCTAGGGCATCGATGTAGCCGGGATCGTCGTGGAAATTGCGGATGAAACGTATTTCCGGTTGATTGCGGGTTTTTAGCAGCCAGGAAGCTACTTCGTCGACGACGGTGGCGGTGGTACTGGACGAATACTGCGGGTACATCGGCACGATCAGGATGCGCGTTGCGCCACCAGCTTTCAGCTTGGCCAGAACGTCGGGAATTGATGGTGAGCCATAGCGCATGGCCATTGTGACGGTGGTTTGGTGGCCACGCTCGCCGAGATGGCCGGCGAGCATTTTCGTCTGGCGTTCGGTGTGAACGCGCAAAGGAGAACCTTCCTCCATCCAGACTGAGGCGTATTTGGCTGCTGATTTTTTCGGGCGGATATTGAGAATAATGCCGTTGAGGATCAGCCACCAGATGGGTTTGGGAATTTCGACCACACGTGGATCGGAGAGAAACTGACGCAGATAGCGCTTGAGCGCCGGCGCAGTGGGCGCTTCCGGGGTGCCGAGATTGACTAGAACGACAGCTGTTGATACGCGTGTGCCGTGGCGATGCGGCGGCTCGGGAGCAAGTTGGACATTAGGAGTTCTGTTGGGAGAGGGCGCTGGAAAGCAGCTTGGCGGTGATGTCGACGATAGGAATGACGCGCTCGTAAGCCATCCGCGTCGGGCCGATGACGCCGACCGAACCAAGTACCTGGCCATCAACAACATAGGGGGCGGCAACGACACTGCATTCATCGAGCGTGGCAATGCCGGATTCGCCGCCAATATATATTTTGACGCCGGTGGCGCGGTTCGATACATCAAGCAGGCGGATCAAGCTAGAGCGTTGCTCGAAGAGATCAAACAGATCACGCAGGCGCTTCATGTTGGACGAGAGTTCTTCAACATCAAGCAGGTTCCTTTCGCCGGAAATGACGTAAGGGGCGGAGTTTTCCGAGAGTGCTGCATCGCCAGCTTCGAGTGCCTGGGTCATTAGCGGTTTGATGTCTTCACGCAGTTGCATGATTTCGACTGAGAGACGCTGGCGAATTTGCTCGAAATCCATGCCGGCAAAGTTCTGATTCAAATAATTTGCCGCGCTGACCAATTCTGCTGATGAATAGGATTTTTCAGTAGTTAGCACTCGGTTCTGCACGTCGCCATCGGTGGTGACGATGATCAACAGAATTCGTTTCTCGGAAAGTGTAAGGAATTCGATTTGCCGAATGCGGCTTGGCGCACGGCGCGGGGCGATGACGACACCGGCAAAATGTGTCAGGCCGGAAAGCAGTTGTGAGGCGCTTGCGATGATCTGATTCACCGGGCGTCCTTGCAGAGCTTCTTCCATTTCGCCCATTTGTCGGGCTTCGAGCGGTTGCACTGTGAGCAGGCTGTCAACGAATAAACGGTAGCCACGCGAGGTTGGTACGCGCCCAGCGGAGGTGTGCGGGCTGGCAACAAAGCCGGCGTCTTCAAGATCGGCCATGACATTGCGGATCGTTGCCGGCGATAGGTCGAGGCCGGAAAACTTGGAAAGTGCCCGCGAGCCGACCGGCTGGCCGTCAGCAATGTAATGTTCGACGAGGGACTTCAGAAGGGAGCGGGAGCGGTCATCAAGCATGGCAAGGCATTGTACAAAAATCCTGAGGCGGCGCTACTAGCCATTTTTATGCAAGAATTCAGCCCATGAAATCTAGCTTCGGCTCCTACCGCTCGCCCAAGACCATTGCACTGGTCGGCAAATACCATAGTCTGGAGATCGCTGAATCGCTGCGCGGTCTGGCGGAATACCTCCATGAGCGCGGTATTACGGTATTTATTGAACGCGAAACTTCGGAACAGATTGGTCGCCAGGTTGATCTGGCGCGCTGGGTTACATGCGGGTTCAATGATATTGGCGCACATGCTGATCTGGCGATTGTGCTGGGTGGTGATGGCACCATGCTCAATGCCGCCCGTCGCTTGGCACGCTATCGCGTGCCGTTAGTTGGTGTTAATCAAGGGCGCCTGGGTTTCATGACTGATATTTCCCGTCAGGACATGCTGACCTGTATGGATGATTTGCTCGATGGCCGCTTTACGCCCGAAACGCGGATGTTGCTGGCGGCTGAGGTGATCCGCGAGGGCAAGGAGGTTGCCGCGAATCTGGCGCTCAACGATGTCGTGGTTGATAAAGGTGCGATTGGCCGGATGATCGAATTCGAGTTGTTTATTGAAGGCGAATTTATTTACAACCTGCGTTCCGATGGGTTGATTGTCTCTACGCCAACTGGCTCAACCGCCTATTCAATGTCGGCAGGCGGTCCGATTTTGCATCCGACCTTGACCGGCATTGCTCTCGTACCGCTGTGCCCGCACGCTTTAAGCAATCGACCGATCATTGTTAACGACAGTGCCGAAATCGAATTGCGAGTTGTGCAGGCTGACGACCCGCGTGTGCACTTTGATGGTCAGGTCACGCTTGATCTGGCAAAAGATGATTGTGTCCGGCTGCGCCGTTCCGAGTATGCCATCCGTTTCCTGCACCCGCCGGGATATAGTTATTTCGCCATGCTGCGCCAGAAGTTGCAGTGGAGCGAACGCCCAAAAGGTCCCTGATGCTGCGTCACCTGACTATTCGTGATTTCGTTATTGTTGATCGGCTCGAACTGGAGTTTTTGGCCGGTTTTGGCGCGTTGACCGGAGAAACCGGTGCCGGTAAATCCATTTTGATCGATGCCCTGGCCTTGGCGCTGGGCGAGCGCGCTGATGCCGGTGTCGTTCGTTCAGGTTGCGACAAGGCCGAAGTTGCTGCCACTTTCGATGTTGGTGGTTTGCCGGCGGTGCGTGAATGGCTTGTGGCCAACGATCTTGAAGGTGACGACGAATTGTTATTGCGCCGTGTCGTTGATGCCGGCGGACGTTCGCGTGCCTATATCAATGGTTCACCGGCGACAGCTCAGCAATTGCGCGAAGTTGGCGAATGGCTGGTCGATATTCACGGCCAGCATGCTCATCAATCGCTATTGCGAGCTGACGCACAGCGTACGCTGCTCGATACCCATGCCGGATTGAGTGGATTAACTCGCGACGTCGGCGTTGCGTTTCGCCTCTGGCGTGAAGCTGAGCAAACCTTGCGCGCCGCTAGTGAAGGTGCTGATGCGTTGCTACGTGAACGTGAACAACTTGAATGGCAGGTTCGCGAACTTGATGCGCTGGCCTTTGCCGAGGACGAATGGGGGGCATTGGATGTTGAACACCGTCGTCTTGGTCATGCAGCCAGCCTGATCGAAGGTGCTCAATTCTCTATTGCAGTGCTGGCCGACAACGATGCGGCCTGCGAACGGCAGATTGACAGTGTCGCAACACGTTTGTCCAATCTGGCTGAATACGATCCGGCGCTCGCAGAGGTTGCCGAGTTGGTCGGTTCGGTGCAGGCTGAATTGTCGGAGGCTGTTTCGACCTTGCGGCGTTACGCTGATCGTGTGGACCTTGATCCTTCCCGTCTGGCCGAAGTGGAACGCCGGATGGATGCGGTCATGAACAATGCCCGCAAATACCGTGTTCAGCCGCAGGAGTTGCCTACGCTGCTCTCTAGCTGGCAGCAACGTCTCGCCGTCCTTGAAGAAGCAGCCGATCTGGCAGCGCTGGAAGCGCGTGTTGCCGTTGCAAGTAAGGACTATTTGCTAAAGGCTGCTGAATTATCGAAGGGTCGTCAAAAAGCGGCAACTGAAATGGGCTTGGCAGTGAGTAAAATCATGCGTCAGTTGGCGCTTTCCTCCGGCCGTTTTGAGTTAGCCTTGTTGCCGGTTGAAAATGGTTCGGTCTACGGTTTAGAGCAGGTTGAATTCAGGATCGGAGGTTTGGCTGGCAACGAGGCAAAGCCACTGGCCAAGGTCGCTTCAGGCGGCGAGCTTTCGCGTATCAGTTTGGCGATACAAGTACTCACATCGCGCTCGGCCAGCGTACCAACGCTCATTTTCGACGAGGTGGATGTCGGTATCGGTGGTGGCGTGGCCGAAATCGTTGGCCGTCTGCTCAATGAATTAGGGGGCGAGCGTCAGGTCTTATGCGTTACCCATTTGCCACAGGTTGCGGCGCAGGCTAACTGGCAGTGGCAAGTCAGCAAGACAACACGTGATGGAGTGACGCTCAGCGCCATTCAGCCGTTGGGTGATGAAGGTCGTGTGCAGGAGATTGCCCGAATGTTGGGTGGTGTTGAGATTACGGACATCACCTTGCAACACGCCGGTGAACTGTTACACCTCAAGAGTGCTTCGTACGGGGCGCGGTCAACGGCCAAAAACGGCAAAAAAATTACAGCGTCCGAATCAGCCGAATAATTGCCAGTACAGCAAGCAGCAGAAAAAATCCACCACTAATCCGGTGAATCCAGAGTAGCGGTAGTTTCTGCATCAGCTTACGGCCGGCGAGTACACCCAGTAGCGAAGTGCCAGCCAGCGCCAGCGTTGCGCCTGACCATACTGCTGATGCCGTAACCGTACTGCTCATGCCGGCGACGGCGATCTGTGTTTTGTCACCAAATTCAGCAAGAAAAATAAGCAGGAATGTCGTGACAAATACGTTATGCCCTGGCTTCTCTTCTATCGCCTCGTCAGCCTCTTCTTCGCGGTAACGCAGGCTACTGATCCCGAATATGGCAAACAGGATGGCAACAGCGAGAATGACCAGCCATTCCGGTAGCCAGGCGGCAACGGCGGCACCGAAGAGCACGGCCAGCATATTGAGAATGGCAAAAGCTGAAATGGCGCCGATGATGACAGGTGCTGGGCGGTGGCGGGCGGCCAGAGTCATGCAGACCAACTGGCTTTTGTCGCCGATCTCTGCCAGCGCGATAAGCAAAAATGTGGCGCCGGCCGAAGATAGCCATGGCCCGAGTTGGGCCGCGAATAAATCATTCAAGTAATTGCCTGCTACTTATTGTTCTTGTCGTTTCGGTTTGGGCAGCCGGTTTTGGTGCACTTGGCATAGAGATACAAGGCGTGCTCTTCGATGGCGAAGCCCCGGTCCTTGGCAATTTTGTTCTGCAAGCGCTCGATTTCTGCGTCGTAAAACTCTTCAACGCGGCCGCAATCGATACATACCAGATGGTCATGATGGCTGCCGCGATTGATCTCGAATACCGCCTTGCCAGACTCGAAAAAGTGGCGCTCCAGCAGGCCGGCCTGTTCGAACTGGGTGAGAACGCGATAAACGGTGGCCAAGCCAATATCCATATTTTCAGAAATCAGCATGCGGTAGACGTCTTCTGCAGTCATGTGGCGCTGCGTGCTTTTCTCGAATAATTCGAGAATTTTAAGGCGCGGTACGGTGGCCTTGAGCCCCATGTTTTTAAGGCTTTGGGGGTCGCTCATTGTTTAATTTCCAGTAGTTGTCAGGGGCGGGCCGGATGGCGATTTCGGGTATGATATACCGCTTCAAAGATGTTTGAGAAACTTCGGAATACCGCATGTTCTGTTCACGCACATTACTTTTTTGCCTTTTTTGCGTCAGCGTGGCTGGCTGCACTTCGTTGCCTAACCATTTCAACGCCTACAAGATTGATGTTCAGCAAGGCAATGTGCTGACTCAGGAAATGGTTGCGCAATTGAAACCCGGGCAGACCCGCGATCAGGTTCGCTTTATCCTCGGCACGCCTCTCATAACCGATATATTTCATCAGCAGCGCTGGGATTACGTCTATCGCTATCATAACGGTCAAACCGGTACTGTTGAGCAGCGCAAGTTTTCCTTGTTTTTCGACAAGGATGATCTGCTTGAACGCGCAAGTGGTGATGTCGATGTTGCAACGGTGGCCGATTTGACTGTGCCAGCCTCCCGCACGCGCTTGGTTGATCTGGGTTCTCTGGGTGACGCTGGCGTGACCACACAAATGCCGCCGCCAGAGGAGCCTGGTTATTTCCGTCGTTTCTTTGATTGGGTAGGGTTTTGAGTATGGCTGGAACACGTGTAGGTATTGTCGGTGCTGGTGGTCGGATGGGGCGTATGCTAATTGAAGCGGCACTCAAGGACGCTGCTGTCACTTTAGGCGCGGTTTTTGACCAAGCCGGCAGTTCATCGATTGGTAAAACGGCAGGCGAACTGGTTGGCATGGCCAGCGATGTCGTGGTTACGGCTGATCTTGTTAACGGCCTGAAAAATATCGATTGCCTGATTGATTTCACGCGTCCGGAAGGCACGTTGAAGCATCTGGAATTTTGTCGTCAGGCTGGCGTAGCGATGGCTATAGGAACGACCGGTTTTGATGCCGAAGGAAAAGCCAAAATTGCCGCTGCCGCACTCGATATTCCGGTGGTTTTGCACCGAATATGGCGGTCGGCGTCAATCTGGTTTTCAAGTTGCTCGATACGGCAGCGCGAATTCTTAATCAGGGCTACGACATTGAAATTGTTGAGGCGCACCATCGTCTGAAAATTGATGCACCCTCCGGTACTGCCTTGCGCATGGGAGAAGTGGTTGCCAATGCGCTTGAGCGCGATCTGGCCGAGTGTGCAGTCTATGGTCGCGAAGGAGTGACTGGCGAACGTGATCCATCAACGATTGGTTTTGCCACGGTCCGTGGTGGCGATATTGTTGGTGACCACACGGTCATGTTCTGTGGCCTGGGCGAGCGCGTTGAAGTGACGCACAAAGCCAGTAGCCGCATGCCTTATGCGCTGGGCAGCATGCGCGCCGCACGGTTTTTGGCCGGGCGCAAGAATGGCCTGTTTGATATGCAGGACGTTTTGGGTTTGCGCTAACGCCAAATGAAATCACAGCTCCTGATCAGGCAGCTCAAGGAAATCTTCGCCGGCGAAGGTGAGTTGCCGCTCAGAGCTTTGCTTAATTCCGCTCAAGGTGGATCACCAGCATTGGTCTCAGGCGTTGAACGACTGCTGGATAAAATTGATGCTGCTTACGGTTCATATGCCGGTATGCTGCACTGGCAGGGCGTTTTGTCCGGTGATGCTTTTTCCGACTGGAATTTGAGTCGCGGACAAATCGAATCCGGACGCCAGTGGAAAAGGCTGCTCGGCTACGAGCCCACTGATTTTGACAATAGCATTTCCCAGTGGCAAAAACTGGTTCATCCAGATGATCTGCGCGAGCTTCAGTCACGCATCGCTGCCCATGCACAAAGCAAGGAGCAGTTTTTTCAGGCAGAGTGCCGTCTTAAGGCACGTGATAGTCAATGGCGCTGGTTGATGATCCGTGGCGTGGTGACGGGGCGTAAGACGATGGTGAAGTCACTCGCATGCTGGTGTTGCATCGCGATATCAGTGATGTGAAAGTAGACGAAGGGGCGTTGATCGAAGCCAAAGAGGCTGCGGAGTCCGCCAATCGTGCGCGCGGTGCTTTCTTGGCTAATATGAGCCATGAAATTCGGACGCCGATGAATGGCATTATCGGCATGACTGAGTTGGCCCTCGATACTAATCTGGATGCCGAGCAGCGCCACTACTTGCGGACCGTCAAGTCATCGGCGGAGTCGCTACTGACCATTGTTAATGACATCCTCGATTTCTCAAAAATCGAAGCCGGCAAGATGCAGTTTGAGTCCGTCTCCTTTTCTTTGCTTGATACAGTGCTTGAAGCGGCGCGTGTGCTGGCGGTTGGCGCGCATAAAAAAGGCCTGGAATTAGTGGTCGATGTTCGCCCGGATGTGCCGCAGCGAGTGATTGGTGACCCGACTCGCTTGCGTCAGGTAGTAATGAATCTGGTCGGCAATGCGATCAAATTTACCGAGCAGGGCGGGGTGGTGCTTGAGGCAACCGTCGACAAGGCCGCGAGTGGCTCGTTTTTCATCAAGTTTGCTGTGCGCGATACCGGTATGGGCATTCCTCTTGAAAAGCAACAAGCCGTTTTTGAAGCCTTCTCGCAGGCTGATGTTTCCACAACGCGGCGATTTGGTGGTACTGGACTGGGTTTGGCAATTTGTGCCCGCCTGGTGCAGTTGATGGATGGCCGTATCTGGTTGGAAAGCACCGAGGGAAAAGGCTCGGTGTTTTATTTTACGGCCCGGTTGGGTGGCGAAGTGGACGCTCAGTCCGAGTCGGTTCTATTGCCTTTTGCCGGGCGCAGGGCGCTGGTGATTGAGGATAATTTGCTGGCGGGTCAGCATTTTGTGCGTTTGCTGGAACGCCAAGGAATTCAGGCATCACTGGTTGCCGAAGGTCAGGCTGCGTTGGCTGCTGTCGAGCGAACTCGTTCCGTCGATTTTCCGTATGACTATATTTTTGCCGACGCGAATATGGGGGAACCGGTTGGTTTTGCTTTGGCCGAAAATTGGAAGGCAAATGGGAAGCGTGAAAAACTCCTGATGTTGCTGACTACTGAAAATCAACGCCAGGATTTGGCGCACCTGCGGCAGCTTGAAGTGTCGGCGCACTTGGTCAAGCCGGTCGGGCCGGGCGACATGAGTGATGCCTTGGCGCTGGCTGAGGCGCCGCGCAAGGCTGAGGGTGTGTTTGATTTTGAACTCGATTCATTCCTGCTTGATTCGAAAGTGTTGCCTGCCGCCAATACGCTCGATGTTTTGCTCGTTGAAGATAATCCTGTCAATCAGGAGCTAGCTTTGCGCTTGTTGGAGAAGCATTCACATCGGGTGGTGGTGGCTAACGATGGTGCGGAGGGCGTAGAGCAATTCGAGAACAAGCGCTTCGACGTCATTCTAATGGATATGCAAATGCCAGTTTTGGGTGGCATTGAAGCGACGGAAACAATCCGTGCCAGGGAGATGCGTCGTAGCTGGGTGGTTTCCGATGCATTCAAGCCGGTTTATATCATTGCAATGACCGCCAACGTGATGAGCAGTGATCGTGATCGCTGCCTGGAGGCGGGAATGAATGATTACGTTTCCAAACCGCTACGTCCTGACGCGCTTTATGCAGCCTTGGCGAGAGCAACTGCCGAAAAATCAGATTCTGTGCCTGAAAGTGCGGAAGGGTTTCTGTCGGCGGAAAGTAAGCCGCTTGATTTGCAGTTGGCGTTAAAAGAAATTGGCGATACTCAGCTTTTCTCGAAAATGGCAGCCATGTTTTTGGCGGAATGGGACGACCATCTTGAGCGGGTCAGGCGTGCTGTCGAGTCTGCTGATATACATGATTTGCGCATGCATGCTCATACTTTGAAAAGCTTGCTGGCCATGTTTCATGCTGATACTGCCCGGCGTTATGCGATGGAATTGGAAAATGCAGCAATCTCGCTGGAAAATGTCGACTGGGTGCGTTGTCGTCAGTATTTGGGTCATCTCGAAGCGCAAATGGAGGCTATTCATCCAGAGTTGGAGCGTTTTGTCAGTTCTGGGGTTGTCCTCTGAATTTGCCTGATCAGCCTATTTTCGGCTAGAATAGCAAGGTTAAAAAGCACAAGCGGGAGGGCGCAAGCCTTCCCGCTTGGCACATCAATAATTAGAAATTCTAGGAGAGCCGGTCGTGTCGTTGCTGCCCTCATTTACTCCCGCCATTCTCGCCCTTGCTGACGGAACGGTTTTCAAGGGCCAATCCATCGGCGCTGATGGCGTTACCAGTGCCGAGGTGGTTTTCAATACCGCCATGTCCGGTTATCAGGAAATCCTCACCGATCCCTCCTATTGTCGCCAGATTGTTACGCTAACCTATCCGCACATTGGCAATACCGGTTGCAATGCAGAAGACTTTGAGTCTGAAGCCAACTATGCTGCCGGTCTGGTGATTCGTGATCTGCCTTTGGTTGCCTCGAATTGGCGCTCGCAGGGTGATTTATCCTCTTACTTGAAAAAGCACGGAATTGTAGCTATCGCTGGTATTGATACCCGAAAACTGACCCGAATTCTTCGAGAAAAAGGTGCGCAGGCTGGTTGCATTATGGCCGGCGAGGTTGATGAACTGAAGGCTGTCACAATGGCCCGGGAGTTCCCTGGTTTGGCCGGCATGGATCTGGCCAAGGTGGTTTCGGCCAAGGAAGGCTATGCGTGGACTGAAGCTGAATGGACGCTGGATGGCTACGAGCAGGGTCCGGCGCATCGCTTTCATGTTGTTGCCTATGATTTTGGCGTCAAACGCAACATCCTGCGTATGTTGGCTCAGCGTGGTGTCAAGTTGACGGTCGTGCCGGCGCAGACGCTGGCTGCCGATGTGCTGGCAATGAATCCGGATGGTGTTTTCCTGTCCAATGGTCCTGGTGATCCGGAGCCATGCGATTACGCAATTGCTGCCATTCGAGAATTCCTTGATCGCGGCATCCCGACTTTTGGCATCTGCCTTGGCCACCAGTTGCTGGCCCTGGCTTCCGGTGCCAAGACGCTGAAAATGAAGTTTGGCCACCATGGCGCCAATCACCCGGTCAAAGATATGGATACCGGACAGGTGCTGATTACGAGCCAGAATCATGGTTTTGCGGTCGACGGCGATTCTTTGCCGAAAAATCTGCGTGCTACGCATGTCTCGCTGTTTGATGGATCGCTGCAAGGGATTGCGCGCACTGATGTGCCGGCCTTTTCCTTCCAGGGTCATCCAGAAGCCAGTCCCGGTCCGCATGACGTGGCCTACCTGTTCGACCGCTTCCTCGACGCCATGACGCGTGGCGTGGCTGCGCTGCAACCGGCGAAATAAGCGAGAAATAACATGCCGAAACGTACAGACATAAAAAGTGTTTTGATTATTGGTGCCGGCCCGATCATCATCGGTCAGGCCTGCGAATTCGACTACTCCGGTGCGCAAGCTTGTAAGGCGCTGCGCGAAGAGGGTTACAAGGTCATTCTGGTTAACTCGAATCCTGCGACGATCATGACCGACCCGGAAATGGCTGATGTGACTTACATCGAGCCCATCACCTGGCAGGTGGTCGCCAAGATCATCGAGAAGGAACGCCCGGATGCACTGCTGCCGACAATGGGTGGGCAGACCGCGCTGAACTGCGCGCTGGATCTTGATCGTGAAGGTGTCCTCGCCAAGTTCAATGTGGAACTGATCGGTGCTTCCAAAGAAGCTATCGACAAGGCCGAAGATCGCCAGAAGTTCAAGGATGCGATGACCAAGATTGGTCTCGGTTCTGCTCGATCGGCCACTGCCCATAGCATGGAAGAGGCGTATCAGGTGCAGGCCGCGATTGGCTTCCCGACCATTATTCGCCCCTCCTTCACGCTTGGCGGATCTGGTGGCGGTATTGCCTACAACATGGAAGAGTTTGAGACCATCTGCAAGCGCGGTCTTGAAGCTTCGCCAACCAATGAATTGTTGATCGAAGAGTCTCTGCTCGGCTGGAAAGAGTATGAGATGGAAGTGGTTCGCGACAAGGCGGACAACTGCATCATCATCTGCTCTATCGAAAACCTCGACCCGATGGGCGTCCACACCGGCGATTCGATCACTGTCGCGCCGGCCCAGACGCTGACTGACAAGGAATACCAGATTCTGCGTAACGCATCGATCGCCGTGTTGCGCGAAATCGGTGTCGATACTGGTGGTTCGAACGTCCAGTTCTCGATTAATCCGAAGGACGGTCGGATGATCGTCATCGAGATGAATCCACGTGTATCGCGTTCGTCGGCCCTGGCCTCCAAGGCAACGGGTTTCCCGATCGCCAAGATTGCTGCCAAACTGTCCGTTGGCTACACGCTCGATGAACTGTCAAACGACATTACCGGCGGTAAAACACCGGCTTCGTTCGAGCCATCGATCGATTACGTCGTCACCAAAGTGCCGCGTTTCGCCTTTGAGAAATTCCCGCAAGCCGACAACACGTTGACCACGCAGATGAAGTCGGTTGGTGAGGTGATGGCAATTGGCCGCACCTTCCAGGAATCGCTGCAGAAAGCCTTGCGCGGTCTGGAGGTGGGGGTTGATGGTTTTAACCTGAAGACGGTCGATCCGGAAACCATCGACGAGCAGCTGGCGCGTCCGACGCCGGATCGCCTGTGGTACGTTGCCGATGCTTTTGGCGTCGGCATGACGGTCGAAAAAGTTTTTGAACTGACCAAGATTGATCCGTGGTTCCTTGAGCAGATCAAGGAGATCGTTGATCTGGAGTTGGCGGTCGAAAAACGTGAGTTTTTGACGTTGACCGCAGAAGAGCTGCGTTATCTGAAACGCAAGGGTTTTGCTGACCGTCGTCTGGCTTATCTGCTTAAAACGACTGAAACTGAATTCCGTAATCGTCGCCATGCGCTGGGAATCCGCCCGGTCTACAAACGGGTCGATACTTGTGCGGCCGAATTCTCGACCGACACCGCCTATATGTATTCGACCTACGAGGACGAGTGCGAGTCGAATCCGACCGACAAGAAGAAGATCATGGTGCTGGGCGGCGGTCCGAACCGCATCGGCCAGGGTATCGAATTTGACTACTGCTGCGTGCATGCGGCGATGGCGATGCGTGAAGATGGTTACGAGACCATCATGGTCAACTGCAATCCGGAAACCGTGTCGACTGACTACGATACCTCGGATCGTCTGTATTTTGAGCCGCTGACGTTAGAGGATGTGCTGGAAATCGTCGCCATCGAAAAGCCGGTCGGCGTCATCGTTCAGTACGGTGGCCAGACCCCGTTGAAATTGGCTCTGGCTCTCGAAGCCAATGGCGTGCCAATCATTGGTACGACGCCAGAATCCATCGATATTGCGGAAGATCGTGAGCGCTTCCAGAAACTATTGCACGAACTTGGCTTGAAGCAGCCGCCCAACCGCACGGCGCGCACCGAAGAAGATGCCCTGCGCCTGGCTGCCGAAATCGGCTATCCGCTGGTCGTTCGCCCGTCCTACGTGCTGGGTGGACGTGCGATGGAAATTGTTCATGAGCAGAAAGATCTTGAGCGCTATATGCGTGAAGCCGTCAAGGTTTCGCATGATTCGCCAGTGTTGCTTGATCGTTTCCTGAACGATGCCATTGAATGTGACGTTGATGCGTTGTCTGATGGTGACGAGGTGATCATCGGCGGTGTCATGGAGCACATCGAACAGGCTGGCGTGCATTCGGGTGACTCGGCTTGTTCCCTGCCGCCGTACTCGTTGGGTGCCGAAGTTCAGGCCGAACTGCGTCGTCAGACCAAATTGATGGCTAAGGCGCTGAATGTATGTGGCCTGATGAACGTCCAGTTTGCCATCAAGGATGGTGATGTTTACGTACTGGAAGTGAACCCGCGTGCTTCGCGTACCGTGCCCTTCGTTTCCAAGGCCACCGGTCTGCAGCTGGCAAAAATCGCTGCTCGTTGTATGGCTGGCCGTAGCTTGCAGGATCAGGGAATTACAAAAGAAGTCATTCCGCCGTATTTTTCGGTTAAGGAAGCTGTCTTCCCGTTCGTCAAGTTCCCCGGCGTTGATACCATTCTCGGACCTGAAATGAAGTCGACTGGTGAGGTCATGGGAGTGGGCGTGACTTTTGCGGAAGCCTTTGTGAAATCGCAATTGGCGGCAAGCGTCAAATTGCCTTCTTCCGGAAAAGTCTTTCTACAGTAAATCCGGTGAATAAGGTAACAGAGGGTCGTCCGCACATTGTCGACATGATCAAGAACAACGAAATTGCATTGATCATCAATACCGTTGAGGAAAAACGTCTGGCGATCAATGACTCTCGTTCCATTCGCACCTCTGGCCTGCAAGCCAGGGTGACGATGTATACGACAATCTGGGGGGCAGAAGCTGCCGCCGAAGGTATTCGTAATCATGGCGAGTTGGTTGTGTATTCGATTCAGGCATTACACACGCAGTTAAACTAAGACAAACCAGAAGCCGCCGGGCAGCCCTTTTTGGGTGCCGGCGGTTTTGCTTTTGCTGGAAAAAATAATGAGTAAAGTCCCGTTGACCGTAACAGGTGCAGAAAAATTGCGTGTTGAACTGCATCGCCTAAAAACGGTAGAGCGCCCTTGGGTGATTGCTGCAATTGCCGAGGCGCGCGCGCATGGCGATCTTTCCGAAAATGCCGAATACGATGCCGCCAAGGAGCGTCAGGGCTTCGTCGAAGGGCGCATTCAGGAAGTTGAAGGGAAGCTTTCCAATGCGCAAATCATTGATCCGGCGCTGCTTGATGCTGATGGTCGCTGCGTATTTGGGGCAACTATTGATCTTGAGGATCAGGATACGGGTGTTAGCGTGACTTATCAGATCGTCGGAGAAGACGAAGCTGACATCAAAGAGGGTAAATTGTCATTGGCTTCGCCGATGGCTCGCGCACTAATCGGCAAATACGCCGGGGATATCGCTCAGGTACAAGCACCGGGTGGTATCCGTGAGTTCGAAATTATCGACGTTCGCTATCTGTAAGCGCTGATGCGGAAACTGTCTGAAGCGCTCTATTTTATTGCCATCACTTTGTGGGTGGGCGGCATGTGGGCGATAGGTTACATGGCAGCACCGGTATTGTTTGCAAGCCTGAATGATCGCCAACTCGCCGGTGTGATCGCCGGCAAATTGTTTGCGCTGATTGGCTGGGTGGGCTTGGGTAGTGCTGCTTATTTGCTGATTTTCCTGATTTCACGCTGGGGCGGCAGGTTCTTTAAAAGCTCAGTTTTTTGGCTTGTTTTAATAATGGCCTTGCTGGTTGTTGCCAGCCAGTTCGGTATTCAACCCTTGATGGCACAACTCAAGGCAGATGCATTGCCACGTGAAGTGATGGAAAGCGTGTTGCGTGACCGCTTTGCAACTTGGCACGGTGTTTCCAGCATACTCTATCTGATACAGAGTATGCTGGGTCTGTGGCTTGTCGTGTGGAGCAACCGCGGATTGAGGTAATCAGCCTTGAAAGCTGCGTTTAGTTGTACGCGGGGCAGTGGACCGGCGATTTTTTTGGTTGTTTTTGGCGTTGACCGCAGCAGGATCAATCGGATTGGCGCGATAAACAACCAGTAATTTTCCAATGCGCTGGACGGCAGCTGCATTCAGATCGCTACAGATTTGTTCCAGATAGGCGATACGGTTTTCACGGCTATCGCCAAAAACGCGAATTTTGATCAATTCGTGTGCTTTGAGATTTAACTCGATTTCCCTGAGAACGCCTTCTGTCAGGCCGTTCTCGGAGATCAAGACAACCGGATCAAGACTGTGGGCGCGAGCACGAAGTTCGCGGCGCTCATTGGATGATAATTGCAGCATAGTTAACCTTTCAAAAACGGCATTTTACCGAATGAAAAGAACCAGAACCAGCAAAGCTTGGATGCGCGAGCATGTAAACGACACATATGTGCAGCTCGCCAAAAAAGAGGGCTGGCGTTCTCGGGCTGCATTCAAGTTGATGGAAATCGACGATAAGGACAAATTGCTCAAGCGTGGCGATGTTGCGGTTGACCTCGGCGCAACGCCGGGCGGTTGGTCACAGGTGGCCGCGAAACGGATGGGGGATAGCAGTCTGGTGATCGCGCTCGATTTGCTGGAAATGGAGCCATTGCATAACGTGGACTTCATTCAGGGCGATTTTCGCGAAGATGATGTGCTGAAACAACTCGAAGAAAAGCTGGCTGGGCGTCGCGTGGGGCTTGTAATGTCCGATATGGCCCCCAATATGTCAGGTGTGCCCTTGGTTGATCAGGCGCGAGTGATGTATCTGGCTGAATTGGGATTGGAGTTTTCCAAGGTTCATTTGAAACCAGATGGCGCTTTTCTGGTCAAAGTTTTCCAAGGTTCAGATTACGAAAACTTTCTGCGTGCGATGCGTGAAGTTTTTAAAACAGTTGCTGTACGCAAACCAGATGCTTCGCGTGATCGAAGCGCGGAGCTTTATTTGCTGGGTCGTGTATTGCGTTGATTTATGTATAAAATGTCGTTTTTTTCGCTCGACGCCGTAGAAGGAGTGCAAGCTTGAACAACATGTTCAAAAATCTCGCAATCTGGCTGGTCATTGGTCTTGTACTGATGACGGTATTTAATCAATTCAATACCCGTCAGGTTGCTCAAGGCTCGATCGAGTACTCCCAATTCATCGAAGAGGTGAAGCAGGGACACATCAGCAAGGTGGTCATCGAAGGCCGTACGCTGAAGGCAACCACGACTGAAGGTAAGCGCATCATGTCCTATGCGCCGCCGGATCTCTGGCTGGTTTCCGATCTGCTGAAGAGTGGCGTCAAGATTGAGGCCAAGCCGGAAGAAGAGCCATCATTCATGATGAATCTATTCGTCAGTTGGTTCCCTATGCTGTTGCTGATCGGTGTCTGGGTATTCTTCATGCGCCAGATGCAGGGCGGTGGCAAGGGTGGGGCCTTCTCCTTCGGGAAATCTAAGGCGCGCATGATGGATGAGTCGACCAACGTTATTACTTTTGCAGATGTCGCCGGTTGCGACGAAGCCAAGGAAGAGGTTCAGGAGATCGTCGATTTCTTGCGTGACCCGTCAAAGTTCCAGAAATTGGGTGGCCGTATTCCCAAGGGTGTGCTGATGGTCGGCAACCCGGGTACGGGTAAAACATTGCTTGCCAAGGCGATTGCTGGCGAGGCGAAAGTTCCGTTCTTCAGTATTTCTGGTTCCGACTTTGTTGAAATGTTCGTTGGTGTTGGCGCTGCACGTGTTCGTGACATGTTCGAGAATGCCAAAAAGCATTCACCGTGCATCATCTTCATTGATGAAATTGACGCCGTCGGTCGTCATCGCGGTGCTGGTCTCGGTGGTGGTAACGATGAACGTGAACAGACCCTGAACCAGTTACTGGTTGAAATGGATGGTTTCGAAGGTCACTCGGGCATCATTGTGATCGCTGCAACCAATCGTCCAGATATTCTTGACCCTGCATTGCTGCGTCCAGGTCGTTTCGACCGCCAGGTTGTAGTGCCGCTACCGGATATTCGTGGCCGTGAGGAAATCCTCAAGGTGCATATGCGCAAGGTGCCAATCTCAGGTGATGTCGAGGCAGGTGTTATAGCTCGTGGTACCCCTGGCTTCTCAGGTGCTGATTTGGCCAATCTGGTTAACGAAGCTGCCCTGTTTGCCGCTCGTCGTAACAAGCGACTGGTCGACATGGACGACTTCGAGATGGCCAAGGATAAAATCATGATGGGCGCCGAGCGTCGCAGCATGGTGATGAGCGAGGAAGAGAAGAAAAATACTGCGTATCACGAATCTGGCCATGCTGTTGTCGCCAAACTGGTACCCAAGTCTGATCCTGTGCATAAAGTCACCATTATTCCCCGTGGCCGTGCCCTTGGCTTGACCATGCAGTTGCCGGTTGAAGATCGCTACGCGTATGACCGACAGTTTCTAATGAGCCGTATCGCGGTTCTGTTCGGTGGTCGTATCGCCGAAGAGTTGTTCATGAATCAGATGACAACCGGCGCTTCCAACGACTTTGAGCGCGCTACGGCGATGGCTCGCGATATGGTGACGCGCTACGGCATGTCGGATTTGGGCGTAATGGTCTATGGTGAGAACGAAGGCGAGGTATTCCTTGGTCGCTCGGTGACTCAGCACAAAAACGTTTCCGAAGCGACAATGCAAAAAGTTGATCTGGAAATCCGTCGCATTATCGATCAACAGTATGCGCTAGCCCGCCAACTGCTTGAGGAAAACCGCGATAAGGTTGAGGCAATGACGCATGCCTTGCTGGAGTGGGAAACCATCGATGCAGATCAGATAGATGACATTATGGCTGGCAAGCCGCCGCGTGCGCCCAAGCCACTACAGTCGTCTTCGCGTTCTGTGCCACCCGCAGACTCTCCGGGGGCCGAGCCAAGCGCTACTGCGCCCGCCTGATTCTCGGCGGTTTGAATTACTACGCCGGGAGTTCGCTCCCGGCTTTTTTATTTGTTTATGCGAAATTTTTCCTGCGGAACCTATCAACTTAACCTTCAACGCCCTTTGTTGATGGGGATCGTTAATCTGACACCGGATTCGTTTTCGGGTGATGGTTGCGGAAATGATGTGAGGCAAGCAATTGAGCATGCTCGCCAGCAGTTGGAGGCGGGGGCGGATATTCTGGATGTGGGTGCTGAATCTTCACGTCCGGGGGCGATACCCACCCCACTTGAAGTCGAGTTAGATAGACTGAAACCGGTATTACAAGAAATTTGTACGTGGGGAGTGCCGATCTCGGTCGATACTTACAAGCCGGCAGTAATGATTGAGGCCTTGTCCCAAGGGGCATCGATGATTAACGACATCTCCGGTGTGACCCAGTCGGCTGTGATTGAAGTCCTGAAACAGTCACCCTGTGGGGTTTGCATCATGCACATGCAGGGTGCGCCGGGAACCATGCAGAAAGAGCCACGCTACGACAATGTGGTGGATGATGTTCAGTCGTTTTTGGCGGCGCGTGTATCTGACTGTATTCGCGCCGGAGTTTCTCCTGATCGGCTTGTGCTCGATCCGGGGTTTGGTTTCGGCAAGTCAGCAGAGCATAATTTTGAGCTGTTTCGCGCGTTGACCGTAATGAATGTCAGTGATTTGCCTTGGTTGGTCGGGGTTTCGCGCAAATCGATGTTGGGCGCGATAACAGGTCGAACAGCTGACGAAAGAATGCCGGCCAGTGTCGCAGCAGCCATGCTGGCAGCCCAAAAAGGTGCGAAAATATTGCGTGTGCATGACGTCGCTGCAACGCGGGACGCTTTAGCGGTGCTGGCGACGCTTCAATAGGGAGAGTGTGATGAGTAGAAAATATTTTGGTACGGATGGTATTCGTGGCCGCGTTGGTCAGTCACCGATTACCCCTGATTTCGTCATGCGCCTCGGATACGCCGCCGGTAAGGTTTTGCTTGAAAAAATCGAAATGCCTGTTGGCGAGCGACCATCAGTGCTGATTGGTAAAGACACCCGTCTTTCAGGTTACATGCTTGAGTC
Organism: Candidatus Dechloromonas phosphorivorans; assembly: GCA_016709495.1. Classification (GTDB taxonomy): domain Bacteria; phylum Pseudomonadota; class Gammaproteobacteria; order Burkholderiales; family Rhodocyclaceae; genus Azonexus; species Azonexus defluvii. The sequence goes on along the minus strand of JADJMS010000047.1, from coordinate 346,994 downwards.
TGCCTTGGAGGCCGGATTTGCCGCAGCAGGTGTCGATGTGTGTCTGGTTGGCCCCATTCCAACCCCGGCGGTGGCTTACTTGACCCGTGCGTTGCGTTTACAGGCCGGCATTGTTATTTCTGCCTCACATAATCCCTATTACGACAACGGGATCAAATTTTTCTCTGCTCAAGGTACTAAGTTGCCGGATGAGGTAGAGCTTGCCATTGAGGATGCGATAGATCAGCCGATGATTTGCGTTTCTCCCGCCGAACTAGGACGCGCCAAACGAATCGATGATGCGCGTGGTCGTTACATCGAGTTCTGTAAAAGTACTTTTCCCAATGATCTCGATCTTCGTGGGTTGAAAATTGTTGTTGATTGTGCGCATGGCGCAGCTTACCAAACGGCACCGGATGTTTTTCATGAACTGGGTGCTGAAGTCATTACCATTGGGGCCAAACCAAACGGACTGAATATCAACGATGGGTTTGGTGCAACATCACCGTCCGCGCTTCGTGATGCAGTACTGGCTCACCAGGCGGACCTCGGGTTGGCGCTGGATGGAGATGCCGACCGGATTCAGATGGTTGATGCTGAAGGTAATCTTTATGACGGCGATCAGTTGCTCTATGCTCTCGTTTGCAGTCGCGCAAAAAAAGGGGCGGTGGCTGGTGTGGTTGGCACGCTGATGACCAATTTGGCTCTGGAGGATGCGCTGGGACGATTGAGTGTCCCATTCGCACGTGCGGCAGTTGGTGATCGTTATGTGGTTGAAATGTTGCATGACAAGGGCTGGCTATTCGGCGGCGAGAACTCAGGCCACTTGCTGGCACTTGATCGCCATACCACTGGCGATGGTGTTGTTGCTGCGCTGCAGGTGTTGGCTGCTCTGCGTGAAGTTGGTGGTAGCCTGAAAACACTGCTGTCGGGGTTGACTCTTTATCCGCAGAAGTTGATTAATGTGCCGATGGCCAAAGGCTTTCCCTGGAAAGATGATCCTGCGATCCAGTCGGCGCTCCTGGCCACTGAAGCCAAAATGGCAGGGCGAGGCCGCGTCCTGTTGCGTGCCTCAGGCACTGAGCCTTTGCTGCGCGTTATGGTTGAGGGTGAAGATGCGGCAGAGGTTTTGGCTGCTGCGCAGGAGCTCGCCAATGTCGTTCGTGAGGCTTCGCAGTAGATTACGTGATAGCCCCTTCCTTGACCGGGCTGGGGGCGAATCGCTATAATCATGCGGTTTTTCCCCTAATTAGATTGTTTTGTATATGCGTAAAAAGTTTGTTGCCGGTAACTGGAAAATGCATGGAAGTTTCCAGCAAAACACGGCGCTGCTTGAAAATCTGAAGGCGCATGTATCTGATGTGGCGTGTGAAGTCGCGGTATGTGTTCCTTACCCCTATCTTGCTCAGGCTCAATCTATGGTGGAAGGGTCGGTAATCGGACTAGGTGCACAGAATTTAAGCGAACATGTTTCAGGTGCTTTTACCGGTGAAGTGTCTGCTTCCATGCTTAAAGAGTTTGGATGTCGTTACGTCCTTGTGGGGCACTCTGAGCGACGTGCTCAATATGGCGAGTCGGATGCCGTTGTTGCTGCAAAATTTGCAGCAGCACAGGCGGTTGGTATTGTGCCTGTGCTGTGTGTCGGTGAGTCGCTTGCGGAGCGACAGTCTGGGTTGACTGCGCAGGTTGTATCCCGGCAACTCTCTGCGGTGCTTGATTTGTTAGGCGTGGCGGCGCTGGAGAGTTCTGTGGTTGCCTATGAGCCAGTTTGGGCGATTGGCACTGGTATGACAGCAACGCCTGGGCAGGCTCAGGAGGTGCATTTTGCTATCCGCTCCCAGGTGGCGGTGCAAAATGCTGTGATTGCAGGCGGTTTGCGTATTTTGTATGGCGGCAGTGTCAAACCGCAGAATGCAAAAGAATTGTTTGCGCAGGCGGATATCGATGGTGGTTTGATCGGTGGCGCGGCGTTGGTTGCGGACGACTTCCTGGCAATTTGCCGGGCGGCGGCTTAATAGGCGGTAATGATGAATTGGTTTTTTTCTTTGCTACTCACGGTGCATATACTCGTGGCTTTGGTGATTATTGGTCTGGTCCTGATGCAGCACGGTAAAGGTGCTGATATGGGTGCGGCATTTGGTAGTGGTGCTTCGGGAAGTCTTTTTGGCTCTTCTGGTTCTGCGAATTTCCTTAGCCGTTTGACTGGTGGTTTGGCAGCAGTGTTTTTTATTACAAGCTTGTCTTTGGCATATGTTGCATCAAGTAAACCAAAAACGACTGGCAGTGTGATGCAGGACGCTGTACAATCGCAGACTGTTACGCCGGCTACGTCTTCCGCTGTTGAGGGTTCTTCAGCTTCTGGTGATCAAGGCTCAAAGGCAAAAGAAATACCGAAGTAAATGTAAGTGGCTTGGCTAGGATAAATCCTCTCTAGTCAGGTTTGAAAATTAGTGCCGACGTGGTGAAATTGGTAGACACGCTATCTTGAGGGGGTAGTGGCGCAAGCTGTGCGAGTTCGAGTCTCGCCGTCGGCACCAAAAAGTGGGCAGTGATCATTTGATCGCTGTTTCTAACAAGAAACTGAATATTGGCGGCGAGTCATGGAAAACTACTTTCCGATTTTGATGTTCGTCTTGGTGGGGGTCGCGATTGGCGTCTTGCCCATCGCTATGGGTTTTCTGCTGGCGCCAAATCGCCCGGACCCGGAAAAGCTTTCACCCTACGAGTGCGGGTTTGAGGCTTTTGAAGATGCGCGCATGAAATTTGATGTGCGCTATTACTTGATTGCTATTCTCTTTATTCTATTTGATCTCGAAATTGCATTCCTATTTCCTTGGGCTGCGATTTATAAAGATATCGTTGCTTCCGAGTCGATAAAGATGTTCGGCTTCATCGAGATGCTTGTATTTGTTACCGTTCTGGTCGTTGGCTATGTGTATGCCTGGGCCAAGGGCGCGCTTGAGTGGGAGTGAGGATCGGTCATGGGTATTGAGGGCGTCCTTCAAGAAGGCTTTGTCACCACAACTGCTGACAAATTAATCAATTACATGCGCACCGGCTCGATGTGGCCAATGACCTTTGGTTTGGCATGTTGTGCGGTTGAAATGATTCATGCTGGCTGTTCGCGATATGATCTTGATCGTTTCGGCGTTGTATTTCGCGGTAGTCCGCGTCAGTCGGATGTAATGATTGTCGCGGGAACGCTAACGAACAAGATGGCGCCTGCGCTGCGTAAGGTTTATGACCAAATGGCGGAGCCGCGCTGGGTGATCTCCATGGGTTCTTGTGCTAATGGTGGTGGCTATTACCACTATTCCTATTCTGTTGTTCGCGGCTGTGATCGTATTGTTCCTGTTGATATCTACGTGCCGGGTTGTCCGCCAACTGCGGAAGCTCTGCTCTATGGCATCATTCAGTTGCAGAACAAGATTCGCCGTACCAACACCATTGCTCGTTAATTGCCGGGGCTGATTGAATATGTCTGCCAAGCTGGAAACGCTTAGCCAAAGATTGCATGATGAGTTTGGTGATAAATTGAAATCACTAAAGACTGCGCTCGGAGAGGTGACTGTCGAAGTTGCTGCGGCTGATTATCTATCCGTTATGCATGTTCTTCATGATAAATCCGAGTTGGGATTTGAAGAGTTGACAGATCTTTGTGGTGTTGATTATTCAACATACGGCGATTCTGAGTGGTCTGGGCGGCGCTATGCTGCCGTTACTCATTTGCTGTCCATTAGTAACAACTGGCGCTTGCGGGTTCGTGTCTTTGCTGAAGATAACGAATTTCCTGCTGTTGATTCAATTACCAGTGTCTGGAATAGTGCAAATTGGTTTGAGCGCGAAGCTTTTGACCTTTTTGGTATTGCTTTTGTGGGTCATGATGATTTGCGTAGAATTTTGACCGACTATGGATTTATTGGGCATCCGTTCCGTAAAGATTTTCCAATCTCCGGTTATGTTGAGATGCGATATGACGCGGATCAAGGCCGTGTAATTTACCAGCCGGTAACTATCGAGCCTCGTGAAAACACGCCGCGCATTGTGCGCGAAGATACCTTCGGGGATCCTGCTCATGGCTGATATTCGCAATTTCACCCTTAATTTTGGTCCGCAACACCCTGCTGCTCACGGTGTCTTGCGTTTGGTGCTTGAGTTGGATGGTGAGGTCGTGCAACGTGCTGACCCGCACATTGGCTTGTTGCATCGGGCTACCGAAAAATTGGCCGAGACAAAAACATGGGTTCAGTCGGTTCCGTACATGGACCGATTGGATTACGTCTCGATGATGTGTAATGAGCATGCTTATTGCCTTGCTACTGAAAAATTACTTGGGATCGAAGTCCCGGAACGCGGTAAATACATACGGGTAATGTTTGATGAAATTACCCGAATTTTGAATCATCTTCTTTGGATTGGTTGTCATGCGCTCGATGTGGGTGCGATGACAATGGCGCTTTACACCTTCCGTGAGCGTGAAGATCTGATGGATGCCTATGAGGCTGTTTCGGGCGCGCGATTGCATGCGGCCTACTACCGTCCGGGGGGTGTCTACCGTGATCTTCCTGATCGTATGCCACAGTACGAAGAGTCTACTTGGACAAGTGGCAAGAAGGCGAAAGAACTTAATGAAAATCGTAGTGGTTCCTTGCTCGATTTTCTTGAAGATTTCACCAATCGTTTTCCGACCTATCACAGCGAATATCACACGTTGCTGACGGATAACCGTATCTGGAAGCAGCGCCTAGTCAATGTTGGTGTGGTGACTCCGGAGCGTGCGTTGCAGATGGGCTTTACCGGTGCGATGCTTCGAGGGTCTGGCTTTGCCTGGGACTTACGTAAGAAGCAACCGTATGCGGCGTACGACAAGATAGATTTCGATGTGCCGGTTGGAGTCAACGGTGATAGCTATGACCGTTACTTGGTTCGCATGGAAGAAATGCTCCAGTCGAACAAAATTATCAAGCAATGTATTACTTGGTTACGAAAGAATCCAGGTCCAGTAATTACAGAGAACCATAAAGTTGCTCCGCCGCCGCGCGAAGGCATGAAAACCAACATGGAAGAGTTGATTCACCATTTCAAGCTCTTCACTGAGGGTATTCACGTTCCTCCTGGTGAGGCATATGCTGCTATCGAGCACCCAAAAGGTGAATTCGGAATTTACTTTATTTCTGATGGTGCCAATAAGCCATATCGTATGAAAATTCGTGCGCCAGGCTATGTGCACCTGGCAGGGATGGATGAAATGTCCCGAGGCCACATGATTGCCGACGTCGTTACGATTATCGGTTCCCAAGATATTGTTTTTGGCGAGATTGACCGCTAATGTTTTCCGCTGAAACCCTACAAAAATTCGCACGGGAAGTTTCCAAATACCCGGCCGATCAAAAGCAGTCCGCTGTAATGGCCTGCCTCGCTCACGCTCAGGAAGAAAAAGGTTGGTTGCCACCTGATGCCATTGAAAATGTAGCCAACTATCTAGGTATGCCAGCTATGGCTGCCTTTGAGGTTGCCACCTTCTATAACATGTATGACCTAAAGCCAGTTGGCAAGTACAAGATTACTGTGTGTACAAATCTGCCGTGTGCGCTATCTGGCGGTTACCATGCGGGTGAGTACCTTCAGAATAAACTTGGCGTTGGCTATGGTGAAACAACGTCCGACGGAAAATTTACTCTGAAAGAGGGTGAGTGCATGGGGGCGTGCGGTGATGCGCCAGTAATGATCGTCAATAATCGTTCAATGTGTAGCCATATGCATCCAGAGCAAATTGATAAGTTGTTGGAGGATTGTCAATAATGGCAATGCTCGGCTCAATCAACGGCCTTCTGATGGAAGGTCTCAATGGCGATAATGGATGGTCGTTACAGGATTACGTTGCGCGTGGCGGTTATGTTCAGTTGCGCCGAATTCTTGACAATAAGATCACGCAAGAAGAAGTTATAGCGGAAGTAAAGAAATCAGTGCTACGCGGTCGTGGCGGTGCTGGTTTCCCGACTGGCCTAAAATGGTCATTCATGCCACGTTCCTTCCCCGGCGATAAATATGTGGTGTGCAATACAGACGAAGGCGAGCCGGGTACCTTTAAAGATCGCGACATCATGCGCTATAACCCGCATGCCGTGATCGAAGGTATGGCAATTGCTGCCTATGCTATGGGTGCTAACCGTGGATATAACTATGTCCATGGCGAAATTTGGGAAATATACAAACGGTTTGAAGCCGCTTTGGATGAAGCGCGTGCGGCTGGCTTCATCGGCCAGAATATTCTTGGCTCCGGCTTTAATTTCGAACTGTTTGCCCATCACGGCTATGGTGCGTATATCTGTGGCGAAGAAACTTCTCTGCTAGAGTCAATTGAAGGTAAGAAAGGGCAGCCACGGTTTAAGCCACCGTTCCCAGCCTCTTTTGGTTTGTACGGCAAACCGTCGACGATCAATAACACCGAAACATTTGCCGCAATCCCATTTATTCTGAATATGGGTGGCGAAGAGTTTTTAAATCTAGGAAAACCAAATAACGGTGGCACCAAGCTTTTCTCCGTTTCCGGTCATGTCAATCGTCCTGGGAACTACGAGATTCCATTAGGAACGCCATTTTCAACACTGCTTGAAATGTGCGGTGGAATGCGTGGCGGTCGGAAAATAAAGGCTGTCATTCCCGGTGGATCTTCAGCACCCGTTATTCCTGGTGCTGTAATGATGGATACCACCATGGATTACGATGGCATTAGTAAGGCTGGTTCCATGCTGGGTTCTGGCGCAGTCATCGTTATGGATGAAACTGTTTGTATGGTTAAGGCACTTGAGAGATTGTCCTTCTTCTATTATGAAGAATCGTGTGGACAATGTACCCCGTGCCGTGAAGGTACAGCCTGGATGTACAAGGTTGTGCACCGAATTGAAAATGGTTTGGGCAAGCCAGGTGATCTTGATCTTCTGAATGGCGTATTGGGCAACATTATGGGGCGTACCATTTGTGCGCTCGGCGATGCTGCTGCTCTGCCTGTACAGAGTTTTCTCAAGCATTTTGGCAATGAATTTGAGTATCACATTGAACACAAGTCCTGTCTCGTGCCCAAAGATGTTCAATGGGCGGGCAGTGGTTTCCACAAGGCTCCGGCCTGAACGAAACTTCCGAACGATAAATACGAAAATACTGGCAACAAGGTAGCGACATGCTTGAAATCGAAATTGACGGCAAAACTGCGCAAGTACCCGACGGCAGCACGGTGATGGATGCCGCGCAGCAGGTGGGCGTGTACATCCCGCATTTCTGTTACCACAAGAAGCTTTCGATCGCTGCCAACTGCCGGATGTGCCTGGTACAGGTTGAAAAGGCACCAAAGCCTCTTCCGGCTTGTGCAACACCTGTCACAAACGGGATGAAGGTGTTTACACACTCGGATTTGGCTATTAAGGCCCAAAAAGGAGTGATGGAGTTTTTGCTGATTAACCACCCGCTTGACTGCCCAATTTGTGACCAGGGCGGTGAGTGTCAGTTGCAGGACATGTCTGTCGGTTACGGCCCGATGAAGAGCCGCTACACCGAGGAAAAGCACGTTGTTTTCCATAAGAATGTTGGCCCCTTGATTTCTATGGAAGAAATGAGCCGTTGCATTCACTGTACCCGTTGTGTTCGTTTCGGTCAGGAAATTGCTGGCGTAATGGAACTTGGTATGGCGAACCGGAATATGCATTCCGAAATTACGACTTTCCTTGGTCGTACGGTCGATTCAGAGTTGTCCGGCAATATGATTGATCTTTGCCCAGTTGGCGCACTGACTTCAAAACCATTCCGCTATACCGCTCGCTCTTGGGAGCTTCAGCGTCGCAAATCAATTAGTCCGCAGGATTCGGTAGGTGCCAATCTTGTGGTCCAAGTTAAGCACGATAACGTTATGCGCGTTCTCCCACGGGAAAATGAGGCTGTTAATGAGTGCTGGATTTCAGATAAAGAGCGTTTCTCCTACCAGGCCTTAAATTCCGAAGAGCGTTTAACCAAACCTATGGTCAAGCAGGGTGGTGAATGGCGTGAAGTGGACTGGAATGTTGCGCTTGACTACGTTTGTCATGGATTGAAGGATATCGCGCGTCAGCATGGTGGAGATGAGCTTGCGGCACTTGCTGCGCCTTCATCAACTTTGGAAGAGCTTTATCTGCTTGGTAAAGTAATGAAGGGTCTGGGAAGCGGAAACTTTGATTTCAGACCGCGCCAAAAAGATTTCTCTACTGACTTTAAACGTGCTGGCATTCCGTGGCTCGGTATGCGTCTTTCTGAAATTGCTGATCTTGACGGAGCATTGGTCATTGGATCTTTCTTGCGTAAAGATCATCCGTTAATTGCTCAGCGGTCAAGGCAAGCAGCAAAGAAATACACAAAAGTTAGCATGTTGTCGGTTACGGCTGATGATCAATTGATTGACCTGTATGTCAACATGAGTGTTGCACCATCAGCGCTCACTCAAACTTTTGCTGCTATTGTTAAGTCAGCAGCCGAAATTACTGGTCAGGTCGTACCTGCCGGAATTGAAAATGTTGCAACCTGTGAATCAAGTAAGAAAATTGCGCAAAGCTTGGTTGATGGCGAGAAGCGCGCAGTATTCCTCGGAAATGTTGCTACTCAGTCAGAAGAGGCTACTCAACTTCATGCATTAGCCCTTGAACTTGGGCGTTTGACCAAAGCGACTGTCGGTTTCCTTGGTGAATCAGGCAATGTTACGGGTGGTCATGCCGGCTGGGCATTGCCAACGGGGGCTAATGCCCGGCAAATGTTTGAGCAGCCGCGCAAGGCCTATGTTCTGATGGGTATTGAGCCAGAATTCGATTATTCAAATCCACAGGTTGCTCTGGCCGCACTCAAGCAAGCCGGGTTGGTGGTCTTTATGTCTGCGTTCAAGCACGGCCCTGCACTTGAATACGCCGATGTAATGCTGCCAATTGCTCCATTCACTGAAACAGCAGGTACGTTCATTAATATTGAAGGACGTGTGCAAAGTTTTAATGGGGTTGCCAAGGCACGTGGAGTGTCTCGCCCCGCCTGGAAGGTGCTACGCGTCATGGGTAATGTGCTTGGTTTGGATGGTTTTGAGTATGAGTCAAGCGAAGCTGTCCGTGATGTGGTCATCGGCAAAGGTGCAGAGTTTGTTGCAGGATTGGATAATGGATTGAATGATGTCCAAATTAATCTTGGCACAAGTCAACCAGAAGGATTCCAGCGAATTGCTGATGTGCCAATCAACTTTGCCGATCAAATGGCACGTCGTTCTCCATCATTAAAACAAACAGCTGACTCTGTTGCGCCGACTGCACGTGCTTCTGAGCAGACATTAAATCAACTCGGCTTGAAATCTGGCGACTCTGTCCGTATTAAACAAGGTAACGGCGAGGCTATATTGGTTGCCAAATCTGACGGAAATGTTCCGGAAGGTTGTGTGCGGGTTGCTGCGGCTCACGTAACCACCGCTTCACTGGGTGAAATGTTCGGGCCAATTAGTATGGAGCGTGCATAAATGGACGCACTGATGAATTTCGGACAAGGCATTTTTGGCGGCGTCTGGCCGGCAGTTTGGACCTTGATCAAGATTGTATTGATCGTGGCGCCGCTGATGCTTGGTGTTGCGTACTTAACCTTGGCTGAACGTAAGGTTATCGGTTACATGCAGGTTCGTATCGGCCCCAACCGTGTAGGTCCCTGGGGATTGATCCAGCCAATTGCTGACGGTCTGAAGCTGTTGCTTAAGGAAATCATTGTTCCCAGCAAGTCTAACAAGGGAATTTTTCTGATCGCGCCAATGTTAGCTATCGCCCCGGCATTAGCTGCGTGGGCTGTAATTCCATTTACAGACACGCTTGTATTGGCAAATATTGATGCCAGCTTGCTCTACATCATGGCGATTACGTCAATTGGTGTTTATGGAGTTATTCTTTCTGGCTGGGCTTCAAATTCAAAATATGCATTTCTGGGTGCGATGCGTTCCGCAGCACAGATGGTTTCCTATGAAATTGCCATGGGTTTTTCACTAATCTGTGTGTTGATGGTTTCTAACAGCCTGAACCTTGTTGATATCGTGAATGCGCAAGATCAGGGTAAATTCGCTAGTTGGGGATTGGGCTTTTTGTCATGGAATTGGTTGCCGCTTTTTCCTATGTTCATTGTTTATCTGATATCAGGTACTGCTGAACTTAATCGCGCCCCGTTTGACGTTGCCGAAGGTGAATCCGAGATCGTTGCTGGCTTCCATATTGAATATTCAGGCATGGCATTCGCACTGTTTTTCCTTGCTGAATACGCCAACATGATTTTGGTTGCGGCACTTACTTCGATCATGTTCATGGGTGGCTGGCTTTCTCCTGTTGGATTCTTGCCAGATGGAATTATTTGGCTCTTTGCCAAAATGTCTTTTGTTTTGTTGCTGTTTCTCTGGTTCCGTGCAACTTTCCCGCGCTATCGCTACGACCAGTTGATGCGTCTAGGTTGGAAGGTTTTTGTGCCAATTTGTTTGGTTTGGCTCGTTATTGTGGGTGTGTGGATGATGTCCCCGCTCACCATCTGGAAGTGAGGAGAGCATAATGGGTTCGATGAAGGAAATCTTCAACAGCCTCCTCCTTAAGGAGTTGCTGAAAGGTATGTCGGTAACCGGCAAGTATTTCTTTGCCCGAAAAATTACTGTCCAGTATCCGGAAGAAAAAACACCGCAAAGTTCACGTTTCCGTGGATTACACGCATTACGTCGTTACCCTAATGGCGAAGAACGTTGCATTGCATGCAAACTTTGTGAAGCTATTTGCCCTGCAATGGCGATTACGATTGAGGCAGAACCACGTGATGATGGTTCTCGTCGTACGACCCGTTATGATATTGATTTGACCAAATGTATTTTTTGCGGTTTCTGTGAAGAAGCTTGCCCGGTTGATGCGGTTGTTGAAACCCGTGTCTTTGAATATCACGGTGAAAAACGGGGTGACCTCTACTACACCAAGCAGATGCTGCTGGCCAATGGCGATCGTTATGAAGATCAGATCGCTCAGGACCGTCAACTTGACGCACCTTACCGCTAACAGGTACCCCTGATGGATATTCAAGCCTTCGTTTTTTTCTTTTTGTCAGCGATTCTGATATTTGCAAGCATGCGTGTAATCACAGCACGTAACCCAGTTCATGCTGCTTTACACCTTATCCTCGCTTTCTTTACCTGCGGCGGCATATGGGCTTTATTACAAGCAGAGTTCCTCGCTATCGCCATTATTCTGGTTTACGTCGGTGCTGTAATGGTCTTGTTCCTGTTCGTGGTCATGATGCTTGACATCAATATTGATCGCATACGTGAAGGGTTCTGGAATTATTTGCCCTTGGGTGCCATGTTGGGTTTGCTTATGGTTATGGAAATGGGCCTGGTTCTAGGAAGCAAGTACTTCCAGGTCCCTGCAGCAGATGCAATGATTCCGGCTGGTGTGTCAAATACAAAAAGTATCGGTGTGCTGATGTTTACGGACTTTGTTTATCCGTTCGAGCTGGCATCACTCATTCTGCTCGTCGGCATGATTGCAGCCATCGTGCTGACCTATCGCGGTCCAAAGAAATCCAAGTACACCAATCCAAATCAGCAGGTCTTCGTGAAAGCGAAGGATCGCATTCGCGTTCTGCAGATGCCGGTTGAAAAAGACTGAACCCCGGGGCACCAATGTTTACTCTTACACTCTCGCACTTTCTGATACTGGGCGCGATACTTTTCGCGATTAGCGTGGTTGGCATTTTCCTTAATCGGAAAAATCTTCTAGTTCTGTTGATGACCATTGAATTAATGCTTCTCGCGGTCAACATGAATTTTGTCGCTTTTTCTCATTATCTCGGTGACTTGTCCGGGCAGATTTTCGTTTTCTTCATCTTGACAGTGGCTGCTGCTGAATCTGCAATTGGCCTGGCGATTCTCATTGTCTTGTTCCGCAACCTGAAGAGCATCCATGTGGATGATCTGGGCAGTCTTAAGGGTTAATCATGGAAATGCAAAAACTCTATCTGCTCGTTCCTCTGGCTCCGCTTTTCGGAGCCATGATTGCAGGCCTATTCTGTCGCGTTATACCGCGCTGGGTTGCACATAGCGTAACCATTCTCGGTGTCGCGGTTGCCTTTATCGCTTCGGTTGTAATCTTCAAGGATGTTCAGGCTGGAAATACTTACAACGGCACGGTTTACACTTGGTTAACAAGTGGTGACTACCGTTTTGAGGTCGGATTTTTGATTGATACCCTGACAACAACCATGATGCTGGTTGTGACCTTTGTATCGCTGATGGTCCATATTTACACTGTTGGTTATATGCATGAAGATCCGGGTTACAACCGTTTCTTTAGTTACATTTCGTTATTCACCTTCTCCATGCTGATGCTGGTCATGAGTAACAACTTCATGCAGCTGTTCTTTGGTTGGGAAGCAGTGGGTCTGGTTTCATACTTGCTGATCGGTTTCTGGTACACCCGCCCGACAGCAATTTTTGCCAACATGAAGGCCTTTTTGGTAAACCGGGTTGGTGACTTCGGTTTCATTCTTGGTATTGGCCTTGTTCTTGCCCATTTCGGAACGCTTGATTACGCATCCGTTTTTGTGAAAGCCCCTGAGCTTGCAAATTCAACAATTTCGCTGTTTGCTGATCGTGATTGGGCGACCGTTTCCTTAATGACCGTTACGTGTATTTGCTTGTTCATTGGTGCAATGGGTAAGTCAGCACAAGTTCCATTGCATGTATGGTTACCGGATTCAATGGAAGGCCCGACGCCAATATCGGCACTGATCCACGCGGCAACAATGGTTACGGCTGGCATCTTCATGGTTGCCCGTATGTCGCCTTTGTTTGAACTTTCGACCACAGCTCTTTCTTTCGTCATTATCATTGGTGCTATTACCGCCTTGTTTATGGGCTTCCTTGGCATCATCCAGAACGACATCAAGCGCGTGGTTGCTTATTCAACCCTGTCACAACTGGGTTACATGACCGTCGCCCTTGGTGCTTCAGCCTATTCGGTCGCTATATTCCACCTGATGACGCACGCCTTCTTCAAGGCGCTGCTGTTCCTTGCTGCAGGTTCAGTCATTATTGGTATGCATCACGAACAGGACATCCGCAAAATGGGCGGGCTTCGCAAATACATGCCGATTACCTGGATTACTTCACTGATTGGTTCGCTTGCCTTGATTGGTACGCCTTTCCTTTCCGGTTTCTATTCCAAAGATTCAATTATTGAAGCCGTTGCGTTGTCGCATATACCTGGTGCCGGCTTTGCCTACTTCGCTGTGATGGCCGGTGTTTTTGTCACTGCCTTCTATTCCTTCCGGATGTACTTCCTTGTTTTCCACGGCGAAGAGCGTTTTGGTCATGCCGAACAACATGATCATCATGGTGATCATGATGACGAAGAAACTTCGCACGATCATCACCATGGCTTGGCTCCGGGTGAGAAACCCCATGAGACACCTTGGGTTGTCTGGTTGCCATTAGTATTGCTGGCAATTCCGTCAGTTGCTATTGGTTTCATTGCGATTGGTCCGATGGTCTTCGGTGACTACTTCAAGGGTGTTATCTATATTGATCACCACGCACATCCTGCAATGGAGCATTTGTCAGAGCATTTTCATGGTGCAGTTGCCATGGGAGTTCATTCGCTGACTTCACTGCCGTTTATTCTTGCCTTGTCAGGTGTTGTTACTTCATGGTTCTTCTACATGAAACGACCGGATATTCCGGCAGCAATTCAGCGTCGTTTCTCCTTGATCAATACGCTGTTTGAAAACAAGTATTACTTTGACAAATTTAACGAGGTTGTCTTTGCTGGTGGTGCACGTGTGCTCGGCAAGGCGTTTTGGCGCGGTGGTGATGTGGCCGTCATCGATGGTGTGATGGTCAATGGATCTGCAAAACTCGTTGCCTGGATTGCCGCTGTAACCCGGTTCTTCCAGACCGGTTACGTCTATCACTACGCTTTCACAATGATCATCGGTGTTTTTGTACTGATGACCTTGTGGATCAACCGCGCATAGCGTGAATAGCTCGCCGAAGAGCAAGGAATAACATGTCGACTTACCCGCTAATTTCTCTCGCAATCTGGACGCCGATCATTGCCGGCTTTGTGGTGCTTGCCACCGGCTCTGATCGTAATGCGCCACTGGCACGGATGCTTGCCTTGGCCGGAGCAATCGCCGGCCTTATTGTGGCCATTCCACTTTGGACTGGATTCGATGTTGCCCAAGGCACAATGCAGTTTGTAGAACTGAAAACCTGGATTCCCCGATTCAACATTAACTACCACCTCGGTGTTGATGGCATTTCAATGCTTTTCGTTGTGCTTAACAGTTTCATCACGATCATTGTTGTTCTGGCCGGCTGGGAAGTTATTCAGCAAAAGGTTGCACAGTACAACGCTGCATTTCTGATCATGTCGGGTTTGATGAACGGAATTTTTACTTCACTTGATGGCATTTTGTTTTACGTCTTCTTTGAAGCTTCCCTGATTCCGATGTATCTGATCATTGGTGTATGGGGTGGTCCGAATCGCGTTTATGCTGCTTTCAAATTTTTCCTCTACACACTGTTTGGCTCGCTATTGTTCCTGCTGGCATTGATGTATCTCTTCATTCAGTCAGGTGGTAGCTTCTCGATTCTTGAATGGCACAAACTTCCGATCGGTCTTGGCCCCCAGATTTGGTTGTTCCTTGCATTTCTTGTTGCATTCGCTGTCAAGGTGCCCATGTGGCCAGTTCATACCTGGTTGCCCGATGCACACGTTGAAGCGCCAACGGGTGGTTCGATAGTTCTTGCTGCTATTGCCCTGAAACTTGGTGCATACGGTTTCCTGCGATTCTCCCTGCCAATTGCTCCGGATGCCTCGCATGAACTATCCAGTCTTGTGGTGGGCCTTTCATTGATAGCCGTGGTTTATATCGGGTTTGTCGCCCTGGTTCAGGCCGACATGAAAAAACTGGTTGCCTATTCATCTATTGCGCACATGGGTTTCGTCACTCTCGGCTTCTTTATGTTCAGCGCGATGGGGATTGAAGGTGCTTTGGTTCAGATGCTGTCGCACGGTTTTGTATCGGGTGCCATGTTCTTCTGTATCGGCGTCATGTATGACCGCGTCCATAGCCGTCAAATCGCTGATTACGGTGGTGTGGTGAACACCATGCCTAAGTTTGCTGCTCTATTCATGTTGTTCTCCATGGCAAATGCAGGCCTGCCAGCCACATCCGGGTTTGTCGGCGAGTTCATGGTTATTTTGGGTGCTGTCAAATTCAATTTCTGGGTTGCTTTTGCTGCAGCCAGTTCGATGGTCGTAGGTGCTGCCTATACCCTGTGGATGTACAAGCGCGTGATTTTTGGCGATGTGGCAAACCACCATGTCGCAGAACTCACCGACATCAACAATCGCGAATTCCTTATTCTTGGCGTGCTGGCCATCTGCACGCTGTGGATGGGCCTGTATCCCCAGCCCTTTACGGAAGTTATGCACGCTTCGGTCAATGACCTGTTGCGCCACGTTGCCATCAGCAAGATTCAATAAACGGTAGCCGACATGTTCGACAATTTTGTTGTCCCCAATCTTCTGCCAGCTGCGCCTGAAATGTTTCTGGCGGCTATGGCATTGGTCATTCTCCTCGTTGATTTGACGGTCAAGGATAGTCGGCGCACAGTAACCTTTGTGCTGACACAACTAACACTGGTTGGTTGTGCGCTGATCCAGTTCTATACAAGTACTGGCGAGATCGTTTATACCTTCAGTAATATGTTTGTAGACGACTTGATGTCGGATCTGCTCAAGCTTTTCCTCTACATGACTGTCGTTGTGGTTCTGTTCTACTCACGGGGTTATATATTGGACCGCGAGGTTATGAACAAGGGTGAGTATTACGTGCTTGCCTTGTTTGCAACCCTCGGCATGATGGTCATGATTTCGGCAAATCATTTCGTTACCATCTATCTCGGTCTTGAATTGCTTTCGCTCTCCTTGTACGCGATGGTTGCCATGAATCGCGATTCGGCAGTTTCAACTGAAGCTGCAATGAAATATTTCGTACTTGGTGCGCTGGCTTCCGGCCTGCTGCTTTACGGCATGTCGATGATTTACGGTGCAACGGGCACCCTCGAAATTACGGGTGTTGCCGAAAAACTTTATGGTGGTGGTGCAAACAAGACACTATTGGTGTTCGGCCTAGTGTTCCTTGTTTCTGGTTTGGCTTTCAAGCTAGGCGTCGTTCCTTTCCATATGTGGATTCCGGACGTCTATCATGGTGCGCCGACTTCAGTAACTTTGTTGATTGGTTCTGCGCCCAAACTGGCTGCATTCGCAATCGTCATGCGTTTGCTGGTTAATGGCATGATTACCATGGCGCAGGATTGGCAGTCGATGTTGATTATCCTGTCCGTTTTGTCGATGGCGATTGGTAATCTGGCTGCTATCGCACAAACCAACTTGAAACGGATGCTTGCTTATTCTGCAATTTCACACATGGGCTTTATGTTGCTTGGCATTACAACTGGCGTGGTCAGCGGTGACGCTCGCTATGCTTTGAATGCTTATAGTTCAGCGATGTTCTATGTGATCGCTTACGTGCTGATGACGACGGCAGCCTTTGGTATGATTCTAATGATGTCCCGTGCAGGTTTCGAGGCTGACAAAATTGAAGACTTCAAGGGTTTGAACAAGCGTAGCCCATGGTTCGCAGGCATCATGTTGATGGTGATGTTCTCCATGGCTGGCGTGCCCTTCTTTATCGGTTTCTTTGCCAAGTTCTCTGTGTTGCAGGCAGTGGTTGCAGCCGGCTACATGTGGTTGGCGATCGTTGCTGTACTGTTCTCGCTGATCGGTGCTTTCTATTACCTGCGTGTAGTTAAGGTCATGTACTTTGATACGCCGGATGATGACACGCCGCTAAACGTTGGTACCGATATGCGCATTTTGATTTCTGCCAATGGTTTGGCTGTAGCCTTCCTCGGTATGTTCCCACAGGTGATCATGTCGCTCTGTGCCTACGCATTGCTGCGTTCGCTCTGAGGTCCGCAAATGATTTGAAAACGCCCCGCTGGTCGGGGCGTTTTTTTTGGAGAAATTAATTGTCAAACGATACACATCTTATTGAAACCACCATTCAGACAGAGCGGGTATTTGAAGGTGCCCTGCTTAAAGTAAATCGTGATGAGGTCATGTTACCCAATGGCAAAACCTCAATCCGAGAGTACATAACGCATCCTGGTGCCGTCGTAATAGTGGCTATTCTGGACAATGGAAATTTGCTCTTTGAGCGCCAGTTTCGTTACCCATTAAAGAAGGTGTTTCTCGAATTGCCGGCAGGTAAAATTGATGCAGGCGAGGAGATTTTGGACACTGCCAAGCGTGAGTTGTTAGAAGAAACGGGGTATGTAGCAAACGATTGGCGCTACATTGGGGTGATGCACCCTTGTATTGGTTATGCAGATGAACGCATTGAGATATTCACCGCGCACGGACTGAATCTAGCGGGTGAGAAGCAACTCGACCATAACGAATTTCTTGATGTGATTGAGCTTTCACCAGGTGATGCCAAGAAATCGGTATGGAGCGGGCAGATTACTGATGGTAAAACGATTGCAGCGCTGTACTGGCTTGATAATCCAGCTGTATCGGTATAAAAAACCAAGCGGTTTTGGCAGTTGACCGTAACAGATTGCTGATATGTAACCGTTAATTAGCGCGACGAGTCAGTAATAGTCCACATTCAAGATGGTGGGTGTAGGGAAATTGATCAAAAACAGCTGCTGCGCTAATGCGGTGAGTCGCCTGCAGAGCGGCTACATTTTCCTGCAGTGTTTGCGGATTGCAGGAAATGTAGAGAATGTTTTCGAAATTTCCTGCTAAAGCTAGGGTTGTAGCGTCCAGGCCACTGCGTGGCGGATCGACAAATAATGTTGTGAAGCGGTAACTATCCAGGTCGATATCCTTCATTCGTTCGAAAGGTCGATTTCGAGCCAGCGCCTCACTGATCTCATCACTCGACATGCGGAGCAGCGTTACATTCTGAATGTTATTTGCAGCAAGGTTGTAGTTAGCTGCTGCCACTGATGATTTGCTGACTTCTGTCGCCAGTACACGTTTAAATTGTGGAGCGAGTGCTACAGTGAAGTTGCCATTGCCACAGTAGAGTTCCACCATATCACCACCAAGACTAGCTGCTTGTTCGCATGCCCAGCCGAGCATTTGACGGTTAACGCCGGCATTGGGTTGGGAAAAGCTACCTTCAATTTGCTGATAGCAAAGCTGGCGCCCATTCAATTCAAACTCTTCAAGCACCCAGTCGCGGTCCAGAACAATTTTTTGTTTGCGGCTGCGCCCGATTAGCCGAATGTTGAATTCATTCGCCATTTCGCGTGCAGCTGTTTCCCAGGATTCATCTAGTGGGCGATGGTAGATCAGCGTAACAAGGAGATCTCCACTCAGCGTGGCGAGAAAGTTGATTTGAAACAGCCTGCGCTTCAAAGTTTCGCTAGCCTGCAGCCTTTCTCGCAAGCGGGGCATGAGCGTGCAGATGCTTTGAGTCGCTGCAGCGAATTCTTCAATGATGACAGGTTGCTTAGGATTGTCGGAATCAAACATCGCGTAATCAACACGTTCATCCTGATGCCACATGCGAAATTCAGCGCGCATCCGATAGTGCAGAGGCGTTGATGCGAAAACCATAGGCTCGGGCAGACCGAATTTAGTAAAGGCCTTCTTGAAGCTCTCTAGCTTGTCTGAAAGTTGTGAGGTGTAGTCAGCAGGGTCGAAACTGGGCAGGGGCATGATGTCCGGGTTAGGCAAACTTTGGGTTATGGCAAATCTGTTCAGCTGATATGAAAATGGGTGCCTGAGCACCCATTTGTCTGTTTCGCTTCAAACGTGGGGCGACGGGTTTTTCTTGTCACGCTCAATCAGCGCATAGGCCGAGTGATTGTGGATGGATTCAAAGTTTTCGGATTCCACCACGTAAGCATCAATACGTGATTCAGCATTAAGCCGAGCGGCGACATCTCGGACCATGTCTTCAACAAACTTCGGGTTGTCGTATGCACGTTCAGTGACATACTTTTCATCCGGTCGCTTCAGCAAGCCGTAAAGCTCGCAGGAGGCTTCCTGTTCGACGAGTTGGACGATTTCCTCGATCCACATGAAATCGTTCGTCTGGGCGGTAACGGTGACGTGTGAGCGCTGGTTGTGAGCGCCATAGTCTGAGATTTTCTTCGAACAAGGGCAAAGGCTGGTGACCGGTACGACGACCTTGACCGAGGTGGCGATTTCGCCGTGGCAGATGTCGCCAATGAAGGTGACGTCGTAATCCATCAGGCTTTGTACGCCGGAAATCGGTGCCGTCTTGTTGATGAAATAAGGAAAGTTCATTTCGATATGACCGGTTTCAGCTTCAAGCTTGATAACCATTTCACGCAACATGACCGGGAAGTTTTCAACTGATATTTCGCGTTCGTGGCTGTTGAGAATTTCCACAAAGCGCGACATGTGGGTGCCCTTGAAATTGTGCGGCAAACCAACGTACATGTTGAACATGGCGATGGTGTGCTGAATGCCGGTAGATTTGTCCTGAACCTTGATCGGATGGCGAATCGCCTTGATACCAACTTTGTTGATGGCGATCTGGCGGGTGTCGGCGGTATTTTGAACGTCGGCGATGATAGGGAAGTCGGGCTCATTAGCTGTTCTTTAATAAATTATTTTTGGTTACTGTTGTGGGTGCGAACGGCTTGCACAATGCCGTTTTTGTCGAGGCCAAGTTCAGCCAGCAATTGATTCTGTTCGCCGTGGTCAATGAAGCGGTCGGGCAGGCCAAGGCGTATAAACGGAACTGTCAGCCCATTTTCAGCCAACACCCGCTCAATTTCCGAGCCAGCACCTCCAATCACAGCGTTCTCTTCGATGCTCACTAGCAAGGAATGGTTCCCTGCCAGTTCGAGAATCAATTGAACATCGAGTGGTTTGACGAAGCGCATATTGACGACGGTGGCATCCAGTTCATCACCCGCAGCGACGGCCGCTGTCACCAGGCTACCAAAAGCAAGCAAGGCAACCCGCTGACCCGTACGGCGAATTTCGCCCCTGCCAACAGGCAATGTGTCCAGCTGCGTCGATGGAGTGCTGCCGGCGCCGCCGCCGCGTGGGTAGCGGACCATGCTTGGGCAATCCAGTGCATAGGCGGTCGACAGCATCTGCCGGCACTCAGCTTCGTCCGCCGGGGCCATGACCACCATATTCGGGATGCAGGTGACAAAGGAAAGGTCAAAGGTACCGTGATGTGTTGGGCCATCGGCGCCAACCAATCCGCCACGGTCAACCGCGAAAATGACCGGTAAGTTTTGCAGTGCAACGTCGTGTACCAACTGGTCGTAGGCGCGCTGCAGGAAGGTTGAATAAATTGCAACGACCGGCTTCAGGCCTTCACAGGCCAGACCGGCGGCGAAGGTGACGGCATGTTGCTCGGCGATGCCGACATCGAAATAGCGGTCAGCGTGTTCTGCTGAAAAGCGCACCATGCCGGAGCCTTCACGCATGGCCGGGGTGATGCCGATCAGGCGGGGGTCGGCCTTGGCCATGTCGCATAACCAATCGCCAAAAACTTGTGTATAAGTCAGCTTGCCCGGGCCTTTGGCAGATTTGATACCTTCATCTGGCGCAAATTTGGCGACGCCGTGATAAAGGATAGGGTCCGCTTCAGCCAGTTTGTAACCTTGGCCTTTTTTGGTGATGACATGCAGAAACTTGGGACCCTTGAGGTTTTTCAGGTTTTCCAGTGTCGGGATCAGGGCTTCAAGATCGTGACCATCAATGGGCCCGTAATAATGGAAGCCGAACTCCTCGAACAAAGTGCCGGGAGCAATCATGCCCTTGACGTGCTCTTCGGCACGCCGTGCCAGTTCAAGTAAAGGTGGGGCAAATTCGAGCATGTGGCGACCGGCTTCGCGGGCGACATGGAATGTCTTACCGGACATCAGGCGGGTCAAAATATTGTTCAGCGCACCGACGGGTGGTGAGATCGACATCTCGTTGTCGTTGAGAATGACCAGCATGTCAGCATCGGCTACGCCGGCATTGTTCAATGCTTCGAAGGCCATGCCGGCGGACATGGCGCCATCGCCAATGATGGCTACCGATTTGCGATCTTCACCCTTGTGTTTGGCGGCCAGCGCCATGCCTAGGGCGGCGGAGATCGAGGTTGATGAGTGGCCGACTCCGAAGGTGTCGTAGGGACTTTCTGAGCGCTTGGGAAAACCGGACAAGCCGCCATGCATGCGCAGGCGCTTCATGCCTTCACGGCGGCCTGTCAGTATTTTGTGGGCATAACATTGATGGCCCACATCCCAGACCAGCCGGTCTTCCGGGGTATTGAAGACGGCGTGCAGGGCGATGGTCAGTTCTATGGTGCCGAGATTGGAGGACAGATGACCGCCGGTTTGCGATACCGACTCAATCAGGAAGGCGCGCAATTCGCTGACCAGTTGTGGCAGTTGCTTGCGTTCCAGACGACGCAGGTCGGCTGGGCTATTGATGGCGTCAAGCAATTTGAATGCACTCATTTAGAATTGCCGATGGCAGATGAAATCGGCTAACTGGGTCAGCCGTGTGGCGCGCTCACCAAAAATAGCGAGGGCTGCGAGTGCTTCACTGCGCAGTTCGTCAGCGTAGATGCGCGCAGCATCCAGTCCAAGCAAGCTGACATACGTAGGTTTATCCGCTGCTTCATCTTTGCCGGCGGTTTTGCCAAGGGTGGCCGTACTCGCAGTACAGTCGAGTATATCGTCGATGACCTGAAAGAGCAGGCCGGCACGTTTGGCAAAGCGGTCGAGGCTCTGACGTTCTTCTTTGGTCAGTGCATTCCCGGCAAGGGCACCAAGTAAAACGGCGGCGCGAATCAGAGCGCCGGTTTTCAACGCATGCATCAACTCAAGCTCTGTCTGATTTAATGCTTTGCCTACCGAAGCAAGATCAATAGCCTGGCCGCCCGCCATGCCGCGAGAACCGCTGGCATGGGCCAGCAGGGAGATCATTTCAAGCTGATTCGCTGGATTTGACTGGGTTTGACTGGCCAATAACTCAAAGGCCAGTGTTTGCAGGCTGTCACCAACCAATAAGGCGGTTGGTTCATCAAACTCAATGTGGCAGGTAGGGCGCCCACGACGCAGCACGTCATCATCCATGCAAGGCAGGTCATCATGCACTAGCGAGTAGGTATGGATCATTTCTACGGCGCAAGCCACTGTGTCCAGTGTGGTTTGCTTGGCACCAGTCAGTTCGCCGGCAGCAAAGGTGAGCAAGGGACGAATGCGTTTGCCGCCGCCTAGTGTGGCATAGCGCATGGCTTCATGCAGGCGGGCAGGAATGCAATCGTTGCTTGGCGCATGCTGGGCTAGCGCAGCTTCGACGCGTGTTTGCGTGGCGCCCATCCATTCAGAAAATGAAGGGGAGTTCATCGTGCTTCAGCCGGGTTGAAATCTTTAAATTCTCCGCCTTCAAGGATGCGAACTTGCTGTTCTGCATCGCTAAGCTGTTGCTGGCAATGTTTCATCAGCGCCATGCCGCGCCGGTAGGTAGCTATCGATGCTTCGAGTTCGAGCTTGCCGCCTTCCATGCTTTGAACGATGGCTTCGAGCTCGGCGAGCGCCGTCTCGAATTTCATGTCGGCGATGGAGGATTGAACCATGTCAGGTGAGTCTCGGGAAACCAGCGAAAATACTCCATTTAGGGGCTTCAGGTCAAATTGGAGAGAGGGTAAAATGCTCCGTTTTAACGCGCTGGAGGCCTGGAATGTCCGACGTGGCTAATTTGTCCCGTTTGGCCCCCGCAGTTTCGCAACTGCCGGTGGACTGGTATTTCGATGAAAAAGTTTTTGAGCTGGAGAAAAAACTGCTCTTCGATGCCGGTGCTGGCTATGTTGGTCACCATTTGATGGTGCCTGAAGCGGGCGATTATCGTTCGCTGGAATGGAAAGATCACGGTCAACTGCTTTTGAACGGCGGAAATGATGGGCTGTGGCAAATGTCCAACGTCTGCCGTCACCGTCAGGCCATCATGTTGCAAGGGTCGGGCAGGTTGCAGGGGAATATTGTTTGCCCGATACATCGCTGGACGTACGATACCGGCGGTCTGTTGATTGGCGCGCCACATTTCCCGCAAAATCCTTGTCTCAATTTGAACAAAGCCAAGCTGGAGAACTGGAACGGCCTGCTGTTCAAGGGGCCGCGTTCTGCCAATGCCGACCTAGCCGGCATGAAGGTGGCACCGGAACTTGATTTCACCGGCTACAAACTCGATCACGTCGAGATGCACGAGTGCAATTACAACTGGAAGACCTTTATCGAAGTTTATCTGGAGGACTATCACGTTGCGCCCTACCATCCAGGGCTGGGTAATTTCGTCACTTGCGATGATCTGACCTGGCAGTTTGATGACTGGTATTCCGTGCAGCGCGTTGGCATTACCCCGCTTCAGAAATCCGGTTCCAAGGCCTATGAGCGCTGGCAGAAGGCGGTGCGCGACATTTACGGTAACGAGGGTAAAACCCCAGAGCATGGCGCTATATGGCTGACTTATTTTCCGAACATCATGGTCGAGTGGTACCCGCACGTGCTGGTTGTTTCTACGCTAATTCCGCAGAGTGTGAACAAGACGTTGAATGTCGTCGAGTTCTATTACCCTGAGGAAATTGTCGATTTCGAGCGCGATTTCATTGAGGCAGAACGCGCCGCCTACATGGAGACCGCCATTGAGGACGACGATATCGGCGAGCGCATGGATCGCGGTCGTTATGCGCTGATGAAGGAAGGGCGCAATGAGGTTGGGCCTTACCAAAGCCCGATGGAAGATGGCATGCAGCATTTTCATGAGTTTTATCGGCGAGTTATGCAAGGCCACCTTTGAGCCTTCTCTGAATGCAATCCCTGTGGATGCTGGTCGCCAGCTTTCTCTTCGCCTGCATGGGCGTCTGCGTCAAATATGCTGCTGTGACGCATTCGGCGGTAGAAATTACCTTTTACCGCAGTTTCATTTCACTAATCCTGATGTATGGTTTGGTGCGGCTGCGCGGTGTGTCGCTGGTGACGTCTCACTGGCGCTGGCAGATCAGTCGAGGTGCGGTCGGTTTTTCCGCGTTGTTTGCCTATTTCTACGCGATAACCTTGTTGCCACTGGCCACCGCAGTCACGCTGAATTACACCTCGGCCATTTTCCTGGCGATTTATCTGGCGCTGGCCGGCATGCGCATGCGGGTAGGTATTCTGGGCGCATTGGTGGTGGGCTTGGTTGGTGTGGTACTTCTGCTCAGACCGACGCTGCATGCTGATCAGTTGATCGGTGGATTGATCGGTCTCGGCTCTGGTGTGCTGGCCGGGATGGCTTATTTCAGTGTCCGCGAACTGGGCGCCAGGGGCGAGCCGGAAACGCGGACAGTATTCTATTTTTCGCTCGTTTCGTCAGTCTGCGCCGGGATTTGGCTGATTTTCAGCGAACTGCATACGGTCGACCTCAACAGTGGGCTACTTTTATTAGGGGTTGCCAGCTTTGCAACGGTGGCCCAACTGGCCATGACGCGTGCCTATACGCGCGGCAGAACCATGATGTCGGCGGCGCTGGCCTATAGCACGGTCATATTTTCCAGCCTGTTCGGCGCCTTGTTTTGGGGCGAGTTACTAGATGCTTCGGCGTGGCTTGCGATTGGTCTGATCATTCTCTCTGGCGTTGCCGCAACGCACTTTTCCCGCGCCAGTCCGGTTGAACAGGATTAAACTCAAACAAACAACAACGGAGTCAAATCATGATCGTTATCGACCATCAAGCCAGTCGTATCAGTGTTTCCGTGTTCGGCGAATTCACTTTGGCTGACTACAAGGAATTTGAAGAGGTCGTCAATTTCAAGATCAAGTTTGAAGGGCCGGTCGATCTGTATTTCGACATGACCCAAATGGCTGATCTGACGCTCGATGTCGCTTGGGAGGAGGTCAAGTTCTCGCGTGCTCATGCCAATGATTTCAAGCGCGTGGCAGTGGTCACTGACAGCCAGTGGGTGACTTGGAGTGCATGGCTGTCACAAACCTTCGTCAATGCGGATGTCGAGGTCTTCGATAACGCCGATGAGGCGAAGGGCTGGCTGGAATCAGAGGCATGAATTTTACGACGCTGGTTGATACGGCAACACTAGCTGCGCTTCTGGATGAACCGGACTGGCTGATTGTCGATGTCCGGCATCAGCTGGCCGACACAGCCTATGGCGAACGCGTCTACGCTGCCGGCCATATTCCCGGCGCTCACTTTTTGCATTGCGATTGTGATCTTTCGGGGGCAATGAATGGTACAAACGGTCGCCATCCCTTGCCGTCAGCCGACAAATTGGCGGCTCGTTTTGGCGAAATTGGTATCGACAGCAAAACTCAGGTTGTCGTCTATGACGACGCGCAAGGCATGATTGCCGGCCGCCTGTGGTGGTTATTGCGCTGGATGGGGCACGATCAGGTCGCGGTACTGGATGGTGGTTTGCAAGCCTGGCTGGCAATAGGTGGTGCGCTGACGCAGGATCTTCCCGTTCCGCGTGCAGCCAATTTTGTGGCAAATGTTCGTGATTCGTTGGTTGATGCGAATTACGTACAAAATTTCCTCGCAACCTCCCGTATTTTTCTAGTTGATGCGCGGAGTCCTGATCGTTACCGTGGCGAGAATGAATCCATAGATCCGATCGGAGGGCGAGTGCCTGGTGCGGTCAACCGGTTTTTCCGCGAAAATTTGCAGGAAAATGGTTGTTTCAAGCCGGCCGAGCAATTGCGTACAGAATGGCTGGCTGCACTGGCTGGACGAAGCGCTGAACAGGTCGTGCATTACTGTGGTTCGGGCGTTTCAGCCTGTCACAATGTCTTGGCCATGGAGGTTGCCGGTTTGCTGGGTTCCCGGCTTTATGCAGGCTCGTGGAGCGAATGGTGTTCCCTCCCTTCAAGGCCAATGGCGCAGGGTTGAGCGTGGAAAGCCCCAAAGTCGGCATCATCATTCTTGCCCTGGTTGCCACCGCTTCCTTGCTTGGTGGCTTGGCTGGCTGGCAGATCCGTCAGCACGCCGCTTTGCCTGAAACTATTACAGCCACCCCGTCGGGCGCCGCAAGGTAAAAGCACTTTTTTACGCGCTCTTGTCAGTGGAGAAAAAGTAGGAGAGACGTTGCCGTGGGTTGAGCCATTGCAGTACGTCGGGAGGAATGCTCGAAGGACGTAGCGCTTCATCAATCTTGAGCCCCTCAACCTGACTCAGGCTGACGGTAGGTGCATCTCGTTTGTCGACTTCCGGGCTATAGATCAGGATGGTTGGCTTCAGGCTTTCCTTGCCAGGCGATACCACCAAGCCGAGGGATTCGTCATTCAGTTTGACCAGTGTTCCCGGTGGATATACACCGAGTAGCTTGATCAGCATGCTGAGCAGACGTGTATCAAAACGCGCTGCTTCAACACGATACATTCGCGCTAATGCTTCAGCCGGCATCAACGCATCGCGTTCGTGCGACTCTGGTGAGCACAGGCGGTCGTAGCGGTCGACCAACGCCACAATGCGGGCGGCGGGACCTGGATTGGTTTTGCCAGTCGGCCAGCCACTGCCATCCATGTACTCATGATGGTCAGCTATGATCGAAAGTGCAGTCGGCCCAAAAGCGTCGGAAATCCTTGCCATTTCAAGACCGTAATTGCCATGCTGGCGATAAAATTCTTCTTCGTGTTTGGCCCGGGTCTTTGCCTTGAGAATGTGAGCAGGAACCCTGGCCTTGCCAATGTCGTGCGCCAAGGTGCCCATGGCAAGTTCGGCCAACTGTGCTTCGTTCAGCCCGGCCACCTTGCCGAGCAGCATGGCCAGTGTCATTACATTCAGGGCGTGAAACTGCGGTCCCTCGCCTTCCTTGTCACCGAGCAGGTGGAGTAAAACCTCCTGTCCCTGGGTGATCATGCTGGCCGTGTTCTTTGACAATTCAGCCAACTGTGCCCCTGCCTGTTTGGGGCTGCGTGTCATACCTATCATCGCCTCGCGAGTGATGCGGGCGGCTTGTTCCCAGGCGCGGTCGGCACGAGCGGCGGCGTCTTTCTGCTGGCGCAAACGGGTGTGTTTTTCAGCGTTGCAGCGATCAATTTCTATATTGATCGCGGCTTCCTGGAGCGGATCTGCAGGGGGAAGGGCTTCCATTTCAGAAGCATTGGAGAGTGCTAGAGGCTCAGCTGAACTCTTTTCCGGATAGTAGTAAAGCTTGCCCTTGGATTTGATTGCGCGCAGTGAGGTAATTTGCTTGGCGTCGCTGATTTTGAAACGGTTGTAGATAAACGGATGATCGTCCCATGGCATGTCGAGCCAGACGTAAAGGCCTAGTGCAACTTGTGCTGGGTCTATGGCAATGGGTTTTTCAGGTTTTTTCCACATAATTGCTTGGTCGACAAATTGTGTCCAAGCATAACAGTCTGTATTCCACTCCTGCAATGACAAGTGCGTCTATTTGTTTGATTGCTGCGCCAAGGCCCATAAAACGTGTTCGCGCACAATGGGCGAGGGGTGGTTCAGATGTTCTTGCAAGGCTTTAGTCGACTCTTTGTTGGGTGTGGTATTACCTAGTGCCACAGCAATGTTTCTCAACCACCGCTCATGGCCAATGCGGCGAATCGGATTGCCGGCCAGTCGATCATCGAATTCGGCTTCTGTCCAGGCAAACAGATCAATCAGTTGGGCCGAGTCCAGCCCATGACGTGGCGCGAACGCGGGATCGCCAAGTTGAGCAAAGCGATTCCACGGGCAGCATAGTTGGCAATCGTCACAACCGTAGATACGGTTGCCGATTAGTGGGCGAAATTCTTCCGGAATGGCGCCGGCCAGTTCGATGGTCAGGTAAGAAATACAGCGCCGGGCATCAACCTGATAGGGCGCAATGATTGCCCGAGTCGGGCAGGCGTCCAGGCAGGCGGTGCAGGTGCCGCAGTGCGCTTCCGCTGGCTGATCGGGTGGCAAAGGCAGGTCGCAATAGATTTCACCGAGAAATCGCCACGATCCTTGTTGTGCAAGCAGCAACGTATGTTTTCCGCGCCAGCCCAAGCCGGCCTGGCTGGCAAAATGGACCTCCATCACAGGGGCTGAGTCGGAGAAAACCCGGTAGCCGAACGGGCCGATGATTGCTGTCACTTCATCGGCCAATTTTTGCAATCGATTGCGGATTAGCTTGTGGTAATCACGACCTTGGGCATAACGCGAAATCGCCGCTTGCGCAGAGTCGTTAACAATTTTTTGGTGCGGCAGGTAGTCGACCGCAACAGATATGACGCGGAGTGTGCCGGGGTGCAAATTGGCGGGGTTGGCGCGTAACTCTGCATGGCGCGCCATATAATCCATCTCGCCGTGATATCCAGCTGCCAGCCATAATTTCAGTTCATCGCTGGCCTGGCCGGTTTCGGCGCTGGCCACGCCGATGGCGGCAAAGCCTAATTTCCCTGCGGCCTGACGGATTTTTTCTTTGAGTATTACGAAATCAACAGTGGAGTTTTGATCGTGCATAGCCCCGATGTTACCGCCGTTTTTGACTTGCAAGATGAGGCTGCCACCTTGCGATTGGGTGGCATGCTGGCGCCGTTGCTGGAGCCGGGCATGGTTGTTTTTCTTGAAGGTGATCTCGGTGCCGGCAAGACCTGTTTTTCACGAGCGGTGATCCGGGCGCTGGGCCATGCCGGTCCAGTAAAAAGCCCGACCTATTCTCTGGTTGAAGTTTACGTAGTTTCGAGCTTATACTTATATCACTTTGATTTTTATCGTTTCGAGGCACACGAGGAGTTTCTCGATGCGGGCTTTAGTGAATACTTTAATGAAAATGCGATCTGCCTGGTTGAGTGGCCGGAGCGCGCTCAAGGCTGCCTTCCGCCGCCAGACCTGCGGCTGCGCCTTCATCATGCAGGTTTCGGGCGTCTCGTCGAAGCCATGGCAAATTCACCGAAAGGGGCGCAGTGTCTAAGGGCGCTCACCCAAGCCTGGGGCGCCGCAAGCTCCTCCGCTACGCTGGCGCCTCGCTGATTTTCTCCGTCTCGCCGCTAGCCGGCGCGGCAACCAAGCTGCCTTCCGTACTCGCCGTACGAATCTGGCCGGCGGCGGACTACACCCGAGTGACGCTGGAGCATGATGCGCCGCTCAAATACACCCATTTCACCGTAGAAAACCCGGATCGACTGGTGGTCGATATCGAAGGCGTTGAGTTCAACAGCATATTGGATAGTCTGGCGCGCAAGGTGGCGACAGATGATCCATACATCAAACTATTGCGCGCTGGACGTTTCAAGCCGGGTGTTGTTCGCCTGGTTATGGAATTGAAGACCAAGGTCGTACCGCAGGTTTTTGAACTGAAGCCGGCTGGCGAATACGGCCATCGTCTGGTGCTTGACGTCTATCCGGTCAATCCGCCCGATCCGATGATGGCGCTGCTGGAAGGTCGTCAAGATGCCGTCGTGCCATTTAAACCTGATCCTGAACCGGCGCTGGCTGAAAACAAAGGGAGTGATCCGGCTGCACGTTCGATTGAAAAAGCACCTGAAGTGCATACCAGCAATAAATCCGGAAAGCCGATTGTTGATCGCCTGATTACGGTGACGCTTGACCCCGGCCACGGTGGTGAAGACCCCGGAGCGGTGGGCAAGGGCGGTTCCTATGAGAAAAACGTTACGTTGGCTGTCGCCAAGCGCTTGAAGGCGCGAATTGATGCCGAGCCAAACATGCGTGCCGTCTTGACTCGCGATTCTGATTTTTTCGTGCCGTTACAAATGCGTGTACAAAAAGCGCGGCGCGTGCAGTCCGATCTGTTTTTGTCGATTCATGCCGATGCCTGGATCAAGCCGGACGCGCGGGGGTCTTCCGTATTTGTCTTGTCTGAGCGCGGCGCTTCAAGTACGCAGGCGCGTCTTCTGGCACAACGCGAGAACGACGCCGATTTGGTCGGTGGCGTAAATCTTGGGGCCAAGGATTTGTTCCTGGCGAAAACGCTGCTTGATTTGTCGCAGACAGCCACCATTAACGATAGCCTGAAGGTGGGTAAGTACCTGCTTGGCGAACTGGGCGGCGTCAATACTCTGCATAAAAACAACGTCGAGCAAGCCAGCTTTGCAGTACTTAAAGCGCCCGATATTCCTTCTGCATTAATCGAAACTGCATTTATCTCGAACCCGGATGAAGAGCGCCGTTTGAATGATGATGCCTATCAGGACAAATTGGCCGAAGCTATTGTTCGTGGTGTGCGGCAATATTTCATCAAGCATCCACCGGGACCGAAGGCCAAACTCGCCTCGCTCGGTTAATTCCACTCAAAACAATTCGATTTCGCCCTTGGCTGATGTCTTGGCTGCAATTTCCCCTGCGGCGAGCAGGCTTTCGAAACAGGCGGACTGGTTTCGTCCATTGCGTTTGGCATAGTAAAGGGCTTCATCGGCACGATCAATGACATCGGATGGCATATCGTTGGGCAAGAGTTGGCTGTAACCAATGCTGACGGTAACATGGCCAACACGGCTAAAAATGTGCGTTTCTACGGCCTGTCGAAACCGCTCAAAGACAGCGAGAACATTGCTCTGAGGAGCGGGTTGGAGGACGGCAATAAATTCTTCACCGCCAAAACGAAATATTTGATCGTCGTAACGAAACGATTCACTCATTAATCGGGCAAACATAACCAATACTTCATCGCCGATCAGATGGCCATGCGTATCGTTGACCTGTTTGAAATGATCAATATCGCAAACCGCCAGCCAGTGTCGGCCATCCTGGCCGCCTTTACGACGCCGCTGACCACTAATGAATGAATTTTTTTCGTCATTAGCCGCCTGACCCAGTACTTCGAATAGATGCTTGTCGAAAGTTTTGCGATTGGCCAGGCCGGTAAGCGTGTCTCCTTCACCGTAATCAAGGAGTGCAATATGGTGGGTGAAATACTCCACGAGTCCCATCAATAGGACTCGCTGTTCGGCGGGGAAGGTTTCGCTAATGACGATATCAACCAGATAAATCAGCCGATTCATTGAATGGACAGGGAAAACCAGTCGGTTTGAACCGTCCGGCAGTACATCCAGGACGATTGATGCTTCCCTGTGTGCCTGGCGGAGCAATCGATCTTGCTCGATTGGCTTGCAATATCTGCGCTCCGGTAGATAGGCATTGTGTGAAAAAGTGCCTTCTTCGCCAAAACCGGCGCAGGCAAATACGACGACTTTCGACGCGCTTGAGAAACAGCGGTAAATGCGTAGGGAGTGAGGCCTAAACAGGTCGAGCACGGCCTCAAGAAATGCTGTGTTGATTTCTGTTCGATCGCGGCGCGCCGAAATTCGAACAATGTGATCAATCAACTTGAGCATGAAGGGTGACAAGAACGATGAATTTGTGACAATGTTACTAATTATAACTAATGGCGTATGAAATTCTAATATTCTTGAGCGATAGCTTTGACTGGAAATTGGTCTATACGGCATTGGTTCGGACAATGCCGCTATAATTGGCCCTTTTTTTCGGGCATCAGATGCAGGTTTTTCGCGGGTTTTCGCGTCCGGTTTCCGGCCCTACGGCGCTGGCTATCGGTAATTTTGACGGAGTTCATCGCGGCCATTTAGCCCTGCTGGAACGCCTAGTTGTTGCTGCTCGAGCGGCAGGTTTGCCAGCGACCATCCTGACCTTTGAGCCGCATCCGCGAGAGTTTTTCGCCCCGGAATCGGCACCGGCGCGTCTTACGACATTGCGGGAGAAACTTGAATTGCTCGCTGATGCTGGCGTTGAGCAAGTTATGGTTTGCCGCTTTAATGCGGCATTTGCCGGATTATCCGCCGCGCAGTTTATAGACACTGTACTGGTTACCGGTTTGCGCGCCCGTCACTTGATCATTGGAGATGATTTCCGTTTCGGCAAAGGACGTTCCGGTGACTTTGCCATGCTGCAGAGCGCCGGGTTGCAAGCCAATTTTACGGTTGAGTCTATGGGCAGTGTTACGGTTGACGGCGAAAGAGCTTCAAGTTCTGGTGTGCGCAAGGCTTTGGCTGCAGGTGATATGGAGCAGGCGGCAAATCTTCTGGGTCGGCCTTATGTGATTGATGGCAGCGTTAGGCATGGCGACAAAATAGGTCGTCAATTAGGTTTTCACACCGCCAATATTCGCATCAAGCACAACCCGTTGCCGATGTCCGGTGTCTTTGCGGTTGAGGTTGCCGGCTTGGGCGACAAGCCGCTGCCGGGCGTCGCCAATTTGGGCATTCGGCCAACGCTGGGCGGCACGCGACCCTTGCTGGAAGTTCATCTTTTTGATTTCGAGCGCGATATTTATGGGGCGCACCTTTCCGTTCGTTTCGTCCACAAACTGCGTAACGAGCAACGTTTTCCCAATTTAGATGCCCTCAAGGCGCAGATCGCAGCAGATGCGATGGCAGCCCGGGCCTTTTTCAAGCTTTGAGTGCACAAAATGGCTGATTACAAAGATACCCTGAACCTGACCGATACCCCTTTTCCGATGCGCGGCGATTTGCCCAAGCGCGAGCCGTTGTGGGTTGGGCTTTGGCAGGAAAAGAAACTCTACCAGCGCATCCGCGAGGTTTGTGCCGGTCGTCCGCGCTTTGTACTGCACGATGGCCCGCCTTACGCCAACGGTGATATTCACATCGGCCATGCGGTTAACAAAGTGTTGAAGGACATCATTGTTCGCGCCAAGACGCTCAGCGGTTTCGATGCGCCCTATGTGCCGGGCTGGGATTGCCACGGTTTGCCGATTGAGCATCAGATCGAGAAACTGCACGGCAAACAGATTCCCGCCGACAAGGTGCGTGAATTGTCGCGTGCCTATGCAGCCGAACAGGTCGAGCGCCAGAAAAAAGACTTCATCCGTCTCGGTGTGCTGGGCGACTGGAGCAATCCTTACCTGACCATGAATTATTCGGCGGAAGCTGGTGAAATTCGTGCCTTGGGCAAAATTTTGGAGCAAGGCTATCTCTATCAGGGTTTGAAACCGGTTAACTGGTGTCTGGATTGTGGTTCGGCGCTTGCTGAAGCCGAGGTCGAGCACGAAGACAAGACCTCCCCGGCCATTGACGTAGCTTTTGAAGTGCATGGCAACCATGTCGAAAAGCTGGCAACGGCCTTTGGCCTGACCCATCTGCGTGGTCCTGCCTTTGCGGTGATCTGGACGACAACCCCATGGACCTTGCCGGCCAACGAAGCGGTCAGCGTCCATCCGGAATTGACCTACGATCTCGTTGAAACCGAAAAGGGCTCGTTGATACTGGTTCGCGAACTGGTCGAGGCAGCCCTCAAACGCTATGCGCTAGAAGGCAAAACAATTGCGTCGACCACCGGCGACAAGCTGGACCAGATTCTGCTCAAGCACCCATTCCAGCATCGCGATGTGGCGATCATTTGCGGTACCCATGTCACCACTGAAGCGGGTACTGGTCTGGTTCATACCGCGCCGGCGCATGGTGTGGACGACTACAACATCGGCAAAAAATATGGCCTGCCGGTCAATAATCCGGTCGGCAATGACGGCAAATTTCTCGGCAACACGCCGGCGCTGTCGGTTGGCGAATTGGCCGGCAAAACGGTATGGGAAGCCAACCCGCTGGTGTTGCAGGAGTTGGAGTGTTGCGGTCGACTGCTAAAAGTCGAGAAAATTTTGCATAGCTACCCGCATTGCTGGCGTCACAAAACGCCAATTATTTTTCGGGCGACGACGCAGTGGTTCATCGGCATGGACCACAAGAAAAACGAAGATGCCTCGACACTGCGCTGGATTGCCGAACGCGCTGTTGATGAAACCCAGTTCTTCCCGGCTTGGGGGCGCGCTCGTCTTGAGGGCATGATGAAGACGCGCCCGGATTGGTGTGTCTCGCGTCAGCGTAACTGGGGCGTGCCGATTCCTTTCTTCCTGCACAAGGAAACCGGCCTGCCGCATCCACGTACAGCCGAACTGGTGGAGCAGGTCGCTCAGCGCGTCGAAAAGGCTGGCATCGAAGCCTGGTTCAGTCTCGATCCGGCGGAATTGCTCGGCGCCGAGGCCGATCAGTACAACAAGATGAAGGACACACTGGATGTCTGGTTCGATTCCGGTACGACGCACTGGCATGTCCTGCGCGGCTCGCACGCTAAGGAACTAGCTTATCCGGCTGATTTGTATCTGGAAGGCTCCGACCAGCATCGCGGCTGGTTCCATTCCTCGCTGCTCTCCGGTTGCGCCATCGATGGTCGCGCACCCTACAAGGCGCTACTGACGCATGGTTTCGTTGTCGATGGCAAGGGACACAAGATGTCGAAGTCGAAAGGCAACGTCATTGCGCCGCAGCAGGTTTCCGACAAAATGGGCGCCGAGATTCTGCGCTTATGGACTGCCTCGACCGATTACTCCGGTGAGCTGTCGATTTCCGACGAAATTTTAAAGCGCGTCGTCGAAGGTTATCGCCGCATCCGTAACACCTTGCGTTTCGTGTTGGCCAATACCAGCGATTTCGATGCCGCCAAGGATATGCTGCCGGTAGAGCAATGGCTGGAGATCGACCGTTACGCGCTGGCCTTGACCCGCGAATTGCAGTCTGATTGTCAGGCTGACTATGACCGTTACGAATTCCACCGTGTAGTTCAGTCTCTGCAAACCTTCTGTTCCGAAGACCTCGGCGGTTTCTACCTCGATATTCTGAAAGACCGCCTGTACACCACGGCACCGAATTCACGTTCGCGCCGTTCGGCCCAGTCGGCGCTCTGGCATATCCTGCAAGCCTTCACCAAACTGATGGCACCGATTCTTTCCTTCACTGCGGAAGAAGTCTGGCAGTTGCTGACCAAGGATGCCGAGCAGTCGATCATGTTGCACACTTGGCACGAACTACCGAAGCCGGAAGGCGAGGGCGAGCTGCTGGCCAAGTGGTCGCAAATTCGTAGCGTGCGTGCCGAAGTGACCAAGGCGCTGGAAGAGTTGCGCGAGGCTGGCAAAATTGGCTCTTCGCTGCAAGCCGAAGTCGAGCTGCATTGTTCTGGCGAGAAATTTGATTTGCTGACTTCCCTCGGCGATGACCTCAAGTTTGTGCTGATTGCCTCGAAAGTCGATGTCATCAAGGCGGCAGAAGAAAAGCTGGTCGCTCAGGCTTCCACCCACGGCAAGTGTGAGCGCTGCTGGCATGTGCGTGAGGATGTTGGTGCTAATCTCGATCATCCAGCTTTGTGCGGCCGCTGCGTCAGCAATCTGCATGGCGAGGGCGAGGTTCGCAACTGTGCCTGATGCCAAGCGCTGGTATGCGCTGGCCGGCCTGGTCATTGTGCTTGACCAGCTCAGCAAGTGGCTGGTTCTGGAAACTATCCGGTTTGGCGAGACGATCTACGTTGCGCCTTTCTGGAACTGGGTGCTGACCTACAACCCCGGCGCAGCCTTCAGCTTTCTCGCCGATCAGCCGGGTTGGCAGCGCTGGTTTTTCAGCATTCTGGCGATTGCGGTTTCTGCCTGGATTGCGTTTGAATTGAAAAAGCACCCTGAGCAAAAGCTACTTTCGCTAGCCCTGACGTTGGTCATGGGCGGCGCACTGGGCAATGTGATCGACCGCCTGCGTTTTGGCGCCGTTGTCGACTTCATCCAATGGCACGCTGCCGGCTTTTATTGGCCAGCCTTCAACGTCGCCGATTCGGCCATTACCGTCGGGGCAATTTTGCTGGTGTTTGGGCAGTTGACCGTAACAAACAAGAAAGTCTAGGAAAAAATCATGATCGTGCGTTCTGACAGCTACTTGACCTTGCATTACCGGATTACTGCGCTTGATGGCGAAGAGTTTCTCTCGACTTTTGACATGAGCCCAGCGACCTTGCAAATGGGTAGCGGTCAACTCGCAGAGAACCTTGAATCAGTGCTGATCGGCTTGCCTGCACATGAAACCTTTGTCTTCGAGCTGGAGCCGGAACAGGCCTTCGGTCAACACAACGCACGTCTCGTTGAGCGCATTGCCCGTAGCGGATTGCCGGCCGACATGGAACTCAAGGAGAATTCTGTCGTCGAATTCAGTGCTCCTCAAGGTGGCACCTTCGCCGGTTTTCTGCGTGAGCTGGATGCCACGCATGCCTTGTTCGACTTCAATCACCCGATGGCCGGAAAAGCAATCCGCTTCGAAGTGAAAATTATCGGAATCATGTAAATGCAAGTCATCCTCGCCAATCCACGTGGCTTCTGTGCTGGTGTCGAACGCGCCATCACAATCGTTGAGCGTGCGCTGGAACGGTTTGGTGCTCCTATTTACGTTCGCCACGAAGTTGTACACAACAAGTTTGTTTGTGATGATCTGCGCGCCAAAGGGGCCGTTTTTATCGATGAATTGAGCGAAGTGCCTGCTGGCGGTACGGTTATCTTCAGCGCTCATGGTGTTTCAAAAGCGGTATTTATTGAGGCTGAGCAACGGAGTCTGAAAGTATTTGACGCGACTTGTCCGCTGGTCACCAAGGTTCATGTCGAAGTCGGAAAAATGCGCAAGCAGGCGCGCGAAGTTGTCATGATCGGTCACAAGGGGCATCCGGAAGTTGAAGGCACCATGGGGCAAAGTAGCGATGGGATGTATCTGGTCGAGACGGTCGAGGATGTGGCGAAACTGAAAGTTAGCCAACCGAAGCAACTTTCCTTTGTAACTCAAACCACGTTATCAATTGATGATGCTTCGCGGGTTATCGATGCACTAAAGGCGCAGTTTCCCGATGTGCAAGGGCCAAAGAAGGACGATATTTGCTACGCCACCCAGAATCGACAGGATGCAGTCAAGGCCTTGGTCGATCAGTGTGATTTGGTGCTGGTCGTCGGTAGCCCTAATAGCTCGAACTCGCGCCGCTTGAAGGAAGTGGCTGTCGCGCGCGGCATCTCGGCCTATTTGCTGGATGGGCCGGATGAAATCGAGACTGCGTGGTTGGAGGGCAAAACCAAAATTGGTGTTTCTGCCGGCGCCTCCGCGCCAGAAATTCTGGTCCGCCAGGTAGTTGACCGTATCGTTGGTTTGACCGGTGCAGAGGTTAAACAATTGGCAGGGGTGGAGGAAAATGTTTCATTCCCTTTGCCAAAAGAACTGGCGCATAACTAATTGCCTATGGTTTTGACTTGCATGACGAGATTAATTTCTGATAGAATCTTGAATTCAGATTTTTCTACCGGATAATTTACATGGCCAATACCGCACAAGCTCGCAAGCGTGCACGTCAAGCTGACAAGCAGCGCTCCCACAACGGTAGCCTGCGTTCGACCCTGCGGACCGCAATCAAGCGTGTGCGTCAGGCAATCGATGCTGGTGACAAAGCGGCTGCTCAGACCGTTTTTCAGCAATCCGTTGCTGTGATGGATCGCATTGCGGACAAGAAAATTGTTCATAAGAACAAAACTTCCCGCACCAAGAGCCGTCTTTCTGCTCAGATCAAGGCAATCGCAGCTGTTGCTGCCTGATTAGTCTGGCAGTGTAAAAAAAGGCACCTGCGGGTGCCTTTTTTATTTCCTGTATTTAGCGTTGCTACTAAGGTTTGTGATCGATTGAGCAAACACCGTCAATAATTTGCAAGTCGTTATCCTGCGCAAAATTGAGCATGAACCGATATACCATGGGTTCAATTTCTCCGAGACGACCGACGACAAAAACAGCTTTTTCGCCGTTGTAGTCACCGGGGCCAACGTAGGGGGAGTATTTCATCTTGCGTTCGGCACCAAAGGCCGACATGACACCACACAAACGTTCAGCCCAGTCACTGGGTCTAAATTTGCGACCTTGTGTGGTCAGGCCAACAATGATGAAAGTGGTCGATGCGGATGTTGTCATTGTTCTACTCTGCGTTAGCGGGCGTTGCGACCTCTGATCGGATCATTCTAGCAGAAGCATTAGCGGTGTGGCATCTTTGCCATGTTGAACGATAAATCCTTTTTCTTCTGAACGGGATACGTTGTATTTCCAGAACTGGCTGCATATACTGAACCTACGTCATTGATCTGTAGGGGGTTTTATGCAGTCCTCATCGATCACGAAATATGGCTTCCGAATCCGAACCCGTGCTGGTGTCCTGGTTGATAATCTGTCGATTTTTGGCCAGAGCGAAGCGGATGCTTGCCGTAAGTTGCGCCAAATTTATATTGATTGCGAAATCATTGAGTCGCATTGCCAGCAAGGCAACCCAGCCGGTCGGCACGGCCATTTGAATTACGAAGACGTTGTTGATCTGATTATTTCAGCGTGATGTTCAGGTCGCCGCGTTCTACCAGTTCGTGCAGCAGTGTAGTGTGGTCGTGGGCGCCACTGCTCGAAGCATTGTGGCGATAGACGTCCTGATTCAGTGAAGGACTTTCAGCGACTGACACGTTTTCGGAAATGACTGTGTCGAGCACATCGTCGCCATAACGTTCGCGCAGCTTGCTTCGTACGTCATCGCTCATTCGCCGTCTGCGGTCAAATCGAGTCAGCAAATAGCGGCGCTCAATCCGGCGCTTGAGCACGGGTTCCAGTACTTGCAGGGTGCGCGTAATGTGATCTGCGGCCTGGAGGGATAGGTAGTCCGTTGAAATCGGAATGACCAGGCAGTCACAGGCAAAAATGGCGTTCAAGGCAAGGACCCCAATGTAGGGGCAGCAGTCAATCAGTGTTGGTCGATCATTTGTTGCTTCGAGCGCTTCCAGACCGTTGCGCAGCTTGTTGAGAATGGCCGGGCCTTTGCCAAAAATCGAGTCAACCTTGATCAGTTGCTGGTGGGCAGGAATCAGATGGCCAATGTGGTCCCACGCTATCTCTAGCTCTGATAGATTGCGAATGTCCTGATAAAAAGCAAATAGGCTGCGGTTGGCTTCCACCGGTGCTTTGCCATGAATGCTGGAGAGGTGACCTTGGGGGTCGAGGTCAAGCAGTAGAGGCGAATTTCCTGATCGATTGAGGGCTGCGCCAAGGTTGAGCGCAGTCGTCGTTTTGCCGACGCCGCCTTTCTGGTTGAAAATTGCAATACGCATGGTTTTGTCGTTCTATACAAGGCCGTATTTTTCACTTAACATCATGGTTTGTACAACTCTTTCGGGATTATACGGCCCGATGGAGCAGTTATCATTCTGGCGGCGATGGCCGTCTTTTTTGTTTTTGGGGTCGAGCTCATGTCGCATGTCATGAATACCTATGCTCGGTTGCCAGTGACTTTTAGTCACGGAAATGGCTGCCGGATTACCGATACCGAGGGCAAGGAGTATCTGGACGCTTTGTCCGGGATCGCCGTATCCACGCTGGGCCACGCACATCCCAAGCTGGTGGCAGCGATAGCAGCCCAGGCCGGTCGCATGTTACACACCTCCAATCTCTACGCAATTCGTGAGCAGGAGCAGCTTTCTGGCAAGCTGGCCGAACTGTCCGGCATGCAGGAAATCTTCTTCTGCAATTCCGGTTGCGAGGCAAATGAGGCTGCGATCAAGTTGGCGCGCTTCTACGGGCACAAAAAGGGGATCGATAATCCGACCATCATTGTGATGGAAAAAGCTTTCCATGGCCGGACCATGGCGACGCTGTCGGCAACCGGTAACCGCAAGGCACAGGCCGGTTTTGAGCCTTTGGTTTCTGGCTTTGTTCGTGTGCCTTACGATGATTTGGAAGCGATCAAGACGGTTGCCGAACACAATAAGAACATCGTTGCCGTGATGCTCGAAATTGTTCAGGGTGAAGGCGGAATTCATCTGGCTTCCATCGAGTACCAGAAAGAGTTGCGCAAGCTCTGTGATGAGCAGGGTTGGTTGCTGATCTGCGACGAAGTGCAATGTGGCATGGCGCGCACCGGCAAATGGTTTGGCTATCAGCACGCTGGTATTCAGCCGGATGTGGCAACTTTGGCCAAAGGTCTTGGATCGGGTGTGCCGATTGGTGCCTGCATGGTAAGTGGCAAGGCGGCCGGTCTTTTCGGGCCGGGAAATCATGGCTCTACCTTTGGCGGTAATCCACTGGCTTGTACGGCAGCACTGACCACAATTGAAACCATCAAGCAGGATGGCCTGATGGCCAATGCCGAGCGCGTTGGTGCGTTGATCAGGCAACTGATGGTTGATGCACTGGCTGGCTGCAAAGGCCTTGTCGAGATTCGTGGACACGGCTTGATGATCGGCATTGAACTGGATCGTCCTTGTGGTGAACTGGTTGGCAAGGCGCTGGCTGCCGGGGTGTTGATCAACGTGACATCCGATAAAGTGATTCGCTTTTTGCCGTCATTGATTTTTAGCGAAAATGAGGCAAAAGAGCTGGTTGACCGTACCGTTCCCCTCATCAAGGATTTTTTGGCGGCCTAAAATCATGGCGATCAAGCATTTTTTGCAATTCAAGGATTTCACACGCGAAGAGTTTGCCTACGTCTTCGAGCGTTCGCGCTGGATCAAAAATCAGTTCAAGTCGTATGAAAAATACTGGCCGCTGGTCGATCGCACGCTGGTGATGATTTTCGAGAAAGCCAGTACGCGGACGCGGCTTTCTTTTGAGGCGGGCATGCATCAGTTGGGCGGTTCGGCCATCTACCTTAATACCCGTGACTCGCAACTGGGGCGTGGTGAGCCGGTCGAGGATGCGGCACAGGTGATTTCGCGAATGAGCGATGTGGTGATGATTCGCACGTTTGAGCAGGAGATCATTGAGCGTTTTGCTGCCAACTCGCGCGTACCGGTGATTAACGGCCTGACCAACGAATATCACCCGTGCCAGATTCTGGCTGATATTTTTACCTACACCGAGCATCGCGGCTGTATTCAAGGCAAGACGGTAGCCTGGGTGGGGGATGCCAATAATATGTGTAATACCTGGCTACAGGCGGCGCAGGTGCTGGATTTCAAGGTGCATGTTTCAACCCCGCCGGGCTATGAATTGCAACCTGAACTGATTGCCGGTGTCGACGCACAGCGTTTCCAGATTTTTGCCGACCCGATGGACGCCTGCCGTGGTGCTGATCTGGTAACGACGGATGTCTGGACCTCAATGGGCTTCGAGGCCGAGAACGAAGCGCGGATCAAGGCTTTTGCCGATTGGTGTGTCGATGGCGAGATGATGCGGGTTGCTGATCCAAAGGCAATTTTCATGCATTGTCTGCCGGCGCATCGGGGCGAAGAAGTGACGGGCGAAGTGATGGATGGTCCGCAATCAGTGGTTTGGGATGAAGCCGAGAACAGGCTGCACGTACAAAAAGCTTTGATGGAATACCTGCTGTTGGGCAGGCTTGAAACGAAATAAGGAAACAGAAATGAGCGACGTTAAAAAAGTAGTGTTGGCCTATTCCGGTGGTTTGGATACCTCCGTCATCCTCAAGTGGCTGCAGGATACCTATCAATGTGAAGTGGTGACCTTCACCGCCGACCTCGGTCAGGGCGAAGAGCTGGAGCCGGCACGGGCCAAGGCACTGCAGTTCGGCATCAAGCCGGAAAATATCTTCATCGACGACCTGCGCGAAGAGTTCGTCCGCGATTTCGTCTTCCCGATGTTTCGCTGTAACACGGTTTATGAAGGCGAATACCTGCTCGGTACTTCGATTGCCCGTCCGCTGATCGCCAAGCGTTTGATTGATATCGTCAATGCCACCGGTTCTGATGCGATTTCGCATGGTGCGACCGGTAAGGGCAACGACCAGGTGCGTTTCGAGCTGGGCGCCTACGCGCTGAAGCCGGGCATCAAGGTTATCGCCCCGTGGCGTGAGTGGGATCTGTTGTCGCGCGAAAAACTGATGGCTTATGCCGAAGAGCACAACATCCCGGTTGATATGAAGCACAAGCAGGGTGGTTCGCCCTACTCGATGGATGCCAATCTGCTGCACATCTCCTACGAAGGCCGTCATCTGGAAAACCCGGCGGCTGAAGCCGAGGAATCGATGTGGCGCTGGACAGTTTCGCCGGAAGCTGCACCGGATAAGGCGGAATACCTCGACATCGAATATGCGAAGGGCGACATCGTCGGCCTCAATGGCACGCGCATGAGCCCGGCAACCGTATTGGCGACCCTGAACAAGATGGGCGGCGCACATGGCATTGGCCGTCTTGATCTGGTTGAAAACCGTTACGTTGGCATGAAGTCTCGCGGCTGTTACGAAACTCCCGGCGGCACCATCATGCTGCGCGCTCACCGTGCGATTGAATCGGTCTGTCTTGACCGTGAAGTTGCTCACCTCAAGGATGACCTGATGCCGCGTTACGCCAGCCTGGTGTACAACGGCTACTGGTGGAGCCCGGAGCGCATCGCGCTGCAGACGCTGATTGATCATACGCAAAGCGTTGTCAATGGTTTCGTCCGCGTCAAACTGTACAAGGGCAACGTGATCGTAGTCGGCCGTGACTCCAAGACGGATTCCCTGTTCGACCCGACCATCGCCACCTTTGAGGATGATGCAGGCGCTTACGACCAGAAGGATGCCGCCGGTTTCATCAAGCTCAACGCGCTGCGTCTGCGTATTGCCGCCAATCTGCGCGCCAAGAACGGCAAGGCCTAAGCGATGGAACCCAACACCCTGTTTGGTTTTACCGAGGAGCAATTGGCGGATTTCGGTTCGACCTGGGGGGTGGGCTTTTTCATTCTTTTCATGCTTTTTATTATTGGCGAAATTGCCTGGAAGTCGAAAGCCGGCAAGACAGGCACCTTTGTGCTTTTCTTCGTACTGGCTTTCGGCATGGTTGGCTTTCTTGCCAAGGCTGTAATTCAAAAATTGTGGGGTATTTAAATGTCGCAATACGACAATGTTTCCGTGGTCAAAAAGGCCAATGTTTATTTCGACGGCAAGTGTGTTAGCCACACTGTGGTGCTGGCCGATGGCACGAAGAAGACCGTTGGCGTGATCCTGCCGTCCAGCCTGACTTTCAATACAGGCGCACCGGAAATCATGGAAGGCGTTGGCGGTTCCTGCCGCGTCAAGCTGAAGGGCGAGAGCGAGTGGACGACCTACGGCGATGGCCAGTCCTTCAATGTACCGGGCAATTCCTCGTTTGAGATTGCTTCGCGAAGGCGATGCGTATCATTACGTTTGCCACTTTGGATAAGCGCCATGCCAAGCTTTGATTTCACTTCAGAAGCCGATATCGAGGCCTTGAAAAACGCGATCGATGTCACCTCGCGTCAGATCGATAATCGCTACGACTTTAAAGGCACCACCGCCAAGGTTGAGTTGAACGAGAAAGATAAGGTCATCACGCTGCACGGTGATTCAGACTTCCAGCTCGACCAGATCAAGGATCTTCTTTTTCCCGGCCATGGAAAAGAAGGAGAAGGAAAGCGTCAAGCGGCTTGATCACCAGAAAATTCAGAGCGTTTCCGGCAACAAGGTGAAGCAGGAAATGAAGATCAAGGACGGTATCGACAGCGAACTGGCCAAGAAGATCGTCAAGATGATCAAGGATGGCAAGCTGAAGGTGCAGGCTTCGATTCAGGGCGATTCGGTGCGCGTGCAAGGTGCCAAGCGCGACGATCTGCAGGGCTGTATTGCCTTGGTGACCAAATCGATTACGGATTTCCCGATCAAGTACGGCAATTTCCGCGACTAGGCATCTGTTGCGGTCAACCGTGAAAATCGGTCAAAAAATTGGGCAGCCTGGCTGCCCTTTTTTTGTCTTGATGCTCAGTGTTGCAGACCCTTGATCCACACCGAGTAAAGCTGCCCGGATAATTGGCGCATGGCTGGCAGGTG
Source organism: Candidatus Dechloromonas phosphorivorans (assembly GCA_016709495.1). Taxonomy (GTDB): domain Bacteria; phylum Pseudomonadota; class Gammaproteobacteria; order Burkholderiales; family Rhodocyclaceae; genus Azonexus; species Azonexus defluvii. Next base: position 303,336 of record JADJMS010000047.1, on the reverse strand, counting down.
CTCACGGATTTGCGCCTGCATTACCTCCGGAGTCTGCACACTGGCCAAGTCGGCGGCAGACATGGCTTCATCGGCCCACTGTTCGCACCAGGTGGCAATCATTTCTGGTGTCATCTCAACGTGGCACTGCATGCCGAGGTGCGGGCCAAGGGCGAACATCTGGTTGGTGCAATGTGCGTTGCCGGCGAGGCGTGTCGCACCTGCCGGGAGGCTGAAGGTTTCACCGTGCCAATGAAAGGCCATCCCCTGTTTGTCGGAAAAATCGCCTAGCCAGTGCCGGGAAATTTCATTGTCTTCACCACGTGTTTCACCCCAGCCAATTTCCTTGACCGGGTTTTTGCCCACCGTGCCGCCAAGCGCTTTGCTCATCAATTGACCGCCCAGGCAGTGGCCAATGACAGGTATTTTTTTCACCACTGCTTCACGGATCAGATCACAAACCGGGGCGATCCAGGGGAGGGGATCATTCACACTCATCGGCCCGCCCATAAAACAAAGTCCGGAAAAGGCGTCGACTGTAACCGGTACCGATTCGCCTTCATCAAGGGCAATCAGCTGCCATGGAATCCCTTGTTGCTCAAGGAATATGGCAAAATAGCCCGGACCTTCAGTGGGGGAGTGACGAAAGATGGCGACTGGGCGCATGGCGAGCAACCGGGCGAATGGAATGAGCTTCCATATTACCTTGCTGGGTTGTCTTTGCACCTTTTCCTGCGCCGCCTCAGCGCTCGATGTTGGCCTTGCCGGCATCATGGGCAGCAAGGCAATGTTGATGATTAATGGCGGTGAGCCGAGGGCTGTTGCCGTTGGGCAGGCGGTCGATGGTGTGCGGCTGATTTCCGTGACTGGTGATCAGGCAATCGTTGAGGTCGATGGTAAAAAACGACCACTGCGTGTTGGTCAACATGCTGTCGGCAGTGCAAATGCCGATGGCTCAGGCAAGGTGATTCTGACGGCCGATAGCCAGGGACATTTTGTAACGAATGGGACGGTAAACGGCGCTTCGGTCAAGTTTTTAGTCGATACTGGCGCTACCCTGATTTCCTTGGGGGCGAGCGATGCGCGGCGAATCGGCATTGATGCGAGCAAAGGCCAGCGCGGCATGACCAATACGGCTAATGGACAGGCGCAGGTGAGTAAAGTAAAACTGGATACAGTGCGCATCGGCGATGTGACGCTGCACAATGTGGATGCCCTGGTGCATCAAAACGATTTGCCGGTAGCGCTGCTCGGCATGAGTTTCTTGAACCGGATGGAAATGCAGCGCGACGGCGGTACGATGACGCTGAAAAAACAATATTAGGAGAGAAATCATGCCAAGCCGGGATCAGGAAATTGACCCTGTTGAGCCGGAACTGGAAATTTTGATGAATGAACGCCAGAGCATTCTGCGTGTGGTTGGGGCTTCGGCTGCCTTGATTGCTTGCCTCGACAGCAAACGCCTGCCTTTGGGCGCGGTTGAAGCAGCCGATATGGTGGCTACTTCGATTAACGACTTGTCCGAAGAAACCTTACAGGATGCACTGAATTCCGTTCATGCCGAGATTGAGGATGACGCCGCGACGGCATGAGTGTTGATCTCGAAAAAATTCGTAATTGCCTGCTGGCCGAGCCGCTAGACGGACATTTTGTTCAGGAAGAAGGTGGCGAAGGATTACCACTGACGCCGGCGGCGGTGCTTTTCCCTATTGTGCTGCGCGAGGGCGGCGAAACAGTATTGCTCACCCAGCGTACCGCGCATCTGCGTGATCACGCCGGTCAGATCAGTTTTCCCGGTGGTCGCGTCGAAGATGTAGATCTTTCGCCGATTCATACCGCCTTGCGCGAGACGCAAGAAGAAATCGGCCTCGCTGGTGAGCACATTGAGGTCATTGGTTTTTTGCCTGAATACCGCACCGGCACCGGTTTTCGTGTAACGCCTGTTGTTGCCTTGGTGCGCCCGCCTTTCGAGTTGACGCCGGATCAATTTGAAGTGGCAGAGGTTTTTGAAGTGCCTTTGGCCTTTTTGCTCAATCCGGAAAATCATAAGCGGCATTCCCTGCATCACCGGGGAGCCCTGCGCCATTTCTTTGCCATGCCTTACGGTGATTATTTCATATGGGGAGCGACTGCCGGCATGATCCGCTCGCTGACCGAGCGCCTTGGCGTGCTGCCGGCATGAGAGCAATGCTGCTATGCACAACGATTTGTCCATATTCTCACCGCAAATTTTCGGTATCATCAGTGAGTTTCTGCTTGATCGACTGATTTCGATTTGATGCAGGAGTGCCGATAGGCTCGTCGGTGAGTCACGGCAGAGTGAATGTTATTGCAGTTTTTGTTGGGGCTTGCCAGTCTGGTGGGCTGAATTATTTTTATCTGGAGATTTATATGAGCAGAGACGTCGTCGTTCTAAGCGCAGTTCGTTCCCCGATTGGTGCCTTTGGTGGTTCCCTGGCCGATTTTGAAAGCACCGAACTGGCTGGTGTTGTGATGAAAGAAGCGATTGCTCGTTCCGGAGTCGATCCGCTGGCAATCAACTATGTAACCGTTGGCACCACGATGCCGACCGATTCCCGCTACGCTTATGTTTCCCGCGTTGCCTCAATTCAAGCTGGCTTGTCGATGGACTCCGTTGCCATGCAAGTAAGCCGCCTGTGCGCCTCCGGCCTGCAGGGTATCGTTACCACCGCCCAGAACCTGATGCTGGGTGATGCCGACTACGGTATCGGTGGCGGTGTTGAGGTCATGTCCAAGGCCACCTACCTGTTGCCGGCACTGCGTTCTGGTGCTCGCATGGGTGACACCAAGGCTATCGACTCGATGGTTGCCGTGCTGACTGATCCGTTTGGTGTCGGCCACATGGGTATCACCGCAGAAAACCTCGCTACCAAGCATGGCTTCAGCCGTGAAGATCAGGATGCGCTGGCGGTTGAGTCCCAGCGCCGCGCTACGGTCGCTATTGCTGAAGGTCGCTTCAAGTCGCAGATCTTCCCGATCGTCAAACAGACCCGCAAGGGCGAAGTGGTGTTCGACACCGACGAGCACGTCAAGTCGAACACGACGATGGAATCGCTGGCCAAGATGAAGCCGGCTTTCAAGAAAGACGGTACCGTTACCGCCGGTAACGCTTCAGGCATCAATGATGGCGCAGCTTTCTTCGTCCTGGCTGCTGCTGATGTCGCTGCCAAGGCTGGTCACAAGGCCATGGCTCGTATCGCTTCCTACGCTGTCGCTGGTGTGCCGAACGACATCATGGGCGAAGGTCCGATCCCGGCAACCAAGCTGGCCCTGAAAAAGGCTGGCCTGACCCTGGATCAGATGGACGTTATCGAATCCAACGAAGCTTTTGCTGCTCAGGCACTGACTGTTTCCAAAGTGCTTGGTCTCGATCCCGCCAAGACCAACGTGAACGGCGGCGCTATCGCCCTCGGCCACCCGGTTGGTTGTTCCGGTGCCTTCATCGCCACCAAGGCGTTGTACGAACTTGAGCGCATCGGCGGCAAGTACGCACTGGTCACGATGTGTATCGGTGGTGGTCAAGGTATCGCGGTTATCTTCGAACGCGCCTGATCGTTCCGGAAGAAAAGGCTTAAAGAAAACCCGCCGGAGCGATCCGGCGGGTTTTTTGTTTTCTGCACCACTTTGAATGAGATGCGCACCATGTTGGGGCGTTGTATTGCATAGCGGTTTCATAATCATCTGATTTAATGCGTGTTTTACCTGTGGCACGGAACCTGCTGAAATACAGGCGAGATCATCCTCAGCGACGAGTCAAAAAATGAACTTCTATAACGAAATGATGGACGCCAACGGCGGCGTTCGATCGCATTACCAGGGTTACGATGAATGGCTCAAGGCGACTCCGCCGGAGCGCATTGCCCGCAAGCGGGCCGAAGCCGATCTGGCTTTTCATCGGGTCGGGATTACCTTTGCGGTCTACGGTGAGGAGGCAGGCAAGGAGCGCTTGATTCCTTTTGACATCATTCCGCGCATCATTCCTTCGGCGGAGTGGACCTCGATGCAGGCTGGCCTGCGTCAGCGCGTCAAGGCGCTGAATATGTTCCTGAACGATATTTACCATGATCAGGAAATTCTCAAGGCCGGCAAGATTCCTGCTGAACAAATCCTCAACAATGCGCAATACCGCCCGGTGATGAAGGGTATTGACGTTCCTGGTGGCGTTTATGCGCATATCGCCGGTGTTGATATCGTGCGCGCCGGTGCCGGTGAGTTCTACGTCTTGGAAGACAATCTTCGCGTGCCATCAGGTGTTTCCTACATGCTCGAAGACCGCAAGATGATGATGCGTCTCTTCCCGGAGTTGTTCGCCAAGCACAAGGTTGCACCTGTCCAGCATTACCCGGACATGCTTCTGGAAAAACTGCGTGCCGTGGCGCCGAACGGGGTCAGTGACCCAACGGTGGTTGTGTTGACGCCTGGCGCCTACAACAGCGCCTACTTTGAACATACCTTCCTGGCTCAGCAGATGGGTGTCGAGCTGGTCGAAGGGCGCGATCTCTACGTCAAGAACGAAACGGTCTACATGCGCACGACGCAAGGTCCGCAACGCGTGGATGTGATTTACCGCCGGATTGACGACGATTACATGGACCCGGAAGTTTTCCGTGCCGATTCCACGCTTGGTGTGCCGGGCATACTGCGCGCCTATCAGGCGGGCAATGTGACGCTGGCCAACGCCATTGGCACCGGTGTGGCGGACGACAAGTCAATCTACCCCTATGTGCCAGAGATGATTCGTTTCTACCTCGGTGAAGAACCGACGTTGAATAACGTGCCAACGCACATGTGTCGTAAGCCGGAAGAACTCAAATACGTGCTTGCTCATTTGTCTGAACTGGTTGTCAAGGAAGTGCATGGTGCCGGCGGTTACGGCATGCTGGTTGGTCCGGCCGCAACCAAGGCAGAGATTGAGCGCTTCCGCGCTTTGCTGATCGCCAAGCCGGATGGTTACATTGCTCAGCCGACGCTGGCGCTGTCCAACTGCCCGACTTTTGTTGAAGAGGGTATTGCCCCACGCCACCTTGATTTGCGTCCCTTTGTTTTGTCCTCGGGCAAAGATGTCGATATGGTCCCCGGTGGCCTGACCCGCGTCGCGCTGACTGAAGGCTCGCTGGTCGTCAATTCGTCGCAGGGCGGCGGTACCAAAGACACCTGGATTCTGGAGAACTGATCATGCTATCTCGTACTGCCGACCATCTTTTCTGGATGTCCCGCTATATTGAACGCGCCGAAAATCTGGCGCGCCTGCTTGATGTTACCTGGCAAATGTCGCTGGTGCCGCAACCGGTTGAGGTGGCGAACCAGAACTGGAATGCGATTATTGCTTTGAATAGTCTGGAAGAGGCATTTGCCAAGAAGTACGCTACGGTCAACGCCGAAAATGTGCTGCGTTTTATGGTTAGTGATACCGACAATTACGCGTCGATTCACAGTTGTTTGCGCTTGGCGCGTGAGAATGCCCATGCCGTGCGTGGCACGATCACCACAGAAATGTGGGAGACGCTCAATTCAACCTGGCTGGAAGCGCGCGAAAAGACTTTCGAGCAACTCTACAATGCTGGTATTGCCGATTTCTTTGAGTGGGTGAAAATGCGTTCCTCGCTGTCGCGCGGCACGACGCTCGGCACTTTGTTGCAAGACGTTTCATACCATTTCATTCGCCTGGGTATCTTGCTGGAACGAGCGGATAACACGGCAAGGATTCTCGATGTCAAATACCACGTCCTGCGCCCGCATGGTGAGGAAGAGGGTGCCACAGATTTCTACCAATGGGGCGCATTGCTGCGCTCTGTGTCGGCCTTCGAGGTTTACCGCAAGGCTTACCGCGATGTGATTACGCCAGAGCGGGTCGCTGAGCTGCTCATCCTGCGTATGGATATGCCGCGCTCCCTGCATTTCTGCATGAATGGAGTGGTTAAAAATCTCGATCTGATCGCCAATAACTTGTCGAACGAAACCCAGCGCCAGGCTGGTTTGCTACACGCTCAGCTGCACTATGCGCGCGTTGAGGACATTCTCGAGCATGGCCTGCACGAATGGTTGACTGACTTTATGGACCGTATTTATCTGCTCGGTAACGGCATCAGCAAGGATTTCCTGGTACCGATGGTCGAAGCTGCCTAATCTGAACGGAGAAAATTTGTGTCTATCCACGTTGCACTGAATCATCTTACGCATTACACCTATGATCGCCTGATCAATCTCGGACCGCAGGTAGTTCGCTTGCGCCCGTGTCCACATTCCCGCAGTCGGATTATTTCTTATTCGCTGAAAGTCGGTCCGGATGCGCACTTCATCAACTGGCAACAAGACCCGCAGGCTAACTGGCTGGCGCGTCTGGTCTTCCCGGAAAAAACCAGGGAATTCCGCGTTGAGGTTGATCTGGTGGTTGAAATGTCGGTTATCAACCCCTTCGATTTCTTCCTTGAACCTTACGCCGAAGAAATCCCGTTTACCTACGAAGCGTGGCAACGCCACGAATTAGAGCCTTACCTGCACAAACTGCCAGCCGGGCCAAAGTTGCAGGCTTACGTAGACAGTATTTCACTCGAACCGCTGCGCAGCGTCGACTTTCTGGTTGCGCTCAATGCCCGTGTGCAGCAATCGGTCGGCTATACCATTCGTATGGAACCGGGCGTCCAGACACCAGAGGAAACGCTGACGCTGGGTACTGGCTCCTGCCGAGATTCTGCCTGGTTGCTGGTACAGATACTGCGTCACCTGGGCTTGGCCGCACGCTTCGTTTCCGGCTATCTAATCCAGTTGACCGCAGACGTTAAATCCCTGGATGGTCCATCCGGTCCGGAAAAGGATTTCACCGACCTGCACGCCTGGTGCGAAGTGTATTTGCCGGGTGCTGGCTGGGTTGGCCTGGATCCAACCTCCGGCTTGTTTGCCGGTGAAGGCCATATTCCGCTGGCCTGTACCCCGGAACCGTCATCGGCTGCGCCAGTCACCGGCGGCATTGATGAGTGCGAGACTGAATTTGAGCATCACATGCAGGTCACCCGTATCTGGGAAGCGCCGCGTGTTACCAAACCGTATACCGACGAGCAATGGTTGGAAATTGAAGGCCTCGGCCACAAGATCGACGAGCAGTTGCTGGACATGGATGTTCGCCTGACCCAAGGCGGCGAGCCAACCTTTGTGGCGGTCGACGACCCGGACGGCGCGGAATGGAATACCGATGCCATGGGCCCAACCAAGCGCTTGTATTCGGCGGATCTGTTCCATCGTCTGCGTGAAAAATACGCGCCGCATGGTTTGATGCACTTTGGCCAAGGCAAATGGTATCCCGGCGAGCAACTGCCGCGCTGGAGTCTGAATTGCTATTGGCGCAAGGATGGCGAGCCAATCTGGAATTCGCCATTGCTTTACGCCAATGAAAAGCTGAATTACGGCGTAACCAGCGCTCATTCTGTGCAATTCATGACGCGTGTTGCTGAAAAGCTCAAGCTCGATCCGCAGTACGTCTTCCCGGCCTTTGAAGACACTTACTACTACATGTGGCGTGAGCGCCGCCTGCCGGGCAATGTCGATCCCTTTGATTCACGCCTTGATGATGAACTGGAACGTGACCGCCTGATGCGGGTATTCACCCAAGGGCTGGCACACACTGTTGGTCACGTCTTCCCGGTCATGAAAAATGCTGCCGGTCAGTGGCAAACCGGGCCGTGGTTCCTGCGCTCCGAGCGTTGCTACCTGTTCCCCGGCGATTCGGCGATGGGCTACCGCCTGCCGCTTGATTCGCAACCCTGGGCGTCGAAAGCTGATTACCCCTACACTAATCCGCCTGACCCGGCGCAGCCGACCAACCCGTTGCGTAGCCATGCAGAAATTCGCCGTCAGTTTGAGCGTTCATTTGGTGCGGATGAAGCTGTCGGTCGTGGTGCCAATGAAGCCAACAACACTGTGAATGCTTTGAGTAGTTCAAAGCGATTCCCTGGCGATAGCGATGCACAGCGCACAGATATCCAACCTGGCAGCAAGCAATCAGCCGGCTGGATCACGCGCATGGCGATGTCGGCCGAGCCACGTAACGGTATTCTTTACATCTTCATGCCGCCAACCAATACGCTGGATGACTATCTGGAACTTGTCGCTGCAGTCGAGTCGACCGCCGAAGAACTCCATCTGCCGGTCATTCTCGAAGGCTACGAACCGCCATCTGATCCGCGTCTGACCAGCTTCCGTGTCACACCTGACCCGGGCGTGATCGAGGTGAATATTCACCCGGCTCACAACTGGGATCAACTGGTTGAGCAGACCACACACCTCTACGATGCGGCCCATATCACCCGGCTGACCACTGAAAAGTTCATGGTTGATGGTCGCCATACCGGCACCGGGGGCGGTAATCACTTCGTGCTGGGCGGTGCGACGCCGAGCGATTCGCCCTTCCTCCGTCGTCCGGATCTGCTGCGTAGTCTGGTCGCTTACTGGCACAATCACCCCAGCCTCTCCTACCTGTTCTCCGGCCTGTTCATCGGCCCGACCAGTCAGGCGCCACGGGTTGATGAAGCGCGTAATGACAGTCTTTACGAGCTGGAAATTGCTTTCAGCCAGATTCCGCCGGTGGGCGACTACATTCCACCTTGGCTGATCGACCGCGTTTTGCGCCATTTGCTGACCGATGTCACCGGTAACACCCATCGTTCCGAGTTCTGTATCGACAAACTCTTCTCGCCGGATGGCCCGACCGGTCGCCTGGGCCTGCTTGAGTTGCGTGCCTTTGAAATGCCACCGCACGCCCGCATGTCGCTAACCCAGCAATTGCTGTTACGGGCGATGATCGCGCGCTTCTGGGAAGAACCCTACAACCCGCCGCGTCTGGCGCGTTGGGGAACTGAGTTGCACGACCGCTTCATGCTGCCGCATTACGTCGAGCAGGATTTCCGCGACGTCATGGAAGAAATGCAGATGGCCGGCTATCCGATCCAGGCGGATTGGTTTGCCCCACATTTCGAATTCCGTTTCCCGAAATACGGTGATTTCACCGTCAAGGGTATCGAATTCGAGTTGCGTCACGCGCTTGAGCCCTGGCATGTCATGGGTGAAGAAGGCTCGGTGGGTGGTACGGTGCGTTACGTCGATTCGTCAGTTGAACGGGTTCAGGTCAAGATCAAGGGGATGGCGCCGGATCGTTATGTGCTGACCTGCAACGGGGTTGCTGTGCCATTGCAGAACACGGGTATCAATGGCGAGTTTGTTGCGGGTGTTCGTTACCGTGCCTGGCAGCCGCCATCCTGTCTGCATCCGACCATCGGCGTTGATACGCCGCTGGTATTCGACATCGTCGATACCTGGATGAAGCGTTCTCTGGGTGGCTGTCAGTATCACGTCGCACACCCTGGTGGGCGTAGCTTTGATACTTGTCCGGTCAATGCGTTTGAGGCCGAAAGTCGTCGTCTGGCACGCTTCTTCCGCTTTGGTCACACGCCAGGGCACATGGAGGTTGCCGCACCAGAGGTCAGCGCCGAGCACCCGTTTACGTTAGACTTGCGCCGTTTCTAACCGGCACCCTGCAGCAAAATAATGGGCGCCCCGCTTCGGTGGGGCGCTGCTGCAAATAATTACTGGCTTTATGGCCCGTACACTCCTCGCGATCTACCCGCAAAGCGCCCGCCGTTACGACGAAATGTTGTCGGCGGAAGGTGAGGTGCGTCCGCACTGGACCAAATTCTTTGCTCACCTTGATGCCGTTGCGCCGGAGGAAATGCGACAACGCTTGGAATTTGTTGACCGACGGATTCAGGAAAACGGTGTCACCTACAACGTCTATGCTGATCCCAGTGGCTCTGACCGCCCCTGGGCGCTTGATCCGCTACCGCTGATCATTGCGCCGGAAGAATGGGCCAAGGTTTCAACCGCAGTCGCGCAGCGCGCCAAACTACTCAATGCCATGCTGGCTGACCTTTACGGTGACCAGACACTGCTCTCTGAAGGCTTGTTGCCACCCTCGCTGGTTTTTGGGCAGCACGGCTATTTGTGGCCTTGTCGTGGGATCAAGCCGATAGGCGGCACATGGTTGCACAATTACGCGGTTGATCTGGCGCGTTCGCCGGATGGTCAATGGTGGGTGATTGCTGATCGCACGCAGGCGCCTTCTGGCGCTGGTTACGCACTGGAAAACCGGCTGGTTGTCTCGCAGGTTTTTCCGGAAATGTTCCGCGATCTGCATGTGCAGCATCTCGCCGATTTCTTCCACGATCAGCAGGATGGTCTGGCCGCGCTGGCGCCTGTTGAAGGTGACGAGCAGCCGCATATCGTGTTGCTGACCCCCGGGCCGTACAACGAGACTTATTTTGAACACGCCTATCTATCGCGCTATCTCGGCTTCCCGCTGGTCGAAGGCCAGGATCTGACGGTACGTGGCGATACGCTTTACCTGAAAACCTTGCGCGGCCTGGAGCGGGTACACGTCGTCCTGCGTCGACAGGATGATGGCTATTGTGATCCGTTGGAACTGCGTGGTGATTCGGCGCTTGGTATTCCAGGATTACTCAATGTTATTCGCGCTGGCCGGGTGGCTATCGCCAATGCGCTGGGCAGCGGTCTGCTGGCCTCGGGTGCACTGATGGGCTTTTTGCCGGCGATCTGTCGCAAATTGCTTGGCGAAGAACTGGCCATGCCTTCGGTGGGTACCTGGTGGTGTGGCGAGAAGCCGGCACTGGATTTTGTCCGTGAAAACTTTAATGATCTGGTCATCAAGCCTGCCTATCCAACGCAACGCAAGGACCCGGTCTTTGGCTATGAATTAAAGGGCGAAGCGCGTGCAGAGATGCTGCACCGCATCGAGGCACGTCCGCATGCCTATGTCGCACAGGAAATGGTCAATCTATCGCAAGGGCCAACCTGGAGCCGTTCGCACGAGCGCCGTTTGATTGCCCGCCCGGTTGGGCTGAGAGCTTATGCCGTAGCAACCGCAGGATGGTTATTCGGTGATGCCGGGTGGTCTGGCGCGTGTTGCGACCGGCAGCAATACACGCATTATTTCGATGCAGCGGGGCGGTTCGTCAAAGGATGCCTGGGTATTGACCGATGGGCCGGTGAGCGAATTCACCATGCTCAAGCCGTCGATTGGGGTTCGCGATCTGGTGCGGGCAGGTGCCAACCTGACTTCGCGTGTGGTTGAAAATCTCTTTTGGCTAGGCCGTTATTCCGAGCGTTTTGATGACAGCGCCCGCATGCTGCGCGTTGCACTGAGCCGTGTGGTCGAAGCGGGTGGTGGTAAAACCCCTGCAGTGGCCTCGGCCATGGAACTGGCTTTGATTCTTGGCATTCTCCCCAAGCCGGAAGAAGATACACCGGTAGTTGATGGCTCCGAACATGTTCTGCTTGAAGCGATCTACGATCCCAAGCAGCCGGGTAGTCTGTCTGGCAACATTCGCAGCCTGATGTGGTCGGCTACGCATGTCCGCGAGCGACTCTCACTCGATCACTGGCATTCGCTGAATCGCCTGCAACGTGAGCAGCAGGCGGCGCAAAAAACGCATCCGACACTTACCGAGGCGATTGCTTTCCTGGATCGCGTGCTCGGTGTTTCGTCGTCGTTGACCGGTTTCGCCATGGACAACATGACACGTGATGATGGCTGGCGTTTCCTGATCATTGGTCGACGTCTGGAGCGGCTTAGCTTCCTCGCCAATGCCATTTCAAACTTCCTCAGAATGCCTTCGACACGGAGTCCCGGCAGCCTTGAGTGGCTGCTCGAACTGACCGACTCAATCATTACATACCGTTCGCGCTATTCCCGTGCCCCCGAACTTATGCCGGTGCTGTACCTGCTTGTTTTTGACGATAGCAACCCGCACGGCGTACTTTTCCAAGCCAGTGTGCTCGCCCACTACCTTGAGCGGATGGCGCGTGAACTTGGCGAAAAGAGCGAGAGTAATTTGCCGGATGTGCTCAATCGCTTGCGCAAGTTCGATATGGAAAAACTCGTTCATCTGGAATTCAACGAGTGCACTATCTGCGATCCATGCGAACAATTGGCGGCACTGCTCAAAGAACTCGATAACGCCGCCGTTCAGCTTTCCGAATGGTTGGGCATGCGCTACTTCACGCACGTTGGCGATGTCAGCCGGCAAACCATGGCGCTCTGAACATGGAAAAAACGCCTGTCCGCTACCATGTGCTGCACGAAACGTTTTACGACTACGGTGGCAATGTTTCGCTTTCGCAGCAGCAACTCCATCTGTCTCCACGCATACTTGCCTGGCAGCAGATTATCGAGCAGCGAGTTGATGTCGTGCCAGCCCCAACCTGGCGGCGTGATGGTCAGGATGCCTTTGGTAATCCGGTCACCTGGATCGCCTTTCACGCGCCGCACGACAGTTTGAAGATCAGTTCCGAAATGACCGTGGCGGTTACCCCGCATCTGCCGGAAAATCTGGAAGCTTCGCTGGCTTGGGAGGTGTTGCGCGACCGCCTGGCTTACGACGCAACGGTGCCGAAACCCGAAGACCTCGATGCCACGCGCTTTCTCTTTGAGAGCGCTCACGTCCGCATCAAGCACGAACTTGCCCACTACGCCGCCGATTGCTTCCCGCCCGACACGCCGGTTCTGATCGGTGCGCAGGCACTGATGGCCAAGATATTCAGGGAGTTCAAGTTTGATCCCGAGGCCACCACCGTATCGACGCCGGTCATGGAAGTGCTGGAAAAGAAACGTGGCGTCTGCCAGGACTTTGCGCACCTGATGATTGCCTGTCTGCGTGCGCTCGGACTGTCTGCGCGCTATGTCAGTGGTTATCTGTTGACCCGGCCACCGCCGGGCAAGCCCCGGCTGATCGGTGCCGATGCTTCGCACGCCTGGGTTTCGGTCTATGCGCCGGGATTTGACGACAACTGGGTAGATTTTGATCCGACCAATAATTTGCTGCCCAATACCGAGCACATCACTATCGCAGTTGGCCGCGATTTCGGCGATATTTCACCCCTGCGTGGCATCATTCTCGGGGGTGGTGGCGCTGAGCCGGAGGTTGAGGTAACGGTGACGCCGCTCGATGAAGAAGAGTTGCCGACGCTGCGCAAAGAAGACCTTGAAGCCGTCAAAGTTGCAACGCCGAAACCTCCTGAAAAAGGCCACCGAGTTGCCGGCTGTCGAGACTAAAAAAGACTGATGTTGCGTGTTGCCATCATCGGCGCCGGCCCGGCCGGATTGATGGCGGCCGAGCAACTCGTCCCGGTCGACGGCGTAGACGTCGATATTTTTGATGCCATGCCCTCGGTTGGCCGCAAGTTTTTAATGGCCGGCAAAGGGGGAATGAACATCACCCACAGCGAACCGCTGCCTGCTTTCGTCGCGCGCTACGGTTCCCGTTCCCCACAAATTGCTTCACTACTCGACGCTTTCGGGCCGCAGGCCTTGCGCGAATGGATTGCTGGCTTGGGTATCGCAACTTTTGTCGGTACCTCCGGGCGTGTCTTCCCGACTGAAATGAAGGCCGCGCCGTTATTGCGTGCCTGGCTACACCGCTTGCGCGGGGCTGGCGTGCACTTTCATGTGCGGCATCGCTGGTTGGGTTGGCAGGCCGATGGCAGCCTGCGCTTTGCGGCTCCGCAAGGCGAGGTTTGGGTGCAGGCCGATGCGATAATTTTGGCGCTCGGTGGCGGCAGTTGGGCCAGGCTCGGTTCAGATGGCGCCTGGGTGCCGCTACTGGTTGAGCGTGGTGTGCCGGTTGTGCTCTTGCGGCCAGCTAATTGTGGTTTTGATGTGGCATGGAGCGCGTATTTTCGTGAGCGTTTTGCTGGCCAGCCGATTAAGCCGGTGATTGCCAGTGTTGGCCAAAAAAGTCAGCAGGGCGAATTCAACATTACTGAAAACGGCGTTGAAGGCGGTTTGATCTATGCCTTGTCGGCACCGCTGCGTGATGCGATTGAGCGTGATGGCCAGGCTACTTTGACCCTTGATCTGGCACCGGGGCGCAGCCTGGAGCGCTTGATCAGCGATCTTTCAAAGCCGCAAGGACGGGATTCGCTTTCTAACCACTTGCGGCGCCGAGTTGGCATCGACGGTGTCAAGGCTGCCAGTCTTGGCACCAAGGCCAATCGATGAAGCCATCAGCACAGCCGGAGGTGTGGTGTTTGAGGCCTTGAATGAACAACTGATGCTCAATCAGCTTCCCGGTACATTTATCGCCGGCGAGATGCTCGATTGGGAAGCGCCGACCGGCGGCTACCTGCTCACCGCCTGTTTTGCCAGTGGCTACGTGGCCGGGCAAGGGGCTCAAGCCTGGTTGAGCCAGCGCTAGCACTTATTTTGTGCGGAAATCCGCACACAGCCGCGTGTTAATTCCGGATTTGTGCACAAACAGTCTGGTTGTTACCCAACTAAGTTCATATAAATCATTTGCTTAGCCATTTTTTCTGGCTGGCACGCCTCCTGCAATGGTTTTTAGGCAATCCGCACTGCGGCCCAAGAAAACTCTGGAGGAGATTCCCGTGAACAAAACGCTAAGCCTTGCCCTGATCGCTGCCTTTGGCATTACCAGCCCATTTGTTGCTCAGGCCGAAGATGTCGTCCGCCTCGGTAACCTGAAATTCGCCCATTACGGGGCGGTTTCCTACATGAAGGAGTCTTGCGCCAAATACGGCCTTAAGGTTGAGGAGCGTATGTTCCCCAAGGGGCCGGACATCATGCCGGCCATCGTTGCCGGTGAAATCGACATTGCTGCGCTGGCTTCCGACGGCGCCATTTCCGGCCGCGCCAATGGCGTGCAGATCTACACCGTGGCCGGGTTCGCCAAGGGCGGGGCGCGCATCGTCGCCGGTGTCGATACCGGCATCAAGTCACTACAGGACATGAAGGGCAAGAAGGTTGGCGTTACCCGTGGCGGCGCGCACGAATTGTTGCTCTACGCCGAGCTGGAAAAGGCCGGTCTGACGTGGTCCGACAAGCCGGGCAAGGACGTACAGATTGTCTTCCTGGCTTTTGCCGATTTGAACCAGGCGCTGGCCGCCAAGCAGATTGATGCCATGTGCCAGTCCGAGCCGCAGTCTTCGCAAGCACTGAACAAAAAGTTTGGTGTTGAAATCATGAAGCCGTACACGACCAAGATGGGTGAGCCGGTGCGTTTGCTGGTGATGACCGAGAAGATGTACAACGAGAAAAAGGATGTCGCGCAGCGCCTGATGAAGTGTTTTGTCGAAACGACGGCCTTGTTTAACAGTGATACGGCACTGGCCGACAAATACGTGCGCGAGCAGATGTTCAAGGGCCAGATCACCGCGCAGGATTTCAAGGATGCGATGGATAACGCCGACTACACCTATGACGTAAGCCTTGAGCATATCGATATCACCACCGATTTCATGAACAAATACGGCGTCGGTCGTATGGCCAAGCCGCCCAAGGCAGCCGAATGGGTCAAGCTTGATCTGTTGCAGAAGGCCAAGGCCGAACTGAAAGTGAAGTGAGGAAGCAATGCAAAAGCTGAAAGACTTCGCCTATGGCGCGCTGGTGCCGGTGCTGCTGCTTATCTTGTGGGAGACTGGCTCGCGCCTTGGGCTTTTCTCGCCGGTATTGCTGCCATCACCCACCGCCGTCGCCATCAAGTGGTGGGCTTACCTGATGCCGGGGCAGGCTCAGGAAGCCGGGCAGAGCACGTTGGCCTGGCTGCTTTCCGGCGAATTGCTGCATGACGCTTACTCCAGCCTGTACCGCGTGATCGCCGGCTTTCTGATTGGGGCCGGCCTGGCCTTGCCCTTCGGCCTGCTGATGGGCGCCAGTACCCGCATCTACGACCTGTTCAATCCGCTGATGCAGATCCTGCGGCCAATTCCACCGATTGCCTACATTCCGTTGGCGATTCTCTGGTTCGGCCTGGGTAACCCGCCATCCTTCTTCCTGATCGCCATCGGCGCCTTCTTTCCGGTGCTGATGAACACCATCGCCGGAGTGCGCCAGGTCGATGGCATCTACCTGCGCGCGGCGCGTAATCTCGGCGTCAATCAATGGACGATGTTCATTCGCGTCATCCTGCCGGCCGCGACGCCCTATATCCTGGCCGGGGTGCGGATCGGTATCGGTACTGCCTTCATCGTTGTCATCGTTTCCGAAATGATTGCGGTCAACGACGGTTTGGGCTTCAGAATTCTTGAAGCACGGGAATTCATGTGGTCAGACAAGATCATCGCCGGCATGATCACCATCGGCCTGCTCGGTCTTGCCATCGATACCGCCGTCAGCCGCCTGAACAACCACTTGCTGCGCTGGCATCGCGGCCTGGAGCACTAGCATGAGCCAGATCATCGTCAATAATGTCCAGAAGGTTTTCAAAACACCGGGCAAGGATGTCATCGCACTCAAGGACATCAACCTCGAGATCAAGCAAGGCGAATTCGTCTGCCTGCTTGGGCCATCGGGCTGTGGCAAATCGACCTTGCTTAATGCGGTGGCTGGCTTTGCGCTACCTTCAAGCGGTGAAATTACCGTCGAGGGTAAGCTAATTACCGGCCCTGGCCCGGATCGCGGCATGGTGTTTCAGGAATATGCGCTCTTTCCGTGGATGACGGTGGCGCAAAACATCGCCTTCGGGATGGAAGTCCAGAAGAAGGACAAGGCCGAGATCGACCTCACCGTCAATCAGTTGCTTGAGATGCTGCACCTCAACGACTTCCGTGATCGCTTTCCGAAAGATCTTTCCGGTGGCATGCGCCAGCGTGTTGCCATTGCCCGCATTCTGGCGCTTGATTCGCCGATCATGCTGATGGATGAGCCTTTTGGTGCACTTGATGCGCTAACCCGGCGCAATCTGCAGGACGAATTGCTGCGCATCTGGAACAAACTGGGCAAAACCATCCTGTTCGTGACCCACTCGATTGAGGAATCAATTTATCTCGCCGACCGCATCGTGGTCATGACTTATCGGCCAGGTATGGTCAAGCGTGATCAGTACGTCGACATGCCGCGTCCGCGTGATCCGTCATCGGCAAAGTTCAATGATCTCAAGCGCGAACTTGGTCGCTTGGTCATGGAGGAGCAGCAACGCCATGCCAATGATGAAATGAAGCTGGCGGCGGTTGACTGAAAAAAAAACGCAAAAATCGGTACGATGACAGGGGTGAATCGCATCAAATCCCCAATCGATTACAACCGCCGCCCCTTGCTCTTGTTCGTGGCGGCAGTTTGTTTCTGCCTGCTCCTTGGTTGGCTGGCCTATCGTGCCTTTTTCAGCATTTATCTCGACAACGAACGCCGGCTGTCGGCGCAACGGCTGGATGCTTTCGCTTTGTCGCTGGAAGCCACGCTGGCCCGCCACGAATCCCTGCCCAGCCTGCTGGCGCTTGATCCTTCGCTGCCTGCGCTGCTCCGCGCGCCAGATGAGGCAGCGCGCATCAGTGCGGCCAATGCCTATCTTGAAGCCGCCCAGCAAAGTGCCAGCGTCGCTGCCGCTTACCTGATCGATACTGATGGCAAGACGCTGGCGGCCAGCAACTGGCGTTTGCCGCGCAGTTTTGTTGGTCACAATTACGCTTTTCGGCCTTATTTTCGCGATGCACTGGCGCATGGTCTTGGCCGCTTCTATGGTGTTGGCGTCACCACCGGCGAATCGGGTTATTTTCTCGCCGCGCCCGTGCGTGAGAACGGGCGCAATCTGGGGGTCGTCGTCCTCAAGGTTGGCCTGGAAGCGATGGAGCAGGCAATGGCGGGGGCGGGTGAGACGCTTTTGCTGAGCGACGCTGACGGCATTGTTTTTCTCTCCTCGGAACGTAAATTACGCTATCGTGCCTTGGCGCCGCTCAATGAAAAAGTGATGGCACGCTTGAGTGAAACCCGCCAGTACGGCAATCAGCTCATCTCACCCTTGGCCGAGCAGCCTATTCCTGCCGGCCAACAAGCAAGCCCACTGCAAATCGCATTGCCGGATGAAACGTCACGCGAACGGCTGATTACTACCCGCCCGGTTGGCACTCAGGGCTGGCAAGTCGTGCAGCTTGGCGATCCCGGCGAAGCTCGCGCTGCGGCTTTGGGGGCGGCGATTGCGGTCGCCTTCGCTGCTGCTTTCACGCTGGGGCTGGCCGCGCATTTTCGTCACCGTACCCGCCGTCGCGAAGAGCTGCGCCGCGTCTATGCCGAGCTGGAAACCCGTATTGCCGAACGCACGGCGGATCTCACTGAACAGATCGCCGCTCTCGAAAACACCAAGGCCATCCTGCGCGCAACCCGTGATGCCGCTGTGCAGGCCGGCAAGCTGGCCACGCTGGGCCAGATGTCGGCAGGTATCAGCCACGAGTTGAACCAGCCGCTGGCCGCTCTGCAAACCTTTGCCGACAATGCCAGTGCCTTGCTGGCACGCGGCCGTTACGCTGAAGTCGCCGAAAATCTGCAAATGATCAGCCAACTGGTTGACCGCACCGGGCGTATCGTTCGCCAGCTCAAAACCTTCGCCCGTAAAGAAGCGGCGACACCGCAAGCGGTTACCGTCAAATTGGCAATTGAGCATGCGCTGATCATTGTCGAACCGCGCCGCCGCGAGATAGGTGCGCGCATTGTGCTGGCTGCGCCGGATCAGGCGCTGCTGGCCATTGCCGAAGCCGGGCGGTTGGAGCAAATTCTGGTCAACCTGCTGCGCAACGGGCTGGATGCCATGGTGGGGCTGCCAGAACCTGTGCTGGAGGTGACGACGCGCGGCGCGGCCGGTGCGATCAGTATCGCCGTTCGCGATCATGGCCCCGGCCTTTCCGACGATGTGCGCAACCACCTTTTTGAAGCCTTTTACACCACCAAGCAGGCCGACGAAGGCCTCGGCCTCGGGCTGGCCATTTCCCTGACTATTGCTGAAAGTTACGGCGGCACCCTGTGCGCGCACAATGCGCCCGAAGGCGGTGCCGTTTTTGTGCTGAACCTTGCCTGCTGCCGGAGATCCCGATGCCCCATCTGACGCTTGAATACACCCGTAATCTGAGCGGCTTCGAGCCTGCGCCGGCACTGGCTGCGATCAATCATGCGATGCTTGATGCCGGCCTGTTTGGCGAGCCGGATATCAAGAGCCGCGCCCAGGCGCTCGATTGCTATCAGGTTGGCGTTCAAGCGCTGCCACGCGGTTTTGTCCACGTCCGCATTGCCCTGCTGGCCGGGCGTAGCGCCGATGAACGCCAAAAACTGGCTGCAGCCGTGCTGGCGGCGCTAAAGCTTACGGTCAACGCCGAAAATGGCGCAGAAATTCAGCTCAGTGTCGAAACCGTCGATCTCGACCGCCCGAGTTACGCCAAGGTGGTGATTCATGGCTGAACATCCGGTCTTTTTGGTCGAGGACGACGCTGCGGTACGCAAGGGTTGCGAACAGGCGCTCTCGCTCGCCGACATCCCGGTGCGCGGTTTTGCCGATGGCGAATCGATGCTCGCCGCGCTGGCAACCGGCAACCCGGCGCTGGTTGTCACTGACGTCCGCTTGCCGGGCCGGGATGGCCTCAGTCTGATGCGTGAATTGCATCAGCACGACCGCGAGCTGCCGGTCTTGTTGATGACCGGTCATGGCGATGTGGCGATGGCGGTTGAGGCGATGCGTGAAGGGGCTTACGACTTCATCGAAAAACCATTCCCCTCCGAGCGCCTGATCGCCGCGGTGCGCAGCGCTCTCGAAAAACGCTCGCTGATTATCGAAAACCGTCAGCTCAAGGAGCGTATCGGCGAATTGGGGATGAGCGGCATCACCCGCATCATCGGCCAGTCGCCGGCTATCCAGCACATTCGCCAGTTGGTGACAACGCTGGCACCGACCGGTGTTGATATTTTGATTAATGGTGAAACTGGCAGCGGCAAGGAGGTGGTGGCCCGCGCCATCCATGAAGCCAGCCACCGGCGCGGTGCTTTTGTCGCCATCAACTGCGGTGCACTGCCCGAAACGGTGTTCGAGAGCGAACTGTTTGGCCACGAAGTCGGTGCCTTCACCGGGGCTGGCAAGCGGCGTATCGGGCGTATTGAACACGCCAATGGCGGCACGCTTTTTCTCGACGAAATCGAATCGATGCCGCTCAATCTTCAGGTCAAGTTGCTGCGTGTGCTGCAGGAACGCAGTGTTGAGCGCCTGGGCAGCAACACGGTGGTTCCTGTTGATTGTCGTCTGGTTGCCGCCAGCAAGACGGATCTCAAGCAGGCATCGGATGCCGGCCAGTTTCGTGCCGATCTCTATTACCGGCTAAATGTTGTCAGCCTTGATTTGCCACCATTGCGTCAGCGGTGTGAAGACATCCCGCTGCTGCTTGCCCACTTTCTGCACGAAGCCGCCCAGCGCTTTGCGCGCCCGGTCGCCAGCTGGACGCCGGCCGACCTTGCCCGCTGGTCAGCCTACGCCTGGCCCGGTAATGTCCGTGAACTCAAGAATGTGGCTGAACGCTGGGCGCTTGGTCTGCCCGATGCCCTGAGCGGCAATCCCGGTTTGTTAGCAAGTACGCAAAGTCTGTCTGAACAGGTTGATGCGGCCGAACGCCAGATCATCGAAAGCGCACTTGGTCTAGCTGCGGGCAACGTAGCCCAGGCTGCTGAACAATTGCAAACGCCGAAGAAAACCCTATACGACAAGTTAGTCCGTCACCACATCGTCGCGGAAAAATTCCGCCAGTAGGGACGATGACAGTTTAAGAAACAGCAAAAATCAACCGTTGCGCGTATAAGCAACCATCGCATTGGGGATTTGATTCAGTGGCAGCGTCTGATCAACGCAACCCAGCTTGATCGCTTCCTTGGGCATCCCGAACACCACGCAACTGGCTTCATCCTGGGCGATGGTTTTGGCCCCGGCGTCGTGCATCTCCTTCAGGCCGAGGGCGCCGTCGTCCCCCATGCCGGTCATGATGATGCCCAGCGCGTTGGCGCCGGCGAATTTGGCGACTGAGCGGAACAGCACATCGACTGAAGGTTTGTGGCGATTGACCAGCGGGCCGTCGGCGACATCAACCACGTATTGCGCGCCGTTACGTTTGAGCATCATGTGCTTGCCGCCGGGGGCGATCAGGGCACGACCGGGGATCACGCGGTCACCATTCTTGGCTTCCAGCACCTCGATTTGACACAGGCTGTTGAGGCGCTCGGCAAACATGGCGGTGAACTTTTCCGGCATGTGCTGGACGATGACGATGCCCAAACAGGTGGCCGGCAATTTGGTCAGCACTGCCTCCAGCGCCTGCGTGCCGCCGGTTGAGGTGCCGATGGCAATCAACTGGTCGGTGGTGCGTTCTAGCGCACGATGGCTGGCCGGGGCAAGCATGACGTCAGCGGTATTTTTCGGGCGATTGAAAGCTGCAGCAGCGGCCGAACTGCGCAGCGCACCCATGTTGGCCCGTGCGGCACTGCGTACGGCTTGAATAATGTCGTTGGAGGCGTCTTCGAGGAAACTCTTGAGGCCGATTTTGGGCTTGGTAATGATAGCAACTGCGCCGGCAGCCATTGCCTCAAAAGTGGCTTGCGCGCCATTTTCAGCAAGTGATGAACAAATCACCACCGGCGTCGGGCGCTCGGCCATGACCTTTTTCAAAAAGGTGATGCCATCCATGCGCGGCATTTCGATGTCGACGATCAAGACATCCGGCCAGCGGGTCTTCATTTTTTCCAAAGCAAAGATCGGGTCTGAGGCCGTCGCAATCACCTCAATGCCGGCGTCTGTCGCCAATGCCTGCGAAACGACCTGGCGCACCAGCGCGGAGTCGTCGACGATCATCACCTTGATTTTTTCAGCCATATTTATTCCTGGTTTGCTGCGCACCTGAGCCCTGCGGGAAGGCGAGCAATACGTCGCCACTCCACAGTTCAAAGTGTAACTTGCGTCGTCCGCTGCCACCGACATGCTCGGCCATCAGCGCAATATTTTTGGAGGCCAGCAGCTGTCGACCGTACTGAATGTTGCGCGGGCCAATGTCCATTTTGCCATTGCTGCCGCCATCAAACATATTACTGCCGCCAAACAGTTTGGCCTGATATTCGCTGGGGCGTGTGCCGGCGGCTTCGACGTGTTGCAGAAAGAGGGCAAAAGCTTCAAAGGCATAGCGCCCGTCGAGCGCCACATTGGGTGGGCGAGTGTTCTGGGTGTTGCGTTCGGTCAGCATGTAATGGCACATGCCGCCGATACGCTTGCGTGGGTGCCAGAGGGTGATCGAAATGCACGAACCGAGCAGGGTGGAAATGCGCGTATGCCCCCCGCCAAAATAAAAATCGCCGGGATCAAGAACCACGGTTTTTAGCGGCTCGCGGCTATGCGTCATGGCTTGCGGTAAATGGTCGGGCGAATGGTATCCAATGGGGCGATTTTCAGGCCATTCAGCGTTTCCGAGTGGCCGATGATCAGATGTCCGCCGCTCTTGAGGCGCGGCAACAGGTTATTCACCACTTTTGCCTTGGTTTCCATGTCGAAGTAGATCATCACGTTGCGCAGGAAAATCACTTCAAAGTCACCAATTTCGGCATCCACCGGCTGCGTCAGGTTGATCTGATAAAAACTGGTGCGCTTGCGCAATTCCGGTGCGATCAGGAAGGTGCCGGCGTGCGAGCGGACGCCCTTGAGGCAATATTTCTTCATGAACTCCGGTGGGATGCCCTCGGTACGCGCCAGCGAATAATGCCCGGTAGCGGCCTTGGCCAACACCTGTGTGCTGATGTCGGAGCCGACAATTTCCCACGGTGAATTCGGCAGGCTGTCGGCGAGCACCATGGCCAGCGTGTAAATCTCTTCCCCGCTCGAACTCGCCGCACTCCAGACGCGGAAAGTGGCCGGGCTGGTGCGCTTGCGAATGATTTCATCGCGCAGGAAATCAAAGTGCTTCGGCTCGCGGAAAAAATAGGTTTCGTTGGTGGTCAGCAAATCGACCATCGTTTGCAGTTCTTCCGGGTGATCGCCGGTGGCCAGCATGCGGTAATACTGGGTGAAAGTGCCAAATTCGTACACTTTCAGGCGGCGTGTCAGGCGGCCAACGAGCAGGATTTTTTTTGAATCGCCCAGGCTGATGCCGGCAATTTTGTAAATCAGGCGCTGAAAGAGGGCGAATTCCTGGTCGGTGATGCTGGCTTCTATCATCAGAAAAGCTCAACTTTGTTTGCGATTGGTTTTTGTTGCTGGAGCAGCGTATCGGCGTAAGCTTTTTCTTCACGGGCAATCACGTCCGACGTTGCCATATTGGTCACCATGCGGCGCGAAAACGCATCGCCGGTATTTGGCAAAAACAGCACCTTGCGCGACCAGGGGCCGAGAAAATCGGAGGCTTTCAGGGGAATCCCCTCGCGATCCAGCCATTCGCGGGTGAAGTTGGCATTGCGCAAACCAATACTCAACGAATCGCCGGTGGTGTTGATAATCGTGCCCCCACCAAACGCCTTGGCCTGCAGGCGGATTTTCTTGGCGCCCTTCATCAGCAGCGCATTGAGCAATGATTCCATCGCGTAAGAACCGGAGAGCAGCGTGTCGACATCGTCGTTACTGCCTCTGCGAATGTTCGGCAACATGAAATGATTGAGGCCACCAACGCGCGCCATTGGATCATAGAGGCAAACGGCGACGCAGGAGCCGAGCAAGGTGGAGAGCGGGCGTTCCGGCTCGATAGCCCAAGCGCCAGGGTGAATGTTGCGCGCCAGGCGTTCGATTTCCCTGGAGGGGAGTTTGCTGTAATCCATCCTAGCTGTTGGGTATCTGTTGGCTATCGTCCAGTTGGAAGAAAGTCATTATTTGTTGTAACTCCTGTGCTTGCTCGCCCATTTCAGCGGCGGTTGCGGCCAGCTCCTCGGAGGCCGAGGCATTTTGCTGCGTCGCCTGATTCAACTGGCCCATCGAACCGTTAATCTGACCAACGCCTGCCGATTGCTTTTGCGAGGTAATGGCGATTTCCTGCACCAACTCTGAAGTCTGGCGGATGGTCGGCACCACTTCGGTGAGCAACTTGCCGGCACGCTCTGCCTGCTTGACTGACGAAGAAGCCAGATTGCCGATTTCCTGTGCTGCCACCTGCGAACGTTCCGCCAGCTTGCGCACTTCGGCGGCCACCACGGCAAAACCCTTGCCATGCTCACCGGCCCGCGCTGCTTCAATTGCCGCGTTCAGCGCCAGCAAGTTGGTCTGGTAAGCAATGTCATCAACGATGCTGATCTTGCTGGCGATACTCTTCATGTCATTGACTGTTTTGTTCACCGCCTCGCCACCCTCTGCCGCTTCCATTGCTGCTTTGGCGGCCATGTCATCGGTTACTCGGGCATTTTCGGTATTCTGCGTAATCGAAGCCGTCATCAACTCGATGGATGAGGTTGTTTCCTCAACCGAAGCCGCTTGCTGGCTGGAGGACTGCGATAGCGACTGGGCGGTAGCGGAAACCTGGCCGGCGGCATTGCTCAGTTTGTCGGAAGAAGACGAAACCTGACCAATGATGCGTGTCAGGTTGTCGATCATCGCCTGCATGGCAAACAGCAGGCTGCTCTTGTCCTTGGGTTGCAGCTTGATATGTACCGAAAGATCGCCTTCGGCAACGCGATGGGTAATGTCAACCGCATAATCCGGTTCGCCACCGAGCACGCGCAGCACATAACGGCGTACGATAAAGCCCAGCGCAGCAATCAATGGCAATGAAAAAAGCACCGCAACAATCAAACTTTTCCACATGAAGGCATTGACCGTTGCATCGACTTTGTCCAGCGAAATCTTCATGCTCACCAGGCCGAGCGACGTGCCTTCCGGCACGGTATGACACAAGGTGCAATCCTTGCCGAGATAATTTTTGGATGCCAGGATCGGTTTGACGACGCGCAAAAAATGGCCATGCTCGGCATCCCGTTCGACGCGGATCAATTCCTGGTTGCTGGTCAGCACCTCATTTTCGGCAGTATCAAGCACCGGCGCAGGGCGCCCACCATCGCCATATTGGCTGCTGACACCTGCGGCGCGAATTACCTGCAAATCCTTGAGAATGGACAGCTCCTTGATCTGGTCAAGGAACAACTCACGTTGGCCGATGGTGCCGGTCAGCATCATGCTGCTCAGCCCGGCCATCGTCATTTCGTGAATACTGTTGGCAAAATCACCCGCTTGTTCAATGCTCGTGTCGCGGCTGACTTTGGTTTCCCAGGCGATCATGCCGCCGAGCGCGATAGCGAGCATCAGCCAGACCGCGAGGGTCAGGCGTAGCCAGGTCGGGGTGGCAGACAGACTCAAGGTTTTCTCCATCTATCTGGATTGAGGTTTCACAACGAAGTTGGCTCGGTGTGATGAAATTTTTGGTGCTTTTTGGCGGTTGACCGTAACAATTTATGTAAGTGCAACTTCAACCCCCCCCCCTTATCAGGGGGGAGCTGAATTGTGCTCCCCTGATAAGGGGGAGCAACGTCTCCTCCCTCCCTTGACAAGGGGAGGGCCGGGGAGGGGTTGGGTTGGTTTTAACCAGCCGCAGCCGCCACTTCACCCACACCATCAGCACCGGTCAGTAACGCAATCTCCTCAACCGACAACACCTTGTTGATGTTGAGAATAATCACAAACTTGCCAGCCACTTTGCCCATGCCGAAGATGAAATCAGCGCGGATCTTGGCCCCAAACGCCGGCGGTGGTTCGATCTCGCTGCCCGGAATGTCCAGCACCTCCGACACCGCATCGACCATGATGCCGATATCGTGCTTGGCTTCATCGTCTTCCACTTCAACAATGACGATACAGGTACGGCGGCCGACTTCAGTCTGGCTGCCGCCAAAACGTGCCGAGAGGTCAATCACCGGCACGACACTGCCGCGCAGGTTGATCACGCCGCGAATGAAAGCCGGCATCATCGGAATCTCGGTCAGATTGCCGTATTCGATAATTTCTTTGACGTTGAGAATGCCGACAGCGAACATCTCGCTGCCCAGCGCGAAAGTCAGGTACTGGGAGGGCGCTTCGTCGACCTTGACGGCCACCGCGCCTCCCTTGGCTTTTACTACTTGTCCCATGATGACTCCTTGGCCGTGGCTCAATAACGCTCGAAATCACCTTCATTAACCTGCACGGCGGCAGCGCGGGCACTGACCTGAGCTTTCGGCTTGCTCGCACTGGCACGAGCGGCCGGCGGCGCAAAGTTACGGGCACTGCTGCGCTGGTTGTCATCCAACTGGAAGAAAGTCATCGTTTGTTGCAGTTGCTCGGCTTGTGAGCCAAGCTCTTCAGCCGTAGCCGCCAGTTCTTCAGAAGCCGACGCATTCTGCTGCGTCGCCTGATTCAGTTGGCCCATCGCGCTGTTGATCTGTGCCACACCGGTTGATTGCTCGGAAGAAGCCGAAGTGATTTCCTGAACCAGATCCGAGGTTTTACGGATGGTCGGCACCATTTCGGTCAGCAAGGAGCCGGCACGTTCAGCCTGTTTGACGGAAGACGAAGCCAGATTGCCGATTTCCTGCGCCGCCACTTGTGAGCGTTCAGCCAGTTTGCGAACTTCAGCGGCCACCACAGCAAAGCCCTTGCCGTGATCGCCAGCCCGCGCTGCTTCAATGGCTGCATTCAGTGCCAGCAGATTGGTCTGGTAGGCGATGTCGTCAATGATGCCGATCTTGCTGGCAATGCTCTTCATGTCTTCAACCGTCTTGCCCACGGCTTCGCCGCCTTCAGCCGCTTCAGTGGCTGCCTTGGAGGCCATGCCGTCGGTGACTTTGGCGTTCTCGGTGTTTTGCGAGATAGAGGCGGTCATCTGCTCCATGCTGGAGGTGGTTTCTTCGACAGAAGCGGCTTGTTCGGAAGAAGATTGCGACAGTGACTGGGCAGTGGCCGAAACCTGGCCGGCAGCGTTGGTCAGGTTGTCGGCAGCGGTGCGTACTTCGCCGATGATCTGGGTCAGCCTGGCAATCATGTTTTGCATGGCGGACATCAACTGGCCGACTTCATCCTTGCTGCTCGATTCGAGTTTGACGGTGAGGTCACCTTCGGACAAGCGAGTAGCTGCGTTCAATGCTTCGGTAATTGGACGGGTAATGCTGCGGGTGATGAACCAGGCAAACACGATAGTCAGCAGCGTAGCAATGATGCCGATGATGGTGAGCAGGCGTGAAGCGTTTGATGCTGCTGCTTCAGCACTCTTGCCTGCTTTATCCATGATGTCGACCTGAAACTTGATCAAATCATCAACTGCAGCAATGTAATCACCTTGGCTTTTGCGTAGCGTGCCTTGCAACAGTGCTGGCAGCTCTGCTTTCTTTTCAGCCTTGAGCAGTTCGATGAATTTATCTTGGTCGACAACATAAGCGGCGCGCGAAACTTCAAGTTTTTTCAGGATTTCTTTGCCCTTTTCCGATTTGATGCTCTTTTCAAGCAGAGCAATATTTTCGGAAATGATCTTGCGCTGTGGTGCAATGGCTTCCAATGCCTTTTGTTGCTCAGCACCGGTGAATAAAGCGGCATTGCGCAGGTTGCGGGCAATGACGTTGATTGACCGGACAATCGCATTGGCTTGAACCGTCTTGGGGAAGCGGTCATTGGTCATCATTTGTATGTCGTCATTAAGTGACGAAATATTGGTGATGGAGAGAACCGCGATGGTGACTAGCAGGGCTAGGGTTACGGCAAAACCGATGCCCAGACGGACGCCAATTTTTAGGTTATTAAACATGAACATATCTCCCTTTGAGGGTTGTTTCGAACGTTTTTAAACTGCGGAAATTTTGTGTTGCGCGGGGCGGGCCAGCAGGCGGTGTTCTTCGCTCTGGCTAACGGCGTGCACCAGCGCCGAAACATCAAGAATCAAGGCTACTTCGCCACTGCCGAGTATGGTTGAACCGCCGATGCCGCGCAGATGCGGGAACATCACACCGAGCGGCTTGATGACGGTCTGGAACTCGCCCATCAATTGATCGACGACAATCCCGGCACGTTGCCCGGCAAACTGGACAACGACAATGCTTTCGCGCGGTGGGGCTTCACCCGGCACTTCGAAGAGGTCGCGCAGTCGAATAAACGGCAATGCCTCGCCACGCAGGTTGAGGAAGTTGCGGTCAGTGGTCAGGTTTTTCTGTTCGATACATTCAACAACGGCATCAAGAGGAATGACGTAAGCGGCTTTGCCGACACCAACGAGGAAGCCGTCAATAATCGCCAAGGTCAGTGGCAGGCGGATGGTGAAGGTGGTGCCTTCACCTTCAACACTGGAAACATCGCAGTTGCCGCGCAGGCTTTGAATATTGCGGCGCACGACATCCATGCCCACACCGCGCCCGGAGAGGTTGGTGACCTGATCAGCGGTAGAAAAGCCCGGTTCCCAGATCAGATTGATGATTTCCTGATCGGAGAGCGACTGAGTCGGCTGAACCAGCCCCTTTTCAATGGCTTTCTTCAATATTTTGTCGCGTGGCAGGCCACCGCCGTCATCCACCACTTCAATGACGATGCTGCCGGAGTCGTGGTAGGCGTTGAGTTCGACCGTGCCGTGGCGCTCTTTACCATTGGCTTCACGCACGGCGGCAGGTTCAATGCCGTGATCCATGCAGTTGCGTACCAGATGCATCAGCGGGTCGCCGATTTTTTCGACGACGGTTTTATCGAGTTCGGTTTCTGCGCCGGTGATGACGAGTTCGATCTCCTTGCCGATTTCCTTGGAAACGTCGCGCACAACGCGGTTGAAGCGGTTGAAGGTGTCGCCGATCTGCACCATGCGCAGTTGCAGGGCTGAATCGCGGATATTTTCAACGAGGCGTGAAAGAACGGAAGTCGCTTCGATCAGATCGCCTTCACCGCTGCGAGTAGCGAGCAGGTTGGCTGAAGCACCGGCTATTACCAGTTCGCCAACGAGGTCGATCAGCTGGTCGAGTTTGTCGGCCTGAACGCGGATCAGGCGGGCTTCGACGGCCTTTTTTTCATTAACCTGGGTTTGTTTGCTGACCGCAGCATCGACGACGGCTTTTTGTACTACCTTGTTGTCTACCAGGATTTCGCCAATCTGCGGGCCGGGGGGCGCTTCTTCGCCTTCTTCAACGACGGGTACCGGGGCGGCTTGTTGTGAAATCAGGCCTTGATCTAATTCGGCTTGTGTCAGTGCACCGCATCGGACGAGCATTTCGCCAAGGCGCATGTCGTCTTCCGGCAGTTCCTTGATCAGCTTGAGGTATTCGGCCAGTTTGCTGTCCGGCGGCAGGATGCGCAGGTCGCAATCATCGGCGCAGAAATTAAAGACGCGCTCGATATCAGCCTTGGAGGCGCGGGTTTGCAGGCGGATTTCAAAGCCGAGGTAGCAGGATTCCGGGTCCATGTCGGCGGCAGGCGGCATCGCATCCGGGATGGTTTCAAGGCCGAGAATTTCGCCGAGCGAGGAAAGATAGCGGATGAAGGAAAGTGGGTCCATGCCGCCACGCAGCACATTCGGGCCGAAGCGCACCGAGATGTGCCAGGCGTCGGTAATCATCATGCCGCCACCGGAGCTGTGAATCTCGACTTCGGTTTCAACCATGGCGCTGCTTTGGGCTGCGCTCGGTGCCATGTAGCCGGTCAGTTCAACCAGCAGGGCATCGCCAGCGGCTTTGGTGTCAGCACTCGGATCAGGCTGGCCGGCTTCGAGTACATCCATCAGGCTGCTGAGCTGGTCGCAGCAACGCAGGAGTAGGCCAGTCAAGTCGCTGGAAACCTGAATTTCACTGTTACGCAGGCGGTCGAGTACGTTCTCTACCTGGTGCATGCAGCGTTCGATAAAGTGGCATTGAATGACGCCGGAAGGGCGTTTGACGGTGTGCGCGGCGCGGAAGATGCTGTTGATGTTGTCGTGGTTATCCGGGTTCTGCTCCAGTTCGAGCAGGCCGTCTTCCATGGCCTGCAATTGCTCGCGGCCTTCCTGGATAAATACGCTGGTGAGTTCGTCCATGGTTTGCCTCAGGCGTGTTCGTGAGCGGAAATAACGACCGGGTCGCCAAAAAAGGCGGCGAGGTTGCAGAAGTCGAGGGTCTGGCGCACGTTGGGGCTGTGCGCGACGATGTCCAAATCTTTGTTGAGCCTTGCCGCTTCGCGTTTGGCGAGGATCAGCAGTTGCAAACCAGCGGTGTCGATTTCGGCGACCTGAGAAAGATCAAGTTCCAGGTGCTCGGCCTGACCCAGCGCGTCGAGCAATTGCTGCTTTTGCTCCATCGCGTTGTAAATGGTCAGATCTTCGAGGATGGTCAGGCGGTTGTTGGCGCTCATGGTGCCTCCGTCAGAACAGTTCTATTTTTGATGAGGCAGCCGGCTTGGAAGCGCCAGCTCTGGGGGTTTGATGCGTGGCCTGCTGGTGGCTGATGCGCTGGGAATCCATTACATAGGAGCTGTAAAGCGTATCGAGATGCTCGGCCAGCGGCGTGTAGGTGAAATTGGCATCTTCTGACGCCTTGATGCGGCGGGCCAGATTTTCAGCGTGGTCATCCAGCTTGCTCATGGCCTTGAGGACAATTTCGATCTGCTGCCGGGTAATGTCCTGGAACTGGACGCTGGCCAGCACATCCATAAACATGCCAGCGAGTTCGGAACTGGATTCCTTGACGGTTTGTAGCGTGTTCATGTCATGGGCGAGCAGGGTTTGATAACCGTCGCCGAGATTGGTGAGTTGTGTAGAAAACTCGGTTAGCGCGGCGCGTTCAGCGTCGACATTGCTGTGGGTAAGCTTGTCCTGGAATTGCTGACGGATATTTTCGGCGACTGAATTTATGCCCTGATTGATCTTGGTGACCGCACTATCGGTCTCGGTCGATAGCTTGCGCACTTCGTCAGCGACGACGGCAAAGCCACGGCCAGCCTCGCCGGCACGGGCGGCTTCAATGGCGGCATTGAGGGCAAGTAGATTGGTCTGCCCGGAAATGTGCTTGACCAGCTGAACCAGCTTGCCAAGATCCTGTGCATCCTTGACGACTTGGGTGATGCGGGTCTGGTCGCTGGTTGCTTCTTCAATACGGCGCTTGATGTAGATTTCCATCTTGCCGATCAATGCCGAGCGTGTAAGAATTTTTGTGTAAACGGTCACCCGGCAGGAAACTGCCACATTGCCAGGAGCGATGATGACCGTAGGAAAGAAAGCAGTACCCAAGGAGTTGTTGGACAGCCTGTTGGCTGATTACCGTAAGCCGGAAGACCTGATTGGCGAGAATGGGTTGCTCAAGCAACTCACCAAGCTACTAGTCGAGAAGGCGTTGGAAGCGGAGATGGCCGATCACCTCGGCCATGGTAAGAATGAGCCGGTTGATAATCCTGCCGGCAACACCCGCAACGGCAAGAGCAAGAAGACCTTGAAGGGCGAGTTCGGCGAACTACCCATCGAAATTCCCCGTGACCGCCATGGCACCTTCGAGCCACAACTGATCCCGAAGCACCAGACACGCTGGAGCGGCTTTGACGACAAGATTCTGTCGCTCTACGCCCGAGGAATGACCGTCCGTGAGATTCAGTCCCATCTGGAAGAAATTTACGGCACCGAGGTATCTCCGACACTGATTTCATCGGTGACCGATGCCGTGATCGAAGAGGTCAAGGCTTGGCAATCCCGGCCTCTGGACAGCATGTACCCCATCGTCTATCTCGACTGTATCCACGTCAAAGTCAGGGACGGCAGCGTACGAGTCAAGGCCGTCTATCTGGCCATTGGCCTCAACATGTCTGGCGAGAAGGAGGTGCTGGGCCTGTGGATCGCACAGACTGAGGGTGCCAAGTTCTGGTTGCAGGTCATCACCGAGCTGAAGAACCGTGGGGTGCAGGACATCTTTATTGCCTGCGTTGACGGCCTCAAGGGATTCCCGGAAGCCATCGAGGCTGTCTATCCTCATGCCGCCGTCCAGCTTTGCATCGTCCATATGGTGCGCCATAGTCTGAACTACGTCTCGTGGAAGATGCGTCCTGATGTCGCTGCCGACCTGAAGCGGATTTACACCTGCGCCACGGCGGACGAGGCTGAACAGATGCTCGGTGAGTTCGAGGATAAGTGGGACGACGCCTATCTACCCATCAGTCAGTCCTGGCGCCGTAACTGGCCGAGGATCATCCCGTTCTTCGACTACCCGCCAGAGATTCGCAAGGTCATTTACACGACTAATGCTATCGAGTCGGTGAATATGAGCCTGCGGAAAATCACCAAGAACCGAGGTTCGTTTCCGAGCGATGAGGCGCTGATAAAACTGTTCTATCTGGCACTCCGCAACATCAGCCAGAAATGGACCATGCCAATTCGGGATTGGAAAGCAGCACTGACCCGATTTACTATCCAGTTCGAAGACCGGATGAACAACGTTTAACTCAATCCCCGTTTACACAAAATTCCGGACACGCCCGGTCAAGTTGATGCTGGATATTAAGGCGGGATTGTCAATCGTGGTCTAAGTCTGCACCAAAGTAAGGTGCAGGCTGTCGATTATTTCTATGCCGCTAGGGAAATGCCCGTTTTAGCACATCAATGCCATTTGGCTTACTCCGGGCGGTATTCCGGATGGGCGACTAGGGCCACCTGGAGTAGCTCAAGGGCTGCGGGAAAATCAAAGTTGTCGATGTGCCGCACGAAATCGGCAAAGGCCGAACCGAGTGTGTTGCTCAGCAAGTCATTTTCATTGCGGACCAAATCACCGCTGCGTATGTCGTCATGCTCAAGCAAGGGCAACAAGCGAGCAATCAGCGCCTGGGCTTGGCTGGCATCGAAACTGCCGATGTTTTGGGTTGGGCTGTCCAGTCTTTGATTCAGAATGTCGCTCAGCTCGCCATGTATTTCCGCCAAAGCGCTGAGCAGTGGGATGATTTGCCCGGTCGGGCGATTTTCGCGTAGCGCCGCTTCAATGGCGGCTGCCGCACTGCTCAGACGGTTGAGGCCAAGCGATCCGGCGGCACCTTTGAGCGAGTGTGCTTGGCGTAGGGCGGTCGGGTGGTCGCCGCTGTCGAAGGTGGTGCGTAGCCGTGTGGTGTCGTTGTGTGCGAGAAGTTTTTCGAGCAGATTGACGTATTTCTCGACATTGCCGCGCATCGCTGCAATGCCGGTTTTAATGTTGACCCCAGGCACCGCGCCCAGCTTGGCAACAATGCCTTCAGCGGCTGAGCTGTCATGGCTTGAACGAATTTGAATCGGCGTGGCGGCCTGCGCTGAGCCGGTATTTTGTGGCAAATTGTTGAATAGAACGGCATAGAGAATAGCCGGATCGACCGGTTTGGCAATATGGCCGTTCATGCCGGCGCTCAGGCAGGCGTTACGGTCTTCGCCGAAGGCATTGGCAGTCATCGCAAATATTGGGGTATTGGCCAGGGCCGGCAATTGGCGAATACGGCGCGTGGCCTCAAGGCCATCCATGACTGGCATCTGCATGTCCATCAGGATCAGGTCGAAGTGCTGGCTCTCGGCCAGTTTGACAGCTTGTGCTCCATCTTCGGCGAGCGTTGGATGTATTCCGGCACTGGCAAGCATTTCGATGGCGACGGATTGGTTGATGGGGTCATCTTCAACCAGCAGTATTTTGGCATTGCTGCGCGTGCGGCGAATTTCTCCCTCAAAATCGACGTCGACCGTAACAGTTTGCCTGCGCTGTGCGTTAACGGCAATTTCCAGGCAAATCGTGACCCAGAAAGTGGAGCCTTTGCCCGGCGTACTACTGACGCCGGTTTCGCCACCCATCAGGTGGGCGAGTTGGCGGCTGATCGCCAGGCCGAGGCCGGTACCGCCAAAGCGCCGGGTAGTCGAACTGTCGGCCTGCTCGAAACTGGAGAACAGGCGCGGTATCTGTTCGGCATTGATACCGATGCCGGTATCTTCAACTTCAAACCGCAGCTCCACCTTATCGTCACGCCATTCGCTGACTTTGGCGCGCAGCAGAATTTGGCCTTTTTCGGTAAATTTGACCGCATTGGAGAGAAAGTTGAGCAAAATCTGCTGCAGACGGAGCGGGTCACCACGGACAGCATCGGGTAGTGTCGGGTCGAGATCGGCAAGCAGTTTGAGGCCTTTCTCGCGTGTTTTGAATTCAATCATGTCGAGGACATCACCGAGCAGCCGGCTAATGGCGAAGTCGGAGATTTCCAGTTGAAGTTTTTCGGCTTCAATTTTTGAAATGTCGAGAATATCGTTGATCACTGCCAACAGATGTTGAGCCGAGTCATCAATCTGACCCAGGCGTTCTTTTTGTTTGCGTTCGGTAGCTTCGCGCTGCATCAGGTGAGTGAGACCGATAACGGCGTTGAGCGGTGTGCGGATTTCGTGGCTCATATTGGCCAGGAATGAACTCTTCGCACGGCTCGCCTGCTCGGCCTGTTCCTTGGCCAGCTTCAGTTCGTTGGTGCGTTCATCGACCATAAACTCAAGGCGGCGTTGATAGTTGGCCAACTCCTGCTCATCGCGGCGTTTCTTTGTGACATCGATGACAAAGGCCAGTACATGTTCGACGCCGGCGATGTCGAATAAAGCGGCCGAGATTTCAACATTGTGTGGCATCCCTGCGCGGTCAAGCCAAATGGAGTTTGCATTGACGACGGTTTTCATCTTTGCAAACTGCTAATCCACTCGCGACGGATTTCACTATTTGGCCAAAGGCCAATTTCTATTGAATTATGACCAATGACCTCTGCCTTGCTCCAGCCAAAGACGCGCTCGAACTGGCTGTTAATGTCGATGAAACGGCCATCCTGGGATGTTGCTATCGACAAGGCAATCGGGCTGGCGTCAAAGGCCAGCAGAAATCTTTCGCGAAATTCACGGGCAGCTTCTTCGGCAGCATAGAGTGACTTGTAGCGTTGCAAGCCATGCGACTGGTATATCCACCCGAATAAGCCGGTAGCGGAAAGAAGCAGGCCAAGGGTAACGGCGATGATCAAATAGGCAGCAAATTGCCACGCGGCGAGTGCTTCGGTGCGCGATATTTTGCTGATCAGTAACCAGTTGGTGTCGTCTACCTTCGTTATGTAAGCCAGTACGGGCGTGCCGTTATAGTCTTTCCCGTCCACGATGCCTTGTTTTTCGCCAAAGACTGCCATGACTGATGGCACCTCCCTTTCGCTGCTGGCGATACGCTTGTTAAGTGCCGAGTTTTTGCTGGAGCGTATGTTTTTCAGGAACAGGACTTCGTTACCGTTCTGCCTAACAAGTAGCACTTCGGCGGTTTCGCTGGGAAGGGGCCATTTTTCGAGTGTCGGGTAAAGAAAAGTGTCGAGATCAATCTGTAAAAGAATGCTACCGATTTGCCGGGCGCTTTTATCTTTGCTGGTGAATAGAGGCACCACGACATCCATATGTGGCTTGCCGCTTTCGGGAGTGCGATGGATATCGGTGATGACTGGTAGGCGGTTGACGCTCGCCTTTTTAATGTCGTGCAGTACTTCACTGGAGAGGGGCTTGTTTCGACCGGTGGCGCTGAGATGAATCTTGTTGTTCAGATCGATCAAAAGCACATCGTGATAGCGATAGTTCGTGGTGAGACTGCGCAGACGTTCGAGAACATGGTTTGTATTTGCTGCCGGTTCTTTTTTGAGGACCCGATCAATTTCGCTGATCAGTCCGCTGCTTTCACTCAGCGTTTGACCATCGCCATACCTTTCCTGGCGCCAATTGATGATCTGGTGCTTGAGCAGGGTGGCAACTGCTTCGAGTTGCTCTGACGCTGCGTTGATCGCGCGAACTTTCTCGTGTTGATAAAGCCAGATGCCGCTGCTGGCAATCAACAGGAAGATGCTGGCAAATACAGGGAGCAGCCAGCCGGGGATGGGGGTGCGTGATTTACCTGATGACATGGCTATTAGTATTGTTCAGGCTTTGCTCGAGCAAGGTGAGGGCGACTTCAAAATCGAAGTTGTTCAGGCAGTTTTCGAAGCGCTTATGGTTATCACCCAGTCGCTGGCTGAACACCTCCGGATAGCTGGCCAGTGTTTTGGTAGCTGAGAAATCGCTATTGCGCAGTTGCCGGCGCATGTTGTCGATAATTGACTGAACGGTGTTTTGATCCAGTGCATTCTCTGCTGTTGTCGTGCTATCTGGTTTCAGCCTGGCAACATCTTGCTGCAGACGAGCATAAAAGTTTGCGCTATCTTCAATCAATTGGAAGATTTCGGCTGCCGGGCGAGATTCTGTGATCGCGCTTTCCAAGGCGGCGGTGGCGTGTTGCACGGCATGGGCACCGAGTGCGCCAGCAGCGCCTTTGAGTGAGTGGGCAAGACGCCGGGCTTCGTTATTGTTGTTGGCGAGCAGGCAATCACGGATCTTTTCGAAATCAGCGCTGTGACTCTGAGCAAAATTGACGAGCAGGCGCAGGTAGCTTTCCATGCGGCCACGCACTGACTTGAGGCCGAGTTCGATGTCGAGTCCGGGGATTTTCATTGTCTCCGGCTTTGCTGGTGGCGCTACTGCCGGGCGTGCAACTGCGGCCGGGGTCGGGGTCGGATTCTCGGCCAGTTCTGCAGGTGCTGGCAGCCAATTGAGCAAAGCGGCAAAGAGTACTTCGGGGTCGACCGGTTTGGGTACATGGTCATTCATGCCTGATTGCAGGCAGGCATTACGATCTTCAAAAAATGCGTTGGCAGTCATCGCCAGAATGGGGATGTCCGCCCAGCCGGGTAGGGCGCGAATGTTGCGGGTTGCTTCCAGGCCATCCATGATCGGCATCTGCATGTCCATCAGAACCAGATCAAATTTCTCACGGCAGGCCAGGGCAAGTGCCTGCGCGCCATCGCGGGCGATGCTGACTTGAATGCCGGCGCATTGCAGCAATTCGGTGGCAACTTCTTCATTGGTCGGGTTGTCTTCGGCGAGCAGAACGCGAGCGCCGGTGTGCAAGGCGGCGACCTCGTATTCATGGTGTTGCTGAGTGCTGCTGTGGGTCAGCGGAGTTTTGCCGGGTTCGGCAAGGCCAAGCCGAGCGGTGAACCAGAAGATGCTACCGTTGCCGGGTGCGCTATCGACGCCGACTGCTCCGCCCATGGCCTCAGCCAGACGCAGGCTGATCGCCAGCCCGAGGCCGGTGCCGCCAAAACGGCGCGTGGTTGAGGTGTCGGCCTGTTCAAAGGCGTGGAAGAGGCGGGACTGGATCTCTGGCGTGATGCCGATACCGGTGTCGCGTACCTCGCAGCGCAGGTAGAGACCGTCGGCACTGCGATGGAGCAGGCGGGCGGCGAGCGTGATGTGACCTTGTTCGGTAAATTTGATGGCATTGGAGAGAAAATTGAGCAGTATTTGTTGCAGCCGCATGGTATCGCCACGCATGACGAGCGGCAGACTGGGGTCAATTTCAATATTTACCGGCAGATTTTTGGCTTCGGCGCGTTCGATGATCAGGTTGCGAACATTGCTCATGACATCGGCAGGCGAGAACTCGGCATTTTCGAGCACCAGTTTGCCGGCCTCAATTTTGGAGAAATCGAGAATGTCGTTGAGGACAGCGAGCAGATGCTGCGCAGCACTGCCCACCTTGGTCAGACGATCACGCTGCGCCGGGGTTTCAGCATCGCGTTGGGCGAGATGGCTGAGGCCCATGATGGCGTTGAGCGGGGTGCGAATTTCGTGGCTCATATTGGCCAGGAAGGAACTCTTGGCACGGCTGGCAGATTCGGCCTGGTTCTTGGCGAGGATCAGTTGAGTTGTGCGTTCTTCAAGCAGTAGTTCAAAGGTCTGCTGCATGCTTGCATGGGCATTGTGTTGCTCGGTTATATCCTGAATCGTGCCAATTATTTCCAGCGTATTGCCGGCTTCATCAAGTCGGTGTTTGCCTGTGCCGAGTACCCAACGGGTGGCGCCGTCATTTTGGCGAATGATGCGGTATTTTTTTTCAAATCCGAGTTTCTTGCCGAGCACTTCATTTTGCATGGCGGCGCTGATTTCTGAGCGTTGATCCGGGTCGATCAATGCTTGCCAGCCGGCAGTGTCGTGCGGATAGTTACTGTCGATACCGAGAATTTGCTCGAGAATTGCCGAGGTTTCATAGATGTCGAGCTTCGGGTCAAAGCGGTAATGGCCAAGTCGGGCAATGGATTGTGCTTCAAGCAGGGCGGCTTCGTTTTCTGCCAGTTTTCTTAGACCCCGCAGGCGGTCAATGCCGGCGCTGATTTCTCCCGCCATGTCTTCAAGCAGGCTGATTTCCGCATTATCGAAAATATCTGGCTGGTCGCTATAAAGATTGATGCTGCCAATGACGTTGCCAGAAAGGCGCAGCGGCATGGCCACGGTTGATTGGTAGCCACATTTCAGCGCGACATCGCGCCAGGGTGCGTAAATGGGGTCATTGAGCACATCGTGACAAATCACCGGAATACCGGTACGAATGGCGCGGCCGGTTGGCCCCTGGCCATATTCATCGTCAGCCCAGGATATTGTTACACTGCTCAGATAGCCCGGTTCGAAACCGGCTTCAGCAAGCGGGCGGATGGAGCGCGCCGAATTGGGTTGGGCTTCAGCAATCCAGGACAGGCGATAGCCACCGACTTCGGTGATCAAAATGCAGATTTCGGCGAGAAAGGCTGCTTCATTATTGTTGCGGCTGATCGCGTGGGCGACGCCGCTCAACAGCGTGAGTGCACGGTTCTGGCGAAGGATTTGCTCACGTTCGGTATGGCGTTTCGAGATGTCGGTGATAATGCCGATACTGAGTCGCGGCGCGCCATTTGGCTTTTTCTCTGCAATGGAAGCATTGATTTCAAGC
This sequence comes from Candidatus Dechloromonas phosphorivorans, assembly GCA_016709495.1. Lineage (GTDB taxonomy): Bacteria > Pseudomonadota > Gammaproteobacteria > Burkholderiales > Rhodocyclaceae > Azonexus > Azonexus defluvii. The sequence goes on along the minus strand of JADJMS010000047.1, from coordinate 264,806 downwards.
CAAACCCAGCCGCCATTGTGTGTTTGGGTGCGGTATTCGTGTATTCCGCTGATTATTCCGTGCTTTAGCTGGTTGACCGCAACACTTAGTCTCGGCATATCTTCCGGGTGTACACGAGATAGCCATTCGCCCATGGTGGTCGGAATATTGATCGAGAGGTTGGCCAGCAAATGGGCCAAACTCTCACTGACGACGAAACTGTCGAGCTCGTGGAAGTATTCCCAGGCACCTGAGCCGGAGGCGCTCATCGCCAGTTGCAAATAGGTTTCAAGACGGTGTTCCTCGTGTTCCTGACGTGCTTTGGCGAGCGCTGATTCCATTTGATGCACGGCCAGATGTTCGAACAGCCGGTGTTGGCTGACGACACCAACAATCAAACCTTGCGCATCAAGCACGGCCATGTGGCGAAGGTATCGTTCGGTCATGATATCGAGTGCTGTGGTGACCGACTCCACCTGCGCAATGCTCTGCACCGGGTGAGTCATGGCCTCAGCCACGGTAATCGCGTGCGGGTTGGGGAAGTCGTGCAGCAGGCGCGGCATGTCGCGCTCGGTGATGATGCCAAGTGGCATGCCATTGCGGGTGACAATAACGTAATCCGTTTCCTGTTCCAGCATTCTGCAAATGGCTTCTTCGAGCAGTGCCTCCGGCGCTAGATGAGGCATGTGCCTATCCATAACGGTGTCCAGTGTTTGCAGATTGCGGAAGACATTGCTGCCCAGAAAAAGGCGGAAATCGGTATCGCTGACAATCCCAATTGTTTTGCCTACATTGTCGACAACAACTAGATGGCGGATGCCGTGACTGTCAATCAAATGACGGGCGCTGAGCAGATCAAGATCGGCACGGGCAGTTATCAACGGTTGCGACATGATGTCGGCGGCAGTTGTTTCCGGCGCGTAGCGCTGATGCAGGGCGCTAATGATGTTGGTTTCGGTAATGATGCCGACTGAAACACCGTCCCGTTCAACCAGCAGACTGGATATTTTCTCCGCTGACATCAGCCGCGCGGCGTCCTTGAGGGATGTTTCGGGCGCAATGCTGCACACGGCATGCGTCATGATTTCGGCAAGGAGGGTGGAGGTCGCAAATGGCATGGTCAGGGGGCCGATTGGGTGCTGAACAACTGTTTGAGTGCATGTGTCGTTTGTTCAAGCTGGGTGGCGAGCAGGGCTTGCTGGTCGGTGATTTGAGTCGCCGGGTGGGACTCTCGAATGGCGGCTTCGAGCGCCTTGGCTGATTCTTGAATGTCGAGCAATCCAAGCGTGCCGCTGGCTCCTTTGAGGCTATGGGCAAGTCGTTCGGCTTCGTCTGCCTGGCCGCTGTTGAGGGCTGCGGCAATTGCCTCGCTATCATTGCTGTGGGTGGCGAGGAAGGTTTGCAGCAGGCGGATGAACAGGGGGTGATTGATACGTAAGACTTTCATCCCGATTTGCAGGTCAAGGCCGGGAATATCATCCAGTGTGGCTTGGCTGATTTCAGTTGGTCGATCCAGGCCGGATGAAGTGCTTGCCGGCGCTGCCAGATTGAACAGGCTGGGCGTAGGCAACCATTTGATAAGTGCGGCGTAGAGGTTATGCGGATCGACCGGCTTGGCAATGTGATCGTTCATGCCGGCCTCAATGCAGCGCTGGCGGTCTTCGCCGAAAGCGTTGGCGGTCATCGCCAAAATCGGTTGTTTGCCACCGCTGGCGCGAATCGCGCGGGTCGCGGCGAGGCCGTCCATGATCGGCATTTGCATGTCCATCAGGATCAGGTCATAGGTGTTCTCGGTACACATTATTACGGCTTTTTCGCCGTTGACCGCAAGGGATACCTGCAGCCCAACGGCGGAGAGCAGTTCAAGGGCGACTTCCTGATTGATCGCGTTGTCTTCAACCAGCAGGATATGCGTGCTCCGATAGGCGGTGGCGAGCAAGCGTTCAGCATCGTCCTGGGTAATTGGCAGGCCGAGATCAGCAGTATCGCTGCGCCCCGCACCAAGCAAAGCGGTGAACCAGAAGGTGCTGCCATCGTCAGGGTTACTGGTCAGGCCGGTTTCGCCCCCCATCATTTCTGCCAGGCGGCGGGCAATGGCCAGGCCCAGCCCGGTGCCGCCAAAACGTCGCGTGGCGCTGCTGTCGGCTTGCTCAAAGGGCGAGAAAATTCGGGCCTGCTGTTCCGGATCAATGCCAGGCCCGGTGTCGCGTACCGCAAAGTGCAGCAGCAAACCGGCATCTGTGTCGCGCAACAGGTTGACGCTGACACTGATTTCGCCGCGCTCGGTGAATTTGACGGCATTGGATAGGAAGTTGAGCAGAATTTGCCCAAGGCGCAGTGGATCGCCGTGCAGCACGGGCGGCAGAGCAGGGTCAATGGTGCAATTGAAGGCGAGGCCGTGCGAGCGCAGGCGGTCGATAATCAGCGAACTGGCGTTGTCGACGACGCGCCGTAGTGAGAAATCGACGGGGGAGAGTTCAAGCTTGCCGGCCTCTATTTTGGAAATATCAAGAATCTGATTGATGATCGCCAGCAGGTGATGCGCGGCATCGCTGACCTTGTTCAGTCGCGTCAGTTGTGCGCTATCGCTGGTATTTCGTTCGGCAAGATGGGTCAAGCCAATGATGGCGTTCATGGGCGTGCGGATCTCGCGGCTCATGTTGGCCAGGAAAATACTCTTCGCCTGGCTGGCATGTTCCGCTGTTTGCCGGGCTTGTTCGAGCTCGATAGTGCGCCGGGCAACGAGTTCTTCGAGATGGTCGCGATGCTGCAAAAGCTCGGCCTGGGCTTGATACTTTTCGGTCAGGTCGGCGATGAAAACGACAAGGTGTGGTGCGCCATCCATTTCTCACACTTCAGCCGAAAGGCTCATCGGTCGCCGCCGTCCATCACGCCCGACGCCGATACTCTCGAAGTCGTTGTTGCAGCCATCGCGACGAATGATTTCGACCATCTTGAGGCGATCCGCTTCAACACCCCATAAACCGGCTTCCAGCGTTGTCAGACCGAGCAGATCGTCGCGCGTCCAGTTGTATTCCTTGAGTAGTCGGTCATTCACATCCACCAGCTTGCCATCGGTCAGGCGGGTGACGCAGGCAGCGGCAGGGGCGACACGAAAAGCGGTGGCAACGCGGCGCTGCAGCTGGCTGACTTCAGCTTCTGACTTGCGGCGCTCGCTGATATCGAGAATAAAGGCAACGACATAAGTTTTGCCTTGCAACTCAATGATTTCACCAGACAGGCTGATTTCGATAGGGCTGCCATCGCGACGATGCCATGTGGTTTGGTAGTCACGCAGCAGGCGGCTGACTTTGAGTTTTGCTATCCATGTCTGACGTGCTTGCGGATTGGGCCAGAGATTGAAGTTGCTTGAAGCTTTGCCAATGATCTCCGCCCGTTGCCAGCCGATCATTTCAGCGTAGCGCTGGTTGATGTCGAGAAAGATGCCGGTATCAACTTCCGTGATTGAAATAGCGGCCGGGCTGGCATTGAAGGCAACTTCAAAGCGTTCCTGCAGTTCGTGCACGGCGGTGAGATTGCGGCCGATGCCAAGGACGCCGATCAGCTTGCCCGATTCATCGCGCATCGGCGCTTTGGTGGTGTGCAGAAATTCACGATGCCCGTCGCTGGCGAAAGTGACCCATTCCTCGTTGCTGCGTGGCGCGTCAGCTGCCAGTACGGCGCGGTCATTGGCGCGGAAGAATTCGGCTAGCTCTCGGTCAACGAAATCGAAATCAGTCTTGCCGCAAATGGCAGCTTCACTGGCGCCAAAGAACTGCTCAAAGCGTTTATTGCAACTGAGATAGACGCCTTGCGGGTCTTTTAGCCAGACAAGGTCTGGCAAGGTGTCAAGCAGAGCGCGTAATTGGGCGCGCTCATTGGCAGCACCCTGATTTTTTTCCATGTTCATGCGTTTCGCCTCCCCAGGATAAGCGCCTGAATTTGCCTATTCCCGATAGGTTTCGGCGATTGCCTTGAATTGTTCGAGATTTTCTGTAAATGCCTGGACGATATCCGGATCAAAATGGCTGCCACTGTCGCGGGTGATGATTTCCACTGCTTCGGCAAAACTCATTGCCGACTTGTAAACACGCTTGCAGATCAGGGCATCGAAGACATCGGCCAAGGACATCAGGCGTGCGGCAATCGGGATGGCATCGCCAACTAGTCCTTCAGGGTAGCCGCTGCCATTCCATTTTTCATGGTGGTAGTGAGCGATTTCCTTGGCTAGGGAAAGAAACTCGACTTTCCCTGTGGCATCTCGTTCAGCCAGGGCAATAGCGTCACTGCCCAATTTGGCATGGGTACGCATGATCACCCATTCTTCCGGTGTCAGCGGGCCTGGCTTGAGCAGGATGTAGTCGGGGATGCCGACTTTGCCAATGTCGTGTAACGGTGCAGATTTGGCGAGTGCGTCGATAGTTTCGTCATCGAGAAAATGCGCGAAACGTGGGTGTTGCTGTAAGGCTTGAGCCAGCGTGCGGACGTATTCCTGTGTGCGGTGCAGATGGTTGCCGGTTTCCGGATCACGCGTTTCAGCAAGACGGGCCAGGGCCAGAATACTGATGTCCTGGATCAACTGGTTTTCAGTCATCCGGCGGGAAACTTCGGATTCTAGGTAGGTGTTCTGGTTGCGCAGCAGGTCGCGCGCCTGCTTGAGTTCGAGCTGGGTGCGGACACGTGCAAGCACGATGGCCGGGCGAATTGGCTTGGTAATGTAGTCGACCGCGCCACAATCAAGGCCGCGTTCTTCGTCTTCGGTGGCATCCATCGCCGTCACAAAGATGACCGGAATATTTGCGGTGGCCGGTTTGCTGCGAAGTTCAGCGAGGACGTCGAAGCCATCCATTTCCGGCATCATGACGTCGAGCAGGATCAGGTCGGGGGCAGGGATGCTGTGGGCAATCTGTAAGGCGCGCCGACCGGAATTGGCCGCTCTTACCCGGTAACTGGACTGCAGTAATTCTCCGAGAACGCTAAGGTTTTCCGGTGTGTCATCAACAATCAGAATGGTGGGCAGGCTGTTCGCCATGGATATCCTCTGAAAGCCACTAAGGGGCTGGATTTGAAATGATTATCGTCCGACCCCGGGAAGAATGCTATGACTTTGGTCACTTAGCGAATTGTTGCAGCGATGCGGTGATAGATGGCAAATCGTCTTCTATCAATATCGCCAGCTTCGACGGCTGCCAACAGGGCGCAGTTGGGCTCCTTGTCGTGGCGACAGTCGCGAAAACGACATTGGCCGACATAGGGGCGGAATTCGCGGAAGGCGTATTCGATTTCCTGGCGGTCAAGGTGACCGAGGCCGAATTCCTGCAGGCCGGGGGAGTCGATCAGCTCGCTTTCGTCGTCCAGGTGATAAAGCGTGGCGTGCGTCGTGGTGTGTTTGCCGGAGTCAAGTGCCGAGGAAATCTCGCGGGTGGCGGCATTGGCTTCCGGCACCAGGGCGTTGACCAGGGTTGATTTGCCCATGCCGGATTGACCGACCAGTACGCTGGTCACGCCTTGCAGGGCAGGGCGCAAGTCGTCGGCATGTTCGAGGGCCGAGAGTTCGAGAATGCGGTAACCCAATTTTGCAAAGATGGCGACGCGCTCGCGGGCGTTTTCCAGCTTGTCGCTGAGGTCACATTTGTTGAGGACGATGAGCGGTACGATCTCTTCACTTTCCGCTGCGAGCAGGGCGCGGGTGACCAGTTCATCCGAAAAGCCGGGTTCGGTGGCAACGACGATGACGACCTGATCGACATTGGCGGCGATCAGCTTCTGTTTGATCTCATTGGAGCGGTAGAGCAGGCTGGTACGTGGCGAAATGGCATTGATGACGCCCTGATTGTCGGATGTCTGCTCAATTTCAACCCGGTCACCGCAGGCAACATCACTTTTCTTGCCACGCGGCACGCAGTTCAGCCGTGATCTGTCCGGCAGTTCAACTATGTATTGGCGCCCGTGGGCCGCGATAACTCGACCGTCCATTATTTTTTCAGGGTGTTGTGTTGCGGGTTGAAAGGGGCCATTTTCATATGGTTTGTCCCTGCAGGCGGGCAATGCGTTGCGCTGCCGGCGGGTGGGAGTCGTAGAAAAGGGAATGGAGTGGGTCGGGGGTCAGGGTAGAGGCGTTGTCCTGATAGAGCTTGACCAGTGCCTGAACGAGGTCGCCAGCGCTGGCATGTTCGGCCGCATAGGCATCAGCCTCGAATTCGTTGCGCCGTGAGAGGTAGCTGCTCAAGGGGCTGAGCGGAAAGGTGAAGACCGGCATGACGAGGAAGAAAAGGATCAGTGCCAGTGCGGTGTTTTGCGCCGGGACGCCAAGACCGTTGTAGAACCATGCCGCGTCGATCAACTGACCGAGTAGCCAGAGGAAACCCAAGGAGGCGGCAAACATCAGAACGATGCGCTGGATGACGTGATGGCGGCGGAAATGGCCGAGTTCATGGGCGAGAACGGCTTCAATTTCGCTGGGGGCGAGACGCGCCAAAAGGGTATCGAAGAAAACGATGCGCTTGTTCTGGCCAAAGCCGGTGAAGTAAGCATTGCCGTGACTGGAACGTTTCGAGCCATCCATGACGAACAGCCCGCTGGAACGGAAACCGCAGCGCAACAGCAGGGCTTCGATGCGCGATTTCATTTCGCCATCTTCAAGGGGCGAAAACTTGTTGAAGAGCGGCGCGATCCAGGTTGGGTAAACAAAGAGGATCAGCAGGTTGAAGGCGCACCAGAAGAGCCAGACGTAGAGCCACCAGTAACTGCCCATGGCACCCATCAGCCAGAGCACGGCGGCAATCACAGGCGCGCCGATAACGATGCCGACGAGGGTTTGTGTGAGCATGGCGGCAAAGAACAGGCCGAGCGTCATGCGATTGAAACCGTAGCGGGCTTCGATGACGAATTGCTGGTAGAGCGAAAAAGGCAGGTCAATGATGCCGGAGATCAGCATCAGGCTGAAGATAATCGCCAGGCCATAGGCGATGCCGTCAAGCTGCGGCGACCAGAATTCGTGCAGCCAGGCAAGACCGCCGCCGAGAGTCAGCGCCAACAGGAGCGCCGCATCGACCAGAATGCCGCGCAGGGCGAACCTGTTACGGTCAACCGTGTAATCGGCCGCTTTTTTATGGGCATCAAGCGAAATGCGTTCGGCAAAATTCGCCGGCACCGCCTCGCGATGGGCGGCAACGTAGCGGATGTGGCGCAATTTGAGCCACAGGCGGATGCCGAGGGTGAGCGCGAAGGCGAAAAGAAAGACGGTGCTGAAAGTGGAAGTCACGAGTTGGATGGCAAGCTGTGAGAAAATTCTGGTTTTTACGTAATCAGGCAATTATATGGCAGGCAACGCAAACAACCTCGTCTGGCTGGACATGGAAATGACCGGTTTGAACCCGGATGGCGACCGAATTATTGAAATGGCGATGGTCGTCACCAATTCCGAGCTGGAACTGGTTGCTGAATCACCGTCCTGGGTGGTCCATCAGTCGGATGAAACGCTTGCCGCCATGGATGACTGGAACCAGAAAACGCACGGGCGTTCCGGTCTCATCGATAAAGTCAAAGCGTCAAACATGGATGAGGCTGCAGTAGCGGCTGCCGCCATGGAATTTCTCAAACGTCACTCATCCAAGGGCCATTCGCCAATGTGCGGCAATACCATCGGCCAGGACCGCCGCTTCATGGCGCGCTACATGCCTGAACTGGAGGCGTTTTTCCACTACCGCAATCTGGATGTCAGTACCTTGAAAGAGTTATGCAAGCGCTGGCAGCCGGAAATCTACAAAGGCTTCAAAAAAAAGGGCCGGCATACGGCACTGGCCGATATTTATGAATCGATCGATGAACTCAAGTATTACCGCGAGCACTTTTTGAAGGGCTGATACACCAAACTGTTACGGTCAACGTTTGAAAAGGCGGAATTTTTCCTTGCGGTCGCCGGGGCGGTGGCCCTCCCAAACCAGGGTCCACTTGCCGCTTGGGGCTGCCAGTTCTGGTCGTGAGTCGCCAGTTACCAGTAGCCAGTTGCAGTGCTTGCCGGCTGTTGATTCGGCAAGTAGCGGCTCGATCCCGACGAAATAGGCGAGTGAGGCGCGATGCGTATCGGTCAAGCCTCGTTCGGCAACACAACCCGGTGCGCTAGGTAGAATTTTGGCGATTTCCTGAGCTACCGGGCGATAGCTTTTGCCATAGTCGAACCAGGGCAGGATCAGGGTGGTCGCTAGTAACCATAGGGTCGTGAAGCCCATCGTCCAGTGTGTCAGGCTACGATACGGCGAGCGGGGCGCGGTGATGATCAGCCAAATCCACCAACAGGTCGCAAAAATACCGATGGCGAAGGCGATGAGGTCAAAATGGCCCACAAATCCGGGACGCAGAATAACGACCCGGCCAGCCAGTCTGGTCGGCCAACCGAGTGCCATGGCAGACCAGCCGAGCCAGACGATGCCGACAAAAAAAGTAAAGGTCATCATGCCAAACCAGTCGAAAGCATTCGCAGCACCACGGCGCAGGGTCAGCGCACCGGGCGTGGCGAGCAGTGCCAGCGGCGGGAGCATGAGTAATGCGGGAATTTCGCGGGGGCGGTAGGCCAGGGCCAGCATCAGGAAGGTCAGTAGCAAAAAACCGAGGGGCAGAAGTTGCGGCATTTCGGCCAGCGCCTTGCGCCGTGTCCATAAAGTCCAGCCGGCCAGCGGCAAGGCTGGGAAGGCAAACCACGGCAGCATGGCGAGAAAACGTCCGGCGCCGCCGAAAGAGAACGATGTTCTGAGCGGGACCAGTTCGGTGTTCAGCCAGCCGTGAAAGCGTGATGGTTCAAGCGCAAGCAGTAGCAGTGGCCAGGGCAGGCTGAGGACGGTCGCGATAGTGAGCCCGATAGCCAGTGTCTGCAAGGCTTTGGGTCGATCCGGTGAAAGCCACCAGGCAAGCGGTGCGATCGCCAGAAGCGGCAGGGTTGGCGCTATGCCGGTGCCAAGCAGGCAGCCAGCAATGGCAAGGCCGTAGAAAACACCGGTCAGGCGGGGCCGGCGACCAATCGCGGCCAATGCCCCGAGGGCACCACTGTAGGCTGCAAGTCCGATCAGCATGGGTTGCGCATCGTGCGCATGCAAAATCAGGCCGGCGCAACCGGCAAGTAGCAGTGGGCTTGCCGCTGCGCTGTCTTGACCATAAATTTCACGCGCTGCGTAATAAAGGGCCATCAGGGTCAGCGTGACCCAAATGCCGCTGGCCAGGCGCAGCGCCTCGTGCATCGGCAGCAACCAGCCGAAAATCTTGCCGGTGATGGCTGCACTCCAGTAATAGAGCGGCGGTTCGTGGAAGGCGCGGCCGGCGAGGTCGGGCGAAAGCCAGTCGCCATGACTCAGCATGTGCCAGGCGGTGCCGATGTGGATGGCGTCTTCGCCCTTCCACGGGTCGCGACCGAAAAGGCCGGCCAGCACATAAAAAGCAAGCATGCCGGCCAGAACCCAGCCGACCGGCGGTAGGCGGATGCCGCGCTGGAGCAAGGCTTTCAGGTTTGACGATTCAGACATTTTGGCCAGAAAAGAAAAAGGCAGCCTGACGGCTGCCTTTCTTCGTAGGCGTCAGGCTAATCAGGAAGCAGCCTTGTTGCGCATCATGCTGCCAAACTTCTGGTTGAAGCGCTCAACGCGGCCTGCGGTGTCAACGATCTTCTGTTTGCCGGTGTAGAACGGATGGCACATGGCGCAGACTTCAACGTGCAGGTCTTTTTTCATGGTCGAGCGGGTCGTGATGACGCTACCGCAGGAGCAGGTAACGGTGATCTCATTGTAGTCTGGGTGGATATTTGCTTTCACTTCTAGTCCTTTCGTTACGCGATCGGCGGATGTGGCCGATCTGGAAAACGCAAGATTATCCTCGAATAATCACGCATTTGCAATATAAATCGGTGGTTTAGCCGCGACGCATGGCGTCGAAGAATTCGGCATTACCCTTGGTCGATTTGACCTTGTCGAGCAGGAACTCCATCGCTTCGAGGTCGTCCATCGGGTAACAAAGCTTGCGCAAGACCCACATTTTTTGCAAAACGTCGGGTTTGAGCAGCAACTCTTCGCGGCGCGTGCCAGAGCGATTAACGTTGATTGCCGGGTACATGCGCTTTTCAGCCATGCGGCGGTCAAGATGGATTTCGGCGTTGCCGGTGCCTTTGAACTCTTCGTAAATCACATCGTCCATTCGCGATCCCGTGTCGATCAACGCCGTAGCGATAATGGTCAGCGAACCGCCTTCCTCGATGTTACGTGCGGCGCCAAAGAAACGTTTCGGTTTCTGCAGGGCATTGGCATCGACGCCCCCCGTCAGCACCTTGCCGGATGCTGGCTGGACTGTATTGTAGGCGCGGGCGAGGCGGGTAATCGAGTCGAGCAGGATGACGACATCACGCTTGTGCTCAACCAGTCGCTTGGCCTTTTCAATAACCATTTCAGCCACGGCAACGTGGCGGGTGGCTGGTTCGTCGAAGGTTGAGGCAACGACTTCACCTTTGACGGTGCGCGTCATTTCGGTGACTTCTTCCGGGCGCTCGTCGATCAGCAGCACAATCAGAATTACATCTGGATGATTTGCCGTAATGGCGTGGGCGATGTTTTGCAGCATGACCGTTTTGCCGGTTTTAGGCGGGGCGACCAGCAAACCGCGCTGACCAGCGCCAACCGGGGCGATCATGTCGATAACGCGACTGGTGATGTTCTCTTCTGACTTGATGTCGCGCTCCAGGCGCAGCATGCGCGTCGGGTGCAGCGGTGTCAGGTTCTCGAACATGATCTTGTTCTTGTTTGCTTCCGGCGGAAAACCGTTGATGCTCTCAAGTTTGGTTAGCGCTACGTAGCGCTCACCTTCCTTGGGCGTGCGGATTTCGCCGGCAATCGTATCGCCAGTGCGCAGATTGAAGCGGCGCACTTGCGAAGGTGACACGTAAATGTCGTCCGGATTGGCGAGGTAGGAAGTGTCCGGCGAGCGCAGGAAACCATAGCCATCGGAGAGCACTTCAAGCGTGCCGTCGCCATAAATTGTGGCGCCAGATTTTGCTTCGTGCTTGAGGATGGCGTAAATCAGTTCTTGCTTGCGCATCCGGTTGGCATTCTCGATACCGGAGGTGGTTGCCATGTCGAGCAGTTTGCCGACGTGATGCGTCTTGAGTTCAGAAAGTTGCATGTGTTCTAGGTGGGGGGGGCACCTGCAGGGGGCCGGTCAGATGCCGGGGCCGAGGGGTGCATATTGCGAGGGTGGGGGGATGACGCCGGCAGATTGCCGTTGCGTCGGCCTGAAGATTTTTAAAACCTTCAGGCCGGGAGAGTACGTAGATTAGAGGTTGCTGTCAATAAAGGCAGCGAGTTGTGATTTGGACAGCGCGCCGACCTTGGTAGCTTCGACGTTGCCGTTCTTGAAAATCATCAGGGTCGGGATGCCGCGGATGCCAAATTTGGCCGGTGTGGCTTGGTTGTCATCAATGTTGACCTTGGCGACCTTGAGTTTGCCGGCATAATCCTTGGCGATTTCGTCGAGGATAGGAGCGATCATTTTGCAAGGACCGCACCACTCGGCCCAGTAATCAACCAGAACCGGCTGCTGCGATTGCAACACTTCGGATTCAAAGGTGTCATCGGTGACGTAATGGATATGCTCGCTCATTGAGATGCCTCGTGAAAATGGGTAACGCGAAAGGGTGTGCGCGGTTAAAAATCTGGCGTCTGAAATGACGCAGGAGTGTGTCGCAAGATGCTAGCGAAAAAAAAACGCTTAGGGAAGGGTTAGCGTGCAGGTTTGAGTAAATTTACCAAATCAACTGCGGTTTTTACCTGCATTTTGTCGAATATATTGGCGCGGTGCACTTCAACGGTGCGCATGCTGATGTTGAGTTCATAAGCGATGATTTTATTCAGCTTGCCAGCCAGTACATAGTCCATGATCTGTTTTTCGCGCGTGGTCAGGCTGGACAGCCGCCGATTGACTGAATCTGTAGACGCATGGCTTTCGCGTTGCTGAGCATGGTGTTCAATGGCTTCTGCAACACGGTTTGCCAACTCGTTATCGTTTAATGGTTTTTCGAAAAAATCGAAAGCACCTTTTTTCAGCATGGCGACGGCCAGGGGGACATCGCCGTGACCGGTCAAAAAAATCACCGGCATTTTTGAATTCATTTCCTGCAAGCGGTCAAAGCAGTCCAGGCCGGTCATGCCGGTCATGCGCATGTCGAGTACGACGCAACCGGATAGCTCGGGCGTCCAGGCGGCGAGGAAATCCTCTGCGCTGGCGTAAGTGGTGCTTGGGATGCCACGTGATTTGAGAAGCCAGGAAAGCGCATCGCGGATGGCTTCATCGTCATCGACCAGATGAGCTTGCGGTGTGTTCATGTGTGCTCCAACGGCAGGGTGAGGTGAAATATCGTACCGCTTCCTGTCGCACTTTTGGGGTTGTCTTCCGCCCACAGGCGGCCACGGTGAAATTCAATGATCGAGCGGCAAATAGACAGGCCAATACCCATGCCATCGGGCTTGGTGGTGAAAAATGCGGTAAATAACTTGTCCTTCACCTCGGCGGGAATGCCGCAGCCCTGATCGCTTACCTGAATTTCAACCTCCTCTGCGCGGCAGATGACGCTTATGTTCAACAGGCGCTCTGGCTCGGCAACTTCGCTCATGGCGTCCATGCCGTTTCGAATCAGATTCAGCAAAACCTGTTCCAGCATCAGGCGATCAGCCAGTACGTCCGGTAACGCAGGGGTTTTGCATTCAATATGGACGTGGCGTTTGCGGGCGTCAGCCTCGATAAAGCCCAGGCACTCGTCAATGACGTCGGCGATTTGGCAGGGCGCGCTTTGGCTCACTCTTGCGTACAAAGTCGTGAACGCGGCGAATGATTTTGCCGGCCCGCTGAGCTTGGGTGCCAATTTTTTCCAGTGCCGGCCGGATTTCATCAACTTTGAAGTCAGCGCTGCTCATTAAATTCAGGCAGCCCGTGTTGTAACTGGCGATCGCTGCCAGCGGCTGGTTAAGCTCATGGGCTAAGGTTGAGGCCATTTCGCCCATGGTGACCAGCCGGGCGGTGAATTGCAGTTGTTCCTGTTGCTGCCGCGCCAGTTCTTCGGTGCGCTTGCGTTCGCTGATGTCAAGTACTGAGGCCATCCAGCCGGTGTGCTGGCCGTTACCGTCGATCAGTTTGGCTTCGTATACCAGCGCCTCAAAATGCTCACCATTCTTGCGCTGAAAAGTGATTTCGAACCCTTCCTTTGGTGCATTGCCGGCCAGGACAGCTTGATGCAAAGCGAAGGTCTCGTCGATTTGTTCCGGCACCCAATATGCCATCGGTGGTGTAGTGCCGACCAGTTCTTCACGGCTGAAACCGGTTATTTTGCAGAAGGCAGGATTGACGTAAATGACGCGACCTTGGAGATCACGGGCGCGCATACCAACCGTTAATGAATCCTCCATCGCGGTACGAAATGCATGTTCAGCACGTAAAGCCTGCTCGGCTTGCGAGCGTTTTTTCATCAGGTCGCGGACGATCCAAAGGCTCCAGAATACGCCAGCAGCAAGGATGATGATGGCAGCAGCCAACAGTCTTTGGACAGGATTGACCGCACTCTTGTAACTGGTGACGCGAAGTTTCAGGCCATAACCGGGCGGGTCGAATGGCAGGTCGTAGGAAATGCTGGGTGTGCCTTCGATATTCGATTTGGCGGCAAACTGGGTGTCGTTTTCATCAACAACGATCACGCGATATTTTTCGGCAAACCACCAGGGAACATGATCGTTCAACAAGGTTTGCAGGGGATAGATGGCAATCAGTTCGCCGACGAAGCGACGGTCAACGTAAATTGGGGCAGCCATTTCAAAGTGAGCAACATTGCCACTGAGTAGAAAGGGTTCGCTATAAACACGTTTACCGAGGCGTTGGGCAAGCTCGAAGGTTTTTTGGGTCGTGGCCGGACCGAAGCTTTCCATTTCACTATCTGGCGATTCTCCTGCGGGCAGTGAATTAATAATCGTGCGTTTGGCGTCAAGCCAAAGCAGGTGTGAAATTTCCGGGTTGTTTGCCAGGATATGTCCTGCCCGAAGTCGGAATGTACGCTTGCGATCGTTATTTCCGCCGAGATCAGCGGCCAGTTGTTGCAGGCGTTCTTCATTGCCGTTCAGTTGGAAGCGCAAGTTTTGTTCAAGCCAGAGTACATCTTTGATCAGACCAGCACGCTCTTCCTCCAGTTCGTTCTGATGCAGCATCCAGAGCAGCGCAATGACGGCCGCGAGCAAAAGCACGATGCCCAGTTTGGGTAACGCAAGAAACCAGCGCAGTTGGCGGGTGTTGGTGGGGCGGGTTATCTGCAACATGGTGGAATCCTAACCCGGCAGACTCTGACTTTTTCGTCTCTTGTGGAAAACCACAATACGGAAAGCCACAATGGTTTGAATCGCCATTAGTGCCGATACTGCCGCCTGAATTTTGGATATTCCACTGGTCGCCATTAAAGGAGCTCGTCGCGATGGCTAAAAAAGCAGTTTATAAGAGTCTGTATTTTCAGGTCATTGTGGCCATTGTGATTGGTGTGCTGCTCGGGCATTTCTATCCGGATACGGGGGCGGCAATGAAACCCTTGGGTGATGGCTTCATTCGATTGATCAAAATGATCATCGCCCCGATCATCTTCTGCACCATCGTTGTCGGTATCGCCGGCATGGAAGACATGAAGAAGGTCGGCAAGACGGGCGGCCTCGCCGTGCTCTATTTTGAAATTGTCAGCACGGTTGCTCTGGTGATTGGTCTGGTTGTCGTCAATCTTTGGCAACCCGGTGTCGGCATGAATGTCGATGTTTCGACGCTGGATACCAAGAGCATTGCCAAGTACGCCGAGCCGGGCAAGATGCAATCGACGGCTGATTTCCTGATGAACATCATTCCGACCAGCGTGGTGGATGCCTTTGCCAAGGGCGACATGCTGCAGGTGCTGTTCTTTTCGATCCTCTTCGGCTATGCCATGCATGCCTTTGGTGAGCGTGGCAAACCGGTTTTTGATCTGATTGAAAAGCTGTCGCATGTGCTGTTTGGCATCGTTGGTGTGATCATGAAAGTTGCGCCAATTGGTGCCTTCGGTGCGATGGCTTACACCATCGGCAAGCACGGTCTCGGCAGCCTGACGCAATTGATCAGCTTGATGGGTGCCTTCTACACAACCTGCGTCATCTTTATAGTTTGTGTGCTTGGCAGCATTGCAGCATTGCACGGTTTCTCTATCTTCAAGTTGATCAAGTACATCAAAGAAGAGCTGTTCCTGGTGTTGGGTACTTCTTCCTCTGAATCCGCCTTGCCGCGTTTGATGGCCAAGATGGAAAATGCCGGTGCCGAGAAGTCTGTAGTTGGTCTGGTTGTGCCGACGGGTTATTCCTTCAATCTGGATGGCACTGCGATCTACTTGACTATGGCTGCAGTATTCATTGCTCAGGCAACGAATACACCGATGGATCTGACACAACAGATCACGCTGCTGGCAATTTTGCTGCTGACTTCAAAAGGGGCTGCAGGTGTAACCGGTAGCGGTTTCATTGTGCTGGCAGCAACGCTTTCAGCGGTGGGGACAGTACCGGTGGCTGGTCTGGCGCTGATTCTCGGCATCGACCGCTTCATGTCGGAAGCCCGTGCGCTGACCAACTTCATCGGTAACAGCGTAGCGACGCTGGTAGTTGCCAAGTGGGTGAAAGCTTTGGATACCGATCGTTTGACGGCTGTGCTCAATAATGAAACTCAGGACGAAGCAGACTTTCCTGAACTGGTGCTTGATGATGCGCCGGATATCGAAATTCCGCACAGCCCACGCCCTATCATTGAACATAACTGATTGAGCCGATTCTTCCTTAAAAAAACCGCCAGCAAGTCTGGCGGTTTTTTGCATTTTGGGTGCATGATTTAGCGACTTGTGGAAAACCACAATATGAATCAGTTACATCTTTCGTAATACTTTCACTCATGCGAAATTCAAATTCAGCTACCCAACTTCTGGAGGAGAAAATAATGAAAGTTTCCAAACTTCTGGTGGGCCTGTTTGCCGGTGCCCTTTCTTTTGCGGTGTATGCGCAACAACCAATCGTTATCAAATTCAGCCATGTCGTTTCTGCCGATACGCCGAAAGGCAAGGCTGCAGAAATGTTCGCCAAGAAAGCTGGCGAACTGACCAAGGGCAAGGTCAAGGTCGAGGTTTATGCCAATTCGACCTTGTACAAGGACAAGGAAGAAATGGAAGCTCTGCAACTGGGCGCTGTCCAGATGTTGGCACCGTCGCTGGCCAAGTTTGGTCCTCTGGGTGTCAAGGAGTTTGAAGTTTTCGATCTGCCGTTCATCTTCAGCAGCTACGATGATCTGCGCAAGGTAACCAATGGTGCTGTCGGCAAGCAGCTGATGGCCAAACTAGAACCCAAAGGCATTCGCGGTCTTGGTTACTGGGATAACGGTTTCAAATCATTCTCCTGAACTCACCGATCAAGTCGCCGGCTGACCTCAAGGGTAAGAAGCTGCATTCAGTCCTCCAAGGTGCTGGAAGAAGAAATTCGTGCGCTTGGCGGTTTGCCGCAAGTGATGGCTTTCTCCGAGGTTTATCAGGCGCTGCAGACTGGCGTGGTTGATGGCACAGAGAACCCGATCTCCAATCTCTATACGCAAAAAATGCACGAAGTACAGAAACATTTGACGATTACCGACCACGGTTATCTGGGTTACGCCGTTATCGTGAACAAGAAGTTCTGGGATGGTTTGCCGGCTGACGTTCGCGCACAACTGGAGGATGCCATGGAGCAGGCTACCCGTTACGCCAACCAGATCGCCAAGGTCGAGAATGACAATGCGCTTGAGGCGGTCAAGAAGAGCGGCAAGACCACCGTTTATGTGCCGACCAAGGAAGAGCGTCTGGCATTCAAGAAGGCACTGGTGCCGGTCCATCAGAAGATGGAAGGCCGTGTCGGCAAGGAAGTTATCCAGGCGGTTTATAAAGACATCGGCTTCAAGCCGGATAGTCTGTAATAGTTCAGTAGTCGAAATGTCGGGGGCTTCGGCCCCCGCGTTGCAACGGGGGAAACACCATGATCAACAAGGCACTTAATCATCTGGAAGAACTGCTGGTCACGTTCTTGATGGGGGCAGCCACAGTTATCATTTTTATTTCAGTAATGCATCGTTATCTGGCTGGTGTGAATATTCCGCTGCTCCAGGACTGGCTACTGACGCTTAATTTTGGTTGGGCGCAGGAGTTGTGCATCATCATGTTCGTCTGGATGGCCAAGTTTGGTGCGGCTTATGGCGTGCGTACCGGTATCCACGTCGGCGTTGATGTGTTGATCAATCGACTTGATGACAAGATGCGCGGCAAGGCCATCGTCTTTGGCTTGCTTGCCGGCGCCTTGTTCACCGGCATCGTGGCTACGCTAGGTGCCCACTTTGTCTGGGAAAACGGTGCGCATTACGCCATTTTCCAATTCCTGGGGATTGATACTGGCGACAACTATGAGGGGCCGACAACGCCTGACCTTGAGTGGCCGACCTGGATGGTTTACAGCGCGATTCCTCTGGGTTCGTCGCTGATGAGTTTTCGTTTCCTGCAAGTCACCTGGAACTTCCTGAAAACTGGCGAATTGCCGCACCACGATCATGGTCATGTCGATGGTCTGGAGGATGACGTGCCACCGGTTGGATTCGACCCCTACGGTATGGATGACAACCTGCACATGCATGACCTGAAACATACGATGGTTGGGGAGCGCCGCGCAGCGGAGCGCCGTAATCCAGCGGTTGATGACCGTGCCGGAGATGAGCGCCGAAAATCTGAGCGCCGTAATCAGGAAGGGGGCCAATAATGAACGCACTGGTGATTTTTACTTTGCTGGCGGTCCTCATGCTGACTGGCATGCCGATCTCTATCTCACTCGGCCTGACGGTACTGACCTTCCTCTTTACGATGACCGATGTGCCGCTTGAATCGGTGGCGCTCAAGTTGTTCACAGGCATTGAGAAGTTCGAGATCATGGCGATTCCCTTCTTTATCCTCGCCGGTAACTTTTTGACGCACGGCGGGGTGGCGAAGCGAATGATCAATTTCGCTACTTCGATGGTCGGACATTGGTATGGTGGTCTTGGTCTCGCCGGCGTGCTGGCTTGCGCACTGTTTGCCGCGGTTTCCGGCTCCAGCCCGGCGACGGTTGTAGCTATCGGTTCCATCCTCTTGCCGGCGATGGTCAAGGCTGGTTTCCCAAACAAGTTCGGTGCGGGCGTTATTGCCACTTCCGGCGCGCTGGGTATCCTGATTCCGCCATCCATAGTGATGGTTATGTACTCGGTTGCGACCAATACCTCGGTCGGCGCCCTGTTTATGGCAGGCGTAATACCAGGTCTGGCGTTGGCAGGTGTGCTTGGCGCGGTAACCTGGTATCGCGCCAAAAAGTTTGATTATCCACGTCAACCGAAGGCTACCTGGGGCGAGCGCTGGAAGGCATTTCGCGCCTCTGTTTGGGGGCTGTTGTTGATCGGTGTGGTGATGGGCGGTATTTACACCGGCATTTTCACCCCGACCGAAGCGGCGGCAATGTCTGCGGTCTACGCCTTTATTTGCGCCGTATTCATTTATAAAGATCTGGGCCTGAAGGATGTGCCGAAAGTGTTGCTCAATTCGGCCAACATGTCGGCGATGCTGCTCTACATCATCACCAACGCCGTGCTGTTCTCCTTCATCATGACTAACGAGAACATCCCGCAAGCCCTGGCTGACTGGATGTTGGGCAACGGGCTGGGCATCATTACCTTCCTGCTCGCGGTCAACGTCATATTGCTGCTCGCCGGTAACTTCATGGAGCCTTCATCCATCGTCCTGATTTTTGCGCCGATTCTCTTCCCGGTGGCGATTGCGCTTGGTATTCACCCTGTTCACTTCGGCATTTTGATGGTGGTGAATATGGAAGTCGGTATGTGCCATCCGCCGGTAGGTTTGAATCTCTATGTTGCATCAGGAATTACAAAAATGGGTATTACCGAGCTGACGGTGGCCGTCTGGCCGTGGTTGCTCTCCATGCTCGGCTTCTTGATGGTTGTTACCTACTGGCCGGATCTCTCGCTCTGGCTGCCACGGACGATGGGTATGCTGTAACACAATCAAGTTCAAGTTTGACAAAGCCCTGACTGACATAGTTGGGGCTTTTTCGTTTACTGCATGAGCCTGTGGCACAATCCGACCTCCCGTATGTGTATTAGAAACCCATGAAATTCGCCCTGTATCTCTTCGCCTTCGTCATCGCCGCTCTGGTTATTCCTTTTTTTATTCCCAGCAGCGGTAAAACAGAGGGTGTTGATCCCAATAGCAATCTACCTTGGCAAATAACGCTGGATGGGCAGGGTGGCAGCACGGTTTTCGGCTTGAAGCCGGGTGTCAGCACTCTGGGCGAGGTGCGGCGACGCTTCGAGCCCGAATTGGAGCTGGCGATTGTTGCCCGGCCAGACGAGATTGGCGCGCTGGAGGGCTATTACTCCTCTGTTTCGCTGGGTTTCGTGATGGCGAGAATGATTGTTACGGTCGACGTATCAAATGAGCTGGTTTTTGCCATGCGCGAGCGGGCTTTGAAGGCCAAGCACATGGAGAGTACGACACGCAAAATCACGCTGAATGCCGAAGATGTGGCGGCGGCTGATCTATTGCCGGTTAAGGCGATCAGCATTATTCCGACAGTCAATCTCGATGAGTCGACGGTGATTCAGCGTTTTGGTCAGCCGGGTGAGCGGGTGGTGGTTTCGGAAAAGCGCGTCCATCTGCTTTATCCACAGCAAGGGCTGGATGTGGTGGTCGATAGCGACGGCAAAGAACTCTTGCAATACGTTGCTCCACGCAATTTCGCCAGCCTGCGTGAGCCGCTGCTGACTGCTGTTGCTGCGCAGCCGGCAAGCCAGTAAGCCGGGATTTTGCGCTGCTTCTCTGCTAAAATAACCGGTTTTTCAACTGACTAGCTTTTGCGGAGCAATTAAATGGCTATCGAACTCGCCCTCTCAATCATCAAACCTGACGCTGTTGCCAAGAACGTAATCGGCAAGATTTACTCCCGTTTTGAATCCAACGGCCTGAAGATCGTTGCTTCCAAAATGGTTTGGTTGTCCGAACAAGAAGCCGGCCAGTTCTACGCTGTCCACAAGGCCCGTCCTTTCTTCAAGGATCTGGTTTCCTTCATGACCTCCGGTCCAGTCATGGTTCAAGTGCTCGAAGGTGAAAACGCCATCGCCAAGAACCGTGAACTGATGGGCGCTACCAACCCGAAAGAAGCTGCTGCCGGCACCATCCGCGCTGATTTCGCTGAATCCATCGATGCCAACGCCGTGCACGGCTCTGACGCACCGGAAACCGCTGCTGTTGAAGTTGCGTTCTTCTTCCCGGGTCTGAACGTTTACTCAGGCCGTTAAGAAACACCGAATGACCGTCAATTTGCTGGATTTCGATGGCGAAAGCCTGACTGCCTGGTTTGCCGAGCAGGGCGAAAAGCCCTTCCGCGCCAAGCAGGTCTTGCGCTGGATCCATCGTTCCGGCGTGGCGGACTTCGATGCCATGACCGACATCGCCAAGAGTCTTCGCGAGAAGCTCAAGGTAAAAGCGGTCGTGGCGCCGCCTGCCATTGTTTCCGACAAATTGTCGGATGATGGGACGCGCAAGTTTTTGATTGATGTCGGCAACAATAACGCGGTTGAAACGGTGTTCATACCCGAAGACGACCGTGGCACGCTCTGCATTTCCACGCAGGCCGGCTGCGCACTCGATTGCGCTTTTTGTTCGACCGGCAAGCAGGGTTTTAACCGCAACCTGAGTGTTGCAGAAATTATCGGCCAGCTCTGGCAGGCAAATCACGCGCTCGGCGCGGTCCATGGTGATGAACGGGTTATCTCCAATGTTGTGCTGATGGGCATGGGCGAGCCGCTCGCCAATTTTGACAATACGGTTGCCGCGCTCAAATTGATGCTCGACGACAACGCTTACGGCCTGTCTCGCCGCCGTGTCACGGTGTCTACTTCAGGTCTGGTGCCGGTCATGGATAGGCTGGGTGACGAATGTCCAGTGGCGCTGGCGGTTTCGCTGCACGCACCGAACGACAAGTTGCGCGACCAGATTGTTCCGATCAACCAGAAATATCCGCTCAAGGAACTGATGGCGGCTTGCCGTCGCTATCTGGAAAAAGCGCCGCGCGATTTCATTACTTTCGAGTACATCATGCTCGACGGCATCAATGATTCGGATAAGCATGCCCACGAACTGCTGGCGCTGGTCAAAACAGTGCATTGCAAATTCAACCTGATTCCCTTCAACCCCTTCCCTGGCTCGCCGTTCAAGCGTTCGCCGGCGGAGCGGGTACGCCGCTTTGCCGATATCTTGATGCAAGCGGGTATTGTTACGACAACCCGCAAAACGCGGGGTGATGACATTGATGCAGCATGCGGCCAACTGGCCGGGCAGGTTCAGGACAAGACCCGGCGTACAGCCGGGCGAGTTATCCCCATTCAGGAGGCAAGATCTTGAAAGCCATGGCAATAAAGCAACTGGCGCTTGGTTTATGCATTGCTTTGTTCGGTTCTGTTACGGTCCACGCTCAGGGGATGGCAGAATTTCAAGGCATGGGCCAGAAGGGCGATAAAAGCTCTGATCCGCGCAATCGCGCCAAAATTCACACTGAACTGGGTGCACTGTATTTCCAGGATGGCAATATGGCGGTTGCCATTGACGAATTGCGCATTGCGCTTGATGCGGACTCCAGCTATTACCCTGCTTATAGCGTGCGTGGCTTGGTCCATGCTTATTTAAAAGAGTATGCCAAGGCAGATGAGGATTTTCAGCGGGCAATGAGTTATGCGCCGAATGATGCCGATGTGAACAACAATTACGGCTGGTATTTGTGTCAGACAGGCAAAGAGCGGCAATCGATCAGCTATTTTCTGACCGCATTGAAAAATCCGCTCTATGAAACTCCGGATCGTGCCTATACCAATGCAGGTACCTGTGCTTTGAAGGCGGGTGATGTGGAAGGTGCAGAGCGCTATTTGACGCAGGCGGTACGTTTGGCCAGAGATGGCGCACCGCAGGCGCGTGTCCAATTGGCGAAACTGTATTACCAGCGCGGCTTGCTTGAAGAGTCGCGTCGTTATGTTAACGAAGCAATGAAAATGATGGAGCCGCCTTCAGTCGATGCACTTTGGCTGGGGCTGCGAATTGAAAGAAAAATGGGGAACAAGGCTTTGGAAGGGAATTATGCGGCGATCTTGCGCTTGCGTTACCCGACATCGCCTGAGTACGCAGCTTTCCTCAAGGGGAATTTTGAATGAGTGATGTGTTGATTCCGACATCAGAAATTGATGCCGGAAATGAAGTGGTTCATGCCGTGGTGCAGTCTGTTGGCGAGCAGCTGAGCGCTGCACGCAAGGCGCGCATGCTGGAAG
This sequence comes from Candidatus Dechloromonas phosphorivorans, assembly GCA_016709495.1. Lineage (GTDB taxonomy): Bacteria > Pseudomonadota > Gammaproteobacteria > Burkholderiales > Rhodocyclaceae > Azonexus > Azonexus defluvii. Next base: position 242,390 of record JADJMS010000047.1, on the reverse strand, counting down.
TGGCCGATGTGGCTCAAGCCCTCAAGCTTGGCCCGCGACAGGTTGAATCCTTGGAAAATGGCGACTGGCAAGGCTTGCCAGGCCAAACTTTTATTCGCGGTTTTGTGCGCAACTACGCGCGCCTGGTCCAGATTGATTCGGCGCCGTTGATGGCGCAACTGGATGTGGTTTTGCATAAGCCCGTTGATACGCTGAATATGCCGGAACCCGAGCCGGCAAGTATGCGTTCGGGGGCAACTTTTGGCGCACCACGCCGTGACCGCATGGTGGTTGTCTTTGGTTTGCTGCTGGTGGTTGCAGCTGCACTTGTCTATTTCTTGCTGGACAAAGATCTTTCTTCGTTGCGCGAGACTGCACAGTCGACAATTAACTCTCTGGCACGCAAGAGCGAGGCTGAAGCGCCAGCGGTTGCCAAAGCGGCTGCTGAAACCCCTGTAGCAGCGCCACCTGCTGCGCCGGTTGCGCCGGCTGAGCCGGTTTTTCCACCGGGTGCAACGCCGCAACAAGTCATGAATCCGCAGGCACTGACGCCGCCGGAGCAACTTGTTCCGGCCCCTGCAGCCGTCGCGACGCCAGAAAATTCAAAACCGTTGGCAGGCAATGCGCAACTACGCTTTGTGGTTGAAAAAGAATCGTGGATAGAGGTTCGTGACCGCGATAGCAAGGTGGTTTTCTCCGAGCGTCTCATGCCCGGTGGTGAGCGTTCTGTCAGCGGTCAAGGGCCACTCTCGCTGGTGATTGGGTATTCTCCGGGCGTCAAACTATTCTGGCGCGGCGAACCGATTGATCTGGTCCCTTATGCACGTGGTGATGTCGCTCGGTTGGTGCTGGAGTAAGCGGTGAGCGCCAGTAACAAACGCCTAACCCGTTCCTGTCTGATTGGTCACGTCAAAACCGGCGGTGATGCGCCGGTGGTCATCCAGTCGATGACCAATACCGATACGGCCGACTATCTTGTCACTGCCTTGCAGTGCGCCGAGTTGGCGCGCGCTGGTTCGGAATTGGTGCGGATCACAGTCAATACCCTGGAAGCGGCTGCTGCCGTGCCGAAAATCCGCGAGCACCTCGACCGGATGAATTGCAATGTGCCGCTGATCGGCGACTTTCATTACAACGGCCATCGATTGCTGACCGAACACCCGGCTTGTGCCGAAACGCTGGCCAAGTACCGGATCAACCCGGGCAACGTCGGTTTTGGTAAAAAGAAGGACGAACAGTTCGCCCAGATGGTTGAACTGGCTTGCAAGTACGACAAGCCAGTGCGCATCGGCGTTAACTGGGGCAGCCTCGACCAGAATCTGCTGGCAAGAATAATGGACGAAAATTCGCGTCGACCGCAGCCATTGGATGCCACCGCGATCATGCGCCAGGCGATGGTCACCTCGGCGTTGGAATCCGCTGCCAAGGCGGAAGAAGTTGGCTTGGCCGGCGAAAAAATAATACTGTCCTGCAAGGTTTCCAGTGTGCAGGATTTGATTGCCATTTATCGCGAATTGTCGAAGCGTGCCGACTATGCCCTGCACCTTGGTTTGACCGAGGCGGGCATGGGTTCCAAGGGGATTGTCGCATCGACCGCTGCGCTCTCGGTTTTGTTGCAGGAAGGCATCGGCGACACCATTCGCATATCGCTGACCCCGGAACCCGGCGGTTCGCGCACCCAGGAAGTCATCGTCGCTCAGGAAATCCTGCAGACAATGGGGTTGCGTGCGTTTACACCGATGGTTGCAGCCTGCCCAGGTTGTGGCCGGACAACCAGCACCTTTTTCCAGGAATTGGCTGGTCAGGTGCAGGATTTTGTGCGCGCCAAAATGCCGGAATGGAAGCTGCAATACGACGGTGCCGAGAACATGACGCTGGCTGTCATGGGCTGTATCGTTAATGGTCCGGGCGAGTCCAAACACGCCAATATCGGTATTTCCCTGCCGGGAACTGGTGAAGCGCCTTCGGCACCGGTGTACGAAGATGGGGAGAAAACTGTCACCTTGAAGGGTGACAATATCGCCAACGAGTTCAAACAAATCATTGAGCGCTACGTCGCGCGTACCTACAAGAAGAAACTGCAAGCATGAGTCAAACACTGCAAGCCGTGCGCGGGATGAACGACATCCTGCCTGAAGAAGCGGCATTCTGGGAGCTGTTCGAGGACACCATCCGGTCGTGGCTCAAGAGCTACGGCTATCGCCCGATCCGCATGCCCATCGTTGAGCCGACACCGCTGTTCAAGCGTGCCATAGGCGAAGTAACCGATATCGTTGAGAAGGAAATGTATTCCTTCATCGATGGCCTGAACGGTGAAGCGCTGACCCTGCGCCCGGAGGGCACTGCCGGCTGCGTGCGCGCCATCATCGAGCACAATCTGGCGGCGCGGCAGACGCAACGCCTTTACTACATTGGCCAGATGTTCCGCCACGAGCGCCCGCAAAAGGGACGCTACCGCCAATTTCATCAAGTCGGTGTCGAGTCTTTTGGCATGTCCGGCCCGGATATCGATGCCGAAATGATCCTGATGGGTGCCCGCCTGTGGGCCGATCTTGGGCTGGATGGCATTGAACTGCAACTGAACAGCCTCGGCCAGCCGGAAGAGCGCGCCCAGCATCGCGCAGCCCTGATCACTTATTTCGAGGAAAATGCCGAGTTGCTCGACGAAGAGGCCAAGCGCCGCCTGCACACCAACCCGTTACGCATTCTCGACACTAAAAATCCGGCCATGCAGGCAATGTGCAGCGCTGCGCCGAAACTGATAGATTACTTGGGCGCAGAATCGCTCGCCCATTTCGAAGGTGTCCAGCGCGTCCTGCGCGATGCCGGCATTCCCTTCAAGATCAACCCGCGTCTGGTTCGTGGCCTCGATTATTACAATCTAACCGTCTTCGAATGGGTGACCGACAAGCTAGGTGCGCAAGGTACGGTTTGCGCCGGTGGTCGCTATGATGGTCTGGTCGAGCAACTGGGCGGCAAACCAACGCCGGCCTGCGGCTTCGCCATGGGTATCGAGCGCCTGATCGCCTTGATCAAGGATGCCGGTGGTGAGCCGACGGCACCGGCACCGGATGTCTACCTGGTGCATCAAGGCGATATTGCCTCGCGGATGGCCTTCCAGGTTGCCGAAGGCTTGCGCGATCAGGGTATTGATGTGCTGCAGCATTGTGGTGGCGGCAGTTTCAAGTCACAGATGAAAAAGGCTGATGGTAGCGGTGCAACTTTCGCCGTCATCATTGGCGATGACGAAGCATCGACTGGCGAAGTCCAGTTGAAGTCGTTGCGCGAAGGTGGCGCAGAACAACGTAAACTGAAAGTCGATGCACTGGCTGAAGCCATCATCGGCCAACTTATTGATTCGGATGAAGAGGAATAAGCAACATGGCCCATTACGACCTCGAAGAGCAGGAACAGATAGCTTCACTGAAAACCTGGTGGAATATGTACGGCAATCTGCTGACCACTGTGGTGACGGTGGCATGTCTGGCGGTTATCGGCTGGCAAGGCTGGAACTGGTATCAGCGTGGACAGTCAGCGCAGGCAGCGGCGATTTATAGCGTTCTGGAGCAGGCTGTTGCAGTACGCGATGCCCAGAAGATCAAAGCTGCGGCAGGCGAACTGGCTGAGAAGTTTGGCGGTACGGCCTACGCCGCCTTGGGTGCCTTGCAGGCCGGCAAACAGTCTTTTGAAGCCGGTGATCTCAAGACGGCCAAGGCACAGTTAGGTTGGGCGGCTGACAACGGCAAGGATGAAATCAAGGACATCGCGCGTCTGCGTTTGGCGGCAGTGCTGCTTGATGAGAAGTCTTTCGATGAGGCGCTCAAGCAACTGGATTTCAGTCATGCTGCCGCATTCGCTTCACGCTTTCAGGAACTAAAAGGCGATATTCTCGGTGCACAAGGTAAAAAAGCTGAAGCGCTCGCTGCGTATAAGGTGGCCCAAACCAAGAGTGAGGGTAAAACCGGCGTCGGTAGCGAATTGTTGCAACAGAAAATAGACAGTTTAGGTGAGGCAGCCTGATGTCATTGCGTCTGATCGCTCTCTTGTCCTCTGTTTCCCTGCTGCTGGCAGGTTGTGCCACAATTTCCGAGGGAATTGATGCAATCAACCCATTTGCAAGCTCAGGCCTAAAAATGGCGGTCTTGAAGCCGTTTACCGCAACAGCAGAAGTGCGGACGCAATGGTCGTTCAGTGCAGGCAAGGCGCGTGACTACACATTCGTTCCGGCGATAGTCGGAAATTCGGCTCGTCGCCGAAGCTGATGGCTCAATCTACAAACTGGAAGATGGCAAGACAATCTGGCGGACCAAAGTTGGTCAGCCAATTTCGGCAGGGGTTGGTGCAAATGCCAATCTGGTCGTGGTTGGCACGGCCAAGGGCGAGGTGCTGGCTTTCTCGGCGGAGGATGGTTCAGCCAAGTGGCAGGCGCGCGTCTCAAGCGAAGTGCTGGCCGCGCCGGCTATTGGTGCTGATGGCGTGGCCGTGCGTAGTGGTGATAACCGGGTATTCCTGTTCGATCTGGCCGATGGTGGACGCAAGTGGGTCTATCAACGTGCTACGCCAGCTCTGTCACTACGTAATACCGCACCCCCCATCTTTGGTGATCGCTATGTCTTCGTTGGCTTTCCTGGTGGCAAACTGGTCGCCCTTGGCTTGCAGAATGGCGCACCGGTCTGGGAAGGTACAGTTGCCTTGCCCAAGGGGGCAACCGAGCTTGATCGCGTTGCCGATATTGTTTCCGTGCCGGTTATCGATGGTACACAAGTCTGTGCCGTTGCCTTTCAAGGCCGGGTTGCCTGTTTTGACCTAGGGCAGGGCGGCGCGACAATTTGGGCGCGTGACTTTTCATCCGCATCTGGTTTGGCAATTGATGGTCGTTACCTGTTTTTGACTGATGAAAAAGGTGCTGTCCATGCGCTTGATCGCCTTTCCGGCAGCAGCCTGTGGAAGCAGGATAAATTGCTGAATCGTCGCGTTTCAGGACCAGCCGTGCGCCGTGGCCTGGTGGCTGTGGCTGATGCTGAAGGCATCGTCCATTTTCTGTCGCGTGAAGATGGCAGCTTTGCCGCTCGCCACAAGACAGACGGCACGCCAGTCAGAGCACCCATACAAATTATCGGCACCAACTTTTTGGTGCAGACTGCCGGCGGTAGCGTCAGCGCAATCGAGGCTCAATGAAACCAACAATCGTACTCGTCGGCCGACCTAACGTCGGCAAATCCACGCTTTTCAACCGTCTGACCAAGTCGCGCGACGCGATCGTTGCCGACATGCCGGGTCTGACACGCGACCGTCATTACGGACATGGCAAAATTGGTGGAAAGCCTTATTTGGTGGTTGATACCGGTGGCTTTGAACCAATGGTCAAAGACGGCATCATGCATGAAATGGCACGTCAGACTGAGCAGGCCATTGTCGAGTCGGATGCTGTTATCTTTGTCGTCGATGCACGCGCCGGTCTGACACCGCACGACAAGGAAATCGCTAATATGCTGCGTCGTCTGGCGCGGCCGGTGTTTGTTGCGGTCAACAAGGCGGAAGGTATAAATTCTGGAATCGCCGAGGCGGATTTCCACGAACTAGGTCTGGGCGAGCCGAATGCCATTTCCTCTGCGCACGGTGAAGGCGTTCGTGGCCTGCTCGAATTGGCGCTTGAATCCTTTCCCGAGCCTGATGAGACGGAAGAAAAATCCTCGGCTATTCGGGTTGCCATTGTTGGTCGTCCCAATGTCGGAAAATCAACCATGATCAATACCCTGCTTGGTGAAGAGCGCGTTATCGCCTTCGATCAGCCGGGTACAACGCGTGATTCGATCGAAATCGATTTCGAGCGCGGCGGTAAAAAGTACATACTGGTTGATACTGCCGGTATGCGCAAACGCGGCAAGGTCTTTGAGTCTATCGAGAAGTTCTCGGTGGTGAAGACCCTCAAAGCGATTGAAGACTCAAACGTCGTTATCCTGATGGTTGACGCGCAGGCGGATGTTTCCGAACAGGATGCCCATATTGCCGACTTCATCGTCCAGTCAGGCCGTGCCCTGGTCGTTGCGGTCAATAAGTGGGATGGTCTCGATACCTATACCCGCGAACAGACTCGTCTGGTTTTGCAGCGCAAACTGAAATTCCTTGATTTTGCGAAATTCCATTTTGTTTCGGCCAAGCAAAATATCGGTCTCGAATCGATATTTCGTTCAGTCGATGCTGCCTATGCGGCCGCCATCACCAAAATGTCGACACCACGCTTGGCGCGTGTGTTGGCTGATGCCGTCGCCCGTCAAGCGCCGGCCAAGTTCGGTTTGTTCCGTCCGAAACCGCGTTACGCGCACCAGGGCGGTTCAAATCCGCCGATAATTGTGGTGCACGGCAATGCGGTTGATAAAATTACCGACAGCTATCGTCGTTATCTGGAGCATACTTTCCGTGAAGCGTTCAAACTGCAGGGAACGCCTTTGCGAATCCAGTTTGTCAGTGCAAAAAATCCCTTTGCCGACAAAGATAAAAAGTAATCAGCAAATTGTTCTCCACGCCGAAGTATTATTCGGTACATTAGTCACCTCATAACAACATACATGGAGCTCTACACCATGAGCAACAAAGGGCAACTCCTACAAGACCCCTTCCTCAACGCACTTCGCCGCGAGCACGTTCCCGTTTCGATTTACCTGGTTAACGGGATCAAATTGCAGGGCCAGGTTGAATCTTTTGATCAGTACGTCGTGTTGCTTAAAAACACCGTGACGCAAATGGTGTACAAACACGCTATATCGACGGTGGTGCCGGCGCGTCCGGTCAACCTCCAGCAAGAGCAGGCAGCGGAATAATTCCGAACTGTCACAAGGCCCGCGAAAATTGCGGGCCTCTTCTCCTAGAAACCGTAAACGCCCATGAATGAACGACCCACCGCCGGTGAACGTGCGGTGATCGTTCAGCTGGATTTCGGCCAGCCTGATCTCGAAGATCAACTGGAAGAAGTTCGTTTGCTTACCGAATCGGCGGGAGCCGATGTTGTGGCAGAGGTCGGCGGGCGGCGTCATAGCCCAGACCCGAAAACCTATGCCGGCAAAGGTAAGGTACAGGAAATCGGGGCAATGCTGGCGGCAAGTGAGGCTGATCTGGTGGTTTTTAACCACGAGCTCTCTCCGGCGCAGGAACGAAATCTCGAACGCGAACTCAAATGTCGCGTGATTGACCGAACCAGCCTGATTCTCGATATCTTTGCCCTGCGCGCCTCCAGTGCAGAAGGTAAGTTGCAGGTTGAGCTGGCTCAGCTTGAGCATCTATCTACGCGTCTGGTGCGCGGCTGGACTCACCTTGAAAGACAGCAAGGCGGTATCGGCATGCGTGGTCCGGGTGAAACCCAGCTTGAAACCGACCGTCGCCTGTTGGGCAAGCGTGTCAAGTTGCTCAAGGAGCGTCTGGAAAAACTGTCGCGGCAGCGCGGTGTGCAGCGCAAGGCACGCATGCGGGGTGATGTGCTCAATGTTTCGTTGGTCGGTTACACCAACGCCGGCAAGTCAACGGTTTTTAATGCGTTGACCCACGCTGGTGTTTTTGCTGCAGATCAGTTGTTCGCCACTCTTGATACAACTTCACGCAAGCTATGGATTGAAGGCGCCGGCAATATTGTTATTTCCGATACGGTCGGTTTCATTCGCGACTTGCCCCACTCACTGGTTGATGCATTTCATGCCACTCTGGAAGCGGCGATTGATGCCGATATTCTGCTGCATATTGTCGATAGCGCCAGCCATGCACGGGATGAGCAGGTCTACCAAGTCAATAAAGTACTCGATGAAATCGGTGCGGGTCGTATGCGGCAGGTTGTTGTCTGGAACAAGATCGATTTGACCGAGGCCGAGCCCGGAATCGATCGGGATGAATATGGTAATATCGCGCGCGTTCGAGTCAGTGCCATTAGCGGTGAAGGCTTGGCCATGCTCAGAGAAACACTGGCTGAATATGCTTTGGCCAAGGCAGATGCAAGGCGCAAGGAATTGGCTGCGGTCCACCACGATGAATTCACAATTACATAAAGTTTTCCCCTAACTCCATGATTCCGACTCTAGGTATATTCATGTCTCTCAATGACCCGCAATGGGGTAACCGTGGCAACAAGGACGGTAATGATTCCAATGGCGGTCCGCGTCGCCCCAATCAAGGACCACCGGATCTCGAAGATCTCTGGAAAGATTTCAATCGCAAGTTGAACGGCCTGTTCAATAAAAAGGGCGGTGGCGGAAATAATGGTGGCGGAGATGGTCCGCGTATGCCGCAAATCGACTTCAATCCCAAGTTTCTTGGTGGCGGTATCGGTTTGATTGCTGGTTTGGTTGCGTGGTCTGGCTGGCATCCGGTTTTACATTGTCGATGCCTCGCAACGCGGCCTTGTGCTGCAGTTTGGCAGCTTCAAGGAAACCACCGAGCCGGGCCTTCGCTGGCGTTTTCCGACGCCGATTCAGACGCATGAACTGGTTAACTTGACCGGCGTGCGTACCGTTGAAATCGGTTATCGTGGCAGTGAGCGGAACAAGGTGCTGAAAGAGGCCCTGATGCTGACGGATGATGAAAACATCGTCAATATTCAGTTTGCCGTTCAGTACATCCTCAAGGATCCGGTTGAGTATATGTTCAACAACCGCAGCACTGACGACGCCGTCATGGGCGCAGCGGAAACATCCGTGCGTGAAATTGTCGGTAAGAGCAAGATGGACTTTGTTCTATATGAAGGTCGCGAGCAAATTGCGACTCAGGCCACCAAACTGATGCAGGATATTCTGGATCGCTATAAGAGTGGCATCATGATCTCCAAAGTCACCATGCAGAATGCCCAGCCACCGGAACAGGTTCAGGCTGCATTTGATGATGCCGTAAAAGCGGGGCAGGATCATGAGCGTCAAAAGAATGAGGGTCAGGCTTACGCCAATGACGTGATTCCGAAAGCCAAAGGTACGGCTGCGCGTCTGATCGAAGAAGCCAACGGCCAAGCAGCGCGTGATTGCAACGGCTGAGGGTGATGCGTCCCGCTTCAAGCAAATCCAGACCGAATATGCCAAGGCGCCGGAAGTGACGCGTCAGCGTATGTATCTGGATACCATGCAGCAGGTTTACTCCAACACCAGCAAGGTCATGGTTGACGCCAAAGGGCAGGGCAATCTGCTTTATTTGCCGCTCGATAAGCTGATGCAGGCCGCAGGTGCTGTAACTGCCGCGCAGACGCCGGTTGATTCACCGATCCAGCCGGCAGCTAAGGCAAATAGTCCGACCTCATCTGAATCTCCGCCGCAAATGGATACTTCTCTGAATAATGCAAATGCACCACGTCGTGAGCCCTCGCTGCGTTCGCGTGAACGGGAGAGCCGCTAATGAGCCCGCGTATTAATTTGATTGGCGCAATTGTCGCCACCATCCTGGTAGTGTTGGCCATGTCGATCTTTACGGTCGATCAACGCCAGTTTGCACTGGTTTTCCAGTTGGGTGAGGTTAAAAAGGTCATTACTGAGCCGGGTCTGAATTTCAAGATTCCGATGATCCAGAATGTGCGTTACTTCGAAAAACGCATTATCACGCTCGATAATAATGAGCCTGAGCGCTTCATTACTTCCGAGAAGAAGAACGTACTGGTCGACTCCTTCATCAAGTGGCGCATCGTTGATCCCAAGTTGTATTACATCTCGGTGGGTGGTGATGAAGCACGTGCCAAGATTCGTTTGAATCAGACGGTTAACGCCGGTTTGCGTGAGGAGTTCGGCAAGCGAACAGTGCACGATGTGGTTTCCGGCGAACGCGACAAGATCATGAATCAAATGCGTGAAAAGGCTGACATCGACGCTCGCACCATCGGTATTCAAATCGTTGACGTCCGCATCAAGCGTGTTGAATTGCCGAATGAAGTCAGCGATTCTGTCTATCGCCGTATGGAAGCAGAACGAAAGCGCGTCGCCAACGAATTACGTTCCGAAGGTTCTGCCGAAGCTGAAAAAATTCGTGCGGATGCAGACCGTCAGCGTGAAGTGATCGTTGCCGAAGCCTATCGCGATGCACAGAAAGCGAAGGGCGAGGGCGATGCCAAGGCAACCAGCATTTATGCGCAGGCCTTTGCACCGAACCCCGAGTTCTACGCCTTTTACCGCAGCCTTGAAGCTTATCGGGCTAGCTTCCGCAACAAGACTGATGTTCTGGTCGTCGAGCCGAATTCTGAATTTTTCAAGTACATGAAAAATTCGGGTCACGACAAAGGCAAATGACCGCTACACTTCTGATGGCCTTCGCACTGATGTTGGTGCTTGAAGGCCTGATGCCTTTTATAGCCCCGGCGGCCTGGCGTGAAACCTTCCGCCGTCTTGTTCAATTTTCTGACGGGCAGATTCGCTTCATCGGGCTTACCTCGATGCTTATCGGCCTCGTCCTGCTCATGGTTTTTGCATGAATTGGCTGTTACCTGAATATATTGCCGATGCGTTGCCGGCTGAGGCTGCACGCATTGAACGCTTGCGTCGGACGGTGTTGGATCATTTCCGTGAACGCGGGTTTGAACTGGTCATGCCGCCGATGCTGGAATATCTTGAGTCCTTGCTGACCGGGGCGGGGCAGGATCTCCATCTGCGCACTTTCAAGCTGGTTGACCAGTTGAGTGGGCGCACGATGGGTGTTCGTGCCGATATCACGCCGCAAGCTGCACGAATTGACGCACACCTGCTCAATCATCAAGGCGTTACCCGTCTTTGCTACTGCGATAGTGTGTTGCATACCTTGCCGGCAACTATTTCGGCGGGCCGCGAACCTTTGCAGATTGGTGCTGAACTGTATGGGTATGAGGGCATTGAGGCTGATCTGAGCATCATTCGCTTGATGGCCGGTGCATTGGAAAAAATCAAATTGCCGATGAGTCGCATCGACCTTGGCCACGTTGGTATTTTCCGCGCCCTTGCAGAGGCTGCCGGTCTGCCACAAGAAGCAGAAGAGAGTCTGCTGTTGCTGTTGCAAACCAAGGATGTACCTGGCTTGATTGACGCTTGTGCCGAGGTGCCTTCGCCATACCGAGAAGCATTACAACGCTTGCCTGCGCTCTATGGCGGTGTCGAAGTGTTGGATCGTGCTACTGCCGAATTGCCGGCATTGCCAGCCATATCCGCTGCGCTGGAAGGTTTGCGACATCTGATTGCGAGTGCGCCGGAATTACCGTTCTCTGTTGATTTGTCGGATTTGCGCGGCTATCACTATCACAATGGCGTTGTATTTGCTGCTTATTGCCCGGATTACCCGGCCGCAATTGCCCTCGGCGGCCGTTATGACGGCGCCGGTAAGGCCTTTGGTCGCGCTCGTCCGGCCACAGGTTTTTCAATGGATTTGCGCGAAGTTGCCCGCCTTGTGCCGGCGATGAAGAGTCAGGGGGCTGTGCTGGCTCCCTGTGCACCACAAGACAGGCTGCTTGCTGCGCATATTGCAGCGCTGCGCGAGCAGGGGGAAACTGTCGTCGAATTACTGCCAAATGAAACCGCTTGCGAGGGGCCACTGTGCGACCGCAAACTGGCTAAAGTTGGCGAACGCTGGATTATTGAAGCTATTCAAGAGGACTAAAAATGGCAAAAAATGTCATCGTGGTGGGTACGCAATGGGGCGACGAGGGAAAAGGCAAGATCGTCGACTGGCTGACCGATCATGCACAGGAGTGGTGCGTTTTCAGGGCGGTCATAATGCCGGCCATACGCTGGTGGTTGGCGAGCAGGTTTAAAGTTGAATCTGGTACCGTCCGGCATCGTGCGTGATGGTGTGAAGTGCTATATCGGTAATGGTGTCGTGCTCGATATTCACCACCTGCTGTCGGAAATTGCCGAACTGGAAAAAGGCGGTATTGATGTTCGCTCACGCCTCAAGATCAGCCCGGGCTGCCCGATCATCCTGCCTTACCATTCCGCTATCGATAAGGCGCGTGAGTCGGTCAAGGCGGAAGACAAGAAAATTGGCACAACCGGCAAGGGCATTGGCCCAACCTATGAAGACAAGGTTTCCCGTCGTGGCCTGCGCGTCTATGACCTGTTCCATCCCGAGCGTTTTGCCGAGAAGCTGAAGGAAGTGCTCGAGTATCACAACTTCGTGCTGACCCAGTATTTCAAGGCGCCAGCGGTCGACTACCAGATGGTGCTCGACCAGGCGATGGCCGATGCCGAGCAGATCAAGCCTTTGGTGGCTGACGTATCTGCTGCGCTATACGAAGCCAATCAGGCTGGTCAGAACATGCTGTTTGAAGGTGCTCAGGGCACCTTGCTTGATATCGACCACGGCACCTATCCGTTTGTCACTTCATCCAACTGCGTAGCCGGTCAGGCCGCTGCGGGTGCGGGTGTCGGGCCGGGTATGCTGCATTACGTGCTGGGCATCACCAAGGCTTACTGCACGCGGGTTGGTGGTGGTCCATTCCCGAGTGAACTGGATATCGAAACTGAAGGTGTGCCGGGCTACCAGATGTCGCAGGTCGGCAAGGAGTTCGGTACGGTGACTGGGCGCAAGCGTCGTTGTGGCTGGTTTGATGCGGCAGCTTTGCGTCGTTCTGGTCGGATCAATGGTTTGACCGGTTTGTGCATCACCAAGCTGGATGTGCTGGATGGTTTGAAGGAGCTCAATATCTGTACCGGCTACAAGCTGGATGGCAAGATCATTGACCTGTTGCCCATCGGTGCCGATGAAGTGGCTCGCTGCGAACCGATTTACGAAACCATGCCTGGCTGGAGTGGTACCACCTTCGGCGTCAAGCGCTGGGAAGAGTTGCCGGCTAATGCTCAGGCCTATCTGAATCGTCTTGAAGTGCTTTGTCAGGTGCCAATCGCCATTGTCTCGACTGGTCCGGAACGTGAAGAGACCATACTCAAGCAACACCCGTTCAATTAATCGGGTTTTTGCCAAAGTGTTGCGGTCAACGGGCTTTCGGGCCCGTTTTTTTTATTTCCAAAATCGGCGGAGCCTTGCCGGGAGAACGATAGTCGGCGGTGACTTTTTGCAGATACTGCGGCGTAAAAACATAAGCCGGATTGCCGACATAAAAGCGGATTGGAACGGAAATATTCCCGAATCCATCACTCTTGCGCAGTAATTGATGCACGGCAAAATGCAGGTGGGGGCCAGAGGAATAACCTGTCGAGCCTGAATAGCCAATCACCGTTCCTGCTTCAACACGTTGCCCGACGCCGACCAGAACGCCTCTGGGGGCAAGATGGGCATAGGTGGCGATGCTGTCGTCTGCATGCAGGATACGGATATGGTTGGCCATGCTGAGCATGGTCTTGTCCTGCCCGCCGAATTGATTGGCCCCTTCAGCAGAAATCACGACCCCTTTTCGTGCGGCAACGATCAAGGTGTTTTCCGGCATTGTGAAATCGATTGCCTGCTCGCTATCCGGCGTATTGTGCGTTGTCATTGGGCCGCCGGGAGCCTGCCCAATGACAAAACTGCGATCATCCTCAAATGGCAAGCGATAGAGTGCGCCGAGTCGTGACTCGCGCGAAAATTGCCGGGATGAAAGCGGTTTTGTGTTGAAAACCGAAAACTACGCCCAGGGTTGGCGGCACGGATAGTGGCGAGCGTTGTATCGCTGTTTGGTCGGCTCACCGCGAACAACGGGAAACTCTGGTCGCTACTAATATTTTCAACTGAAGTCAGGAAACCTGTACGGAAACGGGCGCGTGCCCACGGTTGTGCAATGATCTGGTAGCTCTGCCCAACTTTTCTGTAGTAACAGTGAATGGGTAAAGCGTCGCTGCCAGTGCACAATGACTCGCAAAATGCGCCAGTAAAAACAATACCCAGTTATGACGAACGAAGTACCCAAGGCTGATATTCATTAACCAGAGACCAAACCCAAAGCAGAGCGATGCAGTTTAAGACGCCTGGTTTTGGAAGGCTACTTTTAACGTGGGGGAGCCACGGGCTGCCAGCCTTCCGGACAAACCCGCACATAGGGGTAATAGTTGCCGGAAGAATTGCAGAAATACCAGTTTCCTGAATCGGGCGGCGGCGCTACGGGTTGGGGGGGCGCGCTATAAACATAAGCCGGGCGTGGCTGGTAGCTTTGATAGGCGGCAGCACCAATTGCCAGCCCCGTAATCGCCAGAACAGCAGCCGGTACCCCCCAGTTTCGACCATGATTATGATGTTGTTGCGGTGCATTGTAGTAGCCGCGATGGCCACCATGGTCATGATGACCACGGTCGTAGTAGCCGCGATCAGCCTGAGCGTTACCAATCAGGCTGATGGAAAGAAGCAGGGTGAGACTCAGTGCATTGCGGATTTTCATGGCTTTGGTGGAATTCGTTGTTATCACAAGCCAAATAACGCAGGGAGTGCTCGAGGGATGACGCAATGCCTTGTTGCAATTGTCAGCAATTGTTTCGGGGCGCTTATGAGACAATGCCGGGGCGCTGAAGCTTGTGCTGCAGCGTAAAGAAATGGCCGGCTTGAAATGAAAAAAGGCCTTGATTAACAAGGCCTTCGATCAAGATTGCTTGGTGCCCAGGAAGGGACTCGAACCCCCACGGAGTTACCCGCTAGTACCTGAAACTAGTGCGTCTACCAATTCCGCCACCTGGGCACACCTGCAAAGAGCGGCGAATTATAAAGAAAGAACAAAACATGTCAAGAAAAAAAGTATCCAAAACCCGTCGTGCAGATCCGTTCTTCGAGCGTGAGTCGGCACGTTATGAATTTCCCCTGCCGTCACGCGAATACATTTCGCAGGTGCTGACCGACGAAGGGCGGCCTTTAAGTTTCATTGGCCTGACTGAATTAATGGACATTTCCGGTAGCGAACGCGAAATGTTCCAGCGTCGCTTGGGCGCGATGGAGCGTGAAGGGCAGTTGATGCGCAATCGCAAGGGCGATTACATCCTGCCGGAGCGAGCCAGCCTGACATTGGGCAAGATTCAGGGACACCCGGATGGCTATGGCTTCCTGATTCCTGATGATGGCAGTGCCGATATCTTTCTCGATCAGCACCAGATGGGCAAGGCGCTGCATGGCGACCGTGCGCTTGTCCGGGTGACAGGCATTGACCGCAAGGGCCGGCCTGAAGGTGGCATCGTTGAAGTGACCGAGCGCGCCAATACGCGCGTGATTGGCCGCGTTTTGATTGAGCACGGTATTGTTTTGTCGCGCCGGAGAACAAGCGGATTGCGCAGGATATTCTGGTGCCGGTGGACAAGAAGGCCAAGATCAAGCCGGTTGCCGGGCAGGTGGTGATGGTCGATATCATCGAGCAGCCGTGCAAGTTCTCGAAGCCGATCGGGCAGATTACCGAGGTGCTCGGTAATTACGCTGACCCCGGTATGGAAATCGAGATTGCCTTGCGCAAGCACGACCTGCCTTTCGAGTTTTCTCGCGAGGCACTGGAGGAAAACAAGGCGTTGCCGGACAAGGTCAAGAAGGCTGATTTGAAGGGCCGCGAGGATTTGCGTGATTTGCCGCTGGTAACCATCGACGGTGAAACGGCGCGTGACTTTGATGATGCCGTATTCTGTGAGAAAAAAGGGCGCGGCTGGCGTCTGGTGGTGGCGATTGCCGACGTATCGCATTATGTCAAACCGGGCATGGCGCTCGACAAGGAGGCGATGGATCGCGGAAATTCCGTGTATTTCCCGCGTCGGGTAATTCCGATGTTGCCGGAAAAACTGTCGCACGGTATCTGTTCGCTGAATCCGGATGTCGAGCGGATGGCGATGGTTTGCGATATGGAAATCAGCGCTGCCGGCAAGATTGGCGAATACAAGTTTTACCCGGCGGTGTTCCGCTCCAAGGCACGGCTGACTTACAACCAGGTTTGGTCATGGTTGTCGGGCGAGGCCAAGCCTGAAAGCGAGATTCACATTGCACTGCAGCCGCAGATCAAGAATCTCTACAAGTTGTTTGCCGCTCTGCACAAGGCGCGTGGCCAGCGCGGGGCGATTGATTTCGAGACGACCGAAACGCAAATGCTATTCAATGCGCAGGGCAAGATCGAGAACATTGTGCCGGTGGTGCGTAATGACGCTCACCGCATCATTGAAGAATGCATGCTGGCGGCAAACGTTTGTGCATCAGACTTCCTCGCCGAGCATAAACAGGTTTGTCTCTACCGTGTTCACGCTGCGCCTTCCGAAGAGAAACTGAAGAACCTGCGTACTTTCCTCAGTGAGTTCGGTATGGCCTTGAGCGGCGGTGATGATCCGCAAGCCAAGGACTACGCATTGTTGTTGGAGAAGGTCAAATTACGCCCGGACGTCCAGTTGCTGCAGACAGTGATGCTGCGCTCCTTGAAGCAGGCGATGTACAGCCCGGATAACGTCGGGCATTTCGGTCTGGCCTACGAGCATTACACGCACTTCACCTCGCCGATTCGCCGTTACCCGGACTTGCTGGTGCATCGCGCGATTAAAGCCGTGCTGGCCAAGGAAAAATACACGCCGGTTCAAAGTTGGGACGATATTGGCCTGCATTGCTCGGCTACCGAGCGTCGTGCTGATGAAGCAACGCGTGATGTCGAAAACTGGCTGAAGTGCTTCTTCATGAAGGAGCGGATCGGCGAGGAATTTGACGGCACCATTTCGGCGGTCACCGCTTTTGGCATTTTTGTCGCCCTCGATACGGTCTTTGTTGAAGGCTTGGTGCATGTGTCTGAACTGGGGCAGGATTACTTCCAGTTCGACAACATCAAACATCAGATGCTGGGAGAGCGCACCGGGCAACGTTTCCGTCTTGGAGACCGGGTTCGTGTCCGGTTGGTGCGGGCCAATCTGGAGAGCAACAAGATTGACTTCGTGCTCGTCCAGGAAGAAAGCAAGGGGCAGGGCACCGGCAAGCCGGGGCGGGTAACCAAGACGGTTGCGCGGGTTCCGGCCAAGATTGCGGCCAAGGCGCCAAGCAAGCCTTTGGCCAAGCCAGTTGCCAAACGTGGCGCAAGTGCTGCTGCCAAACCCCGAGCGGCCAAGGCGTCTAAGCCGACAAGCAAATCAGCTGGAAAAAACCGCAAAAACGGCGTTGACCGCGCCCCGAAGGATTCCCAGCGACGCGCCAGCTTTGCTGGCCGTCTTGCTGTGCAGGGGCCTTATCAGCACTCCTGGGGTGTCACAGTTTGGGTTTAGGGCTGCTCTCTTGATACGAGCAGCTCGCCTGCCTTTGCCACAATAGCAGCTACCTGTTCTTCATCCAGATCAGGTAGTTGCTCGGTTAGCCATTCAAGCGATGCGCCGTGAATGATCTGTTTGGCGTCGGCGATGTCGGAAGGTAAGGCAGGATCGGATGGGCCACCCGTGTGCAGGTGGCGTGCCGTATCGATGCAGAGCCGTGAGAGGTTGGCTCGAGTGTTGTCGATGCCGCGGATCAATTGCGTTAACAGCGGCGGCAGATGCCAGAGTGTGGCGCACTTGAGGGTTAAATCCTTGAAGCGAAAACCACAGACATCAACCTGGGCTTGTATTGAACGTGGTGATTTTCCTGAGTGCAGGGCTTCCAGAGCGGCTAGCGGGAGTTCGGGCGCGACTGACCAGAGTAAAAGTTCGCCGATTTCGGCGAGCAGGCTGGCCATGGCGACTTCGTCTGGCGATACGTCGGCGCGGGCCGAACCCCACTTCATGGCGAGTTGGCTGGCCATACACGAGCGTGCCTCACACTCGGCTAGGCCTGGGTTGCCTTCGTTCGTCTCCGGGCAGGTGGCCAGCAATTGGTGGAAGCTTTCTGTGCCAAGCTGCATCACGGCAGCCAGTGGCGTGGTCGTATCGTGTCCCAGTCGTTGAGAGCGGTGCGCTTCTGCTTCACGGAGCAGACGCAGACAAAGGAAAGGGTCGGTGGCAGCGATGGTGGCCAGATCGTGCGCTGAAAGCTGTTCACCAAGGCTTTCTTCAAGCTCCAGCAGGCGCGCTTTGGAGCGCGGCATGCAGGGTAATTCGTGAGCGGTGAGGAAGGCCGCCCACTGGTCAACGCCCCAATGTTTTTGATGTTCAGTCAGCACGGTGATATTCGTTGTTGAGATAAGTTTATCTTAGCTTAGTTAACGGTTAGCCCAAGCAGAACTATAGATTTCACAATTGTTGACAATCTCCATTTTGATGCAGGGAGTACAATGCCGCAGTTCTAAAGTCTATTGGATGTGACCAACGTGGATGTCAGAAGTGCCCCTTAAGCCGAAAGAAATGCACGTCGGTTTCAGAACCATGGAGGCTGATCCGGTCAATGATTTGATTGGACGAAATCTGCCAGCTGCCTTGGATACAGGAATTGCTGAAGTGGATTTTGGGCATGCACAGTTACTTACCTGCATCGCATCCTTGCGCAAATTGTGCGTCTACCCGGCAAACACTACGTGTAATACCTGTAATGGTGTTCAGCGTGGTTGTTGTGAATCGACACTGATTGGCCTGTTGGGTGATTTGCTGGTCTTCATCCTTGATCATTTCAAGCTGAAGAAAAAGCCATGCGCGATTCTTTGCTGTACATGGTTGATCGTCATGTTTGCGAGGCGCACATGGAGGATCATGCGCAAATTTCGCACAAAATTCAGCAGATTGTTGCGGCGATAGAACCTTCGAAAATAATCCTGCTGGTGCGCGAACTTGATCATTTGCTAGAGCGCTGGGTTTCACACCACGTGGTGCTGCATGATCAGGCACTGGAGCGCTGGATGATGAGCCGGGATTTCTTGCCCCACCTCAAGAAAGCCTGATTGCCAAGTCAGGAAGCGGTTGCAGCGGTAAAATCCGGCTACTGATTTTCTGAAAGCAACCATGTCTTCCCGCCTGATTTATGGCTTTCATGCCATTACCGCCAAACTTCGCCACGACCCCGGTTCAGTCAAAGAAATTCTGATTGATGCAACACGTCAGGATGCACGCGCCCGTGATCTGCTCCAGCATGCTGAATTGCAGGCAGTTAAAGTCATCGCCTGTGATGGCAAGCGCTTGGACGATATGGCACCGGATGCCAAGCACCAGGGCGTGATTGCCCGTGTTGAGGGCGGGCGCAAGGTAGCCCATCTCGATGATGTGCTGGATACTCTCGAAGAACCGGCTTTCCTGCTGGTGCTGGATGGCATTACTGACCCGCGCAATCTCGGTGCCTGTCTGCGCGTCGCCGATGCGGCGGGAGTGCATGCGGTGATCGCGCCCAAGGACCGCTCGGCCGGCTTGACCGATGTGGCGATGAAAACCGCCAGCGGCGCTGCCGAGAGCGTGCCCTACGTGATGGTCACCAACCTGGCGCGCACCCTGCGTGAACTGCAGGAACGCGAGATCTGGGTGATCGGTACGGCCGGTGAGGCTGAGAAGGATCTCTACACCGCCGAATGGCCAGTTGCCACAGCCTGGGTGCTGGGTGCGGAGGGCGATGGCATGCGCCGTTTGACGCGTGAAAATTGCGATCAGCTGGTCAAAATCCCCATGTATGGCTCGGTGGAAAGCCTGAATGTGTCGGTGGCTGCCGGGGTGTGCCTGTACGAGGCGCGTCGCCGCCGTCCTTGAGATGACGCACCGCCGCGCGGTGGCGCTGATGGTGCTGGTGACATTGCTGTGGAGCATTGCCGGTGTCGTAACACGTCAGCTTGAGGTAGCGCGTAGCTTTGAAGTGACCTTTTGGCGTAGTGCCTTCAATGCTTTGGCGCTGGCCGCAGCGCTGACTTTGATGCGTGGCCCGGCCTTGTGGCGCGGATTGCTGCAATCGGGGCGGGTGGTCTGGATTTCCGGGGTGTGCTGGGCGGTGATGTTTACCGCTTTCATGCTAGCCCTGACCATGACCACGGTGGCCAATGTGCTGGTGACGATGGCGATTGGGCCGATGATCACTGCGTTGTTCTCACGGTTCTTCCTCGGCAAACAACTTCCCGCAAGGACATGGTTGGCCATTTTGGTGGCGGGGGCTGGTATCGCCTGGATGTTTGGTCTGGAAATGGGGCAAGGTGGCTCGCTACTGGGCATGCTGGTGGCCAGTGCCGTGCCGCTCGCCGGGGCGGTGAATTGGACGGTGCTGCAGCGTGTTGGCGAGTCGGGTGAGGAGGCGCCGGATATGTTGCCGGCGGTCTTGATCGGTGCATTGCTCTCGGCCTTGTTCAGTTTGCCGTTGGCTTGGCCATTGCAGGCTTCCGCGCATGATCTCGGTTTGCTGGCGCTACTGGGTAGCGTGCAATTGGCGATTCCCTGTTTGCTGGTGGTGAGGCTGACGCGTGTGCTGCCGGGGCCGGAGATTGCCTTGCTGGCCTTGCTTGAGGTGGTGTTTGGTGTCGCCTGGGCCTGGCTGTGGGCGGGGGAAGTGCCGGCGGGGAGTGTGTTGGTGGGTGGGTGTTTGGTGTTGGGGGCGTTGGTGGTTAATGAGGGGCTGGCGCTCCGTCGCGGTTAATTGCTGGGGATTGCCCTGCTGGCGGCCCTACTTTCTTTTGCTTCGCCAAAAGAAAGTAGGCAAAGAAAAGGCGACCCCTGGGTCGGCGCCGGCTACGCCGGGTTCCTGCGCTACTCGAAACGCCGGGTGGCTGGCTAAACTCGGCCTTCGGCTCAAACAACGCCAGCCGAAAGCCCCCGGCGCTCCTGCGTTGCTCGGCGCCTCCTCAAGGGGCTGGAAGGCGTCACTATTTTGCTGTTAGCGCCAACTCAAAAAATTGGGTTGTTTTTTGAGTTGGACCGTAACAGATGCTGCCTAACTGGTTGCCAGCCGCCACCTAATGCCTTGAACAGATCAACCGATGCACCCAGCCGGTTTTTACGGCTGGCCAGGTAAAGCAGTTGCGCCGTATTTAGCGTGCGCTGGGTGTCGAGCAGGTCGTTGTACCCGGAATAGCCGCTTTCGTAGCGTTTTTGCGCAAGGTTGAAGGCGCGTTTCGAGGCGTCGACCTGGGCGGCAAAGGCGGCTTCTTCGTTGGCGAATTCCTGCAGATTGACGATGGCGTCACTGACTTCGCGGAAGGCGGTTTGCAGGGTTTTGCGGTAGTTGGCAATGTTTTCTGCTTGCGCTGCCGTGGCCTGATCGACCCGCGCCCCGGTGCGGCCGGCATCGAAGATCGGCATGGTCAGGCCGATGGCGGCAGTCCAGATGCCGGCGCTGCCGGTGAATAGGTTGGAGAGTGCGGCGCTTTCGCTGCCATACAAACCGGTCAGGCCGATGGTCGGAAAATAGGCGGCCTTGGCGACGCCGATGCGGGCGTTGGCGGCGATCAGTTTTTCCTCCGCCTGACGCACATCCGGGCGCGCTTCGAGTAGCGATGAAGGCAGGCCGGTGGGTGGCGTTGGCGGCAGCGGTAATTGCTCAAGGCTGGTGCTGGCGAGTTTCAAGCCGGGCTGGCCGCTGAGCAGGCCAATCTGGTTTTCCGACAAGGCACGCAGGCGTTTGAACTGGCTCCATTGGCCTTGGGCGGCGTTCAACTGGCTTTCCGCCTGGGCAAGTTCAAGGCCGGAGGCGCTGCCGGCATCAAGGCGAGCTTGAACAATTTTCAGAGATTCCTGGCGGGATTCCAGCGTCTGCCGGGTGACTTCGAGTTGCGCCTCATTGCTGCGCAGGATGAGATATTCATTGACCAACTGGCCGATCAGAGCGAGCTGAATGCTGTCACGACCGAAGCGACTGGCCAATGCCTCGGCACGCGCAGCTTCATTACTGCGCCGGATGCGGCCCCAGAGATCGACTTCGTAACTCAGCGACAGCGCGGCGCGGCGGTTGTTGTAGGTGGCTGAGCCGGTGTTTTTGCCGCTAAAGGTTTCACCGCTGATCCGGTTGCGGCTGCCGTTGGCGGCGAGGCCGATCGCTGGATAAAGCTCAGCCCCGGCTTCACGCGCCGCCGCCTCGCTCGCTTCGAGGCGGGCGATGGCGGCTTGCAGATCCTGATTGGCGGCCAGCGTTTGCTGGACCAACTGATTCAGTGTGGCGTCGTTGAACAGCGTCCACCATTCGGCATTGACTGGTGCGACGGCTTGCGCCGTGGCGGTGGTGGCTTCCTTGTGTTGCTCAGGTAGCGTCGAGGTCGGGCGGGCGTAGTCCGGGCCGACCGCGCAGCCGGCGAAGAAGACTGTTACGGTCAACGCCAAAAACAGGCGATTTTTTTTGAAGGCGGGCATCTTAGTTTTCCTCCGTCGTCGATTCGTGTGCAATACCAGCCGGGGCCGTTTGCTTGCCACGTTCGAGCCAGGTGAAGAAGAGCGGAATGAAAATGGTGGCGATGAAAGTAGCGGCGATCATCCCGGCGAAGACGCCGGTGCCCATCGATTGGCGGGCAGCCGCGCCGGCACCGCTGGCTTTGACCAGCGGGAAGACGCCAAGCACAAAGGCGAGCGAGGTCATGACAATGGGGCGCAGCCGCAGGCGGGCAGCGGCCATGGCGGCATCGACGACGTTCATCCCCTCGGCGTATTTCTGGGCAGCGAATTCGACAATCAGGATGGCGTTTTTCGACGCCAGACCAATCAGTACGACCAGACCAATCTGGAAGTAGATGTCGTTCGGCATGCCGCGCAGCCAGATCGCCGTTAGCGCCCCCATCAGGGCGAAGGGTACGGCCATGACGACGGCGACTGGCAGCGACCATTTCTCGTATTGGGCAGCCAGAATCAGGAAGACCATGATGATGGCGAAGACGAAAGCCTGCAGCGACGAACCTGAACTACGCTTTTCCTGGAAGGCCTGACCGGTCCAGGCGATTTCGTAGCCGGCGGGCAGCGTTGCGGCAACTTCCTCGACGATCTTGATCGCGTCGCCCGAGCTGACGCCCGGCTTGCTGTCGCCCATGATCTTGGCGGCGACAAAACCGTTGAAACGCTCGACCTGTTCCGGACCGACAATGCGCTTGATGGTGCTGACGGCGGACAGCGGAATCATCACGTTGCTGGTGCTGCTACGCACATACACCTTGGTCAGATCGTCCGGCTTCATGCGGTAGTTGGCTTCGGCCTGCAACTGCACGCGATAAACGCGGCCGGCCTTGTTGAAGTCATTCACATACAGCGCGCCCATCGTGCTTTGCAGTGACTCGTAAATGCTGGCCAGCGGGATGCCGAGTGCCATCGCTTTCGGCTCATCGACCTCAACAAACAGCTGCGGCACGGTGGGACGGAAGAAGGTGCTGATGCGGGTGAATTCCGGGTGCTTTTGCAGATCGGCGATGAAGTGCTGGGCGACCTTCGTTCAGCTTCCTGGTGTCGCCGTCGACGCGGTTCTGCACATAGACCTCGAAACCGCCGGCGGTGCCCAGGCCCATGATCGGCGGCGGGTTGAAGACCAGCGCCATGCCGTCCGGCTGCATCATGCCGATGCCCATGAACTTGCCGGCCAGATCCTGCGCCTTGGCCTGACGTTCGCTCCAGTCCTTGAGCGGAATGAAGATGGTGCCGGCGTTGGGCTTGTTGCCGCCGCCGATCAGGTCGAAGCCGGAAACGACGAAGGTGTGCTTGACCGCCGGGTCTTTAGCCACCGTGGCACGCATGTTCTCACCGGTCTGCTGGGTGCGCTTCAGCGTTGCGCCATCGGGCAGCATCAGGGCCGAGATCAGGTAACCTTGGTCTTCCGAGGGAACGAAGCTGCCGGGGATGATGCGGAAGAAGATTACGGTCGACGCGATAACCAGGGCAAAAATGATGCCGCCGATGACGCCGTGCTTGAGCGTAAAACCGACCGTGCGGGTGTAAGCGCGGGTGATGCGCGCGAATAGCCGGTTGAAGGGGCGAAACAGCTTGTGCTCGGTGTGCTGGGCCTTGAGCAGCAGGGCGCAAAGGGCCGGCGTCAGCGTCAGCGCAACAACGCCG
Organism: Candidatus Dechloromonas phosphorivorans; assembly: GCA_016709495.1. Classification (GTDB taxonomy): domain Bacteria; phylum Pseudomonadota; class Gammaproteobacteria; order Burkholderiales; family Rhodocyclaceae; genus Azonexus; species Azonexus defluvii. Next base: position 218,679 of record JADJMS010000047.1, on the reverse strand, counting down.
GACAGGACGACAGCCACTGCGACAGTAACGGCGAACTGCTTGTACAACTGGCCGGCGATGCCGCCGAGGAAGGCGACCGGTACGAACACCGCACAGAGCACCAGGACGATGGCGACCAGCGCGCCCTGCACCTGCTGCATGGCCTTGATCGCAGCGTCGCGCGGCGAGAGCTTTTCCTCGGCCATTAGGCGTTCGACATTCTCCAGCACCACAATCGCATCATCGACCACGATACCGATTGCCAGCACCATGGCGAACAGCGTCAGCGTGTTGATCGAGAAGCCGAACAGCCAGAGGCCGGCAAAGGTGCCGATCAGCGAAATCGGCACGGCCACCATCGGGATCAGGGTGGCGCGCCAGCTTTGCAGGAAGATATAGACGACGGCGAGGACGAGGATCATCGCTTCGATCAGCGTCTTGACCACTTCACTGATCGAGGCGGAAACGAAGAGCGTGGTGTCGAAGGGAATGACATACCCCATGCCTTCCGGGAATTTTTTCTTCAGCGTTTCCATCTTGCCGCGCACCAGTTCGGCCACTTCCAGCGCGTTGGCGCCGGTCTGCAGGAAGACGCCCATGGCGATGGTCGGTTGGCCGTCCAGCGTCACGCTCTGGTCGTAGCTGTAGGCGCCGAGCTCGATGCGCGCGATGTCCTTCAGGCGCAGCACGCCGCCGGGGCCGCTGGCGCGGATGATGATGTTACCGAACTCCTCCGGCGTCAGCAGGCGGCCCTTGGCGGTGACGGTATAGGCCAGCATCTGGTCGTCCGGCGCCGGTTCCTGGCCGATCTTGCCGGCCGCATTCTGGGCATTCTGGGCCTTGATGGCAGCGGAAATGTCGCTCGCGGTCAGGCCGAGTTGCGCCATGCGGTCCGGCTTCAGCCAGACGCGCATGGAGTAATCCTGGGCACCGAAAATGGTGACATCGCCGACGCCCTTGACCCGCTTCAACTCGTCCACGATGTTCAGGCTGGCATAGTTGGAGAGATACAACGTGTTGTAACGCCCCTTGTCGGATTCCAATGCGACGACCTGCAAAATGTCGTTCGAGCGCTTCTGGACAATCACACCGTTACGTCGAACCTCTTCCGGCAAGCGTGGTTCAGCAGCTTTGACGCGATTATTGACGTTGACCGCAGCGATGTCGACATTGGTGCCGACATCGAAGGTCGCCGTAATCGTGACGGTGCCGTTGGCGGCGGCCGACGAGGTGAAATAGGACAGGCCCTTCGACCCCGTTCAACTGTTCCTCAATCGGCGCCGCCACCGTCTTGGCCAGCGTTTCAGCCGAAGCACCCGGATAGGTGGCGGTGATCAGCACCGTCGGCGGGGCGATTTGCGGATATTGCGCAATCGGCAATACCTGCGAGGCAACCAGCCCGGCAATGACGATGATGATCGAGATGACCGACGCGAAGATCGGTCGATTGATAAAGAATTTTGACATGGCCGCTCCTTAACCCTGCTTGGCCGGTGCTGCAGCAGGCGTTGTGGCCGGGGCGCCAGGAACGACTGGCGGATGCGGGGCAACCGGCGCACCGGGGCGCAGTTTCATCAGGTTGTCGACGATCACCTTGTCGCCGGCCTTCAGGCCACCGAGGATGACCCAGTCCTTGCCCAGCCATTCGCCGGCCTGGACCGGGCGCGGCGTGACCTTGTCGCCTTCGCCGGCCAGCATGACCAGGGCGCCCTGCTCGGTCTGCAGCACTGCGGATTGCGGCACCAGAAACACGCCGTCGCGCTCGCCGGTAAGCAGGCGGATGCGCACGAACTGGCCGGGCAGCAACTGGCTGTCCGGGTTGCTGAACTCGGCGCGCAAGGCCTGGGTGCCGAGCGTGGTGTCGATGTTGGTGGCCAGGAAATTCAGCTTGCCCGGCTTGCCATAAATTGTGCCGTTGGCCATGACCAGCTGGACGCCGGTCACATCCTTGGCTGAAACGCGGCCACCGGGGAATTTGGCAAGATCGCTCTCGCCCAGGCTGAAACGTACCCACATCGGGTTCAGCTGGTAGATCGAAGTCAGCAGACTGTCGCTGCCGACGGTGACCAGATTGCCTTCCGACTTGGCAGCGCGGCCAGTGGTGCCGGCGACCGGTGCCGTAACCGTGGTCCACGCTAGATTGAGTTCGGCCTGACGCAATGCCGCCTGAGCGATGGCGTTGTTTGACGCAGCATCGTCGTATTCTTTCTGGCTGATCGCTTTCGATTCGATCAGGCTTTTCAGGCGCTTCATTTCGCGGCTGGCCTGATCCGACTTGGCGCGCGCTTCGCTCAAAGCGATTTCATAGCTGGAACGATCAATCTGAAACAGGGCTTGCCCGGCTTTGACCGTTTCGCCTTCCTGATAAAGCCGTTTGACCAGAATACCGCCCACCCGGGCGCGGACTTCGGTTTCGCGGGCGCCTTCGGTTTGCGCCATGATCTCGATGGAGGTCGGGATCTTCTGCGGCTGGACTTCCAGCACGGTGACCGGCATCGGCCCCATCGGTGGTGGACCAGCCGGCTTGCTGTCCGAGCAGGCGCTCAAGGTGCTGGCGACGATGATCAGGGAGAGGGCGGTGCGCCGGAACAGGGGGTGGGAAGTCATGAGGTTGCTCCATCAGGAATGTTTGCGGTATTATATACATTCACGGATGTATGTAAATGATTTTAAGCCAGCGCCAAGTTGGCTTACCATTTACAAAAGCTGGGAGAGATCAAATGGTCAGAAAAACCAAAGAAGAAGCGGAAAACACCCGCAAAGAGTTGATAGAAGCGGCGCGCCGGGTGTTTCACCAGTGTGGCGTCAGCCGCTCAACGCTGGAAAAAATTGCCAAGGAAGCCGGCGTGACGCGCGGTGCTGTCTATTGGCACTTCAAGGACAAGGCCGAGTTGTTCTCGGCCATGCGCGAAGATGTGTTTTTCCCAATGGTTGAACGCACGGATTCTTTCCTGCTCTCGGAAAACTATGAAAACCCACTCGACGCCATCGAGGCCTCGCTCAAGGAATTCTTCCGCGTTCTTGATGATTGTTCCGTGGTCCGTGAAGTGTTCGAGATCATGATTTCACGCTGTGAATACGTTGATGAATTTGCCAGCGTGCAGGAAGAAATCGGTCGTCCAGCGCAGGAATTTCTAAGAAAAATGGAAACTGTCTACCAGCGTGCTGCCGATAAAGGCATGTTGCGTGAAGGACTTGATCCGCTTGAAACAGCGCGTGATACCTGGGCATTTACCAGTGGCATGTTGCACCTGTTGCTTGGCTGCCAGAAGAATCGTGGCCTTGATCAACAAATTTCGCTGATGATTTCAACGCATATGAAACTGCGTCGTCGGGGTTGAAAACCCCTTGCCGATTTAAGCGAGTCAGGCGCTGACGACTTTGTTGCGGCCTTCTTCCTTGGCCCGGTAAAGCGCCTGGTCGGCACTTTTTGTCAGTGTGACCTCATCGCTGCCATTCTCCGGATAGATGGCAATACCGAGGCTGCAGCTGATATTCAATTCGTGCTCATCAATGGCAAATGGCCGTTGCAGATTGAGGCGAATTTTTTCGGCCAGGTTGAGCGCATCTTCAGCCAAGTGCAATTTGGGCAGCAGAATGATGAATTCGTCGCCACCGATTCGGCCGGCGGTGTCCGAGGCGCGAATCGATTCCTCAAGGCGGCGTGCAACGGCCTGCAAAAGGCGATCACCCATGCCGTGGCCATGATTGTCGTTGATCGGTTTGAAGTTATCGAGATCGAGAAAAATCAATGCGAAGCGTTCACGATTGCGTTTGGCCGCTACCAGTTCATGCTGCAAACGATCACTGAACAGGGCGCGATTGGGCAGGTTGGTCAGGGCGTCATGCTGTGCCATGTGCCGGATGCGTTCTTCGGTTGCCTTGCGTTCGCTGATGTCGGTGATGGTGCCGATTATGCGCAACGGCTGATCCTTTTTATCCCATTCAATAATCATGCCGCGAAAGAGTACCCACTTCCAGCTACCGTCGTAGCAACGTAGTCGGTGTTCCGCAACACAGGTGGCATGCTTGCCGGGCGGGCTGGCAAGACAGGCCTTGATCGCCGCCATGACCTCCAGCTTGTCATCCGGTGCTATACGGGATTCCCAATCATCAATGGTACGGGTGAAACCAGCTTCATCGCAGCCGACGATCTCATTCCAGCGCCGCGAGGTGATGGCAACACGGGTTTGCAGGTTCCAGTCCCAGACCCCATCGCCGGCACCTTCCAGGGCGAAGGCCCAGCGTTGCTCGCTTTCGCGCAGTTCCCTGGTCATGGTTGCCGCCAGTTTGAGCGCGTGCGCCCGTCCGCTCGATAATAGCCAGGCCAGGATGGCCAGCAGCAGGCTGAGGACAACGCCGGTACTGGCAATCAGCGGTGCCGCATCATTGTTGAAGTGGCTTTTGAACTCTTCGTCGGCATGCATGGAGAGCGTCCAGTTATGCCCGGCAATCACTAAATATTCCTCAGCATTGAGCAGTGCGTGATCCGCCGGTATTTCGATCAGGCTGGAGCGATAAAGCAGGGCGGCAGGGCTGGGCGCTATGCCGTCGTGGATCTCGACCGTGACGCCGGGTACTTTTTCACCGTAAAGGCTGGCCATCAGGTCGTTCATGCGAAAGGCGGCATAGACCCAGCCGACCAGATTGGCGCGGCGCTGGGCTATGGTTTCGCGTGGCTGGCCACGGGCATAAATTGGCAGGTACATGATGAAAGCGGGCTGTGCATTGTCAGCGGCGTCGACCTTTAGCTGGACTTTGCCCGAGAGTGCAGCCATGCCGGAGTCGCGCGCTCGTTCCATAGCGCTGCGCCGAACCGGATCTAACCACGCATCGTAGCCGGGCTTGATACGGTTACGCCCAACCTCAGGTTCGCGTTGGATGACCGGCGTAAAACCTCACGTTGGCCGGCTGGCTCGATGGTGTAATCGGCGAGACCTTGCCGGCGCATAGCGGCAATATGGGCATTTCTGGATACTGCCGGCACCCATAAAGTGATGCCTATGGTTTGGGCGCCGGAGAAATTGGCATCGAGACGCAGGGCATCGACGTAATCGCGAAAGTCGTCACGATCAGTTGGATTGATGATGGCAAACAAGCCTTGCACGCCGCGCAGCATTTGTTCGTAGGCGGCCATGCGCTGTTCGATGCCACTTACTGTATCGCTGAGCGCAAACTCGAAATGCGAGCGCAGTTCCTTGTTGGCTGATGCCTGGTCGTGATCCCAAAGCAGCCAGGTGAGGCCGAGTGCGGCTGAGAGGATCAGCCAGGGCAGAAGGAATAAGCGCGTTTTGTACACTGAATGCGTTAAAAATCGACCATGGCGGCAGCCAGATCAGGTTTGAAGTATTTCTCAAAAATACGGCGCACTGCACCATCGGCCCGCATTTGATCGACCAGTGCGCGCCACTTATCGATCTCGGCTGACGGTAATGCCTTGTTCGACATGATCAGACCGTGCGGCACGGCCGGGTCATTGAATTCGATGATGCTGGTTTGGTCACGAATGCCTTTTTCATTGAGCATCGGGTAGTCGAAAGGTTCGATGATCATGCCCTGAATCCGGTTCTGGCTCAGGGTTTGATAGAGCGGGGCGAGGCCGCCGGCCTGATTGACGCGATTGGCGGCGTGCAGTTTGTCGACAAAACGATTGGCTGTTTCGCTGTAACGGAAACTGCGGATGACGCCGAGTTGCAATTTGTCGTTACGCTCAAAATCGGCCAGGCTTTGCACGCCGCCGTCCTTGCGCACCAGCAGGTAATACTTGTTGCTGAAATACCAGGCTAAAGAGGCAAAACGATAGCGTTCGTTGTTGGCAATGCCGGAAAGGCTGAAATCAAGGGCACCGGATTCAATCAGCTGCCAGATGCGGGCGCGCGGCATCAGGCTGACAGTGACCTTGCAGCCGCTGCGGCGTATCAACTCGTCGGCAAAATCCTTGTCGATGCCGGAATTTGTTTCAGCTGAATAGAGCAGCCCATGGTCGTGCAGGGCCAGGGTCAGTGGCCGTGAGCAATCCGGCCCGGCGGCCAAGGCGCTGCCCAGAAAAAAAGGAAATAGGAGGCTGGCAAGAAAGCGAGCGATCATGGTGAAGCTTCCTCACGCTTTAAGTGGTGGAAAGTGTATTTGCCGAGCAAAGTATTACTGAGTTGGCGAACTGCCGTCAATTGCGCGTATCACTTAGTTATTTTGTCCTGCAGAATCAACGGGCACGGTCGAGGTCGGCATGGTTTTTTTCATCGACATAAATACCTGTCTGCGCTGACTGGCTGCTGGCGAAGCAGGTGACTTCAACATTTGACAGAGGTTTCCCCTTGTGCAGCACATCGACCGCGCAGCGCCCGAAAACGCTGTCGATAGTGGCCAGCAAGTTGCGCGCGTAGGGTGTTTCCAGCTTGCCGTCGAGGATCAGGTTGATGAGCAGCACGCCATCCGGCTTCAAGGCACGGCGCGTGCCAGCCCAGAATTCACGGGTAACGAGATGGCTGGGGATCGAAGTGTGCGAGCTGAATACATCCACCACCACCGCATCAAAGCGGCGTTCCGTGGTGGCAATGAAACGGCGCGCATCATCGACAATGAATTCGCCACGCACCGCTGCGTGCAGGAAGTGTTTTTCGGCAATTTCCTTGATCGCCGGGTCAATATCAACATATGTGTAGCGGTTGAGCATTTCGTTCAGCGAGAGCGTGAAGCCGCCGGCACCGAGGACGAGGATTTCCTTGCCCTTGAAGCCGAGATCGTCGAGCAGGATCTGGCGCAGGTGCTTGATATAGCGCGTCGTGTTGGGTGGCTCGGAATCGTCGAGCAGCGAGGCTGCCGACTTGTTGACCCAGAAGGCACGCGGATTATTCTGGCCTGCAAGTTCGACCGGGCCGACGATATATTCGGCGTAAGCTGTATCGGCCGTGACTGCGTGCTGAAAATTGAAGCCGGCGGCAAGTGTTACGGTCAACAGCGAAAAAGCGACAATTTTTTTGTCGCGCGGCGCCAATAGGAAGCTGCCAATGATCAGCCCGCAGGCACAGGCAAAAACGGCTGCTGATACCCCCAGCCATTGCATGACAAGTAGTGAAAGGCTGAGCGAACCAAGAAAGGAACCCAGCGTCGACCAGTAAAGCGCCATGCCACTCGCTTCGCCGGTGCGTTCGGCTTGCATCAGGTTGGTCAGAATCGGCACTGTCTGCCAAGCAACCAGGCCAGCGGGCAGAGCACGCCGCCGATGAACACCAGATAGGCGATCAACACCGGTTGCAGATGAGCAAACATCCAGTCCACGCTGATGCCAGCCAATCCGATGCCGGCCAGCGCAGCGGCGATCAGGAAGTTACGGGCAACGATATTGATGTAGTTGCCGGCCACCTTGGCGCCGGAAGCGTAACCCAGCGCCAGGGCGAGCAGAAAAAAGCCTATGGTCGGCGCGGTGACCACAATCGAACTGCCGATGTGCGGCACCAGCCGGCGCAGGGCGATGACTTCCGCTCCCAGGGAACAGAAGCCTTCGATGAAAACTATGGCGTAGAGGAGGGTTCGCGGCATAGGCGGATTATCCTTCATGCCGGCCGGAATTACCCTGTGCTTGAGCCGTTTCCCTTCAGGCGCGCCAGCTCGGCCTCCAGTTCGGCAATGCGCTGGTCGCGTTCGGCCAGCGCCTGCTGCACCTCGGCCGCCTCAAAACGCTGTGGAATGTGCTGCGGGCAGTTGGCATCCCAGGCCGTGACGTGAAAGAGCATGACCTGCTCGCCCTGCGCCTTGTAACCCGCCGGCATCAGGCCGGCGATCAGCATCGCATCATCTTCAAGCACCTGCGCCGTGCCCCACAGCTTGATCCGCTGCCGGTGGCGATAGTCGATCAGGAACAGGTGGGCCTTGGGGTTCTCCAGCAAATTGCCGCTGCTGATGAACTGGCGGTTGCCACGAAAATCGGCAAAGGCAATGGTCGATTCATCCAGTACCCGGAGAAAGCCCGGCGGGCCGCCCCGGTGCTGGATGTAAGGCTGGCCGGCGGCATTGGCGGTGGCGAGAAAAACGCTGGTTTGCTCGGCTATGAAGGCGGCCAGATCATCGCTGATTGTTGTCGCCCAGCCCTCGCCGGTTTCCATGCGGGCATAGGCACCGCGCGACCCCTTGCGTGACTGGATGGCCTTGACGCTGGGCGTGAAGGCAATATCGCTGGCGATTTTGTGAGCTTCCGTCATGGCACATCCTTTCTCGATCAGGTTTTAGTGGCTGAGCGCCGCAGCAACCGGGAAGTCGATATCGGTCTGGGCCACCTCATTGACGTAGTTGGTCAGCGTGTTGAGCGCCACGTGCACAACGATCTCGATGATTTCGCCCTGGCTGAAACCGGCGGCCTTGACTGCCGCTACATCGGCATCAACGACATGGCCACGCGCCTTGACCACCTGTGTTGCAAACAGGACGGCTGCTGCTGCCTTGGTATCGTCCGAGCTGCCACGGCGATTGGCTTCGATCTCGGCGGCATCCAGCTTGGCCAGATTGGCGGCCAGGTAGCTGTGGGCTGACAGGCAATAGTTGCAGCCATTCAGTTCGGCCACCGCCAGCGCAATGCGCTCGCCGGTCTTGGCGCCCAGCGTACCCTTGCCCAGCGCGCCGCTCAGGCTTAAATAGCCTTCCAGCGCCGCCGGGCTGTTGCCGACCACCTTCATCAGATTGGGAATAACGCCCAGTTGCTTGTTCACCGCATCAAGCAAGGGCAGGGAAGCGGCAGGGGTGTTGTCAGCGCTGGGGGTGACGATACGGGTCATGGTAAAACTCCTGTGAGGTGGTTTCACCGCGCCGGGTGCGCAGCGAATGAACGTATCTTGCGCGCTTGCGAATTAAAGAAGAATATCCATCAATCGCAATTAATTATTCCATTAAGTGGAATTAAGCTATGGACCGTTTTCAATTGATGACCGTCTTCGTCGCTGTCGCCGAAGAAGAGAGTTTTGCCGGTGGCGCCCGCCGCTTGAGCATGTCGCCACCGGCCGTCACCCGTGCCATCGCCATGCTGGAAACCCGGCTCGGCATCAAACTGCTGACCCGGACAACGCGCCATGTGCGCGCCACCGATGCCGGCCTGCGCTACCTCGACAGCGCCCGGCGCATCCTCGCCGATGCCGAAGAAGCCGACGAAGCCGCCGCCGGCATCCACGCCGCGCCGCGCGGCCATCTGGCAGTAACCGCTCCGGTCCTCTTCGGCAGCATGTTCGTCACCCCGGCCATTGTTGGCTACCTTGAACGCTACCCGGATGTCACCCTCAACGCCGTCTTCCTCGACCGCGTCGTCAATCTACTCGAGGAGGGGCTGGATGTTGGCGTGCGCATCGGCGAACTGCCCGACTCCAGCATGCGCGCCATCCCGGTCGGCCATGTGCGCCGCGTCGTTTGCGCTGCGCCGGACTATCTCGCCTGCCACGGCGAACCCGATGAACCGCAGGCGCTGGCCGGCCACCGCCTGATCAACGCCAGCACCGTCTCGCCAGCCAGCGAATGGCGTTTCGGCAACGCCAGCAACGGCATCGCCGTCAAAATCCAGCCGCGCCTGACGGTGACCAACAACGAAGCCGCCATTCAGGCCGCCCTGCGCGGCTTCGGCATTACTCGGCTGATCTCCTACCAGGTCGCCGCCCACCTCGCTGCCGGTCGCCTGAAACGCATATTGGTCGCCCACGAACCCGCCCCGCTGCCGATTCATGTGCTCCACCGCGAAGGCCGCCAAGCCTCGGCCAAGGTGCGGAGTTTTGTCGATTTTCTGGTGGGGATTTAAGGGAGAGGTTGGGAGGGATTGAGATTTAGGGGGCAGCCGCAGCATGGCATCCATGCGCGGCATCAGAGGTGTCAGCATTGGGCTTTCTATTGAAACAATGCGCAGCTGAGCGCCCCATTTTTTTAATTTCAAGATATCTACCACGGCCATGATTGATATCTTGGCCGTGGTATCTATAATGACCTTGGTAGAAACCAGGAATCCCCAAAATGCGCTCCTCCTATTCATCCAAAAACCGAAATGAGAACGCGGAAGCGCTCGTCGCTGATCTATTCGACGCCAACGGTTGGGATGTCAATCGTTCGCCTGGCGCTGGAAACAAGCGCCCTGACCTGATCGTGAAAAAGGGCGCTCAGCGCTATGTCGTGGAGATCAAAGCCCTCGCAGAAGGCCGGGCGGATCGAGTGATTCCACTGCTGTCGCAGGCAATCCTGCAAGCACAAGCAAATGCCCTTGTGGCAGACAATGCACAGCCCCTGGCCGTGATTTATGTAGAGAACGCATCGCAATCGCTGGCGAAGCAAGTCGGTTCGTTTGTTGAGCAATACGCACCCAATGTAGCCGCTGGCCTCGTCTCCAAAAATGGGCTCAGATACTTCAAGGGGGCAGGGGCTTGAGGCGCTAAATGGCGAACCGGGCGAAGCGCGATGGAATGGAAGCGCACCGTCGAATCAACCCGTCAATCTCTTCTCGGATCTCAACCAGTGGATGTTGAAAGTGCTGCTGGCCCCGGAAATCCCCGGTCACTTGCTACAAGCACCACGACAAAAGTATCAGAGCGGTGCCGAGCTGGCCGAGGCTGCTCAAGTCTCCCCGATGAGTGCCTCCCGGTTTTTGCAACTGCTACGCAAAGAAGGATATTTGGATGAATCCTCGCGACAAATCGCGCTAGTACGTCGTACGGAGCTATTTCGTCGTTGGCGGTCGGCGAGATGCGTCCCTCGCCAGAGCTCCCAATGCGCTTCCTCATTCGCAGCCCCGTCGAACAGCAAATTCGGGGGCTGCTTGTAAAGCATGAAGGCGAGGCTTGTCTAGGGCTGTTTTCTGCAGCCGACGCATTACGACTCGGACACGTCAGCGGTGTGCCGCCCTATATCTACGTGCCAAAACTCCCTCAACCTGACGACAAGCAATGGCGAGCCCTGGCAATTGCCTCTCCTGCCGAGATGCCGGACCTGATTGTCCGACAAGTACTGTCGCCAAAATCGGTGTTCAGGGGCGCGATAGACGCGGATGGCCTGAGCGTTTCCGATGTCATCCAGGTTTGGCTGGATGTCGCAAATCACCCATCGCGCGGTGAAGAGCAGGCCGACCTGATCTATGAAAAAGTCCTTCGCTCGGTCGTCGGTAACGGAAATTAAATGAACGACCTCGACGCCCTCGCAAAGCTGGTTCAAGCGCTCTCCCCGTGGCGCGCACACCTCGTCTTCGTCGGCGGATGGGCTCATCGCGTCCACCGCTTCGATCCAAGGGCCAACAAGCTGCAATACCAACCGGTGTTCACTCGTGACACGGACCTGGCGTTTGCGAACAGAGCACCAATCGAGGGCGATATCAAAGGCGCGCTCATCGCGCATGGTTTCAAAGAACAGCTGACTGGAAAGCACAAGCCGCCAGTCACGCACTACACCTTGGGTGAAGAGAACGGTGGCTTCTACGCCGAATTCCTGACACCCCTAATGGGTAGCGGCGTAAAACGGGGTGGCGCGCAAGATGCGACCATGGCGATGGCCGGTATATCAGCTCAGAAGATCCGTCACCTGGATATACTCCTCGTTCACCCCTGGACGATCACGTTGGGTTCCTTGAACGGGCTGCCGCTACCGTCGGCAATGGACGTTCAGGTAGCCAATCCGCTTTGCTTCATGGTCCAGAAATTCCTGATCCAGAAAGATCGCCAGCCAGCGAAGCAAGCCCAAGACCTGCTTTATATCTACGACACCATCGAGCTCTTCGGGGCGCTATTGCAAGAATTCAATGAGACATGGAAGGCGGCGATTAAACCAGCCCTGGGAGACAAGTTGAGCAAAGTGGTTGTCGATTTGAGCAATAGCACCTTCTCCAGTGTCAATGATGTAATCCGAGCGGCAGCACGCATCCCGCAGGATCGCAAACTTTCGCCGGAGCAATTACAAATGGTTTGTCAGCTCGCGTTCGAGCAGATATTGAGTCCATAGAAAGCCTATGTTCGCACGCTGTTGCTGGCTTAGTGGGTGAGTTGAAGTAGGGGGTGCCAATGATTGGCATTCATAAGCAGCATCGGTGGTGTCAGCATTGGTATATATATTAAATAATGTGAAGCCGACCAATTTAGTTAGCTGATTGAAACAATACGAGGCTGACTCTATTAATTAATTTATCATCGATAGATAAACCTATTTATTACTACTTCGCACAGATGCTATTTCATTGGAGTATTTGAAAGACAGGCGGGTAAACTACTGTGGGTCAGCGAACTGCACAAATGCCAAATGCCCATTTAAGCGTACTACGTCATCAGATTTTAACTTAGCGTTCGCGTATAGCTTTAACAATAATCGCACGTGATCTCGATAATTTGGATGAACGCCAATTTCACCGTCCTGCTTCACTCTTAAGCCGGTGATTAACATCGAACCTCCAGCACGGCTCATGTAACGTGTTTTTGTCGCATTTATTTTAAGATTTGGGCTTGTCCATGTATTTAGTAGTTCTTCAAACGCATTGACAAAGATACGGCACGCACCACGTTTATCCGTCGAAAATACAAAATCATCAGCATAACGAGTTACTACAGCGTTACCGAATTTTGATTTGTCCGGAATGATGTCTAGAAGTGCATTATCGAACCCAAACATTACCGCATTTGCGATTCGAGGTGACGTAAGGTAACCGATTGGAAGGCGGTCATCTTTATCAAAACATGCTTTTTGAATGACCTTGGTGGTGGTTGCCAATTTCACCCAGTCGGGAACTATTCCACTACATTCTTTTATCGCAGCATCAAGGTCACCGCTGGTGATCGATCCGAAAAAGTTCTCTAAATCCACTCGTACAGAAAATAGCGAATCTCGATGTGCCTGGCAAAAATGCCATGGCAATGCTACTGACTGGTAACTTCGAGAATATGACTGTATCAATCCACGCGAGTTGGCTTTAGCTCAGCGGCAGGCTGAATTGCCACACGTTTGCCACCATTACGTTTTAAAATAATCTTGCGAAATTTGTGGCCCGCACTACCAAGTGCACTTTCGAGCAGTGCTTTTGGTAGATCTAAATCGTTTGAAATTTTGTCAAGCAAATCAGCCAAGGCTAAACCTTCCAGGATAACTCTTAATTAGAGTGCTGCGGAAAGTCGACATCAAGGCATTTGTATCACTGGCATAACTTAAGAAAGGGGTTCTTCCGACAGTACGATAAATCCAATTTTTCTCAACCATATAGTTTGTGATCAAGCCGGCAGCTCTCAGTATCCCAAGTAATCTATGGAGCAAGTCATATCGCTTATCGCCAAAAAGAGTAACTAAGATTTGCACTAGTTCTTTGTAACTAATGGCGCCAGCAAAAAGAACAAGGTCGTGAATGAAATACAAGCTACTCTTGTCCGTATTCAACTCTGAAAAATCAGTCTTTAAGGTTGATTTCCGAGGCTTTACACTGAGTGCTTCTTTGAGTTCAAAAAAGACAGCCCCAATCCCATCAACCTTAGACCGTATATTAGACATTGGATACCACAGCGTGGGCGATTTCACCTCCGCCATCGCAGCAAGAGGGCCTGTATTAATGAAGGATTGTCCCTCACGAAATTGGCTGTCATTAATAACAATAAGTTTTTTGCGTAATGCTTGATGAGCAAAAGCTCCCAATTCGCAAAACGCGCTTTCACTTTCTAGAACAATGATAATTTTGTCAGCTATATCGGAAATTTCATGTTCTAGATCAAGTGCATTTTAAGATGCCCAACCTTGATCAATTCATTGAATACGGACTCGGCATATATAACGCTATAGTCGCCAGAAATTCCTTGTATATATTTCTTTAAGGCCTCACGCCGGGGCGAAGGTGTTCCGGGTGCTGAGTTTGCGCCACAGAGGAAGATAAGTTGCTTGTTTCGAGATAAAGAAGGGGGGCTAACCTTGACGGCGCCCCCGAATTCATCCAACCGTCTTCTAACAGCGCTTTTTATGTATGTAAGTTCTCCGCACGGTGTGCCTACTAGAGCAGCGACGTATCCGCTTCGGAGTCACGTCGACTGACGCGAATCCGAAGCGGATACGTCGCCAGAGACGAGAAAATGCTAGGCGGGTTGCAACCCGCAACCCGGTTCAGTCGAAGCTGAACAAAATGCTAGGCCAAATAATTATGACAAATTATCCTATCTAAATCAACTTGTTTGAGGGAGCTTAAGTGTGAGCTAGGGGGCTGGTTTATGGTTCATGTCGGTGCTTCCTGACGTGACTTTGATCGATTGCGATATTTCGCGGCTACGTGATCGACCCTTACAATCCAAGCTTTCATCCACTTGCCCGAAGGTGCCCTGGGGGGGGGCCAATCAAGCGGGTCGGTGGTAAGGTTGCGCCATTTCGCTCGCTTCAGGAAGGGGGTGCATCCTGGCCGGAGTTGGCGACGGCGGTTGGGGTTTTTCTGGATAACGATAATGTGTTGCACGTTGTCGCACCGCATGGCCTGGGCGATCTTTTTGCCATGCGGGTGCGGCGCAATCCGGCCAGTGTCAGCCCCCACGTTTATCATCAAAGACTCGCCGAAAAGCGCTGGAGCGAGCGCTGGCCTTTGCTTGAGGTTGTGCCATGTTGAATATTGAAAAAATCTTCATCAGTCCCGAGCGCGGCGCGGCGCAGATTGAGTGCGAACGCATCGCCGTCGAAGCCGGCAAGGGGGTGCTGGGTGACCGCTATATTGGCTTGCATGCCTATGCCGGCCAGAACCTGACTTTGGTTGAGGCGGAGGAAATTGAGTTATTTTGCGCACAGCAGGGGCTGGCGCCCGATCTGTCGTTGACGCGCCGTAATCTGGTGACGCGTGGTGTTCGGCTCAATGCACTGGTCGGTTGTGAATTTTCCATCGGTGAAGTCAGGCTGCGCGGGGTCGAGCTTTGCGAACCTTGCGCCAGTCTGGGCAAGCGCTTGTGCAGCGCATCGCTGACGCCAGCGGCAGTGGTCAAGTATTGGCTGGGCCGAGGCGGTTTGCGGGTCGATGTGTTGAGTGGCGGGGAGATCGTGCGCGGCGCTGGCTTCTGGATAGCGGCCTAGCGGCGGGGCTTGTCGCTCATGCTGTGAAGTATTTGCAATAAGATGCGACTTGGTCATTTTTTACCAAATGCTGAGTCAAATTCATGTTCAAAATCACAAAAGTTTGTCGATTGGCTGGTTTGGGTTTCGTCATTACCAGCCTGAGTGCTGTTGCGGCTGCCCAAGTCAGTCAGTGTGCAAGCATCGCTGACAATAGCCAACGCTTGGCTTGTTACGACCAACAATTCCGGGTTGCTACAGCAGCCGAGAGCAAGGCGGAAGTCAAAGCGGACGATGGCGCACCGGGCGAGGCGAATTTGAAAATTGATACGCCGCTAGAAGCGGCTTACGCCAGTTCAAAATGATTGGTGACTGGGATCTGGCGCCGGGAAATGGCCGTAAATCCTTTGATATACGCAGCTACAAGCCGGTTTATATTCTTCTCGGTACACGCACGGACAATATCAACGAACAGCCGCACTCGGACAATCGCGCGAACAACGTCAGTAGTTCGATTCCTGGCCTCTCAGCCAACGAGGCGCAGTTTCAACTCAGTTTCAAGACCAAGATAGCTGACAACATCTTTGGTAACAACGGCAGCCTTTGGGCCGGGTATACGCAAAGTTCGCGCTGGCAGATATTCAGTGGCAGCATCTCACGGCCTTTTCGCGAAACCAACTATGAACCGGAGGCTATGCTGATGTTTCGCACGCCGCTGGCGTTGGGTAACTGGCATCTGAGAATGAGCGGAATAGGTATCAACCATCAATCGAATGGCCGGGCTAATCCCTTTTCACGTAGCTGGAATCGGGTCATTGCCCATTTCGGGATTGAGAACGATGATCTCAGTATCCAGATTCGTCCGTGGATGCGGATCAAGGAAGATGCCATAGACGACAATAATCCTGGGATCGAGAATTATCTGGGACGAGGCGAACTGATTGTTGCCAAGCATATCAATGGGCACGTGGTTTCCATGCAGGGGCGTCATTCGCTGCGTGCGGGCGATGAATCGCGTGGGTCAATCAAATTTGATTGGGCGATTCCGCTTTCTGGCAACTTGAACGCGCACTTTTCTGTGTTTTCCGGCTATGGCGAGAGTCTGATCGACTACAACAACCGCCAGACCATGATCGGGGCCGGTATTTCACTGGTTGATTGGTAAAACAGTCGCTGATGCGCCATTTAAAGTACAGAAGAAGTTACCGCTAATTCGAACAGGAAAGATTATGGAAAATATCGCTCGCATCGCCACCACCCGCCACACCTGCAAGGCTTTTGATCCGGCCAAAAAAATTGACGCCAGCAAGATCGATGCCTTGTGCACCGTTTTGCGCTTTGCCCCATCCTCGGTTAATTCACAGCCATGGCATTTTGTCATTGCCGCCAGTGACGAAGGCAAGGGGCTGATCGCGCAAGCAACGCAGGGCAGTTTCGCCTACAACGAGCCGAAGGTGCGTAATGCCTCGCATGTGGTCGTGCTCTGCGCCCGTACCGATCTCGACGAGACGCATCTGGCCGCCGTTTTGGCGCAGGAAGATGCCGATGGCCGCTTTGCCACGCCGGAAGCCAAAGCCGGACAGAATACCTCACGCACTTATTA
The DNA here is from genome assembly GCA_016709495.1 of Candidatus Dechloromonas phosphorivorans. GTDB lineage: Bacteria > Pseudomonadota > Gammaproteobacteria > Burkholderiales > Rhodocyclaceae > Azonexus > Azonexus defluvii. The sequence continues at coordinate 202,097 of JADJMS010000047.1, read as the reverse complement.
CGCTGGCCTGCATCGCAATGAACTGAAGGATGCCAGCATCTGGATGGAAAAGCAGGTCTATCTGGCACTTGGTACCTTGTTGCAAGGTGCTGGCGCGCTGGAGATCGATGCTTGCCCGATGGAAGGTTTTGATCAAGTCAAACTTGATGAGGTTTTGGGCCTGCGCGAGCAAGTTGCGTCAACATTGTGACGACGATATTCATGAAACCAGCATCTCCATTCTTGTTTTTTTGCTCACGGCATAGCCAAGCTCCCCTAGTTGCGGTGAGCAATTGATGAGTTTGAAGCGCAAGGTCTGGTTGTGGTTGGGGTTGCTGGTTGGTGCCATTCTAGGTGTCGATTTGACCATCGGCTACTTCAAGCTGGATGCCGAGTTGCGAACTGAGACGGAGTTTGATGCCCGAACTGTCTACGGTTTCATTATGGCAACACGCCGGGTTTATCAGAACCAGTTCATTGAGAGCGGCCTGCCGCTCAATGACAAAACGCTTGGTTTCTTGCCGGCGCATTCCCTTTCGCGCATCGCCAAGGACTTTTCTAACTGGAATGATAGCGGTGTGTTGTTTAACAATGTTTCTGACAGGCCGCGCAATCCGGGCAACCTTGCTGATGCAGAAGAGATGGCGGCGATCAACTGGTTTCGCCAAAATCCGAAGTCTGTTGAACGTGTCGAGCGAGTCGAAAAAACGGCGGGTAATGGTTACCTGCTGTACACCGCGCCGATCTGGCTCGAGCAAGTCTGCCTGAAGTGTCACGGTGAGCGGGAGTCCGCGCCAGCCAGCATTCGCGATAACTACGATGCAGCCTATGGTTATCAGCTTGGCGAGTTGCGCGGTGTTGCCAGTGTCAAGATTCCCACGGCGAAATTTGATCAACGTTTTCGTGAGATATGGGGCACGCAGGTAGTCAAAAGTCTGTTCGGCTATGCGATGCTGCTGCTTGCTGTCGGTTATCTGCTTGAAAAGCTGGTGACACAGCGTATTGCCCGTTTACAAGCCGGTGCGGAGCGAATTGCCGAAGGGGATTACGCAACGCGCCTGACGATCGATAACGAAGATGAAATTTGTCAGCTCGCAGTGGCGTTTAACCAGATGGCTGAAGGTGTGCAGAGCCGTGAGCAGGCGCTAACCAAACTGTCGCAGGCGGTCGAGCAAAGTCCGGATAGCATTGTCATAACCGATCTGCAAGGCAATATCGAATACGTCAACGCCTGTTTTGTTGAAAATACGGGTTATTCATTCGAGGAGGCGCAAGGCAAGAATCCTCGCATGCTTCAGTCCGGCAGAACGCCACCGGCAACTTTTGAAGCGATGTGGGCTGCGCTCAAATCCGGCAAGGGCTGGCAGGGTGAGTTCATCAACCGGCGCAAGGATGGCAGTGAATATGTCGAATTCGTCAACATCGCACCGATCCGTCAGCCGGACGGACGGGTCAGCCATTATCTGGCGGTGAAGCAGGATATTACGGAACAGAAACGGATAGGCAGCGAACTCGATGCGCATCGTCATAATCTGGAGCAACTGGTTGCCAGCCGAACAGCCGAACTGTCCGAGGCCAGGCAGCGGGCTGACGAGGCCAATCATGCTAAAAGTGATTTCCTTGCCAACATGAGCCATGAAATCAGGACGCCGCTCAATGCCATCAATGGCATGGCTTATCTGATTCGTCGCGATGGCTTGCCCCTGAGCAGATGGCGCGGCTCGACAAACTGGAAGCATCCGGCAAGCACCTGCTGGAAACCATCAACGCGGTGCTCGATTTGTCCAAAATCGAAGCTGGCAAAATGGTTCTCGAGCAAATTGATTTCAGTCTCGGCAAGGTGGTCGACACGGTTTGCGTCATGTCAGCTGATCGGGCAGCCGGCAAGCAACTGCGACTGAAGACTGAACTGCCCTCAATGCCTTTATGTTTGATTGGCGACCCAACGCGCCTGCAACAAGCGCTTCTCAACTTCGTCGGGAATGCCATCAAATTCACTGATGCCGGCAGCGTTACCCTGCGTGTTAGCCAGCTTGCGGCTGAGCCGGCAGGGATCAAACTGCGTTTCGAGGTGGCTGACACCGGTATCGGCATTGCGCCAGAAGTCCTCGGGCGATTGTTTAATGCCTTCGAACAGGAAGATAGCTCAACGACCCGGCGTTATGGCGGTAGCGGCCTCGGTCTGGTGATCAGCAAAAAAATTGCCGAAGCGATGGGTGGTGAAGCGGGTGTGCATTCAACACAGGGTGTGGGTAGCACTTTCTGGATGACGGCCTGGTTTGGCAAGGGCTCCGTTGCATTGCCTGATAAAGTGCCGCTGCAAGCTGAGGCAGAAAATGAAATACGCCAGCATTTTGCCGGGCGTCGTGTTTTGCTGGTCGAGGATGAGCCGCTCAATCGCGAGCTTTCGCAAATATTGCTTGAAGAAGCGGGACTAGTTGTCGAGATTGCCGAGGATGGTATCGTGGCACTCGAATTGGCGGGGAGCCGACCGTACGATCTGGTGTTGATGGATATGCTGATGCCGCGTATGGGTGGCCTGGAAGCAACCCGGAAAATTCGTCAGCTGGATAAGGGCCAGCACGTGCGGATCATTGCGATGACTGCCAATGCATTTGCCGCCGACCGGGCAGAATGCATGGCTGCTGGCATGGATGATTTCATTGCCAAGCCTTTCGACCCCGACGATTTTTTTGCTACCTTGCTCAAATGGCTGTCTGATCCTGCGACTTGATTTTCGGCTTAACGGTGGCGCAGCTTTTGCCACATACTCCAGCTAAAGACGAAGAGGCCGCTCCAGATCAGCGCAAAACTGATCAATCGTGCCGACTGCAGCGGTTCGCCGAAGATCCATACCGCGGTGATGAACTGCAGGGTTGGATTGATGTACATCAGCATGCCGACAGTAGCCAGATCCAGGCGTTGCGTGGCTGCGGCAAAGGCCATCAGGGGCACCGCCGTCAGAATGCCGGCGCCAATCAGAAGTGTTACGGTCAACGCGTTATTTGGCGCAAAAACCTGATGTCCACTTTGCGCCATCCACAGCGCGTAAATACCGCACACCGGCAGCATCGCCAGGGTTTCCAGCCACAAACCGGAAATCGCATCGACCGGAATCTGCTTGCGTACCAGGCCATAGGTGCCAAAGGTAACTGCGAGAAATAATGAAACCCAAGGCAGGCTGCCCAGCGTGATGATTTCGTTGGCAATGGCGATGACCGCCAACCCCACTGCCAGCCATTCCAGTTTGTTCAGGCGTTCCTTGAGAACGATGAGGCCGAGCAGGACGTTAACCAAGGGTGTTAAAAAATAGCCGAGGCTGGAAGCGACGACTTGCTGGTGCGCGACGGCCCAGAGGAAAACCAGCCAGTTGCTGCTGACCAGCAGCGCAGCCAAGGCCAGCATTGCCAACTGGCGCGGGTTTTTGAAGACAACCAGCACACTGGCCCAGCGTTGGCGCAGGCTAAGCAGTATGCCAACAAACACACAGGCCCAGACGGCACGGTTGGCGAGGATGTCCATCGGCAAGACATGTGCCAATTGACGAAAATAAAGTGGGAAGAAACCCCAGATGCCATAGGCCAGCAGGCCGAAGCCGATGCCGGCAAGCTGGGTTTTGCGGTTCACGATCTCAGACTTTGTTGCGCAGCAGGGCCAGTGCTGGGGAACGGAAATCACGGCGGTAAAGCACGATCAGGACACTGATTGCCAGCGCGGCCAGAACCACCGGGCTGAGTAGCCAGCCGGAAGCGGCCAGACCAAAGTAATAAGCGCGGATGCCTCGGTTGAAATCATCGCCGGCCAGATTGTTGGCGCCGGCCACCCGCCGCGCATATTCTTCACTTGCCGGTTCGCCCTCCTTGCATTGTGGGGCGGCACCGACCAGGATGGAGAGCAGGTTGAACTGGCGTAGCGACCAGGTGAATTTGAAATAGGCAAAAACGAAAGAGGCGAGCACCAGCATCAGCTTGATTTCCAGTAATTCACGATTGCCAACGCCGCCGAAGGGCAGATCGGCAGTGACGCTGATCAGCTTGTCGGAAGCGCCGAGTGCAGCAACCAGGCCGGCGATGATGTAGATGGTGGTGTTGGCGTAAAAGGAAACGCTGGTCATCAGGTTGCCGATCAGTGTCGAATCGGCCACGCGAATCTCACGCTCCAGCATGCGCCGCGCCCAGTCCAGCCGGTAAGCCTGACTGGTCCGCACCAAGCCGCCATCACCCCAGCGGCTATGTTCGGAAAACCAGGCATAACCAGCCCAGCAGGCGAAAAATGTTGCCAAGGAAAGCCAGTCGATTGTCGAAAGATGTGGGAGTGCGTGCATGACCGGAGTTTGCCACAACTTAACGTGCGCGGCCTTTCATTGCACGCACCTCAAAGCGAATGCTGTCAATTTCTTCACCACGTGAGTTTGCAAGTGTCAGGTGGTGTATTCCCGGTTGCGGTAGCCACAAGAACTTGCCATCCGCTTTGCCCAACGTGGTTTGATCCATCCGCCAGATTGCACCACGTTCAGCGGGTGCAGAAAGGCGCAAGGGCACACGCTGGCGTTGCGGTGGAATGTCCGGGTCGAGCGCGATGATGCTGCCTGCCGCCGGTAGGCGATGCGCGCTAACGCATTGGCGGTGGCGGCGTGAATGACGCTGCTTTCCGTACCGGCGATGAACCATTCCTGACGTGGCGGCTCCTGTGCCGGCTCGAAGCGAATTGGTAAATTGACGATGCCCGGTGGTGCTTTGGGTGCAGCGCTACCGAATTTTTCTCGGCCACGCTGCGGATCTCCCCGGTGCAGCCAGTCCATCACCTCGCGCCAGATCGGCGCAGCGCCGGAAACACCCGATACATCGTGCATCGGGCTGCCGCTGGCGTTGCCGACCCAGACCGCAACGGTATAGCGCTGAGTAGCCGGCACACCAGTTGTCGCGCATGTCCTTGCTGGTGCCGGTTTTGGCGGCGGCCCAATAGGGCGTTGCCAACCAGGATTCAGCCGAATGTGCCGGCGCGGGGCGCTGCGGTCAGCAAGGATGTTGCCGACCGGATAAGCGCTGCCCGCCGTGTAGGCGTGTGCGGGCTTTGCCATCAAAACCCCGGCGCAGCCTTCGCGCTGGCAGGGCGGTGCTGCCACGGCCTTGCCCGGCGTGGCGCGCAGGGGCGTCCACTGGCCGCCATTGGCCAGGCTGCGGTAGGCGTTGGCCAGCATGAGCAGGGATATGTCAGCCGAGCCGAGCGCCAGACTGTAGCCGTACCAGTCGCCACTTTCCTTCAGGCTGGTGAAGCCACTTTGCTTGAGGCGCTGGTGGAATATATCGGGCGTGACGCGAACCAGGGTCTTGACCGCCGGCACATTGAGCGAACCGGCCAGCGCCATGCGCGCCGAGACCCAGCCACGGTAATGCGGTTCGTAGTTTTGTGGCGCGTAGAGGCCGTTGCCGGTATCCAGCGTTAGTGGGGCATCCTCGATCAGCGAGGCCGGGGTCAGGTTGCGCCGTTCGAAAGCCAGCGCATAGAGAAAAGGTTTGAGGGTCGAGCCGGCCTGGCGCAGGGCGGTGACGCCATCGACTTCGGTTGCACTTGAAAGGTCGCCGCTTGAACCGACCCAGGCCAGAATTTCACCGCTGGCATTGTCAATCACCAGCAGCGCGCCATCCTCAACATTTTGCAAACGCAGGGCGGCGAGATGGCGGCGCAGGGCTTCGTTGGCAAAGCGCTGCAAATCGGCGTTGAGGCTGGAGCGCAGTTGTTGGCCGGCTTGGTTGAGCAACTTGCGGGCGATGTGGGGGGCGATCTGTTCGCCGCTGTTGCGGTCGCGAATTTGTTCATTTTCGCGCAAGCCGCCGCTCAGAGCCTGCCCGGCAAAGCCCTCCAGCCCCTCGCATTCGCTGGCCCGGTTCATTTCCTTGAGCAGATTGCAGGCGCGCTTGACGACCAGCGCCGGCGTGGCATTCGGAGAGCGAAGCAGGGCGGCAGCGAGGGCTGATTCGCGCTCATCGAGCCCGTGCGGCCATTTGCCGAAAAGCTGGCGGCTCATCGCCGCAACGCCTTGCAACTCGCCGCGATAGCTGACGAGGTTGAGGTAAGCCTCGATGATCTGCCGCTTGCTCCAGAAGCTTTCCAGACGAAGTGCTGCGGTCGACTGCGAAATTTTGCCGAAAATTGTGCGTCGACCGTAACGTTTGGGTCAGCGTGCTGGCGCCGCGCGTCTTGCTGCCCCAGAAATTACTCCACGCCGCTTTGCCGGCGGCTTGCCAGTCGATGCCATCGTGTTCCATGAAACGCTTGTCTTCAGAAACGATGACGGCGCGGATCAGGGCTGGCGAGATGTCGTCAAGTGGCGTCCACGGCAGGCGGCGCACGCTTTTGTCGAGGCGCAGGGTGTGCAGTGGTTGGCCGTCACGAGCCAGCAGCGTCGTTTCGGATGAAACGTAAGATGCCTTGACTTCGCTGTAAGTTGGCGGGGCCAGCGCTGCCAAAGGCAGGCAGGCCAGGAGCAGACCGCAGAGCAGGTTCTGCCGGGCGCTCACAACAGGCCGGCGTTATCCAGTTCGCGCTTGATCCAGGCGTAGGCAATCGGCGCGGCGACGACGCCGGGCAGGCCGAACAGCGCTTCCATCAAGAGCATGGCAATCAGTAGTTCCCAAGCTTTAGCATTGATCTGGCCACCAACAATGCGCGCGTTGAGGAAATATTCCAGCTTGTGCACAATCACCAGAAAGGCCAGCGAGAGCAGGGCGGTATGCGGTGAATGAGCGAGACTGACAACGACGATCACCGTATTCGAGATCAAATTGCCAATCACCGGTAGCAGACCGGCAATGAAGGTGACGGCGATCAACGTTTTGGTCAGCGGCAGGTGGATGTCGAGCAGCGGCAGAACGATGGCGAGATAGGTTGCGGTCAACAGCGTATTGAGGGCAGAAATTCTTACCTGGGCGAAAACGATGCGGCGGAAGGCATCGGCGAAGTTACTGGCGCGTTCGATCAGCGCTTTGGCCAACGGCCCTTGCGGGGCGGCGTCGCAAGCTTGCTGCAGCGAAATCATGGCGCCGATAATCAGGCCGATCAGGATATGCGCGAGCGTGATTCCGGCTTCTTTGCCCAGGGTGCGTAATTCGGTTGCGTGATCGCGCAGCCATTCAATGCTGGTCTCACGTAGGCCAGTTTCGTTTTCCGGCAGCAGATCAATGACCCAGCTCGGCATCGATATGCGGGCATCTTCGAGAATTTGTGCCATCTTGCCAAAAAGCAGCGCCATGTTGCCCGAATCCCCTTTGAAGAAGGCAATAGTGGCAATGACAGCGGCGGTTATCGCGCCGACCACCAGCGAGGCGAGCAGAAACAGCGCCGCCAGCTGCGTCCGCTCGCTGGCAAAGTGGCGCTGCAGGCGCGGGGCGAGCAAATGAACCAGCTGATAAACCAACAGGCCGGCGAGTAAACTGGGCAACAGGTGTAAATGGAGGACTGCAACCAAGGCCAGCCCGGCAAGAATCCAGGAGGCGATCTGGGTTTGTTTGATCAGAGAACTGCTCATCAATAACCTGCAAAAATACGGCATCGGAAAATGATGCCGGAGGATGGGGGAGAAAAAAAGGGTGGGGGGGGGGGGGGAGGGGGGGGAGGGGGTGGGAAAAAGAGAGGAAAAAGGGGGAAAAAAAAGAAAAAAAAGGAAAGAGGAGGAGGTGGCAAAAAAAGAAAAAAAAGAAAAAAATTTAAAAAGGTATTTGGGTGGGGGAGAGGGGTGGGGGGGGGGGGGGGGGGGGGGGGTGGGGGTGGGGGGGGGGGGGGGGGGGGGGGGGGGGGGGGGGGGGGGGGGGGGGGGGGGGGGGGGGGGGGGGGGGGGGGGGGGGGGGGGGTGGGGGGGTGGGGGGGGGGGGGGGGGGGGGGGGGGTTGGGGGGGGGGGGGGGGGGGGGTGGCGGAAAACAGGGGCCCGGTCCAGCGGGAGTCGGCGGCTCGCCCCCCGGAGGCGGAGCCCCCACCGGGGGAAAGAGGCGGAAAAAAACACACAGGGCCAGCTTGCGGGCCCCGCCAACCCCACACACCCCCCCACTCCTCAACACCTCCCCTTTTACGGCTATATCGGGCGGGGGTGGGGTGTCGGAGGGGAAACCCCTGGAACCGTTTTCAGTGGTCCATTCGAGACCAAGGAGCCTCCGCAGGCTCTCCCCCCCCGCCCCAAGGATAGGGCGGGCTGGCCTCGGGGGAACGGGGTGCCGTGGCTTTGTTAACGACCATTTTGGACCAGGGGGAGGCCCAACCGGGGGGGGGGGGCTCCTCTCCTCCGTGCCCTCCGGCCAGTGAACTTTCTCCATAGCGGCCAGTCATCCAAATCCAGGTTCTACGAATCGAAATGCTTCGAAGCGGCCATTGGCAAGCTCAATCTAGCGGCCAGAAGTTCACCAACCTTTTCATGAACGAAGAAAGTAGCCCCGCAATCGCTGCTGATTTCCGGATGTTGGGTGCCGACCGGAGCGACGTGCAACTCCTCTTGAAGCAGCAGGATGTCGCCAAAAAAAGCTTCTCCATTCACCATCATGAACTCGCATTCCCTGTTGTAGACACCTGGAAAATAGCGGCTGCCGGGTGCCAACCGGACAAAGCGGGAGAGGCTCTCGTCGGCCTGCCACAATCGCTTTTCGACAACGCCATCGGCAAGCAGTCGCCAGTCGCCATCCAGTTCCCTGACGGTCAATGGCGCCGTTCCCGCGCCCGGGGTCAAACCGCCCAGCAGTTCCACGGCCAGACCGAAAAGACTGCCTAGCGATGTACCGCGCAAATAGGTCACGCACCCCTCGGCCGAGGTAATCCTGTCATGCCGACTCCCGGGGAAAGATACGTGATAATCGCCTGGCCCGAGGTCGAGTGCGCCCATCTGCATTCGGCCAGACAATACGATGCCCTCTTCCAGATAGCGATGGCGATGCATCGGGAGCACGGTGCCTGGCGCCAGCGCAAGCAATACCGAAGTACCTTCTTCAGTGATGCGAAGGTCACGCCCGCGCAAGCCTTTCATCAGTTCACGCCACGGGGTGGCCTGACGCCGAACCGTGGCGAATTCCTGATGGCGGGTGCGGCTGTCGGCGGCGCGTTGCAGCAGCCTTTCGCGCAGTGCCTGGCTGTCGCTGGCCGGTCGTAGTGCCGGTGCAATGAGCGCGTCAAGATCGTTGGTGTCGTTGGATTTCATATCGGTAAGCTCCGTGCCATTCCTTGCCGCGCAAGATGTTCCTGCAGTCTTGCCAGGCTGCGGCGTATCTGCGATTTCACCGTGCCGAGTGGAAGGTCGCAATGCAGCGCAATTTCGTCGTGGGTCATGCCGCGGAAAAGGCCAGGGCGAGCAGTTGCCGCGGCAAGGGCTCCAGCCGTGAAATGGCTTCGTGCAACTGATGCCGCTCGTCGACTGCCTCCAGCAGATCGAGCGGCGTCTTGTCCCCGGCCATATCCGCCGAGCGTTCGATCGCTCCATCATCCTGGATCTCCTGCGTTTCAACCTGCCGGAGTGCATCAAGGGCGCGACTGCGGGCCATATTCATTATCCAGGCCATAACGCACCCCTTCTGCGGATCAAAGCGCGGAGCTTGGCGCCAGAGTTGCCAGAAGACATCTTCAGTGACCTCCTCGGCCAGTTGGTGCTGACGTGTGAGGCGCAGGGCAAAGGCGTGCACCCGGGAGGCCAAGGCGTCGTACAAGCAGGCCAAAGCCTGTTCGTCCTGATTGACCACACGGCCGACCCAGGCAACGAGGTCCGCTTCGCTGCAAGCCTTGGCATAGGCTGACGTCGCGATCGCGATTGGACTCGGGTGGTCTTCGGCTTCGCTTTCGGCCTGGTCTACTGAGTAGCGATTGCCGGGAAAGTTGTCGTCCAAGTTTGCTGCTCCTAAACATGCTGTCCTCACGATTGTCATTGGTTTTTGTGGAAAGTGACAACCGGTCTACGCGGCCGGTAGCAAAACGGATGCAAATAAATCTCCAATTCCTGCATCTGCTTTTGAAACCCCTGCGTAAGGGATGTCAGGTGCCTCTGATTTCTGCGCCTCCCCGCTATCCATATTCAAGGAGAAAGTCATGCAAGCACTGCGTTCCCTGGTTTCCATATCTGTCCTGCTGGCCGCAACGTCCGCCATGGCCAATGTTGATAACGCCACGTTGCCTGAACCCGTCCGGGTTCCCGACGGTCATGTGCAAAAGAGCTGGACGCTGGGCGTTGGCGAAGTGACATACGCCTGCCGCGAAAAGGCAGATCAGCCCGGCAGCTACGCCTGGACATTCATCGTGCCTGCCGCAACGCTCTACGACGCCGGAAAAAATGCGGTCGGCACCTATTACGGCGGCCCGACCTGGGAAGACAAGGATGGCTCCAAGGTCACCGGCAAGCAGGTCGCGGTGTCGCCAGCCGCTGCCGGCAACCTGCCGCTGCAATTGGTCAAGGCCAACCCGACCAGCGGCCAGGGAAAGTTGGCCAACGTGACCTACATCCAGCGGCTGAACACGGTCGGCGGCACAGCGCCCGCGCAGACCTGCGACATGGCAAGCCTCGGCAAGGAATTGAAGGTTGCCTACCAGGCTGACTACGTCTTCTACACCGCCCGCTGACCAACGAATTTCCCCGCAGTACCCCAACCCCGAAGGAGATCATCATGAACCTGAAAACCGTTGCCGCCCTCGCCGCCGCCATTGTCGCCACCAGCACCAGCTACGCTGGCGAAGCCGACAAATCCTGTGGAGCCAACAGCAAGTGTGCCAAGAAGGAGCTGACAAGCCCGGCCGATGCCAAGTGCTCAAAGAAAGAAGCTTCGTGTTCGAAGAAAGAGGCTTCTTGCTCGAAGAAGGAAGCATCCTGCGCCAAGAAGGATGCGAGTTGCAGCAAGAAGGACGCGAGCTGCTCCAAGAAGTAAATAGCAAAGCATCATGCGTCAGGCTTCATCCATGACGAAGATAGGCCTCGGCTTCCGCAGCGAAATGCTGGACTGGAATCCTGCGGAAATCGAGGCCGATTTCTTCGAAGTTGCGCCCGAGAACTGGGTTCGGCGCGACCGAGGGCCGCTCTACAGTCTGCGTGACGCCGGCTACCCGATCCGCTTGCATGGCGTCTCTTTAAATCTCGGCGGGTCGAGCCAGTTCAGCCGGGACTTTTTGCGTGATCTGCGCGAACTGATCAACGATATTGGCGCCGATCACTATTCCGACCATCTGGCAGCCAGTGGCGATGGACACCAGCTTTACGATCTCTTCCCCGTTCCCTTTACGCAGGCCGAGATCATCCGCGTCAGTGACCGGATAAGCCAAGTGCAGGATGCGCTCGAGCAGCGCATCGGCATCGAGAACACCACCTACTACACCAATGTCGGCACACTGGCCGAAGCCGACTTCCTGAGTTGCGTTGCCGAACGTGCCGACTGCGACATCCTGCTCGATTTCAACAATATCAGCGTCAATCACAAGAATCACGGGCAAGCTGGCATTGCCGACTTCATCGCACAGCTTCCAGCGCATCGCGTCAGCTACCTGCACGTCGCCGGCCATGAATTCGACGAACGCTTCGGGCTTTTCATCGACACCCACAGCCAGCCGGTCGAGGCCGCCACAGCCCACGCCGCCGGCGACTGGGCCAGGCAACACTGCAAGGACATCCTGCTCGAATGGGATAACGACATCCCCGATCTCGCCACCATCAACCGGGAACTGGCATGCCTGCGGGCTTTTACGACTATGTGAGAGGGCGCTGCGACACGCTCCCGGCAGGCTATGGCGAGCCGGGAATGCGCGCCTACCGCCACCTTGTTTTTCTGGGCGTTTCGCAGCTGCTGGCCGCACATTACCCGGCCTTGCGCGAAAGCTTGTCCGACGAAGAGTGGCACTTTCTCCTTGCCGCCTTCATCCGTGATTCAGCCTGGGATTCGAACTACTATGGTGATCTGGCAACAAGCTTCGTTGACTATCTGGACCAGGTGGAGGCACAAGATGACCGGTAGGAAAACCCCAGTCGGAACCCTGTGGCCCCAGTAGCGACAGCGTCGGCCCCGGAAATTTGGAAAGCAGGAAAAGTGATAGCCTTGCTTCACCCACGGTCGCCTAGCGGCTTGGCAGAAGAGCAAGAGCATGACCAAGATGCAGCGACTGGTAGTTGCCCATGACAGGGACAGGGCAGCATGGAACATGCTCGTCCCGACAACGCTAATTCGATGCATCTGGAATTTGTGCTGGACCATTGCCTTCGACGCAGGGGTGATACGCAGACCGAGAAAAGTGAACCCGGCGACTACGCAGAAACACTCGCCAGCTTGGTTGCTCTTTCGGAAAGTTTGCAGCACTGGCACGCCATGGCCTCTCATTTCGGCGAGTTGCCGGTGGTCGAAACCATTTCGATGCGAATCACGATGCTGGAACGCAACCTGGCCGGTGTTGGCATCAACCTACGCAACTGGGGCATGATCGACACTGAACTCGCAGAAGCTGGCGAAGCACTGAACGAATTGAATGTCGCAGCCCGCGAAGGTCGCTGGCAACTGCGCGCAATTTCCCTAGAAGGCGTACGTCACTGGACACTGTGGCGGCCAGCAAACCCATCTAAACCACGGATCTGGCAATGTCTGCTTTTGAGCGCGAGCCTGATAGCGTACTCCCGGCCCAGGCCGTGTCGATAGACAATGACAAACTTTCCTTGTGACCGTTGGACCTCCGATAACCCAGGAGCTCCTTGTCGGATCCGTTGTTCATCTCGGGTCTCGGCGTCGCCAGAATAGTTTCATCAGCGGCTTGACGCTGGCGCCATGCATCAGTACCGACAGCGTAATCACCACCAGCGTTACCTGGATCAGTTGCAGTGCCAGATCCTGCGGCAAGTCGTGCTGGATCACGTACATCAGGTAATACAGCGAACCGATGCCGCGCACGCCGAACCAGCCAGTCAAGCCGCGCATACGCCAAGAGGCGCCGCTACCGACCATGCCCAGGAGCACGCTAAGCGGCCGGGCAATGACGAAGATGAACAGGGCGCAACCGACCGCCGGCCAGCTCCACGAGTCGACGAACAGCATGCCGCCGACAAGTAGGATCAGCACCACTTCTGACAGGCGCTCCAGGTGCTCCTTGAAGACCAGCGAACCTTCGCTGATCAGCGCTGGCGTTCCTGCATGGTCGCCCCGCTCATGACTGGAGACCAGGGCTGGCGGTAACTCTGGCGAGGTCTCAGTGCGGCCGGCCAGTTTCAGCTCGGTCTGGTGCAGTGCGACGGCGGCGAAGAACACCGCCAGAAAACCCCAAGCGCCAATCAGCACGCTGATGCCATAAACGGCGCCGATTAGCCCGAGCCCGAGGAAATCGTCGAGCAATTCGCGGTCCTGCTGCGGGCCACGGATATTCCAGGCTAGTCGGGCCAGCAGGTAGCCGCCGACAACGCCGACGGCAATGCCGGCCAGAGTCGCCCACAGCACGTCAACTAGCAGCCAACGCAGGCCGGTTTCGCCGACTTCGTGCAGACCGAGCAAGCCCATGCCGAGCATCACGAATGGGAAGGCACTGCCGTCATTCATGCCGGCTTCGCAGGTCAGCGTGAAACGCAGCTGGTCCTGGTCGCCGGGATGGCGGATCTGCACGTCGGTTGCCAGTACCGGATCAGTCGGTGCGAGGATTGCGCCGAGAATGATGCAGGCGCCGAGCGGCATGCCGAGCAGGTAGTAGGCGAAGGCCGCGACCATCGCCACGGTGGCTGCCATCGACACAGTGGCCAGCAGTACCGGCGTGCGCCAGCGCCGTAGCTTGATCGGCGCCGGCATCTTGACCCCGGCCGCGAACAGCGAGATCAGCACCGCCACCTCAGTCAGCACCTCCAGCAGGGCCGACTGCTTGAGCGGATTGAAGTGGAACACGTTGAGCACGGTCGGCCCGACGATAAGGCCAACTGCGAGATAGATGATGGCCGAGGTTATCGGCAGCGACTTCAAACGGGAGGTAGTCAGGGCCATGAACAATAGCAGGCCGCCGACCAGTAAAAACCAGACGGGAGTGGAGATCATCGCAGTAGTCTAATTGACAAGGAACCCCGCCGGTAGCCGGAGATGCCCGAGCAGAGCGTTTCACGGATTGCAGCCCTAAAGGCCGGCCAACTGTCGCCGCTACTCCGGCAATACGGCGCGCAAGCCCTGCTCCAGTGTCAACTGGGCCCACCATGCACGCCACAGTGAGACAAAAATCGGAGCCTAACGGCCCCACCTCAGTCTGCCGGTATAACCGCCATTCCGCTGTCGGTCGACAAGGCTTCCTGGCAATGGTAAACCTGCAATCTTGAAACAGTCGATGCGATGAGAATCAACCTCCGGGCGCATTAAGTGGGAACAATTTTTCATTGTCCATGAGATCGTTGCGGATTGGTCCCTGCGCGCCGCTAGGAGCAGACCCTGTATCGACGTTGGTCGATGCCATTTGCGAACTGCGAGGTTTTGCACCACCCCCAATATTCGCTTGAATAACATCATTTGGATCCAAACCTCTTGCGATGCTCATGTCCGAGCGAATCGGCCCCTGAGCGCCCTGCGGTGCCGACCATGAATCGCTGGAGTACGGCTTACTACCATCACCCAAATGCGCTTGGATGTATGAATTGGCATCTGCTGCTTGGGCACTACCAACGGACATGAACAAACTGACAACACCACAGCCGAGAACTGAAACAATAAGCTTTTTCATGATGAATCTCCTGGGGTTAAGTTCCTCCCTGGAAGTCGTTACATCATAAGAACCTGATTTCCGATTTTTTCGGTCACCGGTTAACGTTCCCTGACTCTGAACCAATTGAATACAATCGCGTTACAGATAAAAATTTCAGGGTAGCTGTCAGACGAGCATGAGCAAGAATAGTTCGAACTTTACAAATTAAAAAAAACCGGATCAGCACACCCAATCCCTGAAATTTCACGAAGACAATTTGATTCCTTTATCACTCTGAAGTCTGAGTCCAACTCCTCGTGCCGCCACCCGCTAACTTAACATTGGCATAGTGCAGTAGCCCACCAAAAACACTCATCCGATCATGGGGCTAAAGATTTTGATCGGTTGTTACATAAGTTCGGTACCTTGAATACTTAACCTCGTATTAGGCTGCGCTAAATATTTCATTGGCATTTTTATTGGACAGAGCTGAGCTTGTCTATGGACGAAGGAGCCGTGCTAGGTAGCGTCATATTCAGGTTAAACATCGCAAGCACGCCAGCAATAAAATGTTTGTGCTGAAGCGGGGCATTTTGATACCAATGATGAAGATAATCTTCAAGGCTATCACGCGCATCAGAGGGATCCAGATTGAGGTAGTTCAATGATGCCCAGTTTTGAGGATCCTCCTGAAATAGTGGCAAAAGCAAGTTGGCAACAACCTCATTGTTATTTCGCATATAGGGGGTCATTGCGTAACCGGTCCTCATTCTCATGCAGCCAAGAGACTAGCGGCGTCTGAGCGGGAAGTTGGCGATGAGATTCAGAAATGAGATGATCGAAAAATCGGCGGAGCTTTCTTGCCGCTTCTGACCATTTTGGCTCCGGGGGGGATGATTCCCAAGTATTTGCCAAACTTTTCAGAACAAAGAGCGAGGCCGTTTCGCACAAGGTTTCTTCAAACCACTGGTTGTGTTTGATCGTGGTTGCGTCGATGTTTTCATCATAATTCGAAAGAATATGGCAAAGCTCATGAGCGAATTCATAAGCGTATAGGTGCCAGTTTTCTCCACTGGCATGAAGACGAATCTGATACTCACCGGCCGGCCCCCGTTCATACATAGCAACTGGATTGCTGTCGGTATGGATGATGACAATAGTGGATGCAAGTTTTGTTGGTAATCGAGAAAGCAACTCGTCTGCAACCGAATAGAGAACGGTTTCTATAGACTCGCGCGGAGCACCAGCCCACCCTCCATCCTGGACGCGTAAACGAAGCCCCATTTCCTTACTACTGAAACGGGTTTGGGGCGATACAGATTCAGTTTCGTCAGCATGTGCGAGCGAGCATGCAATTATTGCGATGGAAAGTGGCAAACGCATATAGCGGGCCACCCATGCTCTCGGTGTTCCTTTTCGGCGTTCAATTTTTCGCTTTGCAGTCATATGGCACCCATTGGCACTGCCTCAACAAAATCCTTAAAAATAATTGTCTACTTTTTCTCCTAAGTTAGACATTTCTTTCGGAACTAGTTCGTCTACCCCGCATGGCTGTCGGGGAACTGGCAGATCGAACCATCGTCATTTACTAGTTTAGAATCCGGCGGATTCATTGGGTATCTTCAACCACCGGACCACCTCTGCTTACCCATTGACTTTCAACCATCCGTCGTCGAAACCTAGCGCAGACGGGAGGTGACGCCTCGCGCCACCTCCTGCCCAGCCACCGCCTTCGGCTGCCCAATGTATCGGACAGCAGCGTCCATTGCTTCGTTTCAGCGGCGGCGCCCCACCCGGAAATTCTGGCCCAGGCAAGGCGATGACGATCAACCGCCGGTCGCGCTGAGCGGGAACAGCCTGCCGTCATGCATTGAATCGTTGCGTATTGGCCCCTGTGCCCCTTGGGGTGCATGCCAGGAATCATTTTTGCCCATGTTCATTTGGACGTAGTGAGCGACACCGTCGCCACCAAGATGTGCCTGAATCAGATCATTCGGACTCGCACTGCCAGCAGTGAGCATCTCCGAGCGGATCGGTCCCTGAGCGCCCTGTGGTGCTGACCATGACTCGCTTGCGTATGCCTTGCTGCCGTCGCCCAGATGCGCCTGAATGGATGAGTGGACATCCGCGGCTTGCGCTGCACCAGCGAACGCGAACAAGCTGACTGCGCCGCAACCAAGCAGGGAATAAATAGACTTTTTCATGGTGGAACTCCTGGGGTTAAGGTTGGCTTCATTCATATGAATCAACATGATTATTCCTTTCGTGCTTTAGCCATTTTTCATTGGCATTGAAGGTCGGAACCCAGCTCTGTTGGAGCCATGCAAGCGTTCCTAACCCTTAATACGTGTGCCCTTGAAATCTGGATGCATTTATTGATGATTTATAGGCACGACGGCATCTTTCCGGAATACGGCCATGCGTTTCAAATACCACGCGAGGCAAACCAGCGTCCATTCGCCCGTGACTTTCTTCAGGCCACGCAAAGAGAACTGACGAAAGCCCAGCACGGACTTGATGATGCCGAACACAGGTTCGACAGTTTGCTTGCGCAGGGCATACCGGCCACTCAATTCGTTGATCGGGCACTCTGCGCGCTGAAATTGAAATGTAACGACGAACGGCGGGTTGTGGCCGAGTGCAGCCTGCAACAGAATTAAATGCTAGCCTTTTGTCATGCTCAAAGCCACCTGTTCCGCTACCTTGATGCCATCCACTGCCGCCGAAAGTATTCCGCCCGCGTAACCAGCGCCTTCGCCGGCCGGGTAGAGGCCACGGGTGTTCAGGCTCTGGCATTCGGCGTTGCGCGTGATGCGGATCGGCGACGAAGTGCGCGTTTCGACGGCGGTCAGGATGGCATCGGCCATGGCGAAACCCTTGATTTGCTTGTCGAAGGCGGGGATGGCTTCGCGCAGGGCGGCGACAACATAGGGCGGTACGCAACTGCTCAGGTCAGTCATGAAGACGCCGGGCTGGTAGGAGGGATCGACCTCGCCAAGCTGGGTTGATGGCCGGCCAGCGAGGAAGTCGCCGACGCGCTGGGCTGGAGCTTTGTAAGTACTGCCGCCGGCCTGGTAGGCCATGGATTCCCAATGGCGTTGAAAGTCGATGCCGGCCAGCGGGTTGGTTTTGTAGTCGCCGGGGAAATCTTCCGGATTGACATTGACCACCAGCGCTGCGTTGGCATTGCGTTCGGCGCGGGAGTACTGGCTCATGCCGTTGGTCACGACGCGGCCTTCCTCGGAGGCGGCAGCAACCACCTGGCCACCGGGGCACATGCAGAAACTGTAGGCCGAACGGCCATTGGCACAGTGGTGTACCAGCTTGTAATCGGCAGCGCCGAGCATTTCGTTGCCGGCAAAAGTGCCAAAGCGGGCGCGGTCGATCAGGGCTTGCGGGTGTTCGATGCGGAAGCCGATGGAGAAGGGCTTGGGTTCGATATATACGCCTTGCTCGTGCAGCATCTGGAAAGTGTCACGGGCGCTGTGGCCGATGGCCAGCACGACATGTTCAGCAGCAATTTGCTCGCCGTTGGCCAGTTGAACGCCGCGGACCTGGCCGTTTTCGATATTGATACGGTCAACGCGGGAATTGAAGCGAATTTCTCCGCCCAGCCCGGTGATCTGCGCGCATGGCTTCGACCATCTTGACCAGCCGGAAGGTGCCGATGTGCGGCTTGCTGACGTAGAAGATTTCCTCCGGGCGCGCCGGATTTGACGAACTCTTCCAGCACCTTGCGGCCGTAGAATTTGGGGTCCTTGATCTGGCTGTAAAGCTTGCCGTCCGAGAACAGCCCGGCGCCGCCTTCGCCGAACTGCACGTTTGATTCCGGGTTGAGCACGCCTTCGCGCCACAGGCCCCAGGTGTCCTTGGTCCGCTCGCGTACTGCCTTGCCGCGTTCGAGAATGATTGGTTTGAAGCCCATTTGCGCCAGCACCAGCCCGGCAAGCAGGCCGCAGGGGCCGGTGCCGATGATGATTGGCCGTGTCGTTAAATTGGCAGGGGCGTGGGTGACGAATTTGTAGGAGGTATCGGGCGTGATGCCAATATCAGTGCTCTTGCCGCTGGCTTGCAGGCGCTTGAGGACAGCCGCTTCGTCCCGCAACTCTACATCAATGGTGAAGATGAAAAAGATATTCGAGCGTTTGCGCGCATCGTAGCCACGGCGAAAGATGGTGACGCCGAGCAGTTCGTCGGGCGCGATGCCCAGGCGGTCGATGATGGCCGCCTTGAGGCTGGCGTCGTTGTAGTCGAGGGAGCTTGATCTGGAGTCAGGCGCAGCATGGTGTCTATCCGTGGGGGGCGCTTAAGGGGTGCGTATTCTGGCAAGCTGCGCTATCAGCTTTCAGCCGATTCAACATTTGCCAGAATCTCGGCGAGTTCGTCATTGCCAATATTCAGTGTTTTCTCGACCGGTTCGGCCCACCCTTGCCAGGCTTCCGTTTCACCGTCACGCAGGCGACGACCAGCCGCCAGCAGGCAGGCGATGGCGCAGATGTCGCCACCCAGTTTTTCAGCTTCGCGGGGGGTGTGGTGGACGGCAACGGCTGCGGCCACATCGTTGGGCATTTTCCAGTTGCGAATCAGGTGCGCACTGATCGCAGCATGTTCAACATCCAGTTCGGCACTTTCGATGGAAACGGCTTGGCCGCGCTTGGCTTGCATGATGATGCCGGTATCCTGCATCAGCGAGCCGAGATAGGCTGAGTCACCAAGACGGCGCTGGCTGGAGTTGCGGGCGACCAGATAACTGAATTCGGCAGCACGGTTTGAGGCGTCAAATATCGCTTCAACAATGGCGCGTAATTCGCCTTTGAGCAGTTCGGCCTGACTCTTCAGGCATACGCTGGCGGTGACAGCCAGCGTACGCGAAAGCCAATGACCGAAATGGCTTGCTCGACGGTGGTCGATTTGCGCGGCGGGCGCAACACAGCAGAGTTGGCGACACGCATCAGTGCCCCGCAGACCGCCGGGTCCGACTCAACAGCCTTGGCAAACTCGCGGATGCCCGCGTTGTCATCCTGTGCTGCCGCCTGCAGCTTGATCAGGGCAACCCCGGCGAGGGCAGGAGGCGCCACTGATCAGAACTGCTTCAACCAAATCGTAAGCCAATGCCTGTCCTGTTCTTGTTTAAGTGAATTGTTGAGCTGCTGGTTTTCAAGCCAGCCTTTCGCCGCGATAAACCGAGGGCGACATGCCGCTCCAGTGGCGGAAGGCGCGGGTAAAGGCGCTTTGTTCCGAAAAGCCAAGGAGGAAGGCAATTTCGGTGACTGATTTGCTCTGGTCATCAAGATAGCGCCGCGCCAGTTCGTGACGTGTTTCATCAAGGACTTTTGGTAAGTCAGGCCCAGTTCGCCCCAGCTTGCGCTGAAAACTGCGTTGGCTCATGCCGAGCGCGCTGGCCAATTCCTGGGCTGAAGGCGTGCCAGAGGTAGAGTTCGCGTAACAGATACGCCTTGCTGCGGCTGAGCAGGTCGCTGTCGACGAGCTGGCCATCTGCTCGGCAAGAATCGAATCGAAAGTATTGGCCAGGGGAATGTTTGCCGATGGCAACGGCATGTCGACGGTTTCCCGGTTGAGCAGGAAACTGTCCCGCTCGGCCCCGAAATTTACTTCGCAGCCGAAAAAGTCCTGCCACGGCGCCGGGTTGGCTGGCAGCGGACGGCGTAGTTCAAGTTCAGTGGCATTGAGTTCGTGCCCGAAATTGGTTCGACACATCGTCAGCAGAATAGACAGGGTGAAATCCGTCATGGGTTGCCCAACCGGGTCATCGCCCGGCCATGATCGTGGACAAAACGTAAAACCTGCCGGCTCGTCGATGAGGTGATAAGAGAAGTCGGTGCCAATAATTCGTGAGAAACGCTCCATGCGTTTCAGGCCGGTATGGAGCGTCCGGCTCGAAAGCCAGGAACAAAGCCCATGGTGCCAAGGTTGGAGGGATGCCAGCATTCACTGGCGCGCAAGGCAAAGGCTGGGTCGGCAATTTCGGCTGCAGCCTTGGCAAAAGCAATGTCGGCCAGTTTGGCCGGGATGCGTGCCCGGACATCGCGCAGTGTCTCGGGGCGTATGCCGAGTTCTTCCATGAATTGTTTCGGGTCCAGGCCGTGCAATTCGATGAGTCGAAGCACGATAAGCCAGACGGTTGCCAGTGTGCTGCCTTGTTTCACCATGACATAGGGCTCGTAAAGTAGTTGTTTTACATATTGGCATGAATAGTCATGCGAAAGGCGTCTGAGGTCAAGAGCCAGAACATATGAATACGTATTCTCCAGATAACAACTGGCTAATTGGTCATGAGTCGATCAGTCAGTAACCGATCCCTGGAGAAAATCATGAACAAAAACTCCGAACCAAAACACAGCCTTGACCCAGTCAGCGGATTCCTCAACCGTAATGCCGGGATGGAAACTGCTGGCCGTCTGCTGGCTGAGTCGAAAGATAGAAACGATTTGTTGGTTGCGTTCTGGGTTGATATTGATCGTTTTCGTCAGATCAATGATTCCTTCGGCCACGCCGGAGATAGTGTGATCGGACATATCGCTGAACGGATCCGTACCTGCGTTCGTGAAGATTGTTCCTTTTTACGCGTCGGGAGTGATGAATTTGTCATTTTGATTCCCGTCCTGGAAGCGCTTGGCATTGAACAGATAGCCAGCTGGATATTGCTTGAGATCGAGGAACCGCTCCTGATCGATGGCATTCTGATTCATCCCTCGGCCAGTATTGGTATTGCCTGGAGCCGAGCCGATGATGATCCGGGGGGTTTGCTTGAGCGTGCAGATCGGGCAATGATTGACGCCAAGCAGCAAGGCGGTAACCGCTTTGTCGTTTCGGGGAACGAAGCGGCACCTGGCCGTCTCGGCGCCAAGTTGGCGCGCGAGGAACTGGCGATTGAAAGTGCTTTGCATCTGGCGCTCGAAAATGGTGGGCTGGAATTGCACTATCAACCAATTATTCGACCCGATGGTCGTATTGAGGCGGTTGAGGCACTGATGCGCTGCACCGTAGATGACACCAAAATTCCGCCAGACAAATTCATTCCGGTGGCCGAGAAAAGCGGGCTGATTGTTCGTCTGGGCGAGTGGAGTCTGCTGCAGGGAACGCGTTGCGCGGCCCGACTGCGCGAACAGGGCTATGCAACCAAGGTGGCCATCAATGTGTCGCGCTTGCAGTTGATTTCCACTGATTTTCTGCAAGCGCTGCACGGTGCGCTGATCTGCGCCAATGTGCCGCCTGAGTTGATTGAGCTTGAACTGACTGAATCTCTGTTCATGGATATTTCGCCGACGGTGCAGACCAATTTACATAGCGCACGCGCGCTGGGCGTCGGGTTGGCGATTGATGATTTCGGAACCGGCTTTTCCAGTCTGGCCAGCCTGAAAGACATTCCTGCGACCAAACTCAAGATTGATCGTGCCTTCATCAAACTCTTGCCGGGAGATCGGCGAACCTTGGCGATCGTCAAGGCAATGGCTCAGCTGGGCGTGAGCTGGGCATGATCGTTGTCGCTGAAGGCGTTGAAACGCTCGAACAACTCGTCGCCTGCGAGGTCGCCGGAGCGGATGCCTGTCAGGGCTTCCTGCACGCCCGGCCAATGTCTGAAGACGATTTGTTGATATGGATGCATGCGAGGAAAAAATCATGAGCAACATTGTGCTGAATGACGCGTCACCACTGGCTGGCGCGCTGGAGCAAAACATCCAGGATATCGACATTCCGCCACGGCCGATCATCATCGACCGGATCCGCTCGGCAATGAACGAAGATATGCCCAACTTCAAGTCTGTCGGCTAACTGGTCACTGCCGATGTCAGCCCGGCTGCCGGCCTGATCAAGACGGCCAATTCGCCCTATTTTGGATATCAAAGCCGCGCGCGCTCGGTCAATGAAGCCCTGTTGATGCTGGGCCTGGATGTTACCTGTCGCGCCATTGCAACCATCAGCCTGCGCCAGGCATTTCCCAACAGTGCCCATTACGAACGTTTCTGGGATGCATCGGCGCGCATCGCTGCACTCTCCGGCTGGCTCGCGCGGCAAATCAGGCGGCCAAAGTTGCGGCCGGATGATGCCTACACCTTTGGTTTGTTCCGCGATTGCGGCATCGTCATTTTGCTGCGCCGCTTTCCGACCTACATGGAAACGCTGGTGCGGGCAAATAATGAAACGGAACTGGCATTTACGGCGGTTGAGCAACAGGATATTCCCAGCAATCACGCGACGATCGGTTATCTGCTTGCGCAAAACTGGTGGCTGTCCGATGAAATTTGCCAGGCCATACGCTATCACCATGACCAGTCGGCAATTGAACTTTTCGAGTCGGGCGTGCCACTGCTCAGCCGCTATCTGGTGGCAATCAGCCAATTGGCCGAACATCTGCTGCAAAAGTGAGTGGCGCCAGCCATACCGAAGAATGGAGCAAGCTTGGCCCTTCTTGTCTGCGTTTGCTTGCTCTTGAAGAAGCCGATTTGCCTGAACTTTATGAAGAGGCGTCAATGGTGCTGATAAATGTCGATTAAATGGAGCGGGGCGATCGGATCTGAAGGTTTTGGATTTAACTGGTCGGCGCGGAGCTCGCCCGGTGCAAGAAAGCACAGACATCCTCCGCCGGAATCGGCTTGCTGAAATAAAACCCTTGTATGGTTGGTACGCCCTCTTGTTGCAAAAATATCAGTTGTTCGAAGGTTTCAACGCCTTCCGCAACCGTGCTGATGCCTAGACTGCCACCAAGCGCAACGATGGTTCGCACGATGGCGACATCCTTTTTGTCGCCAGGGACACCATCAACAAAACTCTTGTCGATTTTGAAGCAACTTACTGGCAAATCACGCAGGTGTGACAGTGATGAATATCCTGTGCCGAAGTCATCTACCGAAAGGCTTATTCCGGCATTAACCAGGCAATGGAGCATTTCAACAATATCGTTTCGCCGCTCCAATGCCCCCTCGGTGATTTCAAACTCAAGTCGATTTGTTGGCACGCCAGCACTGGCAACAATCTCCAGGGCATGCTCAGCAAAGCCAACATCGAGTTGTGATGGTGCAATATTCAGTGCGACGCTAATGACGGATGGACATGCGCTACCCCAGTCATTAATTTGCTGACAAACAGCCTGTAATACCCAGTATCCAATTTCGCCCATCAAACCAATTTCTTCAGCCGTCGGGAGAAACTCCATGGGTTGCAATAAACCGCGAACGGGATGTTGCCAGCGGATAAGAGCTTCAAGTCCAACCGG
The DNA here is from genome assembly GCA_016709495.1 of Candidatus Dechloromonas phosphorivorans. Taxonomy (GTDB): domain Bacteria; phylum Pseudomonadota; class Gammaproteobacteria; order Burkholderiales; family Rhodocyclaceae; genus Azonexus; species Azonexus defluvii. The sequence continues at coordinate 178,245 of JADJMS010000047.1, read as the reverse complement.
ACTTCCATTGCTAGCCAAACATTTCGGCTGGTAGTACAGAACAAATTGATTCTGGGCCAGCGCCTGGCGTAACTCCCAACCCAGATCAAAACGACGTCGCGCTGTTTCTGTCAGGTCACCGGTATAAAACTCAAAGCGATTACGACCCTTGTCTTTCGCTCGATACATGGCCGCATCCGCCGCCTGAACAAGTTTTCCCGCATCCAGCCCATCATCGGGATAAACCGAAATACCAATGCTTGCCGCCGGAACAACATCATGTCCTTCAAAACGCATTGGACTGGCCAAAAGCGTTTGCAGGCGATTGATCATCTCGCCAACGGATTCTCTGCTGCCTATGTTCTCAGCGATGATCACAAATTCATCGCCACCCCAGCGCGCCAAGGTATCCTCAAGGCGCAAAGTCTGCCCTAATCGCGCGGAAATTTCCTTCAGATAATGGTCACCGATCAAAGGGCCGAGGGTGTCGTTGATGTTTTTGAAGTGGTCGAGATCAACGAATGCAACAGCCAGCAATTCATTTCGTCTTGCTGCGCGGTTTATTGAAAGCTCAAGTTTTTCGTTCAACAGCAGTCGATTGGGGAGGCCGGTCAAGGGGTCATGATTGGCTAAGAATCTGAGTTTTCCTCCGACTTCTTGGCTTCAGTCATATCGGAGAATACGGTGACATAGCTGCGGACTTTGCCATCACTATCAAGCACTGCGGCAATACTTCCCCATTGCGGGAAAATCTCACCATTTTTCTTGCGATTCCACAGTTCACCGCGCCAGAAGTGCTGACCAGCAATGTCATCCCACATCTGCTTGTAAAACGCTGCATCATGGCGACCAGAACGCAGCAGAGAGGGGCCGTTACCAAGGGCTTCTGCTTGTGTGTAACCGGTAATGTTTTCAAAGGCATGATTGACGGCCGTAATGATCCCGTTCTGATCGGTCACCATGATCGACTCAGCCGCGTTTTCAAATACGGTGTTTGACTGGCGCAAGCGGGCATCAAGCAGCTGCCGTTCGCTGATATCGCGAAAAACAATGACGACCCCGGATTCTGGCGCAAGGGCATCGAGGGGCGTGACGATGAAAGTCAACAGGGACGCATTCCCCAACTTGTTGGTAAAACACCCTTCGCTGTAATGGCGGCCATCTTCCGACTTCAGGAAAGCGGATACTAGTCCGCCTTCATCTGGCACCAGCACACCATTTCCGTCGCATTGGCCGAGGACGGCAGACAGATTCATGCCAATTATTTCATCCTGTCCGTACTTGAGAATTTCGGTGCTGGCGGCATTGGCAAATGTCACATTACCTGATTCGTCGGTACCGATAACGCCTTCACCGGCGGCATTGAGAATGGATGAATTACGCCGCTGTAACTCTTCAATGGCCTGCTGATATTCGTGACGCAAGGTAACGTCGCGTGAATTGGCGACAAACTCGACAGGCAATCGACTATTCGCGACATGTATCGGTTTGACCGTGCTTTCCATCCAGATCGTCTTGCCACTTCGGCAGGTACAGCGAAACAGTACAGTGCGTGGCGTGCGGCTATTGAAAACGAGATCAAGCGTCTGACGGATGCTGGCATGGTCATCCGAATGAATGAAATCGAAGCAGGGCCGATCAATCAACTCTGTCGGTTTGTAACCTATCAAGTCATAGCTTGATAGCGAAACGAAGGTGATGACGCCATCGCGATTGTGACGAGAAATAATGTCTGTCGAATTTTCAGCGAGAAGGCGGTAATTCTGTTCCGATATATTCAGCGCTTTTTGCGTCAAAACCTCGATTAGCGTGAGAGAAAGGCTGTGTGCGGCATCCGTTTCAATCGTGGTCCACGGCAGGGAATGCCCGCGTTGATCTTGCATCCATAGCGAAAAAGACCGGCGTGGTTCGATGCGTGGGCCGCGACTATCGTTAACAAAACTTTTGTTAGGCTCGCCAGCCCAGGGAATGGCGCGCACACCCTTTCCCTCGCGAAACCAGAGGATATAGTCTGAGAAATTTGGTCAAGTCGCACCGCCAGCAAGCCAGCCGCAGTGTCAGCAATGGCCGCAGCAGGAGGGTAATTACGTTCCAGGCAATCGGTAAAATAGACCTCGTTGCCATGCAATCCTTCCAGCCAGCCGACCAACATTGCAACTTCATCCAGCGGCGGCACCCTGGCCGAAGCAGTATTGTTTGCCGTTGATGGCAATGATGCCGCCGTTGCGCGAACCAGGTGCAGCAAATCGTTTCCATCAACGCCAGCACTTCACCAACATCACCACTCTGCCGGATGAAGCGGGTCAAAGGTCATTAAGGTGCCGCGTACCTGATCCATCTGTAGCGATTGCGCTCTGCCGCTTCCAGGTTGGTCAGCTTCAATGAAACCGTCTTGCCGACAAATTCAGCCAGTTCGCGCAGATGGAAAGGCACCCGTTTTGGCGTGACATGGTGACAAGCGATCAGCCCCCATAAACGACCGCCTTGCATCAGCGATATGGTGATCGTTGCGCCGACGCCCATATTTCGCAAATATTCAATATGAATGGGCGACATGCTGCGCAGGACGGAATGTGACATATCGAGTGATTTGCCACTTTCTGGGTGCGTAGCTGGCGTAATGCCCACCGAAACGGCATCAACATCAGCCAGAACGCGAATCAGATTGCGCGAATACAAGCGCCTTGCCTGTGGCGGGATGTCCGATGCCGGAAAATGATTGCCCATCAGGGAGGGCAGCTTTTCATTCCGGCTCTCGGCAATTACTTCACCGTTCCACTCGGCATCAAAGCGGTAAATCATGACGCGGTCAAAACCTGTCAGCAAACCGACCTGTTCAGAAATGTACTGGGCATAGCGGAGAAAATCAGTTTCTACATCCGACTGCCATAGCGCATTGCGGGTGGAAACAAAAAGATGCCCAAAATATTGTTCCTCCGATTCATCGCTCGGTTCAATTTCCAGCACCAGTTACCTTCGACGCGATGCACCTGCGTGGCCAGTGAAAGCGTGCGGCCATCCCGACTGATGCTCAGCATGGCCGGCACCGAGGGTTCAGATCACCCCGGATCGGCAAATGCCAAATTTTTTCAGCGTTTTCCGAGCCAACCAAATCAGCCAAGGTTTACCGAGGGGCTGAACCAGGGGTCAAGCCAAGGAATTCAGCCAGATTTTCGCTGACTTGTACGACCAGTTGAGAAGCACCATCGATAACCAATAGTGCGCCACAAGGCTGGATCAAACCAGGCGTATGGATCGGTTCCATTTCGCAGCGTTTGAGCGCTTCTTCAAGCGCTGTGCTGTCTTTAAACACCGTCATGGCAATCTCCGGTCAAGGTGCGCAAGAATGCTTTCAAACAATGCGCTTGCCGCTTGTGTTGCATCAGTGATTTGTCCGGGTGAGCAAATTTCTGCTGCAAATGTCCAGAACGCTTGCCACATGGGCATGGTCAGTTCGCCGTGGCCGGCGTAATCGCCCGCCTGGTTGATTAAGCTTTAACACGCTTTGCAACTGTTTATAAATTACCCGACCACCCATCGTTGAGCCTTCCAACACGTAAAGACAACCGACCAATTGGCCAGCGGAGCGAATGCTGGGGCCTCCCCAGGCCAGTTGTGGCGCGCTTAATCCAAAATATTCCAGATCGACAAGATCTGGCATGCGACGACGCGATGCGTAATCGAAGGCCAGACCCTGAGCATCAATGTAGTCAGAAATGGCTTGTTCCGTCGGTGCGTTAATGGCGTATAGCGCCTGTAGAGCCAGAGCGTAATCGGCCACGTCCAAGCTCGAACGTACCAGTGGTGCCAGTAAGTCATGGTGGTCAAGTCGGTGATGCAGATCGCGCGTTGTGGCACGTAACTCGGTCTGTAACTCTGCTACCGAATCGGTATCCTTCAACATCCGGTGATGGATATTGGTATTCAAAATGTTCTCCCACCCATTTTCTGGCTCTCGAGCGGCTTTGCTCCGGCTAAATCGAGGGTGCGACAAGCGTCATGGAGTTCAAACATGGAAGCAAAAATCGTTACGTCAGACGGTATCTGGGCGACCTTATTTACTCCCGCACCACCAAACCAAAGCGCAACATTGAGAGGTAGTGCGTTGCGCAAGGAGCGCATGAATCCCAACAGGATTTTTGGCGGATAAAGGCAGGTTGCCGACACACCAACTACTCGCACACCGTAAGCTGCCGCAGCTGTTGCAATTTCAGAAACCGGTAACCCGCCCTGCAGTTGCAAGGTGGCTACACCAGCCGCGCCAAGGACAGCATTAACCATCGACAAGCCGAGTGTGTGTTGTTCGCCGGTTGCTGTTGTCAGCAATACATTGGGTTGTCCTCCCGCAGCTTTCGACAGGCTGGTTTCGCGCACCAGCAAACTTTCGAGAACAGCGGAATATAGATGTTCTCCGTGAATTGGCAATTCGCCACGTGCCCAGTATTCTCCTACCATGCGAGTCATCGGCCCGGCAATTTCTTCGATAAAAGCGGGCATGCTGCGTGCGCTAAGCGCTTCTTCCAGTGCCGAGCGCAAAGCTGGCACGTTGTGCTTAACAAGAGCGGCCAGGGCTGTATCAACAAACTTGCACGCCTGCGGCTCTGATAGCTCTTGGCACGTCAATGCCTGATTCGCAACGAAGCCCTTCTTTAACTCGCGTAGTACGTGGCCTGGCCGCTCGCCGGTTGCAACCCGACGAACTACGACCAGCAGTTGTTCAATTTCGCGCTCAAGGTAACGGCGCTGACCTGATGCAAGACGAACCGGTTTGGGGAAACCGTAACGTTCCTCCCATTTGCGCAAGGTGCAAATTTCCAAGCCAGATTGTCGTGCTGCTACGCCTATCGAAATCATTACTTCAAGCGATCATTTTTAAAGCCGGCAATAATAGTCGAGGTTAACGCTAGACAAGTTGACCTGGGTCAACACTCGCTTGACTTAAGTGTTAGAAAAGCACTATGCCGAAAAGGAGAATTTTCGCTGTACTGTTAAAACAACAGCGTTGTTCGCAGGGAGAAAACGACTGCACTATCACGTGTCGGAGCGTAGCTTGGGTGGCGGATATAGACCAAATCCGGCGTCAGCAATACACCAGCGAGGATGGTCCAGTTCCAGTAGGCTTCAATTTGTTGGCTGTGATCGGTGCCGAGCCGGCGCGCGAGGGGGCTGTTTTGCTGGCTGCTGCCGATTGATACAGCGATCTGGTCGGTGCCGCTGCGCTGCAGCGGATTGATCAGTGCAACGCCGCCGATCAGGCTGCTTTTGTGGATGCCGCCTTCTTCCTGGCTGTTATTGGCGCGCCCGAATATTGCCCAGCGTTTGTTCAGGTTTTAGTGAGGCGTTGAGCGACCAGCCGCTGCTTGCGGAGTGGTTTCAACAGCGGCTGATTGATAGAGGGTCAGCGAATATTGTCCTTCACCAAACTTGGTAAATTTCGGCAACCATTGCAGTTGGCTCCACCAGGTGTATTTGTGTGCGCCGAAACCTTCAGTGGAAAATCCGCCGGCATCATTGCGCGGCGGGTTCTGGAAAGCCGCCAAGTAGTTGCAATTTTTGGGTCAGGTTGTATTGCAGGTAGGCACCGAGGCCGGTGGCCGGGTAGGTGGCCGAGGTATTCTCTGAGAAAGCGGCACTGGCGAAGTTTTGCTGCTGCTGATCGGCGAGGAAAGTATTGCTGTCGAAGTTGAACATCGAATATTGACCGACACTGAGCAACAGTTTTTCGCCGGGCAGGGCGTGGGTGTAGGTCAGTTGCCCGATCTTGTTGCTGTAAGACGGCCGGTCGATGGTGCGCGTCTCATTGCCGACGCTGAGGCGGATGGGCCCGGTGTGACTGCGTTCGCCGAAGTAGAGAAATTGGATTGAGCCGGCGCCGAAGCGTTCGCTGTCAAACATGTCCCAATTCAAGGAAGGCCAGAACAGAACCTGGTCGCTACGCCCGATGTCGGCCGGGCTTTGCCAGCGCGAGCGGTAACTCAGATTGAATGAATAGCTCAGGCCGTAGTTTTCTTCGAGCTGCTCTTTGAATTTGTTGTACTCCGCGTAGCGCTCGTTTGAGCGTTCAAATAGCGTTGTCTGCTCGCGTGAGCGGCGGATATTGCTTCGCAAGGCACCAGCCTGCGTGGGCTTTGGGGTGGTGGCGGGGCTGCAACAAAGCTTCGGTTTCCTCCTCGTCATCATCCTCATCATCATCTTCGCCGGCGTAGCTGGTTGAAGAGGCAAGTGGGACAGGCCAAACCACAGGCAGGCAATGAATGGGGCGAATTTGAACATCATCGGTTTCGGTGCGGGGCGATGTGTAATTTTGGCCTAAAAATTCAGTTGACCGTAACAATTGCTTGCCGGCCGCTATCTTATGGTTTTTGGCCAGGTGAGATAATGGTTTGCGCTACCACCCGGCGGTTTCATTTGTTCAAGGAGTATTTGTGTTTTACATCGTTGAAAGCAGCAAATCATTTTACGAAGCGACCTTCGATCTGGGGCCGGTGATCCAGCGCCTTGGCTTCGTTATTCTGCATGTTCACGACTTGAGTGAAACCCTGCGCCGCAGGGAGATTGGCCTTGATGACGAGTGTCAGATATTCGATATTTGCAATTATCGTCATGTCGAGAAACTGCTCGCCATCGACATGCAGCTGAGCCTGACTTTGCCCTGGCGGATTTCAGTATTTACTGAAAATGGCGCAACCAAGATAGGCATAGTTCGCCCGGAGGGCTTGCTCGCTTCGTTCACAACAAATGCCGAAGTTTCGCGAATCACTCGGGAAATTGAGGAAAAAATTATTCAGATTGTTGATGAGACGCGCTGACTTCTTGGCGGTTAGTATTTGATTCTGGCTGAAAGCAGGCGCAGACTGGCTGTTGGCAAGTTTTAGAAGGAGACAGCCATGACTGAGTCGCAACTGAAGGAACGCATCACTTCCCCCTGGCCATTCTTTGGCACCAGCCCGCATGGCGATGTGTTGGCGCGTTATGTGCCCTACGGCCCGGTTTTCCGCTGGAGCTGGAACCAGATGATCCCGATGCCGGTGCAGGGTAGTGATCTTTGCTGGTTGTTACATGCGGCGGGCGAAGAAGGCCATTCGATGGGCGATGCCGACGCTGATCGCGCCGTAGCCAAAGCGCCGCGCGCCAAAGCGGTGAATAAACAAGCGGACTCTTGACGCTGCCAACCGGAAAATTTTTGGCCAGATTTTCCGGTTGACCGTAACAGTTACAGACGGATAAATCCGTCGGCATCCAGCGTTACGAAGGGGTTGTAGCAAGCCTCCCAGAGAAAGCCGTCAGGGTCGGCAAAGTAACCACGAAATCCACCCCAGAAAACCTTGTCAGCTGGCCGCACCAGCTTGGCTCCAGCGGCAACCGCTTCTTCCAGCAAAGCCAGCACGGCGGCTTCCGATTCGACGTTGTGAGCCAGCGTAAAGCCGGCAAAGCCGCTGCCAGTTGATGGCACATTGGCATCTTCAGCCAGCGCCTCGCGCTGGAACAGGGCAAAGGCCACCGAGCCGGCTTGATAGAAGGCAATACCTTCCTGGCTGGCTGATGATTCCTGCCAGCCGAGCGCCTTGTAGAAAGCACGGCTGCGCGCAAGATCGGCGACGCCGAGGGTAATGAAGCTGATCGCTTGTTTCATGTCGTACTCCAGTACAGCAATGGACAGGGGATGCGAGATAATTTACCTCAACTTACAGCCCGCGAAAGAATGCATGTCCAAACGCCAGGTCCGAATCCACCATTACCCTGCCGATAATGGGGCAGCAAACCGCCCTTACTCTTTGTTCATGGCGGTTATAGCCATTCCCAATGCTGGAATGTGCGCTTCATTCCTTATTTTCAGGAACACGGGTACGACTGTCATGCGCTTGATCTCTCCGGCCATGGCGATAGTCCGGAGCGTGAACGCCTCGATGAATTCGGCATTGATGATTACGTCGCCGACCTTGCCGCTGCTGTCGATACCTTGGCCGAAGCGCCGGTACTGATCGCTCATTCCATGGGCTGTCTGGTCAGCCAACGTTTTCTTGAACAGGGTAAGGCCCGTGCCGTTGCCTTTCTGGCACCGGTGCCGCCCACCGGTACGGCGGGGACTGCCGCCCGCTTCGCCCTGACCATGCCGGATTTCTTTGCAGAACTGCCCAAGGCGGTAAATGGCACGGCCAGCCTGCAAACCATGCGCACCATGGCAAAGGTCTATTTTTCGCCCGATATGCCGGAAAAGGATTTTCCCGCCTCAATGCTTTATTTCACCGCGGCCACCTGGCAGGCCAAAACTGTGGTGATCCGTGGTGCCGGCCACATGCTGATGCTCGATCCGCAGTGGCCGGAAGCAGTAGGGGATTTGCTGGAATGGCTGGCGGGGTTGGCTTAGCCGAGGATGGGTGCCTTCGGCTTGTTCACTTGAGTAGTCAAGCAGCGCCTTTATGCTCAGCCACGTAATGCTGCAATACGCTCTTGAGTACAGCAGCATGCTCCACATTGCCGGTTTCCTTGGCATGCTCGATGTCATCCACGATCATGCGCTTGATGCGCTTTTCACCGCTCGGGGTGTGAGCCAGATAATTCCCCATTTCGACGGCGAGCATTTCCGGGATATGTTCATGCTCGGCGATGGCGAGGATTTCCTCTTCGTTCAGATCGGACAATTCGATACAGTCTTGCAGCGTCAACATGATGTCACCTCTCACTTTTTTAGATGCAAAAAGTAATTAGGCGCTCGTGCCAAAAAATTACTTTGACATGCAACAAGCTTTGGTTGAATAAGCAGAATTTTCCGAAGGGCTATGTTTGGCGGTTCCAAACTTACTCTCCAACCACCACCCTTGCATTCGGCACTTCGCCAAACACATCCGGTGCATACATCGCCTCGACCCGTGACGGCGGTAGCGCGAAATTGCCGCTGTTGTTCAAACGCACGGTGTAGTCGATGGTGTAGCGGCCCTTGGGCAGCATGGCGTAGTAGGCGCGGTAGGCGCTGAAGCTGCGTTCGACGTAGGTCGGCGACAGGCCGCGCTGGTTCTGGTTTTCACCGAGGCTGGCGATGGCTGAATCACGGCCGTCACCATCGCCCATGATCTTGGCGCCGGCAGGAATCGGGTCGCTAAGAGCGACCCAGCTCATATCGTTGTCGGCGTCGATGGTCAGACTGACGCGCCAGAGGTCGCCACGGCTGATCTTGCCGGCGACCTTTTCCTGTAGCGGTGTCACCTTGCGGCTGATGCGATAGCCAGCGTTGCGCGCCGGGCCGTCGGGGATGGCGGCCAGCACTTGCACAGTAGCCCAGGGTTTGCCGCTGCCCTCGTGGTTGATTGCCAGTTTGTCGTCCTTGCTGGGTGTGGCCGGCCAAGGCAGGGTGAGAGGCGTGATTGCCGCCTGCTTCCAGTCGAACTCAAGCTTGGCTTTGCCCAGCGTAGCGACAGTGTTGCCGGCGACCGGGTCGCGTTCGAATTTCTGGGCGAAGCGGTCGAGCGCGACCCGCGCCCAGGCGTTGGCCGTCGTCGTCAGCCATCGGCCACGTACTTGCCTTTCCATCGCACCCTGCATCAGGCGCGGCAGGTCGTCCTGCCATTCCGGGTTGTCGAGCATGGCTTCGATCAAGCGGAAGGCGTTGGCATCGGCATTGATCATCATCCACCACCAGTAGTCCTCGCGTTCGGTGGTGAAGACGAGGCGGCTGCCGGCGTAGCTCAGGCGGTTGCGCAGCTCCTGTTTGGCATCGGCGAGTTTCTTGTCCCGTTGCGGCAGGTCAGTCAGGCGTTGGGTGACGAGATACCAGTCGATCAATGTTGCGGTCGACAGGCGTAGCGGGTCGATTTCCAGCGCGGCAGCGGCGCGGGTTGGCTTGTTCCCTTGGCGGGTCAGGGCTTGCAGGGCGTTCAGGCGGCGCGGCAGCAACTGTCGGTCGGCGCCCATTCTGCGGTCTTGATGCGCCCTTCAACGTAGGCGGTGAGGCCTTGCAGCATGCGTTGGCGGCTGTCTTCGGGGATGGTAAAGCCGGCCAGCGTGACGAGGTCGAGGATGTAGGCGGTGAGTGTGGCACTGCCAGCGCTGCCGGGAAAGTAACTGGCCAGCCCGTTGCCATCAAGATAACCGGGCAGGGTGTCGGCGATTTGCTGCCAGCGTTTTTCGTCATGCAGGCCGACGGCGATGGAGGTTTTTTGCTCCAGGCAGCCGAAGGGGTATTCCTCAAAGAAACGCTTGAGGCCGGGGGGTGGATTGGCAAGCTTGGGCGAAAGGCTGATTTCCAGCCCACCTTTGCCGGGTAGTGCGCCAGCCGGTTGCGTCACCGCCACTTCGTACTTGCCAGCGATGCGGGTAAATGTGGCTTGCTGCACGGTAACCGGCACGGCGGGGGCTATCTGCTGGGTGATGCGCAAGGTGTCCTGGCCGTTGCCGCCGTCTTCCTTGGCGCTGAATTCCCATGCTGGCTGCTGATGCCTTCGGCAGCCTTGATGTTCCAGCTTAGCTCGCCAGCGCCTTCCGGCGCCAAGCTCAGCTTTTGCGTCCAGTAAATTCGGGCCATTTTTGCCGTTGACCATAACATTCATCTGGCGGGCGGTGCCATTGCGCAGGGTGAGCATGGCCTTGAAGCTGTCGCCCTCGCGGACCAGCAGCGGTAGGCCTGAGATGATCTGCAAATCCTGTTTGGTCTTGACGCTGGTGCTGCCGGTGCCGAACAGGCCAACGCCAGCCGTGGCGACGCCGACCAGCTTGAATTCAGTCAGCGAATCGTTCATTGCCACCTTGAGCGTGGCGCTGCCGTTGGCGTCCAGGACGACACGCGGGTTCCATTGCAACAGCGTGTCGAACAGCTCGCGGGCCGGGGCGCGACCACCGCCGCCACCGGGTGGCAGGGCTTTTTTGCCGAAGTGGCGTTTGCCGATGACCATGGATTGCGCGGTGGCAGTTTCCACTTCGTAACCGCGTTTTTGCAGCAGGGCATCGAGCAGGTTCCAGCTGTTGTTTGGGCGCAGTTCGAGCAGCGCTTGATCAACCGCCGCGAACGCAACTTCAGTGCCGGCCGGAGCGGGCTTGCCATCCGGCGTCGTCACCTTGATCTTGACCGTCGCCTCTTCACGCGGCCGATAGTCAGTCTTGTCGCTACTGATTTCGACCTTCAACTTGAAGCCGTCGGTGCCGACGGCGATTTCACCTAGGCCGAGGCGATAGGCCGGTTTGGCGAGGTCGACCATGGCGGTGGGCTGCTCCGGGTTCCACCATGCGTTGAACCATGCAGCCGGTTCGCGCCAGCCCCATTGGAACAAGCTGTACCACCTGAGTGGTTCGACGCGGCCACGCACAGCGAGTACCGAGATAAACACATTCGGCCCCCATTCGGCCTTGACCGGTATTTCTATTGTTGGCTTGAAGCGCGACAGTGGCTGGACAAAGGTTTCGATAATCCCGCCGGCTTCGACCGAGATCAGCGCAGATGCTTCGCGGAAAGGTGTGCGCACCTGGAAGCGCGCGATCTCGCCGGGGGCGTAGGTTTTCTTTTCCGGGATGACATCGATGCGGTCCTGATTGCCGGCGGCAAACCACAGGTCGCCGCCGTTGCTGACCCAGTAGCTGGTACCGGCGCGGGCGATGTTGCCTTGTCCATCCTTGGCTTCGGCGAGCAGGTAAATCGAGCCGGAATCGGCCGCTTTCGCTTCGCACAGCAGCAGGCCACGGCTATCGGTGGTGCCGGTGCAGACTTCGCCGATCTCCTTGTATTCGGTGCTGTTTTCGTAGGCGTAAAAGCCGCCGACGATGCGCCGCCGATGGCTGCTGTCGATGCGCCGCTTGCCATGAACGCTGACTGCCTGGCCGGCGAGTGGCTTGCCGGCGGTATCGAGTACGACAATTTCAATACGATTTTTCCGGTGGACGAAGCCCAGTCAGCGACCTTGATGCCAACCGTGACGCTCGCCGGCCAGAGTTCGACGCGGCCGCGCAGGGTCTGGATTTCGCCATTCGGGTCGCTGAAACTCATCTCGGCATAAACCTCGCTTGGCCCTTTCGGCTTGCTCGGCAGCGTCACATCAAGCTGACCAGCGCCGGCCTTATCGAGCTTGATCGGCTGTTTGTCGAGGATTAGCGTTTCTTCCTCGCGGCCGCTCTCGACCTTGAAGGCGGCCTGTGCTTCTTCATCAAAATCGATCTGGAAGCGGTAAGCCTCGTAATTTTTGTAAACCGGCCAGCGCGGGCGCAGCGTGGCAGAAACCTGCACTTCGGCATTTTCGCCGCGCCGCCGTTGAGGAAGGAAAGGCCGAGCGCCAGCGGCACGCTGGTCGGGCCACCTGGCGCGCCGGTACACCCTGAACGCTGCCGGTAAAGACGGGCAGGCGAAAATCGCCCACATACGGTTTCGCCGCTTGAGGTCTCGCCGCGCTTGCCGCCGCTCAGAGCAATTTCGTAGGTGCCGAGCTTGGCCGATTCCGGCACTTTCCAGCTGTTGACCGCAGAAGCTTGCGCATCCCACGCCACCGCCTGGGTAAATTCGGTGCCACTCGCGGTGGCGAATGACCAGCTTGTCGGGAAGGGTGGCCAGATCAGGCAGGGCGAAACCCTTGCTGTTGCGGCTACGTGCAATGTGCTTCATTGACACCATTTGGCCAAGGCGGAACAGGCTGCGGTCGAGGATGCTGTGGATCTTGAATTCGCCCGTCTCGCCCCAGGTATCAACGCCAAAGCGCCAGGGTTCGATGCCCCTCCGTTCCAGTCGGAACGGGCGAAACTGAAATCGCCATTGAGGCGGGCGCTGGCAAAGAGGAAATTGCTGCTGGTTTTACAGTTGGGGCGTTCAGCATCTTGTCGACAGGCGCGCGGCCGAGACTGTCGGTTTTGCCCTGCCACAGGCGCTTGGCCGTCGCAGCCGAGGAAACGCGCACTCGGCGCCGGCAACCGGCTTGCCGGTGTCCAGCGCGGTTACCCAGACCAAGGCATTTTCCTTGCCGGCTTTCAAGGTGCACGGCCAGATTGGGACCAGCGCCGCAGCGCGTACATACATCGGCTGGCGTGGCGAGCAGCGCATTGCCAAGCAACTGGCTTTCGATTTCGACGAGGTGGTAACCCGGTTGGCCGAGCGGAATACCGACCACCCGAACCCGCTGCTGCCGCCCGGTTTGGGCAGGGCCTGCTGGCTGACGCCGGGCCGACCCGTGAGGAAGGAGAGTTCGCGGGCGTAGTAGGGGTCGAACCGCCGTGCGTCTCACCGTCGATCTTCAGCTTGACCTTGCGGGTTTGTTGTTCGAACTTGGTCAGCGCCTGCATGGCGGCGATCACGTCGCCATCGTCGGTCAGCCGCTGCGAGCTAAACCGGTGGCTACCCGGCAGCGCCAGTTGCTGCATCTTCAGGCTGGATTCAACGTTGCGTAGCGTGACGGGCAAGACGCCACCTTCCTTCAGTTCAACAATACCGAAGCGACCGGGAAACTTGGCCAAAGGCGGCAGGCTGCCGGTGCGTGTCTTGAGCGGAAAGCTTGCGGTATTGCTCAATTGGCGGCCGGCATCGTCCTTGAGTCCGGCGGGAATGTCCAGCGTCAGTTCGGTGTTTTGCGGGAAGGGTGGGGAGAAAGTGAGCGATTGTAAAACCGCTTCCTGCTCGCTGCTCTTGAGGTTCGGGTCCAGCGGCTTGCGTGGACCCTTCGGCGCCCGTCAGCTTGAATTTTTCCAACAACTTGTGCATCGAAGGGGGCGTTGAAGCTGAGGGTGATGGCCAGAAGTGGCGAACAGGGCGCGCCGAGCTTTTCGCGTTCGCAGCTCAGCGTTGCCTTGAACGGCTCGCGTACCTGGTAAATAAAACTTTCTTCCTTGCGGCTTGGCGTGCCATTGGCCGCCCGTATGCCCTTGCCCCAGACCAGCTTCATCCGGCTGCCGGTGGGCAGGCGCTCGTTACAGGTGACGACCAGCGGGGCGCTGCCCAGCCCGCCGCTGTGTTCCAGCACCGCACGGCGAATTGTCGCCGTTTACTGGCCGCGCTGGCATGCGCTGTCCAACGCCGTCGGCCTCGCACCACAACTGCTCATCCAGCGATTTGAGATCGAGCGGACCGCCGCCGTTGATGATGAAGGCCTGATCTTCCTCAATCGCCGAACCGGGGCGGGGTCGACAGCGCCCAGGGGCGCGGTGCCGCGCCGAAAACTCGAAACGGCGCTGGCCGGTCAGGTACTTCGCCATTAGCTGCGGTCAACCCGGAATTTAGCGTAAAATGCAGCGCTCGCTGGGCTGCAGTGGGCGGCCATTTGCCAGGCCCAGGTTCGGTTATCAGTCCAGCGCGCTTCGCCGGCAATGATTCCCTGGCAATCGATGCTGAACGGTGCGGCGGCATCGGTGTCGCCCAGATGAACCATGTCGCTGTTGAAGCGCACGGTAACCCGGTTGTTATCTGCCACCTGGCCTTGGGGCAGAAACTGCCGGACGCTGGCGCTCTGTACCGCGAGCGGGGCGAGCAGGGCGGTAGCCAGCATGAGAAAGCGGAAGGTGTTCATCGGGCAGGCAATCAGCAGGGGATGCAATGAGTTTGCCATAGAACAGCCGGTAATCGACATCGCCGGGATGCCCGTTATGCTCCGCGCTTTATGAAAACGCAGGGAGCAAACGATGGGGCAGGCAAAGAATCGCGGTAGTCAGGCTGAACGTATTGCCGAGGCGCAGACTAAGCTTGCCGCAACACGGCCGGAAAAGCTGGTCTGCAACGGCTGCGGTGGCGATGTGACGACGATCAATCCGGTCAGCACGCGGGGTTTGCGCGGGCTGGAGGCAATCTGGGTCGGCCAGTGCGATTGCGGGCAAACCACCTTTGCCGCCACCGGCGAGCCAAAAGCCGTTGATGCCTTCTTTTTTGCGCTCAGCGAAAACACTGAGCTGACCCTGGGCAGTCAGAAAGCCGGGGCTGCCAGCACGAAAGTCCCCTGGCCAGCGACGATTAACGCCGGTTGAAAGTTGCCCGGCAAAGCGTGTAGGGCGCTGTTGGTCTTGCCCGGGCGGATTGAGGTGGGCGTAACGGGTAAGACGGCTCAGGGCAAAGATTCTGGTTAGTCTGCGGCGGTTTGGTTTGCGGCGGCAGTGGGCGGTGTGGCCTGACGTAAGTCGGGCCGGCGTAATAGGAACCGGGAATGCACCGGTTCGACCGAACCCTTGCTGCGACAGGTGGCTTCCAGTTCCGCTCGGCGCGCCATCAAGCGCCATGCGGTCTAGTGTGCGCAGGCAATCCTGAATCGCCTGGGCGATGGCCCACTAGCCTGCTGCCGTTGTTCTTCCTGTTGTTTACGTTCAATTGCCTGATCGGCGCGGCGCGAGGCTTCCAGCTTTTCTGCATCAATCCGCATCTGTTCGACATTGCGTTCAGCCTGGCGACGGTTTTCTTCAGAAACCACATCGTCAGCAACTGTTTTGACCGTACTGCTGCCGCCGGTACAGGGCGAATTTGATATTTCGGTACTGCCATTCGGCTGGCGGCATTTATAGACATCTGCCGTTGCCGAAAAAGCGAGCAATACCAACGGCAAGGCAAGCCAATGTCTCATTTCAGTACCCGGGTGACTAATAGTTGGTCAATTTTTTGATTATCCACGTCCAGTACCTCGAACTTGAAGCCAGCATGTTCCACACTTTCGGTCGGGCGCGGCACCTTGCGCAAGACGTACATCATGAAGCCGGCGATGGTTTCAAATTGATCATCATTCGGAAACGGGGCTATATCCAGCGCCTGTTCCAGATCGCCAACCGGCGTCATGCCATCGACCAGCCAGGAATTGGCGTCGCGTTGGATGATCTGTTCTTCGGTCATCGCCACCATCGAGTTGCCCATCAGGGTGCTGGTCGCATCATTTAGAGTAATGAGTCCGACAATTAGTGCATATTCGTTGATGATCAGCGCAAAGTTCGCGCATGGCCTTGAACTGCTCGATGATCTCGGCCAGGGTCAAGGTTTCAGGGAGGATCAGCAGGGTGCGTGAGAGACCTTCGCTGTGCAGCGATAGCGGGTCGCCATTGAGCAGGCGGCTGAAGTATGTCTTTCGAGTCAACGAAACCAATCGCCCGATCAATACCACCGTTGCAGACCGGAAACCTGGCATGTGGATGGGCAATGATCTTGGCGCGCATCATTTCTTCAGTCTCGGTACGCTCCAGCCAGACGATGCTTTTCACGCGCCGTCATGGTCGATGGTGCGGTGCGGATCTCCAGTTCAAAGACGTTTTCTATCATTTGCCGCTCCTGCCGGGCGACAACGCCTGCTTCAGCCCCGGCATTGGCCATCGCGACAATATCTTCCGGGTATGTCTTCAGGGCGCGTGTTGGGCAAGCTTGCAGTGCCATGACCCGATTGGCAATGCCCATTGAAGGCCCAGATCAACGGGGTCAGGAGTTTCAGGCACAACATCATCGGGCTGGCAATGCGCAGGCAACGACTTCCGGAGCAACGATGGCGATGCGTTTGGGCAGCAGGTCGGCGACCAGAATAAAGGCCGTGGTGACGAGCAGGAAAGAGGTTAGCGAGCCGAGCATGTCGGCATTTTCAGACTCAGCGAACTTGATAAAGAACTGAGAAAAAGCCGAGCGTAAGCCCTTCGCCCAGCACCCCGGCGAGGATGGCAACCGTATTCAGGCCAATCTGCACTGCCGTAAAGAAATGGCTGGAACCGGGCCCTGCAGTGTGAGCACCCGCGCGGCCCGTGCTTCGCCTTCATCAAGCATTTGTTCCAGCTTGATTTTGCGTGCGGCAGCCAGTGCTATTTCCGAAATGGCAAAGAAGGCGCTGTGGCAATCAACAGCAAAATTAGCAGGGTGTTTTCAAGAAGGTTCATTGAGTATTGATTTCTGAGCTTGAATCCATTGGTCGAAATAGTAATATCTGCGCCCGATAATAGATATTTGTTTGTTTGGAAGCGTCAGGGGGGCTGTTGTGACGATTCCAGACTGTCGATAAATTTCCGAAAGAAAAATGTTGAAACAGCAAGGGGCGGTGTCGATGACCTGAAAGGCATCGGAGCGGGGAGAAAGGCGGATGGCGCTGTTATTGGCGATCTGCATGCTGGTATAAGCGGTCTGGCGCGACCGAAAAATCGACTGATATTGCCGATGCGACCTTTGAAGAATTGGCCCAGCGCGAGGTTGTCTCGGCCTCCAGAATGGCCCGTCAGATCAGCGATTCACCGTCATCCTTGGTTGGTTGCGTTCCTGTGAAATGGTTCTCTGGGGTATTGCCATTTTTTGAGCGATTTGGTTTTCATGCGGCACCTGCGCTGGAGGCTTACTAGGGTGCTGAAATGTTAGGGGATGCCGCTGCCGATTGCTTGTGGAGATGGAATGCCGAGCGAGCGGCAAGCCTGTTTGTTCAGCAGGGGGAGAACATTTCATTGGAGGTGAGAAAAAATTTGTTTAGCCATTGCCCTGAGGAGCATTTTCCAAAAGCCCTTGAAGCCCTGTCAGTGGAGCCTGCGCTGTGTGATGCAGAGGAGCGAAAACAGTGGGTCAGAAAATACCTCCCTAGTTCCGGCCCCTATGCAGCGAATGCGCTTGCGCTATTGGATATTGAGTGAGATCAAGGCTATGCCTAAACGAAAACGCCTCCATTGCGGAGGCGTTTTTATTTTTGGCCCATTTTTCCCGTCGACCGTAACAATCCCTTACAAAATCATCCCAGCCCCAACCGTGTTGTTGTTGCTTTCATCAATGATGATGAAAGCGCCGGTACCCCGGTTTTCCAGGTAGGGGTCGGCGAACAGCGGCTGGGCCAGCTTGAAGGTGACCTGGGCGATGTCGTTCATCGCCAGTTTTTCGGCCGGGACTTTTTCCAGCGTGTTTACATCCAGACGATGATCGATGGCAGCCAGCTTGGCTTTCGAGTCGCGCGTCGTGTGGCGGATCAGGTAGGTGCGGGCGCGGTCCATCGGGGCTTCGGCCATCCAGCAGACGGTGGCTTCAATCTGTTTGACGGCAGCCGGCACTTCACTCGACTTGACGATCATGTCGCCTCGTGAGGTGTCGATTTCGTCGGCCAGCAACAGGGTGATGGATTGTTCGCAGAAGGCTTCGCTGATATCCACACCGCCGAGTTGCACCGCTTTCACGGTCGACTCGCGGCCGGAGGGCAACACGGTGACGGCGTCGCCAACCTTGATCGAGCCGGCTTCGACGCGGCCCATGAAACCACGGTAGTCGTGCAGTTCCGGATTGGCCGAATCCTGCGGTCGACAGACATATTGGACCGGAAACCGGAATTTCTCAGTGTGTTCGGTGTGGGCAGCCGGCGCGACTTCGAGCATTTCAAGCAGGGTCGGGCCTTCGTACCAGTTCAGGTTGTCGCCGCGGTCGACGATCATGTCGCCATTGAGCGCCGAGAGCGGGATGAAGCGGATGTCTTCGATGCCGACCTTGGCGGCGAATTCGAGGTATTCGCCCTTGATCCGCTCGTAGGTTTCCTGCGAGTAATCGGCGAGGTCCATCTTGTTGATGGCGACGATCAGGTGCGGGATGCCAACCAGCGAAGCGAGTTTCGAGTGACGGCGGGTCTGGGTCAGGACGCCCTTGCGCGCATCGATCAGGATGATGGCGAGGTTGGCGGTCGAGGCGGCGGTGACCATGTTGCGGGTGTATTGCTCGTGGCCCGGCGCGTCGGCGATGATGTACTTGCGCGTGCCGGTCGAGAAGTAGCGGTAGGCGACGTCGATGGTGATGCCCTGTTCGCGCTCGGCTTGCAGGCCATCGGTGAGCAGCGACAGGTCAACCGCGCCCATGCCGCGCTTTTCGGAAGTCTTGGTGATGGCCGACAGGGTGTCGGCGAGGATGGTCTTGGTGTCGAACAGCAGGCGGCCGATCAGCGTGCTCTTGCCGTCATCGACGCTGCCGCAGGTCAGGAAGCGCAGCAGGCCGGCATCTTCGTAAACTCGTTCAACTTGGGCGGTCATCAGAAGTAACCCTCTTTCTTGCGTTGTTCCATGGAGGCGTCGCTGGTCTGGTCGTCCAGGCGGGTAGCGCCGCGCTCGGTGATGGTGGTGGTGGCGGTTTCGAAAACGATCTTGCTGACGTTGTCGGCATCCGATTCGACCGGCGCCGTGCAGGAGATGTCGCCGACGGTGCGGAAACGCACCTGCAGGTCGATGATTTCTTCACCGGCCTTGGAGGGGTTGGCGACGCCGCCACCGACCAGCGGCACGTTGACCGGCACGATGGAACCTTGGCGCATGACGATCGGACGCTTGTGGGCGAAATAGATGTTCGGCAGTTCGAGGCCTTCGCGCTCGATGTATTGCCAGACATCCATTTCCGTCCAGTTCGAGATCGGGAAGGCGCGGATGTTCTCGCCCTTGTGGCTGCGGGCGTTGTACAGGCTCCACAGTTCCGGGCGCTGGTTCTTCGGGTCCCACTGGCCGAATTCGTCGCGGAAGCTGAAGATGCGTTCCTTGGCGCGGGCCTTTTCCTCATCGCGACGGGCGCCGCCGATGCAGGCGTCGAAGCCGAATTCCTCGATGGCTTCGAGCAGCGTCACCGACTGGTGCTTGTTGCGCGATTCGCCTTCATGCTTCAGCACAACGGTGCCGCGGGCCATGGAGTCTTCACCCGAACGCACGATCAGGCGCTCGCCGAGTTCGGCGGCGCGCTTGTCGCGGAAGGCAACGACTTCCTTGTAATTGTGGCCGGTGTCGATGTGCATCAGCGGGAAGGGGAACTTGCCCGGGCGGAAGGCCTTTTCAGCCAGGCGCAGCATGCAGATCGAGTCCTTGCCGCCGGAGAAGAGCAGCACCGGGTTGGAACACTGGCCGGCCACTTCGCGCATGATGTGGATGGCTTCGGCTTCGAGCCAGTCAAGGTGAGTCAGGGTGGTGCGTTGATTCATCGCTGTGAAATCCGCTGTGGATGTTAAGTGGCGGTATTGTACCAAGGGCTTAATATTGTTTTAAGAACAAGTGCGCATCTTGTTATGGCAAAAACGCATAAGGTAAATGCGCAAATGGGCTGCCCGTTAAGGCGACATGGCAATGTCGACGAACTTTTGTGCCAGGGGTGAGCGGGAAACAGGTGTGACCAAGGCTGTGTTCGAGATTGCATCAGGGTCGCTTAAAGGCACGCAAGCCAAATTTTCGCCACCGATCCGGGTCATGTTTTCTGGTACCACGGCAATGCCAAACCCTGCAGCGACCAGATTCAGCATTGAGGTCTTGCGTGAAATGACCGCTGCCAGTTGCGGCACAAAGCCGCGTTGCAGACAGAGATCAGTTACCCGGCGGGCAAGGCCGCCTCTTTCCCGATGGACCGCAGAAACAAAAGCTTGATTCGCCAAATCACTCAACTGCAGGCTCGAATACCCTGCTAGGCGGTGGTTTGCCGGCAGTACGACCCAAAGTCGTTCAGCTGGCAATTCAACGAAGTTGACGGCCGGGTCGCGACGCAGGACGGGCAAACGGACAAGCCCGACATCGGCGCGACCTTCGGCAATTTCGGAAATCTGGATTTCGGAAGATATGCGGTCAAGATCAACCCGCGCCCCGGGGGCGCCATTGATGAACTGCTTGATCCAGGGCATCAGGCTATTGGCCGGAATTGAACTGGAATGCAACAGGCGCAGCACGCCGGCTTCACCCCCGAGCGATCTGGCGTCCTTCTTCAGTTGCAGCCGACAGTGTTTTTTCGATACCCAATACACGGTCGCGAAAGAGAGTACCGGCGGGTGTCAGGCTAACGCCGCGAGCTTGCCGTTCAAACAGGATAAAGCCCAGTTCTTCCTCAAGCAGGGCAATTTGCCGACTGAGGGCTGGCTGGGCGACAAACAGGACGGCAGCGGCTTGTGTGAAGCCGCCAAGATCAGCAATGGTCAGGAAGGAGTGAATCTGTTTTAGCGAAGGCATGCTTTTATTGAATAGGTAAGTACAAAATTTTGTATTTGTTTTATACCACTATGGGCAATAAAAATAGAAGCACCCAATACCCGGAGTGCTGCCATGAGTGAATTACTGCCTTCCCTTTTTGCTCCAATGAGTCTGGGTTCTGCCCTGCTGGTCATTGTTGCGCTGATCGCGGCGTACATGGTGTTTACGGTGGCCGGCTTTGGTACAGCCCTGTTTGCCAGTGCTCCCTTGGCGGCAGTGATGCCGGTAGCCAAAGTGGTGCCACTCCTGGCGTTACTCGATTGCACCGTCTCGGTGATGCGCGGTTGGCGGGCACGTCATTTGGTGGATGTGGCGGAATTGAAAGGCTTGTTGCCCGGCATGTTGCTTGGGCAGCTGGTGGGGTTGTTTTGCTGGCTCAGATTTCTGCATCGATCATGGCCATTTTTCTTGGAACGTTTGTCATGATTCAAGGGGGCCGTGGTTTGCTGAGCAAGTCTTCGGTCAAGCTGGTAACTGAGCAGCGGGGAACGGCATTCCGCCATGGGATGCTGGGCGGATTGCTTGGGGGACTGTTCGGCAGTGGCGGGTTTGTCTATGCCGCCTATCTGGAGCGTCGACTGGAAAGCAGAGAGGCATTTCGGGCAACCCAGGCGACTTTGATTGCCCTGTCTACGGCTTGGCGCGTCGGATTGTGCGTCGTCGCCGGCCTGATTGACTGGCAACTTGTCATCACGGCCCTGATGTTGCTGCCGGCGCTGGTGGTGGAATTGCCCTGGGCAAACGGGTCGATTTACACCTTACCCGGCAACAGTTATTCATGCTGCTCAACGGATTGTTGGTGCTCAGCGGTCTGAGCTTGATACTCCGCTGGATCTAACCCGGATGAATCATGGTTGATGGAATGACCCATGCCTCATATTGTTCATCAGTGACATGTTGCAGCGCCAGCGCAGCCGCTTTCAGCGAAGTATCGTTTTGATGTGCATATTTGGCGATTTCCGCCGCCTTGTCGTAACCGATGTGCGGTGTCAGGGCGGTGACCAGCATCAGCGAGCGCTCCATCAGCTCGGCGATGCGTTCCCGGTTTGCCTGAATGCCGCGCACGCAATGCTGTTCAAAACTATTCATTCCATCCGCCAGCAAGCGGATGCTTTGCAGGACATTATGAGCGATCAGCGGCTTGAAGACGTTCAACTCAAAATTGCCGGAAGCACCGCCAATGCTCACTGCTACGTCGTTGCCCATAACCTGGCAGCACAACATGGTGAGTGCTTCGCATTGGGTTGGATTGATTTTCCCCGGCATGATCGAACTGCCCGGCTCATTTTCCGGAAGGCTCAATTCACCGAGCCCGGAGCGCGGACCGGAGGCCAGCCAACGAATGTCATTGGCGATTTTCATCAGCGCTACGGCCAGCACTTTTAAAGCAGCATGGGCGGCTACCAAACCATCGTGTGCGGCCAGCGCAGCGAATTTGTTGCGGGCGCTGGTGAAAGGCAGTTTGGTTTGAACGGAAAGTTCCGCCGCAACCCGGTCACCAAATTCGGGATGTGTATTCAAACCGGTGCCAACCGCTGTGCCGCCTACAGCCAGTGGATATAGCGAAGAAAGACTGGCGCTGATCTGCGCCTCGGTATGCTGCAACTGGGCAACGTAGCCGGAAAACTCCTGGCCCAGCGAGAGGGGTGTCGCATCCTGCAAATGGGTGCGGCCAATCTTGATGATCTTGGCAAACTCGGCTGATTTAGCCTCAAGTGTTACGGTCAACCGGCGAATTGCCGGGAAAATTTGGTTCACGATGCCGAGGACGGCGGCGACATGCATGGCCGTCGGGAAAATATCGTTCGATGATTGCCCGAGATTGACCTCGTCGTTGGGATGCACCAGGCGGGCGCTACCGCGCTTTCCACCGAGCAGTTCCGAGGCGCGGTTGGCAAGCACCTCGTTCATGTTCATATTGGTCTGCGTACCCGATCCGGTTTGCCAGACGGACAGGGGAAATTCGTCGATGTGCTGGCCGCCGGAAATTTCAGCAGCAGCTGTGATGATCGCATCGGCCTTGTTATCGGCGAGCAGGCCGAGTTCCAGATTGACCTTGGCACAGGTTGCCTTGACGATGGCTAGCGCATGGATGAGTGCGACCGGCATGCGCTCGCTGGAAATCGCAAAATGTTCAAGCGAACGTTGGGTTTGCGCGCCCCACAGGCAATTGTCCGCAACCGTGATGCTGCCGAGGGAATCCTTCTCCTGCCGGCTCATGGCTTAATTCTGTGCTCGCAACTTGGTATTCATTTTAGTCCATGAGAATTACAAAAAAGTAGGCCAGCATCATGCTGGCCTTGTGTTATCAGTTGGAAGCTATGCCCCTGCGGGCGTCATCTGAAGCGAAATCAACGTTCGTTCTGACACTATCAGCCGTTTTTTGATACCTGCGCTAATTTTGCGTTCGACTTCCCACATGGCTAATCCCTTGACCACCGCAACTTGCTCAATAGCGGTTACGACATCACCCAGCTTGGTGCAGAGATAATCTGCTCCGCGTTCGATTGAAGACTTCATTTTCATTCGGCCAAATCTCCTGTGCGCTTGTTACGTGAATAATCCTGCTCAAGTTGTGTTGGCTATCTTCACACGAAATAGGCATCCTGGCTTCAGTTGCATTGCAACGTTTTGTATCGGCTTGTTACAGAAAGTGCCTTGGCCAGAATGGTGACTATTAAATAGGCAATAGTCAGTCTCCTGGTGACTTATGGCTTAATGTTTGGCTCGCAACTCGGCACTTAATTCGTCGGCAATTTCGGCCCAGTCAGCATCATCACGGATGGCCTCGCATAAAAATCCAGCTTGTGAGGCGGTCCAAAAGTGGGCTTGATGCAGTTGCACGTTGCCCGCCAGCGGATGGTGTGTTGCGATGAATTGAGCAATGGCTGCTTCGTCGTTGGCGAGGCCAAGTTGAGCAAACAGGTTGCTCATATTGTGGATGGGGCGTTCCATGTTGGGCATCTCCTTTTTTCTGCTGGCAAGGGATTTGCCGATGCAAGATAGAGGTATGAGTCTTTCATTGCTGTTAAGTTCGGGTTGATCTGCGGCACAATCTCGCTTTTCAAATCACAAAGGCAGAATCATGCAAAAACTGGCCATCACCGCCGCCGTCCTAGTTGCGTTTTCCCTATCGGCCAGCGCAGCTGAACCGAAGGAAGAAAAGACGCTTTCCGGCATCGGTATCACCATGATCAAGGAAGGCACCGGGGTCAATCCGAAGATTACTGATGCGGTGACTGTGAATTATCGCGGCACGCTGGAAAACGGGCAGGAGTTTGATAGCTCCTACAAACGCGGCCAGCCGGCGAGCTTTCCGCTGACTCGCGTGATTCCCTGCTGGACAGAAGGTGTCCAGAAAATCCGCGTGGGTGGCAAGGCCAAGCTGGTTTGCCCGCCTAACCTGGCTTACGGGGATAAAAACATTCCCGGTATTCCGCCCAACTCGACCCTGATTTTCGAGGTCGAGTTGCTCGGTATCAAACAGTAATCAAGCTTCTGTTGATTCGAAACGCCGGCGCAGATAGGCAATGATCTCGCCGGATTCGTACATCCACTGATTTTTACCCACCTTGTCGGTGATTCTCAGGCAGGGTACTTTGGCTCTGCCGCCGCCAGAGACCAAGGCTTCACGGTTTGGGCCTTCCTGCTGGGCGTCGATCAACTCAATATTGAGCGACAACCGGTGCATTTCCTGACGTACCTTGATGCAGAAAGGGCAGGTCTTGTATTGGAAGAGGGCAAGGCTTTTACATTGCAGGTCAATCTCGGCCTGCGCTTGCGTGTCGCGGGAAATGCCTTTGGGGCGAGTGATGATCTCCCAAAGCAGCATGAAGGGGCCGAGGATGGCGCGGATTATTTTGAAGAAGATTTTCATCGGGTGTACTTTAAAAAATCAGACGTTTTTAGCCGTTGACCGCAACAGCGTGCGCTTTTTCGTATTCCTTGAGCAGGCGCTGGTGCAGATCGCAGCCTTCGAGATTCAAGCCCGGTGATTTGAGACCGAAGAAGCGGACTTCGCCATCGATCAGATCGGTCGCCAAATCCAGCGTTTCATCACCGTAGAGGCCGACCAGTGCGGCCTCGTAGGCGTCCGGATCATCCATTTCGAGCAGTACTTCAATGCAGCTATACGTGCGGCGACGGGTGGCATCGAGTTGTTCAAAGGAACGTACCCACTCGCAACCTTCGCGTGCTGCATCCATGTCACCGGCGGCCAGGGCAAGCAGTGTTTTCAGTTCGCCAACGCGCAAGTCGGCCCACAGGGAGCCGGCATCCGGGGCGAGACCGATCAGGGCAGCCACCGGTTTTTCATCGGCGATGTTGAGTTCGTTCAGGGTGTCGAGCAGTTCACCGCATTCGTCATCGTTCAAATCGGATAGCGTGAGGATGGCTGGGCGGACGACGGCGCCATTGCTGTTGTTTTCCCATTCCAGATCGTCAATCGGGTAAATCTCCGACATGCCGGGGACCAGAATGCGGCAGGCGTAAACGCCGAGGTGGTTAAAATCGGCAACGTAAATGTCGTGGCCGTCGGCCTGAATGCGCTCGCACAGCCAGGCGTAGTCGTCGGCAGTGGTGCTGGTGAAATTCCAGTCGGCAAACTCGAAATCGGCGGTTTCGTTGAAGAAATTCCAATGAACGATGCCGCTCGAGTCGACGAAATGGATTTCAATATTCGGGGCGCTGGCGACTTCATCGAGATCGAAGCCAGGCGGCGGGAAGCCATCAAGCGCGGCCAAAGCGCGACCTTGCAGCAGTTCGGTCAAGGCGCGCTCGAGGGCGATTTCAAAGCGTGGATGCGCACCGAAACTGGCAAAAACGCCCTGGTCGTGCGGGTTGAGCATGGTCACGGCCATCACCGGGTATTTGCCGCCGAGCGAGGCGTCCTTGACCAGAATGCCGAAACCGGCGGCGCGCAGGCCGGCTATGCCGGCAGCGATGGCTGGGTAACGGGCGATGACTTCATCCGGCACGTCCGGCAGGCAGAGGCCTTCGCTGATTACCTTGAATTTGACGTGGCGTTCGAGAATTTCTGCAAGTGCCTGAGCGCGTGCTTCAGCCTGGGTGTTACCAGCCGACATACCGTTGCTGACGTACAGATTGCTGATGATATTGACCGGGAAAAGCACTTCGGCAGCATCACTCTGGCGAACATAGGGAATGGCGCAGATGCCGCGCTCGAAATTGCCCGAGTTCATGTCGATCAGCGCTTCCGCCGGAATGCTGTTGTCCGGGTTGTAGAAAGCTTGCAGTTCCGGCGTCAAAATTTCTGCCGGCCAGGCGGCGTCGACCGCGACAAACCACTTTTCGCGTGGGTAGTGGCGAATTCACGCTGGGCAAGGGTTTCGCCGAGGTAATAGTGGTTCCAGAAATAATTGCAGGAAAGGCGCTCGAAATACTCGCCGAGGGCGCTGGCGTGCGCAGCCAATTTTGTTGCCCCTTTACCATTGGTGAACATCAGGTGGCAGGCACGGTTGCGCACATGCACGGACCAGACGTTGTCAACCGGGTTGAGCCAGGAGCATTCCTCAATATCGAAACCACGCGCCAATAGCTTGGCCTGCATGGAGGAAATTGAGTGTTCAAGGGAGGCATCTTTGCCCGGAATGAAGTGTTCGGTTTGCATCGGGCGTCCTGCCAAATAAGTTAGCCGCGCAGTGTACGCTATGGCGCTCAAAAGGCCAGCCGGAATTGGCTTGAAGAGGCGATGGAAATTCTGTTAGACCGCCCCGGATCAAAGGGTTACACTGAATCAAAGCTATTTCAAATCGCCCGAAAAATGGGCGCATGCTCAGGGGCTTCAGGATTTTTCTTACTCAACTAAATCTCATTACCAGTGCCAGGCCAATGCCATGACTGACTTGAGCGATATTTCATCGGCAGACAATCTGCGGCAAGAGCAGGCGCTGCTTGAATTCAGCAATGCCATTCTGCAGCGCATTTCAACTGCTGCACCACTGGCCGAGGTGCTGAATTTCATTGCTTGCGGTATCGAGGCTATTGAGCCAGAGATGCGTTGTTCGGTACTATTGCTTGATGAGAGTGGCCGATATCTTCTGCGCGGTGCGGCGCCCAGTTTGCCGCAGGAATACAACACTGCTCTTGATGGCGTTGAGATCGGGCTGTCGGTGGGTTCTTGTGGAACAGCCGCCTATCGCGGCGAGGCGGTATTTGTTGCCGATATTGCCAACGATCCCTTGTGGGTGAATTTCAAGGAGCTTGCCTTGGGACACGGCTTGGCTGCTTGCTGGTCCTCGCCAATTTTTTCCTCGCAAGGCAAGGTGCTGGGGACTTTTGCTGTTTATTGGCCGACGCCACAGCAGGAAGTCAGCAGCCTGGCTCGCCGCTATGTTGAAACTGCGACCCGATTGGCTGGTATTGCCATTGAAAGTGCGCAGCGTGAGGCCGTTTTGCTCGGCCAACTGGAAGAGTTACGGCGCTGGCAGCAACTCACGCTGGGCCGAGAAGGGCGGGTATTGAGTCTGAAGCGGGAGGTGAATGGTTTGCTGGCTCGTCTCGGCGAGGGGCCGCGCTATGGCAGCGTCAGTGGTGAAGAGGATGCCGCATGACGCGCACGATCATTGCGCTGCTGTCTTGCTTGTATGTCTTGTTGCTGGGTGGTGCACATGCCGCTGATAAGGTGCCGACACGCCTCGTGGTTGCGCTGGATGATAGTTATCCGCCCTATGTTTTTCGTGACAGTGAAGGTGTTCTCAAGGGATATTTGATTGACCTCTGGGCTTTGTGGGCGACCAAGACCGGTATAGCTGTCGATCTCAAGGCTTCCGACTGGAATGTGGCGCAGCAGCGTTTCGGTTCAGGCGAGGCGGATGTCCTGGATACCGTATTCCAAACCCCGGCCCGGCAAAAGACCATGGATTTTTCACCGCCCTACGCGGATCTCCAGGTGCCGATTTATGTGCATAAAAGCATTCAGGGCATAGACGGACCGGCGACCCTGAAATCATTTGCGGTCGGGGCAAAAATGGTGATGCCTGTATCGAAAAACTTACTGATTTGGGTGTGGTCCGCCTTGGATACCTATAGAAGCTATGAAGCGCTGGTCAGTGCAGCGGTGGCGGGTGATGTGTTTATTTTTTGCCTTGATGAACCGCCGGCCAATTTTTTCTTGCATAAGGCTGGTGCTGAAAAGGAGTTTCGCGCCACATTCAACTTGTACAGCGGCCAGTTCCATCGCGCTGTGCTCAAAGGTCGTAGTGATTTACTTGTTACGGTCAACCGCGGTTTTGAGGCGATTTCCAAAGCAGAACTCGATGCCTTGCACGACAAATGGATGGGGCGTTCCCTGCCCAGCCCCGTCAATGGTGAAAACTGGGCTATATTCTGCTCATTGCTACCGCGCTTGGTTTGTTGCTGGTTGCCTGGAATTTTCAGCTCCACCGTCAGGTGGCCAAGCGCACCCAAGAACTGGAATCTGAACGCGAACGTTTGAGTGCAATCCTCGATGGCGTTGGTAGTTATATCTTCATCAAGGGGGCAGATTTCCGCTTTCAGTTTGCTAACCATGCGTTATGTGAACTGCTTGATTGCTCGGCTGAGTCAGTTGTCGGCAAGCGTGACGAGGACTTTTTTGACCCGGAGACAGTCGCGGCGTTGCGCGCCAAGGATAGACGTGTGCTCGAGTTTGGCGAAAGAGTGCAGAGTGTTGAACAGCGAGTGATCCAACATGATGGCGCAGCGCGCAGTTTTCTCTCGATCAAGGTGCCGATGCGCGACAAGGCGGGCAATATTGTCAGCTTGCTGGGTATTTCGACCGACATCACCGAGCAGAAGCGCACCGAAATGGCCTTGCGCGAACTTGGCAATGAATTGAATGCCACCTTGCAGGCGATCCCGGACCTTTTGTTCGAAATCGATGAGACCGGGCGTTTCATCAATTATTGGGATAACGACACAGATGAATTGCGGGTGCCAAAAGAGGCGCTGATCAATCATCAACTGGCTGATACGTTTCCACCCGAAGCGGTGGCGTCGATTGAAGCTGCAATCAAGGAAGCCGGTGCGAGCGGCCATTCGTCAGGGCAGCAAATACTTCTTCCATTGACCAATGCCGAGCAGAGGTTTGAGCTATCTACAGTGCTCAAGCCTGGCGACTCAACGCCGCGTCATTTCATGATCCTGGCGCGCAATGTCAGTGATCGACTCGCCGCTCAAGCGGCTGCACAGCTTGCTCAAGAGGAAACCAAGCGCCTGTTGGCGCAGGCTGATGAATCGCGTGCTGTACTCCTCAGTATTCTTGAAGACCAGCGAATCAATCAGGATGCACTGCGCAAACTCTCGCTGGCCGTTGAACAAAGTCCGGAAGCTATTCTGATTTCGAATCTCGCTGCAGAGATTGAATACGTCAATCAGGCCTTCCTGAATTCGACGGGTTATGGCTTGAGCGAAGTGCTGGGCCGGAATTCGCGCATGCTGCAATCAGGGAAAACGCCGCGCAGCACATATGAGGCGATGTGGAAAATCCTTTCGGCCGGTGGCGTCTGGTCCGGACAATTGATCAACAAACGCAAGAATGGCGAGATTTATTACGAATACGCCAGCATTTCGCCGATTCGTCAGGCGGATGGCAAAGTAACGCACTATCTGGCCATCAAGCAGGACATTACCGAGAAAAAACGGATAGGTGAGGAACTGGATAAACATCGCCATCATCTCGAAGAGCTGGTCAATCAGCGCACAGCAGAACTGGCTAGCGCCAAGGAGGTCGCAGAACTTGCCAATCGCGCCAAGAGCACCTTCCTGGCCAATATGAGCCATGAAATTCGGACCCCGATGAATGCCATCATCGGGCTCACCCGCATGTTGCAAAATGGGGTGCCGGAAGTTGAACAACAGGACAAGCTGTCAAAAATCAGGGAGTCGGCTGATCATCTGATGGCGGTGATCAATGATGTGCTCGATATTTCGAAAATCGAAGCCGGCAAGCTGGTGCTTGAATCACTCAATTTCGATTTGCACCAGGTCATGGAGCGGGCTGTCGCACTGGTTGCCGAACGGGCGCAAGCCAAGGGCCTGGCGATCCAGATTGAAGCGCCATGCAAACTCGATTGCCACCTGCTGGGCGACCCGACAAGACTGACCCAGGCGCTGCTCAATTATCTGGTCAATGCCGTCAAATTTACCGAGCAGGGTTCGATCAAGCTGCGCTGCCAGTTGATCGAACAAAGTGCCGGGCAGGTCAGCTTGCGTTTTGAGGTCAGTGACTCCGGCGTCGGCATTCCGCCTGAGGCAATCGAACGCCTGTTCAAGGTTTTTGAGCAGGCCGACAACTCAACGACGCGCAACTATGGTGGCACCGGGCTGGGTCTTGCTATCACCGGCCACCTGGCTGAATTGATGGGTGGCGAAGCGGGGGTGAGCAGTACGCCGGATGTCGGCAGCACCTTCTGGTTCACTGCGCGTTTTGCCTGTGCCGAGGCCATGACAAGTGCCCTGTCGTTGTCAGCGACTAGCGATTCGGGAACTATCTTGCGCCAGGGCTTTGCTGATTGTCACCTGCTTTTGTGCGAGGATAATCCGATCAATCAGGAGGTTGCTCTTGCCTTGCTCAAGGATGTTGGCCTGCATGTTGAAGTGGTCTGTGATGGTACTCAGGCGCTGGAAAAAGTGGCCGCCAATCAATATGACCTGATTTTGATGGATGTGCAGATGCCGGTAATGGATGGCCTGGAAGCAACCCGGCGCATTCGCCAGCTACCAGATCACGCCAACTTGCCGATTCTGGCGATGACGGCAAATGCCTACGCCGAGGACAGGCAGGCCTGTCTGGCGGTTGGGATGAATGATTTTGTTGCCAAGCCGGTCGATCCCGAGACGCTCTATGCTGCGCTGCTTAAATGGCTGCCGAAGCGGAAGGCTGCGCCAGCCGTTATAGCAGCGCCGACGTTAGATGTTGATTCCGCTTTGAGCGAGGCGCTGGGCCAAATTGTCGGTATTGATTTGAGCATGGGCCTCTCCATTACGCGTGGACGGCCAGAGCGCTATGCCCGACTGTTGCGCCTGTTTGCAAAGGATCATGCCAGCGATATGGAGCGGGTTCGTGCGAGCCTGGTTCAGGGAGACCGTGAGGCTGCCGAGCGGATTGTGCATGCGCTGAAGGGGGTTGCTGGAACGCTGGGTATCAGCGAGGTTTACCCATTGGTGGTCGAACTCAATACACTGATTCGCTCATCTGTTGCGGTCGACGAGCTTTTCGCCGCAATTCCTGCGCTGGATGCCGCATTGAAAACGGTTTGTACTGGGATTGATGCCCTGCCGGGCAACTTGTAGAAGGTCA
The DNA here is from genome assembly GCA_016709495.1 of Candidatus Dechloromonas phosphorivorans. Classification (GTDB taxonomy): domain Bacteria; phylum Pseudomonadota; class Gammaproteobacteria; order Burkholderiales; family Rhodocyclaceae; genus Azonexus; species Azonexus defluvii. Next base: position 147,116 of record JADJMS010000047.1, on the reverse strand, counting down.
TCCCCGCCGTAGCAGGAATGACCTTGGCTGGTTTATCGCCGACTCTGAATTTCTTCGATATAACCCAGCATGCCAGTCTTGATATTGGCGGCATTGCCTTCGTCGGTGTCGATGTGCATGGCCAGGCGGAAAGCTGGATTGACTCGCACCACCACGTCGCCAAAGATCAGCTCGCGCTCACCTTCAAGCCGGACACGGACGACATAGTTGTCACGCACGCGGAAGCGCATCGCATCTTCCGGCGTCATGTGAATGTGGCGTTGGGCGCAAACCACGCCGCGTTCAATCACGGCTGTGCCATACGGCCCCTCAAGCGTGATCCCCGGTGTGTTGACGAGATCGCCGGACTGGCGAATCGGCGGTTGAATACCGACCTTGAACTGCTCGGTCATGGCAATTTCAACCTGGGTTTCCTTTCGCGTCGGGCCAAGCACGCGGACATTGGCGATACGCCCCTTGGGGCCAACCAGATGGACTTTTTCAGCACAGGCAAACTGGCCTGGCTGGGAGAGTTCGTGTTCCGGTGTCAGCTGATGGCCAGGGCCAAACAGCTTTTCAACATCGCTTTGTGAAAGATGGACGTGGTGTGCGGAAATCTCGACCGGAATCGGCGAGTCCGCTTCGTCTTCCTTCATCGAAACGAGCAACTGATTGCGTTCGATGGCGCGCAGGGTTTCCCAGGCAACCAGCCGTTCGTCATCGTTGGCCACGACAAGAATGGTGACCGGTGAATCGTCGGTTGAAATGATGGCGTGCGAGGTCAGCGTCGTCAGGTTGCGGTTCTTTTCCTCATCGAGCTTGATGCCCATGTAGCCGAGGCCCTGACAGGCCAGGCTGCGCACGGTGGCGCTGGTTTCGCCAATGTCGCCGGTAAAGGCAAGAACGTCAATGCCGCCCATGGCTGCGACGTAAGCGCCGATGTTCTTGCGTACCTGGTAGCAGAAAGCCTTGTGCGCTAGCAGGGCGCGGTGGTGGCCGTCGTTGGCGGCTTCTTCAATTTCGTGAATATCGCTCGAGATGCCGGAGATGCCCTTGAGACCGCTTTCGGTGTTGATCAGGGTCGACAGTTGTTCGGGCGACATTTTGTGATTTTCCAGCAGGTGGATCATCACCGCCGGATCGATGCTGCCGGAACGGCTGGGCATGATCAAACCATCGGTTGGCGTCATGCCCATGCTGGTGTCGACCGAACGGCCATGGTCGATGGCACACAGCGATGCGCCAATGCCAAGGTGGCAGGAAACGATCTCCAGCTCGCCGAGCGGGCGCTTCAATACTTCAGCGGATTTCAGCGAAACGTAACGATGCGAGGTGCCGTGGAAACCATAACGACGAATGCCATCCTGCTTGTAGAGGTCGTAAGGCAGGCCGTAGAGGTAGGCGTAGGGCGGCAGCGTCTGGTGGAAAGCGGTATCGAAGACGGCAACGTGCGGTATATGCGGGAACTGCTTCATGGCGACGCGGATACCGGCGACGTTAACCGGGTTGTGCAAGGGCGCAAAGACCGACAGGCTTTCGATTTCGGCAATCACCGCCGGAGTGATGACGATTGAGCTGGCAAAACGGTTGCCGCCATGGACGACGCGATGGCCAACCGAAGTGACGTCTTCCGGGTGGAAGGTGAAAGCATCACCAAGCAGGGTGGTCGCTTCCTGCATCACCTTGAACAGGTCTGACAGCTTGAATGGTGCGTGCTGCATGGACTTTTGCTGTGGCCCGACGGTGACCGTGATATGGGTCATTTCCTTGTCGGCATGATCAATGATGCCGTGCACATCGGCACCGCTGTCGTGCGTGTCGTAAATGCCGAAGTGGATCTGGCTGACGCCAACATTGAGCACAACCACCTTGCCGGGGGTATTGGTATTCAGGGAGAGGGCGTAGGGGTCGTCTGACTTGGTGACAGCATGGGCATGGGCCGTGTCGAGGTCCATCGACATGGCTCGTGTACGCTCAGTCAGAATGCGCGAAAGATAGCCGACCGCCTTTGGATTGGTCAGGATGTGGGTATTGAAGACTTCCTGCGGCACCATCAGGACAAAACAGCGGTTGCCGGCAATCACGTCGGCAATGATGCGATCCCCAGTGAGCAGGGACATGACGCCAAAAACATCGCCCGCTTCCAACTGGCTGATGACATTGCGCGTGCCGGTATTGTCTGTCATCGAAATCTCGGCATGACCGCTGATCACAACGCCGATGTAGCGTCCTTCATCACCGGTTTCGAGGATCGCCTCGTTGCCTTCGTAGGTGGCGAGGCGGGATTTGATGACAATCTCTTCAACCTTGTCGGCTGAAAAAGTCTCGAACAGCTTAACCTGTTCAAGGAAGAAGCGTTTCAGGTCAATTTCACTCATGCTGGTTCTCACTTAAAACTAATTTTTATAAGCGAGAGACTACCACTTTGCTGCATTGCAGCAAAGAGGGTTTTTGTGACAATTTGGTGAATTAAGCCTTCACGTGCAAGCCGCATTCCTGGATTCGGGATCTTCCCACCACCAGCGGCCGGAACGGACATCTTCGCCGAGCGAAATGGCCCGTGTGCACGGGGCGCAGCCGATGCTCGGGTAGAACTTGTTGTGCAGTGCGTTGTACGGCACATTGTGCTGCTTGATGTAGGTCCAGACTTCCTTTTCCGACCAGTCGGCGAGTGGGTTGAATTTCTCCAGGCCATTGCCTTCATCGTATTCACGGGTTGCCAGGTTGCCACGCGTAGCCGCCTGTTCGGCACGCATGCCGGTAATCCAGGCGCGCTTGCCAGCCAGTGCACGTTTGAGCGGTTCCACCTTGCGGATGGCACAGCAGGACTTGCGCAGCGTGACGGATTCGTAGAAAGCGTTGATGCCCTGATTGCGCACGTAAAGTTCAACATCGTCAGCGCGCGGGAAAAAAACGGTCAGCTTGTGCTTGTAGTGTTTTTCGACTTCGGCCATCAGGTCGTAGGTTTCAGCCGGCAGGCGACCGGTGTCCAGGCTGAATATCTTGATTGCCAGCTTGCCCTTGAGGATCAGGTCGGTAAGTACCATGTCTTCAGCGCCGAGGCTGTTGGCAAAGGTGGCTGGTGACCAGTTAGCAGCAATGTCGGCGAGCAGGGTTTTGGCGGCAGCAGTTTTGGTGGTGACGCTGGCGGTGAGTTCAGGTGTGATGTTGAGCAGGTTGGGGGTCATTGTCTTTTTTAGGCGGTGCGGCGGCGGAAGTAGGGTTCCGGTTGACCGGTTGACGTCTGGTAGGTTTCTGAGAAGGGCGAAAAACCGGCTTGCAGCGCGTAGACCGCGTTTTTGCCATCCTTCAGGGCATAGCTGTCAAAGCCAACGCGCTGCATGAAGAACAACTGGTCGTGCAGCACATCGCCAACAGCGCGCAGTTCCCCCTGGTATTTGTAACGTTGGCGCAGCAGGCTGGCGCTTGAGTAACCACGACCATCGACGAACTGGGGGAAATTGACGGCGATAGCGATGAAATAGTCGAGATCGGCAGCGATGTCTTCAACCCGTTCATCCGGCTGAATCAGCAGGCCAATGCGCTTGTGCTTTGAAATGATCTCGGTCTTGCGCGCTTGCCAGACGGCAAACGGGAAAATGATGTCGCCAGCCGGCAGGGCAATGGTTTCCGGGGTTTCGCCTTCAGCGATTTCCAGCGTTTTCCAGGCGTCGACCGTAACACTTTGATTTTTTATCAGTTGAGCCATTATGCGGCCTCCTTTTGTGCTGCCTTGGCTTTGCCGTGGGCGCGGCCTTCATAAACTCGGTTCTTGAAGGGATCGATACCGATCCGGTCGAAGGTGTCGAGAAAGCGCTCGTCGGGGTGACGGCTTTCGATGTAAACCTTGATGATCTTGTCCACCACATCCGGCATTTCGCCGGCCGAGAAGGAGGGGCGATGACCTTGCCGAGTTTGGCTTCATTGCCCTGACGACCGCCGAGTGTGACTTGATAGAACTCGTCATTGTTCTTGTCGACACCGAGCACGCCGATGTGGCCAACATGGTGGTGACCACAGGCGTTCATGCAGCCGGAAATATTGAGGTCGATGTCGCCAATGTCGAAGAGGTAATCGAGATCATCAAAACGCGCCTGAATGGCGGTGGCGATGGGGATGGATTGGCGTTGGCCAGATCGCAGAAATCGCCGCCCGGGCAGCAGATAATGCCAGTCAATAAGCCGATATTCGGCGTCGCCAGACCCGCAGCCTTGGCCTTCTGCCAGACTTCGTAGAGATCGGATTGCTTGACGTCGGCCAGGATGACGTTTTGTTCGTGGCTGATGCGCAGTTCGCCAAAGCTGTAACGGTCGGCGAGCTCGGCGACGGCCTCCATCTGTTCTGAGGTGATGTCACCGGGAGCGACGCCGTGTTTTTTCAGCGACAGGGTGACTGCGGTGTAGCCAGCGACCTTGTGGGCGAACGTGTTACGTTCAACCCAGTTTTTGAACGATTTTTCTTCAGGTAACACGACTTCGCCTACCGTTTCGTAAGCCGGTGCAGTGAAGTGAGCGGCAACGCGGTCAAATTCAGTTTGCGTAAGGGTGGCCGGGCCATCCTTGATATGCGCCCACTCGTCTTCAACCAGTTGGCTAAAGGCTTCGACACCGAGTGCCTGAACCAGAATCTTTATCCGTGCCTTGTAGGCGTTGTCGCGCCGGCCCTGGCGGTTATAAATGCGCAAGATGGCTTCGCAATAAGTCAGGATGTGCTGCCAGGGAAGGAATTCGCGGACGATCTGGCCGCGGATCGGGGTGCGACCCAAGCCGCCGCCTACGATGACGCGGAAGCCGATTTCGCCATTTTGTTCCTGCAGGTGCAGGCCGATGTCGTGGAACCAAGTGACGGCACGGTCTTCCCTAGTGCCGGAAATGGCGATCTTGAATTTGCGCGGCAGGAAAGCGAATTCCGGGTGGAAAGTCGTCCATTGACGGAGGATTTCAGCCAGCGGGCGCGGGTCAATCACTTCGTCGGCGGCAACGCCGGCGAACTGGTCGGTGGTGATGTTGCGCAGGCAGTTGCCGGAAGTCTGGATGGCGTGCATCTCGACTTCAGCCAACTCGGCAAGAATCTCCGGTACATCTTCAATTTTCGGCCAGTTCAGTTGCAGGTTGTGGCGCGTCGTGAAGTGGCCATAGCCCCGGTCGTACTTGCGGGCGACGGAAGCAAGCGTGCGCAATTGGACAGAGTTCATCATCGCGTAAGGCACGGCAATGCGGAACATCGGCGCATGACGCTGGATGTAGAGGCCATTCTGCAAACGCAGCGGGCGGAATTCGTCATCGGTCAGTTCGCCGGCTTGCCAACGGCTGACTTGATCGCGAAATTGAGCGACGCGCTGGTTAACTAATTGGCGGTCGATGGAGTCATATTTGTACATTAAAAATCCTTAAGCAAAGACCAGTTTGCCGCCGATAAGAATGAGCATGGACGCCAGCAAGCGGCGAAGAATGTGTTCTGGTACCTTGGCCGAAACCTGAGTGCCGAGCCAGATGCCGGGCAAGGAACCAATCAGCAGGCTGCCGAGCAATGCCCAGTCGACCCCGCCCATGGCCCAGTGACCCAAACCGGCGACCAGGGTTAGCGGCACGGCATGGGCGACATCTGATCCGACAATGCGTACCGGTGAAAGTTTGGGGTAGAGAAAAAAGAGGGCAGCGACACCCAGTGCGCCGGCGCCGACAGAGGAAATGGTGACCAGCACGCCAAGTATGGCGCCAACGGCGACCGTGATTTTGCCCAGGCAGCACTGACGGATGGCTGAATCCTCATGCTGGCTGGCGTAATCACGCAGTTTGCGGCCAAACAGGATGGCAATGGCGGTGAGCAACAGGGCAAAGCCGAGGCCATGCGAAATGATCTCGCCAATTACATTACTGCTCTTGGGTAGCTGCGAGAGGATCAGCAGCGTAATCGCTGCGGCAGGAATGCTGCCCAGTGCCAGGCGACCGGTAATTGCCCAGTCGATATGCCCCTTCTTGCCATGCGCCACGGTGCCGCCCGCCTTGGTCAGTGCCGCGTAGAGCAGGTCGGTTCCGACGGCGGTGGCTGGGTGTATGCCAAAAACCAGCACCAGCAGCGGCGTCATCAATGAGCCGCCACCGACCCCGGTGAGGCCGACAATCGCGCCGACCACAAAGCCGGAAAGGGTGTAGAGATAATCCATGGTGTGCATCGTATCAGTGACGATTTGAAACAAAAAGAATATTGGGTTAGATTGTTATATCTTTCAGTTATTAAGTGCTGTCCATGAAACTTCAGCAACTGCGTTACATCGTCGAAATCCAGCGCCAGGGCCTCAATGTCTCGGAGGCAGCAGAAACCCTATTTACCTCGCAACCGGGGATTTCCAAGCAGGTCAAGTTGTTGGAGGATGAATTGGGGATTTTGATCTTCGAGCGCAGTGGCAAGCGTTTTACAGGTGTAACCGAACCGGGCAAGGCGGTCCTCAATATCGCCGAACGCATTTTGCGCGAAGCTGAAAATCTGAAGCGTGCCAGTGCAGAATTTGCTACCGGCGATAGCGGACGGCTGGTGCTGGCGGCAACGCACACTCAGGCGCGTTACGCGCTGCCGCTGGTGGTTCGTGATTTTGTCACGCAGCATCCAACGGTCAAACTCGAGCTGCATCAGGGTAGCCCGACGCAAATTGCCGAATGGGTGGTAAATGGTGAAGCGGATCTGGGCATTGCCACTGAAGCGCTCGATCAGTATCCGCAACTCGCTACCTTGCCGGTTCGCCAGTGGAGTCATTGTGTGATTGCGCCCGAGGGCCATCCGATTCTGCAGTCGCAGCCGCTCTCGTTGGCTGAACTGGCCAAATGGCCCCTGATTACCTATGACACGGCCTTTACTGGCCGTTCGCGCATCAACCGCGCTTTCGAGCGGATCGGCGCGGTGCCCAATGTAGCGTCTGACTGCCCTGGATGCCGATGTGATCAAAACCTACGTCAGCCTCGGGCTTGGTCTGGGCATTATTTCCGCGCTGGCTTTTGATGCACAGCGTGACAGCGGGCTGGCTGCACTGGATGCTTCGCACCTGTTTGAGTCGAACACCACGCGTCTGGCCTTGCGTCGTGGCACCTATCTGCGGCGTTACGACTACGATTTCATTGGCCTGTTTGCGACGCATCTGACACGCCGTGTGGTTGATATGGCGCTGCAGGGCGGAGGCGCGGAATATCAGTTGTGAGGCTTCATACGCGGCTTGTTGTCGCGCAGGACGAGGCTGGGGCTGGAGAACGGGGCAAGTCGTTCAAGAAAATCGAGCAATTCCATGACCGGCGAATTGCGGAAGAATTTGGCCATCGGCGTTTCGATCCAGATGCGATCAGCGTAGGCATAAATTTCGTGCGGCATATCGCCAAAACCGTCATGGTTACGATCAAAACCTTCGTAAGTGTCCCAGGTATTGCCTGACCAGTAATCATCCATCGGGTCACCATCGCCGATGATGGATACCGGCCAGATATTGCTTTCAAAGTGGTTGTCTATCATCAGATGGCCGCCCATCGGGCCATAGAAATAGACGCCGGTAATGTTGTGAGCGACTCGATTGCCATAAAAAACGATGCGATTGGTCGGGCTCATCGGTGAGTCGGCCATGAAGCCGTGAGCGCAATGGACGATGTCGTTACCGATGACCAGCGCCGCCGAGGTTTCCTTGAGTGCAATGCCGGCGCCCGAGGCATCCATTGCGTGCATGATGCGGTTGTTGCGGATCAGAATCCCTTCTGAATTGAGCGCAATGATGCCGGTCGAATTCTTGTTGAGCAGATTGCCGTCAATCAGCGTGCGGTGGGCAAAGAGCAGGTTGAAGGCGCGCCGGCTGTCCTGAATTTTGTTATTGGTAAAACGATTGTGTGTCGAATTAGTGACGGTGATGTCGCGAATATGAGCGATATCATTATTTTCGATACGGTTGCGTGTGCTGTACCAGAGGCGCAGGCCATCGCCGCGGTCAGCCGAGTCGATGCCGCGCGAACGGATGCGGTTATTGCGCACAACACTGTCGTTTGTGCGATGCAGCGAGATGCCGAAGAGAACGTCCTCCATTACGTTGTCTTCAATCAGCAGTTCATTGCCTTCGGCCATGATGCCGCCATCAATTGCATCGTGCGAATCGCCGCTGCCACGCAGGATCAGGCCGCGCAAGGTGACTTGGTCAGCCTTGACCGTCAGCACGGTTCCTTTGCTGTCATTCCGGATAATGACTTTGCCATTGCCTTCAATCGTCAATGGCTTGTTGATAACCCCCGGTCCGCTGTATTCACCCGGTGGTAGGTGTAGGGTTGCGCCGGGGAGCGCCATGTCCAGCCAGGTTTGAATCGGTTGCGCGGCGCTGAAGCAGAGACTGCTGAGCAGGCTCGTGAAAAATAAAGCGGCTAACCGGCGTAGCGAAAAGTAAGGTGATGGCTTCATTCTTTGCGAATTAGGCCATTATTCCGCGTTGACCGCAGCGATCTGGATCAATATCTGCGAATTTTTTGCTTATTCCCAATGATCAGTGACTTCACTGGCCCAGGCGGTGGCGGCGAGCAGGGCGCGATTGACCTTGTCTGGTTGCAGATTGGCGGCCTCGGCAGCGATGGCAATGCGCTCCAGATCGAAGGATTCGCTGGCCTTGGCGACGGCCAGCAAGGTGGCGTAGGGGCCCCCGTTGTTGATCAGGGCAGCACTAACATCGTCGGGGATCGGTAGCATGGCTAGGGCTTCGGCTATCGGGCGGCGCAACAGGCGGTCAAGACAGGAAAAAATGCCGGTTAGAAACAAGGCGTCATGAGCGGTGCTCGGCATTTGTTCTTCGCCGAGAATTTCCATCAGACGGCCACGGGTGAGGGCGCTTTCAACCAGCAGCCAGTCGGAGAAATCTGGTTCGCGCACCGAAAATAGCAGCACAGCCAGCCAGCGGGTGAGGCGCTGGCGGCCAAGCAGGGTGATCGCCTGATTGATCGATTCAATATGGTGCCTCAGGCCCAGCGCCGGAGAATTCAGGTAGCGCAGGATACGGAAGGTGAGTAGCGGGTCTTGTTTGAGGCCGGCAGCAATTTCATTATTCTCAGCATCACCCTGCACCAGACGCATCAGGTTGAGTAATTGAACCTTGTGTGGGTCGGCCTGAGTTTGCATTGGGCGTGGCGCCCCCTTGTCCGCAAAGCGGCCGTGAAAGCTTTCGAAATGCCAGGTGTGGCAGAGGTTGTGCTCGTCCAGAGTTTCAATGCCGAGGCCGAGCAGGGCGAGTGGCTGCGATTTTTCGCTGGCCCGCACGGCGGCTGAAAAATCACGAACTGAGCTGGCTTCCGTCGTTGCGACGTCAACCACTGCATAATCGGCTTGTTGCATGGCTACGCCAAAACAGGGGTGTTGCGGCTGTCGGACGATACCGATGCCGAGGCCTCTGTCGCGCAATTCAGCCAAGCGGGCAAGCAATCGATCAGGGTCGATCTGTTCAGCTGCTAATTGGATATTGAGAATTAAATTGGTGGTCGGAAGCTGGTCGACCGCAACATCCCAAAGCGAGGCGGAGCTGATCGGCACAAAGGCGCGCTGTATGTTCCATGCATCCTGACTGGAAAGTAGTGTGGCGAGCAGTATCTCGTCGAGTTTTTTTTGTAAGCTAGTTGGCGCTGTGGCCAAAGGTGACTCGTGTTGCAGGAAGAAAATGTGTCCGCTAGGGCGATTCTTGCGATCAAAAATTGCTTCGCGACAAATAAATACCGCCGAAACCGCGTGAATGGCTGATCGGTCATCAGGTAAAGGCGGTGTTTTGTCGCTCTGGCCGCCAAAAGAGTTTTCCAAGCCAAACACAGTGTTCTCCACAACAAAAATGCCCACCATCAGGTGGGCATTGTCGCATGCGCGAGGAAAGATCAGTTGACCTTGGCCTTCGAACGCAGATCCTTGACCAGTGCTTCGACCTGTTGCTGGCCAGCACGTTGCTGCAACTGTTGCTTGACCTGCTCGTAAGGCGGCGGGGTCAGCGGGCGGCTGTCTTCAAGCATGATGACGTGGTAGCCAAAATCGGAGTGAACCGGGGTCTTGGTGTATTCACCCTTCTTCAGCTTGGCGAGTGCTTCGCCAAAAGGCTTGACATAGGAGCTCGGTGAACTCCAGCCGAGTTCGCCGCCTTTGTCTTTCGAGCCAGGATCTTTGGATTGCTTGGCCAGTTCGGAGAACTTCTCGCCCTTCTCCAGCTTGGCGATGATTGCCTTGGCGTCATCTTCCTTCTCGACCAGAATGTGGCGAGCCTTGTATTCGGTGGTGCCGAGGTTGGTTTTGATGCCTTCGTAATCGGCCTTCAACTGTGCTTCGCTGATCGGGTTGGCTTTTACGTAATCAGAAAGGAAAGCACGGATCAGGACGGCCTGCTTGGCCAGTTCCATTTGACCGAGCATGTCAGGCTTTTTGTCGAGACCTTTCTTCTTGGCTTCCTGAACCAGAATTTCGCGGCGAACCAGTTCTTCCTTGACAGCGTTCTTTAGTTCCGGCGATTCCGGAGCGCCCTGAGCTTTTTGCTCGGCAGCGAAGGCGTCGTAAACATATTGCGGGATAGCCTGGCCGTTGACCGTAGCGAATGCCGTTTTGTTTTGGGCGAAGACCGGGGCAGAGACGATAGTGGCAGCGACCAGCAGCGAGGCCAGACGGGAAAGCTTCAACATGGACGATTCCTTGGGTAAAAGATAAAAACCGGCTGATTATACTTCGCCGGGCGCAAATGCGCGGATGCTTAGCGCATGGATGCCGTGTCGCATCAAATCCCCCGCTGCCGCATAAATCATGCGATGGCGGGCGACGGTGTTTTTGCCGGCGAAGGCCTCGGCGACAATTTGCAGATCGTAATGACCGCCCTCTTTGGCACCAGCATGACCGGCGTGACGATGCGACTCATCTTCAATGACCAGCGACAAAGGTTGCAGGCTGGTCAGTCGTTCGCGCAGCAGTTCGACCGTTTTGGCACTCACGCCGGCAGAACTTTCTTGAACGGTTTGACGGTGACTTTTTCATAGACACCGGCGGCGACATAAGGGTCAGCATCGGCCCAGGTTTTGGCTGCGATCAGCGAGGCGAACTCGGCAATGATGATGCTGCCGGAGAAACCAGCCGGGCCGGGATCTGGTGAATCGATAGCCGGGCAGGGGCCGGCGAGAATCAGGCGAGCTTCGGCTTGCAGTGCCTGCAGTCGTTCGACATGTGCTGGGCGCGCAGCCATGCGCTGGTCGAGCGTGCCGACGCGGTCTTCACCGATGATGGCGTAGAGCATTATTCTTTTTCCTCAACGTATTTGGAAAGCAGGAATCCCTGGCCAAGTACAAAAACCAGCATTAGTCCCATGCCGCCAAAGAGTTTGAAATTGACCCAGATATCGGTCGGGAAATTGAAGGCGATGATCAGATTCAGGAAGCCCATCACGACAAAGAAGGCGATCCATGACAGATTGACTTTGGTCCAAACCGGTTCAGGCAAGGTCAGTTGCTCCCCGAGCATGGCCTTGATGGCGTTCTTTTTCATGACCAGCGCAGCAAAGCCCATGCTGCCGGCAAATACCCAATAGAGAATGGTCGGCTTCCATTTGATGAACGATTCATCCTGGAAAACCAGTGTCATGCCGCCAAAGACGACGACCAGTACCAGGCTGACCCAGAGCATCTTGTCTACCTTGCCGTGGCGGAAGGCGACCCAGATGATTTGCGCGATGGTGGCAAGAATGACGACGACGGTGGCCAATAAAATCGGCGCAATTTTTGGGTCGACCGTAGCCGAACCCATTAGGGAGGAGACCCAACTTGCTGCCAGTTCCGGGTTTTTCTCGGAATACTTGAAGGCGACAAAGAAGAGGATGACGGGGAAGAGGTCAAAAAGCAGTTTCATGGTGCCGCATTATATACTGTGCTCCTTGCTCCTCTGGTTTTCGGAAAACTCATGAATACCGTTCTTATCATTGACGATAGCGATATCAACCTGACTTTGATTCGGGCGCTGGTGCTCAAGCAGGGGGAGTGCGAGGCGGTTCTGTTCGCCAATCCACTGAAGGCGCTTGAGTGGTGTCGCGGCAATGTGCCGGATCTGGTGATTGTCGATTACATGATGCCTGATATGGATGGCCTGCAGTTCATTGCCGCCTTCCGTGCCATGCACGGTCGCAACGAAATACCGGTCTTGATGATTACCGCCAATGACCAGAAAGATGTGCGCTATGACGCACTGATGGGCGGTGCCAATGATTTCCTCAACAAGCCGATTGACCGGGCCGAGTTCGGCGCACGCGTGCGCAATATGCTTTCGCTGCGTACCGGCCAGAAATTTCTTGCTGATCGTGCTCAGCATCTTGAGGCGCTGGTTGAAGAAAGGACAGCAGAGATACTCGACCGTGAGAAGGAGCTGATTTACCGCATGTCACGGGCTGCCGAGTTTCGCGATCCGGAAACTGGCGCGCATATTCAGCGCATGGCGCATTACTCACAGGTCATTGCGCGCGGCCTTGATCTGGAACCAAACAAACAGAAATTGATCCTCGAAGCCGCACCGTTACACGATGTCGGCAAGATTGGCATACCCGATTACATCCTGCTCAAACCAGGCAAGCTGACACCTGAGGAAATGGAAGTCATGAAAGGGCATTCCCGCCTTGGTTTTGAGCTGCTACAGGGGAGTGGCTCCGAGATTTTGCGCGCCGGGGCGGAAATTGCCATCAGTCACCACGAAAAATTTGATGGATCGGGCTATCCCAAGGCGCTCAAAGGGAAGGATATTCCGCTTTATGGACGTATTGTCGCGGTGGCCGATGTCTTTGATGCGCTGACTTCGGAGCGTCCGTACAAAAAAGCCTGGCCATTGGAAGATGCTGTGCGCTTTCTTGAAGAGGGGCGCGGTAAACATTTCGATCCCATGTGCATTGAGGCATTTTTGGCTGGTTGGGATGACGTACTCCAGATTCGGCAACGTTTCCAGGACGAAATCGTTCCTTTGATCTAAAGAAATCTGATGCTTTCCCTCTTGCCCCGGCGCCTAAGCCATCAGCTTGCGCTGGCAATTTCCCTGCTTTTCGCCCTGACCATTGTTTTCTACACAACGTATACCGTTTATGAGCAATCGGAATTCCGCGAAAATATGCTCGTCGAACAGGGCGAGGCGCTGGCGAGCGGGCTGGTCAAGATCACGGCAAGTAGTGGACAGGAAGGCGGCGTAACGCTTGAAAATGTTCTGGCGCTGGCGGCCAGCCATCCTGAAATTCGTTCGGTGCACGTATTGAATATTGACGGCACACTGCGCGCCGGTTTGCGCAAGGCTGCGGATAGCCAGATATTTTTCGAAAAAAGTGATGCCCCAAAGTTTGCGCTGCCAGTCAATGGCAAACTGAGGGAGTCCAGCGCCGAGGCGCTTGTCCTGTGGCAACCACTTGCCGAACAGTCCGGCTGGGTTCGCCTCGAAATCGGCTTGGGCGGGCTGGCTGAAGCGCACCGCCATATGTGGAAAGACAGCCTGATTGCTGCGTTGATGGTCATTGTGCTGGCCGTAGTTCTGCTGCTTTTCCTGCTGGCGCGTCCCATGCGTGTTTTGGCACGGGCGGCTGAATTTGCGGCGGGCCTGGATGTCAGGCGTGGCGAGATTTTGCCGGATTATCGCGGTAATCAGGAGATCAGCAGCCTGGTCACGGCCCTCAATCGGGCCTCGGCGCGGCTCAAATTGCAGGAAGAGCGAATCGGTGAGCAAAACCGTTTTCTCAAAAGCCTGACTGATGCATTGGGCGAAGGCGTGGTAGCGGCGGACGCCAACGGGATATGCAACTTCGTCAATGCCGAGGCGGAGCGTCTGCTTGGCTGGTCACGTGGCGAACTGCTGGGACGTGAAGTGCATGACACGTTGCACTTTCAGACCGCATCCGGCTTGCGTGTCTCGCGAGAAGAGTGCCCGATGCATGCACCGGTGGCGGCTTGCCATGTTTTCCGTTCCGAGGTGGATGGCTTTACGCGCAAGGATGGCCGGATTTTCCCGATTTCCGTTGTCTCGGTGCCGCTTTTTGAGGGCGATAAATTTGTCGGGACCGTTGCTGCCTTTCAGGACATCAGCGCGCGCAAGAGTGATGAAGAGTTTTTACTGTCGACGAGTTCGCGGCTTTCGGCTCTGATCGAGAGCATGCAGTCCGGAGTGGTGGTCGAGGACGAAAACCACATGATGGTAATGGCCAATCAGGCCTTGTTCAACCTGTTCGGGGTTGAGGATATGTCGATGGATGCCATCGGCCAGCCGGCCCTGCAGATCCTTGATGAATGCCGCGCCAACATGCAGGATGCTGACGGTTTCCTGCAGCAGGTGCGCGATATTCTGGCGCTTGGCGAGGCCTCATCACGCCACGAGTTGAATTTGCTGGATGGACGTGTTCTCGAATTCGACTATGTGCCGATTTACGTTTCGCCGTTCAATCCGCATCCTGATGAATGCCGTGGTCATCTCTGGCTTTTCCATGAAATTACCGAGCGCAAGCGGGTGGCGGTCGAGTTGGGGCTGGCCAAGGAAACCGCCGAGCAGGCAAGTCGGGCAAAGAGTGAGTTTTTGGCCAATATGAGCCACGAGATCCGCACACCGATGAATGGCATCATCGGCATGACATCGCTGGCGCTGGATACCGACCTGGATGCCAATCAGCGGCAATATCTTGAAATGGTGCGTTCATCCGCCGATGCGTTGCTGGTGCTGATTAACGACATCCTTGATTTCTCGAAGATTGAAGCCGGCAAGATGACGATGGAGCGCATTGATTTTCGCTTGTCCAACTTGCTGCGCGATACCCTGAAACCACTCGGCCTGCGCTGCGAGGAAAAGGGGCTGGAGCTGATCCTTGACGTTGCGCCGAACGTGCCGAGCTGGCTCAATGGTGACCCGAGCCGACTGCGCCAGATTTTGACCAATTTACTGGGCAACGCCATCAAATTTACCGAGCGCGGCAGTGTCATTCTCAAGGTGACATCAGAAGTGCTGGATGCGACGCACAACACCTTGCATTTCGCGGTTTGCGATACGGGTATCGGGATTCCCCAAGACAAGCAGGACACCATTTTCGAGCCATTTTCGCAGGCCGATTCGTCGGTCTCCCGGCGTTTTGGCGGAACCGGGCTGGGGCTCACCATCTGTGTCAATCTGGTCAAGATGATGGCTGGCAACCTCTGGGTCGAGAGCGAAGAAGGTCAGGGTAGTCGTTTTAATTTCACGATGGTTGCCGGCGTCGCCGAAGCCCAGGCAGGTCTTGCGCAGCCAGTCAGCTTGCAGGGGTGTCGTGCTCTGGTGGTTGATGATGTCGCGGCAACCCGCTCTGCGCTTGCGGCCTCATTGACCCATTGGGGGGCGCTGGTCACCAGCGTTGAAAGTGGTGAAGCGGCCCTGGCTGCGCTTCAGGCCGGGGCGCAGCGTGGCGAGCCGTATCGCCTCCTGCTGCTCGATTCTGCCATGCCCGGGCTGAGTGGTTTTGATGTTGCCGCCGTTTTGCAGCGCGGAGAGACACCGCCAATTGGTACGGTGATGATGATTTCCGCCGCCGGCTTGCGCGGTGATGCGCAACGTTGTCGGGAGCTGGGTGTTGCGGCCTATCTGATCAAGCCGCTGCTGGAGGACGAGTTGCGTGAGGCGATTATTTTGCTGCTTGGCCAACAAGGTGGCGCGGCGCAGCCATTGATCACCCGCCACACGCTGGAAGAGGCGCGACGCGAATTGAATATTCTGCTGGCCGAAGATAATTTGATCAATCAGAAACTGGCGATGGCACTGTTGACCAAACAGGGGCATCGGGTAACGGTTGCGGTCAACGGCGCCGAAGCCGTAAAAATGTCTGCGGCGACCGATTTTGATTTGATCCTGATGGATTTGCAGATGCCGGTAATGGATGGTTTGGCGGCAACCGAAGCGATTCGCCAGCGCGAAGACGACACCGAGCGGCATCTGCCGATTGTGGCGATGACCGCCAATGCGCTGGCCGGTGATCGTGAGCGTTGCCTGGCGGCAGGGATGGATGGGTATGTTTCAAAGCCGATTCGGGTCAATGAACTGCTGGCCGCCATTGCCGATTGCGTAAAATAAAAGACTTGGCCGCGAATGGTGGCTTGAGGGGAAAAGATGAAGGCATACACGCTGGATAAATTGTTGATACTTGATCGTCTGGGTGGCGACGAAGAAATCTTCACGATGATGATCGACATGTATTTGCAGGATGTCGACAACAATTGCACCAGTCTGGCGAGCGCCCTGGCGGCGGGAAATGCGCCAACATTGCAACGCGAGGTGCATACCGTGAAGGGCTTGCTGGCTACCTTTGCCGACGAACCCGGGACAGAACTCGCTTTTACCCTTGAGCAACAGATCAAGCTAAACGGTATCAACGGCGTTGATGCGCAGATTGCCGACCTACAGGCACGCCTGATTGAAGTCGCTGAGGTGTTAAAGGCCGAGTTGGCCGGGCAGGTTTAGGTAATTTGCTGCGGCGATACTGCCGCCTGTCGGGTCATGCGGCACAACGCCCAGCAGTGGGGCGTTCAATCGTGTTTTGAGTGTCGCCAGATTTTCCTCAAAACGCGCCATATGCGGGTCGATGCGGTTGGCGACCCAACCGGCAATTGTCAGGTTTCGCGCTGCAATGGCTTCGGCACTGAGCAGTGCGTGGTTGATGCAACCGAGGCGCATGCCGACGACGAGAATGATCGGCAGGCCCAGTGCGACGGCAAGATCTGCACTATCGCCAGCGGCACCCAAAGGCACCCTGAAACCGCCAACGCCTTCAATAATGACCAAATCAGCTTGTTGGATTGCGCTGCTGCAAGCGGCCTGAATTCTGGCGAAATCAATCGCGATACCTGCTTCCGCTGCGGCAATGTGCGGTGCAACAGCCGCCTTGAAACAATACGGGTTGATGATTTCGTCGGGCAGGCTGAGCGTGCTGGCTGCCCGGATATTTTCGACATCTTCATTTTTGCCAAATGCATCCGTGCCGGCGGCAATCGGTTTGACGCCAACCGCGCGCAGGCCGAGCTGTCGGGCACGCTGAAGCAGGGCGCAGGTGATGAAGGTTTTGCCGATTTCGGTATCGGTGCCGGTCAGGAAATAAGCAGGATTCATTTTATGGCGTTGAGGGTGATCACATCGTAAGTCAGCGGCAATCCGGCATCAACGCGCAGCAGTTCAAAGGCGGCTTCCGCTTGCTTGAAGCGGCTGCGACTCATCAGGCTGGTACGACGGCCAGCGCCGAGTTGGTTGGCGCCTATTGCTTTGACGGCTTTGAGCAGGGTTTTGAAATCCGGGTAATACGCAATTTTTGGGCTGTTTTGGACGTTGACCGTAACAAACCCCGCTTGTGCTGCCAGATGGCCGATTTCCTCTGCGCTGTGGAAGCCCAGCGTGTGTTGATAATCGTCGATACTGGCAAAGGCTTGGCGCAGTTCATGGAAAGTCTGCGGCCCGAGCGTGGCGACGGCCATTTGCCCCTGTGACTTGAGTGCGCGGTGTGCTTCGGCCAGTGCTTGCGGTAATTCGCACCACTGTACGGCGAGGCTGGACCAGTAAAGGTCAAGACTGTTGCTGGCCAACGGCAGATGTTCGAGATCGCCGGCAATCTGGCAGCAGGGAGTGACGATGCGTTGCAGCATGCCGGGTGCCAGATCGAGAGCGATGGCCTGGGCATTGGGGAAGCGAGCCAGCAACAAACCCAGCGCAAAGCCGGTGCCGCAGCCGGCGTCCAGCAGGCGGCCGACTGGCTGGCTGGAGGGTAAGGCAGCGGCAAGCTGGGTGCAGATGTGGCGCTGGATTTCGGCAGCGCTGTCGTAGGTTGACGCTGCCCGTTCGAAAGACTGACGGATGCGCGCCTTGGGCGGTCTATGCATTAATGAAGGTGCTGAGCCGGGCGTTGAAGGCCTCTGGCTGGGAAAGGAAAGGGGCGTGAGCGCAATCGGCGAAAACGGCCAATTCAGCACCGGGAATCAGCGCGGCGAGGGATTCGGCAGCGGCCAGCGGCATCAGCGGGTCATTGGCGCCGTGGATGAGCAGGGTCGGTGCCTTGATCTGCGGCGCAAGTGGGCGCAGGTCAACATCGCGCAGCCAGTTGAGGCCGGTGGCCAGTACGTCGCCGGATGGGCGCGCATCGGCCAGTTCAAGCAGTTCGCTGGTTACTGCTTTGGCACGCGCGTCGCCACGATTGAAGCCGCCGACAAAGCGCGGCAGCATGGCTTCAATATCAGCCGCAACGCCGGCAGCAAAATCAGCCAGCATTTCCGGGGGCATGGCGTGCGGCCAGCCGTCGCGCTGGACAAAGGAAGTGGTGCCGGCGATCAGCGCCAGCTTGCCAACTTTTTGCGGGGCACGGGCAGCAATGGCGATGGCCAATTGCGCACCGAGCGACCAGCCGATCAACGTGCTACCCGGTGGCAGGCGGGCGGCGATATCGTCGGCGGCGGCGTAAAAATCAGTAATCAGCGGTGCACTGCCGTAGCCGGGGAGATCAAAAATCAGGCCGTTTTGTGCGTTGACCGCAGCATTCAACGGGCCGCGCCCGACGCACCAGCCGGGGAGAAAAACGAGAGGGGTCATGCCAATTCCTTGAGAGCGGTAATCAGTTGGTCAATATCGCTGGCCGTGTGCGCCGCCGAAACGGAAATACGCAGACGCGCAGTGTCTTTCGGCACCGTGGGCGGGCGGATGGCCGGCACCCACAGACAGCGTTCCCACAGCGCTTTCGACAGCGCCACGGTGGCTTCGTTTTCGCCGACGATCAGTGGCTGGATGGCGGTTATGGAGGGCAGCAGTTTAAGTGAGGAGACTGCCAGCCCGTCACGCAACTGGCCGATGCGGGCTATCAGGTTGGCGCGCAGGGCATCGCCATCGCGGATCAGTTGCAGGCTCTTTGACAGCGCACAGGCAATGGCCGGCGGCTGGGCGGTGGTGAAAATGTAGCTGCGGCCTTTTTGCAAGAGATATTCGATGGCGGTTTCAGAACCGGCGACGAAGGCCCCGCCAACGCCTGCCGCCTTGCCCAGCGTACCCATGAGCAGAATGCGTGGGCTGGCCGGCAGGTTGAAATGGGCCAGACTGCCTTTGCCGTGCGGCCCGAGGACGCCAAAACCATGCGCGTCGTCAATCACCAGCCAGGCATCGTATTGTTCGGCCAGCGCAAAAAGCGGGGGCAGTGGGGCGAGATCGCCATCCATGCTGAACACCGCATCGCTGACGATGATCTTGGTCGGCGCGCTGCTGGCGGCCAGCATTTTCTCCAGCGCCGCCATGTCGTTATGGGCATAGCGCTGGACATCGGCCCCGTTGGCCTTGGCCAGTAGCATGGCGTCGATCAGCGAAGCATGGTTGAGCTTGTCGGCAAAAACGGCATCGCCGCGCCCGGCCAACGTCGGCGTTACGGCAAGGTTGGCCATGTAACCGGTGGAAAAAGTCAGCGCGCGCGGAAAGCCGGTGAAGGCGGTAATTTCCTTTTCCAGCGCTTCATGCGGCGCGAGGTGGCCGCTGACCAGATGCGAGGCACCACTGCCGGCACCCCATTGCAAGGCACCATTGGCCATGGCCTGGGCGATCTCCGCATTGCCGGCCAGACCGAGGTAATCGTTGCTGGCAAAATTAAGCAGGTTTTTGCCGTCGACCGTAACAGTTCGCCCACAGGGCGATTCCAGCATGTGGCGGCGGCGGGTGAGGCCGGTGGTTTCGATTGCGGCGAGTTCGGTACTTAGGCGATTTTCGATCATTGTGGTTTTCGACATTGGGTGGGCTTCAAACCAGCGTGAAGTGTTTGCGCCCCGGCAAACGGTAGGTTTCGAAATCGGCGCGATCCAGGGTCCAGATTTTAGTACAGCCGGTTTTCAGCGCGGCGACGACGAGCGAGGCATCCGCCAGATCCATGGGCCGGACGGCGTAACGCTCGATCCAGTCAATCGCCGTCACCAATTCATCGCGACCGAGCGGCAGCAGTTCCAGCCCGCCACGTTCGATCCAGTGATAAAGCGGCAATGTGGCGTTGATCGAGTCCGTAAGGTGGGCAAACTCGGAGAGAACGGCCCAGGTGGTTAGCAGACGCCCACGATGGTTTTCGAGTGTCTCAGTGCACCTGAGATGAAACTTGTCGCGCTTGTTGGCCAGTGCAACGAGCGGACCGGTATCGACGAGCAGCGTCTCCATTAATCGTGCTGACGCCCATGTTTACTGGCGATGGCAGCGCGCACCGCATTCCGGCTATTTTCGGCCGCATTTTCATCAAGCGAGAGCGCCCCGACAAAACCGGTTTCGCAGGCTAGTTCGAAAGGTGTCTTTAGTGGTGACTCGGCAGTGAATCGGTTTTGAAGAAGCTCAATAATCACTTCCGATTTGCTGCGTTTGGTTTCCACGCAATAGCGCGCCAGCGCCTGTTCGAGACGCTGGGGAATGCGAACGGTGGTAGTCATGTCATCGCTCCAAAACAGGTTGTATTAACGGTAATACAAAGTTGCTTTTGGCGCAAGTTGACCAATTTGTCACCCGGCGAACCAGAGTACGTTTGGGATGTTTAGTGGGTTTGGAAACCGCATGATTATTTATGGTTAGCCTGTTTTAGCGTAGGAGTAGTCTATTGAGCATGGTGATCATCAGATTGATCTTGCCCTCGCTGACGTTCAAGGCTGGCATGAAGCCCAGCAGATTGGGATGCGGCGAATTGAGCAACAGGCTTCGCGGTGTGTTTTCCTGCGCCCGGCAGACAATACCGGCCCACGTTTATCAGCCAATCTAGGCGCGCAACAGAACGGAACTAGGCTCACCCTGCGAACAGTGTTTCGCGGATAGTTCAAACAGGCATTTCGACTGGTATTGTCAACGTGCCTTGATGTCGGCGAGAAAACCAGGTGCCAGCAGATGTTTAATCGCCGCAATGCCAACCACTGTCAACAGCGAATTGCTGTCGAAGTGCCGCCCTGATCGCCTGATTCAAAACAGAAAATAAGTCTTGCGTCTTGCCTGCTGTTGTAGCGAGCTGGTTATGGCAATGGGACGACTACCTCACAATTCAAGTAATTGCTTTCTGGGTTGGCCAAAATTTACCTTCTGGAGTAAAAAAATTGCCGATGCCGAGGTGAAGTTAGTGAATCAGCTGGTTTATTTCAATAATTGGCATCATCACCGCGAGCACGATGAGCAACACGAAGAGACCCATGGTCAGCACCATTATTGGCTCAAGCAGGCTGGTCAGTAACATCAGGCGTCGTTCAACCTCTGATTGCTGGGTGCGTGCGGCATGTTCGAGCATTTCAGCCAGTTTGCCGGTGGCTTCACCGTTGTCGATCAGTTGCACCAGCAGCGGCGGGAAACGTTCGCTGCGGGCAAGGGCGCGTGACAATCTGACCCCTTCGCGAACATCATCACCGACTTGCGCCATATCGACTTGCAAGGCTTTGTTGGATAGGGTTTTTCTGACGGTATCCAGCGCCTGCAAGAGTGGTACGCCGGCCGTGACCAGCATGGCCAGGGTTGAGGCGGCACGTGCGGTGTCAATTGCCAGCCAAGTCGAACCAATGACGGGCATACCGAGGATTCGCTGGTCGGCACGGACACGAAAAGCTGGTTGGCACCAAAGCTGACTAATGCCCCAGAAGCCACTTACCGCAACGAGCAGGATCAGCCACCAGTTTTCACGCAATAGATTGGAAATGCCGATCATCAGTCGGGTGAGTAAGGGCAGCTGGGTTTTGGTGTGCTCAAAAACAGAAACGACCTGCGGTACAACATAAATCAGCAGGCCGCCAACGACTAGCAATGCAACAATACAAACGATTGCCGGGTAGGCCAGTGCGGTGATTATCTTGAGTTGCAGCGCATGGCGTGCTTCGAGAAAATCGGCCAGGCGCAGGGCGACGCCAGACAGATCGCCAGCGCTTTCACCAGCAGCAATCACTGCGCAATAAACGCTGGGGAAGGCTTCTGGCTCGCTGTAAAGCGCATCCGAAAGACTGCTGCCGGATTCAACTTCGTTGCGCACCCGGGTTAGCACGGCACGAATTTCCGGCAGGGTTTCCTGCTGGATCATGGCGGCGAGCGCGCGGGACAGGGTCAAGCCGGCAGCGAGCAGGCCGGCCAGTTGTCGTGTCAGGTAAGAAAGGCGGGCGGCATTCCAGCGTCGGCGTGAAAAAAAGCCGGTTTGCCCGGATTTGGTCCGGATTTCTTCAATTTCAAGTACCCACAGGTCTTGCTCACGTAACTGGCTGCGGGCTGATCTGGCGTTGTCAGCCTCGATCTTGCCGGAGCGGATCTGGCCATCATCGTCACTGGCCTGGTATTTGAAAAAGCCCATGTTTGAACTAGTCGCGCGTGGCGCGCGCCACCTCTTCGGCGGTAGTGATGCCGGCTTCAATCCAGCGCGCGGCATCGCTGCTCATCGAAATCATGCCATCCTCGTGGGCGATGCGCCGTATTTCGGATTCCGCTGCCCCATCATGAATGCAGGTGGCGAGGCGCGGCGTCACGGTGAGCAACTCATAAACCCCGGTGCGGCCGAGATAGCCGCTGCCGTTGCATTTAGCGCAACCTACTGCCAGCCAGCGACCATTTTCATCCTGGTGCCGGCAGTGTAGGCAGAGTTTGCGTACCAGACGCTGGGCCAGTACGCCGGACAGGCTGCTGGCAAGCAGAAAGGGTTCGATACCCATATCGATGAGTCGGGTGACGGCTGAGGGAGCATCGTTGGTGTGCAGCGTGGCCAGCACGAGGTGGCCGGTCAACGAGCCTTGTACGGCAATTTGCGCAGTTTCCTGATCGCGGATTTCGCCGATCATGACAACATCCGGATCCTGACGCAGGATGGCGCGCAAGGCGCGGGCGAAATCCATGCCGATGCGGCTGTGCGCCTGCGTCTGACTGATACCGCTCAGTTCGTATTCAATTGGGTCTTCCACAGTCATGATATTAAGTTCATCACGTGGCAGGCGCGAGAGGGCGGCGTAGAGTGTGGTGGTTTTGCCGGAACCGGTCGGGCCGGTGACCAGAACAATGCCGTGCGGCTGGTTAAGGAGCTGGTCAAAAATGACTTGCGAAGGCGCCGACAGGCCCAGTGTGTCGAGTTGCATGCGGCCACGGTCTTTGTCAAGCAAACGCAGCACGGCGCGTTCCCCACGGCTGACCGGTAATGTCGAGACGCGAACATCAATGGCCTTGGCGCCGATACGCAGCGCAATACGACCGTCCTGTGGCAGGCGTTTTTCGGCAATATCAAGGCTGGCCATGATTTTGATACGTGAAATCAGCGCGGCATGAAGGCCGGGGTGCGGGTGAGCAATGTCGCGCAGAATGCCGTCGATGCGCAGGCGCACCACACTGGCTGACTCGAATGGCTCGATGTGAATATCGCTGGCGCCATCGCGAACCGCCTGATTGAGCAGGGCGTTGATGGTGCGGATGATCGGCGCATCGTTGTCGCCATCAAGCAGGTCGGAACTCTCAGATACTTCTTCCATCAGCCTTGCAACGTCAACGTCCTGACCGAGTGCATCGACAGCGGCGGCGGCGTCGTTATCCTGCCAGGCGTAATGCGCTTCGAGACGGCGGACAAAATCGGAGCTCTCAGTTCGTGTCACGCGCAACGGGGCGGCCAGACGCTGGACTTCGGCAATGGCTGTGATCGGCGTTGATTCGTCGACCAGAACATCGGTTTTGCCGTCGCTGTTGCCGAGGATCAGAATATGTTGCTGACGTGCAAAAGCGTAGGGTAGACGCAAGCTGTCGCGTGTTTCCTGGTTCATTTTTCTTCCGGGAAAACGGGCAGGTCGCGATGCATGCGCATCAAAGGGAAAGGATCACGAGCTGTAACACCACTTTCGAGTGGTGGTAGTAGCGGAGCTCCAAACTCCGGCATGGTCAGGCGTTTTTCCGGCAGGTTGTCGATGTTTTTGCTGCGCATGTAGTCATAACGATCGGTTACCAATCCACGGCTGTCTTCTGGCGTGCGCACCACGTAAGGCCGCAGGAAAACCATTAGGTTGGTTTTTGAGCGCTTGCGGTTGTCGTAACGGAAGAGGGCACCAATGAAGGGAATGTTGCCGAGAAATGGAACCATTTCGACGCTGCCTTTTTCACTATCTTCGATCAGACCACCAAGCGCAATGATCTGGCCGTCGTCAACAAGCACAGTGGTTTCAATGGCGCGCTTGTTGGTGGTGATCAGGTTGGTGCTTGTGGTGCTGGCGACATTGCTGGTTTCCTGATAAATCTGCATGCGGACAATGCCGCCATCAGAAACCTGGGGTTTGACTTTGAGCGTCAGTCCGACGTCTTTGCGTTCAACTGTCTGGAAGGGATTCACCGTCGCTGTATTGCCGGTAGATGCGTATTGCCCGGTCACGAAGGGAACGTTCTGGCCGATGATGATGCGCGCTTCTTCGTTGTCCAGCGTCATCAGATTTGGTGTAGACAAAATATTGGCCTTGCCGGTGGTTTCAAGTGCACGCGCCAGCAGGCCAAGATTGCCGATGGTGACACCGCCGATGGAAAGCGCGGTGCCGTTGATCAGACCGAAATTGAGGCCGCCGCCCGGCGTTGGGAGTGCTCCGCTGGCACCTGAATTGCCCAAGGTGAGAATGTTGCTGCCCGAACCTGGGGTTGTAAAGTTGGTGCCGCCAAATACATTGGTTGAATTGCTGACGCCTTGCCACTGGATGCCGAATTCGGCAACATTTTCAGCCGAAACTTCGACGATTAGGCTTTCAACAAAAACTTGCGCACGGCGCATGTCGAGCTTGTCGATTATGCTGCGCAAATTGCGGTATACCGGTTCGGGTGCGGTGATGATCAGCGAGTTGGTACTTGGGTCGGCCTGGATCATGCCACCACCGGTGCTATTGTTGCTGACGGAATTCAGGCTACCGTTGTTCGTTGTATTGCCATTGCCGCTTGCGCTAGCGAACCCTGAGCCATTGCCGTTGCCGGTTGTATTGTTGCCTGACTGAAATGCAGAGTTGCCAGGCGCCAGGCTGCTGCTTGCTGATGCGCCTGATGCTCCGCTGTCACCACTGATCACGGAACGCAGAATACCGGCGAGTTTGCTGGCTTCGGCATTTTTCAGATAAACGATGTGTATGTTGCCGGGCTGGCTGCTGGGCTGATCTAGTTCTTCAAGCAGGCGGGTGGCGAGTGCGACGCGACCGGGGCTGCTGGAGCGAATGATCAGGCGATTGCTGCGTGAATCCGCCATGATGCTGATGCGCTGGCCCGGGTCGGCTGCCGTTCCGCCACCTTCATCGAGTGATTTACTGAGCAGGGCGGCCATGTCACTGGCAACGGCATGCTGTACCGGCAAGACCTTGACGTCGGATATTTTTGAATTATCGACCGAGGCAATGATGCGCGCCAGACGGTTGATGTTTTCAGCATAGTCGGTAATCACCAGCGTGTTGTTGGCAGGGTAGGCGGTGATGCTGTTATTGGGTGATATTAGTGGGCGCAGCACGGGCAACAGATTGTTGGCTGACTCCATGCGCAGCTGGAAGACGCGGGTGATGACCTGATCGCCACGCCCGTTCATGTCGCCTTGCCCGCGAATGCTGCCGCCATGCAACTTGGCATCGGCTTCCGGCAGTACCTTTGCGACGCCATCGGCTTCGACCACCGAAATGCCTTGCAGGCGCAAGGCTGAGAGCAGCGTTGATAAGGCTTCCTCACGATTCAGCGGGCGCGGCGATACCAAGTTGATCTTGCCTTTGACGCGGCCATCAATGACGAAATTTTTCTGGGTAAATAGGCCGAGCGCTTTGATCACCGTGTCGATTTCGGCATCGACAAAATTGAGCGTGACCTTCTCGTCTGCGGCTAGCTGGTTAGGCGGTGCAGCGTTGGAAATGCCTTGCACGCAAAAAGTCAGTGCAAGGGTCAGGGCCAGGGTACGGAGAGAGAAGGGGGCGGACATGATTATTAGAATCGCAAGGTAGTGATGCCGTTACTGGTGGGGCCGAGGATATTCAAGAGGCCGGCGAGTTTTTCGGCAGCTTCTGGATCGCTACGCGCGGTGCCATTAAAAGGAAGTCCTGAAACTACTTCGCCGCTCAATTGCAGCGGGCCACGCAGGGTACTTAATTGCAGCCGTCCAGGCTGGACGGAAATACGATAGTCGCCGAGTTGGGGCAGTGGCGAAAGGGATGAGCTGGCCGCACGCCATTCGATAACCATCTGCTCGGCATTTTGCCAACTGAGATTGAGTAGTCCGCCGGGGCGCACGAGGGTGAATGGGGGGCCAAGCTGTTGCAGGGCGCTGGCCGGCAACTGGGCTTGGCCGGGGCTGAGCTGAAGTTTGCCGCGCCACTGGGCGGAGAACGGAGTGCTTAACCAGGGGGAGCCGGAAATACGGAAGCCCGGCCCTTCCGGTTCAAATTCCCATTGCAGGCGCCCTGGCATGGTCAGGGCGGATTGTCCGGGCTGGCTGACGGAAACCCAGGCTGATCCACGCCACCAGAAGCCATCTGCGTCGGCTAGCGTAATTCGTTGTTGGGAGAAGTGTGAAACAACGCCGGCGAGCAGTGCAGCAGGCGCACTGATCATGGCTACCAGCAGGCTGCAAAATAACAAGGTACAGAAACGCAGAATGGATTTCATCGGCTGGCCCCGCCAATAGTCTGCCAATCAATACGGACATCAAGTCGAATTGCCCCTTCACCGGCCAGTGTTTCGAAGGTGCCCGCACTAGGGGCGAGTTGAATCTCGCGCTGGGCAGTGGCCAGCCACTGGGTAAGGGCTTCGGGCGGCAAACCCTTGCCTGTTGTACGTACGCCCTGACCGGTGCTTTCGCTGCGCAGGGCGATTTGCTGCTGCTTGGCGAGCGCGTTCAGCGCAGCAACCAGAGCGTCGGCGGTCCATTGCTTTTGTGGTCTGGCCAGGGCTTCACGAATCGAACTGGCCATGCTTTGGGCGCGACCAGCATCGAGCCGTAAACGCGGTAGTTCGGCCTCTAATTTTTGATTTGTTACGGTCAACCACGCAAACAAGCTAAAAATTATGATCGCACCAGCCAGCAACAAGTGTTGACCATTTAATTTGGGGAGCTTCGCCGGCCGGCTCATGATCCCTCCTGTGCGCTGATGACGGCTTCGCGGCCATTGCTGCGCCACGTAATTTCGAAGTGGCCGAGTTTGGCGGGCTGAGTCGTTGGGGCAACGGCATAGCGCAGAATCAACTGACCGTTGGCAAATTCGCCAGCCGCTGGAACGGGTTGTCCTGGTAGCTGTTTACGCAGTTGGGCGGCCGCATCAATTAGCGGCAGCAACTGGCGCGGATTACTGCCGGGATCGGCTTGGCCGTTCAACTGGTCAAGTTGATGCCGCAGCAGGAGGCGGGCATCCATCATGACCGGTTGGCCGGGGTTGAGTGGTACGTAAATTGCACTGGGCACTGCTGCAAGTTGGCGCTTCTCCAGCGCCAGTCGGGCGGTGTCGATCCCCAGACCGAGTAAGTAAATAAGGAATGGCAAGAACAACCAGCCAAGCATGGCTTGCAAGGGTTGCAGCCATGACTGAGCCCTGTTGAAACGGTCACTGCGCTGGCGTGGCAGATCAATATTGAGGTCGTCGATCAGGTTCCAGTTCAGGCGATCCGGCAGCGCTATTTGGGGGACGCTGGGGCAGGCGACGCCCAGTGCATCAGCCAGCGCCGCATCGCCACCAAGCAGGTCGTTACCGATGCGCATCGCCCAGCGCAATTCGTCGCTGCTGGCCGGGTTGATCCAGGCCGCTACGCCCGTAGGTTGATCGAGCAGGGCCAGCGCCGGGGTGCCAACACGTTCGACATTGATTGATAATGTATTCAGTGCCTTGAGCAAGCTGTCGAGTGCAGGGTGTGGCACTGCGGCAATCCAGCGCTGACCATCGGTGCTGTCGGGGCCAACTGTGCAGTGCAGGTTGGCAACGTCACCGGCAACAATATCCTCGATGGCATTGGGCAGCGCCTGGCGTAGGCGTTTGATTGGCAGTTTGGGCAGTTTGCGCCGCAGCAGCAAGACATCGGCACTGTCGAGCCAGAGTTCTACATTACGCCCGCGCCAGGCATCGAGCGTGCTCGCCTGCATGCCGCTGACAGTAAGGTTCCACACCGGCAAGGCGGCAAGTTGTCTGGCGTCACTGCTGTTGATGTTGCGCAGCGGTGGAAGGAGCAAAACGGGCAGTTTCATGAAGCCTCACGCTGCCAGATGACGCGACTGGCGCGCCCGTTACGTTCAATAGCCCATTCGTAATGCCGCGTCAGACGACCGAAAATGACATCGCCTTCAACCAGAAAATAGCGGCTGTTGGTGGATAGCAGATCGTTGGGGAATGTCAGATTGGTATCATTCAGTCGCTGCATGGCATCGGTGAGATTGCGGAAGTCGGCTTGATCGCGCAACGTTACCAACTGCCGAACCTGGCTGTCAGAAAAAGTTGGCAGGGCGGCAGCCAGAACACTTGTGCTGGCTGTGTTCAGATTGATCAGCGTAGTGCGCGGCAGCCAGGTTAGCTGGCTTTCAAGTTGCGGCCAGTAGGGGCGTAGCTCGGGGGCATTGGCCAGTTGTTCGATCCGGCTCCAGGCACGACCACTGGCCAGTGCATTGTTCTGATTGGCGCTGAAAAAGCGCTGGGCAAATGCCTTGGCTTCTCCGGATGAGGCGCCAGCACCCTGCATCAATCGTTCAAAGATAATCAGGGCAGCAGGATCAACTTTACCCTGGCCGTTGAGGCGCGCGACGTTGAAACGGGCCTGCAAATCGCTGATCCGGCCACTTAGTTCACCCAGCTTTTCACTGTGAGGGCTATTCTTGTCGAGCAGGTTTTCCTGCAGTGGCGTGCTGGGCAGGCCTTGTGCCCAGACCTCCCCAAGGTGATCAGTTGAACTTGATTGCGCGTCGCCGGACATAACCAGCCGCGCCCACTCAAGTCCGCCGCGGGCGATCCAATGCATCTGCATGCCGGCTGCCGCATTTTCCAATCGACGCAATGTCACATGCTGGCGCCAAACCATGCCTGTTACCGTTACCGCGACCAGCATGGTCAACAGCAAGGCGGTAACAATGGCGACTCCATGTTGTTTGTGGCGAAAGTTGTTTTGGCTAGGGATGATCACTGCGTCAGGGTAAATACACGAATGAATGGCTGATCGAAGAGCGTTAATGATACTTGAACCGCGCTGGGCGCTCCCGTGCTGCTGCCATTGGGCGGGTTGAGCCAGCTTCCGCTTGGGTTCCAGTAGGCCAGCTTCCAGCGGCTGGCAGGGGCGAGGATGATGGTTTGAATCTCCGTTGCGTCTGTCGCCTCGCGCAAAGGGCGTTCGCTACGTTGCAAGCCGCTGGCAACAATTTGATAAGTCACCAGACGATAGCGGGCTTGCTCAGCATCGGGTGCGTCGCGCAGTTCATTAAACACGGCCATGGTGACAATAGTATTACCGGCATCATCGTTACTGGTCTGCATAAGTGGCACCCCGTCGGTTGCCGGCAAGGCGGGAATCAGGTGCGTCAGGTCTCGCGCCAGCCAGCGCCAGGTTTCATTGAGCGCGGCCAGTTCCTGAGTGCGTTTGTCCAGACCATCGCGACCGCGCAGCATGCCGTCCAGCCCGCGATAACCGAGTACGCTAACCAGGGCCAGCAGACTGACGGCAACCAGTAGCTCGATCAGGGTGAAACCAGCGGCCTGCTTGTTCCGCTTCATTGACGTGGTACCGAACTACCAAAGGCCATCAGTCGCGCGACCATGCGGTCTTTTTTATCACCATTCAGGCGCCAGACTTCGACGACTATTTTGCGAATGCTGCCGTTTGGTGTGGCGCTAACTTCCTGAACGCAACGTAGCGCCCAGCGTCCTTGCGGGCAATCGCTCTCGCTGATGCCGACATTCGGAAACGGAGAAGTCAGAAATTGCTCCTGTAAGCGGTTGTCAGCACTCCACAGGGCAACCAGACGCAATTCTCCTTCCAGCGTACGATCAGTCATGGCACCGATGGCGCGCAACCCGGCGCCAAGGCTGACGGCAACAATCGTCAGCGCAACAAGTACTTCAATTAGTGTAAAGCCGGCTTGGCGCAAATTCATGGTGCCGCTAGCAAACGGTAACGGCCAAGCGCATCGCCAGTAATGCCAACCTGCTGCTCCAGCGCGTCAATGCGTAGTGAAAAAGGGAGCGCGCGGCCACCTGGTTCAAAACGTAACTGGTTGCCCAAGGTGTCTGGTTCCAGACGCACGCTGGTAACGGCAACAGGCCATTGCCGGGCACGCAGCAGATCGTCGGCCACCGGCTGCCAGCGACCATTGCGTTCGCGGCGCTGAAAACTATAGCCTTGCGGAGAAAAGCTCAAGGCCAGCGGCTGGCCGGTGACTTCAGCCTCATCGCGCGCTACTGACAAAATCTGCAACAGACGATCGGCCTCCGCCTCCAGGACTCGCTTCGGCCCGGAACGTCCGGAAAGTACGATCACACTACCGGCGATACCGATAATGGCAACGACAATCAGGATTTCGATCAGCGTAAAGCCGCGTTCTGCCAATTAAAGATCCCAGGAGCCAACATCGCTATCAACGCCGTCGCCACCGGGTTTGCCATCGGCTCCCAGACTGAAGACATCAACTTCACCTTTGATGCCGGGTGAGAGATATTGATACGGATTGCCCCACGGGTCTTTGGGCAGCTTGTCAAGGTAGGACTGCCATCGCTGCGGCACTGGCTCCAGCGTCGGTTTGACCACAAGTGCCTGCAAACCCTGCTGGGTTGAGGGGTAACGGAAGTTGTCGAGGCGATACAGTTTGAGCGCCTGCAACACCTGCGCCACATCCTGCTTTGCGGCAACTGCACGAGCCTCGTCCGGGCGTGACATGATCCGTGGCACGATAAGCGCTGCCAGAACGCTGAGGATGACGATGACGACCATCACTTCAATAAGCGTAAAACCGCGTGCGTTGTGTTTCAAGGTAACTGACATGGACATTCGGGGATTTGTGATAATGTCGAAGGAATCCTGATTATATGAACTTTATGCTCACTATGACTCCCTTTGGCACGCAATATCGCAAACCACCATTTATTGCTCTGCTAGCCACTGCAGGCGTTGTCGGCTATTGGGCGGTACGGCTGCTTTCACCCCTGCCGGCGCCTTTGCCCAGCGAGCCTATCGCCGCCACCGTTGTCAGTACCGGCCAACCGCTGCAACCCGCCGAACTTTGGCTGACTGCCGCTACACCACAAACCAGCAAGATCAAATTGCTGGCTATCATAGGCAGCCCCAGCGGGCAAGGGCGTGCCGTATTCAATGTTGATGGCCAATCAGTTGCTGGCAGCACCGGCGAAAACCCTTTGCCTGGTTGGCGGATTGTTGCCGTTAGACCTGTTACGGTCGACCTCGAAATTGACGGAAAAATTCAAACCTTGAGCCAGCCACAGCCCCTATCCGAACAGTAAGAATTGGGTTCCCCATGCATTTCGTCTAATAAAGGGCTGAATCGCCCCGGTTTTCATGGAGGCTATTTGGTTTGAGTTAAATAGCAACTTCTGTCATGGCGAGTTGCTGGTAATAGTTAGCCTCAGCTTCGGCTGGCGGGATATTGCCGATGGGTTCGAGCAAGCGGTGGTGATTGAACCATGACACCCATTCGAGCGTTGCCAGTTCGACGGCCTCCATCGTTTTCCGGGGACACGGCGGTGAATCAATTCTGCCTTGTAGAGCCCATTGATTGTTTCTGCTGGGGGTTATCGTAACTGTCGCCTCGACTTCCTACAGACGGTTCTATACCCGCCTCACCGAGGCGCTCGGTATAGCGGATGGAAACATACTGCGACCCTCTGTCGCTGTGATGTATCAGGACATCCGATAACTTTGGCTGTCTGGCATATAGTGCTTGCTCCAAGGCATCAAGCACGAAATCTGTCCGCATGGAACGGCTGACCCGCCAGGCGACAATGAGCCGAGGGAAGATTTTGATGACAAACGCCACGTACAGCCAGCCTTGTCAGGTCGAGGTATAGGTAAATCCGACACCCACAACTGGTTTGGGCAGCCCGCCCGGAATTGAGGATTGACCCGATCCAGCGGGCAGGGAACAGCTTTGTCAGGCACGGTGGTTCGCACCACTTTGCCTCGCCGAGTACCTGCCAACCCCAAGCGTTTCATCAGTCGCTCAACCATGCAGCGTGCGACATCAATCCCTTCACGGTTGAATTGATGCCAGACTTTGTCGGCACCACACACCTGCAGGTTGGCTTGCCAGACGCGCTCAATCTGCGGCAGTAAACGATCATCGCGCTGGGCGCGGACAGGTCGGAGTGCCGGGTTGTGCTGACAGGCTTCATACCGTCGATAGCCTGGCGGGGCGACCTGCAAAACCTTGCAGATCGGCTCGACCCCGTAAGTGTCGCGATGCTGATCAATGAAGCCTTTCAGGATTTGAGTTGGCGCTTGAGCTCCACCTGGGCAAAAAACGCACTGGCCAGTTTCAGAATTTCGTTGGCCCGACATAGTTCCTTGACCTCGCGCTCCCCCGTCTCTACCTGATTTTTGCGCACCCATTCGTGAAGGGTCTGGGGCGCACATCCAATCTTCAGAGCAATCGATTCAATCACTGCCCAGTGAGACGGGTAGTCAGGGCGGTGCTCTTGCACCATGCGAACTGCACGCTTACGGACTTCAGGAGAAAACTTGTTTGATTTGTCCATGGCTCAATCTTCTCAGCGGCTGGAACCTCCTCAAAACCCGGGGCGATTCAAACAAAACTCCCTCGAACTTGTGCGATCTCCTGGCGCCTTAATCTCTAAGCAGTCTGTGAGGTAAGATTCTCGCCAGCAATTTTCATAGAACTGTTGACGGAGGTTGGGTGCGGAATGGTCGATTTATTTTCCCGCAGTTGCTTCGACTATCCGGCGGGTAGTCCAGCGTGAGTCTGCGCGCAAGAATCCTTCTGCTGGTGCTGGTGGCCTCGGTGCTGCCGGTGCTTGCCATGTTCTGGCTGCTGCTGGATAACCGGGCCAAGACGGTGGTCGAAGCGCGTGAGCAGCTGGTTGCCCGGGCGCAGATCATCGCCAATGATCTGGATGACAAGATTTCCGGCACGACGCAACTGCTGTTTGGGCTGGGCCGAGTGCCTATCGTGGGTGGTGACGACAAGGCAGCTTGTTCGATGTTTCTCGCTGAAGTGCTCAAGGAGCATCCGCAGTACACCGGCTTGCTTACCATCAAGCCGGATGGCAATTTGCATTGCGACTCCTTGCGCTCGGGACGCAGCCTGAACCTCAATGACCGCGCGTATTTTCAGCAGGCGCTAACTGCGCCGGGCGTTGTTGTTGAGGCGGCAGTCGGTCGCCTGACCGGCAAGGGTGTGCTGCAGATAGCCTACCCGGTGCGCAGTGCCGAGGGGGTGTTGCGCTATGTCTTGCTGGCGTCGCTGGATATGGATGCCTATGGCCATTCGGTGGCGCAGTCGCTGCCTTATGCGCGCATGAATTTTCAGGTATGGAACCGCGACGGTAAGGTCGTCATGGACAATCCGGCGCCGGGAGCGGTGCGGCTTGCTGTTGAGACTGAGCAGCGCGACTTCATGTTGGGGCAATCGACTACGCGCGTACAAACGCTGGGCGCCGGGGCGCAAACCCGGATCTGGGTAAAGGCAGCGCTGCCTCGCGCGCAGGATCTCGGGCTAGGTCTGGCCTTGTCGGTTCCCGAGGCTGATCTGAATGAACGGGTTGATGGCCAGTTCAGACGGGCGCTGTTTGGTCTGGCCGCGCTGGCAGTTTTGACCTTTCTTGGCGCTGCCGTGCTCAGTGAGTTTGCCGTACGGCGGCAGGCAGCGCGCCTGATGCAAGCGATTTCGCGGATGGATGCCGGTCACTACAGCCCGCAGATCGGCGCGCCTTATCCACGGGGTGAATTGGGCGATGTGATGCAGGCGCTGGATCGCATGTCGCGCTCTCTGGCGCATCAGCATCAGGAAATTGCGCGTAATACCGAAGCCCTGGAACGTCAGGCGCGGATTGATCCTTTAACCAGCCTGGCTAACCGCTTTATGCTGACTAGCCGACTCGATCAGGCGCTGAGTCATGCCAAGCGCGCCAATCGGGTAGCCGGCGTGTTGATGCTGGATCTGGACCGCTTCAAGACGGTGAACGACAGCCTCGGGCACAGCCAGGGCGATGAACTGTTGAAAGAGGTAGCCAAGCGGCTGAGCAGTTGCATGCGTGAAGACGATACCGTTTCGCGCTTTGGTGGCGACGAGTTTGTCGTCGTTTTGGCTGACATGGCCGATGTCAGCGATATTGTGCCGGTTGCGCAAAAAATACTGAATTCGCTGGTGCAGCCAGTCGAGATGGGGCCGCAGGTGCTTTCGGTCAGTACCAGTCTGGGTATTGCTGTTTATCCACGTGATGGTGAAACAGCCGACGAATTGCTGCGCTACGCCGATATGGCGATGTACCGCGCCAAAGGGCAGGGCGGCAATGCAATGGCCTTCTTTACCCAGGAAATGAAGCAGGCCATGAAAGATCGGCTGCAGATTGAGGCCGGCTTGCGCCGGGCGCTTGAACAAGGCGAGTTGCTATTACACTATCAGCCCATCATTGACGCCAAAACTGGCCGTGTCACCTCAGCCGAAGCATTGGTGCGCTGGGCTGATCCACGGCATGGCCTCGTGTCACCCCTGCAGTTCATCCCGATTGCCGAAGAAACCGGGTTGATTGTGCCGATTGGTGACTGGGTGCTGCGTGAAGCGTGTGCCCAGGCGCGTAGCTGGCGAGACTTGGGTTTGGGTGATATCCCGGTAGCCGTCAATCTTTCGGCGCGCCAATTCAGCGCACAGTCGCTTGAAGAGTCGGTGGCGCAGGCCCTGCAAGCCAGCCATTGTCCGCCGTCGCTGCTGCAACTGGAGATTACTGAAAGCTCGATCATGGAACAGGTTGAGCAGGCGCTGGAAACCATGCATCGGCTGACGGCACTTGGCGTAAAACTGACCATAGACGATTTTGGTACGGGTTATTCGTCGCTGAGCCAGCTCAAACTGTTCCCGGTCAGCACACTCAAGATAGATCGCTCTTTCGTGCGCGACATCCAGATCGATGCCAACGAGGACGTACTGGTAGACGCCATCATCGCGCTCGCCCAGAAGCTTGGTTTACGCACCGTGGCAGAAGGTGTTGAGAATGAGGCACAAGTCGCCTTTTTGGCTGCGCGGGGGTGCGACAACTATCAAGGCTTCCTCTTTTCCCGGCCGTGTGAGCCGGATGCCTTCCGGCAGTATGTGTCTGAACGAAACGCCAGATCCTGAATTTCAGGGAAAGATAGCCAGGAACAAAAATGCCGCAAACAGCACAAGGTGAACCGTGCCTTGCATGATGGTGGCCTGACCGCCGATCACCGTGATGGCGCTGACCATCAGGGTCAAGGCAAGTAAAACGATTTCCTTGGCCGGCAGGCCGAGATCGAGCGTGATGCCCATCATGATGGCGACAGCGCCGACTGCCGGGATGGTCAGGCCGATGGTGGCGAGCGCCGAGCCGAGGGCCAGATTGAGGCTGGTTTGTATCTGGTTGCGCCGTGCTGCGCGCAAGGCGGAGAGGGTTTCGGGAAGCAATACGAGCAGGGCGATGGCGATGCCGATGACGGAAAGCGGGGCCGCAATTGCTTCAACACCGCTTTTGATCGCTGGCGAGAGTTGTTTGGCCAGACCGACAACACCGACCAAAGCAAGCATCAGCAGCACAAAGCTGGCCCAGGCGGTGCTGAGCGTGGGGTGGCTGCCATGGTCTTCGGCCTCATTGGTCGTCGCGTCGTTCTCTGGTTTGTTCGGCAGAAAATGATCTTTGTGGCGCACGGTCTGCACAAAAACAAAAACCAGATAAAGAATGAGCGACATCAGGCTGGCAAAACCCAGTTGTGCAGTTGAGTAGGTTGGTCCGGGTGTGCTGGTGGTGAATTCGGGCAGAATCAGGGTGAGCGTAGTCAGCGCAGCGAGCACCGAAAGTGCCGCGCTACTGCCTTCGGCGCGGAAATGGACGATGTGGTGCCGAAGGCCACCGGCGAGCAGGCAGAGGCCGACAACACCGTTACAGATGATCATTACCGTCGCAAAAACGGTGTCGCGCGCCAGGCTTTGTGCCTCTTCGCCGCCGGAAAGCATCATGGAAATGATCAGGGAAACTTCAATGACCGTGACGGCGAGTGCCAGCACCAGCGTACCGAGTGGTTCGCCGATGCGGTGGGCGATGATCTCGGCGTGATAAACGGCAACCAGCACAGTGCCGATCAAGGTCAGCGTAACCAGCGCTAGGAACAGCGCGCTGCTGCTTTCGCCCATCCCGGAAGCGAGCAGGCCACAGGCGGCCAGCGGAATGATGATGGTCAGGGCTGGGAGATCGAGCAATCTGGGCAAGCGCACGGTGTTCCTGTTTGACGAAATTGATGGTGCTGAGAAATTGAATAGGGTCTCGGTATCGTGCGATACCTCCGCTGGATAGGCAAAGTGTATCCTCGCCCGGCCATTTTTTGCAGTGTGTTCGAGTTTTATCCGGCACTGATTTAGTCATTTCAATACTGGCTGTTTGATTCGGTGAGGTCTAGAATCAAATGGCGTAATGACCAGTCGGTCAGTAAATGAACGGGTGCCCCATGAATCGTTCTATTGTTGGTAAAGCTTTAATTTTTGTCATCCTGGCGGCGTTGACCGCAACAGTTGCCTACTATTTCTATCAGCAACGTCCGACGGGCTTACCGGCCGGGTTGGCTTCGGGTAATGGGCGGTTGGAAGCAATTGAAGTCGATGTCGCCACCAAGTTTGCCGGGCGACTGAGCGAACTTGTGCCACGCGAGGGCGATATGGTCATCGCCGGTGCGATAGTCGCGCGACTGGATGCCGATGATCTGCGCGCCCAGTTGCGGGCCGCCGAAGCGCAGGTGCTACAGGCACGCAAGGGCGTCGATGAAACGCGGGCCGGCGTGCGCAAGTCGGCCAGTGATGCGCGCCTGGCTGGCAAAAGCCTGAAACGTTCCGAAGATCTGGTTAGTCGTGGTTTTATTTCCAAGAGCAAGCTGGATACCGATCAAACCGGCATGGAAGGCGCAATGGCCGGCATGGCGCAGGCGCAAAGTCGGGTTGGCGAAGCCGATGCGCTGGTTGCTGCCGCCGAAGCCAAGGTCGATGGCCTGAAGGTGGCGCTGAACGATAGCTCGCTGAAAGCACCGATCAGTGGTCGCGTGCTTTACCGACTGGCCGAGCCGGGCGAAGTGCTGGCGGCAGGAGGCAAGGTGCTGACCTTGCTTGATTTGTCCGACATGTTCATGACCATTTTCCTGCCTACCGACAAGGCCGGGCAGGTGATGTTGGGCAGCGAGGCGCGTATCGTGCTGGATGCCTTGCCGGGGCAAGCCGTGCCGGCAACAGTCAGCTTCGTGGCACCGAAGGCACAATTCACCCCGCGCGAGGTGGAAACGCGCACCGAGCGCGAAAAGCTGATGTTCCGCCTCAAGGTCAAGGCTGATCCTGCCTGGCTGGCAGCGCATCGCGATCTGGCCAAGGGTGGCATGCCGGGCGTGGCCTATGTCCGGCTCGATGCCGATGCGGCCTGGCCGGCCAACCTGCAGATCAACGGGAAATAATTGGTGGATATTGCGCTGCCGGCCGGCTGCATGGTCGGTTTGATCGGGCCCGATGGGGTCGGCAAGTCTTCGCTGCTGGCCTTGGTTTCCGGGGCACGGATGATCCAGAGCGGCAAGGTTGAGGTACTCGGTGGTGACATCGGCGAACGGCAATTTCGCGCCTCGGTGCAACCACGCATTGCCTACATGCCGCAGGGGCTGGGCAAGAATCTGTACCCGACGCTATCGGTCTTTGAGAACGTCGATTTTTTTGGCCGGCTATTCGGGCAGAGCAAACAGGAACGCGAGCAGCGCATCGATGAACTGCTCACCAGTACTGGCCTGGAAGCTTTTCGCGAGCGCCCGGCGGCCAAGCTATCGGGCGGCATGAAGCAGAAGCTCGGCCTGTGCTGCGCGCTGATTCACGACCCCGATCTGCTGATTCTCGATGAGCCGACAACTGGCGTTGATCCACTGTCGCGCCGCCAGTTCTGGGAGTTGATCGACACCATCCGCGCCCGGCGACCGGGCATGAGCGTACTGGTGGCGACGGCCTACATGGAAGAAGCCGAACGGTTCGACTGGCTGGCGGCGATGGATGCCGGCAAGGTGATCGGCAGTGGCACGCCGGCTGAATTGCGCCAACAGACCGGTCAGAAAACACTGGATGGCGCCTTCATCCAGTTGCTGCCGGAAGATCGTCGGCAGGCCCACCATGAATTGGTGATTCCGCCACGGAAGGCGGACGACGGGGTTTTCGCCATCGAAGCGGAAAATCTCTCACAGCGCTTTGGCGATTTTACGGCGGTTGACCACGTCAGCTTCAAAATTGCCCAAGGCGAAATTTTCGGCTTTCTCGGTTCCAACGGTTGCGGCAAGACGACGACGATGAAAATGCTGACCGGCCTGCTGCCGCCTACAGAGGGCGAAGCCAGGCTGTTCGGCAAAACCGTCGATGCGCGGGATCTGGAAACGCGCAAGCAGGTCGGTTACATGTCACAGGCCTTCTCGCTGTATGGCGAGCTGACCGTGCGCGCTAACCTCGATCTGCATGCGCGGCTCTTTCATTTGCCGGATGCGCGGCGCCTGACGCGGGTTGGCGAACTGATGCAGCGCTTCGGGCTGGAACCCTATGCCGACAAGGCGGCGGCCGAGTTGCCGCTGGGCATCCGCCAGCGCCTGTCGCTGGCCGTGGCGGTCGTGCATGAGCCGAAGCTGCTGATTCTCGATGAACCAACCTCGGGCGTCGATCCGATTGCGCGCGATGAGTTCTGGACCTTACTTGTCGAACTATCGCGCCAGCAGGGCGTCACCATCTTCATCTCGACACATTTCATGAACGAGGCCGAGCGCTGCGACCGCATTTCGCTAATGCACGCCGGCAAGGTGCTGGCCAGTGATACCCCGGCCGGGATTTGCCAGCAGCGCGGCAAGGAAACGCTGGAAGAAGCCTTCATCAGCTATCTCGAGGAGGCGACCGGGGCCGATAAGCCAAATGTTACGGTCAACCCAAAAAAACAGGCAAAAATTGACGTCGACCGCAACACATCGCGCACCACCGCCAGCGCCTTCAGCCTGCGCCGCCTGCTTGGCTACGCCTACCGCGAATCGCTGGAACTGCGCCGCGATCCGATCCGCCTGGCTTTCGCCCTGCTCGGCTCAGTGCTGCTGATGTTCGTGCTCGGCTTCGGCATTTCGCTCGATGTCGAAGGCCTGCGTTTTGCGGCACTTGATCGTGACCAGTCGCCGGAAAGCCGGGCCTACATCCAGAACATCGCCGGCTCGCGCTTTTTCATTGAACAAGCGCCGATTCTCGATGATGCCGACCTCGACCGGCGCATGATAAATGGCGAACTGGCGCTGGCCATCGACATCCCAGCCAATTTCGGTCGCGACCTGCGGCGCAGCCACTGGCCGGAAATCGGCGTCTGGATCGACGGCGCCATGCCGTTTCGCGGCGAAACGGTGCGTGGCTACGTGCAAGGCCTGCACCTCGGTTACGTCCAGCAACTGGTCCTCGAAGCTACTGGCATAACCACCGACTACCCGGTCAATATCGTCTCGCGTTTCCGCTACAACCAGGACGTCAAGAGCATCTACGCCATGGTGCCGGCGGTGATTCCCATCCTGCTCATCTTCATTCCAGCCATCCTGATGGCGCTCGGCGTGGTGCGCGAGAAGGAGCTGGGTTCAATCACCAACCTCTACGTAACGCCGGTGACGCGCCTTGAATTCTTGCTCGGCAAGCAGTTGCCTTATATCGTCGTGGCGCTGGTCAGCTACGTGTTGCTCATCGTCCAGTCGCAGCTCATGTTCCATGTGCCGATCAAGGGCAGCTTGCTGGCGCTGAGTTTTGGCGCCTTCCTTTACATCATTGCGACGACCGGTATCGGGCTGCTCATTTCCACCTTCACCAGCACGCAGATCGCCGCCTTGTTTGGCACCGCCATCCTGACCATCCTGCCCACCGTCAGCTTTTCCGGGCTGACCAGCCCGGTGGCGGCGCTCGAGGGCATCAGCTACTGGATCGGCCAGTTCTTCCCGGCCAGCTATTTTCTGATCATCTGCCGTGGCACCTTCACCAAGGCGCTTGGTTTTGCCGACCTGCTGCCGCAGTTTCTCGCCCTGGCCGCCTTCATCCCTGTCCTGACCTTGCTCTCCGTGGCACTGCTCAAGAAGCAGGAGAAATAGCCATGCGCTTGGGTTCCCTCTCCAACATCTACCGCCTCGGCTTGAAGGAGTTGAAGAGCCTGTGGGCCGACAAGGTCTTGCTGATCCTGATCTGCTGGGCGTTTACCGGTGCCATTTACACGGCGGCGACCGGCGCATCGGTCGAGTTGCGCAATGCGCCAATTGCGGTGGTTGATGAAGACCGTTCGCCTTTGTCGCGGCGTATTGTCGATGCTTTTTACCCGCCGTATTTCCGTCTACCGCAGCAGGCGACGCTGGCCGAGCTCGATCAGGGCATGGATTCCGGGCGCTACAACTTCACGCTGATCATCCCGGCCAATTTTCAGCACGACGTGCAGGCTGGCCGCCAGCCGGATATCCAGCTCAACATCGACGCGACGATCATGAGCCAGGCTTTCATTGGCGCCACCTATATCAAGAGCATCGCCCTCGGCGAGGTGAACGAATACCTGACCGGCAAGCGCGATGGCGCCGAAACGCCGATCAAACTGACGACCCGCGTCCGCTTCAACCCCAACCTGACTGGCGTCTGGTTCGGCGGCGTCATGGAGGTGATCAACAACGTCACCATGCTGACCATCATCCTGGTCGGCGCCGCCTTCATCCGCGAACGTGAGCACGGCACCATCGAACACCTGCTGGTCATGCCGCTGACCCCCTTCGAAATCATGATGGCGAAGATCTGGGCCAACGGGCTGGCCGTGCTCATCGGCGTCACGTTTGCATTGCTGGTCATGGTTCAGCAGGTGCTGAAAGTACCGATTGCCGGCTCGCTGCCGCTCTTTCTGGCCTCCGCAGCCTGCTATCTGTTTGCCGCTGCGTCAATTGGCATCTTCCTCGGCACACTGGCCCGCTCAATGCCTCAACTTGGCCTGCTGGTCATTCTCTGCATCATTCCACTGTTGTTGCTTTCCGGTGGCGTAACACCACGCGAAAGCATGCCGGCCATCGTCCAGAACATCATGCTCGGTGCGCCGACCACCTATTTTGTCCGCCTGGCGCAGGGCATTCTTTATCGTGGCGCGGGGCTGGATGTGGTCTGGCGCGATCTGCTGGCGATGACCGGCGTCGGGGCGGTCTTTTTCAACATCGCACTTTACCGCTTCCGCAAGGCGGTTACCCAGTCGCAGGTTTGAGTCATCAGAGCGCAATGAGTTGATCTGGATCATGGGCACGAGGCGGCGTGAGGCGCATTCTTCTCCCCGTTCGCTGCCCTTTCGGTGGCGCTACGGAAGCAATATGTATTACTCCAGATATATTTTGACGGCGGCTTGGGCCGCCGCTTTTTTGGGTACTGCCGGTGCGACAGATACGGCTGAACATCAGTTCCAGCATCTGGTAGCGGAAGTGCGCGCAAATCAAAACCGGATAGTTGGCGAGTTGATTGAAGTCGACATCGATCTCGCCTCCAGCCCCGGCTTTAGCGTTGAGCAAATCGGTGATGCCGCCGAAATTCGCTACCGCATGGCCTTCAACAACATTGCCGAAGGCTGGAGCTGGCAGCCATTGGCAAATGTTGCGG
Organism: Candidatus Dechloromonas phosphorivorans; assembly: GCA_016709495.1. Taxonomy (GTDB): domain Bacteria; phylum Pseudomonadota; class Gammaproteobacteria; order Burkholderiales; family Rhodocyclaceae; genus Azonexus; species Azonexus defluvii. Next base: position 105,373 of record JADJMS010000047.1, on the reverse strand, counting down.
TCGACGATTATTACCGCTTCAAATTTTTGCCGCTTCAGTCAGTCATCGAATCACGCGGTGAATATGCTTTCGAAGACAAGATAGGCGAAGCGCAGCAAATGAAAGTGGTCTGGCGCTACGACTATTTCCTGGCCTTCGAAAACCTCTACGATTTTTACCCGCGTGCAGTTGATGATGATTCTGGTTTTGTCGCCCGCGTGCCGGCAGGCAAGGCTCAAAAAGTCACGATGCACGCTACGGCACGGTTAATCGAGCCAGTGATCAGCGAAAGTACAACTTTCTGGAAGGCAACCTATGGCAAACCGACTGACTTCACGCTGAAAAAGCGCTATCTGGTCGGCAGGCTTGAAACGGTTTCTTTCTTTGATGGCGAAAGTGGTGCCTTGCTGCAGCGGCTGATGCCACTGCCAAAATAGCAGTAAATCAGCGGTAAACCAGTACGGGTACTTTGGAGTGGGTCAGTACCTTGTTGGTCTCGCTGCCCAGCAAAAAGCCGCTGATCCCGCGCCGACCATGCGAGGCCATGAAGATCAGGTCGCAGCCGGATTTATCCGCAGCTTCGATGATTGCCTCATAAGGAATGTCGCTGGTTGCCGAAACGGTGTTGCATTCGACACCTGCTTCGGCGCATTGGCGCTGGACATCGGCAAGGTATTCCGTGGCTTGCTGATCAGCCAGTTCGGCAAATTTTTCAGGCGTTGTCGGGTCGATCAGAGCACCTTCACCAAAGTAGGCAATCGGGTATTCCGGCTTGGCATAGAAAACAGTGACGCGGGCGCCGGCTTCCTTGGCGAATGAAACGGCACGGCTTGCTGTAGCGCGTGAAAGTTCGGAACCGTCTGTCGGAATAAGAATGTGCTTGAACATGTGTTTCCTCCGTTGTGCGTGCCGAAAGTTCGGCGTTCTTGAGAACCATGCTACGCCAACTACGGTGGAAGGAAAAGCGCTGAATGCGCCGTAATTAGAGGATTTGATCAAAAAATGAAAATGCGTTTGTGGTATAACAAAAAACTGATTTTCAGGAGTTCGTTATCATGCCCAACAGTACTTCAATCGCCCATAAAAGCGTTGATCTCAGCAGTCTGAGTCCGCTCGAAACCGCAACTGCGGCCATCAGCAAAAAAATCGATCCGTTTGGGGTCACCACCTCATTACTCAATGCACAGATGGCCTGGTTAATGCACCCGCAGGAGTTACTTCGGGCCGCTAGCGCGCTTTCCGGTGATCTGATTGCCTTGCAGGCGCATGTAATGCGGCGTGCGATGGGCATACAGTCTGATGACGTGATTGGGCCGAACTCCGATGATGCCCGTTTTGCCGACCCGATCTGGACGAATTCGGCAAGCTGGGACATCACCAAAGAATGGTATCTCGCCCTGACGCACCGTCTGCAGGATATGGCTTTTGAAACACCTGGGCTGTCCGACAAGGAACGCCGGCGTGCGGCATTCTGGTCACGTGAGTGGCTGAATATGGTCTCGCCGAGCAATTTCTTCTGGCTCAACCCGGTGGCGATGGAGCGTTTCGTATCGACCAAGGGGGCCAGTCTGGCTGCCGGCATGAAGAATTTCATGCGCGATGCGAAAGCCAAAAATATCCAGATGGTAGAACCGGATGCCTTCACGGTTGGCAAGGATCTGGCAACAACACCGGGCAAGGTGGTTTTCCGCAATCGTCTGGTCGAGTTGATCCACTACACGCCGACTACCGAGAAGGTTCGCGCCACACCTATCGTCATCATCACGCCGTGGATCAACAAGTTCTATATTCTCGATCTGACAGCCAAGAAGAGCATGGTCAAATATCTGACTGATCAGGGCTTCTCGGTATTCATCACCAGCTGGAAAAACCCCGGCCCCGAACTTTCCGATATTCGGTTCGATGATTACCTGCTCGAAGGCGTGAACGAGGTTATCGGCATGGTCACCGAGTTCTGCAAGGTGCCAAAAGTACATCTCGTTGGTTACTGTATCGGCGGTACGCTGGTTTCAACCTATATGGCCTGGGCCAACAAACATTTTGCGGCTGACAAGGTGCCGGTTGCACACTGGACGCTATTTACCACGCTGACTGATTTCTCGCAGCCGGGTGATATCGATGTCTTCATTGATGAAGCCTGTATTAATGCGCTCGACGAGAATATGGCCAAGAAGGGTTATCTTGATGGCAGCGAAATGGCAACTTCCTTCCGCCTCCTGCGCGCCAACAGTCTGGTCTGGAATTACTGGGTGAACAGTTATTTGCTGGGTGAAGCGCTGCCAGCTTTTGATGTCTTGTTCTGGAATGTGGATACGACGCGCATGCCTCATGCGATGCACTCCTATTACCTGCATCAGATGTATTTGCAGAATAATCTGATCAAGCACGACAAACTGACCATAGGCGGTGAACTGATTGATCTTGATCGTATTGTTCAGCCCCTCTATGCGGTTACTGCCGAGGATGACCACATCGCGCCGTGGCGTCAGTGTTACCGCATTCACAAATATGTGAACGCCAAAGCGCCTGTGCGTTTCGTGCTGTCGAGTTCCGGCCATATTCTCGGTATCGTCAATCCGCCAGCCAATCCGCCCAAGCGTTCTTACCGAATTGCCGCGCCTGAGCAAAACGAACACTGGGAACACTGGCTTGGGCGTGCCGAACAGAAACAAGGCACCTGGTGGGAAGACTGGACGGCCTGGTTGAATGGCAATTGCGGTGAGCTGGTTGACGCCTATCCGGCCGCCAACCGGAAATACCCAGCGCTTGCCGATGCACCGGGGACCTACGTTTTCGAGAAATAGCCCTTCCGGTCTGCTGAGCGAATTGGTACATTAGTCGCTCTCGGCAAACCAAGGGGCTGACATGACGACGACTGCAATGGCCACCACGACGCGCAAAGCACCGCGCGCGGGGTCGATCTTCTACGCATTGTGCGGATTAACGAGGAAATCAAGCGCGTCGTCAGCGTCTCCTTCAAGATCAACATCATGGCGCTCAACGCCATTTTTCTTGCCAAGCGCGCCGGTACGGCTGCCTTGGGCTTTGGCGTGCTGTCCAACGAGTTACGCGTTTTCTCGCAGGATTTGCGTAATTGCATGGAGTCGCTGACTGACCTGATTCACGGTTGTGTCGGCGAGGTTTCCATCGTGCTGCAGGATATCCGCTTCACCCGCTTGCTTGGCGAGGCTGCGCAGCTGGCACCAGCATCAGCAGCTCCGGCGATCCTCGCTCAGCGCGAGGCTGAAAACGACATGCATGCCCACAAACTGGCCGCTCTGCGTAATCAACTGAAGCGGGCCTTGGAGGATGCTTTCCAGATTGTTGAACTGGGCGGTGTGCTGGCCAAGTCAGCCAAGATCGAAGCGGCTTACGGCCAATCCTTTGCTGCGCCGCTGGCGCAGGTTTCCGGCGAGTTTGACGGAATCGTTGAAGAAATTCGCAGTTCGCTGGAGTCGCTGCGGCGCTCGGCGTTTTTCACCGGACATTAAGAGGGGGAGAAAATGAAAATAACAGAAACAATTTTCCAGGACGGAACGCACAAATGGGTCGCCATTGTTCGTGATCCGGACAAGCCGAATTTTCTGGTTGATACCAACGAATATTTGGTAACACATGGCGGTCAGGGCATGCTGCTTGATCCGGGCGGTGCCGAAATTTTCCCGGCTGTATTCTCGGCGCTTTCCTCGGAGTTTGATCCCTCGGCGCTGGCCGCGGTTTTTGCCTCGCATCAGGATCCGGATATTTGTTCATCGCTTGCCCTGTGGCTTGAGTTCAACCCGAAAATGCGCTGTTATGTAAGCTGGCTGTGGAACAGCTTTATTCCGCATTTTGGTGGCACGGCAGAAACCTTTATTTCGATCCCGGATGAAGGAATGGACATCAACCTTGCCGGTTTGACGCTGCGCACCGTGCCGGCGCACTACCTTCATTCGTCCGGCAACTTCAATCTTTACGACAAAGTGGCCAAGATTCTTTTCTCGGGTGACGTTGGCGCAGCCTTGTTGCCGGCTGACCAGAATGGCCTGTTCGTAGAGGATTTCGATAAACACATTCGTCACGCCGAGGGCTTCCACCGGCGCTGGATGGGTTCCAACGAAGCCAAGCGCCGCTGGTGCGAACGGGTTTCACAACTGGAAATCGACATGCTTTGCCCACAACATGGGGCCATCTATCGTGGTGCCGATGTCCAGCGCTTCATCAGCTGGTTCGATGATTTGCAGGTCGGCATCGTCAAGGGCTGATTTTGCGATTTTGACGGCGGTCAAGGTCTTGCATCCGCTGCTAGGCAGAGAATGGATGCAACCTGACCCCGTGAGCTACCAATGACAACTATCCGTAATTTCATGACCGAAGATCATCGCCATTGCGATGATCTTTTCGCAGAAGCCGAGCAGGCTATCAGCAAGAAGAATTTTGACGCAGCGAAGGCGGCCTTCGAGCATTTTCGCAATGCCATGCTGGCCCACTTCAACGCTGAAGAAAAAACGCTTTTCCCCACCTTTGAGGCCAAAACCGGCATGAGCATGGGGCCGACTCAGGTCATGCGGATGGAGCATGCCCAGATTCGCGCGTTGATGGATGATGCCTCTGCCGCACTGGCCGAGGGCAATACCGATGATTATCTTGGTCAGGCAGATACGCTGGTGATCATGATGCAGCAACACAACATGAAGGAAGAAAACATCCTTTACCCGATGTGTGACCAACACTTGGCCGGCGAAACGCCTGAATTGCTGGCCCATATTGAAGCGGAGCTATCCGAAGCATGAGCCATCCCAAGACCCCGCACGTGGTCGATGCGCGTTACATGGAGCCGCCCGAACCATTTACCAAAACCATGGAAATGCTGGATACGCTCAAGGAAGGAGAGAAAATGCTGCTCCTTCTCTTTCGTGAACCGCATCCGCTCTATCGGGTACTCAAGCAGAACGGCCATGCCTATGAAGTCGAACTGGTTGCCGATGGCACCTTCGAGATTCTGATCTGGCCTTAACTGGCCGGAATGCCTGATGCAAGCGCTGCTGTCATTTGATAAGGCGCCGCCTTTCGCGGCACCGCTGCGCTTTTTTCTTACCGCACCATTTTTTGCTCTGCTGGCGGGATTGCTCCTTGTCTGGGAAGGTCCGTCGTTGCTCGTTTCGCGGTGGACGCCAGGCACTCTGGCGGCAACTCACTTGCTGACTATCGGTTTCATGCTGCAAATCATGCTTGGCGCGCTAATCCAGGTTTTACCGGTGGTTGCCGGCGTCAATATTGCCCACCCGCTGACTGTTTCGCGCTGGTTGCATGGTGGACTTTCGATTGGCACATTGTTGCTGGCAGCCGGTTTCCAGTTCGGCGAACCAGATGCACTCGCCATGGCGGCCATTATTCTCGGGCTGACGATTACCGGATTTTTGATGGTTGTCGCGCCGCCACTCTTTCGTGTGTCGAGCACCAGCCCCACCATCCGAGGACTTAAATTTGCCATGCTGGGTTTGGTGGGGACCATTGCGCTCGGTGTTGTGCTCGCCCTTGCCTTGGCCTGGGGCTGGTCAATTCCGCTGTTGGCCTTGGCAGATCTTCATGCCGCCTGGGGACTGGGTGCCTGGGGCGGCCTCCTGCTGGCGGCAATGGCTTACGTCGTCGTGCCGATGTTTCAGCTGACACCGGGTTATCAGGCGCGTCTAAGCTGGTGGTTTCCAGTATTGTTTTTTGCCTGCGTTGGCTTCTGGTCTGTTGCTGTGCTTTTCGAACTCCCGCTTCTGGCTATTTTGGCGCAAGTGGTTGCCAGCCTGCTTGGGCTGACATTTTGCATCGTTACCTTGCGTCTACAGTCACAGCGCCGGCGAGCGCGCCCTGATGCGACCTATCGTTATTGGCAACTAGGTTTGAGCTGTGCAATTTTTGCCCTGTTTTCTGCGTTGACCGTAACACTTTGGCCGGCGGTTAAAGATTCGAACGAATGGCCGCTTTTGTTTGGCATCCTGCTTATCACCGGGGGTTTCTTGTCTTTTATCGTCGGCATGCTTTATAAAATTGTTCCGTTTCTCGCTTGGCTACATTTGCAGAATCTCGGTGAAAGCAAAGTGCCCGCACCAGCGATGAACAAAATCCTTGCTGAAGCGGCCATGCAGAAACAAATGGCTTGCCATGGACTGGCGGTTGTTCTGGTCATGGGCGCTGTATTTGCACCGGAATGGCTGGCGAGGCCGGCCGGGTTTGCTTTCGTTGTCGCCAATGTTTTCCTGATCTGGAATTTGGCTGGCGCTGTCCACCGCTATCGGCAGCATGCCTTATTGATTGCCCGGAAGCTGGCTGCCCTGTGAGTTATCTTGCCCTCAAGCATTTGCATGTTACCTGTGTCGTACTCAGCGGGCTGGGGTTTCTCGTTCGTGGCTGGTGGATGCTTAACGAATCGAACTGGCTCAAGGCGCGTCTGGTCCGAATATTCCCCCACGTAGTCGATACCCTATTGCTAGGCAGTGCTTTGACGATGGCGTATCTGAGTGGGCAATATCCCTTTGCCCAAGGCTGGCTGACGGCAAAACTCTTTGGTTTGCTGGCCTATATTGCCTGTGGGACGATGGCGCTGAAACGTGGCAAGACGAAGCGCACAAGAGTAATTTTCTTATGCCTTGCCGTGCTTTCCTACGCCTATATCGTCAGTGTGGCACTGACGCGCTCGCCTTATATCGGCTGGTGATTCATCAAGGCCTTGAGCCCGGCCACATTCAGAATACGAATGTGTTTTTGCTGGACGGCGATGTGGCCTTCTTCCTGAAAACGCGAGAAGGCGCGCGATACCGTTTCCAGTTTTAGACCAAGATAGCTGCCGATTTCTTCACGCGTCATGCGCAAGAAAAAGTCGGCATGTGAATAACCGCGTGCGGTGAAGCGTTGCGACAGATTAAGCAGAAAGGCGGCAAGCCGTTCTTCAGCGCGCATGGTGCCGAGCAACATCATCACACCATGATCGCGAACGATCTCGCGGCTCATGACTTTGTGGAAATGGTGCTGCAGCGTGTGTATTTCGCGCGACATGCTTTCCAGTTGCGAGAAGGGGATCGCGCAAATCTCGCTGTCTTCGAGGGCAATTGCGTTGCAGGTGTGGTGTTCCGTACTGATGCCGTCGAGCCCGAGGAGTTCTCCGGCCATCTGGAAGCCGGTGACCTGTTCGCGGCCATCTTCAAGCAGCACGTCAGTTTTGAAAAAACCGCTACGAATGGCGTAAATTGCGTCAAACTCTCCACCTGCGCGGTAAAGGTATTCGCCACGTTTGACTCGGCGGCGGGTGGAGACGAGATCGTCAAGGCGATCCAGTTCTTCTTCACTCAGGCCAAGAGGCAGGCAGAGTTCGCGTAAATTGCAGTTTGAGCAGGCGGTTTGGATGACCGCCAGTGTGATTTCTTGGGTAGATTTTTCTGGAGGCATTTATGAACCTACGTAAGCTTGATCCAAGTCAACCACACAGACAGCGCATCCGCCCATAATCTGCACACTTATTGGTGATATGTCTAATGAATTTCGCAACAGATAACCTCGTCTTCGATCCACAGATCATTCGCCGTTTCGACGTCAACGGCCCTCGTTACACGTCGTATCCGACGGCTGATCGTTTTGTCGAGGCATTCGACTCCGATGCGGCCAAGCTATGGCTTGGCAAGCGCAACATCGGCGGGATCAGTCGTCCGCTCTCATTATACTTCCACATCCCGTTCTGCAATACGATTTGCTATTACTGCGGCTGCAACAAGATCATTACCAAGGATCACGGGCGCAGCGCGAAATATTTGAAATATCTGGCCAAGGAACTTGATCTGCAGGCGGCCAGTCTCGAAGGTCGCGACGGTGAGCATGAAGTCATTCAGCTGCATTGGGGCGGCGGTACGCCAACCTTCCTGTCGCACGACGAAATTCGCCAGTTGATGGGTGAAACCCGCAAGCATTTCAAAATGCTTGAAGGTGGCGAGTATTCGATTGAAGTTGACCCGCGCAAGGTCGATTCCGAAACTGTCGCCTTACTGGGTGAAGTCGGTTTCAATCGCATGAGTGTCGGTATTCAGGATTTCGACGAGCGGGTTCAGGTCGCGGTCAATCGTGTCCAGACCGAGGAAGAAACAGCCAATGTGATCACTTCGGCGCGCGCCAACGGTTTCAAGTCGATCTCCGTTGACCTGATCTATGGTTTGCCGCACCAGACAGTGATGGGTTTCAATCGTACGCTCGAACGCGTGCTGGCGATGGACCCGGATCGTTTGTCGATCTACAACTACGCCCATCTGCCCAGCTTGTTCAAGCCGCAGCGGCGAATTGCCGAGGCGGACTTACCGTCAGGCGATACCAAGCTGCAGATTTTGGCCCTGGCAATCAAGAAGCTGACTGAAGCTGGTTACGTTTTCATCGGCATGGATCACTTTGCCAAGCCGGATGACGAAATGGCCGTCGCCCAGCGTCAGGGTCGTCTGCATCGCAATTTCCAGGGTTATTCGACCTACGCCGATTGCGACATGCTGTCCTTTGGCATTTCGTCGATCAGCAAGGTGGGCCCGACCTACAGCCAGAACGTCAAGACGCTCGATGAATACTACGATCGCCTAGATGCGAAAATGTTGCCTGTCTTCCGTGGCATTGAACTGAATGCCGACGATATTCTGCGGCGTTCAATCATCGGCGCATTGATGTGCCATTTCGAGCTTTCCATCGAAAGCATTGAAAGCGCACACCTGATTGAATTCAATAAGTATTTTGCGGCTGAGCTGGAAGATTTGAAGGAAATGGAAAGCGCCGGTCTGCTCAAGGTTGAGCGCGACTGGATTACCGTTTTGCCGCCGGGCCGGATGTTGGTCCGCGTTATTTCCATGGTCTTTGACCGCTACTTGCGGGCTGATCGTCAGCGCACGCGCTATTCGAAGGTGATCTGAGCATCGTTTGAGGCAGGCGTGCGGGTTAAACTGCACGCTTGTCATTACTGATGTTGGACGATGCCTGATTCCGGTTATCTCGCCCTTTTTCTTGTTGGATTGCTTGGTGGCACGCACTGCGTCGGCATGTGCGGCGGGATTGTAGGTGCCTTGTCATTGGGCGCGCCGGCGCGCTGGTCCATGCATCTGGCTTACAACGCCGGGCGCATTATTTCTTATGGCATGGCCGGTGCGCTTGCCGGGGTGCTCGGTGCTGCCAGTCTGACACTGGATGGTCAGGCGCCGATCCGCCTTTTCCTCTATTTGCTGGCCAATCTGATGTTGGTCGCGCTTGGTCTTTATTTGCTTGGCGTGACACGAGCGCTGGCCTTTAGCGAACGCTTCGGCCAGAAACTTTGGCGCCACATTCAACCGCTGACCCGCCGCTTTCTCCCGGCGCGCAGCGTGGCACAGGCGTTTCCGCTTGGTTTGCTGTGGGGCTGGCTACCCTGTGGGCTGGTTTATAGTGCGTTGGCAACTGCGCTGACCGCCGGTTCCGCCGAACGCGGTGCGCTGATGATGCTCAGCTTTGGCCTTGGCACCTTGCCCAATCTTCTATTGGCCGGCATTCTGTTGGCGAGACTTAACGAATTTGTTCGCCTGCCTGCGGTGCGTATTGTTTCCGGCCTGCTGGTGCTTGGCTTCGGGCTGTACGGATTGCTCGGTGTTGTGCGCCTGCTGCGCTGGATTTAGGAGTAAAACAGATGACCATGAAAATCCTTTTGCCGGTTGACGGTTCCGAGTGTTCAATGCGTGCGGTCGAGCACCTGCTGACGCATATTTCCTGGTTTCGCGAGATGCCGGAAATCCACTTGCTGCATGTTCAGCCGCCAATCCCGATTGGCCGTGTGCAGGCGCATATCGGTAAGGACACTTTGCATGATTACTATCGTGAAGAAAGCCAGGTGCATTTGACTCCGGTTCAGGCTCGGCTGGATGCAGCCGAGCGCTTTCATACGACGCATATTCACGTTGGCCAGCCGGCTGAGGTGATCAGCAAGATGGCTGATGAATTGCATTGCGATCTGATCATCATGGGGGCGCATGGTCGTGGTGTGCTGGCCAGCATGGTGATGGGCTCAGTCGCCACGCGAGTGTTGCAGTTGGCGAATTGCCCGGTTCTGCTCGTCAAATGAGTGAGGAAACTGGCCGCGTCGTCGAGTTTTCGATTGGCGGCATGACCTGTGCTGCCTGTTCGGCGCGTCTTGAGAAAGTCCTTAACCGACAAGCCGGCATGCAGGCCAATGTCAATCTGGCGGCAGAACGGGCGCGGATTCGTTTGTCCGGTGCCGCCGATGAGGCGGCGGTGATTGAGGCGGTTGCCAAAGCGGGTTTTTCGGCGGCACTGGTCGACGGACAAACGCGGCAACGTGAAAAAGCCGAGAAACTGAAGGTTTACCGTAACGAGTTGCGGCGTTTCTGGATTTCTGTCGCACTTACCTTGCCTCTGGTGGGCCAAATGTTATTCATGTTCGGCGAACATGGTCATCTCAACGAACTGCCGCGCTGGTTGCAACTGGCGTTGGCGACCCCAGTGCAATTCAGGATCGGCTGGCGCTTTTACGATGGTGGCTGGAAAGCCTTGCGTGGTGGCGGGGCCAACATGGATGTGCTGGTTGCATTGGGTACCAGCATGGCTTGGGGATTCTCGGCCGTCGTTACGCTGTTTGGGCTGGACCAACACGTATATTTTGAAGGCGGAGCGGCGGTGATTACGCTGGTCCTGCTCGGCAAGCTGCTTGAAGCCAGTGCCAAGGCAAAGACATCGGAAGCCATTGAGGCGCTGATTCGTTTGCAGCCCAAAACCGCGCGCGTTGAGCGCGATGGCCAGTGGGTTGAAGTAGCTGTCGATGCCTTGATGCCCGGCGATATTTTCATGGTGCGTGCCGGTGAAAGCGTGCCGGTCGATGGCGAAGTGGTCGATGGCGATTCGAGCGTCAATGAAGCCATGTTGACCGGTGAAAGCATGCCGGTTGGCAAAAAGTCTGGTGACAAGGTGTTTGCCGCGACGGCGAATGGGCAGGGCGCGCTGCGTTGTCGCGCTACCGGGGTTGGCGAGCAAACCTTGCTGGCCGGCATTATTCGTCTGGTTGGCGAAGCGCAGGGCTCAAAGGCACCGGTGCAGCGACTGGCTGACCAAATTTCAGCGATATTTGTGCCGGTAGTCTGTGGTATTGCATTGCTGACCTTTGCTGGTTGGTGGTTGTACTCCGGCCTGCTGGCTGAGGCGCTGATCAATGCCGTGGCGGTGCTGGTCATTGCATGTCCCTGTGCGCTGGGTTTGGCAACACCGACGGCGATCATGGTCGGCACCGGGCAGGGCGCGCGGGCCGGTATTTTGGTGCGCAACGCCGAAGCGCTGGAGCGGGCGGAGAAGATTACAGTGCTTGCTGTGGACAAGACTGGCACCTTGACCCAAGGGCAGCCGCAGGTGACCGATGTGATCCCGCTGGCGGCTACGGAAAGTGAAGCCTTGAGTTTGGCTGCCGCACTGGAGCAGGGGTCCGAGCATCCTTTGGCCAAGGCGGTTCTGGCGCGATCAGTTACGGTCGACCTGCAAAAAGTGGTTAATTTTTTGACGCTTCCCGGGCAAGGCGTGAGTGGCGAAATTGCCGGTCGCAATCTGCGTCTCGGTTCGCCCGACTGGCTTGGTGCCGGGAGCGATGAGCGTGTTCTGGCACTGCAGCGTGCAGGTAAAAACGGTTGTCGTTTTAGCTGATGGTGAGCAATTGCTGGCCTTGCTGGCGATTGCCGATGCGCTCCGGCCAACGACACGCCTTGCGGTTGAGCGACTGCGCGCCAAAGGCATCCGCGTTGTGATGCTAACTGGCGATAACGCGGAAACTGCGGCGAGTATCGCCCATGAAGCCGGCATCGATGAATTCAGGGCCGGCATTCTGCCCGGTGACAAAGCTGCCGCGATTGCCGAATTGCGCAGCGCGGGTGGATTGGTGGCGATGGTGGGCGATGGCATCAATGATGCCCCAGCTTTGGCGGCTGCGGATGTCAGCTTTGCGATTGGTGCCGGATCCGATGCCGCCGTTGAAGCGGCTGATCTGACCTTGATTCGCAGCGATTTAAGCAGTGTGGTCGACGCAATTGAGTTGTCCCGCGCAACTCTTGGGAAAATCCGGCAAAACCTGTTTTTTGCCTTTATCTACAATATCTTGGGAATACCTTTGGCCGCATTCGGAATGCTTAACCCGGTATTTGCCGGTGCGGCAATGGCAATGAGTTCGGTTTCGGTGGTCTCAAATTCGCTATTATTGAAGCGTTGGCGGCCTCGTGGTCGCTGAGACCTAGAGGCGAATCTGTTAGAAAAAGACAAATCCCCGAGTTATGAAACGCTGCTCAATAGCATGGAGCATGTCGTTTACCACCTCAATCTGGTCAGTGGACGTTATGAATTCGTTTCTGCCGCCGCCGCTCCCATTTTCGGTCTGAGCCATCAGAATTTGAATGATGCCGGGGGGGACGTGTTTGCCCGGCATATGCTCCCTGACGATTTTCAAATGGTGCGTAGCCACATTGCGGATATTGCTCAGGCGCATCCGGGGCAGCGTGTAGCAACCACGGTCGAATATCGCCTGAGTGAACCGGATGGCAAACTGCGCCATTACCATGACTCGATGCTGCTGGATGTGGGGATGGACGGCTATGCGCTCTCCGCCACCGGTGTCGCCGTGGATGTTTCAAAACGCAATGAGGCTGAACTGGCGCTCAAGGAACTGGATGCCCAGTTTCGTGCAACGATGGATGCGGCTCAGGTTGGCATCTTTGTTCTGCAAAATGCAAAATTCAGGTTTGCCAACAAATTTTTACTGAACGCTTTTGGCTACGCGGCTGATGAATTTATCGGTTTGCTGGGTCCGCTGGACACGGTTGTGCCTGAACAGCACGCCATGGTGGCTGAGCAGGTGCGCCGGCGGGCGGCAGGCGAACCGGGCAGTCCATATGAAATCAAGGCGGTGCGCAAGGATGGTTCGGTTTTTCCGGCCCGGATTGTCGGCACACCGACGACAATCAACGGTCAGCCAGCTTCAGTCGGCACGCTGATTGATATTTCCGAACAACGGGCAGCCGAAAGCAAAATTCGCGAACTGGCTGATTTTGATGCCCTGACCGGATTGCCCAACCGCCGCCTGTTGCGTGATCGCTTTGCCCAGATGCTGGCGATTGCCGAACGAGAAAAAACAGAGCTGGCGCTAATCTTTCTCGACCTCGATCACTTCAAAAGAGTCAATGATTCGCTCGGCCACAGTATTGGTGATGATTTGCTCTGCGCGGTTGCCGAGCGCCTGACGACTGCGATACGCAAGATCGATACGTTGGCCCGTTTGGGCGGCGACGAGTTTATTTTGGCCATGCCAGGTATTCCTGCGTCGGCGGCGGCCGAAGTTGCACGCCGTCTGCTGGAGATCTGCGCCACGCCATTTATGGTTGCCGGGCATGATCTGACGGTTACGCCGTCACTGGGGATCAGCTTGTACCCGCGAGACGGCAAAGACCTTGAAGCCCTGCTGCGCAATGCCGATACCGCGATGTACAAGGCCAAGGAGCTTGGGCGTAACGCTTTCCAGTTCTACTCCAGCGATATGAATGATGCGACGCTCGAGCACCTGCTGATGGAAAGTAGTCTGCGCCAAGGCTTGAATAATGATGAGTTCATCCTCCACTACCAGCCCCTGGTTTGCCTGAAAAGTGGCCGGATTATTGGCGTCGAGGCGTTGATCCGCTGGATTCACCAGGATCTGGGGATGATCATGCCGGACCGCTTTATTCAGGTGGCCGAAGATACCGGTTTGATTAACCCGCTGGGTGACTGGGTACTTTGCGAGGCTTGCCGGCAATCAATGGTATGGCAGTCGGCGGGTTTGCCGGCGGTGACCATGGCGGTGAACGTAGCGCCGGTGCAGTTCCGGCAAGCCGGGTTTGTTGAACAGGTGGCGGGAGCGTTGGCAGCTTCCGGGCTAGAGGCACGTTACCTCGAGCTGGAACTAACCGAACGTACGGTGATGCATGATGCCGAAATCAATCTTGGCACGCTCTCGGCACTCAATCGTATGGGGGTTGATTTGTCGCTTGATGATTTCGGTACCGGCTATTCGTCGTTGGCCTATCTGAAACGCTTCCCGGTCGGAAAGCTCAAGATTGACCGATCTTTCGTGCGTGATCTGGAAGTCGATCAGGATGATCAGGCAATTGCCTCAACGATCGTACTGATGGGGCACAATCTACGGCTCAATGTACTGGCGGAAGGGGTTGAGTCGGCCAGTCAGCTTGAACTGTTGCGTAAAATGGGCTGCGATATGGCACAGGGGTATTATTTCAGCCGCCCGGTGCCGGCGGAGCAAATGGCCGAGTTGCTGCGTGAACAGCCGTTTATGATCAAGGAGTGAAAGATGGAAAATACAGTCATCAAGGTGGGTGGCATGAGCTGCCAGGGTTGCGTGAAAAATATTGGCGGCGTGCTGAGTGCACTGGCTGGTGTGAGCAGCGCCGAGGTTTCGCTGGAGGCGGCCGAGGCGCGTGTGGCTTTTGACCCCCAGCAGGTGTCGCGTGCTGCGTTGCTGGAAGCGATTGAAGATGCCGGTTTTGACGCAGAATAATGAGAAATTGAGAGAATAGCCGTGGCTGAAGAAACAAAAAGATTGACCCAGCTTTCGCATGGGGGCGGCTGCGGGTGCAAGATTGCTCCAGCCGTGCTGCAAAAAATCCTTGCCGGTTCAACCGGCGGCATCCTTCCGCCGCAGCTGCTGGTCGGTACGGAAACCAGCGATGATGCAGCGGTATATCAGATCAATCCGCAGCAGGCGATAGTCGCAACGACTGACTTTTTCATGCCGATTGTTGATGATCCTTTCGACTTCGGGCGGATCGCCGCAACCAATGCCATTTCCGATGTTTATGCGATGGGTGGCACGCCTTTGTTTGCGCTGGCGCTGGTCGGCATGCCGATCAACGTTTTGCCACTCGAAACCATCAGCAAAATACTGGCCGGCGGCGAATCGGTTTGCAAGGCAGCAGGGATTCCCATTGCTGGTGGTCATACCATTGATTCTGTCGAGCCGATTTATGGACTAGTGGCCATCGGCCTGGTTAACCCTACACATCTGCGGCGTAATTCGGATGCCAGGGCTGGCGACAAGTTGATCCTCGGCAAGCAGTTGGGGGTTGGCGTTTATAGCGCCGCCTTGAAGCGCGAGAAGCTGCATGAAACCGATTACGAGGCAATGATTGAAACCACCACCCAGCTCAATACACCGGGGCCGGTTCTCGGTTGCCTGGAAGGCGTCCATGCGGTGACTGATGTCACCGGTTTCGGCTTGCTCGGGCATCTGATGGAAGTTTGTAAGGGTAGTGCGCTGCGCGGGCGGGTTGATTATTCCGCTCTGCCTTTCCTGACGCGGGCACGTGAGTTTGCAGATGCGGGCTACATTACGGGCGCATCGGCCCGCAACTGGGAAAGCCTTAAGGACAAGGTTGCTTTTGCACCAGGCCTGGGCGAAATTGAGCGCGCCTTGATGACCGATCCGCAGACCTCCGGCGGGCTGCTGGTTTCCTGCGCAGCGGACACAGTGACTGAAGTTTTGTCGGTATTCCTGCAACAGGGCTTCAGCCATGTTTCTGTGATTGGCGAACTGGTCGAGGGTGAGGTCGGGATAGACGTCGTTTGATCAATCGAGGGGCTGTGCGATGTGCATATTGTCAAAATTCCTCCGGGTACTGATTGCTGTTCTTGGGCTGATCACCGTCTTCAGCGTGCAGGCTCGCGATCCTGCCGTGCCCGAGGCAGTGCTGACTTTTGCCAATCGCGACATCGTCACCCTGCGTGCCACTGCGCTTGGCAGCACGCCCGAGGTGCGCGCCCGGCGGATACATGAGCGTTTACGGCAACTTGACGACGCCGAACTGGCCAAACCGTTGGGTAAGGCAAGTGTTACGGTCGACGGCAGAAAAGGCATTGTTTTTACCATTGGTGATCGCAATATTTTCATTTTGTACGAAGCTGATCTTGATTCTGAAGAGAAGCTGTCGCTGGATGAATCTGCCAAGCTCGTCGAAACAAAGCTAAAAGAAGCCATTTCCGTCTCGCTAGAGACAACCTATGGCGACACCCTGTTCAAGGGCATCGTCAAATCACTGATCGCCTCAGCCGTTGCAGTGGTCCTGCTCTTTCTCATCCAGCGCGCTACCCGAATCGTGCTGGATCGGCTACAGAAGCGGCTGAGTCAGGCGCGCGACAATTCCGGTTTGCGTCTGGCCAGCCAGCTCTGGCTGTTGATCTTCCGCATGGCCCAACTGGTCATGGCCTTCCTTTGGCTTTCAGTTGCCTACTTGTGGGGAATGTCGGTACTCGGCAGCTTCCCGCTGACCCATCCCTTCGCCGACAAGCTGTCAGGCTTTCTCTTCAAGCTGTTGTATGACCTGGGTTTGGGGGCTATTGCCGCGTTGCCTGGTCTGGTGACGGTCGCGATCATCCTCTTCCTGACCAAGGCAGTGAATGATGTGGTTGGCAATGTTTTCAATGGTGTACAGACTGGCAATACGGTGATCCCCGGTATCCATCGGGATACGGCGGGTGCGACGCGGCGCATTGTCAGCGTGCTGATCTGGGGCTTCGGCGTTGCGGTTGCTTACCCCTATTTGCCGCTGGCCGAGAGCGATGCCTTCAAGGGTTTGTCGGTCATGTTCGGCTTCATGCTGACGCTCGGTTCGGCAGGCGTGGTGACGCAGATGATGAGTGGCCTGGTGCTGATCTATTCGCGTGCGCTCAAGGTTGGGGATTTTGTCAGCATTGGCGACGTCATGGGTGTGGTCAAGGAAACCGGTGTGTTGTCGACCAAGATCATCAACATGCGCAACGAAGAAGTGACGATTCCAAATGCCGTGCTGGTCGGTAATTCAATCAAGAACTTTACCAGCGGTGCGGATGAAGGCGCGATGGTATCGACCACCGTGACCATCGGTTACGACACGCCCTGGCGCCAGGTTGAAGCGATGTTGGTCAATGCGGCGGATCGGACGCACGGCTTGCGCAAGCAGCCCAAACCGTTTGTCGCGCAGAAAGCTTTGCAGGATTTCTATGTCGAGTACGAACTTTTCATCCAACTCGACAAACCGCTCGGGCGGGTTCGGATTTTGTCTGAGCTGCATGGCCATATTCAGGACGAATTCAATATCCACGGCGTGCAGATCATGTCGCCGCACTTTGTCCTCCAACCTAAGAACAACGTGGTTGTGGACAAGGAAAACTGGTTTGCTGACCCGGCAAACAAGCCCTGAGTAACAAATCAGTCAGGATTGGCGAGCTTTTCCAGGCGGATGTGTCTGGCCGCTACATGGAAATTGTTTGTGGTGAATGTTGCGGCAGACGATAAACAGTCGTTTCGGCATTTGGCGCCAGCGATCCCAGTGCCATGCTCAAGATCGAAATAAACAGGCTGGCGAAAAAGGCTGTCCAGAAGCCGGATATCTTGAAGCCGCTGACTACTTTGGCGACGAGCAGCAACATCAGGGCATTGATCACAAGCAGGAAAAAGCCGAGTGACAATAGCGTCAACGGCAGGGTCAAAATAACCACGAGCGGGCGCAGGACGGCATTGGCAAAGCCGAGAAGCAGCGCTGAAATGATCAGCGCGGAGGTGCTGGAAAAGCGGATGCCGTTGAACAGCAGACTGGCCACCCACAGGGAGATTGCGGTGATACCCCAATGGATGAAGAATCCCGCCAGATTGTCGAACATGTGATTGCCCTTGATAAATGGATGCGGCCAGAGCGGCCACTTTGCTGCAGTTTACGCGAAGAGGGGCAACAATTGAGCTGACGCCGCTATCGCGAATGAACTGTTCCTGCGCATATCTATCGAACAGGTAATGCATCGCCAACCGGCGAACACTGGAAAATAGCATCGCACTCTATCGAGCCCCGTTCTGGAGCGGCGTTGCGCGGTTGGTTTTGTGCTTTTTCCAAAAGAACTAGTTAGAAATATTCTGCGGCTTGGGCAGGGCGTTAAAACTAAAATGCGCCTGCTTTGCACTTCATGTTTTTCTCTGGGTGCACTTCAATCGATCAATTACGTAAAGCGAATCAAGCATGTCCAAGCAAAGCGGGCCGAGAAAAGTAATTGAAATCAAGCCAGTAGTTGATCTTGAAGCCAAGGTTTACCCGCGCTCGATCAGCGGTGCATTTGCGCGTTGGCGCTGGATATTCGTCTGGCTGACGCAGATCGTTTTCTACGGTCTGTGCTGGCTGCCCTGGCATGGCCGGCAAGCTTTCCTGATGGATATTGATGCCCGCAAGTTTTACTTTTTCGATCTTGTCCTTTGGCCGCAGGATACGATTTATCTGGTATTGCTGATGATCCTCGGGGCGCTGGCGCTCTTCCTGTTTACCGCAGTAGCCGGGCGGCTGTGGTGTGGATATACCTGCCCACAAACGGTATATACCGAGATCTTCCTGTGGATCGAGAAAGTCATTGAAGGCGAGCGACCACAGCGCATCAAGCTGGATGCCGCGCCTTGGTCGCTCCGCAAGTTATGGCTGAAAACAGCCAAGCACACCACCTGGATTGTCTTTTCGCTGTGGACGGGTTTCACCTTCGTTGGCTATTTCATGCCTATCCATGAATTGGCCAATGATGTACTGACATTTTCGATGGGTGCCTGGTCGGCATTCTGGGTCGTGTTTTATGCATTTGCGACGTATGGCAATGCCGGTTTTCTGCGCGAGCAGATGTGCCGGCAAATCTGCCCTTACGCCCGCTTCCAGTTCGTCATGTTCGACCCGGACACCTTGATTATTGCCTACGACACCACCCGCGGCGAATCGCGCGGGGCGCGGGCCAAGAGCGCTGATCCAAAAGCGCTGGGCCTCGGCGATTGCATCGACTGTGGTATTTGCGTGCAAGTCTGCCCGACCGGTATCGACATTCGCAATGGTCTGCAGAATGAGTGCATCGGTTGCGCCGCCTGCATTGATGCCTGCGACCAGGTGATGGACAAGATGAACTATCCCCGTGGCCTGATTCGCTACTCAACAGAAAATGCAGTGGTCAAGCGCTACTCGGCGATGGATATTGTGCGCCGCGCCGTCCGGCCACGGGTCTTGATCTATGCGGCGATACTGACTTTGCTGACAGTAGCAACCGCCTGGTCAATCGCCACGCGCATTCCGCTCAAAGTGAATGTGCTGAAGGATCGCAATACCTTGTCGCGCGAAGCAGACAACGGAATGATCGAGAACACCTACCGCCTGCAGATCATGAACACCGGCGACCAGACCCGGAAATTTCATATCAGCATTGTCGGCGTGGAGGGGCTACGCCTCACCAGTGATGAAGAAATAACCATTGTTGGTGGCGAGATCGGTACCCAGACTGCGGTCGTCGGTGGCGAGCCTGGTGCCGTCAAAGCAGGGGCGACAGCGATCAAGTTTCATGTTGCGGATGTGAACGACACCAAGGTTGCGGTGACCGAAGAATCCAAATTCTGGATGCCCTGATCGGTCCGGCAGGCTTAGGCGAAAACGAGTGACAACTGCGGCGAGGGGGCTTCCTCGATGATCGTCTCAACCAAGAGTGCGCACTGCGAGGGTGTTTGCAGCATTGCCGCGAATTCGTCGTCGGGAAACTCGGCGTATTCGTTCAACCAGAAATTGCTTTCCTCACGACCAAGGATAAGCGGCATGCGGTCATGAATTCGGCTGATGGTTGCATCGGCAGCCGTTGTCAGAATGGCGCAGGTGGTTCCGGCGTCTGGATGGTGATCAAAAACGCCGGCCAGCATCAGTGTTTCGCCATTGGGCTGGCTGATCCGCATTTTCTGTTTTCTGCCAGAGACTGACGGCCATTCAAAAAAAGCCGTGGCTGGGATCAGGCAGCGGCTGCGCTTCAATATCTTGCTGTAAAACGGCTTGGTGGCCAGGCCTTCGCTGCGCAGGTTGATCAGCGGGCTGCGTGGCGGCTGGTCGAGAAAACTGCCAACCAGACCCCAGCGCGCCTTGCTGCCCAAATGCCCGTTGTTATGGCGGGTAATCATCAATACCGAATCGGTAGGGCGCATTTCCACCATCTGCGGCATCTCGCCCTGACCAAGATGTAGCTGCGGGAAGTGCCGGTTCAAATCCCGGGCTTTTGCCTTGAGTTCGTAACGTCCGCACATCGCGGCATCTCCATTGATGCGATATACAGTAGTTTATACAGTATTTGTTGTGTTTACAAGAATGAGTTTGTTTGGTGCCGCAAGCCCAGGCAAAGCCGGTTGAAAGACTCAGTTGCGAACACAGAGCCGGCGACTATTCATCGGAAAACCGAAGGCTGCTACCCGGTCAAGCGTCGATACGCCGACACCGGTACGGCGTGCCGACAAAAAAACATCATGAAAACAATCAGATAAAAACAGTTGATGCAGCAAAGAGGCTGGCACGCCCGCTGCTATAGAAGTCATGCGAAGCCGATTGCCGGTTTCATCAACACAAAAGGATATTCAATGACCCCCTACTTCGCTCGCTGCGCACTGATTGCCGTAGCGCTCTGCCAGTCCCTGCCAGCCTTCGCTGACAAACCCAATGTCGTCATCCTCGCTACCGGCGGCACCATTGCCGGGGCGGGTGCCGATGTTGCCAAGAGTGCCACCTATCAGGCCGCCAAGGTGCCAGTTGATAAACTGATCGCCGGCATCCCTAGTCTTGCCGATGTCGCTCAGGTTCGCGGCGAACAGGTCTTCCAGATCGCCTCCGAGAGCTTCACCAACGAACACCTCGTCACCCTCGGCAAGCGCGTTGCCGCATTGGCCAGGCAGGGCGATGTGGACGGCATTGTCGTCACGCACGGCACCGATACGCTGGAGGAAACCGCCTATTTCCTGAATCTCGTCATCCACACGGACAAACCGATTATCGTCGTTGGTTCCATGCGCCCGGGTACCGCCATGTCGGCTGATGGCATGCTCAATCTGTCCAATGCGGTCAGCGTTGCAGCCAGCAAGGATGCACGCGGCAAGGGCGTGCTGGTGACGATGAACGACGAACTGAACAGTGGTCGCGATGTATCCAAAATGGTCAACATCAAGACAGAGGCCTTCAAGAGCCCCTGGGGGCCGCTCGGCATGGTGGTTGAAGGGAAGAACTACTGGTTCCGCCTGCCGGCCAAGCGCCACACCATGAACTCGGAATTTGACATCGAGAAAATCAACACCCTGGGCACGGTTGAAATCGCCTACGGTTACGGCAATGTCAGCGATACCGCCGCCAAGGCACTGGCTGACAAAGGTGCCAAGGCCATCATCCATGCGGGTACCGGCAACGGTTCCGTCGCTGCCCGCGTTGTACCGGGCCTGCGCGAACTACGCGCCAATGGGGTGCAGATCATCCGCTCCTCGCACGTCAATGCCGGCGGTTTCGTGCTGCGCAACGCCGAACAACCGGATGACCAATACGATTGGGTCGTCGCCCACGACCTGAATCCGCAAAAGGCTCGCATCCTGGCCGCCGTCGCCATGACCAAGACCAGCGACAGCAAGGAACTGCAGCGCATCTTCTGGGAGTACTAAGCCACCGCAGATTGACCATCCAGACTCCGGGCAGGCCGTTAGGGCTGCCCGGAGTTTCGCATTGCATGCGATGTACGCCATGCAGCAAAAAACAAATCGAAGCAGATCCCGATGGCTTGCTTGGTTTGTGCAAGTTGGTCGAGAGCTCATCCCGTCAAGTTTTCGGCAAAAATGCCGTTAAAAAGCTAATTGAATCTGGCGGGGTGATAGCGATGGAATTGGCTGGATTAGGTACTGCCTACGATTTATTGCGGTCGAACTCGGACGCCCGCAGCAAGGCAAGCGAAGACCGCCAGGCCAAGCGGCTGGGCGAAATGCAGGATGCCATCAAGCGCCTGCAGGCGATGCCGACCCCAAAGCAAATGGCCAAACAGGACTCGATGAGTCGCGTCGACATGCTCAAGAAGCGGCTCGAAGTCTTGAAAGCGATGCTTCTGCATGCCTCGCCCGAACAGGCCAGGACACTGGCTCGAGAATTGAAAAATATTGCCAAAGAGCTGTCTTCCGTTGCAAAAAGCCTGGGAGGCAATGCTCAAGGCGCGGTGTCGACGCCAACTGGCGCAGCGGTTGCGAGTGGTGCGACGGATGACACCGGCAACGCGTCGGCTGAAGCGCCATCGGAGGCCAGTGCAGCGACTGATACAACTGCAGTTGACCAGGCCGCCAGCAGCGCGAGTGATGCGGCTCAAACCAATGGAGGGCAAGCCAAAACCGAAGCTGATGCTGCTGCCGCCGCTTCATCGGCGGTCGGTACGGCAGATGCTCGGCAAGCCGGGCAGGGTGATGGCGATGGAGATCTGCGGGCCGTCCTGCAGGATGCGAAAAAGCTCTTGAAGGAAGTAATGGGGATGCTGAAAGCCAAGATGGCCTTGGCAGCCAACGCGGCGAGGGCGAGCAAGGAGGAAAAGCAGGCGAAGCTAGACCTGCAATCAGTCGAGAAAAGCCTGGCTGACATGGAAAAATCCTTGGCCCTGAGCAGCAGCGAGTTGTACTCGGCACAAGGCGACTTCGAGAGTGCCAATGTGGGAGGCGGTTTTGCTGTCTCTGTCAGCGTTAGCGGCTTGAATGTCAATGTCTCGGCCTGAATAATCAAGCAGACCGGAACCTAAAGAGAATTGTTAAGGGCACGCGAAGGCCCGCAATATTTAATGCAAAAAGGCCGGGAGAATTCCGGCCTTTTGAGAATGCAACAAGCGTTTAGAAATTGATACCGACCTTCGCCAGCACGGCCCAGTTTTCATAATCGACATTGTCGCGATCATTCGTGTTCAGGTAGCGAACGTCAGCACCGGCGTAGAGCATGCCGGCACGGAAATTAACGCCGGCCACTGCGCCATACGCAAACAGGTTTTTATCGTTGCGACCGTTATCGACCATCGCGACCCCCAAGACAGGGCCAGCACCGACCGAGAAGCCGCTGCCCACCGGCAAGGTATAGCGCGGCGAGAGTTCAAAAGTTGTTGATTTGACACCCGATTTGTCCGAATGGTTGATCTGGACGTGGGTGCGAATACGGTTGTCAGGCGTCTGAATCAAGCCGCAATTCATGTTGAAGTCGAGGCCATAAACGGCCATCGTGTTGTCGTTACCCGTGCTGCTATTGAGGACGCCGGCGCTGACGGCAAGACTGGGTTCAAACTTGAAGTCGGGTTTCAGGCCGGGGAAAAAGCTCAGCCCTTCGGCATGGCTCATGGTGGTCAATAGCGAGAGACCGGCCAGGGTCAGCGCGATAGCAATTTTCTTAAGTTTCATCTTTCTCTCCAGATATTCGAATATGGAAATGGCTTGCCGCAAGCTACAAAACCAGCGGCCCATTTGCAGCCAGTTTATCGATGGCGTACCTCGGCGTATGTGACCTAGGTAACATATAACCGAAACTTAATATTCTCTGGCTTGCGCTCGAACAACGAATATTTCGTCAGATTCGACGTAGCGCCTGGTTCAAAGGGACAGCACCCTTGGGCCAGGCACTGCGCACGAATACTGGCGCCGAGCGCGGCAAGTCATTTTGTTGCGCTATTAGCGGGTTGTTCGCGCAACTTAAGAAAACCCTTTGGGGAGGTAACAGCTCCATGCAAGCCTAAAGAAAGCAGACTCATTTTGGCGGTTGTGCGATTGTTCCGATTTTAATTGTTGCAATGCAGCATTTTTCTGAGACAATAGCGGCTGTCTCCTCCATCTCCTCCAAGAAATGGATTTATGCCCGCCTAGAGCGGGCATTTTTTTGTCCGGATCACAGACTCGCAGGGGGAACCGGTGCGCTTTGACACCATTCACAAGGACAAAAAAGAAGCCCGTCTAACGCGGGCTTTCAGATGGTTTGTCTCCTCCATCCGAATCAAACAGGTTCGGTCGGACGTCAAGCGTCCAAGGGGGGCGAATTATCGTTGGTTGAATCTATTTTGTATAGATGAATTTGCTGCTACGAGGCGGGGGGCCAAGCAAGTCGTCAGTCAATTCGCCGCAAGAGTCGCATATCCGATGCACAGATAAATTGATGGATGATTCGTATGAGGTTTGCGACAGATTTATTTCGATCCTGGCGCCTTTGATTGGAGGAGCAATGCGAAGCTGACCTCTTTAACCTTTAAATTTGAATAGGCAGAAAAATAAGAATCGCTGCCCTCTCTATAACCGCTTACTTCGCGACGAACGTATCCGGCATCTGCAGCGCTACCACTTCACCGCGTGCGGTGGCCTCGCCCTCGGCATAGACCGTCGCCTCGACCACCACCTTGCGCCCCTTGATTTCCTTGACCCTGCCGCGAATCTCCAATTGCGGGCCGAGCGGCGTTGGCTTCAGGTAACTAACTTGCAGCGAGCCGGTGACGAAGCGAAAGGCCGGCAGGCTGTCCATGCTGCGATTCTCGGAGCGATACATCGCGGCAGCCGCCGTTCCCGTGCCTTGGCAGTCGATCAGTGAAGCCAGCAGGCCGCCATAAACGAAGCCGGGAATCGCCGTGTGCTCGGGGCGCGGCTGAAAATGCGTGACCGTCTCGTCACCGTCCCAGAAAGTCTTGATCTGGTGCCCCTGCGCGTTCTCGCGGCCGCAGCCATAGCAGTGAGCGAGGTTCTCGGGGTAGTAATCCTGAAAGGCTTGCATGCTGTCTCCCTAATTTTTTTGCAAGGGCCATTCTAGGTGATGGCGATTGCATTCATTTGCCAGGCAAATCAGGCTTAGAACAAATTTAAATTTTGGCCGAAATTTCCGGTTGACCGTCGGAGTCGAAAAACTAATTAACTCTGACCCCTTTGCTAATGCGAAGCTGACCCCATTGGCTGGCGGACTGCCGCTGCATGTTTTGGTCAATGGAAAAAATCAGGCTGCCCACGGCTTGCTGCGCGTTTGAGAATTTGTGGGCATTTTTTTTCGTCGACCGCAACAGTTCCAAGCAGCAATGCGATGCTGACCCCTTTAACCCTAATTACTCTGGCACCTATGGTTCTGAATTAGCCCGAAAGATACTCAAGTAATTCAGCGGTGGCTGCATTCTTCATTAGCCTGGCTCTAGCTGGACCAACATTATATATTGTTGAAATAAGATCATCTTCAGACTTGTCATATAAATCTTCGATTGTTTTTATGCCCGCACCCTCTAGCTTTCCTATTTGCCATTCTGTTAATAGCTGCAAAACAGATACGGGTTTTTTCAACATGGTTTGTATCGAGTCGCGAAAAGAATTGTCATCTTCAATTGCTCCTCGCAAATTGGTTATTCCTTGATAGGAGGCATGCGCCTTGCCAAACTCTGGGAATAAACCCTTAGATATTGCAGAATAGAATCCTTTTGATTCGCTGTGTGGATTGCTAAATAATGAAATAATACAACCATATTTTACTTCGTATCTTGCACCCAACTCAGACCTGGTAGCACGAATGCTTGAGTCGGTCTTTCGAATAATGCTGGTGTAGGTCAATAGTCTTAGTGACTCTTTTACGGTCTCCGGTGCATCCTTATGTACCCAGAAGTAAATTGTGGAATCAGCTCCCCCTTTTTCTTTGCGGGTTTGGTTATATTTTTCGATGGCTGGAATTACACTCGATTCTAAAAAATCACGGCCCCAGTCAATTAAAGGTTTATGACCTTTATACTTTTCACCCAGTTCTGTGTTTCGGCCCAAATTTTTTGTTCTGTAAAAATCTTTACAACTTGATCCACCGAAGAGCTATTAAATTTTTGAAGATCTTGAATTGTCCTTAGCACCATTCTTGGATTGCCACCACCAGCAAAAGCCAAAGTAGAAAAAAGCTCACCTGATTTTTCAATAGCGGTGATTAATTCGTTTGCTGATTGTTTTGAAACGATTTCTTTGAAATATTCAACATAACCGGGATCTTTGATATCCCTTTCAATCTTTCGATAAAGGCAGTCATGTGTTGGTTCAAATGATTCGCCAAAATAGGTCACGCCCGGATAAATTGCGGCATTACATGTGATGTATGGTGAGCGCAAATCCTTAAATAAGCTGAAAAACTGGCGTTGCTGTTCCGGCCTAAATACATGAGCTGCTTCATCAAAAAGAAAATACTCTACCAAGCTTATTGCCTATGCAGATGCTCTCTATTGCGTCCTTGTATCTTCAATATCGGGTAGGTTGTCAATCGAAACAGATGACTTGCCCTTGTAAGAGTTCTCGAAATCTTTAACAATTTTCTTTAGATCGCTTTCTACGTCGCTAGCAGTATCAAATTCATCATTACTTAGTAGCCCTGCCGATTCGGAAGAAACAACATAGCCATTCTTTCGTAATTTATTAATCAGGGATTTTAGTGTTTTTGCTAACATCCAGTGATAAAACTGCAACTGATCATCTGTCTCGATTAACGAGCTTATATTGAATGAGACAAATACAGGCAATACGAGTCCTTTACCTGATCTTGCTTCAAGTTCTTGTTCGGCCACTCGCATTAAAAATGACTTACCAGTTCCTCGAGAGCCTTCTAGTAAACATGGCTCAGCGGAACAAAGCGCGGAGATAATGCTTTTGTCCTGTGCATTAATAACACTTAAGCGCTGGATGTCGTCTGGCTTTATACTTTCTGTTCGCAGATAGAAGTCGGTCATTTAATATCCTTTGGACCACCAAAATATTCTCGTATTGGTGCAATGTGATTTAGGCTGTCGAACACGTTATTCAAGTCATCACGTTGTAATTCATTGAAATCACTTGAGTATCGACAAAATAGTGTAAAAAGCAAGATATCACAAACTTCTTTGAAGCACTGAAAGTATTTGTCTTCAAGCATTTGGTTTCTATCTAGAGTTAATCCACACTCTTTCCATGTGTCATTATTTCCATGAACGTACTCGGAGAGAATTCGGTAGACACTTATAGAACGATTTCTAAAATCGAGTACATGATCTTTTATGCACGGGTTGAATGCACGTGCAAATCGAAGTGATAAAACACCATTGTCTTCATCAATTAATCGAGACCACTTAATGTCACCAGTGCCGTTAAGCCATTCTTTGTATTCTAGTTTATTTGCAGAAAAATATATCTCACCTAAACCTAACTCAAATGACAACCTTAACGATGCGAGTGCTTGTCTGTACATGCCAAATGTTAGGGTTAAACAGCTAGATTCTAGCTGAGAGCACAAAGCAGTTAACATTCGACGTTCGTCATTGTTGTCAAAGTGTTTTGATATTTCGTAGAGTTTGTTTGAATAGTCGTGAACTCGACCAAGTTCAGTTTCTCTATTAAGCACCTCAGAAAATATACATTGTGTTTTTTTGTTTAACGCTAAAAAGTATTCGTTTATTTTCATTTGTTTCTCACAATTATCTTAAATTTTAACTTGAACAAATGGCTGTCAATCAGTGATCAGCTACCAGCAGCTATAAGGATCAGCTTCGCATTCTTCAAGTGGAAAAATGGTGTGAGGCTGCTCTCATTTTTCGCTGGACGAGCGGTATGTCATACCAATGCAACCAGTCGTTTCCGAGCTTGCTTTCAAGTTGCTGGAAAGGCTGACTGGATGAACAAAATCGGTATTCAGAGGCTAGTAATCACGTTGATGGGCTTCGATATATGCCAGCCTGTCGACGAATTTTTGGCCATTTTTTGGCGTGGACCGTAACTGCTTTCAGGCAGGCTTGCCTGCCTGATATGCAATGTGTCGGCCCACGTTTCGGTGCTGTCTACTCGCCTTTTTGGCGAATGGCATTCCGCCGAGTAATCAGCGCAAAGCTCATCAATGCCAGCAAAACCAATGGCAATGAAGACGGCTCGGGAATGCCCAATGCTTCCAATGCGGCTTTGGCGATCAGGGTATGTGCGTAGCCTGAAGGGTGCAGCACATCGGCAAACAAGGATTGGTCGCAACTGGCGCCGGCGGAATATTCGAAGCCGGCACAGGGCGTGTCGAAGTTCGTGATGCCGACACTTGCCTGAAAACGGCATCCGTGACG
Source organism: Candidatus Dechloromonas phosphorivorans (assembly GCA_016709495.1). GTDB lineage: Bacteria > Pseudomonadota > Gammaproteobacteria > Burkholderiales > Rhodocyclaceae > Azonexus > Azonexus defluvii. The sequence continues at coordinate 77,482 of JADJMS010000047.1, read as the reverse complement.
ATATCGTCAGTCAGTTTGGCCATATCCAGCATGTGCATGTCAATCCCAAAGACTGGCCAAACAGGGTCAGGCTGGGCAGCATGCTGTTTAAACGGGTAGTGGCATCAGTCGATGCGTCGACCAGGTCGAGCAGGGCTGCCTCCGGCGTGTAACCGAGATTCGGCACCGTTGAGACGAGGAAATGCTTGGCGCCCAGGCTGGCCAATACGGCAATACTGGTTGTCAGATTGGTCATTGCAGCAACTGCTGCCGCTTGTCGTCCGTCCATGTCGGCTGCGGTGTTTCCCATAAACATCGAGCGTGCGGCGCGCATGTCATTGCCGCCGGCGATCACGACGTAAAGCGCCGATGGGTCGGCTACTGTCATATCGAAAGGGTTGGCGCCAAACAGGCCGGCGGCCTTCGGTCCCCCGATTTGGGCCAGAACGCCTGGCGGAGTGCTACTTGTGTCGGTCAGCGCACCGGCAAATGCATAGTTGTTTCCACCCATCAGAGACGGTGCGGCTGTCATGGGCGACAAGCCAAGTCCGGCTGCCAGGCGCTCGGTCCAGACCGGGCCGTTCGAAAGCTGCGCGTTACCGTAGTAAGGACCATTGAATCCGGATCCTGCCGGCAACGGAGGCAAACCGCCGCCACTTGCCAGGGCGAGGTTGCCGGTGTCCGACAAACTGTCGCCAAAAATATAGAGATTACTGTAAGGCCCGGCGTGTGTCACCGAGGTAATCAGAACACTTATTGACAGCAACGCGACTCGAACGAATCTGAGTTTCATGATACCTCCACTGATGGCTTGTGTTCTGGCATCCGGGTTGCCCGTGCCAGTTTTCCACTAAATGATAAGCGCTTATTTCAATGCGAGATAGAATATTTTCAGGCACAGCCCGGCAGATAAATGTACTTCGGCAATGTTTTAATCGCTACCCGCAATTGTTTATTTTGGTCTGATGTAAGTCCTCGACCGATTAGCCAAATAAAGCAAACCAATGTCCAGATCGTGGCCATTAGCCCAATCGGCATCAGCATCAACAGGCCAGCGACAAATTTTTGGCCATTTTTTGCGGTTGACCGTAACAACACAAAGTGGTCGGGGGAACTGCTCTTCGATACGTCCACGCATGGGCTACTCAGGCCTGTCCAGAGCTTGTCTAAGAGGCGAACGGCGCTTTTTTCCGGTTGCTTGCTTTACCGGCTGACCCAGATGTGCCGTGCTACCGCGTGTTCCAGCGCCAGTTCCACTTCGTCGGCGAGGATGACCGTCATTGGTCGTTGTTGCAGCACCTTCATCGGGCGCGATTCTGCGAGGCCGGGAAGGGAACGATGACGGCAACCATGCCGAGTGCAACCTTGCTGCCTTGTTCCTTGACCATCATCATCAGGCTGGCAAAGCAGGGGATGAACAGGGTGATGGTGATAATGCCGACCACGGCCTGGATCGGGTCAAGGCTGTGCGCCAAGGCAAAGAGGCCGGTGGCGCCGAAATCACGGCGCAAAAAGCCCATGACGAAGGCGGCGCTGGCTTCTTTGGGCAGGCCAAGCCAGCCGGAAACCAGCGGTTCGCCAGCTTCGATGATGGCCGGCAGGGCACCGCTTTTATCCAGGGCATACATGATGAAGGTGCCGAGCAGAAAGAGCGGGATGACCTCAATCAGGTACCACTTGAGGCGCCCACCGGTTTTTTTCAGTACATTGCCGAGTATGGGCAGGCGCATCGGCGGCAGTTCGGTCACCAGCGGAATGCGGCGGCCGGGGATCAGTTTGGCAGCAAGGTAGCCGGCCAGCATTAGCACCAACACCATGGCCAGCGCCCAGATCAGCACGGCAGAAAAAGAAACGCCGCCGAGCATGCCGAGGACAACGCCGAGTTGCGCCGAGCAGGGAATGGCGAGGGCGAGCAGGAAAATGGTGATCATCCTTTCGCGCGGGCTGTGCAGGATGCGTGTGGTGAGGGTGGCCATCGTCACGCAGCCAAGGCCGAGCACCATGGGCAATACGGCGCGGCCATTGAGGCCGATCAGGGAAAACAGGCGGTTGGCAATGACGGTGAGGCGCGGCAGGTAGCCGGAATCTTCCAGTACGCCAAAGGCGAGGAAGAAGGTGCTGACGATAGGCAGGATCAGCGCCAGTGCGTAGGTCATGCCCATGGTCCACAGACCGTATTGGCCGACCAGCAATTCGGCAAGCCAGGGGAGCTTGATCACTGAATTTACAAAGTCGGTGAAGGCCGGGTTGAGAATGCCTTCGAACAGGTCTTTTTCCAGCAAGCCAACCAGCGTGGTGGCGCCAAATACGCCGACGAATTCATAAACCAAAAAGAGCATGCCGAGCAGGATGGGAATGCCCCACAAAGGATCGACGACATATTGTCCGATGCGTTGGGCGAGTAGCGGGCTGCTCCGGGCAGCGCGGCGAATGGCACTGGTCGTCAGGGCGTCGGCGGCTTCGGTGCGTTCGCGGGCGAGCAGCGCCGGGAGTTTGTCCTTGTTTGACTGATTGGCCTGCTGGCGCAGTGTTTCCAGCTCTGCAAAGTGCTCGCCGGCCTTTTCAGCCAGCCAGGTAGCGACTTCTGAATCGCCACCAAGATAGAGAATGGCCAGGCCACGCGCTGCCAATTGTGGATGCGGGGCGTGGCGGGTGATGGCGGCAGCGGTGGTGTTGATTGCGCTTTCAATGGCAGCGTCGTAGCGCAGCAATGCTTGCGGTGGCTGGGCATGGCTCAGGCTGCCGGTCAGTTCGCCGATGCCTTCGCCGCCGGTGGCTACGGTGGCCAGTACCGGCGTGCCGAGTTCTTCAGCAAGCGCGGGAATATCGACAATGACGCCACGCGCAGCGGCTTCGTCGTGCATATTGAGTGCCAGCACCAGCGGTACGCCAAGTTCGGCAAGCAGTGCGGTCAACGTCAAAGTACGGCGTAAATTTTTGGCGTCGCCGACTTGCACGAGGCAACGGATATTTTCGTTGAGCAGGGCGCGCATTGTGGCGCGTTCATCGTCGCTGCGCGAGGGCAACGATAGTACGCCGGGCGTGTCGAGCAGCATGGCTTCGCGGTCGAAGCGGGCGCTGGCGCGGGTGACTTCGACGGTGGTGCCGGGGTAGTTGGAGACATTAACGTAAGCGCCGGTCAGGCGGTGAAAGAGTACCGATTTGCCGACGTTGGGATGGCCGACGAGGAGGATGGCGTTTGCTGTGGTCACGTTGAATTCAGCTCGAAGTGCACCGGGCGATGGCATTGTTCAGCCACTCCGGTGTGATTTCGCCGGTGCGCTGAGCGCAGGGCTGGCGTTGGGCGTCAAGGACGACGGTGTGCGGAAGGGCGCCGGCCGGGTTGCCGAAGCGTGCGAGCAGTCCGCGCGGTTGGCCGGGGCCGCTCAGGGAAACGACCGGGGCGTGCAGGGCGGCCTGGATAAATTCGGGCGCGTTCAGTGTTTCGACGGGTTTCTGAAGGGCAATGGTGACAATCTGCGCTTGCCGGCTTTTAGCCAGTTCGGCGAGGATCGGCATTTCGCGGACGCAGGGTGGGCAATCGCTACGCCAGAAATTGATCACAGTGGTTTGTGCTGGCAGTTGTGAAAGTTTGATGAATTGGCGACCGTTCGATAGCTCGAAATCGAGCGTATTTTTTGTGCCGATTTCGGCGTTGACCGTAACCGACGCAAAAAGCCCCGCCAACAAGGCGAGGCTTTGCGGCACTGAAGCGCGAGCAGCGTGAATCACAGGGTGAATTTTACGCCGCCGTAGATGAAACGACCACGATTGGGGCCCCATATGTGCGTGACGTCGATACTGCCATCGGCGCCGACCCAGAGCGTGCTTTCTTTGTCGGATTGTTTGAAGTCAAAGACGTTGTCGACGCCCAGGAAGGTACTCCATTGCTTGCTCAGCCGGTATTCGCTGCGCGCATCGGCGACCCAGTAGGACGGGCTTTTATCCATTTTCCGGCTGCCATCAAAGTTGTAGCGCTGGTTGTTGGCGTAGTCGTAAAACTTGGCGAGATCCATCGAGCCAGTCCAGGTGCCGCGCAACATGGCCGTCCACGGGCCGCTCTCGTAATCCAGCCGCAGGTAGGCGCGGGTTTCCGGACGGGCGAAGGCGAGCGTACCGGCTTCTTCAAAGTCATATTTGAAGTGTTCAGCGGCCAGCGTCGTTTCCAGCGTTGGCGTGATTTTGTAGGTCAAGGTCAGATCACCGCCAACGACGGTAACGGGATGCTGCGCCGAGGTGAAAACGGTGATTGGATTGCCGGTGACGGGATCAACCGCGCGGGAATCGAGCAGCGCCATGTTTTTGATCTTGTTGTAATTCAACGAGCCGACCATGGCCAGGCGGTCGCCTGCAAACGATAGGGCGTAGGAAGCGTTGTCGGAGATTTCGGCTTCTTTGATGTTGCTGACGATGCGGGTTGTATCGAGAATGCCGTGATCCTGTTCAAAGAACGAGGTCGGAGCGCGGAAGCCACGGCCAAGTGCAAAACGGCTGTTCCACTCGTGGTTGTGATTCCACAAAAGATTGGCGCGTGGGCTGGTGATGCCGCCAAAGATGTTGTGATCGTCGTAGCGAACTGAACCATTGACCTCGACTGCGCCATCGAAAAAGGCGTGGTAGGCCTGCAGGAATACACCCGGTGTTTTGTATTTGTAGTTGTCGATGCCGTCGTTGACCGTGCCGCGCGAGTCCTGGCCGGTGCTGTTGAGGTCTTCGTAACGGTAGGTTACGCCCGTTGATACGAGGGTTGCGCCGAGCGGTTGCTGGGTGCTGGCCTCAAGATAGTATTGCGTCTGATCCGCCTTGTAGACCGCCTTTTCGTAATAGGAGTCCTGCTTGTGTTTGGCAAAACCGACGGCCAAACGCAGGCTGCCATCACCGAGTTTGCGGGTGGCGCTGGAGACAAACTGTTTGCGGTCAGTGAAGATGATTTCGGACATGCCGCCCAGCCCGTCCTTATAGAAAGTACCGGGCTGGCCATTGCTCAGGGTGTCGGTGCCCGAGCCATCCGGTGTCACCCAGCCGCGTGCATCTGGCGAAGCGTTTTTGCCCTTGCTCCAGTTAAATGGGTTCCCGGTTTCGTTGGCTTTGACGCCGGCGTAGTCCGTCCCCATGGCGCCGCCCATGCGCTTTTCATCGACAATGTCAAAGCGTCCCTTGATCTTGAAGCCGCCGACATCGTCGGCAAAGAAGCCAACCCCGCCGAGGTTGCGCTTGTAGCCGGTGTATTCGGAAACCTCGTTACCATCTGCATCGACTGTGTCGTGCTGGTTATGGTTGAAGTTGGCGGTGACGGCGCCGCCAGTGAAGGCCTTGGCGCCAAAAAGATCGGTATTCATCTGACCATAAGAACCAAATTGCTGGACGGCCATGAACTCGTCCCTGATCGGCCGGCGCGTGACGATATTGACTGAGCCGGCGAGCGCCTGGGGCGCGATCAAGCTGGTGCCGGCACCGCGCGAAATATCGATGCGCTCGATGCCGCCGAGGCTGACGCTATCAAGTCCGTAGGCAGTGGAAACTGACGAAAAAATCGGGATGCCATCAATCAGCAGGGTGGTGTAGCGCCCGGGTAGATTGTTAAGCACGACGTTGCGCACATTACAGATCGAACATTCGGTCTGCACCGAAATGCCCGGGCGTTTGTCGAGCGCTTCGGTGAGCATGGTGGCACCCGTTTTTTCCAGTTCGCGCGCGCCAATCGATTCAGTGGCGATGATTTCATCGCGCAATACCGGTTTGGCACCCACTGCCTTGCCGCTACTGACCGTGATTTCGCCGAGTTCCTTGTCCGCCAGCGCGCTACCGGAAAATGCCAGCAACAGCGCAGCAAGTACGGGCGTAACGTTGAATGTATTTTTCATAATCCCCTGAGAGCTACCTTAAATTGTTTTCCAGACCTGCGATTAATGATTGCGCTCCAACAGTCCTGCATGTGTGCTCCAGCAAGGCGCCCCTCAACGCCGGTTGCTCATCGCCCTGCTTGGGCAGGCTGTTGGCGGTGCATCAAGCGCCTTCACCCGGTTGGGTGACGAAACCGATCTTGGTCAGTCCGGCGCGGCGGGCGGCGCTCATGGCTTCAGCCACCGTTTCGTAACGCGTCGCGCGGTCGGCCTTGAGGTGCATTTCGACCTTCTCATCCTTGGCGACGGCTTCACGGAACTTCGTTTCCAACGTGTTACGGTCGACTGCCTCTGCGCCAATAAAAATTGCGTTGTCAGCATTGATGCTGACCTGCAATGTCATCGGTTTGTCCGGTGTCGGTGTGCTGGCGGCGCGTGGCAGATCGACCGGCACTTGATGCGTCATCAGCGGTGCGGTGATGATGAAAATGATCAGCAAAACCAGCATCACATCGACCAGCGGCGTCATGTTGATTTCCGCCGTCGGCATCGGGTGGTTCTGCGCGTTGAAGCTGCCCATGGCCATGTTATGCAGCCTCCGTCGCGGCACGAGCGCGCATTGGGTGAATCTGTGCGCTGTTGGCGACAAACGGTTTGCCGACCGTGAAGAAGGCGTGCAGGTCGTGGGCAAAAGCGTCGAGGTCGGCCAGAATCACGCGGTTGGCTCGGGTGAAAGCGTTGTAGGCAAAGACTGCGGGCAGCGCGACGGCGAGGCCGGCGGCAGTCATGATCAGCGCCTCGCCGACCGGGCCGGCGACCTTCTCAAGTGCTGCCTGGCCGGACATGCCGATGGCGAGCAGGGCGTGGTAAATGCCCCAAACCGTGCCGAGCAGGCCGACGAAAGGCGAGGTGGCGCCCGTCGTGGCAAGCAGGGTCAGGCCGTTTTCCATGCCGGCCTGGGTCGCCGATAACTGCTGGCGCAGGGCGCGTTCCATCTGCTCTGCCGGGTCAAAACGGGAGGCCAAACGACCGGTGACGGCTTCGCATTCATGGTTGCAGCAGTTGGCTTGTTCGGCCAGTTGGGCATAGGGGCTGTCGGCGCCGGCTTCACGCAGGTGCTCTATGCCTTCGCTCAAGCTGGTGGCGGCCCAGAACTTGCCGACGGCGCGCGCTGCGCGGCGTACCGTCCACCAATCCCAGGCTTTGGCCAGAATCAGGTACCAGCTGGCAATCGACATGATGGCGAGAATGACTGCAACGCTATGAGAAACCGTGTCACCACTGGCCCACAGGTGAGCGAAACCGAAAGAATTTTCCTGCATGCTTATTGCTCCAATTTAAAAATAATGGGGACCAGAACGGCGCTTTGCACGGCGGTTTCGCCACGCTTGGCCGGGATGAATTTCCAGAGTTTTACGGTGTTGACCGCCGCATCGTCGAGACGCTGGCTGCCGGAGGAGGTTTTGACTTCAACACTATCTGCAGCGCCTTGGGGATTGACCAAAACACGCAGGATGACCTTGCCTTCTTCACCCATGCGCCGTGAAAGCGGCGGGTAATTAGGAGCTGGATTCTTCAGATAATTGGCATCGAAGCGCGGCTGAACAAAGGGCTCGGCTGGCGGTGCCGGTGGGGCGGGCTTGATTTCTGCAGGAGCAGCAACCGGTGCGGCAGGGGCTGGCAGGCTACTTTGCGTGGCTTCGATCTGTGGTGTCGGCGTCTGCGGTGCCGGGGTTTTTTGCGGCTTGACTGGTTGCGGCTTGACCATTGGCAAGGGCTTGGCTACTGGCGGTTTTTCAATCGGCGCGGCTTGCAGAAGATCAACGATCAGCGGCATTTCCATGATCTGCGGGACAACGGTTTTAGTTGCCAGGATCAGCAGAAAAACCCCGACATGGAGGCCGATGACGACAGCGAGCAAACCGCTGCGCTGGCTGGAGGATGGACGGGAGAGGGCGTAACTCATGGCTGCAAGATTGACGTTATTTGGTCAGGATCAACTTGTTTTCACGCGTGACGCGCAACAGGTAGCGCTGGCCGGCGTGCTCGATCTCTACGGTGGTGTTGCCGCGCAGAATTTCCTCACTCCCGATGCGTGGTCGAGCAACATTGCTGTCGGTGGGTGTGGTGGAGAGAGGGGGCTTAGCCTGGGTTTCCATGATGAATCCAAATGCAAACGAGAATGGGTCGCATTATTAGACAATTGAGAATCACTGTCAACAACTTGTCCCTGTTGTTGAAGTGGCTTCTACCGGGACACAAGCGGCGCTGACGATGCGACCAAAGCTGGAAACGCCACTGCTCTTGATGAAAAGGCATTGTTTGCCGCCGCGCTGCTCCACTTCCCGCCGGTAAGCATCCACCGCGCCCGAGCGCCCGCCAACGCAGAGAATGCACTTGCCGGAGAGGTTGGCTGGTGCTTCGGCATCATTGGCCCGACGCGCCAGTGCTTGACGATCTTTGAGGTCGGGCAATATTTCGCGCAGGGTGTTGAGCTGAGCACTCAGATTGGCGTCCCACGCTTTCACAGGCGCCAACGGCGCTGGTTTGGAGCACGAAATCGGTCCTCTCCCGTGGGAAATGCTTGGCTTTGGCCATCAGGCCGCGCAACTGATCTAATTCAAAGCAGATATCAATTACTGGGCAATGAAATTTACGGGGGATTTCCCATAACTTGCGTCGCCGTGAGCCTTGAATTGGCGCGGCGGGTGTTTAAGAAGGACAGGAAAGCTGCCTCCGACAACGTGAAAGGGGTGATCGGACATGCTTGGACTCCTGAAAAGTCGCTGGCTGGCCGATGAGCTGGTTGGCTGGCAATAATGGTTTAGTGGCAATGAAGCAGACGGCTGCTGGCTCGCTCGCACAGTTGGCGGGTTTCATCATCCAGTTCGTCTGATTCGCACAGTCGGTCGAGAATGAGCGCTGCATTCAAGGCGGAATGCGGGCAACCGCTTTCGTGATGAATCAGCAACAGGCTAAGGGCGCCGGCCCAAAGTTCGCTGGCCAGCATGGCTAGACCGGTGCTGGCAGAGTCAGCCAGAGCAGTGTTGCAGCGATTGAAATATTCAGTAGCAGAGATTTCATGGCTATCCTTTTGTTGAGAATAATTCGCATCCTATTGAGTTGAAACTGACGCGTCAATAGGAATTATTCCCATTTAATGGGTTTCTTGCCGCATCGGCTTAATGCAAACAGTTCGCAATACGCTTGACTGTATTTTCTTGTTGAGATAAATTCTCATTTGCATTGATTGACTAGCCAGCCGCTTTTTTGCCAGCCATCGACTTAATAAAACGTTTGGATGTGCTGTGTTTTAAAGGCTGGTCTGTCTTTGAGCATCATTAAATTGATGTTCATTGCGAATGTGTGACGTTCGCCAAACCAACCGTAATGCCAGCCAGCCACTAATCAGACTTGAAACGGGGGTTGCTTGTGAAAAAATCCATAGAACAAATGTAAGGCGTGAGGCGGGTAAGGGATTGCCGCTGGGCTTGGTTATCGTTGCCGGTTTTCTTGCTGCTGCAGACGCCTCGGCGGTTGATGAACAAACCTTGCCGGCCGTCACAGTCAAAGCCAATGCCGAACAGCAGGATGGTCTGCGCGCCACCAAAACCCGGGTTGGCAAAGTGGTGCAGGATCCGCACGATGTGCCACAGGCGATTACCACCATCACCCGTTCGCTGATCGAAGAGCAGGAAGCCAATTCCCTGCGCGAGGCGCTGCGCAACGTCTCCGGCCTGTCCTTCAATGCGGCTGAAGGCGGTCGCTCAGGCGACAACATGATGTTGCGCGGCTTCTATACCTTTGGCGACATTTATCTGGATGGCATTCGCGATACCGCGCAGTACAACCGCGAGTTGTTCAATCTGGAGCAGGTTGATGTGCTGCGCGGTGCGGCAGCCATGTTGTTTGGCCGTGGCCAGGCGGGTGGCGTCATCAATCAGGTCAGTAAAACGCCGATGCTCTACGGCATCAACAAGGCCGGCGTTGGGGTCGGTACGGATGGCTATTTTGAGGCGAAGGCGGATTTCAATCAGCGCCTTGGTGAAAGTGCCGCGATTCGTATCAACATGATGAGCCGCGATGAAGACAGCGTGCGCTCCAATCCGGTGACCGGGCCAACGCCGGAGGTTCATCGCCAGGGCTTTGCGCCCAGCGTTGCATTTGGCCTGGGCACGGCTCATGAAGTCACCTTCAGCCATCTCTGGGTGCAAACCAACGACCGCATGGATTACGGCGTGCCGTTCAATGCCGCCGCGCTCAAACCGGAGAGCAAGTACGGCGACAGCAAGGCTTATTGGGGCGTCAGCGGTAATTTTGACGAGAGTGAAACCAATATTTCGACCCTGAACTACCTGTTCCGGATTGCGCCAGACACGCAATGGCGAACCGCTGTTCGCGCCGCCAATTACAAGCGCTCCTACTGGGCGGTTGCGCCGCAGGGTGGTGCGCCGACGGCCAATAGTCTGGCCAGCCAGGCCAAAACCCGCGAATTTGATACTGATAATTTCGTCGTGCAAAGTGATTTCAATACCGCTTTTACTGTTTTCGGCATGAAGAACGAATTGGTGACCGGGGTCGAATATCTGAAAGAGGGCTCGAAGCGTTGGGGACTGACCAATCTGGGAACGGCGACCAAGCCGCTCTATAAGTCAGGTCATTACTCGGGAACGCCGAATACCTATGATGGCGATACCTACAGCGCTTACGTGCAGGATGCACTCGAATTTGTGCCCGATTGGAAGTTGACCGTCGGCGTTCGTCGAGACGAAATGCGTTCCGACTACAAGACGGTAGCTGGCACGGCAGTAACCAGCTTCAGCGGCAATTTTGGTGAAAACAGTTACCGCACCGGCCTTTCATGGCAGCCTTCGGCAGCTCAGCATTACTACCTGGGCTGGAGCGATTCCTTCAGCCCGACGGCTGATCTCTACCAGCTTTCCGGCAGCCAGTACCCGGCTGAGCGCTCGAAGGTAACTGAGTTGGGCGCGAAATTTCTGTTGCTCGATGGCGATCTGGCTTTCCGTACGGCGGTCTATCACGCGGTCAAGGATTGGGAGCGCAATACCGATCTGGAATCGACGTCATCGATTCTGACCAAGAAACGTGAGTCGAATGGCCTGGAACTGGAACTGGCCGGTCGTATTACCGATAAATGGGAGGTTTTTAGCGGAATTTCCTTCATCAATAGCGAAATTCTTGAAGTGGCCCCGGTTGGCGGCAACAAGAATTTCATTGGCCAGGAAGCACGCAATACGCCAAAGCAAACCTTCAATATCTGGACGACCTACCAGTTGCCGATGGGCTTCAAGATTGGTGGTGGTGCCGAATTCAAGAGCAAGCGCTATGGTGGCGCACCAACCGGCACGGCAGCGTTCAATCCGAACTATGTGCCGTCCTATACGCGTTGGGATGCGATGGTGGCTTACGAGCAGCCGAAATACTCGGTCAAGCTGAACGTCCAGAACCTGTTCGACAAACTGTATTACGACGCGCTCTACGACAACGGTGGCTTCACCGTGCCGGGTCAGGCGCGGCGCGTCATCCTGAGTACGGAATACAAGTTCTGATTCAGTAAATTAATTTGGTCGGCGAGGAAATTTTTAGCTCATTTTCGCCGTCGACCGCAACACTTTCGGAAATTTGAAATGAATCGTCGTCATTTTTGCCTTTCGCTTGCTGCCCTGAGTGGCCTGCCAAAACTTGGATTTGCGCTGACGCCAGCGGCAACCGTTCCTCAAACCGCTTTGATTGGTGCAGCTTGGCGCGGCCCGAATGCCGGCGATACTTACCAGGCCGGCGTTCTAGCGGCTGATTGGGATACCAAAAAACTGGCCATTCGTTACGAATTGCCTCTGCCAACCCGTCCACATGGTTTGCTTGCCGAGGCGGATGGTGGCTTGCTGGTGATCGGTGTTCGTCCCGGCACCTGGATGCTGCGTTGTGACGGGAATGGCAAGATCATGCAGCAGATCAGCCTGAGCAATGAAGGTTCCGGCAACAGCCTGAATGGTCACGCGGTACTGGCACAAACGGCAGACGTCATTTACACCACGGAAACCGAGACCAAAACCGGGCGTGGCAAGATCGGTGTACTTGACCGCCTTAGCCTGCGCAAGCTGGACGAATGGGAGTCGCATGGCATTGACCCGCATCAGTTGGTGCTCGATCAGAACGGTCATCTCATCGTTGCCAACGGTGGTGTTCCGCGTACTGCCAGCGACAAGAAATTTGACCTGCACCGCATGGATTCTTCCCTGGTCAAGCTGGATGGCAAAACCGGACGCTTGTTGCAACGATGGCAACTGGACGACAAGCGCCTGAGCATGCGCCATCTGGCCTGGAGTGATTCGCCAATGGATGGCAAACGCTATCTCGGCATTGCCATGCAGGCCGAGCACGATGATCCACTTAAACGGCTTGCTGCGCCGATCCTGGCGGTGCTTGATGGCGAGGTGCTGAGTGTGCCGACGCGGGCCAATGATGGTGTGGTGGGTTACGCCGGTGATATTACGGCGGCCTACAACGGCGGCTTTGTGCTCTCCAGCAATCAGGCGGGACTAGCCCAACTCTGGCAGGCGGGAGTGCCAGACCAGCTGACGCCGGTTGTCGAACTGCAGGAAGCTTACGCGCTGACCAGTTGGTCAGGGCCGAAGCCGGGCGGTGGCGTGCTGGTTTCAACCGCTCCGGGTCTGGTGCGCTGGCATCCAACGGCCAAGCCGCTTTTCCTCGCCTGGCCGAAACCGATGGCGCTGGACAACCATTGGGTTTTGCTCAACGAGGCATAATGGCCAACGTTAAAGCAGAAATGAAACGGGAGCCGATTGGCTCCCGTAGTTTTTGCTGGTATTGAAATATTCAGGCTGCTTTGCGTAAGGCTTTTCCCGTTTTGCACTGTTCTCCGTTTGCCTCGCGCAGGCATTTATGCGCGCAGGAGGCACATAAGCCGCAATCGCTGGTCACGCCGAGTTCGCGCCGTAAATCGCGCAGTGTGCGGGCGCCACCTTGAGCGGCTTCACGAATCTGGTGGTCGGTGACGGCGTGGCAAACACAAACGTACATTATCTGGCTCCGTTGCTTTCAATGAGAGAATGCGAACAGTTCTTATTTTATATAAATGAGAATTGCTGTCAACAACGTCGGGCGTAAATGCGAAACTAATCGAGCCGGGATTTTTCCAGCCAGCGTAACAAGGTGGCGTACAGCATGTCAGGATCGACTGGTTTGACAATGAAATCATTCATTCCAACCGCCATGCAGAGGCGGCGGTCTTCTTCGAAAGCATTGGCGGTCATCGCCAGAATCGGTGTCAGCGCGTAACCGGGTTGGGTGCGGATCAGTCCGGCGGCAGTGACGCCATCCATTTCGGGCATTTGCATATCCATCAGGATCAAGTCGTATTTTTCACGGGCGACCATGTCGACAGCTTGCAGCCCGTTATCAGCAGTATCGAGAATGAAGCCGAGTGGTTCTTCAATGATTGCGCGAGCGACCTCCTGATTTATCAGGTCATCCTCGGCAAGCAGAACGCGAGTCCCTTTGAAGCGCCTGATCAACTCTTGTTCAGGTTTGCTCACATTTTGTTTTGTGCTGGAGATGTTCAGTGAATGAGTGCTTTCGCACGAAGCAAAGGGAATGCTGAAGGAGAAGGTGCTACCAGTGCCAGTGTCGCTGCTGACACTGATTTTGCCGCCCATCAATTGAGCCAGCTGTTGGCTTATGGTCAGCCCAAGCCCGGTGCCTCCATATTTTCGCGTAGTTGAGCCGTCGGCCTGTTCAAATGCGGTGAATAGGCGGCCTTGCGCTTCAGGGGAAATACCAATGCCGGTGTCGCTGATCAGGAATTCAATGACGCAGCCAGCTGCGTTTTCCTGCACCAACCGTGCTTGCGCCGACACGCTACCGCGTTCGGTAAATTTGATGGCGTTGCTGACCAGGTTAAGGAGTATTTGTTGTAACCGAACCGGGTCGCCAAGCAGATGACGCGACGCGATATATTCTGGAACATCGGTAGTCAGCCGAAGGTTTTTCCTTTCTGCCTGTTCGGCAGAAAGGCTATAGAGATTGCTGAAGATTGCACCCAAAACAAAATCTGTATTTTCCAGTGTCAGTTTTTCGGCTTCGATCTTGGAAAGGTCAAGAATGTCGTTGAGCAGTTGTAAAAGATGGGTGGCCGATGTGGTGATTTTCTCGAATTTATTGCGCTGGGTGTCATCGACGTTTTGACGCGAAAGCAGGTAAGTGAGACCAATAATTGCATTCATTGGCGTCCGCAATTCATGGCTCATGTTGGCGAGGAAAGTGCTTTTGGCACGGCTGGCCGATTCAGCAATTTCCTTGGCAATGGCCAGGGCAGCGGTGCGTTCGTTGACAACCTCTTCAAGGTGGTCGCGATAGCGCTGTAATTGGTTTTCTGCCAGACGGCGCTGAGTAACATCTTCGCCGGAGGATAGGGTGCCGATGATCCTCCCTTTGTCGTCTTTGAGCAGACTGTTGTTCCAGGCGATGAGTAGTGTTTCCTGGCGGGAATTGATGATGTTGTTTTCGTGACGCCCGATGGCATCGACTTTGCCGGACATCAGGCGATCATAAACATGGTGGACGGCATTTTGATCACGCGCTGGCAGAAAGTTGCTGAACCAGTCCATGCCGATCAGGCTTTCTACCGGTGCACCAAGAATTTCGGCACCCTTGCGGTTGATCATTGTGATCCGCCCGGCCTGATCGAGCGCGACCAGCATGACTTCGGCAATATTCAGGTAGTTATGGACCAGATCACGTTCATGGGCCAGTGCAGCGGTTCTTTCGTTAACTTGATTTTCAAGATTGTTGTGCGATTGTTGTATGTTGTCGGCCATCTGATTGAAACTGTTGGTCAGCGTCAATAGCTCAGTGCTGCGGGTTTTTTCAGGCAGCACAGCGCGGATGGTGAGATCGCCCTGACCAAAACGTAGTGAAATGTCGGCCAGTGTATTCAAGGGTCGGGTAAGACGTCGCGCGGCGAGCAGGATTAGACTGAGTGCGAGCAAGGTTAGCAGCAAGCCAACGGCGATGAGCCTGCTTGTGTCATCCTTGAGTTGAATCAGTGCATCGTCAACGATCTGGGTGTGCAGCAAGGTCCAGCCCTTGGCACCAGCCAGCGGGAAATGCCGGTAAACGAAAAGTGCTTCGTTGCCCTGATGGTCCTTATCAATCATCGATCCTTCAAAACCAGTGGCAACCTGCTCACTCAGCTTGTAGTCGGCGGCGATGACCTTATTGGCCGTGTATTGGGCCAGCAGTCTGCCTTCCGTGTCGAAAAGGAGCGTCGTGCCAGGCTTGCTTGAGCCGGGCGCGGTGACTTGTGCACTTTCACCGAGCAATGAGCTTGGTTCGAGCAGGGCAAACAGGATGCCAACCAGTTTACCGTTCGGATAACCATCGGGATCAGGTGCATGGATCTGGCGCAGGATAGCGAGTGTTGTGCCTTCCTTGCCGTCGAACTGCTCGATCATTTCGCTGATACCGGGGGCGCTGGCGCGCTCAAGTAAATCGCGATTGCTGAAACGACTGCCCTTTTCACGGCTATCACTGGCGGCCACAATTTCTCCGCTGGCCGGATCAAGCAGTTGCATCAGCTGATAGCGGTCAGGGTAAGCGCGCTGGGTGCGCTGGAAGACTCGCTCCAGGTTGGCCTGCAAATTGGGATTTTTGTGAAAAAGGTCCTCGGCAATGACACGATTTTCGGAAATCACCAGCATGTCGCCGCGGCGCTCGGCAATATTGGCATCCAGAACTTCGCGAAGATGATTGGCCGATAATTCCAGGACGCGCATCGCCTCGGTCAGTTTTTGACTACTTGCACCCTGCAAGCCAATGGCTGGAAAACCATACAGCCAGAGGGTAAACAGGGTGCCCATCGCGACCAGAAACAGGGTGGCAAAGTAGGCGACGATGCGTGCGGCGAACGAGCTTGTCATGGCCTTTGCCGTCGAACTCTATGGGGCATAATCAAATGTGCCGATTTCATAGCGGCGCTGTTCGCTCATGACCTGACTGAGCCCTCGATAACCCAGGGCTTCGGTAATGTTTTCCCACTGCCCATCGGCGGGTATTTTTCCGCGTTCCTTAAGAAACTTGAATTCGCTGAGCAAAACCGGGCTGCCTGGTGGCGCAAGGATGGCTGGTGCCGAAGGGATATTAAGTATGTCGCGGCGGGTGATGGCGATAACCTGGCTGGGAGCAATTTCACCGGCTTTTGCCGAAAAGTCCTGCGCATCAGCAATTGCCCACTTGGCAGCAATTTCCACATTTTTCTGGCTGCGGCGCATGAATTCGATGGCGCGCACATAACCGGCAATCAGTATGCGGGCAGTTTCCGGCGAGCGCTGCTCGAAAGCACGATTGATCACGAAGTAATCGGAACTCAGGCCACGAAAAACCATGTGGTTTTTGTTGCTGCGCGCCAAGGCGCTGGTCGGTGCAGGTTCCCAGGCAGCAAAGGCATCAATCTTCCCGGCTTCGAGAGCATCCGGCATTTCATCAATGCGCATATTGATCAGTTTGACATCGGCTTCGCTCAAACCAGCCGCTTTGAGGCCTTGCAGCAGGGTGTGGTGGGCGCTGGAATTTTCAACATAGGCGATACGCTTACCAGCCAGTTTACGGGTCTGTGTTTCGTTTTTGGCGACAATTGAGGTCGAGGTTTGCTTGACCAGTCCGACGATCCAGACATCGCCACGGGCTGCTGTCAGAATGGTTGGTACGTCACCAAGCAAACCGGCTTCGAGACGCTGGTCAGCCAGTAAGGAAAGCATATCGGCGCCACGCTGGAAAGGGTGCATCTTCAGTGGGCTGGCAAGCCGGGTCAGCGCATTCTGCATAATCCGGTCATGACTCATGACTGCACTGATCACGCCGGAAGGGTAACCATGCGGCTGGATGCCAAGGTTCAGTTCAGCCGAGCTGGGCGTTAGGCCGTATTGATCGAAATACTCGGCAGCCAGCACAGGCTGGCCGAGCAATGTGCTTAGCACCCATGCCAGCAAGGCAATGCAGGAGGAATGCTGGCTGAGGCAAATCTTCATTATTGTCGTCCCGGTTTCGGCAAATGCTGTTTATTGTTAAGAATAGCCCAAAGTGATTCCTAAATCAGGTAATCTGCATTGCATATTGAAAAAACTTGTATTTTTTAAAGGCAGTTGCGGTCAACTGAAATTTTGGTCTGGTTTTTTTGCAAAAAAAACCGCAGAACTGGCTGCGGTCTTTGTGTGAAAAAGGGCGGAGTTATTAATCGCCACCCGGCTCCATGTGCGCCTGCAGGTAATTGGGCAGAGTGACATCCTTAATCAGGGTTTGCTGCGTTTCCAGCCAGTCGATGGCCGCTTCGCAATGTTCAAGCAGTTCTTCCAACAGGTCGCGGCTGACATAGTCCTGCAAGGATTCGCACAAGGCAATGGACTCGATCAGCAACGGGCGCTGGATTTCGCGCTCGTATTTGAGATCGCCTTCCAGACATTCGACCACATGCTCGCCGATCATCAACTTGCCTAGGTTTTGCAGATTGGGCAGGCCTTCCAGGAAAAGCACGCGCTCTATGACTTGGTCGGCCTCCTTCATGACGCGGATTGACTGCTTGTACTGGTAATCGTTGAGTTTCTCCAGACCCCAGTGACGGAACATGCGGGCATGCAGGAAATACTGGTTGATTGAGGTGAGTTCGTTTTTGAGCACTTTGTTCAGTGCATCAATAATTGTTTTGTCGCCCTTCATCATGGCTCCTTACATCTGGCTCTGTTGATAGTTGGCGAGGCCAACCAGTTCGATCAACCTGAGCTGCTTTTCCAGGAAATAGGCGTGATCCATTTCGGTGTCTTCGAGCTGGATGCCGAGCATGTCGCGGCTGACGTAGTCCTGGGCTTTTTCGCAGGCAGCCATGGCTTTCTTGAGATCGCCGACAACCTTGTATTCCAGCGCCAGATCAGATTTCAGCATGTCCGGTACAACTTTGCCGATTTTCAGCGCGTCACGTTTGCTCAGGTCAGGCTTGCCTTCGAGAAAGAGAATGCGCTGAATCAGGGCACGGGCGTGTTGGCGCTCGTGATCGGATTCATGGATGGATTTTTGCGCCAACTGGGTAAAGCCCATGTCGGCATACATCTCACCGTGAATCAGATATTGATCGACGGCGGTCAGTTCACCGGTCAATAGGTCGTTGAGGATATCAATGATTTTTTTGTCGCCCTTCATGGCGTTCTCCTGAGGTAGTTGAAAACGGCTGGCTGGCGAATTTGGCTGGCTTGCCTTCGCGTCCATTCTAGGCGCTTAGGGCCGGCTTTTCCACACGGGAATCTACGACAGCATGTTCAATTTGTAGTTCCATTTCCGTTACCAGGATGCGTAATCATGACATGGTGCCAAGCATCGTGAGTCAAGCGTGAAACCACTACCGGTAGTGGTATTGTTTGTTTAGGCCACTATATTAGGTATATTTGCCCGGATTTGAATATCACTGGCAAGTGCAAAATGCCGGGCCGTTATTGCGCCTTCAATGGAGAAAGAATCGAATGGACAACAGCACCTGGCACGCCTGGTTTGACGGAGCGACCAAGCACAGCAACCCGGGAATTCGCGGCATCGGGGCAGTCCTCAAAGGTCCGGCGGGCCAGATCGTCGAGATCGCGCAGGAAATCGGCGAAGGCACCAACAACGAGGCCGAATACTGCGCGCTGATGGCCGTCATGGACGCCGCCGTCACGGCTCAGGTGCAGAACCTCATCGTCTATGGCGACAGCCAGCTTGTCATCAAGCAGGTCAATGGTGAGTGGCTGATCAACGCACCGGGACTGGTCCCTTTCTGCAAGACCGTGCTCGAACTCAAGGTCCTGATTCCCAATGTGAGCATTCGCTGGATTCCGCGCGAAGAGAACGGCGAGGCGGACGCACTTTCAAAACGCGCCATCGGCGTTGCTGCACCCGTGCCGCTTGATCGAAGCGTCTGGATGAAAATCACCGAAATCGGCAAACCGTTTGGCTTGTCCGGCGTGGCGCTGGGCAAACGCATGGACGCCGCCAAATTGCGCGAAGGCGGCAAGCCAACGCAACTGGCCCTGGAGAAGGGCTGCGCGCTGCGGGTTGAGAACAATTTTGGTCATGATGATTTCTGGCACAGAAAGCTGCTCCCGGCTGCGCTACGGGAGGCGATGCTGCTGGATTGAGGGTTTGGTGTACGTTGTCTGGCTTGCATAAAAAATTGGACGTAAAAAAGCCACGGACTGATCCGTGGCTTGGCTGAGACGATAGGGTACTTGGAGATCAGTAGCTGCTCGGCTTTTTCTTGAACTTGCGCTCGCCGTCAAATTTGCGTTCGCCATCACTTGCCCCTTCCGGGCGGCCTTCGTCCTGACGCATGTTGATTGGAATGCCACGAACGCGGGTGCGTTTCAGTGCATTGTTGGCTTCGGGCGGCATGCCGGACGGCAGTTCGACAGTGCTTGATTCGTCATAAAGCGCGATGCGGCCGATGAAGCGGCTTTCGATACCGGCTTCGTTGGCGATGGCGCCGACGATGTCCTTGACCTGTACGCCGTGATCCCTGCCCACATCAATGCGGTAACGCACCATGTCACCGGCCGGTGCGGCAGCGCGACGCGGTTTGTCTTCAAAACGGGGGCGGTCGCTGCTGCCTTCGGCGCGCGGCTTGGCACCACGATCATCAAATCGCGGACGGCTTTCGTCGGAGCGTGGCTTACGGTCACGTTCACCAAAACTCCCCGGGCGACGGGTGTCAGCGGCAGCAAATGGGCGTGCAACGGGATCTTCACCCGGAATCTGCAGCGGCTTGCTCTTCTGCGACATCATCGCCAAAGCAGCGGCTACTTCTTCAGCGCTGACGTTCTGCTCTTCAGCAATTTGCGAGACGATATTGGAGAAGAAGTCGAGGCCTTCAGCGTTGAGTACCTCGGCGACGCTGGCCTTGAAATCGGCAACGCGCTTGTTGGTCACATCGGCACGGCTCGGCAGGGTCAAAGGAGCAATCGGCGAGCGGGTAGCACGCTCGATGCTGCGCAGCATGCTTACTTCACGCGGTGCAACGAAGAGGATGGCATTACCGGTACGACCCGCACGACCAGTACGGCCGATGCGGTGCACGTAGGCTTCGGTGTCGTACGGGATGTCGTAGTTAACGACGTGGCTGACGCGTGGCACGTCGATACCGCGCGCAGCAACGTCAGTCGCCACAACGATGTCGAGGGCGCCGGACTTCAACTGCTCGATGACGCGTTCGCGCATCTGCTGGTTGAGGTCGCCATTGAGCGCGGCAGCGGCATAGCCACGGGCGGAGAGCTTGTCGGCCAGTTCAACGGTAGAATTTTTGGTGCGCACAAAGATGATGGCGGCGTCGAAATTGTCTTCAACTTCGAGGATGCGGGTCAGTGCGTCGAGTTTGTGCATGCCGCTGACTTGCCAGTAAACCTGACGAATCGCAGCAACGGTGGCGGTCGCCGACTTGATCTGCCGCGCGACAATTGCTTGAGCTGGATAGTGTAGCTCTGGCCACCGTAGATCGGCAGCACGTGGAAGCCTGGAAGATTCTTGGCGTAGCTTTGCAGCGCCTCGGCAACCTGGATCGCCAGTTCGCGCGTCGGGGTCAGCACCAATGCTTGTGGCTTGGTCAGTTTGACGTCGATCTGTTCCATCAGGGGCAGGGCGAAGGCGGCGGTTTTGCCGGTGCCGGTTTGTGCCTGACCAATCAGGTCACGGCCTTGAAGTAGAACAGGGATACACTCGGCCTGGATGGGCGACGGGGTTTCGTAACCAATATCAGTGAGTGTTTTGAGAAGTGAATCGCTTAAGCCGAGATCGGCAAAGCTCAGAGCGTTGGTGGCCTCTGTTGATGACATGCTGTTTCCTTTCATCGTCGCTATTAGGCTTTGTTATGGCTTGCGACGGATTGGCCCGAAGGTCGGGCGGCCTGAGTTCCCCGATGCAGCCGTGCCGGGGGCGAACCAATGAGATGAACCTGCAAACAAGAACGACGGGGGCTGCTTCGAAAGACCTGCGGGCGATGCATCAACGCATTGATATTATTAGTTTACTCTATTTTTGGCTTGCTGGATACGCTTAGTCCCGACAATTGCAATCCAGCACAGATTGTCCTATTCTTTATAACTAAAGATATAGATGGTTTTGATATTGCTGATCAAAACCCACGGGAGAGCATCATTACTTCGAGTTTTGGCTTTATTGACCGACTGAAGCGTCGTTTCCATCGCTCTATTCGCTTGCGCCTTAGCTTGCTTGCGCTGACGCCTGTGCTTGTTTTTCCCCTGCTCGCGATGGTTATGCTGGTACTTGGCAATCGTTATTTCGAGCAGATCATGCAGCACAAAGCCGCCTCTGATCTGGCTATCGGACAAAACTATTTGCAGTATTTGCAAACAAATGTTGCGGTCGACGTCAAAAGTCTCGCCGATTCTTCACGCATCCAGCGCTTGTTGAATGGCACGGCAACCGATGTGGCGCTGGAGGAGGTATTGGCTTCGCGTCAGGCCAATATTGGCCTGGATTTTCTGGCGGTGCTTGATCTTGATGGGCGGGTCATTGCCGCAAGTGAGGTTTTGAAGCGCGGTACGCAGTATGTAAATTTATCGGTTGTAGCCCAAGCCCGCCGTGGTGAAAGCGCTGTTGATGGGCTTGAAGTACTTGCGGCGGAGCAGTTGGCAGCGCTTTCGACTAGCTTGCCAGCGCGGGCTGATATATCCGTGCTTAAAACCGAGCATGCTGCTCCATCCGGGATGACCGAGGAGCGCCGTGGTTTGCTCGCTATTGCTGCGGTGCCGGTTAGAGATGCCAAGGGTGCTTGCCAGGCCATCATGGTGGGCGGCCTATTGCTCAATCGTCATGATGGCTTTGTCGATTACATAGCGCGTGCCGCCTCTGCTGCCGGATTGATGCCGGTCAGCGCGCCGAGTGCTGCAACGCTCTTTCTCGGTGATTTGCGGATATCGACTAGCGTCAGGTTAGCCAGTGGGGAGCGGGCGATTGGTACTCGGGTTTCCAGTGAAGTTCGTGAGGCGGTGCTTGAACGTGGTGGGCAATGGATCAAGCGGGCATTTGTTGTAGATCAATGGGCAATGACTGCCTATGAGCCGGTAAGCGACGTCCAGGGACAGCGTATCGGGATGCTTTACAGTGGTTTTCCAGAGGCGCCGTTTTCAGCGATTCGCTGGCAATTGCTCGGTATTTTGCTGGTGATCATGGCTCTGGTTGCGGCGTTTGCTTCATGGCTTTCGTGGCGCCTGATGCGCAGTATTGTTGATCCCTTGCAACGTTTGGAAGTGGCAATGCGCTCGGTCAGTCGAGGGCAGATGGATACACGGATCGGGGCTATGCCGGGTGAAGATGAACTGGCGCGATTGGCCAATTTATTTGATCGTCTGCTCGATACCATCAGTGAGCAGACAAGCGACCTGCGTGTTTGGGCAAAAGAGCTAGACCACAAAGTGATTGAGCGTACCAGCGATCTGGAGGCAGCCAATCTGGCGCTGGCGGCAGCGCGTGATGTGGCAGAGACGGCAAATCGCTTGAAGAGTGCATTTCTCGCCAATATGAGTCACGAGATACGCACGCCAATGAATGCAATCATTGGCTTGACCCACTTGTTGCATAAAGAAGTGAGCGATCCTGCTCAGCGTGAGCGGCTGACCAAGATCAATGGTGCCGCTCAGCATCTCCTTTCCTTGATCAACGATATTCTCGATCTTTCCAAAATCGAGGCTGACAAGTTGCAATTGACATTGGCGCCGTTCCAGATTGATCAGGTCTTTGATGCCGTATTGACCATGCTGGGGGAACGGGTGCGTCGCCAAAATCTACAGATTAAAGCCGTGATTGCGCCGGAATTGGCTGGGGTGCTTGAGGGAGATGCCTTGCGGCTCAAGCAGATTTTGCTGAATTTTGTCGGCAATGCAGTCAAATTCACCGAGCATGGCGGTATTACCCTGCGTGCAACGCTGGCCGAGTCGCACGGTGAATATGTGCTGGCCCGTTTTGAGGTGATCGACACGGGGATTGGTATTGCCCCCTCTTCCACGTCACGGCTTTTTTCTGCTTTTGAGCAAGCGGATTCTTCAACCACGCGGCGCTATGGGGGAACGGGCTTGGGGCTGGCAATCAGCAAACGCCTGGCTGTGATGATGGGGGGGGAGGTCGGAGTTGAAAGCCAGCCAGGCCAGGGTAGTACCTTCTGGTTTTCTGCACGTTTTAAACGGCTTGCCGTTTTGGCTGAGGCAATATGCCAGAGCGAACCCGAGCTTTCGGCTTCAGAAGTGGAGAAACAGGTCATTTTGCAAGGAATCGGGCGGAAAATCCTGTTGGCTGAAGATAATCCGATCAATCGCGAGGTGGCCTTGTACTTGCTGGCCGATGTCGGGCTGGCTGTCGATGTGGCAGAGGATGGTCAGCAGGCCGTCGAACTGGCTGGCCAGTGTTTTTATGACCTGATCCTGATGGATGTGCAAATGCCGATCATGGATGGTTTAGAGGCTACTCGCCGCATTCGTCATCTGCCGGGTTACGAATCAATCCCGATTCTGGCGTTGACCGCCAATGCCTTTGATGAGGATGCTGAACTATGCCGGGCGGCGGGAATGAACGCCCATATTGCCAAACCGGTAGATCCGGAGGCCTTGTTCAAGGCCTTGCAGCAATGGTTGCCGCCCATTTAACGCGGTCGTGATTGCAGGTTGGCAAGCTCTTCTGCCGTAAATCCGGCGGCCAGGCGGGCACTTTCATTCATCGGCGAACTGGGCCAAGGGGCTTTGTAGTCGTTGAGCAACTGGATGAACGTTGTTTCCGCCAGCACTCCACGCTCACTGCAAAGTTGCCGGAACCATTGATCGCCAAGACCGACATGGCCGATTTCGTCACGCAGGATAATATCGAGAAGGCGGGCTGATTCGTGGTCGCCGACCTGTTCCAGCTTGCGCTGGATGGGTGGTGTTGCATCCAGGCCGCGCGCTTCGAGCAGGCGCGGGACCAGCGCCATCCGTGCCAGTACGTCACCAGCCGTTTTTTCAGCCATCTCCCAGAGGCCGGCATGCGCCGGAAAGTCGCCGTAGTCGTGGCCTAACGCCTGCAGGCGCTCGCGCAGGATGCGAAAGTGATACGCCTCTTCTGCCGCAACACCAATCCAGTCCGCGTAATACTGTCTGGGCATGCCGGGAAAGCGGGCGGCGTGATCCAGCGCCAAATTGATTGCAGAAAATTCGATGTGAACAATGGCGTGCAGGAGCCGGGCGCGCCCTTCCAGGGTTTGCGGGTTACGTTGTTGAACCTTGCCGGGGGCGATGAGTTCTGGTGTTTCTGGTCGCCCGCAATCGAGTTGAGGCGAGCAGGGAATATCGATGAGCAAATGCCCGGCGCTCCAGTTTTCCGCAAGTGTTACGGTCAACGCCAGTTTTTGCTCGATTTTGTCGCTGCCAGCGCCTCGGCAAGTGCTTCAAACAGGGATGAACTCATGGTGCCGGGTTGGTGTAGCGCAGATGGATGTTGTCGATTTCGGCAAGTATTTCAGTTGTTAGCGGAGTGTGCACCGCTGGCAGGGTTTCCTTGAGCTGGGCGAGTGATGAAGCGCCGATGATGGTGCTGCTGACGAACCAGCGGGAATTGACGAAGCCGAGTGCCAGTTGGGTCGGCGTCAGGTTGTGACGTTCGGCAAGTGCAACATAGGCGGCGACGGCTGGGGCGACATTGGGCTTGGTGTAACGCTGGCCAAAAGCCGGCCATTGCGTAAGGCGACCTGATGCGGCGGGGTTGGCGTGGTATTTGCCGGTCAGGTGGCCAAAGGCGAGCGGAGAATAGGCAAGTAGCCCGACCTTTTCGCGATAGCAGGTTTCCGCCATGCCTGTTTCGAAGGTGCGTGTCATCAGGTTGTAGGCATTCTGCGTCGAGACGATGCGCGGCAGGCCGCATTCTTCTGCGAGGCGGATGAACTGCATGATGCCCCAAGGGTGTTCGTTGGAAACAGCAACCTGCCGGACCTTGCCTTCGCGCACCAGTTCAGCCAGTGCTTCCAGTTGCTCACGGATGGGTGTTACCTGGCGTTCGTTTTTGGGTTCAAATTGCCACAGGCCAAACATCGGCTGGTTACGTTCCGGCCAGTGCAGTTGGTAGATGTCTATGTAATCCGTCTGCAAACGCTTGAGCGAACCTTCGATGGCGGCGCGGATATTGGCGCGGTCGAGTGCTGGCGGGCCGTTGCGTATCCAGTCCAGGCTGCGGGCCGGGCCGGTAACTTTAGTGGCGAGAATGATCTTGTCGCGTTGCTGACGTGCCAGCCAGTTGCCGACAATGGTTTCGCTGGCGCCGCAGGTTTCCGGACGTGGCGGCACGGCGTACATCTCGGCAGTGTCGATGAAATTGACGCCAGCATTCATTGCGAAATCCGAGCTGGGCGTGGGCGTCAGCTTCGGTGGTCTGCTCGCCAAAAGTCATGGTGCCGAGGCAAATGTCAGGAATCTGCAGGTCGCTATTACCGAGAGGGCGTTTGGTCATGGGGTTCTCCAAAAAATGAGGCAGAAATCAGGGTTGACCGCAAAGGACGCCATAAATCAACACATGGCGTTGCAAGATTGGGTCGAAATCGGCTGGCACAATAGCCAGCCCGTGTTCGTCAGGTGTTGCGCAATAGCTGACGACCCAGCGAGCGGCTGCGGCGTGCGCTTCATCAAAGCTGTCGAACAGGCCTTGCAGTTGAGCGGCACGAACCGGCAGAAAGTCCCCCGTGATGCGGTCCAGCAAGGTGTCCGTATCCAGCCGCTGTACTGCGTATCCAGCCGCTGCACGGGGCAGGGGGAGATCAGCCAGATTAAAGCGGTCGCCGAAAGCGTCCTCGGGGAATTCAAAACGGGTCATATCCCGCATTTTAGCGTTAAGCGATGAACGAAAAGCTGGCAGGTAGTAGAATGCCGGCTGTCACAATAACTTCACAGGACTGTCATGTTCGGTCGATTAATGCCCAGGGAGGGCAAGTATTTTGATCTGTTCAACGCGCATGGTGCGTTGATTGTTCAAGGCGGCGCAGCACTGACTGCACTGATCTGTGCGCTGGTTGATGACCCGAAAAATGCAGCCGTTCATGCCGATATGATTGACGATATTGAGCGCAAGGCCGATGCGATCACGCATGACACGCTGGGACAGTTGCACACTTCATTCATTACGCCGTTTGATCGTGATGAAATCCATCAATTGATAAATAGCATGGACGACATCCTAGATGTCATTCAGGATGTGGCCGAGTCGATGTCGCTCTACGACATCCAGCGTGTGCCTGCTGATGCCAAGATGCTGGCCGATGTGACCGAGAAAAGCTGTAATTTGGTCAATGAGACAGTCCGCTTGCTGCATAGCATGGACAATGGCCCGACCATTCTCAAATATTGCCACGAAATCGATGAGCTTGAATCCGAGGCGGATCGCATGCTGCGTGCAGCGATGTCCAAGGTTTTCCGCGAGGAGCCGGATGTGCGCCAGGTGATCAAGCTCAAGGAAATGTACGAATTGCTGGAGTCGGTCACTGACCGTTGCAAGGACGTGGCCGGGACGGTAGAAGCCATCGTTCTCGAAAACTCCTGAGCGGGTTTCTCGCCATGGAAAATCTCACCATGAGCTTTGGGGTAATTGCTGCCCTGGTTGCCGTTGCCCTGCTGTTCGATTTCATGAACGGCTTTCACGACGCGGCCAATTCGATTGCCACCATTGTTTCGACCCGGGTTCTCAAGCCGTTTCAGGCGGTCGTCTGGGCTGCCGCCTTCAATTTTCTGGCCTATTTTCTGTTTCAGTTAACGGTGGCCAAGACCATCGGCAAGGGAACGGTTGATCCATCGATTGTTGATCATTACATCATTTTCGGTGCACTGATCGGGGCGATTGTCTGGAATATCCTCACTTGGTACTACGGCATTCCCTCGTCGTCATCGCATGCGCTGATTGGCGGCTTGCTGGGAGCAACCCTGGCAAAAGTAGGTTTTAGCGGCCTGATCATGGGCGGCGTATTGAAGATCATCGCCTTCATTTTTATTGCGCCCTTGCTCGGCTTTGTTATTGGCGGGACGATCATGGTGATTGTTTCCTGGCTCTGTCGAAACATGCCGGCGCGTCGGGTAGACAAGTATTTTCGCCGCCTGCAACTGCTTTCTGCGGCTGCCTACAGCCTCGGTCACGGCGGTAACGATGCGCAAAAAACGGTTGGCATTATCTGGATGTTGCTGGTTGCGGCCGGCGTTTCCCAGGCTGCCGATGCTGCGCCACCGAGTTGGGTGGTGCTTTCCTGCTATTCGGCAATGGGCATCGGTACCATGTTTGGTGGTTGGCGAATTGTCAAAACCATGGGCAACCGGATTACCAAACTGAATCAGGCACGTGGTTTCAGTGCCAATAGCGGCGGTGCAATTACCCTATTCATGGCAACCGCGTTGGGTATTCCTGGTGTCGACAACGCACACGATTACCGGCGCCATCGCCGGTGTCGGTTCAACCCGTGGTGCCCGGCGCGTGCGCTGGGGTGTGGCGGGGGGTATTGTATGGGCATGGATTCTGACCATACCTTGCAGCGCGGCTGTGGCTGCCCTGGCTTGGAAAATAGGACTCTGGATTCTCTGATTCAATGCAGCGAATGATGCTGGTCAGGCTGGAATATCCGGCACCAGCATCGCTTCCAGTAACTCAATCCTGTCCTTGAGTGCCAGCTTGCGTTTTTTCAGGCGGCGAACCAACAGGTCATCCGGTGGCGGTATTTCTGTCAGATGCGCAATGACCTGATCAAGATCACGGTGCTCGATATGCAATTCATTGATTTGCGCTTGCAGGTTGGCAATTTCATCTTCATTTAGTGTGGCGTTGACCATTTATGGCTCCGGTTGTGACGCAAGGTTTTTGCTAGAATAACTCGAACAACTATCAAGGAGGAGAGCCGAATGCAACATCAAGTGATCGTGTCCTTTGGTAAGGATAAGGAATTCGATTTCAAGCTGGGCAGTATTGAATCAGGTGGTCTCGCAGCGGAACAGGCACGCATGTGGTTCGGTCGTGAATTTGAGGCGCTGGAGTGCGATGTGGCGACACCGACTGGCAAGATTCTGGCAGTTGATCGTATTCTCAGTGTCGCCAAATACGCCGGCGAAGCTCGCTTCCGTGAACAGCCGGAATGGGCGCAGCAGTTTGTCCGCCATACGGTAGCGATACTTGGCCGCGACCTGATCCGTGTCGATGTGGTGAACTACAGTATCGGTTATTGATGAACAAGGCATTTGTCCGGGAAAGCGACGGTGATGATGAAGAAGAGTTGCCTCCCGGCTTGCAAATTCCGGCTGGCGCACCCAACTACATCACACCGGCTGGACACGCCCGGTTAAAGGATGAGCTGGAGGAATTGATCAAGCGGGAACGGCCGCATGTGGTTGAGGTGGTTGCTTGGGCGGCATCGAATGGAGATCGCTCGGAGAATGGCGATTACATTTACGGCAAGCGTCGTTTGCGCGAGATTGACCGGCGGATACGCTTTTTGACCAAGCGTCTTGATAACGCCGAAGTTGTTGATCCGCTGCGACAGGGCGACAATGATCAGGTGTTTTTTGGCGCACGAGTGACGATTGCCGATGCCGATGGCGTCGAGAATGTTTATACGATTGTGGGTATTGATGAAATGGATGTCAGGCGACAGCATCCGTTTCCAAAGCCCGATGGGCATCCGCGAGATCGATATTGTTGCGGTTGAATACGTAAGTATTGATTAACACCTAGCCTTTTGTCAGGGAAGCACGATGGCTGATCCACTTATACTGATCAAGGCAATTCGCAGCGGCAAGCTGGCTGAAGTCAGGGCTATGCTTGATTCCGGCGCTTCGGTCGAGCTTGAGGATGGTGTTGGTGATCCCGGTTTGCCAATGGGTGTTGCCTGTTTCATGGGTTTTGCCGATATTGTCCGTGAATTGGCTGCGCGTGGTGCCAAGGTTAATCTGCCTGATAATAGTGTTCCGATCTCGCCGCTCAATATGGCGATTCGTGGTGGCCGGGTTGAGGTGGTCCGCGCGCTGGTCGAGCTGGGGGCAGATGTACCGGAAGGGATGAAAACAGGCCTTTCAGAACACGATCTCATGCTGGCACAGTTGAAAGCGCATCGCGATGGCAAAATCGTCGAAGGCAGCGGAAGCATTGGGTACAGCGCCAGATTTCGAAGAAATTGAGGTTTTGAGTTGTTCCGGTACAGACACCCAGGTGCTGAATGAAGAAATGTTGCGTGCTGCACGCGATATGCGCTGAATGATTCGCCACACCCTCTTGAATTCCTGACAGCTGGCCCCAACTCCCGTCATACCTATTTGGTTTGATTGGGAGTTAAAGCATGTCCGAGTCTGCAACCGCGAACGCAAATCGCGAAACCCTGGGTTTCCAGGCTGAAGTAAAGCAACTGCTGCAACTGATGATCCACTCCTTGTACAGCAACAAGGAGATTTTCCTGCGCGAGCTGGTTTCCAACGCCTCCGACGCCTGCGACAAGCTGCGTTTCGAAGCGCTGAACAACAGCGCCCTGTATGGCGATGATGGCGATCTGAAGATTCGCATCGCATTCAACAAGGAAGCGCGCACCATCACCATTTCCGACAACGGCATCGGCTTGAGCCGTGATGAAGCGGTTGAGCATCTTGGCACCATCGCCAAGTCGGGCACCAAGGAATTCTTCTCGGCATTGACCGGCGATCAAGCCAAGGATGCGCACCTGATCGGCCAGTTCGGCGTCGGCTTCTACTCCTCCTTCATCATTGCCGACAAAGTGACGGTCGTTTCCCGTCGTGCCGGCGTTGAAGCCAATCAGGCCGTCTGCTGGGAATCCGGTGGCGAGGGTGATTACACCGTCGAGATGGTTGAAAAAGCCACGCGTGGTACGGACGTCACTCTGCATCTGCGCGAAGGTGAAGATGAATTCCTTGGCGGCTGGAAGCTGAAATCGATCATCCGCAAGTATTCCGATCACATCACCCTGCCTATCGTCATGCAGAAGGAAGAATGGAATCAGGAAAAGGGCGAGCAGGTGATGACCGAGGAAGACGAAACGGTCAACCAGGCCAATGCCCTTTGGGTTCGCCCCAAATCGGAGATCACCGACGAGCAGTACAAGGAATTCTACAAGCACGTTGCCCACGATTTTGACGAGCCGCTGGCGTGGACGCATGCCCGTGTCGAAGGCAAGCAGGAATACACGCAGCTGCTCTACATCCCGGCTCGCGCGCCGTTCGATCTGTGGGACCGCAATGCCCGCCACGGTATCAAGCTCTACGTGCGTCGCGTTTTCATCATGGACGATGCCGAGCAGTTGATGCCGCTTTACATGCGCTTCGTGCGCGGGGTGGTGGATTCAGCTGATCTGCCGCTCAATGTGTCGCGCGAAATCCTGCAGCAGAGCAAAGATATCGACGGCATCCGCAGCGGCTGTACGCGCAAGGTGTTGTCCATGCTCGAAGATCTGTCGGAGAACGACAAGGAAAAGTACACCAAGTTCTGGGAAGCCTTTGGTGCTGTGCTCAAGGAAGGCGTTGGCGAAGATCAAGCCAACAAGGAAAAGATCGCCGGCCTGATCCGTTTTGCTTCGACACATAACGATACGCCGGAGCAGAGCATTTCGCTGGCTGACTATATCGGTCGTATGAAGGAAGGCCAGGAGAAGATTTACTTCGTCACCGCCGATACCTTCAACGCTGCCAAAAACAGCCCGCACCTCGAAATCTTCCGCAAGAAGGGCATTGAAGTGCTGCTGCTCTCAGACCGTGTTGATGAGTGGGTGGTTGGTCACCTGACCGAGTTTGACGGCAAGCATCTGCAATCTGTCGCCAAGGGCGGTCTCGATCTTGGCAAGCTGGAAGACGAAGCAGAGAAGCAGGAAGCCGAGAAGGCGGCTGACGAGTACAAGGAACTGCTTGAAAAGGTCAAGGCCTCGCTCGGCGACAAGGTGAAGGATGTCCGCGTCACCTACCGCCTGACCGATTCGCCGTCCTGTCTGGTGTCAGACGAGCACGATCCCTCCGGCAATTTGGCGCGTCTGATGAAAGCTGCTGGTCAGCCCATGCCATCGGCCAAGCCGATTCTTGAAATCAACCCGCAGCATCCGGCGGTGTTGCGTTTAAAGTATGAGGAAAACCGTTTCGACGACTGGGCAGCGCTGTTGTTTGAACAGGCAACACTGGCCGAAGGTGGCCAGCTCGATGATCCCGCCGGTTTCGTCAAGCGCATCAACGATCTGATGATGGCGCTGTCTGCGAAGTAAGCTGAAAATGCTTGAAGAAAAAACCGCCGCTTGGCGGTTTTTTCTTGGCAAAAAATATACGCTGTTTTGGCAGTTGACCGTAACAGATTGAATTTTTCACCATTTACGCTTGAGGTCTGTAATGACTGCTATTCGCGCTATGTTTTTGATGATTGCTTGTGCCCTGACACTGGTTGGCTGTTCGACTGCACCGCCTGTAGGGATTAATCCCGTATCGCCATTCGAGATCAATCGCTATCTCGGCAAATGGTATGAAATTGCGCGTCTTGACCACTCCTTCGAGCGCGGCATGAGCGATGTCAATGCAACGTATCAGTTGCAGGATGATGGCAGCGTCAAGGTGATCAACCGGGGCTATGACACGCAGAAGCAGGCTTGGAAAGAGGCGATTGGCCGCGCCTTATTCACCGGTGACAGCAATACGGCATCGCTCAAGGTTTCATTCTTTGGCCCGTTTTACGGTGGCTACCATGTTGTTGCGCTGGATCAGAAAGACTATCGCTGGTCGCTCGTCGCTGGCCCGGATCGCGATTATTTGTGGCTTCTTGCCCGCGATAAACAATTACCAGTTGACGATTCATGAGCAATTGGTCAGTCAGGCCCGCGCGCTGGGCTTCGCAACCGACAAGCTGATCTGGGTTGATCATCGGCAGACTGATGGTCAATGAGGATTCAAACTGGTTGCAGCTCCAGCATTGATGCGCCGAGGTGACCCACTTTGACGTAGATGATTGCGCCTTCAACACCCGTGAACGGCGTATGGCGGCTCCAGCGCGGACTGCGTAGCCAGGTGCCGGCTGGGTATTGGCCATGTTCGTCGCGAAAAACGCCGTCAAGCACCAGAATTTCCTCGCCGCCGGGATGAACATGCGGATTGAAATGGGTATGTGGCGCCCATTTGACGAGCGCGCTGCTGATGCCGTCGAATTCATGCAGCGGCATGACGGAAAGGCCAGGCACCAGTCCGGGACGCCAGGCGGTGGTCGTGGTGTTGATTTTCACCGCTTGTTCATCCCCGGGTGAAAACTGCCAAAGCTTGGCGAAAATCGTGCAGCCATCGCGAGTGAATGGTGTGTGACTACTGCCCGGTGGATTTCGGACGTAGGTGCCAGCCGGATAATCGCCGTTCTCATCCGAGAAAGTGCCTTCAAGCACCAGAAACTCCTCGCCGCCATCGTGCGTGTGCGGGCTGAACTCCGCGCCGGGTGAGTATCTGACGATGCTGGTGGCGCGTGCGATTTCATCGCCGATTCGGTCCAGTCGATGCCGCCAGACACCCGGGCAGGGAGAGGCAACCCAGTCAGCCTCTGCTGCTGGTGGAATAACGACTTGTCGGGAAAAGTCGGCGTTGATCAGTGTGGTGGTATTCAAAACAGCTTCTCGCGATTGGCAATTGACGTGAGAGTTATTAAGCGCAAGATCGTTCCCTTGGTGTCATTGCGTCTATCGAACCCCGAGTAGCGCCTGATTCACCTCTTTAATCGCTTCCGAGCTTTGCAGGACGCTAGTGTGATCTTCATTAAAACCGCGGATGTTGACCGCCTGTCGTTGAGCTTCGAGTCGTAGCTGACTTTCGAGCGGAATGACCCCATCTCCGCTGTCACGGCTTAATCGTGATGTGTTGCGATAGGTGATCAGCATGGTTTGGCGCACACCGGGTGGTAGTGGGTTTGTAAAAAGGTCGCTGAGGAAGGGACCGTCGGGCACAAGGTTGCGCCAGACCGGCATGACGACTCGCGCATAGTCTACCCACAGCGCCGTACTGGCCACGCCGCCATAAGGCGTTGAAATGGAAACGAAGTTGCCGGCATAGTCACAGGCATTTGAGCGTGTGCATTCCGCCATGTATTCACGAACCATCAAGCCACCCATGCTGTGTGCCACGAAGTGCAGGGTATTGAACCCGTAACGGTGACGCAGCTCGGCCAATATGCCGATCAAGCCATCACCCAATGCTCGCAAGTCAAGTCCGCTCGGGTAGTTTAGTACCCAGGGTTGAAATTTCTGGCGATCAAGCCCTTCGATGATCGCCCTGAAATTGCGTGGTGTGCCATTGATGCCATGTACAAAGAGCACCGGAATGCGGGCGGAATCATAGGGTTCAAGGAAAAAAATCCCGGCTCGACCTGATTTCATGAAGCCGATTGGTTCCCACATTCCCATGCTTGCCGATTCATGACTGAAGCGTTCGTCATCGAGTTCAAGCACATCGCCGACTTGCACATCAATCTTGCCGAGGGAGCTTCCTCGCAAATTGAAAATTTTCTCCAGGGTTGGCGGCACCGGGCGATCGCTTGGCCCCTGCAAAAAAAGTTCGATGTCAGTAACGTCGCCGGCCTTAATCTCCCTTTCTGAAAGTTTGTACAAGACAGCAGGTTCGTTGGCTTGATAGGAGAAATCCCGATTCAAGTCCTGAAATGCAATCAGAAAACGCGAATCACGCAAAGCTGCCAAACGAAAATTTCCTGAGCGCTCGAAAACCCGATAGTTGTGTATTTCCTGCCCATGGTCGTCTCCCGAAACCGCGATGATGATCTCGCAATCCTTGCAAACAGGCGCACTAATGCGCCCGGAGACAACTCGCAGCTGATCGCCGGTTTCGCGAATGTCCTTTGCCAGCCGGGCAAGGTTTCCACATCCTGAGAGTAGTAAGAGGCTGGCCAAGAGTGCCAGCCATTGGCCATAAGTCTGCCAGCAAGGCAAATAAATGGTGGACAGGTAAGGAACCTTTTGTGGTTTTGTTGAGTCTTTGTATAGGACAAAATGTGTTTTCGGTAGGGCGAGCTGGAATTGCGTCATATGGAAAAAATAAAAATCGAGGGATGACCGTGAAAAAAACTGATGTGAATATGTTCAGCAGATGGCCTGCAATATTGACCTTGTTGATCGCCGCGCTGTTTTTTTCAGGGTGTGCTTCAATGAGCAATGAGCCGCTTCAGTCGCTCACTTACCCGCGTGATGATAATGTAAGACAACCTAATTTGTTGGTCTTGATACGCGGCCTGGGCGCTGACCACACCGTCTTTGCAAAGGAAGGCGTTATTGAAGAAATTCGCGATCTCGAGCTCCCATTTGACGTCATCGCTCCCAATGCTCATTTTGGCTACTATCAGTCGGAAACCTTTGTTCAGCGCTTGAAGGAAGATGTGATCGAACCCGCGCGTCGCCAAGGTTACGAGAAAATATGGCTGGCTGGATTTTCGATGGGAGGTTTGGGTTCGCTGATCTATTTGCGTAGCCATCCGGAGGACATCGACGGCGTTCTGCTGACCAGTCCTTTCCTGGGATGGCCGGGCATCCATAGCGAAATTCAAAAAGCAGGGGGTGTTTCTGACTGGGTGCCGAATGAAATCGATCCAAAAGACTGGCAGCGGATGATATGGAACTGGATCAGCCAGCAGGACTTCAATTCCCAAGTGCCGATCTGGTTGGGCTACGGTGAAGACGACATCCTGACGCGAGCAGGGCCTCCGCTGCTCGCCACAGTATTGCCAGAGTCGCGGGTTTTCACCACTCCTGGAAATCACACTATCTCTACCTTCAAAACCTTGTTCAGCCGGCATCTTGTGACACTGGGCAATCAGAGCCAGCCAACTTCCATTGTCTTGTCCAGCAGTCCGAGAACTGCTACAACCTTCTAACCGTGTAACTTAACATTTGAAACTTATCAGGCCGCATTGCAAAGCATCAGCCAGAATAGTTGCCAAGCCAATGATTGCATTGCTTTATCGTTGGATCAGTTGCCCTGCTTCAACAACGATGACCACCAGCCAGGCGAACATTGAAATACCCACTGCCGCCGCAGCAATATCCTTGATCACCTTGATTTTTTCGTTATGTTGATCCTCAACGAAATCGCACAGTGCTTCAATCGCACTGTTCATCATTTCGGCAAAAACCACGAAAGCGGTGGCCAGCAGGATGACCAGAAAATCCACCCAGGCGCGCAGCGAAAAGGCGGCGATCAGGATGAGCGCCGACAGGACTAACTTGTAAGTGACTGACCAGTCATAGATGACGGCATAGCGCAGGCCCGAAAAAACCGTGCGCAGTTTGCGTAAGGGGTGATAGCCCGGTTCGCCGATGCCCAGAAATTTATGTCTCATGAATTATTCCTTTGCTCAACCGTCAGTTGCCGCGCAGCCATGACGCAACCGATGGCTGCAATGATGCCAAAAATTACATCCGTCGGAAAATGGACCTGCAGGTAGAGGCGTGAGGTTCCAACCAGCAGAATGATCAGTGCGGCACCTGTGGCGGTGGAGATAAAACATTTGTCTTTGGACAAAAACAATATGGCCAGAAGGAAAGCAGTCACCTGCATGGTGTGCGCGCTCGGAAAACTCCAGTCCTCGGGCAGCAGAATGGCTGCAGAAAAAATATCCGGGCGGGGCCGCTCAACGACAAGCTTGGTCATGTATGCAAGCCCCGTTGCCAGGAGCAGGCTCAAAGGCACGAAGGCGCTGGTTCGCAAACTTGAGCGCCGTGAATGAGTCCAGGCGATCAGAACAGCCAGGGGAAATAGAACCCACAGTGAGCCAAACCAGGTAATGGCGCTAAAAATGTATCGAGTCCGTTTGACCGCCAGCCGTTCACCAGTGCCAGCCCGGATGTATCGATCTGCGGCAACCGGCACCGGCCACCCGGGCAGAGCAGGGCGGCTGCAGCGATCAGTATGGCGGCCGACCCGACAAGCCAGGCGGCAGCGGCGAGTATCCTTCGGGCCATCATGGTTTTCCGGATTCCCGGATGTGTGCATCGCCGCGTGCCAAATCTTCCCGCAGGCGGCTGATCTCGTTGCGCAGGAGCGCCAATTCGCTTTCAATCGTTGGTGCTCGCCCATCGCCCGGTTGTTCCTGCTGAATCGCATTGACGATGACTGCGATAAAAAGATTAAGCAAGGTGAAGGTCGAAGCCAGGATGAAGATCAGGAAAAATACCCAGGCTTGCGGGTAAATCTCCATGACAGGGCGAACGATACCCATTGCCCAGCTTTCGAGTGTCATGACCTGAAACAAGGTAAAGGCGCTGTCGCCCAGTGTTCCGAACCACTGCGGGAATGCCGCACCGAACAACTTGGTGGCGATGACGGCCGAGACATAAAAAATCAGGCCGATAATTGCCGATACCGAACCGAGGCCGGGCAAGGCTGAAAGCAAACCACCAACTACACGCTTCATGCTGGGTACCAGTGTGATCAGGCGTAGCACCCGAAGCACGCGCAGTGCGCGCAATACGGCCAAAGGCCCGGAGGCTGGCAGTAAGGCGATGGCCACTACGGAAAAATCAAATACGTTCCATGGATCGCGAAAATAGGACATCCGGTGCGCCATCAGGCGCAGAGTAATTTCGAGTACGAAAATGGCGAGAATGGTCTTGTCTGCAACCATCAGCCAAGGCCCCCAGGCCGCCATCAGGTTGGGGCTGGTTTCCATGCCGAGAATGATCGCATTGATCAGGATCAGCCCGATCAGTACATGCTGAACCGGTGCCAAATCGAGCTTGGCTGCCAGGCGAGATCGCCAGTCTCCAGTGTCTAGGCTCATTTCTGCTGCTGTCACTTTGGGCTCCGTTTCTGAGTCAGATCGCTATCCAGCGCCAGACAAGTGCATGTTTTAGAAGTTCTGCACTTGGGGTGCTGCAAAGGTCTTGCTCGCGGTGCTGTTGCCAGAACCACCCGTGACGCCGGGAACGAACACATCATTCCGTGCTGACGACGCCGCGGCGGAGAGCTACTCCCCCTTGTCTTGCCTCCAGTCTAAATTTGTCTGGAGATTTTTAACAATCAAGCATAGGCCAGTTCATTCTGGTTCTGAGTCCGTAAATGATTTTTGGGAACCGAGAAATCGGACACTTCATGCAGGTCGATTTCCCAGAGTCTCATGGCTTCGGATACCAGAACAGCCTCGCCACCTGAGAGTTCGCGGTCGGCATAGACGATATCGAGCATTGTGTGCAATACCTGTTTTTGCAGAACGGGATGTTTAATTTCTGCCAGCAGAAGGTCAATGCTTTGTGTATTCAGTTCCAGGTGACCTGCCGAAGTTCGGTGGGCGCTGATCAGCATGTCATCGCACAACTCATGGATCAACTGATCAAAATGGGTATCGCTCAATCCCAGGCGGCGAATGGTTTCCTTGCTATCCAGCAGTTTCAATTCGCTGGCATCGATAGCACCGTCAGCCATCAGGGTCAGTGCAACAAGGCGGCCCATCGCTTCGGGGCTGTCGGAACGGTAATGGCGCATGATGAATTTCCTTTAGATTGAAGTGGTATTTCGATTGCGTCCCTTAGGTGCGGGGACAGCGCAACTATGAGTGTGTTTTTGTATTTGGACAAATTAAACTAATTGATGAATTGAATAATTTAAGCTTATGGGTTGGTCAAAATTGACCTATCAAAGTGTGGCAATGGGTATAAAAGTCCTGGAAGGCGGTTCGCGATTTGAAAAAGTCTGCTGCCTCTGAAACTAAATTTACTCATTCTTTGTCCTAGACGGATAGATGGATGAATGAAACGGCTTGTATCCATTGGACAAAGCAAAGTTTTCAGGAGGTTATATGGACGAGAAAATTGACACCCTTGCGGCAAGTGCTCCTGATCTGTTTCAAGAATATGCTGTTGTAAACAAGGTTGGCTTGCTGGCACCTTTCACTTGGGTCAAGAAGGGTTTTCGTGATTTGTTGAGCTGCCAGTTTTCCAGCATGTTTTATGGCGTCGCATTCGCCTTGATGGGGTGGACTGTGGCATTTTTCTACGGTGCAGCTTACTGGCTGACGATAACTGCGATGGGTGCCTTTATGCTGGCTGGCCCATTGATTGCAATTGGTCTGTATGCGCTATCTCGACAAAGAGAACGTGGTGAAGAGCCTCATTTGTTACCGACCTTGAGTTGCTGGCGAGGCAATATGTCCAACCTGTCGATTTTTGCACTGGTCGTCGGCGTGGTCGGGCTGATCTGGGCGCGCGCATCGATGGTTGTTTTTGCGGTGCTCTACGATACCGGATTGCCAACAGCCAGCGATTTCATCAATGAGCTGTTGTCTTTCAAGAATATTGAGTTTGTTGTCAGCTATTTGATTGTCGGGGCGATCTTTGCCAGTTTTGTCTTCGCCATCAGCGTGGTTGCCGTGCCGTTGATGTTTGACCAAGGCAAGGATGCCATCAGTGCCATGTTGATCAGCCTTTCGGTGGTTGCCAGAAACCCCCTGGCCATGGTCGTCTGGGCGGCATTGCTTGTTTTGTTGGTTGGCATCGGATTTGCAACGGGTTTCCTCGCGCTGGTATATACCGCCCCCATCGCCGGGCATGCCACGTGGCATGCCTACCGGGACCTTCTCAAAGCGAAAGATAGTTGAATCAATTCTGGGCGAACCGATAGTTAGCGAAGGAAAAATTTGCTTATTTTTCCGGTTGACCGCAACAAACTGGTAGCGTCCGGCAAGTCGAGGGACACAAAGTTAAATCATGCTACGGTCCAAGCCTGTAATTTTTCTTTAATGGACAAACCCATGATTGAACGCATTACCTTCGCGCTTGCCGCGCTTTTTTTGGCAAGCCTCGCTCAAGCACAAGTCAATCCGATTCCACGCACCGGCGGCCTGTCTGGATCTGTTTCGCTGGGGGCTGCTTACACCAATGTCAGCTCCAGTTTTTACCAGCATGATGACAGTGCCCGAATCAATAATCTTGGCTCGCCGCAAAGCGACAGCAATGTTTCGCTGGTCCCGCGCTTTGATCTGCGCTATACGCTAGCAGAATCGCGTACCCAGTTTGTTCTGGGCAACCAGATTCACGATGTGTTGCGCTTCGATTTCACCCAGCTGCTGGCCGTCAGGCAGGAAATTGGCGATCTCGGGATTGTTTCAGCCGGGCTCGTGTTTACCGGCATCGTGCCTAGCGAGGTATGGTCCGACCCTTATCGAACCGGAGCAGACCGTAACAGCAGTGACCGCGACTCGCGTGGCATTCGATTAGGCTGGGAGCGGGTGCTGGGCTCAGGCTTCAACGCTGACTTTACCGCACGCAAGATTGATATCGAGCGCGAAGAAAGTGGCCGCAGTAGCACACTGAGCGCCAGCCAGATTGGTCTGCTCGATCGCAACGGTAACAGTCTTCAGTTGCGGGTTTCCTATGACTGGGAGTTCGCACCGCACCATTTTTTGGCGCCGGGGCTGATTCTGGGTCGAGAGGAACTCGACGGCATGGCCATGCGGCACGATGTCACTGGGTTCAAGTTGGATTACGGTTTCAACTCGGGAAGCGACATCTTTAGTGCCAGTTTGTACCTCGCGCAGCAAGGCTATGAAGAGGGTCATCCGCTGTTCGGCAACCGCAAGGCTGACAGCAGCGACTATGCGTTGGGCGTTAACTATCTGCGTCAGGGCCTGTTCGGCACACCATGGCTCGGGGCATACATCAGTGCGTCTTATGGCAAATCAAATTCTGATATCGACTTTTTCGATGCCGAATTTACCCGCGTCGGTACTGGCCTGCGCTTCAAGTTCTGATGCAGGTCCAACACCAGGCGAGCTTAGTTTGCTTTGATCTCTTGCAGAATCTCGTTGCGGCGTAAAAAAGGCAGCGTCCAGGGCGGGTTGTAGCGGGCGAGCTGGGGCTTGCCGAGGATGTCGATTTTTTGCGTCTTGAGCCAATTAAGCAGCTGCTCGGTTTTCTCCTGCACCGTACTTTCCGTGTTGATGCCGGAGTAGGTCAATGCGGCAAAGGTTTTTGCCGGAATCTCGCGTAGTTGTACCTGCGGG
Source organism: Candidatus Dechloromonas phosphorivorans (assembly GCA_016709495.1). GTDB lineage: Bacteria > Pseudomonadota > Gammaproteobacteria > Burkholderiales > Rhodocyclaceae > Azonexus > Azonexus defluvii. The sequence continues at coordinate 37,595 of JADJMS010000047.1, read as the reverse complement.
TTGAGTGGTTTGGGCAGGGTGGCGAGGGTGTATTGGCTGGGCATCACGAAGTGGATGCGCCAGCGCTGGGCACCGGCCATTTTGCTGTTGTCGGTGTTTTGCGCTTCGATGCTGACCGGGGCGGTCATGGCGATTTTCTCGGCGCCGCTTTGCGCTTCGGCAACCACGGGCGCCGTCATCGCGATCCTTTCATTTTGGCCAAAGATATAGCCTGCAATGAGCTGGAAGCCACGGTTAGAGGCTGTATCCATGTCGCCGTCGACGTTTGTTTCGGCAACGATCACCGGCACGTAGCGGCGGATTTCGATGTTGTCTTCCTTGCGTAGTGATTCAAATTTTGGTTCTTCAGTCGCCATCAGGTGTCCCGTCCAAAATAGGCCAGAAATTAGTGAAGTGAGGGTTGCGAAACGTTTCATTTTTTGTCCTTGGAGGTGCTGTTGACGACGACAATTTCAGGAACGCTGGACGGCCAGATGCCTTTGCCAACGGCGCGACCCTGTTCAAAAATCAGCCAGCTTTGCCCGCCATAGTGGGGCAGGCCGCGTTGCAGGGCGTTGAGCGCCGTCGCATCCTGGGCGGAGATAATGGCCAGCTGGAAGTGTTTGCCTGGCACGGTCCATACCTGGGCGCTGCCCTTGCCCGACAAGCTGACCGGGCGCGCAGGAAGGCCTGCACTGGCGAGCGCTTGATCAATCTCGGCATGGGTGCCAGCCAGCAAAATCGGAGCTTTGCCATTGATGGCGGCGGTGAGTTGCTCGGCTGCAAGCAGCTTGGGTTTGACTTCAAAAATCCGCTCGGAAAGCGCGTTGACCGCAACATTTGCCTCCGCTGCACGGGCAACATTGATTAGTTGTGGCGAACTGGCAGCCATCCACTGGCGCAGAATCGGCGGCAGTTGGCTGGCTTCCAGCAGGCGCCAGACGCGCATTTCCGGGTCGAGGCGCAGGCTTTGCGGTTGAAAGGCGAGTTTGAGCGTGGCGCTGTTGCTGTTTGCGGCGAGATCTACCCAGTGCGTTTGAGCTTTGCCGGCGCCCCTGATTTCAAGTGGCAGGCGCAATGGCAGCTTGGCGTCTTGCTTACTGAAGGTGATCGTCAGCAGATGTTGCTTGCCGTGGGGCGCGCTCTCGGCGCGGGCAATAGCAATATCCGGCAAGGCTTGCTGATTTAGCCACGGGGCAAAGAAGACGCCGAGTTTTTCCCCTGAGGCGTTTTCAAAGGCCGCCTGAAGGTCGTCCCAGCCGGCTACTTTGAAACGCCGCGCCGCCCAGAAGTTGCGGATGCCCTGGTTGAACACTTTTTTGCCCAGTCGGTCGCGCAGTATGACGAAGACCATCGCCGATTTGCCATAGCCGACCGTGGCGCCAGCGGCGTTGCCACGTGAGCGAAAGTCGCGCAGGGCGCCGGGTTTTTCTCCGGCAAAAACAGCGGCATCGCGCAGCCAGGCGAGGCGCATCTCGCTCGCAGCTCCAGGCGATTCGTCTTCCTTGTAGGCGTAGTCGGCCATGAAGGTGGTCAGCCCCTCTGACCAGTTGCCGCGCTCGTAATCGACATAAACGCCGTTACCCCACCAGTTATGCAGAATTTCATGGCCGAGCGAGGTTTTGCGGATGAAAGGCAGGCGCAGAACGTCGGCGCCGAGATAGGTCAGCGTCGGCATCCCGAAGCCGGTGGGCAGCGGGCTGGCGACGATGGAGAACTCGCTGTACGGATAGGCGCCGATGGCCCGGCTGTAGCGCTCGATATAGGCCGCGGTGTCATCGAGATAGGCTTGCGCCAGGCCGGGCATGGCATCGAGATCGGCCGGAAAGAAGGTGCGCAGGTGGAGCGGCCCTTGTGCCCCGCGCTTTATGGTTTTTTCGCGCACGACCCACGGTCCGGTCATCAGATCGATCCCGTCGCTCGGCTGAATGAATTCAAAAGTCGCCCGATAGTGCTCGTCAGTCTTTGCCGGTAAGGTTTCAGCGATTCGTTTTCCGGCCACCAAAGCGCGTTGACCGGAAGGAACGGACAGTTTGACGCGGTAGGAGAAGAGGTCAGCCGGGCGCGGATACCACGCGCTGCCGGAGGACAGAAAACTGCCCTCGGGCGCGGCCATCGGCGGCATGCCACCCAGTACGCTGCGGTGGTCGCGGTCGGGTTCAAGCGCGGGTAGCTGGCCTTCGTAATGAATGCTCAATTTTTGATTGGCCTTGCCCAAGTGGATTGTCCAGTGTCGGTAACCCTTGGGGCCGCCGCTTCGTTCGGTGGTGACCATCTGTTCGCCAACCTGCGCGCGGGTCACGTGCAAGGATTCATGCAACAGAAAACGGAAACTGCGTGCCGGAATTTGCAACTCTGCTTCGGCCTTGAATTGCCGGGTTTGCGGGTCGAGCACAACGTCCAGCAGCAAGTCAGGATCGGTCGCGCTGATCGCGTTGGCGGCAAAACAAGAGGCCGAGCAGCGTCGCGGCGGCGTGACGAAAATGGGCGAATTTCATGGGCGTGGGGGAAACTGGATGACCAGATCAAGCTGGCTGTCACCGCGGGCAATGCGCAGCGGAAGCCAGGTGCCGGGTGGCTGGCGGCGGACGGTGGCCACGACCTCGCCACTTCCGCTGGCCGGACGGCCAGCGATTTCGACGATCCGGTCGCCGGCGCGCAGGCCGGTTTTTTCGGCCAGACTGCCGGCGCTGACGGTACTGATCTGCAAACCCTGCTTCACATCCTCCAGCACAACACCAAGGCGGGGCGGCTCGTTCGGTGGTACAGCCTTGTCGGGAATCGTGAAAACGGCCGTAGCCAGACCCGCCTGAAGATGAAGACATTCTTCCTCCAGACCCACCGGCAACAGACTGGCGACTTTCGATACCCCGAGAGAACTCGCAGTTGGTGCTGCACACCATGGCCAAAGCGAATGTGGCCGCTGCCCATGATGCCAACGACCAGTGGCCGATTTTTGGTACCACCCTGGCTGACCGCGAGACTCAATGCCTCAGCCATGGCGCGATCCCAGGTCAGCTGGCTGTCGACGAAGCCCTTGAAACCGGCATCTGGCGATGCATCCTTTTTTTGTGCGCCTGAAGTCTTTTCATGCATTGCATAAATTTCGCGCAGGAATTCGAGATAGGCAGGAAGCGCCGGCGCGGCTCTGGCAATGCCCTCGCGCGACGTTTCAGGAACGTTATCCCAACCTTTTTCGGCGACCATGCGCGTCAGGCTTTTGTCGACATTGAGCGCCCGCATGGGAATCTTGTTGATTCGCGCAAACTCGAACAAAGGCATGTAAATGTGCGGCGGGAAGCTCCACACCTTGTCCCAATCGGCCTGCTTCAAAAACTCCTGAGTGGTCAGCGATCCGGCTACCCACTGGTCGAGCACCGGCTGAACGCGGCGCGGAAACATCTCGAAGCCAATCACCATGTCCGGACGCTGTGCGTGCAGGGCGGCGAGCATCTGCAACTGCCAGCGATGATGATCCTCGACATCGTGCTGCTCGCCGAGCAGAACAACATCCTGTTTCGTGGCATTCGCGACAATATCCTGGATGCTCGTTGCCCAGGGCGGTGTCGTGCCGAGCGATAGCCAGTTCCCACCTTCCTTGCAATAGGCTGGCGTTGGCGGTTCTGCGGGCGGTTTGCGGGTAGACAGCGCGGCGACGGCGATCCCTGCGCTCACGACCAGACAAGCGATGGAAAATGTTTTCAAGGTCATTTTCAGCATGTAATGCGCTCCCAATGGTGCTTTTTCGACAATGGCATGACGGAATGTTTCCTTTCGCTCATTCAGCCGACCTTTATTTTCTCGCCATAGCCGGCCAGCTCCAGATAGCCCTCGCCGGCCGGCTGCCCGTTTTCGCTGGCGCGGATGGCACCTTCCCAATAGACCGTGCCCACCGAGCGGCGACTATCCAGCTCCTGATCATCGAACAGCGGGTTCAACTCAAACTCGCGATCACCGACTTTCAGGCGCCAGGCGACGGGGTAGTCGATGCCGGTGCGCGGCGAACGCCAGCGGCGTAGCGGCGAAAAACCGACCTCTTCGGCTTTGAAAATTTGGTCGATTTTTCCGGTTGACCGTAGCGATGCCGCTGCCCACTGTTTGTTGCCACTCGCATCGCGCAAGCGGAAGGCCATCAGGCCGCCGCCGTCGCGCAGATTGATGCCGACCCAGTCCCAGCCTTGCGCCCCTTCGGGCAGCAATTCGCTCGACCATTCATGATCAAGCCAGGCATGACCAGTGACCGCTTCGCTGCGACCATCGAGCGCTACCGTTCCGCTCACTGCCAACTGCGGCCGGCTGTAGTAGTAACTCGCATGGCGCGGGTCTGCTGCCTTGCTGCTGAAACCGTCCCGGCCGTTGAGCAGGGGCGGGTCTGCCGCCTGCAGGGCGAGATCGTAGGCGAAGTCTTCGCCGCGCACGCTGGCCTGGTAGCGATCGCCTTGCTGAGCGAATCGCCAGTCGCCAATCCAGACTTCACTGCGACTCAGCGTAAAACCGGCATGGCCGAAACCAACGCGGGCAGTGCGTTCGCTGTGGCGCAAGCGGCCCCGTTCAGGGTCGGCGATGGCGGCGTGGGCGAGCATGATCTGGCGCGGCGCGAAGCGGCTGGCGTTGCTTTCGCCGATCCCGGTTCGCACGCGAAAGAAAGTGATCTGAAAGCCCAGCGGCCTGCCATCCTGACGTTTCAGCCAGCCGGTGGCGTACCACCATTCCGTCCTGAAATCAGGATGCGCGCCAAAGTCGTCGGGAAAGACCAGCTTGCGTCCAGGTCGTACCGGGGCAAACTCAACGGCGCCGGAGGGGCCGGAAAACAGGCCGCAGCCAGCTGCCAAGGCCGCCAGGAAATGTCGGCGCTGCATTACCAGTCCTCGCGCACGGCGAGCACCGCGTCCTGGCGCATCGCCTGCCGTCCGGCCAGCACCGCCGCCAGTCCGGCCAGGGCAACGAGGCTGCCGGCAAAAAGCAGCAAGGCACCCCACGGCACATGCAAATCCATGCTCCAGTGGAAAGCTCTGCCGATTGACCACCTCGATCAGGATCAGGCCAATGCCGGCACCGCCCAGCAAGCCGCCAAGCACGCCGATGCTGGCGACCAGTCCGCCTTCAAGCGCCAGCATCGAGCCAATCTGGGCCCGGCTGACGCCGAGGTGGCGCAGCATGCCGAACTCCTTGCGCCGGGTCGCCGCCAGCGAGGCAAAACTGGCCGCCACCCCGGCCAGCCCGATGACGATGGCAACGGCTTCGAGCAGGTAGGTGACGGCAAATGTGCGGTCGAAAATGCGCAGGCTGATCCGTCGAATCTCGCCCGGCCGGGCCACTTCAAGAGCGGCACCATCGGCCAGCGCAGTCAGTCGATTGGCCATCTGCTCGGTAGTATTCGGGTCATCAACGGTAATGGCGGCATCGTTCACCCGCAAATCGCCCGTCATCTGGCGGTAGACCGCGAGATCGATCATCAACGCACCGGTCTGGCGAGAATAGTCGCGCCAGACGCCATTGACATGAAATTCACGCATCACCCCGCCCAGCGGCAGGCTGACGACTTTTCCCGGTTGCCAGCCAAACTGATCGGCCATCGCTTCCGAGATCCAGAGCGCCGGCAAGTTTGAAAACTGCGCCGGCCTGACCAGCGGCAAAGTGCCGCCATCTGCCGGCAGCGGGCGGGCAATCAGGGCAACCGGCGCTTTGCCGTCGCCCAGGCGCAACTGGTCGTGGCGGGTGAATTCAAGGTGCTTGATGCCGGGTGTCCGGGCAATCGCGGCCTGCAAACTCCTCGCCGATATAGGCGCTGCTTTGGGCGCGGCCAGCGCGCAGGTACAGGTCTGCCGGCAGCAATTGGCCCAGCCATTCATCGACCGATTCCCGGAACGAGGCGACCATGATCGCCATGGCCACGGCCAGTGCCACGCTGGTCAGCACGCCGGCGGCGGCGACCACGGCGTAACCGGGGGCACTGAGCAGGCGTGCCGCAGCCAGCCGCCAGGCGACTGAGGTGCTGCATTCAGCCAGCGGTTGCGTCAGGAGATTGGCGGCGGCCGGAAGCAGCAAAATACTGCCGGCCAGCAAGAAGGCAATGGCGGCATACCCACCGAGCGGCAGGCCGGCCAGCGGCGGGATGAAGCAGGACGCCAGACTCAGCATCAGGGCCAGCAATCCCAGCCATGGACGGCGATGGTTGCCTATCGACAGGGCATCGCCCGCTGACTTGAGCGCTTGCGCGGGGGAAATGTCGGCGGCTTGCCGGGCAGGAGGGCGGCACCCGCCAGCCCGGCCAGCAGCCCGAGAAAAACGTAAAAAATGGTCAGCGCCGGCTTGAATTCCAGCCGGGGTTTCAGCCCGGAGAAATAGCCGGCGCCGAGGTCACCGCCGAGTAATTGCAGGGCCGCCCAAGCCAGGCCGTAACCGAGCGCGACCCCGATCAGGCCACCGATCAGCCCGACCAGCGCCCCTTCGACGAAGAGCCAGCGCATCAGTGTCGTCCGCTCAAGGCCAAGGGCGCGCAGAAAGGCAAACTCGCTGCGGCGTCTGACCACGGACAGCGCCTGCGCCGAAAACACCAGAAAGGCACCGGTCAATAACGCGATCGCCGCCAGCATGCTGAGATTGACGCGATAGGCACGGCTCAGGTTGCCGGATTGTTCGCTGGCGGCCTCCGGTGCTTCGAGCAGAACACCAGCGGGCAGTGTGTCCTGCAGGCTGCGGCGCAGGCTTTCAGGCGAACTCGTGTTGGCGACCACCAGGTCGATCCGGGACAGCTTGCCGATGCGCCCGAAGGCCGTCTGGGCACCAGCGATGTCCATGACGGCAAGGCGCTGGCCATCGGCCACGCCCGGCAGGTCGCCGTCGATGCGCAGCTTGAGCGAGCGGATGCCGTCCTGCACCGTCAACTCTTCACCAATCCTGACCCCGTAGGCTTGCTGCGCCGCCTGACTCAGAAATATCGAATTTTCAGCCAGTGTTGCAAAACGGTCCGATTTGTCCTGGCTCTGCGGTAGCAGTCGCGGTGCAACGCGCGCCAGCGTAAAAATATCGATGCCGAGGATGTGCAAGGTCTGTTCGTGACCGGCCAATTTGGCCTCCACCTCGACGATGGGCGTGGCATGGGCAATTTCGGGATGCAGCAGGATTTGCTCATAGAGTGTTTCATCAAAACCACTGGCCGGGCCGACCACGCGCAGATCAGACGCGCCAGCCAGCACGCGCACGCCGCGGCCGAATTCATTGAGCGCTGCTTCGTGGATGGCCTGCACCGCCATGCCCAGCGCCACGCCGAGGATGATGGCGAGCAGGGAGAACAGGCTGGCCATGCGCCGCCGGCCGAGGGAGCCGAGAAATACCGGGGCGAGGGTCATTCCTGCAGGCCGTCGGGCGTCAGTTGCAGGATGCGGTCCGCCGTTGCTGCTGCTTCGCGGGAGTGCGTGACCAGAATGCCGATTGCCCCGACCGCACGGATGCGTTCACCGAGCAGGGCGAGGACGCGCACCGCATTGGCCGGGTCGAGATTGCCGGTCGGCTCGTCGGCCAGCACCATGCGCGGACGATGAACCAGCGCGCGGGCAATGGCCACCCGCTGCAATTCGCCGCCGGACAATTCATGCGGCCAACTGGTGGTGCGCTCGCCAAGGCCGACGGCATCGAGCATTTGCTGCGCGGTGTTATCTGCAGCGGCGCCCGAATTGCCTTGCAACCAGAGTGGTAGCGCCACATTTTGCAGCAGGGTCAGGTGCGGCAGGATGTGGAAGGCCTGAAAAACAAAGCCCAGTTTGTTCCGCCGCCAGCGGGTCAAGGCGGTTTCGTCGAGGCCAGACAGGTTTTCGCCATCGAGAACGACACTGCCGTGATCGGCGCGGTCGAGGCCGGCAATCAGGTTGAGCAGGGTCGATTTGCCGACTCCGGATTCGCCGATAATCGCCACGTACTCACCATCGCGCAGCTTGAGCGAGGTGCTGTACAGCGCCACTCGGCCATTGAAACTGCGCGACAGGGAAGTTATCTCAAGCATCTTCGGCCAAGTCAGATCAGGGTTTAAAGGCGCAGGGTCAGGTCAGGCGCAGCCCCGGTATCGGGCTGCCTGCTCAGATCGTACTGGAGTCGAGACATAGGGCACATTGACACCGCGAAAAATGACGCGGCTCTGAACGACCATTTCACTGACTTCAAAAATGGAGTCGGTCATTTGACCTTGGTCGACGCGGATTTGACGCGCCTGATGGCTGTACTTCATCACTGTTGTCTCAAGTCGTTGCCATGAAATCCTTGATCGATGGGTAAATCCCGGTAATCAGGCAAATGCAGGCGACACTGGTCAGACGAAAGCGCAAGGGCAAATACCAGTCTGGGAGTTTCACTTGACTGGACAGGCGATGGTCTTGCACGTAATGCGCAATAAAGGCGATAACCAGTAGTGGCCCGGCCAGAATTGGCGAAACCATCAGCGCCGGCCATGCCATCAATGCCGGGATGACGCTCCAGATATAAAGTACCGAGCGTTGTTTGTCGCCAAGTTCGCGCATGGCTATCGCAAAACCCCAGTGCAATGCGCCGATGAAACTGACGATGATGGCGCCATAGCTATAAAGGGCATCGCTCCAGACCCTGCAGTGTTGCTGGTCGATCAGGCTCGCCGGCATCAAGAACAGGAAGGGAAGGAGACCACCGTAGCCAAGCCATGCAACGGTATTGGGCGGGCGGTGCAGGGTGGCGGGGGCTGTGGTCATGATTTCCTCACGGGGCTGGGTGACGAAGAGCGTATTTCATGAGCAATATTGTGCGGCGCTGATATTGTTTTGTCTAGGACAAAATAAACATTGATGTAAAATTGTCCAAGCAATTTGAAAGCAAGCTTATGACCCACCTGAAATCACAACTGCTGAGCAAAATCTGCATTTGTTGCGGTCGACCGTATTTTTGGCGCAAAAAATGGGCTGCAGTTTGGGCAGAGGTTAAATATTGCTCCGAACATTGCCGGCGAAATCGCCAGGGAAAATCATGACCACAATCCGTCTGATCCTCGGTGATCAGCATAATACGCAACATAGCTGGTTCTCGCCAGTTGATGACCGCACGGTTTACATACTGATGGAGGTTCGTCAGGAAACCGATTACGTCCTGCACCATGCCCAGAAAATCATCGCCATCTTTGCCGCCATGCGCGACTTTGCCGAACAACTGCGGCTGGCTGAGCATCGCGTGCATTATCTGGCGATTGACGACCCAGCCAACCGCCAGTCTCTGCCGGCCAATCTCGATGCGCTGATCGCCGAATATTCGGCCTGTGCCTTTGAGTATCAGGCACCCGATGAATGGCGGCTTGATCAGGAACTTGCCAATTATGCCAGCCAGCTCGCCATTCCCGGCCATATGGTCGATAGCGAACATTTCTACAGCCGCCGCGACGAAGCAGCGGAGCTTTTCGCCGAGCGCAAGCAATGGTTAATGGAACATTTCTACCGCCAGATGCGGATGCGTCATGGCGTGTTGATGAGCGGCATCGGCAAGCCGCTAGGCGGCCAGTGGAATTTCGATCACGACAACCGCAAGCCCTGGCCTGGCCTGCCGCGCGAGCCAGCCGACTGGCGTAGCGAGCACGATCATTCAGCGCTGTGGCAAAGCATCCAGCAGGCCGGCGTGGCCAGCTTTGGCGAGCCGAACGCACAGTGCTTTTTGTGGCCGCTAAACCGGGCCGAAGCCTTGCTGCAACTAGATGATTTCATCGCTGAAGCCCTGCCGCATTTTGGCGATTTCCAGGACGCGCTGACGGTTAGGGCCTGGCGGCTCTTTCACTCGTTGCTTTCCTTTGCGCTGAATACCAAGATGCTCAATCCGCGTGAGGTTGTCGCCAAAGCCGTTGCGGCCCACGAATCAGGCCGCGTGCCGCTGGCGGCGGCGGAAGGTTTCATCCGGCAGATTCTCGGCTGGCGTGAATACGTGCGCGGTGTCTATTGGGCCAACATGCCCGGTTACGAAGCGGAAAACTACTTTGATCACCAGTTGCCGCTGCCCTCATGGTTCTGGACCGGCGAGACCAAAATGCGTTGTTTGGCCCACGCCATCGGCCAGTCGCTCGAACACGCCTACGCCCATCACATTCAGCGCCTGATGGTGATCGGCAACTTCGCACTGCTCGCCGGGCTGAACCCGGCGGCGGTGCATGGCTGGTATCTCGGCGTTTATATCGACGCCTTTGAGTGGGTCGAGCTGCCCAACACCGTCGGCATGAGCCAGTTCGCCGATGGCGGAAGGCTCGCCACCAAGCCCTACGTCTCAAGCGCCGCCTACATCGACCGCATGAGCGATTACTGCAAATGCTGCCATTACGATAAAAAAGGCGCGCGTCGGCGAGCGGGCCTGCCCGTTCAATGCGCTGTACTGGGATTTTTTTGCACGCAACGGCGAACGCCTGTCGGCCAACCCACGGCTGGGTATGGTCTATCGCCAGCTCGCCAAAATGACCCCGGCAGCCCTGGATGCTGCACAGAACAGGGCGGATGAAATTCGCGTCGGGATCGAATGTTTGTGAGCGGTGGTGGTTTTGTAGTTTCCTCACGCCTTCAGCGAAATCGCGTGGTGGCGCAAGTGATCCTCAATGAAACTGGCAATGAAGAAATAGCTGTGGTCATAGCCGGCCTGCCTGCGCAAGGTCAGCGGATGACCGGCGAGTTTGGCCGCTGACTCGATAGCTTCCGGCTTCAATTGAATCGCCAGAAAATCATCGCGGTCGCCCTGATCGATGAAGATGGGTAATTTCTCGCTGGCATTGGCAATCAACAGGCTGGCATCCCACTCGCGCCAGCTTGAATGATCTTCACCCAGATAACGGGAAAACGCTTTTTCACCCCACGGCGCAGCCATCGGGTTGCAGATCGGTGCGAAGGCGGAAAGCGACTGGTAACGTCCGGGATTACGCAAGGCGCAGACCAGGGCACCGTGGCCGCCCATTGAATGACCGCTGATGCCGCGCTGGTCGGAAACCGGGAAGCTGGCTTCGATCAGCGCGGGCAGTTCATGCACCACGTAGTCGTGCATCCGGTAATGCTGCGCCCAGGGCATTTGCGTGGCGTTCAAATAGAAGCCGGCGCCGAGGCCGAAATCCCAGTCGCCATGACGATGCCGAGTTCGGCGGCGATACGTTGCGCACCGGCCTTCTGCATGAAATTTTCGTCAGTGCAGCTAAGGCCGGATAGCCAGTAGAGGACCGGCAGTTTTTCGCCCTGTTCGATCTGCGGCGGCAGATAGATGGAGAACACCATGTCGCAATTGAGCGTTTTGGAGCGATGGCGGTAGCGCTTTTGCCAGCCGCCAAAGCTCTTTGGCAGGAGATATTGTCGAGATTCATCAGGTTTTTCCGTGCTTAGAAATGAATGACGGTGCGGATGCTCTTGCCTTCGTGCATCAGGTCAAAGGCCGTGTTGATCTCTTCCAGCGGCATGGTGTGGGTGATGAAGGTGTCGAGCGGGATTTCACCGGTCTGGGATTTTTCAACGTAGCCCGGCAGTTCAGTCCGGCCCTTGACGCCACCAAAGGCTGAACCGCGCCAGACGCGGCCGGTGACCAGCTGGAAGGGGCGGGTGCTGATTTCCTGGCCGGCACCGGCGACGCCGATGATGGTCGATTCGCCCCAGCCCTTGTGGCAGCATTCCAGGGCGGCACGCATCAGGTTCACGTTGCCGACGCACTCGAAGGAGTAATCCACGCCGCCATCGGTCATTTCGACGATGACATCCTGAATCGGCTTGGCGTAATCCTTGGGATTGATACAGTCGGTGGCGCCCAGTTCTTGAGCGATGGCGAATTTCCCCGGATTGATGTCGATGGCGATGATGCGCGAGGCCTTGACCATTTTGGCGCCGATGATCGCCGCCAGCCCGATGCCGCCCAGACCGAAGACGGCGACAGTCGCGCCTTCCTCAACCTTGGCAGTATTAAGCACGGCACCGATACCGGTAGTCACGCCGCAGCCGAGCAGGCAAACCTTTTCCAGCGGCGCTTCCTTGGGGATTTTGGCCAGCGAAATTTCCGGCAGCACGGTGTATTCGGAGAAGGTCGAGCAGCCCATGTAGTGATAGATCGGTTGGCCCTGATAGGAGAAGCGCGTGGTGCCGTCCGGCATCAAACCCTTGCCCTGCGTGGCGCGAACCGCCTGGCAAAGATTGGTCTTGCCCGACAGGCAGAATTTGCATTTGCCGCATTCGGCGGTGTACAGCGGAATCACATGGTCGCCAACTTCCAGCGAGGTGACGCCTTCGCCAATCGCTTCGACGATGCCGCCGCCTTCGTGGCCGAGGATGGACGGGAAAATGCCTTCCGGATCGTCGCCGGACAGCGTGAAAGCATCCGTGTGACAAACCCCGGAGGCGACGATGCGCACCAGCACTTCACCGGCTTTGGGCGCTTCGACATCGACTTCAACAATTTGCAATGGTTGGTTGGCGGCAAAAGCCACGGCAGCACGGGATTTGATGGACATGACAGGGCTTTCGGCAAAGTAAGAATGTGATCAGTATAATTAGTGTGCAACGATGAATAAATCGTCAATATGGGATTGATTGTTGCTGTGCTGGGATAATGGCTGTTTGCCGGAGCGCTTGAAATGAGTCGTTGGGAAGGCCTGGATGAATTCGTTGCCGTCGCCGAGTGTGGCAGCTTCTCGCGGGCTGCCGAGCGTCTGCACCTTTCCTCATCGCATGTCAGCCGGCAGGTCGCCGCGCTGGAAGAGCGTTTGCAGGCGCGCCTGCTCTATCGGACAACGCGCCGGGTCTCGCTGACCGAAGCCGGGCAAACTTTCTTCACGCGTTGCCAGCGCCTGATCGAGGAGCGCGACGAAGCCTTTCTGACCATGGGTGCCTTGCACAGCGCACCGACTGGTCTCTTGCGCATGACAGCCGCAGTGGCGTATGGCGAGCGTTTCATCGTGCCGCTGGTCAATGATTTCATGGCCCTGTATCCATTGCTGAAAGTCGATATCGAACTGACCAATCGCACGCTGGATATGATCCACGAGGGCTTTGATCTGGCCATCCGTCTTGGCCGTTTGAGCGAATCCAGCCTGGTTGCCAGCCGTCTTGCCCCGCGTTCGCTCTATCTATGTGCCGCCCCGGCTTATCTCGAACGCTATGGCCGGCCGCATACCTTGTCGGAATTGAAGCAGCACAACTGTCTGATCGGCACTAGCGACATCTGGCTGTTCCAGCAGGGTGCGCAGGAATATCAGTTTCGGCCCAGCGGCAACTGGCGCTGCAATAGCGGGCAAGCGGTACTCGATGCCACGCTGCGCGGTTTCGGCCTGAGTCAGTTGCCGGATTACTACGTGCTTGATCTCTTGCGCCGGGGCGAACTGGTTTCGCTGCTTGAGGCCAATCAGCCACCGAATACCGCCGTATGGGCGGTCTACCCGCAACGGCGCTATGCGCTGCCCAAGGTTCGCCTCCTGCTGGAAGCGCTGAAAACCGGGCTGGCGCTGCGCCCGGAATATTTGCCGCCGACTTCAAGCACAGAGCGCAATGAAGAAAATTAAGCAGACTCAGCAAGTCAGACCGTCGATAATCACAAGAAGCGGCTGTTCCGCTCAATACAAATTTCCTCACAAAGTACTTTGATGCCCATTTCGCTTTCCCCCAGCCGCGAACGGTTTTTCCTGCTGACGCTGGCGGGCATCCAGTTCAGTCACATTCTCGATTTCATGATCATGATGCCGCTCGGTCCGATATTGATGAAGGACTTCGGAATCGGCACGCATGAGTTTGGCCTGCTGGTCGCCTCATACAGTTTCAGTGCGGCAATTTCCGGCCTGCTGGCGGCGACATTTGTCGATCTGTTCGAGCGCAAACGCCTGTTGCTGATCGGCTTCGTGCTTTTCGGTTTATCAACGCTGGCGTGTGGTCTGGCGAACAACTACACGAGCCTGATGGTGGCGCGCGGCTTTGCCGGAATCTTCGGCGGCATCATGGGCGCGCTGGTGCAAACCATGATCGGCGATGCCATTCCCTATATACGACGGGCGCGAGCCAGCGGTCTGGTCGCCACGGCTTTCTCGATTGCCACGGTAGCCGGCGTACCGCTCTCGTTGTGGCTGGCCAATCAATTCAGTTGGCGTACACCATTTTTCATGATCGCCGGCTTGAGCCTGGTCTTTATTTTTGTCGGCTTCCGTTTCCTCCCGGAACTGCACCATCATCTGAATGAACAAAAACGAGCGCATCTGTTCTCGGATATTTTTTCTGTGCTGGGCGATCCCAATCATCTGCGCGCCTTGCTCTTTTCAGCCCTTGCTGATGTTTTCCGGCTTTACCGTGATTCCCTACATCACGGTCTATGCCGTGGGTAATGTCGGCATTTCACAACTCGATCTGCCCATTGTTTATCTGTTTGGCGGCGGTGCGACATTCTTTAGCGCGCGTTTTATCGGCCATTGGGCGGACAAATACGGCAAAGCCAGGGTTTATCGCTGGGCAGCCTGTGCCGCCATGATTCCCTTGCTGGTTTTGACCAACATCGGGGTGGTGCCGTTGTGGGTCTGGGTGATTTGTACCACCTGTTTCTTCGTCCTGATTTCGGGGCGGATGATTCCGGGGATGGCACTCATCACTTCGGCGGCACAACCCAATTTACGCGGCACTTTCATGTCGCTCAACGGTACTGTGCAGTCGGTTTCCATGGGACTCGCCACGACCCTTGCCGGCTTCCTGATCACTGTAGACGCCAGCGGAAAAATGCAGGGCTATCCGCTGGTTGGTCTGGTCGCCATTGCGGCGAACCTGGTGGCGATCTGGTTTGTCGCCAAACTTGTGGTGCACGACAAACCGCTCAAGGCCTAAGCCTGCTTAGCGCTTGGGGAGTGGCTTGGCAGCCGCTTCGGCTTTAGGTGAGAACATTTTCCCGGAAATATCGCTTTCGCTCAGCCCGCGATTGATGTCAAGCCCGTTCAGGCGCCAGTCATGCACCGGCAAATTGGGAATCGGTTTGCGCAGGCGTTCATAAAAACGGGTTGGCCAGATCACGCCAGCGATCTCCTGATGATCAAAAAAATCGACTTCAGCAATGGCGCCCTGGGTTGAGGCCAATCCCTCCATCGTGAAGCGAACGCGGCGCAGAAGGTGGTTTTCGCTGTCGATGAACAACTGGTAGCGATCTTCGGCAGAAAGCCCGTGTCCAGGACGACGCACCGCAACCAACGTGAAGCAGGAACGGCCTTCGACGTCTTCGCTGGCCGCCGTTTCCAGGCTCAAATTGCCGTCGAGAAAGTAAAAAGGCCCGGTCAGGAAAAGGCGGTAGCCATCGGCAACCAATGCTGCAGCCGCAAGCACATCCGGGTTGCTGGCTGGCACATCGTTGTAATAAACCTGCACACCATTTTGTGTGCGGACCACTTGCTTACTGCCTAGTGGGCCGCTGTGGCGTTGGCTGATGGTGCCCGGCTCCTTGAGCAGAATTCTTTCCTGCGATCCCTGACGAAACTCGGGATCGACCAGGGTTGCCTGTACGCGGCTGGCTAGTCCATACCACTCGCCGGCATAACCGACATTGAGATCGTTGATCTGACGAAATGCGGCCAGCCCATGCGCTTCTGCCGATTTTTGCAACAAGGCGCGAGCTGCTGCTTGTTCGCCAGTACTTTCAGTTTGCGGAATACCACGCGATGCGCAGCCGCCGAACAGGGGCAAGAGCAGGGCGATCAAAAATAGTCGAATCAGCGATGCGGGCATGGTTTCTTGATCCATTCATTTTGAAAAAAATCAGGGCAATTTCACGGTTGACCGTAACACATCAAAAAAGTCTGTGGAAACCCACAATATTTCAAAGCTTGGTCTAAGCGGTATGCTGGCAAGCCGTGTTGCAGAGTCTCCTCATGCTAGTCCTGCTAAGTTTTGTTCTGCCGCTATGTTTGGGGGCGCTACTCGGTTTTGGCGGAGGAATCTTTGGTATCGGCGGCGGGATTATCGCTATTCCTGTTCTGGTCGGCCTTTTTGGCATGGACCAAAAACTGGCCCAAGGGACGGCGCTGGTCATGATGGTGCCGAATTTATCCATCGCCCTCTGGCGTTACAGCCAGCGCCAGCCTCTACCCAAACTACGCACGTTCTTGCTTGTTCTATGCGCGGCATCGGCGACGACCATCGCGGCGTATTACGCCAGCAATCTCACCTCCAGCGAATTGCGCCGCTACTTTGGTGGATTTCTGCTATGGCTGTCCGTGCACAGTTTGTGGGGGTTGCGGGCAAAACCCGGCCGCTTTGAATTTGCCTTGCCGGAGCGCCTGATTCCACTCGTTGGCCTGATCGGCGGTACCTGCCAGGGCTTGATCAGCATTGGAGGCGGCATCATTGTGCCGCCCATTCTTGTCACATTTTTCCGTCAGTCACAATCCATGGCGCAGGGCTACGCGCTGGCGCTGGTGACGCCCAGTTCGGTCATCGCCTTGCTGACATTTTCCAGTTCCGGGTTTGTGGACTGGAAAATGGGCATTTTGCTCGCGCTGGGCGGGGCTTTCACCGTGTCAGCCGGCGTCAAATTCGCCCATAAACTGCCGGAAAGACGCTTGCGTGCAGGCTTTTCCGTCATGCTGCTGGCGACGGCGCTATGGATGATCCTGCACGGTTGATCCACGATTTGGCACAATGGCTGCCCAATCAACGCTTCGGCACCATTGATGCAACCTGAAGACCTGCAACGCCTGGTTACGACCAGCATGCCATTCGGCAAACACAAAGGCGTGCTGATCGCCGATTTGCCGGGCAATTACCTCAACTGGTTCGCCCGCGAAGGTTTTCCTTCCGGTGAAATTGGTCGCCTGCTGGCCTTGATGCAGGAGATTGATCACAATGGGTTATCCGATTTGTTAAAGCCACTGCGCAAGCGATAAAAAAGCCGGTTGTTAAGGTCAACCGGCTTTTGGGGCTAACAATTTTGATTACTTCACATTGAACTGCTCACGCAGGCAGCTCTTGTGTTCCGGGCCGACTTTGTCCTTGCAAGCTTCGCGGGCCTTCTGGTGGGTTTCGCACCGCTTCGGGTCTGCCGCTTTGCTGCAATCCGGAGCCGGCATTTTCTGTTGGACGCATTGACGGAAGGCGGGGCCTTGCTGGCTCTGACATTCCTTGTAGGCTACTTTGCGCCCTTCGCATTGCTGCGGATTAACTGCTTTGCTGCAATCAAAATTCTGACGTTGATCAATCATGCATTGTTTGCGATCAGGACCGACTTTGCTTTTGCAAGCTTCATTAGCCTTGGCGCGTGCTTCGCGGTGTGCGGTACAGGCTTCCGGATTCCGGGTTTGAGTACAATCGCGGGGGCCGCGAGCGCCGGGGCCTTTTTGCATCATGCCGGGGCCACCCTGTTGTTGCATACCCGGGCTGCCTTGCTGCATGCCACTGCCCATGCCGTTCATGCCGGGGCCACCACCACCCATACCGGGGCCGGGTTGAGCGATTGCCGGCAAGCAAATCAAGGAAGCGATCAGTGCGCTGGCGGTCATCATCAGACGGGTTTTCATGGTTTTCTCCTTGTGTGTTGGTCTGTTTTCATTCTAGGTGACTGGCCTTCGCCGAAAAGGTCCAGTTGTAAATGAATGCAAACAGAAAGCTTGCCTGTTACAAGGCGTTACGTATGACATGCTATATTTCATTTCATGAATGAAAAGACTAGCCAAGACCGCCGCCTGACGCTTGCTGAAGTGCTTGATATGCTGGTTGCAGACGGCCTTGCCGATGCAGAAGAAGCTGCCGCACTGCGCACCGAGCGCAAACTGCACGGCGACAAAGTGCACCCGGTGGTGGTGATCGCTGAACAGAAGTGGCGCAACCCGAAACTGCCTGCCCGTGTGTTGACCCAGGAGGTGCTGACGGAGTGGCTGGCGAACAAGGTTGGCCTGACTTATCTGCATATCGATCCGCTCAAGATCGATTTCAGCGGTGTGGCCGATGTGATGTCCACCGCATATGCTTCGCGCTTTACTATTTTGCCGGTTGAAATCAATGCCCACGAAGTGGTGATCGCAACCGCTGAGCCTTATGTGCGGGAATGGGAGAAAGCTCTGCAACCTATCCTGCGCAAGGAAATTCGCCGGGTGATGGCCACCCCGAGTGATATTGCGCGCTATCTGGTGGAGTTTTTTAATCTCGCCAAATCGATCAAGAAAGCCTCGCAAATAGGTAACGCAAATCCGGGGATTTCCACTTTCGAACAACTGGTTGATCTCGGGAAAGGCAATCGCACGTTCGATGCCAACGATCAGCACGTCGTGCACATCGTCGATTGGCTCTGGCAGTACGCTTTTGATCAGCGGGCGTCGGATATTCACGTTGAACCGCGCCGGGATATGGGCATCGTCCGTTTTCGGATCGATGGCGTGCTGCATCAGGTTTATCAGATTCCGATGTCGGTGATGACGGCGATGACCAGCCGCATCAAGCTGCTTGGTCGCATGGATGTCATCGAAAAACGTCGCCCGCAGGATGGCCGGATCAAGACTCGGACACCAACCGGGCAGGAGGTTGAGTTGCGTCTTGCGACGTTGCCCACGGCTTTCGGTGAAAAGCTGGTCATGCGGATTTTCGACCCGGAAGTGCTGCAACGCGATTTGCGCTCACTGGGTTTCTCGGAAGACGACCAGTCGCGCTGGCATCAAATGACCAGTGCCCCGAACGGTATCGTGCTGGTCACCGGCCCGACCGGTTCCGGCAAGACTTCGACGCTTTACACAACGCTCAAGGTACTGGCGACGCCCGAGGTCAATGTTTGCACAATTGAAGACCCGATTGAAATGGTCGAGTCTTCATTCAATCAGATGCAGGTCCAACACAATATCGACATCGGCTTTGCGGACGGCGTGCGCGCCCTGATGCGGCAAGACCCGGACATCATCATGATCGGCGAGATCCGCGATCTGGAAACCGCCGAAATGGCCATCCAGGCTGCCCTGACCGGCCATCTGGTGCTGTCCACCCTGCATACCAACGATGCGCCGTCGGCCATTACCCGCATGCTCGATCTGGGTGTGCCGGCTTATCTGATCAATTCAACGGTGCTTGGTGTCATGGCGCAGCGCCTGGTGCGCACGCTATGCCCGCATTGCAAGAAACCGGCGCCGATTACCGAAGAACAACGCCTAAGCTGGCGCGCCCTGGTTGCCCCGTGGAAATCAAATGAGCCAGCTCAGATTTATCAGCCGGTTGGCTGTCTGGAATGCCGCATGACCGGCTATTCCGGCCGCGTCGGCATTTACGAAATCCTGATGAATTCGGCGGAAATCCGCAAACAGATCAAACCGCAAATGGAAATTGCCCGTGTCCGCGAGCAGGCCATCCGCGAAGGCATGCGCCCCCTGCGCATTTCCGGCGCGCTGAAAGTGGCGCAGGGGCTGACTTCGCTGGAAGAAATCATCAAGGTTGCGCCGCCTTCGGACGAAGCTTAGCATCTTGACTACCCCGTCATCGGCGGTTATTGCGGCGATTCTGGCACACAATGCCGGGAGAGATCCTGAGCGATTGGCGATGAAATTTGCCAAGATGCAGCAAAGTTCTTTCGTCTTCCTGCGTGGTGCGAGCCACCTTTTTGGTGCTTCCCGATCCCCGGTCTCCTTTTGAAAATTTTGGAAGCTACAAAGCGGATAACCGGCTCGCCTATTTTGATATCAATTTTCTGGGCTTCGCGGCACTGCGACAAGGTAATCGTGTGGGTCGAACGTGAAACCGCCAAGGTTTGTTGTGTCTTTTTGATCAGCCACGATCAAGAAAAAACTCCGCCAACTGAGGTCTTGTGTCAAAAGCGCTTCCGCAACGGAGAGGAGCGGCAAAAGTCTGCAGGCCAAGCAGAAATCAGTTTGTGTGATTGCGAACTGGGGTTACTTCCGCTTCAGCCGTCAGAGGATCGCGTTGCCATTGGCGATTGGGGCAAGAAACTTCCCCGTTTGCAGGAGGTTGTCAGCACCATGGGGCGCTTGGCCGCATGGGGATCAAATTCGTTCGGCAGGACGCGATGGGTCGGCCTGTGCCGACGCGCTGATGTGCTTTTCGGAAGGATCAGGCTGGGTGGATTCTGTGATGGCATTAGCGGACGTGATGGTGAAAACGACTAATCAGCAGTGGGAAGATTTTCGCGCGGCTCGTCTGTAGCACTGTTCGGCGCTGATTGGCACCAGGTTTATCTGGACAGGACGCGCATGGCACGCTCAAGGCCGTCGATAGTCAGCGGAAACATCATCTGTGGGCCGATCACTTCCTGAATCATGCGGATCGAGGGGGTGTAGGTCCAGTGCTTTTCCGGTAAAGGGTTGAGCCAAACGGTGTGTGCCCAGGTTTGGCGCAGGCGATTGAGCCAGGTCTTGCCTGATTCTTCGTTCCAGTGTTCGACGCTGCCGCCCGCACTGGATACTTCATAGGGGCTCATGCTGGCATCACCGACGATGACCACCTTGTAGTCCGGGCCGTAAGTGTGGAGTACGTCCCAGGTCGACATCTTTTCACTGTGCCGTCGCCGGTTGTCTTTCCACAGACCTTCGTAGATGCAGTTGTGGAAATAGAAGTGCTCAAGGTGCTTGAATTCGGAACGGGCGGCAGAGAATAGTTCTTCGCAGGCGGCGATGTGGTCATCCATCGAACCGCCGATGTCGAGAAAGAGCAACACCTTGATTGCGTTGTGGCGTTCAGGCCGCAGGTGCAGGTCCAGCCAACCACCGTTGCGGGCAGTGCCGGCGATGGTGCCGTCGAGGTCGAGTTCGGTTGCCGCACCTTGCCGGGCAAAACGGCGCAGGCGGCGCAGGGCAACCTTGATGTTGCGCACGCCAAGGTCGACGCGAGTCGTCGAGGTTGCGGAATTCGCGCTGGTCCCAGACCTTGATTGCCGTGCGGTTGCCGACCGATTCACCGCCGATGCGCACCCCGGCCGGGTTATAGCCGCCGTGGCCGTAGGGCGAGGTGCCGGCGGTGCCTATCCATTTGTTGCCACCGGCGTGGCGCTCTTTCTGCTCAGCCAGGCGTTGCTTCAATTGCTCAAAAATCTTCTCGTAACTGAGCTTTTCCAGCTTGGCCCGATCCGCTTCCGAGAGGTGCTTGCGTGCCGCCAGGGTGAGCCATTCCTCGGGCACCATCACCTCAAAGCCAGGCAGGGCTTCGATGCCTTTGAAATATTCACCAAAAGCGAGGTCAAAACGGTCATAAAGCGCTTCGTTCTTGATCAGGATGGCGCGCGAGATCAGGTAGAAGTCGTCCAGGCTGCCGCTGACCAGTCGCGCTTCAAGTGCTTCGAGCAGAGCCAGTAGCTCCTTGGTCGACACCGGCAGTTCGCGGGCCTTCAGGTGGAGGAAGAAATCGACCAGCACGGCGTTGGGCTATGAATTTTTACGGCGGGCCATGAAGGCGAGGCGCTCAAAGAGATGGACGTCCTGCTCGTTTTTGAGCAGCGCGCCATGCAGCGGCGGAATGGCATCCTTGGCTTCCTTGGAACGCAGCGCTTCGGGTGGAATTTCTTCGGCCAGCAGGAGTTTGAGCCAGTCAATCAGTTCGCTGGTCGATGGCTTTTTCTTGAGACCGGGCACTTCACGCAGTTCGAAGAAAACTTCCAGTGCTTCGCGAAGCAAATCGCGTTTCAAGGTGGGGAAATGGACATCGACAATGCGCGTCATCGTCTCCTTGTCCGGGAACTTGATGTAGTGGAAGAAGCAGCGGCGCAGAAAGGCGTCCGGCAGTTCCTTCTCGTTGTTCGAGGTGATGATGATCAGCGGCCGGTGTTTGGCCTTGATCGTCCGTTGCAATTCGTAGCAATGGAACTCCATGCGGTCGAGTTCGCGCAGCAGGTCATTGGGGAATTCGATGTCGGCCTTGTCGATTTCGTCGATCAGGACGACCGACTGTTGCTCGCACTCAAAAGCCTGCCACAGCACGCCATGCACAATATAGTGACTGATGTCTTCAACGCGCGGGTCGCCGAGTTGCGAGTCGCGCAGGCGTGAGACGGCGTCGTATTCGTAGAGGCCCTGCTGCGCCTTGGTCGTCGATTTGATGTGCCACTGGAAGAGCGGCATGTTCAGGGCGCGGGCCACTTCTTCGGCGAGCAGCGTCTTGCCGGTGCCCGGTTCGCCCTTGATCAGCAGTGGCCGTTGCAGAACGACGGCGGCGTTGACCGCCAGGGTCAGGTCGCGGGTGGTGACGTAGGATTCGGTGCCTTCAAATTTCATGATCGGCTCTCAGAAAGGGCTGCCGGCGCGGCGGATTTTTTCGACGTAGGCGACCGCATCCATCTGGCTTCCCGTCTTCTGGGCAGCAAAGATGATCTCGCCCAGACATTCGAGCAGGATATGTTCGGCGACATGCGGGTCCATCTTTATGCGCAGGGTTTCAAAGGCGGCGCGGATGCCGGGTGGCTGATCGACACTGACCTGCTCATGGATGGCGAGGTGCAGGGAAAGATGGAGGAATGGATTCATCTGCCCGCCTTCCGGTGTCCATTCCTTTTCCAGCGCACCTTCACGGTCGCTCAACAAAACATGGTATTCGGGATGGCGAGTGGCAATGTCGGCGGCGGTGACTTCGGCGCCGACCAATGGCATGCGTTCAGTATGTTTGCGCCAGGCGTCGCAAAAAAAGTGGCGAACCTGCTCGCGGGAGGGATTAAACATCAGCGTTCTCAAAAAGTAGGGTCATTACAGAATTCTGGAACAGGCGATTACGGCCAGCGCAGGGGGCGATCTGGCCACTGCCATAGGCACCGATCAACGGGGTATTGGGCAGTTTTTCGCGGAAAGCGTTCAGGTCTCGATCATCATCCCCATAGAACAAGGGGCCTCGCCCGATACAGGAAAACATCACGGCAAAATCCGGTGCCTTTTGCGCGTTGACCGTAACAGATAGGGTTTGAGTCATATCCTGCTCGGCGGACAGCGGCTGGCGGATTGCCCAGCTCAGCATCTCGCCGGGCTGGAACGGTTCGGCCAGGGTCAGTGAGCCATCGTCATTGGCGGCGAGAATGGCAATGCCCGGTTCGTTCGGCTGGCGGATGGCGACGATGTTGTGCAAGGACAATGTCTGTCGACGCTCGCCGGGGAGTTTGCGGCGCAAGCTATCAACTGCAGACATGCCGCCAATGGTGCGCACATCGTAGCTTTGGCAATCATCGACACGCAGAGGCTCGCACAGTAGATGCAAGCCGGTTGAAATCGCCAAACGGGAATTGAATCCGGGTAGCCTGATTTCAGCATTGCCGTTAATGATCTGGCGACCATGTGACCAAACTGCTGCTTCGCTATCGAGCAGCCCGCCGCGTGCCAGGCCAGCCTGCCAATCGAAAGGCAGGGTGCTGTGGCCGGTGAATGAGAGCAGGTGATTGTTTCGCGCACTGTTGCCAGCCGGCATGGATTCAATAACCAGTGCCGCAGCGCCTGACTGGTCGAGTAACCAGCCTTCATCCGTGATCAGCCCGTAGGCCGTACAGCCAAATATTTCCATACAGCCGGCAACGCGAGCAGCAGCAAGAAGCGCGGCTTGAGGCTGGCGCTGAAAGTCACGGGTAAGAAAGAGCAATACGGCACCGGCCTGCGTCAGTTCGGCCTTGGTCAGTGCCCGGCGTACAGCCTCGCTGGCCAGTTCCGGCAGCGGTTTGGGGCCGGCAGCTAGCCCGCTGGCGACTTTCATGTGGCTTTCCCCTTGAAGCGGCAGAGATCGGCGACGACGCAACGCTCGCATTCCGGTTTGCGCGCCTTGCAAATATAGCGGCCATGCAGAATGAGCCAGTGATGAGCGTCCTTTTTATACTCAGCCGGTGTGACACGCAACAGCTTGTTCTCAACTTCCACAACTGTTTTGCCGGGGGCAATGCCGGTGCGATTGCCGAGCCGGAAAATATGCGTATCGACGGCGATGGTCGGGTGGCCAAAAGCCGTATTCAGTACCACATTGGCCGTCTTTCGGCCAACTCCGGGCAAGGCTTCAAGCGCCTCACGATCATCCGGAACTTCACCGTTGTGCAGATCAAGCAGCATGCGGCAGGTGGCGATGACGTTTTTGGCTTTGGTGCGATACAGGCCGATTGTTTTGATGAATTCAGAAAGCCCTTCTACGCCCAGTGCCAGCATCTTGTCTGGCGTTGGTGCTACCGGGAAAAGACGGGTCGTTGCCTTGTTAACCCCGACATCGGTTGCCTGTGCCGATAGGATGACGGCGATCAGCAACTGGAAGGGGGGTCGCGTAGTTAAGCTCGGTAGTCGGTGCCGGATTGCTCGCGGCAAGGCGACTGTAAAACGATGCAATCTGGATTTTGTTCACGACTAAGTAGAAACCGGGATTGTCAGGCCGATAATTATCGGCGATATTGTGTGCGAAGCTTGATTCTACCTGACGAAAGGCAATGCTCTGGTGCTGATCAACCCGTCTGAAAATATAGGCCTTTCGCAAATTATTGAAGGCAATCCGGTGGCTACCATTGTCATTGATGGCCAGCATCGGGTGACGCACTGGAATCGTGCTTGCGCTGTAATGACCGGTGTTCCCGCGCTTGAGATGATCGGAAAAGCGAACAATGGCGGGCCTTCTATCCGACGGCACGTCCGATCATGGCCGATCTGATTGTCAATGGCGCTATTGAGCGCGATGTTGATGAGTTTTACCACGGCAAATTTCGACGTTCCGAGCTGATCGATGGGGCTTTTGAAGCGGAGGATTTCTTTCCCAATTTTGGTAGTGGCGGGCGTTGGCTATTTTTTACAGCGGCGGCGATTCGCAATGAGTCAGGCGAAGTCATTGGAGCGATAGAGACTTTGCAGGACATCACCGAGCGCCGGCGCGCTGAAGATGCTCTGCGCGAGAGTGAAGAGCGCTACAAGCAACTGAGCGTGACCGATTCGCTGACCGGCTTATTCAATTCACGTCATCTGCATGATCGTCTGCAATCGGAAATTGAGCGCGCTGGCGCTATCAGCGACCGCTTTCTCTGCTGGTTATCGATTGCGATAATTTCAAACGGATCAACGACACTTTTGGCCACCTCGAAGGTGACAAGGTTTTGCAAACCCTGGCCAAGGTGATTGGTCAATGTTTGCGGCGAACCGATAGCGCCTATCGTTACGGTGGCGAAGAATTTGTCCTGATCCTGCCGGAAGCCGAGATTGGCGCAGCGCGAATGTTGGCGGAACGCCTGCGAAAGGATTCGCTGATGAAACCGTGCCGCTCAGACAAGGACCAGGAAATTCGCTGCACGGTCAGTATTGGCCTGGCTACGTATCAGTCAGGCGAAACAGAAAGCCAGTTTATCCGGCGCGCGGATGAGGCCAATTACGAAGCCAAGCGGCGCGGAAAAAATTGCGTGGTGGCTGCGCCGTAAATGTTCAGTGGCAACCAGCTGTTGAAACCGGCTCTGGCGGGCGGCGCTGCGCACGTTCAGCAGCCTTCGCGCTCATCCAGTTTTTCCAGGCAATCATGCAGCCAAGCAGGATGAAGGCACCGGGTGGCAGCAGGGCGAGCAGGAAGCCGGGATAGCTTTCCGGTAAAACCTGAATCGGCTGCAGGCTGGGGAAAACCATATCGATGCCGCCGAGGATGGTTCCACTGCCAAGCAGTTCGCGCATGGCGCCCAGTACAGCCAGGGTCCACAGCATGCCGATACCCATGAAAACACCATCCAGCGTGGCTTGTACTGGAGGGTTCTTGGCGGCAAAGGCTTCGACGCGGGCAAGAACGATACAGTTGGTGACGATCAGCGGAATGAAAATGCCGAGCACCAGATAGAGTTCATGCAAATTGGCATTGAACAGCAGGTCAACTACGGTAACCAGCGCAGCAACGATCAGGATGAAAACAGGAATACGAATTTCGTGCGGAATCAGGTTGCGCAGGCTGGCAATGGCAACGCCTGACATGGCCATGACAATAATGGTCGCCAGTGACAGCATGATGCCATTCACCGCATTGGTCGTTACTGCCAGCAGCGGGCAAAGGCCGAGAATCTGGACGATGGAAGTGTTTTGCTTCCAGATGCCGTTGTCGGCAATGGTTTTGATCTCTTCACGGGTAATCATTGGGTGGCTCCCGTTTTGGCAAACAGTTGGTTGCGGTTGGTTTCGGCCCACTGAACGGCCTTGAACACGGCTTTGGAGACGGCACGCGGGGTCACGGTGGCGCCAGCATGGTATTCGATGCGCCCGCCATCTTTCTTGACCTTCCAGTCCTTATCGGTGACTGCGGCGAGTGACATGCCCTGGAATTGCGTGATCCAGGGGTGCGCCTTGTTCTTGTCCTTCTTGACTTCGATATAGTCGCCAAGGCCTGGCGTTTCCTTGTGCAGGGTGACGCGAACCCCGGCAACCTGACCGTTGGCGCGAACAGCAAGAACCAGCTTGATTTTGCCGGCGTAACCGTCCGGTGCAACCGCCTCAAAAACCAGTGCGACAGGCTGACCATTTTTGCGGGCACGATAGACCGTTGATGTCTCATCAAGGCCGAGTTCCTTTGTCGCCGGGAGACTGATGCATCTTCAAGCAGCGCGTTGTCGTATTCGTTGCCCGGCAATACTTCGTTGACCAGCTTCATCTTTTCTTCGGCGGCCGATGCTTCAATAGCCGGCTTGGTCCATAGGTAAGCTCCTGAAAGCATGCCGGTGAAAATGATCACGAAGACAAAAAGCGTAATGGCTGTGCGCACCGCCATGCCGGAAGCTGAAATCTCCTTGGTGGCGGTCATGATTTATCCTTCATGCCGAAAATCGCTGGCTGGGTCAGCAGATCAATGACCGGGACGCAGAGATTCATCAGCAGGACAGCGAAAGCAACGCCATCCGGATAGCCGCCAAAAACGCGAATGATGTAGGCCAGCAAGCCGGCGCCGGCACCAAAAATCAGTTTGCCGCGCGGCGTGGTACAACCGGAAACCGGGTCTGTGGCAATAAAAAATGCCCCGATCATGGCCCCGCCGGAGAGCAGGTGAAAGAGTGGATTGGCAAACTGGGTCGGGCTGTAAAGCCAGAGTGCGCCGCCAATCAGTGTCATTGAGGCGAGAAAGGCAGTCGGCACATGCCAGGTAATCAGCTTGCGTTCCCAGAGATAAAGCCCGCCGATCAGATAGCCGCCGGCAACCCATTCCCAGCCACGCCCGGCGAAGTTGCCGAAAACATCCTGATTGGCTAGCAGGTGAGCGACATCTACACTGCCATCGCCGAGTTTCAGCGCGGTTTTCAGTGCATCAAGCGGGGTTGCCCCAGAAAGAGCATCAACGCGGGGGGCGAGGCCAAGAATGATATTGATCTGTTCGACCAGCGGCATTTGCAGGCCGACGCTGGGCCATTGCGACATGAGCGCCGGAAAGGAAACGATGCACACGGCAAAGGCAACCATCGCCGGGTTGAACGGGTTTTGACCGAGACCGCCATAAAGGTGTTTGGCAATGACGATGGCGAAAACCGTGCCGGTAAATACCAGCCACCACGGGGCAAGCGGCGGGAAGGTGAGGGCAATCAGCCAGGCGGTGACGATAGCCGAGCCGTCGGACAGAAAGATGGCCAGTGGTTTGCGTTGAATGCGCAACATGACTGCTTCGGCAAGCAGCGCGGCCAAGGTGGCAATGACCAGTTGCGCCAGTATGGCGGGGCCGATCAGCCAGACATAGGCAACAATGCCGGGAATCAGGGCGATGCAGACCTGAGTCATCACCTGGCTGACGCTGGTGTCCTTGAGCAGGTAGGGGGATGTGGTGAAACTCACGCTTTATTCTCGTCGACCGCGGGGGGGCTGCAGGTTGAATGACTTCGCGGCGCGCTTCGATTTCGGCGATGTCGCGCTGCTGCTGGGCATTCAGGTTTTCGGTGTTTTTGATCTGGGCAGCCTCACGCTGGGCTTTGGCGCGTTCCATAGCGGCCAAGATGGTGGCTTTTTTTGCGTCTTTTTCGGCGTCGACCGCAACAGGTTGCGTTGCTTCAGAGTTGGCCGTGGTGTTCGTAGATTCGGCCGGGGTTGCATCCGTTGGCGTCGATTCGGCAGCCGCTGCCGCTGCAGCAGCCTTTTTGCCGCTTGGGCCGCAGCAGCCTTTGGCTAATTTCTCAGCTTTTTCAGCCTTTTCACGCTCGTCGCGCAATTGCTTGAACTCGAAGCGTTCCTTGGCCCCATCCGCTGCGTTCTTTTCGCGTTCGCGCGCCCAGATTTCGCTCTTGGCAAAGCGGAAATACTGGACCAGCGGGATGCGTGACGGGCAGACGAATGAACAGCAACCGCATTCAATGCAATCAAAAATGTGATATTCCTGCGTCTTGCCAAAGTTTTTGGCGCGCGAAAACCAGTACATTTCGAACGGCTGCAATTCGTGCGGACAAGCCTGAGCGCAGGAGCCGCAACGGATGCAGGGCATTTCCGGCGGCGGCGGCGGGAACAGACGTGGTGAATGGGCGATCAGGCAGTTTGTCGCCTTGACCACAGGCACCTGGCTGTTTGGTACCAGAAAACCCATCATCGGTCCGCCCATGACGATTCCATCGGTGTCCGGGTGCGGGGTGGCGAGTTTTAGCAACTCATCCATCGGCGTGCCGATCAGCACTTCGTAATTGCGCGGATTATGGACATTGCCGCTGACCGTAACCAGCCGGGAAACTACCGGCTCGCCGTGGGCGATGGCGCGCCAGGCGGTGTAGGCGGTAGCGACGTTGAAACATTGCACACCGAGATCGGTCGAGCGTTTGCTGGCCGGAACTTCCTTGCCAGTCAACACGCGGATCAATTGTTTGGCGCCGCCCGCCGGATACAGGGTAGGCACCGGGACAACCACAAAATTCTCGTTCAGGACGCTGACGGCGGCGCGCATCGCGGCAGCGGCTTCCGGCTTGTTGTCCTCGATGCCGATCAGCACCTTTTTCGGCTGCAGCAGGTCGCGGAAAATACCGATGCCGCGCACGATTTCCTCGGCGCGTTCGCGCATCAGCAGGTCGTCGCAAGTGATGAACGGCTCGCACTCGGCGCCGTTGATCACCATTTCTTCCATCGGCACTGTCTTTGATGCGGTCAACTTGCCGTGCGTCGGAAAAACGGCGCCGCCAAGACCCACAACGCCGGACTGCTGCAGATGCTCGCGCACCTGTTCCGGGGTCATTGCCTTGTAGTCCAGTATCGTGCGCTCTATCCATTCGTCGCTGCCGTCAGGTTCAATCACCACGCACAGGGCATCAAGACCCGACGGGTGGGGCTGTACATGGAGGGGCGACTTCGAGCACCGTCCCCGAGGTGGGTGCATGCACGGCGGCAGAAATCCAGCCATCGGCCTGGCCGATCAACTGGCCCTTGAGTACCTTGTCACCAGCTTTAACCACCGGGCGCGGCAGTCCGCCTATACTCTGATGCAAGGGCACTACAAGGCGGGTTGGCAGTGGGGCCTGGGCAATCGGCAAACCCAGGGATTGCGTCTTGTTGGTCGGCGGTTTGACGCCACCCTTGAACTTGAACAAATTCATCAACATCAGGCAGCTTTCTGCATCGGGGCAGCCTTGATTTCAACAACCGGGAATTTCCATTTCCAGTTGTCCAGGTTTTCAGTGATTGCTTCCATGCGGATACATTCAACCGGACAAGGCGGCAGGCAGAGTTCGCAGCCAGTGCACAGCGGGGTGATGATGGTGTGCATCTGCTTGGCGGCGCCGACGATGGCATCAACCGGGCAGGCTTGTATGCACAGCGTGCAGCCGATGCAAGTGTTTTCGTCGATGATGGCGATTTGCTTGGGGCGCTCTTCCTGTTCCAGCGGTTTGACTTCGCGGCCAAGCAGGTCGGCCAGGCGCTGGACGCCTTCCATGCCGCCCCGGCACACAGGTTGATGTCGACTTCGCCCTTGGCAATCGCCTCAGAATAAGGTTTGCAGCCGGGAAAACCGCACTGGCCACACTGGGTCTGCGGCATGATGCTGTTGATTTTTTCGACCAGCGGGTCACCCTCGACCTTGAACTTGATCGAAGCAAAGCCGAGTGCAGCACCCAGTACGACGGCCCCGAGGGCCATGATGGCAATGGCGAGCAGTATGTCCATTACTGGTACTTGTCCAAACCGGCAAAGCCCATGAAGGCCAATGCCATCAAGCCGGCAGTGACCATGGCAATGGCGACGCCACGGAAATAAATAGGTACGTCCGCTCCCTCGATGCGTTCGCGCATACCGGCAAAAAGAATCAGTACCAGCGAGAAACCGAAGGCACTGCCGGCCCCGAAAAGCAGGGAATCAACGAAGTTATAGCCGTTTGAAATATTGAGCAGCGGCACACCCAGCACCGCGCAGTTGGTGGTGATCAGCGGCAGATAAATGCCCAGCGTCTGCTGCAGGGACGGCGAGGTTTTGGCAATCACCATTTCGGTCAATTGCACGATGGCAGCAATGGTGACGATGAAGGAGAGGGTGCGCAGATATTCCAGCCCGAAGGGGATGAGCAGGAAATGGTCGATGATGTAGCTCGCCCCGGTTGCCATGGTCAGCACGAAAGTCGTGGCGGCGCCCATGCCATAAGCAGTTTCCAGTTTTTTGGAAACGCCCATGAAGGGACAAAGACCGAGAATTTTCACCAGAACGACGTTGTTGACCAGCACAGCGCCGACGAGGATGAATAGGTAGTGGCTCATGAATTGGGGATGGTTTAGGTGCTTATTATCGGGCTTTGAACAAAATCAAACAACCGTGCTGCAACAAGGGCCTTAGGCTTTCTTCATCATCATTTTAGCCAGCGTATCAGCCACTTCGCTGACCAGATCAGGGCCGCGATAGATGAAGCCGCTGTAAAACTGCACCAGACTGGCGCCGGCCCGGATCTTCTCGGCCGCATCTTCGCCACCCATGATGCCGCCCACACCAATGATCGGCAGCTCACCAGCCAGCGCCACTGCCAGCTTTTTCAGGACATCGGTCGAGCGCCGGAAAACCGGTGCACCAGACAGGCCACCGGTTTCATCGGCGTTGGGCAGGCCGGCGACTTCAGTGCGTGACAGGGTGGTGTTGGTGGCGATCACGCCATCCATCCGGTGCCGGCGCACGGCATCGGCAATACCCTGGATTTGTTCGTCGTCGAGATCGGGGGCGATTTTCAAAGCCATCGGCACATAACGGCCATGTTTTTCAGCCAGTTGCTCCTGACGGTTTTTTAATTGCGAGAGGAGATCGTCGAGCGCGTCATCCTTCTGCAATTCACGCAGATTCTTGGTGTTCGGGGAGGAAATATTGACGGCGATATAGCTGGCGTCGTTTGGCTCTTGTTCAGACAGATCAGGTAATCGTCAGCCGCGTGTTCGATCGGTGTCGTCGCGTTCTTGCCGATATTGATGCCGAGAATGCCGCCCTTTTTCGGGAACTGCGCGGCGCGTACGTTTTCCAGCAACTTGTCGACGCCGGCATTGTTGAAACCCATGCGGTTGATGATGCCTTGCGCTTCCGGGATGCGGAAGAGGCGCGGCTTGGGGTTGCCGTCCTGCGGACGCGGCGTGATCGTGCCGATTTCGATGAAGCCGAAACCGAGGCGCGAGAGGCCGTCGATATGGTCACCGTTCTTGTCCAGCCCGGCGGCGAGGCCAACCGGGTTGGGGAACTTGAGGCCCATGACTTCCACCGGGCAGGCAGCCACCGGCTTGGCCAGACAACCAGCCAGCCCGCTGGCGTTGAGCAGATCGACACCATTCATGCCGATGCCGTGTGCCGTTTCAGCGTCGAGGGAGAAAAAGAACTTGCGAATGAGGGGATAGAGCATAGTGGGCGCGATTTTACCGCAATGCAGCAGAGCTGTTATCCCTAAAGGGGACTTCTTTTAAGGCGCAGTCAACGGTGTTTTAGGCTGATTTTTAGCCGACCAAATGGCGTACTCTTTCGGTGGCGCAGCCATGCCACCGATGAACGGTAGCCACGGATTGCGCGACAGGCTGGCCGCGGCCACCGCAACAATTGCTGCCGCCAGTTTGGGGTTGAAGACTTCCAGCGTGCCACCAACAGCAGGTACATCGGCACTGCGATTGCTGCCAGTGCCGCCACCGGCGCGTAACACAGGCGCTGCAGCACGGAAGGCAGGACGACGCAGTTGCCAAGGACGATGAAGCTGGCGCGCGGCAGGGTGGTGGCGAGACCGATCAGGATGAAGATCAGCCACAACGAGGCGTCGTAGTTCATGGCTTGCTCACCTTTTCTTCAAAATGTTCGGCAGCAAATCCGGCTGCAATGCCGGCGCAGATGCCAATCACGACACCCAGGCGCAGCGGCATATTGCGCAGTAGGGTGGCGCTGGCACCGCCGACCAGAGCGGCAATCAGCATCGGGCGGACCTTGGCTTTTGGCATTCACGGTGTGGTCAGGGCGATGGTCGCCATGAATTCAAGCGACCAGGTTTTGGGTATGAAGCCAGCCGCGTAAATGCCGGTCAGTGCAAAGACTTGCCCACAAAGCCGGGCCACAGCGCCGGGGCGAGGTAGCCGGACGAAAGGCGGGATCTTCACGTGCAACAGCTTATCGAGGCAGACGGCGAAGACGCCATCGGTCAGCACATGCCCGGCCAGCCAGCGGCCCGGTGCACCAACCCCGCGAAAGCCGGGGGCGATGGCGGCGCTGAAAATGACGAAGCGCAGGTTGAGGGCGAGCGCGGTGGTGATAATCAGCCAGACCGGTGCGTCGGCGGCGATCAGCGGCAAGGTGCCGAGCTGGGCGGTGCCGGCGAAGACGATGATGTTCATGCCCATCGCCCACCTGAAGAGGGGTGAAAACCGGCGCTGGTCATCGCCATAGCGCACCTGACCAGCGCGGAGGCGCAGACCGACTGAAAGGGGTAGAAAGGCGGCGAAGCCTTCGCGGGCCCCGCTCTGAAAATTCGGCGACAACGGATATTCCTTAAGCTTCGCTGGTGCGACAGGATACATTCACTCAGTGCACTTCAGGCAAACCGAGCTTCGCCGTGGTCAGGGCGAATTTGCAAAACGCAGTAAATGTCTGGAGTTTGCAGAAATGTCATTTGGCGGACAATCTGCAGAGTTTGTGCTGCTAGAGTCGCCTTTCTTCTGCCGCGCTCAAATACCTGCTCGCAAGAAGCCAACGCCTACTTTTCAAGGGAATTTGACTATGAAAACCCATTGGCACAGGCTATGTGCCGTGTTCTTGTCTGCATCTCGCTGCTGGCTGCAGTTTCGCCGCCATAGTCTAATTCACGATCAAACTTGGTCAGTCATTGCCTTGTCCGGTCCTGACAGGAGTTGGGTAGTGATTACCGGGATTGCGCCCTGGCCTATTTCAGTTGGATTAACAGCAAAGGAGGGGTTCATGGTCGAAGCATTGAGCTGGTGACACTCGATGATGGCTATGTGGTCGAAAAAACCATGGCCAATGGTCGGCAGCTAATTGAAAAAGAAGGGGTTCTTGCCTTTTTTGGCATGTTTGGAAGCGCCAATTACTCGGCTTTGATGGAGTTGGTCAATGAACGCAATATTCCATCGCTTGCCCCGTATTCCGGTTCGATGAATTGCGCGCAAAAACTCGCCAAATACTTCTGGTTGCGCGCCAGTTACGGGGATGAGACAGAAAATTATCGAAGCAACTGACGACGCTCGGGATTTTACGGATTGGCGTTTTTATCAGGATGATGCCTTTGGTCAGGCCGGTTTGAGTGGGAGGTCGAGAAGGTCTGCTCAGAAACGTAAATTGAAGTACAGGGCGCAGCGGTGTCTATGACAAGACAAAAAACGATGAGTGAGAGAGGCGGTCAAGGTTATTTCTGCGGCGAATCCACAGAGCCGTAGTAATGATCAGTACCTACAAGCCCGTGCCGCCTTCGTCAAGCAAATGAAACAGGCTGACCAGATCCCTCAGATTTTGCGCTTTCCGTGGTTGGTTACAAGGCTTTGCAGTCGGAACTGGGCAACGACGTATTCAGGGATAACCATTTCACAAGTCGTACCCTACCCGTGGGACCGGCACATTGCCGGTGGTCAGGAGTTCAATGCTTTGCCCAAGGAGTTTCGTCCCAAATCCAGGGGCAACCTACACTTTCTGAGGGCTATCAGCAGCGAAGGTAATGGTCGAGGCACTGAACCGGGTGGACTGAAACCCAGTCGCGGACTTCGGGCAGCTCAGGCCGGTATGCGTGCCTTGGATTTCGGAGGGTTTCTCGGTCGATTATGCGGGAAGAGAAGTCACCTCGGTTCGCATTTCGTTGAGTAACGATTGTCAGAACAGCGGGCGTCTGATGCGCTGACAACGGGCAATCCAGCACATGGTCAACGCGAAAACAGCTTGTAACAACTGCCAACAACCGGTGATTGGTCAGAGAAGTTAAACTCGCGACCATGCAAAAAATGTTGCACATCGCTTTCTTTTGGCATCTTCTATGTCTCGCCAGCCCTGTTTGGGCGGCTGGATTGGCTGACCCTTTTGATACAACCGGTATGGCGCCGCTCAAGCCTTCGCCGCAACTGTCGGCGCGGGTGGGCGATGCGCCCTGTGCCAACACACTGCCCGCCTCCGTATTAACCGCGATTGATACGGTCGACCTCGCCCTTTGCAATAATCCGCAAACGCGAAGTCTGGGCGACGGCACGCAGGCTCGAACGGCGCTGGTTGGCATTGCGCAAGCAACCTGGCTGCCCGATCTGGATACCAGGGTTTCAGCCGGGCGGAATTTTGACGGATCACGAAATTTCAATCAGAACAGTTGCGGACTCTGACCTTGTCATGGCTGGTTTTTGATTTCACCCAGCGTTCCGCCAATATTGAAAATGCCCGGCAACTGTTGGAGCGCGGCCGCAACGCAGAATGCGACGGTGCAAAGCCTGTTTTATCGGCCTTGCAGGCTTACTGCACGGCACGCAGGCAACGCGGGCGGCGGTGGTGTCAGTGACCGAAGGCCGAGCGGGCGGCGCGTGAAGGTTTTGCTGCTGCGCAAGCCGCTTACAAGGTGGGTGCCCGGCGCCGGTGGTCGCCTGCTGGCGCAAACCTGCCTTGTCAGAAGCCACGCTCAATCGCGTCAAGGCCGAAGGTGGGGCGCGCAATGGGTTGGGTGTGGCACTGTTGTCATGGGCTTTGATGCCCAGCAAAAGAAATTGTTCTCGACGAAATCCCGCGCGCTTTCGGAAAATGCTTTCCAGAGCGATGTCGATACCTGATCGAAGAAGCGCGCAATCGTCGTCCTGATCTCAATTCAGCCGGGGCACAACTGAAGGCTGCTGAAGCCAGTCGTCGTTTTCGTTGGCGCGGGCGCAGGGTCGGCCAACGGTGAGTTTGTCTCGGGCCCACCTGGCGGGATGTTTCCAACGTGACGAACGGCGGGTCGATTGGCCTGGCACTCCAGCGTGCCGATTTTCTCGGTTTCAAACGACTATCGCGTACGTTCGGCAGAAGCTCAGGTTGATGTCGGGCGGCGCAACGTGACCGCCTGCGCAATCAGGTCGCGCTGGATGTCTGGAAGGCCTATCAAAATCTCAACACAACCTCGCAAAGCCTGAAAGCGACAGCGATCTGGTTGCCAGCGCCGAGCAGTCGGAGCGCGTTGCGCTGGGTCGTTACAAGGCCGGCGTCGGGACGGTGCTGGATTTGCTGACCGCCCAAACTGCACTCGCCAATGCTCGCCTGCAACGCATTCAGGCCGGCCTCGACTGGCATGTTTATCGCGCAACGCTGGCCCAGACGGTCGGTGCGCTGGATTACGCGCTGCTGCAACCGGCAGTGCAAAGGAAAACCACCAAACCTGTTAGCAAAATCATTCTTGGCGTCACGGTCATTGCCGGCCTGATCGGTGGCGGCATTTGTTACTCAACCAGCGCGCCGCGCGGGCGCGAACGGCGTTACGAACTGGTGACGCTGGAAAGGCGAGGTGACGCAAACTGTTTCGACCAACGGCACGTTGAATCAGTGGTGCTGGTCAGTGTCGGTACCTGGGTTTCGGTACAGGTCAAAAGCTTATGTTGATTTCAACGACAAAGGTGGAAGCCGGCCAGGCCTTGCTGGAGCTCGATGCGGCGCTGCTCACGGCGCAGGTCAAACAGACTGTAAGGGCGAGCGTTGCCAACGCATCAACCGCTGGAGTTGGCACGGACCAGCGGGCGCGCATGAGGTCCTGTTCGCACGGGAATATGTCTCAAAGCGGGAGTAGGAAACCTCGCGGCAGGCGATGAAGTCAGCCACCGCCCAACTGGCACTGGCACGGGCCTCGTTGGAAAAGATCGGGTCAATCTGGTAACACGACGATTCGTTCGCCTGTTTCCGGAGTCGTGGTCAATTCGCGTGAGTCGATCTCCGTCAAACCGTTGCGGCGGGTTTTTCAGACGCCGGTGCTGATCAAGATCGCCAGGATTTGTCTGAAATGCGCATCGACACCAGCTTTGCCGAAGCTGACATCAACAATTGCGCGAGGGGCAAAGGCGCGCTTTACGGTCGATGCCTTTCAAATCGCGGCTTTAACGGCGAGGTGCAGCAGATTCGTTTGAATCCGACCAACCAGCAAAACGTGAAACGACCTATAACGTCCGGGTCAATTGTGGCCAACAAGGATCGGGACGCTGCTGCCCGGCATGACGGCTTACGTCAGTATTGGTGTTTCCAAACGTCAGGATGTGTTGTTGCTGCAATGCGGCGTTGATACAAAGCCGGCGGATGCCGGTGAAAGGCCAAAGAAAATGATTCAAACCAGCGTCAAACCGCAACAGGATTCGCCTGGGGCAGGTGGTGGCCCTGGAACGAAGCCGGCAAGCCGGGCAAGAAGCGCGATAGCCAGAGCGGGTGGATTTATGTACTGGCCGGTGACGAAATCAGAAGCGATCCCAGCGTGCAGATCGGCATTACGGATAATCGTAATACCGGAGTTGGTCGATAACGAACTGAAGGAAGGTGATCGACTGATTACTGGCGAAAATACCGCCGGCAACAAAAGCCCTCCAGCGTCGGCATGAGAATGTTCTGATGGCAGAGGCGGTCATCCGAGTTGTCGGGCTGGGTAAATCCTACGCAACGGCGGCCGGACTTTTTCCGCTTTGCGCAGGGGTCGATCTGACGATTCAGCCCGGCCAGGTATCGCTGCATCATGGGGCCGTCCGGTTCCGGCAAATCGACCTTCATGAACCTGCTCGGCTGCCTCGATACGCCGACCATGGGCGACTATTTTCTGACTGGTGAGAATGTTGCGCACATGGCAACCGATGCCTTGGCCAAGCTGCGCAATCGCACCCTTGGTTTTGTATTTCAGGGCTTCAATCTGCTGCCGCGCATGAGCTTGCAGGACAACGTCGCGCTGCCGCTGGTCTATGCCGGCATCAACAAGGAACAGCGCCGGCAGGCTGCGCGAACAGCTAGACAAAGTGGGTCTGCTCAAATACGCCGAATCGTTACCGGAGCCGGATTTCAGGCGGTCAGCAACAACGTGGCAGTGCCCGGGCGCTGGTCAAACAAGCCGCACAGCTGGTGATTCTTGCCGACCAGGCAAAACCAGCAACCTCGACAGCCAGACCAGCGAAGAAATCCATGCGCCTGTTCGGTGATCTGAACGCGGAAGGCATCACCATCGTACTGGTCACGCACGAGCCGGATATCGCAGCGCATGCCAAACGGCAAGTGCGCTTTGTCGACATAAGCTGGTCAGCGGCGACCGTCTGACGGAACAAGTGCCATGCTGAAGGCAATGCTCGGCGAAGCCTGGCTGGCGATGGGCGCCAACCGCCTGCGC
>JADJMS010000046.1 GCA_016709495.1 Candidatus Dechloromonas phosphorivorans | reverse complement strand
GCCTGCGAGCGCGAATGCTCGGGTAGCTGGCGCTCGAAGTCCTCGCATGATTCCACCAGACTGAGGCCGGCACGAACCAACTCCCACTGCGCCTGGCTTTCGCCCATGCCGAGCCACACAGAAGTCTTGCGGCGCGACAGAATAGAACGAACAATATCTGTATCCCCGGTAGAAATGCCTTTGATGGCCGTGCGCAGAAAGGTCCGCTCTTCAAATGGGAAGGTCTCACGCTCGCCCAAGTCGTCAATGTCACCACACAGCTGTGCCAGATTGAGTTCCGTCTCGACGCTCTCGGCGCGCTCGATGTAGTTGGATCGAGTCTTGGGGTCGCTGCGCAGACGGTCACAGACATCATCAACGATCGGCCTCGCTTCCATAGGCGCGTGCGGCACACCCTTGAGAGTTTCCCGGCAACGCCCCAGGCAAGTCGAAGACGAATTCGCTGAACAGCACACAGCGCCACAGCTCGTCGGCCAGACTCGTCCACGTCTTGCCCCGTGTTTTTGACCGTCATGCCAGCGTTGCCCGGAGGAAATCACGGGCCTCTTGGCCCATCCTTCTTGCGCTTTCAGAGCCTCGGTCTGGTGTGCGTTGGGCGCCAGCAGTGCTGCCAAGATCTCGCGGCCCGATACGGCATCCAGCGTGGCGCGCAATTGCGGCCAACTAACGCCACCACCAATGGCGTCGATCACAGCAAATGCAGGGCCAGACGGTGTCTCTGAAAATACCCGACGAATATCCGTGGCGTGATCGGGCTTGGCGCGCAAGCACAGGCTAAAGTACTCGTCGCCATCGTCTTGCGGAAACACTGCGCCGCACTCGGCATACAGAGCGAATGGGTCAATCTGTTTTTGTTCGTCGGTCTGTGGTCGTTTGCCAGGCACATAGATCAATATCGATTCGGTCGGTGCTTTTGGCTGGCCTACCTCGCGTAACGCTTGCAAGGCCGCCTCGCGGCTTTCGATGCTGCTTTCGGACGTATCGACCACGCGCACCTTCTCGGCACCCAGATCAAAACACTGCTCGCGATAGCGCTTGTCGGCGTCGTACCACCCAGGCAACCCCACTGCTTAAGCCGTGGGCGCAGAACACTCTCACGGATGAACTCAGCAATACTCTATACTTCAGCCTCCACCTTGTCTGTGGCGGCATCGGCGAGGTGCGCTGACCACAAGGCATCCAACGAAGGACTATTGCCGGCCGTGAGTGAGTCCATCGCAGCCACGACTAGCTTCGCCCTGTCACGCAAAAATTCACTAAAATCATCGGCCAGTCTTTGCTTGAGTGAGGCACCGCCGAGACTGGCGTAATGCGCCTTTGATAACAGGTCGAACGAGATCAAGTGGGATTTCACGCGCTCACGAACGACACCTTCATCGGCCAATTCAATACGTTCCTGCAAATATTCCAAGGGATCCTTTCGACCAATCATACGATTGGTTTTCCATGTGATCAGCGCACAGTTCCACGCCAAATAACTCGGAATCTCCGCCTCGGAAAGGAGCGCATCTGGGAAAATATGGTGGTACTCGCGTTTTTGGATACTGTCGTAAGTCGCCGTTATGTGGTCAGCAAAATCAATCGCACCAAGATAGGTGGTTACCGCAAGAATCGCTCGCGCCTCGATGCCTGCTGCCTTCGGCCAACCCGCTGCCATTAAGGAATCGACATCCGCCAATGGGGACTCGGCACGGTTCAACGCCGGAACTGTGCCGATTTCGTCATCTGCAAATCCTGGCTTCTTGAGCAACGCTTTGATGGCTTTGAAGTCGGCAAATGCCCGTGTCGGTGCAGCGTTCTCGTATCGATCGGAGAAAAAAGCAGACCAAAGGTATCGGCGCAACAGCTTCTCTGCCTTTGCCAGAAAATCGCCGTTTTCTGGGATCAGTTCATAAGAAGCGGCAATGACGGCCAATACCGCATTTGTCGGCAACCTCATTTCGTCGAATACACGCTGCCCTTCAAGGAACGAGGCCATGCGCTCCAGCCCGCGTTCCAGCTTTGGCCAGTTAGCCAACAGCTGTTTTTTGTCCATCTCAATCATGCCGCGTGCATTGGGCAATTTTTCTTGCAACAGCGCGGAGGTGGACAAGATGAGGCCCGCGACATTGCCATACCGCCCAGCGTTTGGACATTTATCGGTCAGGCTGGCTTCAAGTGCATGAAGCGACTGCTCCGCGACGCTTTCCACCTCGGCCACGATGATGTCGTAAAGTGAAAGTGGCTTACTGTTCGTATTCATGTTGATGAATACTTGCAGCGCAACGTCTTTGCTGGTGTTGGCCGGTAGTGAGAGATACGGCAAATTGAAATGGGTCACTCGCTCACGAAGCGTCGTGATCTCCTCGTTGATGTGTTTTTTGGTCTCATTGAAGGCTTCGAGCTTGGCGAATGCATTGTCATCGGTGGGAAGCGGTTTCAACGGCTTTGTCGCTTCGTCGAGCCAGCTATCAATTTTTTTCGAGATGTCGCCAGGACGCAGTAATGAAACAGGGACCATGCCCCGCTCCAGGCATTTGGCCGGCTCATCCGCCCAACGTGGCATGCGCAACTGATTCTTGTTCTTCCAACGGGGAATGCATCGAATTTCGACCTCCGAACCAGATTTGCTCTCGCCTCGGTCAAACTGGGGCAAATAGACAAAAAAAGTTTCCCACTCGTAGTTATTGTGTATTGACCGCCAAAATGCGGTCAGTCGCTGCTGTCCATCGAGCAAATGCTGAGTAACGGTACCCGGCGATTCGGGGTCAGACGTCACGATGTAGCGCGACTCAAACTTCTCAATGCCAGCAACCTCGAGCGCCAGTGTCACACCCACCGGTAGGTTGTTGATGATGGTATTCAGAAAGCTGGCGATGCGGCCGCGATCCCACGCCTCGAAGCGCTGGAAGCGTGGCAATTTGATCATGCCCTGCTGAATATTCTGAAACCATACTCCAAGGGTTCGATCCTGTGCCTTGCTCGATTGCTGCATGATGCTCATTCGTTATCTCCCTACGCTTATTTATTCTTGTTGGCCGGTGTCGGTCGTTGATTGACTGCTATAAATGCACGATCTCTAGATCGCCCCAACGAGACTTTAGGTATTCCGCGACCAAGCGCCGGTGGCAATGCTCTGGCGTCGGCTCGCTACAGAGTAGGCACCCGCCGTTGATGATGTCCTTCGAGACATTGTCCTCGACACGCCGCTTTTCCATCAGCGCGAGAAACTTGCGCTCATAGGTCGCCCAGTCACCGCCGTTTTTCTTGTAGTCATCCAAGATGTCCTGGGATGGCGCAAGCTCGGGCATATGCAAGTAGTCGATATTTCTGATCTGACGCAGGAAGAAGCGAAGATCGTCTTTCTTGGTAAAGCCAGCCAATTGCGAAACGTTGTTCAAGCGAGCATCGACCAGCCGCACAAGACCCGGCTGCTTCAAGCGACCAAAGAACTGTTCGGCATTCTTTTTCGTAAAGCCAATCGTAAATACCTTCATTGCTTGGTCCCTTCGCTGGTTTCTTCCTTAAGCATCGCGTCGTCCTGGTAGGCAATCCGCTCGCCATGAACAAGGTATGCATCGGTGACGACTTCATCTCTGGACCGAAACATGTCTGTTTCTGACATTTTGTGGAGCTGAAGCATGCGTGACTCCATCGCCCGATGTTCCTCAAGATGACCATCGGCATGAATGTGTTGCACTGGCGTGCCGGCCTCATACATCCTCCGGGCAACCAGCACGGCCCGGTGGCATTCCAACGGGTCTTTTTCAGCACACATCAGTGCAATTTGAAATTTCTGCATTCCCTGGCGCAGGCGGTCCAAGCCCTGTGCAAACAAGGGCTCCTTGGCCAGCAAGTCATATTGAACTTTGCCCTGTCGGTAGCACGCGGGGTTTTCGCTGCGCGCGCCGAGCTCTTTTCCGAGAAACACATAGGTGATGCCGCTTTTTTGAAGAGCATCTTTCAGCGCCTCCTTGGAGAATTGCGGGAAGTGCTTGCTGTAAGGGTGTGAGCGGACATCAACCAATGCCGTCACACCATGCATCTGTAGCAGGCCGACAAAGATTTCAATGGGATGGGTCGAATGCCCAATGGAGTACAACACGGTCATGAACTAGCTCTCTGCTCGGTAATAATTGATGCGACGACTTTGTAGGCATATCCATCGGTGTGCAATTCAGCAAGGCTGATGCACGCAAGAACCGATTTCAACTCGTAATCGCCATTGCCCTTGTTGAGGCACTCTTTTTCCAACTCGGGATCAGTCAAGTCCAGTTTGTAATGCTGGCCCGCGTAGTCAAAGCTGGCCCGAACGATTAATTTCATGTTTCCGAAATCAGGCGCCTTGGGGCCGGCATGCAAGACGATCCGATCAAGCGGAATGAGTTTCAGCGACCCACCTTGGGGTTCGAGAAGCCCCTCGGGTACACGATTGTTCTGGTTGTAGTAGGCGCTAAAACCATTTGCCCACAAAGGCCCTGGCGCATCGACCATCGCCTGCAACTGCTTCCACGTTGGCCGACCCTTCAATTCCCAATAGAAGCGATCGTCGATCAGGACATTTTCAGTCTGGTGCAGCGTCGGGCGAGGTTCGATACAGGGGATCTCAATGACGTCCAGAAACTGTGCCGTGTGCCCGTCCTGATAGCGACGATCATCTTCCGATATCGCGTGACTCTGTTGTGCGCTGATGGGACGGATCCAGGCTCCGACTTTCGAGTTGGAATCGATCCGCTTGCCGGCGATACACCGGCCCAGAGGTTTCCTCGAATTGGCCAGGCAAACAATGCGCTCGATAAAGTTTGGTTGAGCCTCAGTCATTTTCCCGCTCCCTTGGCAGCTCGAGTCTTCTTAGGTTTAGCCTCGGGCTCGACGTACAACGCTTCCAGGTCGTGGGCGATAGCCAGTGATTTGTCGGTTTTGCACTTCTCGCGAACGCGGGCTGGCCAGTAGTTCATGGCCAGGTGCGCCCAGTCGTAGTCGCCTTTTTCGAGCTTGGCCCAGGTGTCCTTGAGTATCTTCTGCCACGGCTTGTGGCGGAACAGCGGCCACAGCGGCGCGGCGGTGATTTGCACGCCGTCATCGTGGTTCGGTTGGTAGTCTTGGGCAATTTTCAACAGCTTGTCGCGCAGCTCGATCAGTTCCAACTCGAAAGCCTGGAGGGTCTCGAACTGTTTTTCGTCATCGCGCGAACGAGCGGCGCCTCTGTTGCGCAGGGCCGCCACGTCGTCACCCACATGCTTGAGTTTGGGTTCGACAAAGTCATTGACAGCGGTGTAAAGCGTTTGACTGCTGAGGCTGGGGTAATAGAGCCAGAGAGTGTAGTTGCCAGAGGTCGTGGTTAGCGGCCAGTAGATTGGTGCTTGCCTCCGATTGGAAGAATATCTACGTATGTGATCGGAAAAGAAGCAAGATGGCTTTCTTAAATATTGCCCAAAATCAGTGACGCCCAAAGCTGCGCAGATGGCTTGTTCTATCTCTTCCGCGCCTTGCCCCCAAACTACACACATACTCTCGGCTATTTTTGCTACAAGGCTTGATATGGCACTTGCGTCATCGTCAATCACACCTTTTTTTACTACTTCAATTGGGTATGTGACCTGAATTTTTTCAGCCGATTGCACCTTGCTGGACAGGTAAGCCGAGGACTTTTGCATCCCCCCGAGCGGTGATGCGGGAAGCGAAGCAAAAGGATCTGTTGAAGGCCTGGTCCCGTCTCCTGAAATTCCTTTTCGAATGTCCCAACGCCCGAATGTCACGCCAACAAGATAACTAAATACTCGGGCAGCTTCTTCTTCAATAGCTACTCGAGGATTCCAGTTAATGGCATCCGGGGCAGGTAGATTTGTAGCATCAACCCCAAGGTGGGTTGCAATAGCGTTCGAAATTGATGTGGCTGACGACAATACGCGCTTATAAACAGTTTCTGAGTACTCAGAAAGACTCCCAAATCTGGAACTGGGCCACGGTCGAACAAAGAGAAGATTGGTTTCATCCATCGACTCCAATGATTGAATTGCGTCGACTGCTTTTAAAACGTCACTCTCAATTGAGTTTTGGATCGACTGCAAATGTCCGGGGAGCACCGGCAAATCTTTCAAAGCTATCGTTTCTGTTTTTCTATGTCGGCCATGGGCTTCAAACAACGCAAGAGCGAGGCTACTGTTGAGCAATCCAAGCAATACAAGTCGTTGATCACTATCCTCTGGAAGAATAAACACAGATCCACTCGAGAATATCTCGCCCGTTGGTGCAACTCGGATGCCGAGGCCAAGAGTGCCTATCCTGGGATAGCCCAAGCCGCCTTGATTCCATAGTTCAGAGCTTTGCATCACTTGGGCATCGGAGCCATGCTTTGCTATCCCAGATGCACGAACTGATGCTCCATCCCGCTCCCATAGAATGCGAAGCTTTGTGGCGGCATAGAATGGTTGGAAATCTCCACCTGATCGATAGGTTCTCCATTTTTCTTGGTCTTCACTTGCTGTTTCAACCCAGAATCTAAGAAACCGAAAGTCATCAAACGTGGTATTTCCCGCGGCAATACGTGCCACCTGAGATAAGCGGCCAGGGTGCTTCCAGAGATTTAGCAAATTTCTTGGCAGATGATGACAGTAGGGAGAGTCTGCAACCCTTGAGAATTCCTCAACCTTATTCTGTCGCCACAACTCGCCTTTCGAGAGCATCAAGGTCGCTCGTTCTTCTTTCCTCTCATATAGCAGGTCCATTGACCAGAGCTCATCCACTGAATTCGATTTTGTAGCGGTCCAAACAGCCGCTTCGACTGCTGCGTCATCCATTACTCCACCACCAAGCTCCACAAGGAGTGTCGGTGACCCAACGTCAAATAACATCTTGCGGAGTGCGCGCATTTCTCTGGTGTACTGCCACATGCTTGGCGTAATAGCACCCAAAAAGCCTGCATTTCTCAGCAGATCGAGGGATCTCTCGATAAAAGCTGCGTATATATCCTT
This sequence comes from Candidatus Dechloromonas phosphorivorans, assembly GCA_016709495.1. Taxonomy (GTDB): domain Bacteria; phylum Pseudomonadota; class Gammaproteobacteria; order Burkholderiales; family Rhodocyclaceae; genus Azonexus; species Azonexus defluvii. The sequence continues at coordinate 375,187 of JADJMS010000046.1, read as the reverse complement.
CCACGTATCCGGATACGCATCGACTAGGTAACCTTTACTAGCCGCAGACGGAAGTCCAAACGGTGGGTTCATTACAACCACGTCAAACTTTTCTCGAGTTAAATCAATAAGCCGTAGTCCCTCCAGAGCATCTTGTGCGAACAGCCGCCCTTGATAGGTTGCCTTTGCAGCTTGGGTGAATCCAATCAATGCATCTCTAAGTCTGGCCTCAGCTTTCTGCCAAGTTTCCTGTTCCTGTTTGGAAAGAAGATCGTTGCCTTTGCCACCGACATAGATTTGACGGATCAGGTTCGGTATTTCGCGCTCTACCTGTAAAAGCACGCCCATCTCAGGCAGTCCTTTGAGCAGCTGTAGCGTTTTCTCGAACAACACGGCATCCAGCTGATCAAGCTCGGCGGTAAATTGCAGCCGCAACTCTCGTTCAGCAGGCGGTGCAATGGCCGCCACCACATGGCCACGACCGATCAGCGGACGGTCTTTGGCTTTGACATCCTCCGCATGCCAGGCGCGTTGAGCACGTAGCCACAAGGCCAGGGACGCAATCTGCGCGGCGCGCGGGTCAATGTCCACGCCGTAGATGTTGTGTTCGATGATGAGGCGCGGCACATCGCGCAGGAAGCTTGCCTGGTCGGCGTAGGTCTGATTCAGCGGCTTGAAGTGAGCGGATGGCTGCGTAGAGATGTCCAGTGACCCGGGGCCGTGTTCCTGCTCCCAATCCCATGCCTCACGATAAATCTCCAAGAACAGGTCGAAGGCATAGAGGCCGAAATGCATCGATCCGCAAGCCGGGTCCAGCAGCTTCAGAGTGCGCGGATCACGTAGACGGCTCGACGCAACGGGCTGTTCGTCTGGCTTGACCAGCAGATATTGGCACCGTCCCGCCAGCGCCGACTTTCCACCGGTGGCGTTGAACCACAGCCGCCCCAAAGTGTTGTCGACCAGGAACTCCACGACATAGCGCGGCGTGAAGAACTGGTTGCGCACGGCCAATTCGCGACTGTTGCGCGGCGCCTGCGACGCATCGCGCATCGCCTTGCGCTCTTCCTTGGAGTTGAAGTATTGGTAGATCCAGCCAATGGTTTCGTCCTCTGCCCACAATGGCTCGATCTCGGCATCGTTGATCAGCGCCAGCAATTGCAGCAGTGAGGCTTCACGAGGAAACAGCCGGCCCTGCGGTGAGTAGCGATCGAAAAGCCCTGGCAGGTCCTGGGCGAGTTCGTCAAAGACGCTGAACAAGTAGACGCGGTAGGCATCACCCGTTTCACCGAGACCCGTGCCGGCCAGTCGGGCATAGAGTTGAAAACCCTTGGCCTGGTAGCCGTTGCCCACTGATTCGATCAACAGGCCACGCGCTTCGGCCATGCGCAGTGCAGCCAAGCGGTTGAGCACCGTGAAGGCCTGCTCGCGCACGATACGCTCCAGGCCCGTTTGGGCGTCGGCTTCCTGGCTGGCGCAGTAGTGGGCCAGGGTGTCGCGCAAAATCCGCGCGGTTTCACGCTGCGCGTCGTTGAGGTGGCGCAGGTTTTCCAGCGGCGTGATCGTGCCCGAGGTCGGGTCCAGGCCGTAGTCGTTCTGGAGTTGCCGGGTGAATTCTTCTTCCTGCACCTTGCGCGCATCGTTGACGAAGCGCTGCAGACGGTTGCGCGTGGACTGATCGAAAGCCATCGTTACTTATCTCCGCCGAGGGAGAAGGTCACCTCAATCTCGGCGTAGAGGCCGATCTGGGCCTTGATCTCGTGAAGTTGCTGGATCAGGGCATCAAGGTCAGCGGCAGAGGTCAGCTTGGCGGGCACGGCGACCGACTTGGAGAGCTTGGCAGGCCCCTTTTCACCTTTCTTGGCGCGTTCTTCTTCGATGCGCTGGCGCAGCCGCTCTTGGCCCTGGCGCTGGATGGATCGCTTGAGTTCATCGATCGTGCTGTTGATGTCGTAGTCACGCGCCAGAAGCTTTTTCAGCCCGGCCAAGTCCTGTGTTGCAGCCAGCGCCAAACCATCCAACTGGCTCACGGCGTTGCCGCGCTCTTCTTGGGTGAGCTCTTCCCACTCGGGGATGCGCTGCAAGTCCTCAACGCCTTCTTTCAACCGCAGCTTTTGCTGGTCTGACAGCGTGATTACCGCATCGCGGACGCGACCTTTGAGGTGCGTGAGTTGCGAGTTGAAGTCGGCGGTGTGCTTGTAGAAGTCTTCCTTGCCCAGGCGCTCCGAGAGCTGAGTCAGGTCTTCGGCCACTTCGTGGCGAAGATTGCCCGGTATGCCGGTGTCTGGCAGGGCCTCGATGTCGCGACGGTGTGCTTGTAGCTCGCGCAACGTGGCGTCGAGGCCGTTGTCGAGCACTCGCTTTACTTCGAGCGCCCATTTGAGGTTGTCGTAGATGGACGACGTTTCCGCACCCAGACGTTGCGGCGCGTCCGACGCATCGGTGAACAGCACGTCGGCAATATCCTGGTTCAAGGTGCGGACGCGATCACTGCCGGCCAGCCCGAGGCCGCTGAGCTTTTCCGCCAATGAGCCGTAGTCATGCTGGAAGCGCGGGAAATGCTTCGCGGCAGCCTTGCTGATTTCCTGCTCCAACGGGATGACCATGTCGCCCACCAACTCGGTCAGTCGTTCTGCGGCACGACCCAGCGTTTCGATGGACGGACGCTCGTCGCGCAGGGCGACGCCGATCTGCTTGAAGGAGTTGTTGGTCTTGAGCGCATCAATGGCCTGTTGGCCGGCGGCGGTGACTTCGCGGCCGGAAACCTTGAGTTTGATTTCGCCCGCCATCAGCATGGCGGCGATGATGTAGCGCGTGGTATCCGGCGACCAACCGAATGGGTCGCCACTGAAATCATCGAGCAGGCGTTTGCCATCGACGGTGCCACGCTTGTCGATGTAGTCGCGAATACTGATCATCGCCTTGTGATCGGTTTTGAACGACGCGCGGCCAGCGACTGTTTGCACCAGGCCAAGAGGATCAAGGGCGCTGCCGATGGCCGCCGGATTCGCGACCTTCAAGAATTTCTCGGCGGTATCGGTGGCTGCGCGCACCGGTGCTTCGACATAGCGATCAAACACCTGGTCGGCGACGTCGGCGAGCAACTTTTTGGCGGCTTCGAGCAAATCCGCATCAAGCGCGGATACCGCTGTGGCTTGGCCCCGGAAAACAAACGATCCCGCCTGCAGGGTTTGCTTGATCTTGCTTTGAAGCTGGGTGGCGAGTTTGGCCGCACGGTCAATTTGGCCAGTGCAGTAATCCTTCACCTCTTGATCGGGCTCGTTGCGGTGAAGTTCGGCAATGCGCTGGCAACGGTAGATTTCGTTTGCGAGGTCGTCGAGCTCGGGGTTCGTCCTCGCAAGCAAGCCAATCACATTGCGACCGGCGCGACTGCGGGAGTCGTCCAGCATGCGGTTACGGGCGGTGTCGTAGTCGTTGGCAGCCACCAGTTCGACGATAGTCTGGATGGTGCTCTGATCGCCAGCCAGGCTGGTGATGGTGCTACCCGCTTGAACCTTCAGGCCAGCGGCGACCGCCATCGTGCCGTGGAGACTGACGCGCGGCAGCGGATCAAACGATTCGCGCAGGGCATCGTTGAAGATGCGCTTCACATCGACAGTGCGCAGGGCAATCGAGCCGCGCTCTTGCTCGATATCGCGCAGCTTCTCACTCAAGAAGACCAGGTTGCCATCCTTCTCGCCGAGCGGCACGTGCACATCGTTCAACATCTCGTCGACGGCTTTGCGGATCGTCTCAAGCTGAGAGGATGCCGTGACGGACGGGTGCATCAAGCTGGTGACGTTCTGCAGTGTGACCGGGAGATTGCCGAGGATCTGCAGCACCGCGACAGATTTGGCAATGTCTTGATGGAGCGGTGAATCAGGAAAGCGAATCTGAACCTTGCCAACGGCCTGGTGAATCGACGTGAAGGCGCGGCGAATGTCCTTTTCCAACTCGTCGTAGAGCGTGACGGTGGTGGCAAGCCAACCCACGGGCTGGTCGGCCATTGCCTTGGAGCCGCCTTCGCCCTTGAGCACGTCCTGGATCACCTTGATCGCAGAGCGCAGGCCAATGCCGCCGGTCGACTTGGCCAGCGCACCGAGTAGATGCAGCAGGATGTCGAAGTGCGCTGGCAGGAATGGGTACAGATTGGTGAAGCTCTCACGGCTGAAATCCGCGTCGTAATACTTGGCGTCTTGCAGCTTGGTGTTGTGCCGCAGCGCCTGGCCCTGGGCATCGAAGAGTTTGCCAAGCTCCGTTTCACCGGCTGGCGATTTGCCGAGCAGACGCCGGTAGCAGATCTCCTTGATGTCGCTCGACTCCAGATCGATCTGGATCGGAAAACGGTCTTTCAGCTTGTACAGCTTGTCGGAATTGAGTGCGGCGCGAGGATCGTCTTCGGTGAGGGTCTGCTGGGCGGTGGAAATGATCCACGCTTTGCCGTCACCCAGACGCTTGAGGTTCTTGGCAAGCCCGTCGAGATTGAGGATCAAGTTGTCACGCGAGGCGACGTACTGGCCGACTTCGTCGACGATGAAGATGATGTTCTGCTTGCCGCTCTTCTCGCGGACGATATCGATCATCTCCTGGACGCGCTGGTCTTCGAACTGGAAGAAACCATCTGTGCTGGAGGAGAAGGACTTGGCTTCCGGGAAAAGCGCCGGATACATCTCGTGGGCGATTTTTGGAATCAGCCCGTCAATGGCCAGTGGATTGTTCTGTACGCGCACCCAGGTCGCACCGGGCAGCGCCGTGGCGACGCGTTCATGCAACTCGGGGGTGCGCCCATCCTTTTCGATCATCCGCTCGAAGGCGGCGACCTTGAGATTTCTGGAGTACCCGGCCCATTGGAGCACCTTGAAGTACAGGACGGTGGAAACGTCTTCCATCGTGGCCCCGGCGAGCATTTCGCTGGCCAGGTCGAGCATGACCACGGCCGCCGGGAATCGCTGCGCCACGGCACCCAGGAGCGCTTTGGTCTGCGGTTTGTGCAGGCGATCCTGCAAATACTTGATGAACGGCGTGCCGTCGATCGTGCGCTGGTCGTCGAAGGCCAGGCCCAGATACTTGGTAAATGAGCTCTTGCCGGATCCGTAGAAGCCCGATACCCAGACACCGACCTCGCTGGTGTTGCGCCACCGGTCTCCATCGCAAGCTGCATGCGGTCGAGGAGTTTGCGGAACTGTTCCTCAATGCTCTCGGTGACCACGTATTCAGAGATCTCAGCCTTCAGGCGGCCTTCCTGAGACGCACCATAGGTGATGACCTTCTCAATGGTCCGGTAGATGTCTTTGCTTGGGTCGAAGAGAGATCGGATGGTCATTGTGTTATCCCTGGGTTCCTTGATTTCGCTTATTGGCTAATTAGCCGCCGACGTGGACGGAGCGATAGTTGCCGTCCTCGGGGTAGAAGCCGAGAAACTTCAAACGTGTTTTCCCGGTGCGCACGCCCGGGTATAGGAAAACGGTCGGCACATGAAATTTGCCTTGAAGCTGGCTCTCGATGGCACCGATGCGCAAGAACGGATGCAGCGCCTCAAGATCGGTTACCAGCAGCAAAGCGTTTTGCTTGCCTTCCAGCGGCGCAAGTTCGTTTTCAAGCCGCTTCAACAGGGCGTTATCGGCAACCAAGATGTCGGCCAATGCTTTGTTCGTTCGCGGCCAGTCCATCGGTGCGGATTTATCTTCCATCACGCAAAGGGACCAGAGCGGGTCTTCCTTGAGCAGCGACCAGATGTGCTCGGCGATGGAGAAGGTGTGCACGTCCCATCCTTCTTGATGCAGCTTGGACACCCACGCGGGCGTCTGCCGCTTGACCTCGAGGATTTGATCGGGCGAAAAAACGAGGTAGTAAATTGGCTCGAAGCTCGCATGACCGAGCTCTCGCCCGTGGCGAATGCGCTCGCGCAGTTCGTCAAAGTCAGCTTTGAGTGAGGACATCGCAGAGCGCCTCCATGTCTTGTTGTTTCCAGCTAATCCGAATGACGTCGCCGGCCGCCTGGACGATGAGCAGCCCCTTCAACGAAAGCCGCTTGATCTCTTCCAGCACGTCTTCACGCGCCAGCCCGAATAGCTGCCAGTCTTCGTGTGTCAGCAGGGCGTTATCGCCAACGCCGGCAAAGTGAAGTTCGTAGGCAAGGTATGCCGCCACGGACGGAGAAACCCGGAAGGGGATGATTTGACGGCTGGTCTTCTGACCTCGTTCGAGCATTCCGTAGTCGGCGCAGCAGCCGGTCAGATACGCCGAGACCCGCCGCACTGTGGTTTCTGACCAGCGCTTTACCGTTTTGCCGTCGTCGATCCCGCGCTCAACAAAGGCACGGGCATCGTCATTGGTGATTTGCGAATATCCGCCTGCGTAACGTGCCCAATAAACGTGGCGGATGAAATCGCCGAGAACCGGGTTGGCTCGACTCGTAAACACCAGCATGATCTGCGTTAAATCAGCGGTGGACAGCCGCGCCGATAGTCGCTTGAGGTGCACAGCTGGCGCTCCACCTGACACGAGATAACGCGGAGCAAAACATTCAACGACGATGTTGCGCAGGCGACGTGCTGTAACGGTAGGAAATCGACCCGATTCAAGAGCGACCTGGTGCAACTGAACCGCTGACATGCCAGGCGACCACAAGTCGAGCAAGGTCTTGGTCTCATTGACGAGCCCAAGACCGGCCTGCAACTGTGTCGTGTAGGGCTTGTTTTTTGCCACAGCTAACTCACCAGATACGGGTAGGTTTTGGCGTGCTGGGAGAAAGCAGACGCGTAGGCGCCAGCGATTGACTTCAGCGTATCAACGGCGCTGAGTTGATCAATATTGCCAACCGCTATGGGACCAACCGCAGCGGAAGGGATTGCGCCAGCCAATGTCTTTAGCGCTGCAAGAGCCGCATCCTTATCCTGGGGTAGTTGTTTGGCGAGCTCCGTGCCGACACTGCTTTGCATCATCGCGTGCAGGTCTTGCTCGACCTCTTCCGGCAACCGGAACAGATGGTAGCTGCCGACATTTAGGTGCTCGTCGTGAAGCTTGCGCGCCGCCTCAACAACGCCGTGGTACTGCGCCAACAGCGAAGTCTTAGGCGTGACGAATTCAAGTGACCGCAGGCTGTAGTCGCCAAAAAACGAAGTGGCCCACCAGGCGAACTGGGGGCGTTCGCCCAGGAAGCCAACGAGTGATCGCATCTGCAGCACTATCGATAAGTACGAATCCTTCATTTCATTTCTCGCTATTTATTGTTTTTCTACGTCCCGATCGGCGACAGGTGCCGCGCCTTCTGCCCCGGCGGTCTGGTTCTTGATCCACTGGTCAATATCTGATCGGACAAATCGCCAAGTACCTCCCACCTTGAAGGCCGGAATCTTCCTGGCTCCGGCCAACCGATAGACAGTCCGATCATTGACCTTGAGGTACTCAGCAACTTCCTTGATGGTAAGGATCGACCCATCGATGGGCTTTTTGGGCATATCGGTCGCCAGTCGGAAAAAACGTCAAGATAGTCCAATCCAGTACAAATGACAATGCGTTTGAGTGGCTTTTGGCAGGCGCGTAACAAAATGGCCGAAAACGGGAGGCAGATTGCCTCCCGCCAGCACTTCAATTACTTGCTTGGTGTCGTCGGGCCGTTGCTCGAACTGAGCCTTGCCCTGGGCCTTTTTGCGCCGCAGGAAACTGGGCGCAACGGCCTCTGCCGCCATGCTCATGAGCATTTCTTCCTTGGCGGAAACCCGAGAGGACATCTTGCGGCTCGAATACATGGCTTCCTTGCGGAAACGGGCACCGTCCATTTCCTTGGCGATCTCAGCCATGCCTTCCAAAACCTCCATCACCCAGGGATGGTCAGCAAAGCGTTTGCGGCCTTCAATGATCATTTTTTGAATCGTGTCCCAGTCGCCATGCTCGGCTGCGGCACGAGCTTGATCCAGGAATTTCCCGGCCTCAAGTTCAGTTTGCCTGGCCACGACCAAGGGCTCTTGCAGTAGGGCCTCCCATGCCTGGGGCGACATCGCTTTCAGAGCCAACGTTGCGTCCGGGAACGCAAGCGGGGCGCCATCGGGATTGACCGCCGTCACCCCCGCCTGCAAGAGCTGGTTACCGGACTCAAGGGCCATCCCCGCTGGAATCTCGAGTTCGACCAAGGCCCATGCCTCTGCGCCAAGGGGAATGTCGGGCAGCCGAATCAACGGAAAGCCTTCGCGCTGCTCAACCTGGTAGTCATTGAGCAGAGTGATTTTGACGCCCTCCGGTGCGGCCAACGACAGGCGAACCTGCCGGGCGTACAGGTTGGAGATGAAGTCAAATTCCTCAGCGAACGGCTCGAAGAGGTCAGCGGCAGTGTCCCCATAGTAGTGATTGCCACCACCGCGCTTGCCCATCTCGACCATCAACTCCTCGTTGAAGTCTCGGCCGAGGCCGTAGGTTGATGTCGTGACTCCCTTCTCGGCAGCGTCTGCACAGAAGGCAGCAATTTCGTTCGTGTCCGTGGTGTCGCCAACGTTGGCGTTACCGTCGGAAAGCAGGATGACCCTGGCCAACGCGGCTTGCTTGGCGTCATCAATAATGGATGCCGCACCCGCCTGCCAGCCGCCATTAAGATTGGTCGATCCGCCTGAGTGGACGTGGGCCAAAGCGGCATAGAGTGCCTTTCGGTCGCCGACAGGTTTGGCTGGAGCCAAAGTTTTGACGCGATCGTCGAAGACTATCAGCGAAGCTACATCGGTTGATTCGAGGCGGTCGACAATGTGCTTGGCGCAGCGCACGGCCTCCATCAACGGCTCGCCTGACATTGAGCCGGAACGATCAATGACCAAGGACAAGTGGTAAGGCTTGCGGTCCTTCTTCTGCGCCGGATCAGGGTCAGGTGCCTGCACTCGCACCAGCACAGGGAGTTTTTGGGCCATGCCCATAATCAGGGCTGGCTTGAGCGGGGTGATCAGGACTTGCGGAACGTTGTTGTTTTGCATCTCATCTCCTGTTCGTCCGGCATAATTGCCAGAGCATGTGAGACAAGATACGGGGTCACGGGCTCACAGAATGCGCCCGGCGTATTGCCTGCCACCTTTCGTGCAGTCGACGGACTCATACAGTGCATGGAGCACTGCACGCATTTCCTGCGGCAGATATGACCACCCCTTGCGTGGCAATCTCATCACCGATGCCGAATAGGGCCTCCGCGACAGATCCGGCGATGGCAGCGATGGTGTCACTGTCGCCGCCTATTGAAATAGCGTTTCTGATGGCATCTTCGAAGTTTGCGGCTTCGAATGCACAGATCAACGCTTGTGGGACCGTATCCTGGCTGCGCTCGTTATACCGATAGTCTGGACGGATTTGATCCACAGTCGGGGCCAGGTCATATCCGAATTGCTGACTGATTGTCTGCCGGATATCAGAAACCGATACTCCCGATCGTGCCAGATGGATGGCCACGGCCGTCGCTGCCGCGCCACGCATCCCTTCAGGGTGGTTGTGTGTCACCTCGGTCACACGATCCGAGAGAGCGATTGCTTCATCAACACTCCTGGCCAGAATTCCGGCGGCAGATACCCTCATGGCGGCCCCATTCCCGAAACTGTTGTACGGCCCCATGTCATCGCTGGCGATCCATAGCGCAAACCGCTGCCCCCAACCGCCGTTATCCCAGTATCGCCGCCCCCATTCCCGCAGAGATGCCGAAGGCTCCGTCCCGGACACAAGGGCCTCGGCCACTGCGATGGTGCAGACCGTGTCGTCGGTGAAGAATACCTTTGGGTGGAAGAAGGGCTGAAAGTCCTTGGCGCGGTAGTTGTTGAACTCGTAGACCGAACCAACAATGTCGCCGATGATGGCACCAAGCATTCGTCAATCCTCAGTGGTGATTTATGCGACGGGTACGGTGGCCAACCGTAACAACTTCACCGGTATCGCCAAGGACGGCATAGGCGTCAAGATGGGGCTCAATGCGCTTGTACAGGGCGTTGCCGCAAGCGGCGCGAAGGTGGGCACGAGCTCGGCGATCGAAATAGATAATCAGACTTCCACGGTGGTCATGAACCTCGTTACCGAAATCGAGCAAGCTCTCAAGCACGGTTTGGGGAATCCCGCGCTGCTGCAGTCTTGTCTGAGCATGATGGGTCATGGTTAGCATGGCCTTGCCTCCTGAATTGTTGGTGACAGACCAAATGCTACAAACCCATGGGCTCACCAAATGCGCCCGACGCAATCCATCTGATATGGCTGGCCTGATTCAACAAATCATGAATATTGACTACCAGCTCGCCGACATTCAGCCGCCACCCGCGCTATTAGTGGTTGCGGGCCCAACACCTTGCAGTCGCCGCCATACTTCATGATGTCCATGATCAGTTCCCTATCGTCGGAGTAGGGAACCTTCAGTTCGTAGCTACCATCCTCAAGTAGCCGGCCTACCTGGCCAGGATGCCAACGCTCGGAGGCAACCCAGCGTGTTCGTTCAGGCGTAAACCGTAGGGTCGCCCAGGACACGTCATCCCCTGAGAAAATGCCGTAGCCCGAGCCGAGAACCTCGTCGAGACGCTTGTCAGCGACATCCTTGCTGCGTTTGTCGAGGATTTCAGCGTGATCAATGGCGTCGACCGAAAATGCCCGTAACCCGTCGCGCAGATGGCACCAGGCATCGAGATACCAATTGTCGCGGTAGTGAACGAGACGCTGTGGTGAGATTTCCCGTTCCGTTATTTCGTCGGTGCCTCGGGCGTGGTATCGGATAACCAGCCGCTTGCGCCTGAGTAAGGCTGACCCAACGGCCTGGAAATGGTCGAGATGGAACTCCCTTGCGCCTACAGTCTGAATGCGGATCCGGCGCTGCACTTCCTCGGCCGGATTGTCGGCAGTACCCAGCAAGCCCGTCAGTCGTGCAAGAAGTGGTTTGATCTGTGGCCCGAGGAGGCCGCCGGTATCAAGATTTGAGAGCAGGTGCTGCATGGTTAGGAGCGCATGAATTTCCTCAGCGGAGAACCAAAGGCCTGGTAGCTCATACTGTGGCCCGATACGTTTCCCCTCTGTCTCGAACCGGTAGCCGCCAAGCTCGCGATCGAAGATGATGGGAGCGTTGAGGCGGTCCTTCAGATAGTTGAGGTCACGCTTCAATGTCGCCCATGAGACCCCGAGTCTTTCTTGAAGCTCGACACGCGGAACGAACTTGCGGCCAGCAAGTATCTGGTCGATCTGATAAATGCGCTCCATGCCACCCATGCCAATCTCCGTCGGTATCGCGAGAAATCCGGGGCTTACATCTTGAGCCCGAAAGCTCGAATCATGACATGGAATTCGTGGAACGATGAAAATGCCGGATTGGCCCGTAACGAGTTTTCTTGATTGGCGCTGTTGCGGAGTGCCGGTTGATTGTTTGATGTCCATGATCGCTATTGGTGAACGCGTTGCCAGCCATGCTTACATCGTCCAGGCTCACTATGTGCGCCTGCTGGCGTTTACGATGGCGACTCAATCAATAATTTATTGACATGAATGGGAGGCCATATGCCGCTGCAAAACCGGATCAATCCAGAGGGAGAATTTTGCCGATCCTCAGCCAGGGGACTGCTGATGGGCAACCGGGGCTGTCTGCATAACGAGGCCAGGGAGATCATTTCGCGTTCCAAGCGGGATGCCTGGGTCACGTGCCTGATTGAGTTCAAGAACATCAAACGTAAAGTCATGGATGCTGGCAATTACACAGAGTTGTTCTTTCTCGATGAGGCGACCGCACTTGCTGCTGGCCACCGCCCCTGCGCCACGTGCCGACGCGATCGATACGATGCGTTTCTTGCAGCATGGAGCGCCGGCAATCGGAACGGCGAAAAGGTGCTGGCCGGCGACGTGGATAGACAGATGAAACTGGATCGAGCACCCCGGGCACGCGTTGAAACGCCGTCGATCAAGGGATTGCCAGACGGTGTTATCGTCAAGCAGACAAGTACCGGAAACTGGTACCTTGTCCGCGGCAACAGCTTGTTCCAGTGGTCGTTTGACGGCTATGGTCATGCGCAGCCAGTATCAGCTGTGGCGGGGCCATTTGTGGTGTTAACTCCGGCTTGCACAATCAAGGCGCTTCAGCGTGGTTACAGCGTCCAGGTCCATCCAAGTTTAACCAGTGGTGCTTGAGCCAATTGTGCGATAGGTAGGTGCCGCTGTTCGCCCATCCGTTCCCACCCTTGACGAATGAGCAGGCCAGCGGCAAGCCTGTCGGCCGTCGCCTCGATCACGGGCAGAAACAGGACATCCGTTTCGGAGACGACGACCCTAATGCATCCGGATTGTTAAAGACCTCCGTATCGCCCACGCGGGCAGCACTACGACCCTCCACACTGAGGGATTTTCAAGCGTGTTATTGATTGAGTACGTGTCTGGCGTCAGATTGCATTCACTATTTGTCCAGTGACGTCGTTTGTACGATGCCGGAAAACTCGCGCAGAATTTCGGGGTGGTTTTGGGATAAAAAGCGGATGACGGCTTCGTTGTCCAGCAACTTGGTCAAGTACCCCTTGGCAAGCACCAGATTGAGAACGTCCTGACCGTAGGACTGCTCGACCAGTTTGAACTGCCCTTCGAGATTCGCCATTTCGCGCTCCATCTTCGCCATTTGATCGGGAGTGACGCCCTTTATTTTCTTTGCCACACCTTCATTCACCAGCATGTTGCTGGGCGTTGCCGCCAGCAGCGCTTGGGCGTAAGACACTGTGATGTTATTGGTGGCCACCATCAGCTCAACGCACTCCACTTGTCGGGTCGGTTTCATCTTGCGCAGTACTGGGCTCAGATTGGCCGAAAAATGCTTGTCCTTGAGTAACCGAACCGCCTCCGCACAAATGCCATCGAGTAAGTTGATTTTCTTAGTGATGTGTTCGATGTCCAGTTCCAGCGATTTCGCCAAGCGTTCCGGCGTGACGCCGCGCTCCACGGCGCGACGGATCATGAAGTGTTCCTGAATAGTGGATAGTCGGTTGATTCGGTTGTTGTAGGTGTAACTCTCATCGTCCTTGGCGATCAGGCACAGGGCACTGCTGAACCCCAATTCCTGAAGCGCGAACATTCGAATGTGCCCATCCAACAACAAGTGCATGCCGGTGGCCTTGTCCGCTTTGGCGATGGTCAGGGGTTCAATCAGGCCGATGGCATCGATGGAGGCAACGATCTGCTTGAATTTCCTGGAGATCGCAAGACCTTCTGGCGGTTTGCGTGATGGCAGCAACTTTTCAAATGCAACCGTAATGGGTTCAGGAATAAAGCCAAGGCGCGATTGAGTCATGCCATGCTCCCTCCAGGCCAAACCCGTTCCGCGATGTGCTTCGGCAATGTTTCTAGCCCTTCAGCACGAAGCAAATTGGTGAAGTTTTCGTCAGCGAGGAGATGGCGCATGGCTTCCACCACAAACAGCAATCGCTGCTGCGCAAATTCCGCTTTCTTGACCATGAGCTTTTGGCGCTCGACCTCCTTTTGGTAGGTTCGGACCAGGCTCGACGAGGTGACATCCGGAACTTTTCGAGGCATCCCTCGGGCAATGCCCCGTCCCAGAGACCTTCGTTTCTCAATGACTTTGCGGGCCTGAATCAGGTGATTGCCGCGCAATTGGCCGTTCTCATACGCCTCCTGCAAAGCCGCTTGAATATCCTTATCGTTGCTGCCGGCTCCTGCAATGGTCAAGGCGGCGTTGAGTGGAATGCGTCCTTGTTCCACCGCAATCAGCAATCGCTCTTCACCATTTTTGAGTAGTTGCAAAATGCCATAGATGTAGTCCTCTCCGAGGCCTGTTTTCAGCGCGATCGCTTTCTTGTCGTAACCCTGGTCACGTAACTTTTCAATGCCTGCCAGCAGTTCGAGAGTACGCCCTTGGCGGCGAGCAATGTTTTCAGCAAGACTCATGATAAAAGCGTCTTCATCACTGACTTCGACCACCATCGCTGGAATCGTGGTTTCGCCCAGTGATTTGAAGGCATTGAGCCGGCCTTCACCGCAAATCAGCATGAATTTTTCATTGCCATTTGCGTCGGTTCGCGGCGTCACGGTGATCGGTTTTTTCAGACCGATATTCTTGATGTTGCCCACGATCTCGGCGAAGACTTTGCCATTACGGTCACGCGAGTTGAGTACCTCGATTTTGTCGATCGGAATCATTTGCAAGTTGCTGGATGGGCACTCTTTTTTCATGCGGCTCTCCTAACCCGTGTGCGTTCGGCCATGCCGTAGAGGAAATCCAGGCTGTCGAACCGGTAACTCTCGAACTCGATTCCATTGTGTTCAGCCAAGCTGATGCGTGGTTGGCCGAAATCCAGTTGCGGCAGGAGGTAGTAATCGCGGGCGGTTTGGTTGGAATGGTCCAGGCGCACCGCCACTGTGATGTCCGGCCGCAAGCTGGCATCGAAACGCACCTTCCATCGATGACCGCCGGCCTCGGTGTTGTGGCATCGAACCACCACCACTGAAACGCTGAACTCTTGATTGACTCGCAGCAGATCGGTCGCCGGATCGCGGACGACCAGTCCGCCAATTTCTCTGATTTGCGCCTCCGTATCCGCCACGATGACAGGATGTACCCGGCGCAGGAGGCGATTGATCTCGAGGTAGTGATAGTCCCGGTCGGGCGTAAAGCCGACCATCTGGTAGGCCCGTATCAGACTGCCAAAGCGATTCATATAGACAGCGGCCGAGGGCATGTTTTCGGTCTCGTCGATGATCAACCCTGACAGGAGCCCGCGATTCTCGTAGAGGGCACGCAGTCGCTCGATCAACTCCTCGTCGCTGTAGCGCCGATTTCGTTCTCGGATAATTCCCTGTGCCGTGTAGAACAGGTCGGGTTGAACGATTGGCTCGAAGGCCGCTTCCTTCTTGATCCACATCTCCCTGGGATTGGCGACCCGGGTTTTCTTGAGCTTGAAGGAGATCCGGTTGTAGACGTTGTTGCCGATGTACTTCTCATTGGTCAGAATTTCCTGGACGGTGGCACGGGTCCATTCGCGCCCTAGATCGGTTTTCACCTTCATGCCGTTCAGGCGGCCGGCAATATCGGATGTCGATATGCCGTGATCGATAAACCATTGGTAGATCAGATTGACGGTATGAACTTCGTCGTCCGGACCAGGCATCAAAATGACGCGGTCAGTCTGCAAGCTCTTGTGCTCGCCTCGTGAAAGTTCGCTTTTCACGGATCCGTTCTGATCGACCAGGATACGGCGCAGGCCATAGCCGGCCGGGCCGCCCTGACGATAGCCGAGTTCAATCAAGCGGCATTGGCCAGCGAATACCTTGGTCGATAGTTCCCGGCTGTATTCACCAGCCATTGCCCGTTTGACGCCTTTGACGATGGTCGAGACCGGTGAGCCATCGTTCTCGAACTGCTCGGCGCAGTAGGCAACCTGGATGCCGGCGCGCCGGCAAATGTACTCGTAGTAGGCACTTTCGTCCGCGTCCTGGAAGCGCCCCCAGCGACTGACGTCGTAGACCAGGATGATTTGGAAGTCCGCCACCCCGGTTTCGACATCCTTGATCAGCTGTTGCAGTGCCTGCCGGCCATCGATGCGCAGACCACTCTTGCCTGCATCGGTGTAGGTCTTGATGATTTCGATGCCACGGTGGGCAGCATATTCCTTGATTTTGTCGCCCTGATTTTCCGTCGAGTATTGCTGGTGCTCGGTGGACATCCGGACATACTGTGCAGCCTTGAACAGCGAGGCTTGGCTTCCGTCTCCAGTGTTTTCTTGTTCTGCCATCGCTGAGATTGTCCCTTTACATACGAAAAGCCCTCTCTTGTTCGCAGGATGTCATGTCGCTTCATCGGATGTCAGCTCCGGACAGGGTGAGGGACGGTTTTGCGAAAGATTGAGAATGCACGCGCCGGAAGTTATCAGTCTGGCGCGGCATTCTCCATCACGTCCTCATTTGCAATCAGACGCAGATAAGTACTTAAGGTATTGATAGGACTGTGATTTCAACGATCAACTCGTATTCATTTGCAATCACGTCGGCAATCACCGGAATGAGCCGATAACGCCCGGAGGCCAAAGGGGAAAGCTCCGGCAACTCGTATACATTTGCAATCATCGGATTTCTGGACCGCTGATTGCGGGTCTGCTGTAGATTTCGGTTGCGGTTGGCGTAGTCCGGATTGTCCAGGCGATATTGCTTCCAGTAGTCCGGATGCTCGTTTCGCCACTGTTCGATCTTTTGCGGTTCGTTGCCTTGATAGTCAGCGTCAAACTGCCGTTTTTCCTCCAGCCACCGTCGGCGACGCTCGCGTTGGCATTCTGGAGACGAGCAGTAAGTTTGGTTGGGAACCTTGGGATGAGACTGAAACGCCTTGCCACAGGCTTTGCATTGCTTGGTCATGATGCACTCCATTCAAAGATTGAAATGGAACGTGCGTGACCGGACCGCCTTCGGCCGGGAAGGGTGCTACCGGGTGGGCGTGTTCTTACACGCCCGTTCCGACTCATCGGGTCAGACGTCAATCACCCGATGTTCCGCAACACTACGGGATAATTCGATGAAATGGGTGTAATCGGGCGTGAGAATGGTTTTCTTCTTTATTGGGTGTAAATGGGTGTAGTATTGGCTCATGCTGAAAACCGACTCCATTCAGATCACCACGGAGATCTTGAGCCTCATTGCCAAGATCGACGAGTTCAAGGGCGCTTGGCGTGCCTTGGGTACGCTTGCGCCAGACCGCCTGTCGGCTCTGCGCCGCGTGGCCACCATCGAGAGCATCGGCTCCTCCACCCGCATCGAGGGCAGCAAGCTGTCCGATCGGGAGGTGGAACAGCTCCTGTCGAATCTGGAGATCAAATCCTTCGCCACCCGCGATGAGCAGGAAGTGGCTGGCTATGCCGAGCTGATGGACTTGGTGTTTTCATCGTGGCAGGACATCCCGTTCACCGAGAATCACATCAAACAGTTGCATCAGATCCTGCTGCGTCACAGCGAGAAGGACACCTGGCATCGCGGCAATTACAAAACCAACTCGAACAGCGTCGCTGCTTTCGACGAAACCGGCGCGCAGATCGGTATCGTGTTTCAGACCGCGTCACCTTTCGATACGCCTCGCCTGATGACGGAACTGGTGACCTGGGTAAACCAGGAGCGAGAGACTGCCCGACTGCATCCACTGCTGATCATCGCCCTGTGCGTCGTCGTATTCTTGGAGATCCATCCCTTCCAGGATGGCAACGGGCGCCTTTCCCGGGTACTGACCACGCTCCTGCTCCTGCAGACCGGGTACGCCTACGTGCCCTACAGTTCGTTGGAAAGCGTGATCGAACACAGCAAGGAAGCCTACTACCTGGCGCTGCGTCAAACCCAAGGCACGATCCGCACGGAATCACCGAACTGGCAGCCGTGGCTGGTGTTCTTTCTGCGGTCTTTGGCCGAGCAGATGCGGCGTCTGGAAAAGAAGGTCGAGCGTGAGAAGATCGTGCTGGCGGCCATGCCTGAACTGCAGCTACAGATCGTCGAGTTTGCCCGCGAACATGGTCGTGTCACGATTGGTGAAGCGATCAAGTTGACCGGCGCCAGCCGCAATACATTGAAACAGCATTTCCGTACCCTGGTCGAACGCGGCACGCTGAACCAGCATGGCAGTGGCCGAGGGGTTTGGTACGACCTGCGCTAAAACGCTCTAAACGGCGACGGCCTTGCCGGTGGATGACATGAGGCATGCGGACTCATACTCTTCGATATCGACAAGGCGGTAGAGCACACGACCGCAGAGTTTCAGATATTTGGGGCCGATCCCTTCGGTTCGCCAGCGTTCAAGTGTTGCCTCGCTGACATCCCAGCGCTTGGCGAGGTTTCGTTGGTTGAAATGAATGATTTCCATGCAGGACTCCGAACGGGTTGGTGGGAGTCCATGAAGGCGCTGTTCCGTTCCAAAGCCAAGTTGGCCATTGGCAACGATGTGGGTTTGGGTTCGACTGCGGGATTCGGATTCGAACTGCGCCATGGTTGTTGATGCAACAACACATCGTATTTGATAGACTTGCGGCTGATTCGGTGCCTTTCCGCGAATGTTCGTAGCAGCTTTTGCAAACAAGAATGCGCCGAGTTGGTGGTGTTTGGTACTGGCTGCCGCCCCACCGCCAAGATACTCAATCAAGCCCCTGATTTTAGGGGCTTTTTTGTTTTTGTAGCATAGCCAACTATCAAAACCACTATCAACATTTGTCTCGGTTGGCCGGTTGCTGTCTGACACCCAGCATTGAGTAAAAAATTAAAAAATGCCTACGAGGGCATATTGAGAGACAGCCGAACGCACAACCAAGATGCCCCCCATGCTTGTCTTACTCCTCAAATTTAAGTGTCGCTGGGGAAGAGGCGCAATGTCAATATTCGCAGGACTTGATCACTTAACGGTCATGTCCGAGTAAGCCGCAAAAAAATGGATAACCGTGAAATTCGGTGATTTATACGAACCGATACATGCCCGATAAGCTAACTACCATAGCCAATCCATGAGTCTTAAAACCATTGAAGTAAATAGACATAACCGAATTCTATTGGACTGTAAAAACCGACTACTAATACTTCTGTTGGTACTACTGGTTTCATATACAGCTATATACTAACTGTCATACTAGATCCATTTCTGACTATAGACAGCCGATAGGCTAACTGCAGATTTCGGGCATCCGGAATTTCCGGTGGACAGGTAAGGCTTTGGTTACGCGTTGTCCAGCGCAGAATTGATGCATCATGTAAAAACATGCGATGAGCTAGATCAGAGTCCGGTCAGGATTCATTCGACCACTGAAGCTGTCGTGCCGCTCTAGGCTGTCAACGGCCATTCAGGTTTCCAAGTTGTCGGGCAGGTCGGTGCCCACAAGAGACATTCATCGTCTTGGTGACCCTGTGGCAGCTTTCAGACTTGGAGCGGGCGTACAACGTGGAGTCTGACCGAGAACTCCTCGGCCAAAGCCCCCGGAGGCCAGTTAGTCTCTGGCCGACAACAATGAGTCGATTACCGGCCACTGGCGTGAATTGAGAATCGAATGACCGATCTGCTTTAGGGTGGAATAGCAGTTATGCGTTGCTACGCAGCATTGGGTACGGCACGGAAGTAACCTCTGACGAACTTCCCTAGCGTTCTCTTGTCATCGCCTCACAGCTGAATCTTACGCAGGAACACTTTTCCCGAATTCTTCATGATCTTTCAACCTGCGGACTACTATCGGTTGCAGGGCGTGACATTCATATCGAGAATTTGACCCAGTTCTGGCAATGCGCCTGTCAAATTGTTTCGCAGGTTGAGGAAGAACAACTAATGGACCAAGAGTTGATCGAGAGGTGCGAGCAACCGGCTCAAGGCTCGCTCGACCGGTTGGCTTTAGCGACAGTGTGCTCCTGACTAGCTTTTTGTATTACCTCGGCTCGATTTCACTACCAATCCATGTTGCGAATTCGTCACGAGTACAACTTCCAGAACGCCCCTTTCCGGCACCTTCAATCGTTTTGTAGATAACCAGATCAAACTCTGGATTATCTGAAGGACGCTCATCTGTGATCTGACGTATGGACCACTGTGGGCCGGGCAAATCATTGCAATAAACGTGATCACGAATCACTCTCGGCATCACCTTGTTACCGCCTTCCCTTGAGATCTGGATTGATTGCTCAATAATTTGCCCAAGTTCACGGGAATTGATATCGACAACCACATTGAGGCGACTCATAGCCTCCTCGATATGGGCTTCCGAGATGGCCGGCGAATTGTCAGGCTTTCTTACAGGCAAGGCATAGTGCATTAGGCTCGCCGGGTATCGGCGCCAGGAAATGCGTAATTGAACAGATATCCGACGATCAGGATGATCAAGCAATTGATGGCAACAGGGGCCAAGGCATAAAAATAGCCCAACGAATGAACCGTCGATCCACCGATCACCGCAGTCAATGCCGTTGCTCCACCTGGCGGATGAATACAGCGAGCGAAGTGCATGCCTGCGATGGCAAGCCCCACCGCGAATGCCGCGGCCAGCATCGGTACAGGAATCAACTTATAACAACTGACGCCGATCAAAGCCGAAATCAGATGCCCCCCGAGCACCGCCCAAGGCTGGGTCATAGGACTGTGCGGAACAGCAAAAATCAAGACCGCCGAGGCGCCCAGCGAGGGAACGATCAGCAACACCCCGTGCTCCCCGAGGATGCCATTCGTAACGACGAGAATAAGCAAAATACTGATCATCCCGCCAAGGCTGGCGACTGCTTGCTCATTTGCACGGTAACCGACATGGGGCAAGCCAATGAAGTGGCAGAACTTTGTCCAATATCGAGTTGCCATAACGAATGGCGCTAGTTTCGGCAATTCGCCGACGGTCGTTTAGTCACAGGCATTTTCCTAAGATCCCGTCCGTGCTGGCAAACGAATCACTTGCACCTCGGCACCAATTTCGGTGTGAAGGCGTTCGACCACCCCTTTTGCAGCGTCTTCGATCATATCCAGCGTGCGTTCAAAACTCTGGCCGAGGGCGGTGTAGGGATCAGGAACTTCGTCTTCATCGAAGGTCGTGGCGTAGTCCATCAAGAGCCTGGTTTTGCCTTGCTGAGCCTCAGTCGCCATGCGACGAAGATTGTAAAAATTGCTTTTGTCCATTGCTAGAATAAGGTCGAAACAATCAAGGTCCTGCCAACCGATTTTTTGGGCTCGAATCTGAGAAAGATCGTAGCCGCGGGCCCAAGCGATTCGTTGTATCCGCGCATCGCTGGCTTCACCAACACGATAACCATGCGTTCCAGCCGACGCGACTTCGATCCTGCCTCTGAGATCACTGTCACTCAACAAACGCTTGAGCACGGCTTCGGCAGTGGGCGAACGGCAAACGTTACCCATGCAAACGCAGAGAATGCGATAGGGAATTTTCATTGGGTAGCCTTCTTGATTAACAATCGCTCCCGAAGGCCATTCGATCTTTTTCACTTACGCCCCCCCGGCATCGACCAGTTCGCGCAGCGGCCGACCTGGTCTAAAGTGCGGCGTGTATTTCCCGGGCACGCTGACCTTATCGCCGGTCATTGGATTGCGCCCTATCCTTGGTGGTCGGTAGCTCAAGGTGAAAGAACCCAAATTGCGGATTTCAACACGGCCACCTTGGCTTAGGTGCGGGCGATGGCTCCAAGGATCTCGGCAACGGCCATATCAGTGTCTGCCCGCAACAAGCCCGGGAAGCGTTCGGCCAAGGAGGTCGAGAGTTCAGATCGAGTCATGATCTGAATTTTGCGTATTCAATGTCTTCTTCATTGATGTGCTTGAGTATCCATTGGCGGATAGTCTGAACCAGTTTTTCGGTAACGGTCTCGTCGCCAGACTCAAGTTGAACCCAGAGATGCCTGACATCAGCTTCGATGGCTTGGTGCCCAGCAATGTGCTTGTCTAGATCCGGGTAATCCCAGCTCCTCAGTAGATTTTCTTCGTAAGCGAAATGCTGCTGAACATAATCCAGCAATACCTGTATGGCAGTGAATACAGCGGCAAACTCATAGCGACCACCGACAAACTCCATCAAGTCGTCCAGGCACCTCAGGAGTTGAGCGTGCTGCCTGTCAATTTCGTCGATGCCAGTTTTTGAAATGGCTATGGGTGTGGTCATGTAGATTCCAGTTGAGAGTGGAATTCTAGGAATGCACAAGCACTAAAGCATTGATTCAGATCATCATCCGCAGGGGGATTGATGACGCTCAGTTTTGCTGACTAATTTCACCCAACCTTCAATGAGGCAAGATAAGCCTATGTACTGTTGTCCATTAGTCAGTAATTGCCGCTACGGACATCAGCCTTTTCGCGTTGCTAACGCCCTTTGGTCACTAACGGTTATCGGCCTCTACCACCGCCCATTCCACAACCAGAGCCCATTCCACCGCCACACGGAAACCCGTCTTGGTTTTAAGCTTGCGTTAAGATTAGTTGACTATATTAGTTGGATATTACATCCATGCCAAAGGAGACCTGATGAAAACCATATTCGCTGTAGTTCTGACTGCCATTGCGCTTGGAGCTTCGCCCAATATCCTCGCAGCTGAAAGTGCTGCACACAACCATAGCCATGGGAGTGCCGAACCGACAAAGCTCCACCTTAACGCTGGAAAGAAATGGGCAACTGATGAGCCGCTGCGTCAGGCTATGAACGACATCAATCAAGCGATGGCGAAGGCAATACCGGCGATTCACAAGAATCAATATGGCAAGGACGACTATCAAGCATTAGCAACGACAATCAGTGAAAAGGTGGCTTATGCAATACAGAATTGCAAACTCGAGCCCCAGGCGGATGCGATGCTTCACTTGGTTATTGCAGACCTGATGGAAAGCGCCGAGACCATGAGAGGAAAAACCTCAAAGTCGCGCCACGATGGCGCGGTGCAAGCACTTGATGCTCTGAAGGCATATGGGAAATATTTCCAGCATACGGGGTGGAAGGCCGCCAAAGGCTGAAGAATCATGATGCGCCAAGGATGTACTCTGATTAACTAGTCATCTGCAAATGGTTAGCCACCAATACTTGCGGCCAGGAGAGGCGGGCAAAACGGGCGCAGCATCTAATTTCGCTTGAAATAGGGCATTGACTGCCCGCCTATCTGAAACTCAGTTCAGCGCCAGGCCATTTTCTTCAAAGGTTTTCCCGTCTCGTATGTGGTAAATCCGCTTGAAAGTAGGAATGATTTTCTCATCGTGGGTCACCACGATGATGGCTGTATTGAACTGCTGCGCCATCTGGTTGAGGATGCGCACGACACTCAAGGCGCGTTCGCTATCCAAAGGAGCGGTCGGCTCATCGGCGAGGATAACGGGCGGCTGATTGGCCAGGGCTCGGGCAATGGCGACGCGTTGTTGCTCCCCGCCCGACAGTTGCGACGGTTGGGCTTTAGCGCGGTGCCCGACATCCAGCGCTTCAAGCAACTCCAGCGCGCGCTTCCTGGATTCTCCATTCGGCCTGCCTGCCAGCATCGGTAACAAGGCCACGTTGTCGATAACATCGAGAAATGGAATCAGGTAGGGGGCCTGAAATACAAACCCGATCCGGTCGCGGCGCAAGGCACGCAGGTCGGGAATTTTCCAGCCGTTGTCGTAGATGACCTCGTCACCCAGCGTCATCTTGCCGGTTGTCGGTTCAATCACCGCACCGAGGCACTTGAGCAGGGTGCTTTTTCCGGAACCTGAGGGGCCAATCAAACCAACCACCTCCCCGGGGGCGACGGTCATATTGACGTCTTTCAGGGCGTCGACTGCGGTATCGCCCTCACCGTAGCGCTTGCTCAAACCTTCAATGCGAATGCCGAAACCGTCCATCTCAACCTCCAATGGCGGTGGCAGGGTCTACGCGCAGGGCAGCCCGAATCGCCAGCGTGCTGGCCAGCGCACAAATGACCATGACCACGACAAAGCCGCGCGCTGCATCGGCAGGCTCCAGCAGAACATACTTGGGAAAGAATGGCGCCCATACAGTGGCCGAAACCTTGCCGACCAGAAAACCGATCAGCCCCAAACCCAGGGCTTGCTGAAGAATCATCCCGGCAATGGTCCGGTTACGCGTGCCTATCAACTTCAACACGGCAATCTCACGAATCTTGCCCAGGGTCATCGTGTAAATGATGAAAGCGACAATGGCCGCGCTAACCACCGCGAGAATGACCAGAAACATCGCAATTTGCTTGGCCGAGGTTGCAATCAGCTTGGCCACCAGAATCTCTTCCATTTGAGCCCGGGTGAAAGCCTGCAAGTGCTTCCAGCGCCTGACTTCATTGGCGACAGTCTCGGGCGGGCTTCCCGGTGACACCTGCACCAGCACGGCATTGACGTTTCGATTGGCGTTCTGCGATGCCTGAATGGCCTCGAGCAGCCCCGGCACGCCCGGGCGATTCAGCGTCGGATTGGCTGCAGTTCTTGCCCGCTCATTGAGGATGGCATCGTTGTCCTTCAGGAACTGGGCTTCCTGGGCATCCTTCAGCGGAATGAAGACCATGGGGTCGCCGCCGGACGAAACCATGCGTTTGGTCAGGCCGACGACCCGGTAGTCGTGCCGGCGAATTCGAATGGTATCGCCCAGCTGAAACCCGGTTTTGACGTCGGCGACGGCCTCGTAATGATTACGGGTGATATGGCGGCCAGCCACCAAATACCCCGGTTCTCCCGGCTGGCCCGGTTCGAAGCCGACGACCATGGCACGAACATCGGTATTGTCCAGACGAACCTGCATGGTCAGATAAGTCACGTTGGCGGCACGAGCCACGCCAGAGAGGCTGAGCAATGAGCGGTACACGTCATCCTTGATGCTCGACGACTCCGCATACGGCCCCTGCGTGTCCTGCTGCACGACCCACAAGTCAGCGCCACTGTTATTGAGCAGCGCCTTGGCATCATCGACCATGCCGCGATACACCCCGGCCATGGTCAGCGTCACGCCAATCAGCAAGCCAAGGCCGATTCCGGTCAGCACGAACTTCGACCAGGAATGCAGGATGTCGCGACCGGCCAGACTTATCACTTGCGTTGTCCCGCCAGTTGTTCGACAACTTTGACGCGGCTCCCTTCAGACAGCTCGCGCTCGCTGTGAACGATGATTTCGTCACCAGCGCTAAGACCTTCCAGTACCTGCACCAATCCATCCAGACTACTGCCGCCGAGTTTGATGGCAACAAAGGCCGGCTTGCCATCGCGTAGCTGCCAGACGCCAGTGCCCTGTGAAGTCTGTTTGATGGCTGCATTGGGCAGTATCAGGCCTGATTGATTGGCAGCGGTATGCACGGTCACTTCGGCCATTTCTCCAGTGCTGAGGCCGAGTGGAATCTGGTCGAAGGTCACCAGGGTGATGCGCTCCTCGGTCACGCTATCACTGACCGGTTCAATCCTGACTACTTTCCCGCTTAAAGACACTCCCGGATTACTGCGCAGGGCAATGCTTGCGGCTTGTCCAGCAGCCAGCCCGCGGGACCGCCCCTGGTCCAGCCGGACCTTGACCCAAAGACTGTTGGGCTCTATCAACTTAAGCACTGACTGCCCTGCTACGACTGTCGAGCCGGCTTCTGCGTCACGGCTGGTCAGCACGCCGTCAACCGGCGCGACCAGGCGCAGGTTATTCCGTTGCTGCCGCAAACCATCCTGGTCAGCCTTCAGGCGGACGACTTCCTGCCGGGCGCTTTGCAGGTTGGCTTCGCTGGCATCGACGGCGGCTTGAGCCGATGTCAGTTCCTGTTGTTTGCTCTCGACCGCGCTCGGGCTGACGAAATGCTTATCGCCGAGGTCGCGATAGCGCCTGGCATTCAAGCCGGCAACCGTCTGGCGTGCAAGAACATCCTTGCGCTGAGCGTCAGCCGCCAAAACCGCGCTGGACGCCCGGGCGTATGAGGCATCAATCGAGCGAAGTCGTTCGTCCAGGTCGACGGGGTCGATTTCTGCCAGCAGCTGTCCGGCCTTGACCTGTTCACCCACATCGACATGAACTGCTTTGACGCGACCAGCCGCAGTTGGGCCAATAAAATAGCTGCGTCGCGCTTCGACCGTGCCAATGCCGAACAGGGATGACGACAGACTGCCGGATTCGACCCGCGTGATGGTGACCTTGGTGGGCGCCAGCGGGCCTGACCGGGCGACCACAAAGCCAAATCCGAGCAGAAGGAGCACGGCAAAAGCCACCAGGCCAAACTTGCGACTGAGAAAACCATTTAGCTTCATGACTTGACCCCAAGGGCGGCAAGATAAAGTTCCAATACGGCCACTGCCTGTTGCTCCATTTGTTCGGTGCTTCCGCTCAGCATGGATTGAATGACCAAGCCCTGAATGGCCCCAAGGAACAAGGCTGCCGCTGATGGGCAATCGACATCGGCGCGAATCAGCCTCGTTTCAATTGCCGCGGCTAGCGTTTGGGACAGGGCTTGCCGATAACGCTGCATGATTAGCTGCACCCGCTGCTTGACGGGGGATTCAGCGGGTTGCTGAAGCTCGCCAAAAATGAGGCGAGGCGCTCCAGGGTGTGCTTTGGCAAAGCCGACGTGAGCCATGAACATGGCCTTGAGGGCAGTCAGCGCATCAGGGGAGCGCTCCTTGGCAGCCAGTAGTTCGAACATCAAATGCGCTTCGATCCATTCGACCACGGCCAGGCGGATGGCTTCCTTGGTGGCGAAGTGCCGAAAAAGTGCTCCCTGAGTAACCCCGATGGCTTTGGCAATGTCCGTAGTCGTTATGTCTGCAGGGCTGCGCTCTGCTGAAAGCCGAACCATGGTGGTGATGATTTCTGCCTGGCGTGACTCGGTGGATTGACGAGGGTTGATAGACATGGCTACTGGTAAGTAATAAGTTACTTACCAGTATAGGCGGCTAATTCATATTTTCCTAATACTCTTCACGTAGCCTGCAACCCTAGGTGGCCTACATGGCACCAACACATCAAGCTAATTCAAGAGTGCGCGACAAAGTGTTACAAGAAAATCATGTGCTGTTTTTCAGTTTTGATTCAAATCAAACTATGATGGGCGGATTGTCATTTGCCTGGGGACGAATATGCGCGACCACAAGTCAATCAGCATCGAAAACCACCTGGCTCACTTGCCCCTGTTTGCTGGCATGGCTGCCAGCGATATCGAACACATTGCCAGTTGCTCCAGGCTTATCCACGCGCAAAAAGGCGATGTGCTCTTTCGTGCCGGAGATGCTTGTATGGGCTTTCATCTTCTGGTTTTTGGCCAGGTCAAACTAGCATTCACATCCTCTCAGGGCAACGAGAAGATTGTGGAAATAATTCAGCAGGGTCAAAGCTTTGGCGAAGCCATTATGTTTTTGGACCGGACTTACATTGTCTTCGCTCAAGCGCTGCAGGATTCGATGCTGATTCATGTCTCCAAGGCTGCCATCCTGAATGAGTTGGAACACGACTACGGCTTTACTAAGAAGATGCTGGCTGGGTTGGCAAAACGCACACATGACTTGATGACGGACGTCGAAGCCTACTCGTTGCAGTCGGCCAAGCAGCGAATTATCGGATATCTGATGATAGATGTGCCTCAGGCGGCAATAGACTCAGACAAACTGGAGTTTGAGCTCACAGCGGGCAAAGGGGTCATTGCCTCACGCCTCAACATCACTCAGGAACATTTCTCCAGGGTTTTGCACGACCTGTCGGATAGCGGGCTGCTCGAGGTACATGGCAAGAAAATTCGGATTCCGAGCGTGTCCAAACTCCTCAAAACTCAAGACAACCCGTAGCCAAGCTTGAATGACTGGTCTGTACTTGATTGCAGCAGCGCTGCCTGAGAACTGTAACCGGCTGCAATGGCCGAGTAGTTCGCGTAGTCCATCCGGCAGGTTTCAAGAGGTACAGCTGTCATTTGAATGTCAGCTTTCCGGAGTCGACGAGTGGCCGGAGTTGGCCGGTTGCTGACAAACTGTATCGTATCGGTATACCCAAACGGGGCGCCCGGCTGAGACAGTTTTCGCGTCTCAATAGGGTTGTTTTGTCATTTTCTGCATGCTATCGTCAAGGCTCTAAAGGCTAACGAGACGAATGCTTCCCCATGGCGCTCTATGGTTACGCTCGGTGTCCACCGCGATCAGGACTTCACCTTGCAGGAAGAGGCCTGCGTGCGGCCGGCTGCGATGTGGTCCGGGCCGAGAAGGTCACCGGGAGTTCGCGGAGCGGCCGGACTGAACTTCAGCTCTTGCTCGACTTCATCCGACCGGGTGACACGCTGGTCGTCACCCGCATCGACCGCCTCGCCCGCAGCATCAAGGATCTTCAGGATATCGTGTTCATGTTGAAGGAGCGCGGCGTCACCCTGAAGGCAACCGAGCAGCCGATCGACACGCGCAGTGCCGCCGGTAAGGCTTTTCTGGATATGCTCGGCGTCTTTGCGGAATTTGAAACCAATCTGCGGCGCGAGCGGCAGTTGGAAGGCATTGCGGCCGCCAAGGTGCGCGGCGTCTACCGTGGCCGCAAGCCGTCGATCGATCCCGCCGAAGTGCAGCGTTTACGGATCGAGGAGAAACTGGGGCCGACGGAGATTGCCCGGCGCTTGGGCGTCGGTCGTGCCTCGGTGTATCGCGCACTGGCCCGTTATGGACGGCCGACGTAAAGCGATTCCGGCCGACTCGCTGCTGCAATTGCGGCAGCGGCTCGACCGTTTGCCGCCCAAGAGTCCTGAACGAGCCACGCAAATCGCCGGCATTGCCGAGTTGTACGGCCTATCCAGCACCTCGGTCTATCGCGCTTTGGCTCAGTTTCAGAAGCCTCATGCCGCCCACCGCGCCGACCATGGCAAGCCGCGAATTCTCGAACAGCCCGAGTTGGAGCGCTACTGCGAACTGGTAGCCGCCCTCAAGTTGCGCACCACCAACAAGAATGGCCGGCACCTGTCCACGCGACGTGCCCTTGAGCTGTTGGAAGAGTACGGGGTCGAAACGCCCCAGGGGTTGGTCAAGGCGCCCAAAGGGCTGCTGACCCGGCCCACCGTCAACCGCTACCTGGCGCTCTGGCAGCTTGATCAGTCGCACTTGCGACGGGAACCGGCCGCCGTGCGTTTTCAGGCGGAGCACAGCAACGATTGCTGGCAGTTCGACATCTCGCCGTCCGACCTGAAGCATATCGACCAGCCGGTGTGGGTCGATCCCGCCAAAGGGATGCCGACGCTGGCCTTATTCAGCGTGGTCGATGACCGAAGCGGCATGACTTACGTCGAATACCACTGCATCTATGGCGAAGATGCGGAAACGGCCCTACGCTTCCTGTTCAGCGCCATGGCACCGAAGCCCGATGCCGGCTCGCCGTTTCAGGGGCGGCCGAAGATGATCTATCTGGACAATGGCCCGGTCGCCAAGAGCCGGGTTTTCCAGAATGTCATGCAGGCGCTGTCCATCCCGTGGGAGACGCATATCCCGGCCGGCAAGGATGGCACGCGCACGACGGCACGCTCGAAAGGGAAAGTCGAGCGCCCTTTCCGGACCGTCAAGGAAGCCCACGAAACCCTGTACCACTTCCACAAGCCGGAAACCGAGAAGCAGGCCAACGAATGGCTGGTCCGCTACCTGTTGCGCTATAACGACCAGCGGCATCGCTCGGAAGCGCATTCCGCCTGATGACTGGCTGACCAACCTGCCTGAGGAGGGGGTACGCGAAACATAACCTGGGAGCAGTTTTGCCGTTTCGCCCGCGAGCCCGAGCGGCGCAAAGTCGGCATTGATGCCCGGCTCAGCATTGACGGCACGCAGTACGAAGTCGAGCCGGATATGGCCGGCGACTACGTGGTATTGCTCTGGGGCCTGTTTGATGAAGAGCTATACGTCGAGTACAACGGCGAGCGCACCGGCCCTTACTATCCGATCTCCGGCCCGATCCCGTTACACCGCTATCGGGCTTTCAAACGCAGCAAAGCTGATGAACGCGCCGGCCGTATCCGCGCCTTGGCCGACCAACTCGGCCTACCGATCAGTGCATTGAGCGGTGACGAAGTGCGGCTGACACCGCCGGCTGAGACAGCGGCGATTCCGCGCCAGCCGTTCGATGCAGAAGCCCATGAGTACCATTTCCCCAGCGTGATCACCGCCAAACTCGCCATTGCGGATGATCTGGCTAGGCCGCTGGCCAAGCTTCCGCCGGCCGACCGCGCCTTCATCGACCAGGTGCTGGCCGAAACGCTGACGCGCCGGGTTGTCCTGGCACGCGTTCGAGATTATTTCCGACAACACCAGCAAACAGGAGACGGACATGCGAGTTGAAGTGATGCAGCATTTCGGGTTGACCGTGCCGCTCAGCCAGGCGGGCTATTACGAGACGGCCCACCATAAGGACTTGATGAAAGATGTCCGGGGTGCGATCAACGAAGGCCGCCTGATTGCCATCTGCGGCGTCATCGGCAGTGGCAAGACCGTGATGCTGCGTCGGCTCCAGCAGGTGCTGGAGGACGAGAAGAAAGTTACCGTGTCGAAATCGCTGGCCATCGAGAAGCACAGTATCAAGCTGGCCACCTTCATCGCCGCCCTCTATTACGACTTGTCCACCGAGAAACAGGTGCGCATTCCCACCCAGGGTGAGAAACGCGAACGCGACTTGCGCGAACTGGTCCGCAAAAACAAGCGGCCGGTTGCGCTCTTTGTCGATGAGGCCCACGACCTGAACGGTCATACTCTGACCGGCCTGAAGCGCCTGATGGAACTGGTTGAGGATGGCGACGGCCGCTTGTCGGTGGTGCTCGCCGGCCATCCCAAGCTCCGGAACGACCTGCGCCGACCGACCATGGAAGAAATTGGCTATCGTACCGACGTATTCTCCCTGGATGGCATCGCCGGGAGCCAGCGCGAATATATTCACTGGCTGCTCGATGCCTGCACCGGGCACCAAGCAGCGGCCGAACCAATCCTGACCGAGGAGGCCATCGACCTGCTCGCCACCAAGTTGCGCACGCCACTGCAAATCCAATTGCACTTGACGCTGGCGCTTGAAGCGGGCTACCAAGCTGGCGAGTGCCCGGTATCGGCGGAAGTCGTTGAATCGGTCCTGTCGCGGCAGATTGACGATCTGGAACCCACCCTGACGCGCCATGGCTACCGCATCAAAGACCTGGTGGAGCAATTCGACGCCAAACCTGCCGAGATCAAAGCGATGTTCAACAATAGCCTGGAGCCGGCGCGAGTTGCTGAGCTTCGCGAAAAAATGCTGTATGCCGGCCTGCCCATTTGAGGCCCGTCATTTGCAGTTATTGTGAGTCCTCCGCGATGGAATGCGAGCCGGCGCGGCTGAATGCAAGCTCATTTGCAGATAATGTGAGCACGAGCACCGCATCATTTGCACTTAATCTGAGCCGGAAATCACGTTGAATGCGAGCCCGGCCGATTTCAAATGCGAGCCGCTACAGGTAAGCAACCCTTGCGGTATACTCGCCCGATGACCCCAAATGCACAAAACCTCGCCAGCAATGAGCCGGCGCTGCCCAGCCGCTGGGCCACTGAAGTCGAGCCACAACTGGCCGCCGGTGAAAAGATCCAGGCTTGGCTCGAGATTGACCTGGATTCCCGCCTGCAGTTCGCCAACGGTCTGGTTATCGTCACCGACCAACGCCTGCTGGCTCAT
This sequence comes from Candidatus Dechloromonas phosphorivorans, assembly GCA_016709495.1. Taxonomy (GTDB): domain Bacteria; phylum Pseudomonadota; class Gammaproteobacteria; order Burkholderiales; family Rhodocyclaceae; genus Azonexus; species Azonexus defluvii. The sequence goes on along the minus strand of JADJMS010000046.1, from coordinate 344,168 downwards.
GCGCCGGGTGAAACGACATGGAGTGAATGGCGGTTGCGCGCCGGACTCAAGCTCAATCACCTCGACCACGCCGGTGTCGGCACGCTGGAACTGATTGACGAGCAAGGCCGCCTGGCCTGCTGGCGCTACACCCTGGGTCACAATCTGGCCGCGTTGCGGGTGATTGCCGAATTTGACCTCCATCTGCAGAGCCTGATCACCGGCCAGCCAATTGAGCGCTCTCTTGAGGACTTTTTGCCCCAAGTGCAAGGCACCGCTGGAGCCGGGCCAGGACGAGTGCCCGATTTGCACGCGTGAAATTTCAACGCCGCCCTCGACCTGGACGCTGCTGCGCCTGTGGCGTTTTGCCAAGCCCTACAAATGGCAATTGCTGGCAGGCTTTGTCCTCACTCTGATGTCGACTGCAGCCACCCTGGTTGCCCCCTACCTGACCATGCCACTGATGGACAAGGTGCTGATTCCCTTCCAGAACGGCCAGCCTATTGACTGGAGCCTGGTCACCCTTTACCTCGGCGGGCTGCTGGGCGCAGCACTCGTCGCCTGGCTGCTCGGCTGGATTCGCACCTACATCCTGGCCCTGGTTTCAGAGCGCATCGGCCGCGACCTGCGCACCACCACCTACGAACACCTGCTGGGTCTGTCGCTCGAATACTTCGGCGGCAAGCGCACCGGTGACCTGATGGCGCGTATCGGCTCGGAAACCGACCGCATCAACATCTTCATTTCGCTGCACCTGCTCGATTTCGCCACCGACGTGCTGATGATCGTCATGACCGCCAGCATCCTGTTCTCGATCAACCACTGGCTGGCCATCGTCACGCTGGTGCCGCTGCCCTTCATCGCCTGGATGATTCACCATGTGCGTGACAAGCTGCGCACCGGCTTCGAGAAAATCGACCGCGTCTGGGCTGAAGTGACGAACGTGCTGGCCGATACCATTCCCGGCATTCGCGTGGTCAAGGCCTTTGCCCAGGAAAAGCGCGAAGCCGAGCGTTTCCGTGAGTCGAACAGCCGTAATCTGGCGATGAATGACAAGCTGAACAAGACTTGGTCGCTGTTTTCGCCTACCGTTACGCTTCTCACCGAAGTCGGCCTGCTCATCGTCTGGGCTTTCGGCATCTGGCAGATTTCCAAGAATGACATCACGGTTGGCGTGCTGACTGCTTTCCTCGCCTACATCAGCCGTTTTTACATGCGCCTCGATTCAATGAGCCGCATCGTTTCTGTCACCCAGAAGGCCGCCGCTGGCGCCAAACGGATTTTCGACGTACTCGACCATGTTTCCAGCGTGCCGGAACCAACCAATCCGGTCCATCTGGGTAAATGTGAAGGCCGTCTTGAACTGCGCAAGGCCAGTTTCCGCTATGGCACCCGCGCAGTGACCCGCGATGTCGACCTGATGATAGAGCCGGGCGAAATGATCGGTCTGGTCGGCCACTCGGGCTCGGGCAAGAGTACTTTGGTTAACCTGATGTGCCGCTTCTACGATGTCACCGAAGGTGCTGTTTTCATCGATGGCGTCGATGTCCGCTCGGTACCGGTCGCTGAATTCCGCCAGAACATCGGCCTTGTGCTGCAGGAACCCTTCCTCTTCTTCGGCACCATTGCCGAGAACATCGCCTATGGCAAACCCGATGCTTCGCGTGCCGAAATCATCGCTGCCGCCCGTGCCGCCCACGCTCACGAGTTCATCCTGCGCTTGCCGCACGGTTACGATTCGCTGGTTGGCGAACGCGGCCAGGGTTTGTCTGGCGGTGAGCGCCAGCGTATCTCCATCGCCCGCGCCCTGCTGATCAACCCACCGATCCTGATCCTCGATGAAGCGACGTCCTCGGTCGACACCGAAACCGAGAAGGAAATCCAGAAGGCGCTCGACAATCTGGTCCGTGGCCGTACCACCATCGCCATCGCCCACCGCCTGTCCACGCTGCGCAAGGCTGACCGGCTGGTCGTCATGGATCGCGGCCGCCTCGTCGAAATCGGCAACCACGACCAGTTGATGGCCATTGAAGGTCATTATTACAAGCTCTATCAGGCCCAGGCGCGTAACGTCGATACCGAACAGGAAATGACGCGCAGCATAGAGTCGCCCAGCAAGGAGTTAAGCAAATGATGGCGCCAGATTTCAGCCTCAAGCGAGACAGTTACGGTCAACTCGTTTTAATCGCCAAAAATGGTGTGGAACACAAAGGGATCACGCCAGTGCGCGCCTTCCCGATTGCGGCGCCCGATGAGGGCATTGCTCTAGTCAATACAGAAGGCCACGAAGTCGGCTGGGTGGATCGCATCGCCGATCTGCCATCAGCTATCGGCCAACTGCTTGAAGAAGAATTGGCGAGCCGCGAGTTTGTACCGGAAATTCAGCAGCTCACCGAAGTCTCCAGCTTTGCTTGCCCAAGCACCTGGCAAGTCGTCACCAATCGCGGCAATGCAATGCTGATCCTCAAAAGCGAGGAAGATATCCGCCGCCTGTCACAGAGTCAGTTGATGATTGCCGACACACACGGTATCCAGTTTTTGATCCGTGACATCGGCACGCTGGACCGCAATAGCCGCAAACTGCTCGACCGCTTCCTGTAACGGCGTGTACCGATACATGACATTTTTTTGACGTCGGTAAGCCACGCCCCACGGAAAGCGTTAATAATTACTAGCTGCCCCAAATAACATTGCCAACGACGGAGCTGGGCGAAATAAGCATGAAGAAAAAAGACATCATTATTCGCGACATCATTACCCTGCGCGGCCCGAACATGTGGACTTACCGTCCCGTGCTGGAAGCCTGGGTTGATCTCGGCGAACTGGAGGATTTTCCCTCCAACAAGATTCCCGGCTTTTACGAGCGCCTCTCGGCCTGGTTGCCCTCGCTGATCGAACACCGCTGCAGTTATGAGGAACACGGCGGTTTCATGCGCCGCGTTCAGGAAGGCACTTGGGCCGGTCACATTCTTGAGCATGTCGCGCTTGAGTTGCAAAATCTGGCCGGCCTGCCCGGCGGATTCGGCAAAACTCGCGAAACCTCGGAACGTGGTGTGTACAAGGTTGCCGTTCGCGCCTGGCATGAAGAAGTCACCCGCACCGCGCTCTACAACGCCCGTGACCTGATCATGGCAGCGATCAACGACACACCTTTTGATGTTGCTGCAACCATTGAAGACCTCGGCGACATGGTCGACTCCAAGTGTCTCGGCCCATCCACCGCCAGCATCGTCGATGCCGCCGATGATCGCGATATTCCGACCATCCGCCTGCTCGATGACGGCAACCTGGTACAGATTGGCTACGGCGCCGCCATGCGCCGCATCTGGACGGCGGAAACCGACCGCACCAGCGCCATCGCCGAAACCATTTCGCGCGACAAGGACCTGACCAAGAGCCTGCTCGAATCCTGCGGCGTGCCGATTCCGGAAGGCCGCGAAGTAAGCAGCGCCGAAGATGCCTGGGAAGCCGCTGAAGATATCGGTCTGCCGGTTTGTATCAAGCCGGTCGATGGCAATCATGGCCGTGGCGTCTTCATTGACGTCAAGACCAAGGAAGAAATCGAGAAAGCCTACAAAATTGCCGTCGAAGAAGGTAGTGGCGTATTGGTCGAGCGTTCGATTCCCGGTACCGAACACCGCATGCTGGTCATTGGCGGCAAACTGGTCGCCGCCAACCGTGGCGATATGGTCATGGTCACTGGCGATGGCAAATCGACCGTCACCGAACTGATCGCTTCGCAAGTCAATTCGGATCCGCGCCGTGGCCCGACCGAATTGCACCCGCTCTCCAACATCCGCATCGACTCAGCCGCCCGCATGGAACTGGAACGGCAGAATCTGACCGCCGACTCGGTTCCTGCAAAAGATCGCGAAGTGCTGATCCAGCGCAACGCCAACCATGCCTTCGATGTCACCGATGACGTACACCCGGAAACCGCCGCACTGGTTTCGCTGGCCGCCCGCGTTATCGGCCTCGATATTGCCGGCATCGACCTGGTTGCCGAAGACATTTCAAGCCGCTATCTGAACAAGGCGGCGCCATCGTCGAAGTCAACGCTGGCCCCAGCCTGCTGATGCACCTCAAACCAGGCATCGGCAAACCGCGCCCGGTGGGCAAGGCCATTGTCGACAACCTTTTTGCGCCCGACGAAAGCGGTCGCATTCCGGTCGTTGGCGTGACCGGCACGCATGGCAAAACAGCGGTTGCCAAGCTCGTTGCTCACCTAATTTACATGTCCGGCAAGCGCGTTGGTTTAGCCTGCAGCGACGGCGTCCATCTTAACCGCCGTCATGTACAAAAAACCGATGCTGCCACCTGGACCGGTGGCCACCGCTTGCTGCTCAACCGTGGTGTCGATGCCGCAGTGATCGAAAACGGCGCCCGCACCATTCTCGGCGAAGGTTTGGCCTACGACCGTTGCCAGGTCGGCATCGTGACCAATATCGACATTGATGCCGAAAATCTCTCACGCTGGGATGTGCATCCGAGCGGTGGCGAATATTTCACCACCTATCGCAATACTTACCGCACCCAGGTCGACGTCGTACTGAAGAGTGGCTACACCATCCTCAACGCCTGCGACCCGGTCGTTGCCGACATGGCCGAGCTGTCCGATGGCGAGGTTATCCTCTTTGCAGCCGACCCAGCCTGCCCGGCGATGGCCGCCCATCTGGCCGCCGGCAAACGCGGCGTGATTGTTCGCGAAGGACGTATTGCCATCACCACCGGCACTGAAGACGCCTGGCTGCTCTGCCGCCTTGGCGACGTTCCCGTTATCGGCAAGCAGAAAGATCCGGCCACCATCGCCAATGTATTGGCTGCAGTCGCTGCCGGCTGGGCACTTGGCGTTACCTTTGATGCAATCAGCACCGGCATCAAAACCTATGGCCTGGATCTGCCCGCCCCCTCCACTCTGCTCACGCAGGTTGCCAAAAAGCCGCGCAAAACGGCTTCCCGGAATTAACTAGGATTTAGCGTCATGGACGTTTCCCGTATTCGCGCCTTGCGTGGCCCCAATTTGTGGAGCCGGCACACCGCCATCCAAGCCATCGTCACCTGCGAAGGTGCCGAAAGTGCCATCAACGACCTACCCAATTTCGAGACTCGCCTGCGCGAGCGTTTCCCTGCACTGGGCGACCTGATCCCGGCTGACCATCTCGATACCGTTTCGATGGCCCACGCCCTGGAATTCGCCGCACTCGGCCTGCAAGCCCAGGCCGGCTGCCCGGTGACTTTCAGTCGTACAGCACAAGCTGTCGAAGCTGGCATTTACCAAGTCGTCGTCGAATACACGGAGGAAGAAGTTGGCCGTCTGGCCTTCGAGCGCGCCGAGCAACTTTGTCTTGCCGCCCTCAACGACACGCCCTTCGACCTCGACGCAATCCTCAAGGAATTGCGCGATCTCGATGAGGACATCCGCCTCGGCCCATCAACCGGCGCCATAGTTTCGGCTGCCATGGCGCGTGGCATTCCCTATCGCCGCCTGACGCAAGGCAGCTTGGTCCAGTTCGGCTGGGGCAGCAAGCAAAAGCGCATTCAGGCCGCTGAAACCTGCTACACCAGCGCCATCGCCGAGTCGATTGCACAAGACAAGGAACTGACCAAGAATCTGCTGCACGCGGCTGGCGTTGCCGTTCCGCTTGGCCGCCCGGTCAAGGATGCCGATGATGCCTGGGCTGCCGCGCAGGAAATCGGCCTGCCGGTTGTCGTCAAACCGCGCGATGGCAATCAGGGCAAAGGCATTTCGGTCAATTTGACCGGTGAAGAGCAGATCAAAGAAAGCTTTACGCTGGCCGAAGAGTTCCGCGATGACATCCTGGTCGAGAAATACCTGCTCCGGCCACGATTACCGCCTGCTGGTCATTGGCGACAAGCTGATTGCTGCAGCCCGCCGCGACCCACCACTGGTGACCGGTGACGGCGTCCACACCGTTCGCCAACTGGTCGAACTGGTCAATAAAGACCCACGGCGCAGCGATGGTCACGCCACTTCACTGACCAAAATTCGTTTCGACGAAATCGCCCTCGCCCGCCTGGAGCAGCAAGGCCTCAATGCCGACTCCGTACCGCCGCGAGGCAGCCGCGTCATTCTGCGCAACAATGCCAATCTGTCTACCGGCGGGACGGCAACCGATGTCACCGATGACGTCCATCCGGAACTCGCTGCCTGCGCCGTAGCGGCTGCACAAACTGTCGGCCTCGACATCTGCGGCATCGATGTCGTTTGCGACACCATGCTCAAGCCGCTCGAAGACCAAGGCGGCGGCATTGTCGAAGTCAACGCCGCCCCCGGCCTGCGCATGCACCTTGACCCCTCATTCGGCAAGGGCCGCGCCGTCGGCGAAGCGATCGTTGGCATGATGTTCCCGGATGGCGACAACGCCCGTATCCCGGTCGTTGCCATCGCCGGCACCAACGGCAAAACCACCACCAGCCGCCTGATTGCCGCATCTTTGAAAGCAACGGCCTGCGCGTTGGCATGACCAGCACCGATGGCGTCTATATCGATGGCAAACGCACCGACTCCGGACTGCTCCGGCCCGAAGAGCGCGCGCAATGTACTGCTCCATCTGACGTTGTCGCTGCTGTCTTCGAAACCGCCCGTGGCGGTGTGCTGCGCACAAGGCCTGGTTTCGACTATGCGCTGACGTAGCGGTAATCACCAACATCGGCCTTGGCGACCATCTCGGCCTCAACTTCATCACTACCGTCGACGAACTGGCTGTCGTCAAACGTGTCATTGTTGAAAACGTAGCACCGAATGGCACTGCTGTGCTCAACGCAGCCGACCCAGTGGTTGCTGCCATGGCCCATCACTGCCACGGCAACATCATTTTCTTTGCCCGCGACCGCATGAGCCCGGTATTGGCAACGCACCGCGCCCAAGGCAAACGTGTTGTCCATGTCGAACGCGATGCGATCATCTGTAGCGAAGGCCGCAAAAACACCGCATCCCGCTGGCCAACGTTCCTCTCACGCGCAACGGCACCATCGGTTTTCAGGTCGAAAATGCATTGGCAGCCGCTGCAACTGGCTGGGCGCTTGGTTATTCGTGGGAAGTCATGGAGCGTGCGATGGCCAATTTTGTCAGCGATGCCAACAGCACACCAGGCCGCTTCAATGTTTTTCGATTTCAAGGGCGCCACCCCTGATTGCCGATTACGGCCACAACCCGGATGCCATTCGGCGCTGGTCAGTGCCGTCGAGAACATGCCGGCAACGCGTCGTTTGGTGGTTATCAGCGGCGCCGGTGATCGACGCGATGAAGACATCCGCCAGCAAACCGAAATCCTTGGTGATGCCTTTGATGATGTCATCCTCTATCAGGATGCCTGCCAGCGCGGTCGCGAGGATGGTGAAGTGATCGGCCTGCTCCGCGAAGGCTTGGCCAATGCCAGTCGCACCAAGCAAATCGATGCCATTGACGGCGAGTTCATCGCCATCGACAACGCCATGAACCGGCTGCAACCCGGCGATCTTTGCCTGATTCTGATCGATCAGGTCGAAGAGGCATTGGCACATATTGCCAAACGGATTGCCGAGGCAACTTGAAAATGAGCCGTTCAAGCCATAGCAAATCATGAAAACAAAAAAAGCCACTCTCGGGAGTGGCTTAATTTCTTATATTTACTGGTGCCCCCGACCAGAATCGAACTGATACCTGATGATTACAAATCACCATTTTCACTGATTTATCGGTGTTGATACAGATTCACCACAGCAACAAAACACCAACAAAACCCTCACCAAACATAGGATTTCGTTAATCATCAGGTTGATTTGCGTTGAACCATGTATTACATTCGCTCTTACAAAACTCTTGCATGAAACGAGCGAGCTATGCCAAAAGCTGGAGCGAGTCAAACTCACACTGGGTTGTGCCTCCTTTTCCTGCCCGCCAGAAAGGCGCAAACATTTCTAATGAGACTCTGAGGTTCCCGGCTTTTTGCGATACGCGCCACGCCGCCCGGCAAGCGCACCCCGAACGGCACCCCGCGCCTATATTTTTCAAGGCTACCTAAACGGCGCAACACCTCGCCTAACAATTGGCGATACAAAGGTTTGGAATTTAGACGACGCGAATCGAAGCCCGTCGATTGCGGGCGTACTCGACAAGGGGATGGACCTTGAGAGCAAAAGCGCGAACTCGAAGAAGTTAAAGACTACCGCTAAAGCTGCCACTGAGGCTGGAAGAACGAAAAGAGAACAACCAATGCTTTACGCCTTGCGCGCGCTTTGCTGGATGCGTACTGTGAGCATTTGGAAGCCAACGGCAAAGCACAGAGCGCCAGACAGGCAAAATCTATTTTCAAGTGCCATGTTTTCGAGAGGCGCACCCTGATATTCTGGCGCTCCCCCCGCCAAAAAGTCACACCCGATCATGCCTACAATGGTTCGCTTCGTAATTGAGCAGGAAGAAAAGCCGCGCTGCCGGCGTACTGCGTAGCTACCTGAGTGCCGCGTTCAACGCGGGCGAAAACCCGATATAACGCCAGCTGCTGACGCCCCCTTTATCGCCTATCGGGTTCAAATAAATCCCGTGGAAGGTTATCGCCACCATCGCGGTGAATCGAGGCGACCGCACGCTAAACGCCAATGACCTGAAGAGATATATAGCCGCGCTATCCGATGACGACCTATCGACTTGGCGCTAACCCCAGCCCTCTCTTCTCTGGTGGGCAACGCGGCGCAACTTCTCCGCGCCAAGGTAAGTGACTACGACAGGGACAGCCAAACCCTGCGCCTCTGGGACGGCAGGAACGGCGCAGCACCCTGCGAACACTTGCTACCTTGGCATCAAGGCCGCTGCCGTCGTTGAAAACTGATTGGGCGTGCCAAAGCCGCTCAAACGCCACTTCTGTTTTTCCTCGTTCGGCAAAACGCAACTGGTTGAAAAACCACCCTTCGGCAAGCGACCGACTTCCATTTCCAAAACAATGAAGTACGAGGCATTCGACCTGCGAGACATTCGCCCGCACCTGCGAAACGGTGCTTTAGCCGGCATGGGCATTAGTCGGGTTACCCGCGCCCAACTTCAAGCCACGGACTGTCCGCAGGCGTACAGGCCGCGCACTCTGGCCGCCACAGCTACACCAACGAGAAGCGCGCGGCATTTAAGTGGCATGGAGAAGCGCCTAGATGACATTGCTACAGGCAGGCACGCCGCAAACGCGTATTGCAGATGGAAGCGCAAGGGCCGGACGGCAACATAACCAGTACGCCCCTAGCTGGCCCCCGCGCTGGGTAGGCTGAAAAAAGTGGACGCCATCTGTAAGATGATTTTACGGAGGCATCGAATGGAACGGATACCGAGAGCGGTATATACAAAGGAATTCAGGGCGGAAGCGGCGGCGCTGGTGTTACGTGACGGGCTGAGCGCATCGGCAGCAGCAAAGCGGCTGTCAATTTCGAAGAAGACACTGGATAACTGGTTGGCGCTTGCCAAGGGCGGGGAAGCTGGCAGCAATTGGCTCAAATCGTTCGCCAGTGACGGAACAGGAGGCCGAGCTTTCTCGGCTACGTAAGGAGATTGGCCGAAACGAAGATGGAGCGTGACCTGTTGAAAAAAGCGGCCGCGTACTTTGCGAGAGTCACTGCCCGGTACGCGGTCATGAAACAGAATCGACTCCATTACCCCATCAGCCTGATGGCCAATGCGTTTGATGTCTCGGTCAGGCGGCTATCACGCCTGGGATGAACGCCCAACGTCGAAGCGGGCGCAGGCAGATGCCCGACTCTGCGTTGCCATACGTGCAGCACATCAACGAACCCGGCAGACCTACGGTGCCGAACGACTACAGCCCGAACTCAAGGCGGATGGCTTTCCAGCAAGTGTTGGTCGCATCAAACGACTCCGTCAGGAAATGAACCTTCGCTGCAAGCAGAAGCGGAGATTCAAGGCAACGACCAACTCGAATCACAAGCTACCGGTGGCCGACAATCTGTAACCAAACCTTCACGGCTCAACGCCCAAACAAGCCTGGGTCACTGATATCACCTATATTCCGACCAGTGAAGGCTGGCTCTATCTGGCTGGGATCAGGGATATCTTCACCTGCGAAATCGTCGGGTACGCACTGAGTGGACGGATGACAAAGGAACTGGTCGGCAAGGCGCTATTCCTGGCGGTCACCGCAAACGTCCCACCTTCTGGACTGATTCACCATTCAGATCGTGGCAGTCAGTATTGCAGTCACGACTATCAGCGACTCGTCAGCCAGTTTGGCGTGAAGGCATCCATGTCTCGCCGAGGAAACTGTTACGACAATGCACCCATGGAAAGTTTCTGGGGAACGCTGAAAAACGAACTCGTGCATCACCGGCGATACGAAACACGAGCTGAAGCTATTCGAGAGATCAGTGAATACGTTGACATCTTCTACAACCGCTATAGGCGGCATTCTCGATGGGCTATCTCTCGCCCGCAGTTTTTACCCAGCAGTTCTATGCAAAACGGCTGGCAGCATGCGTTGATGGCGTCGATTGACGACCTACCTCATCTGGCTGATATTGCCGCTTGCCCGGTGTGCGGTGTCGTTGGTTCCCCTGCCTTCGATACGACGCAGCACGGTCAGCGTCGGGGCGCTAATCTCGGCAATGGCCTTGCCGCCCAGCCAGGGGAATACGTCGTTTTCCAGGCGGGCAATGATCTTGTCGGCGTGGCTGGTTGCCCAGGTCGGCAATTGCTTTGCAAACCACTCCCGGCCGATCACCTCAAACGAGTTTGCAGAGCGCTCTACCTTTGCCGCCTTCTGTACCTTCCGATTTTCGCCGGGGTCGACGTCATTGGCCAGCAGCTTGCGGGCATGTTCTCGCCTCTCCCGGCATCCTTCAGGCTGATTTCTGGATAGACGCCAAGCGCCAGGCGCTTTTCCTTGCCGCTGAATCTGTACTTGAGTCGCCACAGCTTGCCACCGGCTGGCGACAACTCGAGATAGAGTCCGCCCCCATCAAACATGCGCACAGGCTTGGCGCTCGGCAGGCTGTTCGAATTGCGGTATCGGTCAGGGGCATTTGGGGGCATCCTCTTGAAAACTTTGGGGGCATGCCCCGAATAATGCCCCACTTGATACCGGATTGCAATAGATGCCCCCCGGAACACAATAGACGCAAAAAAGCCAGAACCCTTGATTTCTCGTTGGTTTCTGGCCTTCTTTGAACTTCTTGAAACATCTCGTTGGTGGAGACGAGGAGGATCGAACTCCTGACCTATTGATTGCGAACCAATCGCTCTCCCAACTGAGCTACGCCCCCAACATGGAATTGATTCTATATCACTCCATTCGGCGAATCAAAGCCTGCTCAGGGTTGGCCGGCGCCTGCTGCTGCGCGGCGCAGACGGTCGCTGACGGCAGCCCAGAGCGGCGATTCCGGCAGCGCTTCGACAGCGATCAAATCGACCCCCGCGTGATCCATGTCGCGCAGGGCAGCGTAGAGTTCGTGGGCGTAGCCAACCGGGTCAGCCGGCAGCATGCGCCAGACATGCGGCATGCCGGCTTGCGGCGGCTGGCTGTGGCCGATGACGCCGCAACGGTCACCTTTGTGGCGCTGGGCGTTGATGAAATCAAGCAGGCGCGGCCCGGTAACGATACGCATCGGCGTCAGCGGGGCATAGTGCGCGGCCAGTGACCCGGAGACACGCGGCGCGCCAACGGCGGTGGCAATATCCGGCAGCCTCCCTAATACCGCCTCAAGATGCAACGGCGAAATATGGCCGGGGCGCAACACCACGGGGTCACCGCGCGAACAATCGACGATGGTTGATTCAATACCGACAGCACAAGCGCCGCCGTCCAAAATCAAAGGCACGCGTTCGCCGAGTTCTTCCTGAACGTGGGCGGCCGTTGTTGGACTGATCCGCCCGAAGCGATTGGCTGAGGGCGCCGCAACGCCACCATGCCCGCCGCTGGCGGCGAAGCGGCGCAGCAACTCGAGCGCAACCGGGTGCCCAGGAACGCGCAGACCAACGGTGTCTTGCCCACCTGTTACGGTCGACGGCACCCAGGCCTGTTTTTTTAGAATCAGGGTGAGCGGGCCGGGCCAGAAGGTTTCCATCAATTCCCAGGCAACCGCCGGCACGTCTTCCGCCCAATGCTCGACGGCATCGTGACCGGCCAGATGAACGATCAGAGGATGATCGGCCGGGCGCCCTTTGGCTGCAAAAATTTTGGCAACCGCTGCCGGATTTGACGCATCCGCGCCCAATCCATAAACCGTTTCTGTCGGGAAAGCGACCAGTTCGCCAGCGCGCAGCAGATCAACTGCGCGCGTGAAATCGCTTCGGCCGGAATCATTCGCCTTCAATGCCGATGGCCCTGCGCGCCGCCAGTGCAGTTTCCAGCACGCTGGACATGTCGCTACCGAGCACCGTGAAGTGCCCCATCTTGCGGCCAGGCCTGGCGTGATGCTTGCCATACATGTGCAGTTTCAAGTCAGGGAAGGCATACAGCGTTGACCAGTCTGGCTCGCGATAGTGCTCACCACCGGCGCGTTGCTCAAACCAGAGATCGCCCAGCAGATTAACCATAACCGCCACCGAATGAGCCCGCGGCTCGCCGAGCGGCAATCCGCATAGTGCCCGAACCTGCTGCTCGAACTGATTGGTTACGCAGGCATCCAGCGTGTAGTGACCGCTATTGTGCGGGCGGGGCGCCATTTCATTGATGACCAACTGGCCGCCACTGACAAAAAACTCCACGCCCATGGTGCCGATGTAGTCTAGTTTTTCAGCGATACGGGCAGCCAAGACCTCAGCCTCACGACGCAGATTATCCGAAGTACGAGCCGGCACGATAGAGACATCGAGAATGCCACGGGTGTGCTGATTTTCACCGGTCGGGAAACAACAAACCCGGCCATCTTGGTCGCGCGCCAGAATCACCGATATTTCGTAATCGAGTGCGAGTCGTTTCTCCAGCACGCAAGCTTCGCCCTTGAAGCGAGCAAACGCAGTGATCGCTTCTTCGCGGTTGACAACAGTCGCCTGCCCCTTGCCATCGTAACCAAAGCGGGCCACTTTCAAAATGGCAGGAAACAGTGTCGGAGCCGCATTGTTGATATCTTCGGCACTGCGAATCACGGCAAACGGACCATGCGACAAACCGTGGTCACGCAGAAACGACTTTTCGGCAATTCGATTCTGACAAATCGCTACCGCTGAACCCGAAGGGCGTACCGGTACAAATTTGGCGAGGTAATCGAGTGTTGCCGCCGGCACGTTCTCAAATTCAGTCGTGATTGCTGCACAGCCCGCGGCAAACTCATCCAGTGCGGCAAAGTCGTCATAGTCGGCGCAAAAATGACGGTCCGCCGAACGTGCCGCCGGACTATTTTTGTCAGGATCAAGCACCCATACCTGATAACCCAGCTCGTGGGCGGCGGCAACAAAAAAACCGCCGAGCTGGCCACCACCAAGCATGCCCAGTGTCGCGGGCGGCAAAATCATGGTCGTGGACATGGCATTCATACGTCGGACAGTTTCATGGCCAGAACTTTTTCCGTCTGAGCCTGGCGGAAAGCCAGCAATTTGGCATTCAGTTCGGCATCTTCATTGGCCAACATCGCGACTGCAAACAGCGCTGCATTGGCTGCACCGGCTTCGCCAATGGCAAAGGTCGCGACAGGAATCCCCTTGGGCATCTGGACGATGGAAAGGAGTGAATCCTTGCCGGACAACGCCTTGGACTGCACCGGCACGCCCAGCACGGGAACAATGGTTTTGGCTGCCAGCATGCCTGGCAAATGAGCTGCTCCACCGGCGCCGGCAATAATGGCCTTGAGGCCGCGCTCGCCGGCCATGCTGGCGTAATCGAACAGCAGATCAGGGGTGCGATGGGCTGAAACGACGCGCGCTTCAAAAGCAACACCGAATTCCTTGAGGATTACGGCAGCAGCCTGCATGGTCGGCCAGTCAGAATCGGAGCCCATGACGACGCCGACAAGAGGTTGGTGATGTGAGGTCATAGTTTAGCTTTCCGTTCCGCCGCTTCGATCGTATTGGCGAGCAACATGGTAATGGTCATCGGACCAACGCCACCCGGCACCGGGGTAATCTGGCCGGCCACTTCAAGGCAGCCGGCAAAATCAACGTCGCCGCAGAGCTTGCCATCCGGCAAGCGATTGATGCCAACGTCGATGACGACGGCACCCGGCTTGACCATATCAGCGGTAACGAAACGCGGCTTGCCAACGGCGGCAACCAGAATGTCGGCACGGCGGGTGTGGCCCATCAAATCCTTGGTGCGGGAATTACAAACGGTGACGGTGGCGCCAGCATTGATCAGCAGCAGTGCCATCGGCTTTCCGACGATATTGGAACGACCAATGACGACGGCCTCCTTGCCGCTCAGATCGACATTGCCCTTCTCGAACATTTTCATCACACCATACGGCGTACAGGGGATGAAGCGTGGATTGCCCTGGGCCAGCGCGCCAACGTTTTCAGCGTGAAAACCGTCAACGTCCTTGTCGGCGGCAATCGCCTCAAGCACCGCTTCTTCATCGAAGTGTTTAGGCAATGGCAATTGCACCAGGATGCCGTGGATATTGGGGTCGGCATTCAACTCGGCAATTTTTTTCAGGACAATTGCCTGGTCGACCGTCGCATCGTAGGTAATTTTCTTGGAATGCATGCCGATGGCCAGGCAGCCATTGACCTTGTTGCGCACATAGACCTCGGAAGCAGGATCGGCACCCACCAGGACAACGACCAGACCGGGTTTGTGACCCTTTGCGGTGAGCGCCTCAACGCGCGCCTTGAAACCTTGACGCAGTTCTTCGGCCAGCGCCTTGCCATCAATAATTTGTGCCGTCATCGTTGCATCCCACAAAAATAAAAAGGGGAAAGGCGGTGACCTTTCCCTCTAAGTTGGCAAATATTTTACCAGATTACGCCAGCGCGGCTTCTGCCTCTCCGACTGCCGCCCGTCCAGCCTCAAAAGCCCGACGATTCAATTCGACCATTTGTTCGCCCTTGCGCTGAAAACGCTTGAGAACACAGTCGAGTAGAACCTCTGCACCAAACGGCAAATGATCGGCAATCGCCCCCAGCATGACCGTATTGCCAAGTCGAATATCACCCAAGGCCTGCGCAATTGATGTTGCATCGAATGCAACCACCTTGTTGCCGCACTTCCGAATTTCGGCCAGAGGGTCTTCGGGGTAATCAAACAGGCCGAGTTCAACCACCGGCGGCACCAGCCGGGCGGTATTCATCAGCGTGATGCCACCCTGCTTGAGCATGTGCTGCCAACGCATCGCCTCGGCCGACTCGAAACCGAGCAACACATCCGCCGTGCCCGGCGTGATCTGCGGCGACAGAACTTTCTTGCCGAAACGCAGATGCGAGGAAACCACCCCGCCGCGCTGCGCCATGCCGGCGACTTCGGTTTTCTTGGCATCGTGGCCAAGGGCGATGGCGGCTTCGGCAAGAATTTCCGTCGCGGTCATGACGCCCTGACCACCGATTCCAACTACAAGAATATTGGTGTTGTCGCTCATTTCAGACTCCGCAGCCCATATTGACCAGTTTGATCGGTGAAACCGGCGCGTAATGCACAATGGCTTTCGGCGCGCAGGGCTGAACGCAGAGACCGCAACCGGTACAAACGGAAGACTCGATACGCACAAAGGCGAGATCGACCTCCTTGCCACTCGGTTTCACTTCCTTGCCACGCCGTGTGACATGAATCGCCGGGCAGCCGACATCGATACAGTTGCCGCAACCGGTGCACTTGTCGTCGATCACCTCGAACGGTTTCAGCTTGTGGTAATCCTTGATCAGCACACAAGGCTGGTCGGTAATGATCACCGAAACATCAGGCACTTTCACTTCATCACGGATGGTCTTGAACAAAACCGGCAGCTCATACGGGTTGACCGTATGAATTCGCTCTTCCTTGACGCCCAACGCCGAAACCAGCTTGGCAAAGTCAATGCGCGGCGCTTCTTCGCCGTGGATATCACGGCCATTGCCCGGATTGTCCTGACCGCCGGTCATGCCGACAGCGCGGTTATCGAGCAACAACACAGTCACGTTGCCCTTGTTGTAAACCATGTCGAGCAGGCCCTGCATACCCATGTGCAGGAAGGTCGAATCGCCAATCACGGCGACGATACGCTTATCCTTGTCAGCTTCGCCACGGCCCTTGTCCATCCCGAGCGCGACGCCCATCGAGGCGCCCATCGAGACGCAGGTATCGAGGGCATTCCACGGATGGCCGGCACCCAATGTGTAGCAGCCAATATCGCCAGAGATATTGAGATTTCGCACCTGCGACAGTGTGTAATAAACGCCGAGGTGCGGGCAAGCCACGCACATGGTCGGCGGCCGGGGGAAAAGCTGCATGGCCGGCAGCGCTTGCGTTTCCGGCACCGGCTCACCAAGCAGCCGGGCAATCGCCGGGCGCAGGACATTGGGCGACAGCTCGCCCTGCAAAGGCAAAATATCCTTGCCCAAGACCTTGACCCCCTGCGCCTTCAGCTCGTTTTCGACGAGCGGCTCGACTTCTTCTACGACCACCACCTGATCGACCATGGCTGCCAGTTCGCGGCATTTCTCGAACGGCACCGGGCAGGAAAAACCCAGCTTGAGCACCGGTGCGTTCGGGAATGATTCCTTGACGTGCATGTACGCCGGGCCGGAAGCGATAAAGCCGACTCGCCTATCCGAACCCGCTTCGATGAAATTCAACGGCGATGTTTCGGCATAGGCCCGCAATTCAATATCGCGCTGGAACATCAACGGAATACGCTTGCCGGCATTACCCGGCACCATGACAAAGCGACCCGGCTCTTTCTTGAAGCCGGCACCGATGTGCTGCGCACGTTCACCAACCGTCACTAGCGATTTAACGTGATTGATTCGCGTCGTCATGCGCAAAATGACCGGCACCTTGAACTTTTCCGAGAGTTCGTAGGCGACCAATGTCATTTCATAGGCCTCTTGCGAATCTGCCGGCTCAAACACCGGCACGTGCGCAAAGCGGCCCCAGTAGCGCGAATCCTGTTCGTTCTGAGAGGACGACAGGCCGACGTCGTCAGCAATCGCAATCACCAAGCCGCCGATCACGCCGGTCAGCGTCAGCGTCATCAGCGCATCAGAAGCGACGTTCATACCAACATGTTTCATGCAGCAGAAAGCGCGCGAGCCAGCGTAAGCCGCGCCAATCGCCACCTCCAGAGAAACCTTTTCATTCACGGACCACTCGGCATAGAGGTCGGGGTAGGTCGAAATGACTTCCATCATTTCCGTCGATGGCGTGCCGGGATAGGCGGCGGCAACTTTGACACCCGCCTCCCAGACGGCACGGGCGACGGCTTCATTACCGGACAAAAGAAGCCGGCTAGCGGCTGTTGCGGGCATCACTGCTGCCATGGGTACTCCTGTTTTCAATGCGAAACCAGCAATTATAGAGAACTCAAAAACCTGCCATTTGATACAGCGCAAGTCATTTCTCCTTTTGGTTTTGTTTCACTTATTTCCCCACAAAAAATACATAAGGGAAAGTACGGATATTGCACAATGCGAATTTGCGTTTTACAATGTGCAACGCGATATAGGTGTAAACACGGGTTCGCCAACGAACCTGAAAGCGTTAAAGTTGTCGGGCTAGATTCAGGCGCGACGAAAGCACAACCTACTTTGGAGACAAAAGATGGCCAATCAGCTGAATGCATTGCCGGACCCGACGGACACAGATCCGCAGGAAACAAAAGAATGGATGGAGTCACTGGAGGGCGTCATCGCCCAGGAAGGCGCCGAGCGCGCCCACTTTTTGATTGAGAAGGTCATCGGCCAGGCGCGTGAAGCCGGCGTTGACTTGCCTTACTCCGCCAATACCGAATACATCAACACCATCCCGGCCGACCAGCAGCCCAAATATCCGGGCAATGCCGACATGGAAATCAAGATTCACTCCTACATCCGCTGGAACGCGATGGCCATGGTCGTGCGTGCCAACAAGGAAACCAACGTCGGCGGCCACATCGCCTCCTTCGCTTCAGCCGCCGCGCTGTACGACGTCGGCTTTTCGCATTTCTGGCGCAGCATCAATGACCCGTCCGGTGGCGACCTGATCTTCTTCCAGGGCCATTCCGTACCGGGCGTCTACTCCCGCGCCTTCATGCTCGGCCGCCTGACCGAGTCGCAGATGGACAACTTCCGTCAGGAAACCGGCGGCAAGGGCATTTCGTCCTACCCGCACCCCTGGCTGATGCCGGATTTCTGGCAGTTCCCGACCGTCTCCATGGGCCTCGGCCCGATCCAGGCCATTTATCAGGCCCGCTTCATGAAATATCTCGACTCGCGCGGCCTGGCCAAGGCCAATGATCGCAAGGTGTGGGCCTTTTTGGGTGATGGCGAGACCGACGAAGTCGAATCCCTCGGCGCCATCGGCATGGCCGGTCGCGAAAAGCTGGACAACCTGATTTTCGTCATCAACTGCAACCTGCAACGGCTTGACGGTCCGGTGCGCGGCAACGGCAAAATCATCCAGGAACTGGAATCCGAATTCCGTGGCGCTGGCTGGAATGTTATCAAGCTGGTCTGGGGTACGCATTGGGACACGCTGTTTAATCGCGACAAGAAGGGCATCCTCAAAAAACGCATGATGGAACTGGTCGATGGCCAGTACCAGACCTTCAAAGCCAAGAATGGCGCTTACGTCCGCGAGCATTTCTTCAACACACCAGAACTGCGCGAACTGGTTGCTGACTGGACCGACGACGAAGTCTGGGCATTGAACCGTGGCGGCCACGATATCTTCAAGATCTTCGCTGCCTATGACCGCGCCATCAAGACCAAGGGCCAGCCGACGCTGATCCTGGCCAAGACCATCAAGGGCTTCGGCATGGGCCAGGCGGGCGAAGCGATGAATACCTCGCACCAGCAGAAGAAGATGGATAAAGACCAGATCGGTCGTTTCCGTGACCGCTTCAATCTGCCGGTGCCGGACGACCAGCTCGAAGCACTGCCGTACCTGAAGTTCGCCGAAGATTCGGCAGAACACAAGTACATGATGCAGCGTCGCATGGACCTCGGCGGCTTCCTGCCGCAGCGCCGCCGCAAGGCCGAGCCGCTGGCTGTGCCGTCGCTTGACGCCTTTGCCTCGCTGCTCAAGGCATCCGGCGAAGGCCGCGAGCTGTCGACCACCATGGCCATCGTCCGCATCATGAACATGATGTTGAAGGACAAGAATGTCGGCAAGAACGTCGTGCCCATCGTGCCGGACGAATCCCGCACCTTCGGCATGGAAGGCATGTTCCGCTCGGTCGGCATCTGGAATCAGGAAGGCCAGAACTATGTGCCGGAAGACCATGACCAGCTGATGTTCTACAAGGAATCGAAGACCGGTCAGGTGCTGCAGGAAGGCATCAACGAATCCGGCGCGATGAGCGACTGGATCGCCGCTGCAACTTCGTACTCCGTACATAACGTCCAGACCATTCCGTTCTACATCTGCTACTCGATGTTCGGCATGCAGCGCGTTCTCGACCTGTGCTGGGCAGCTGGCGATCAACGCGCCCGCGGCTTCCTGATCGGCGGTACCGCCGGTCGCACGACGCTGAACGGCGAAGGCCTGCAGCACGAAGATGGCCACAGCCTGATTCTCTCCAACCTGATCCCGAACTGTATTTCCTACGACCCGACCTTCCAGTACGAAGTCGCCGTGGTCACGCAGGACGGCATGCGCCGCATGTTCCAGGAGCAGGAAGACGTCTTCTATTACCTGACGGTAATGAACGAGAACTACGAGCATCCGGAAATGCCGGTCGGCGCCGAAGCCGACATCATCAAGGGCATGTACGCCTTCAAGAAGGGTGCAGATTCCACTGGCCCGCGCGTGCAACTGCTCGGTTCCGGCACCATCTTCCGCGAAGTCATTGCGGCGGCCGATCTGCTGAAGAACGACTGGGGTGTCGAGTCTGACCTCTGGGGCTGTACCAGCATGAACGAACTGGCCCGCAACGGTATCGATACGCAGCGCTGGAACATGCTGCATCCGCTGGAAGAGCCGAAGCTGTCGCATGTTGAACAAAAGCTGGCTGGTGCCAAAGGCCCGGTCATCGCCTCGACCGACTACATCAAGCTGTTCTCCGAGCAGATCCGTCCCTTCGTCAAGGCACCGTACGTCACGCTGGGCACCGATGGTTTCGGCCGTTCGGATACCCGCGAAAAGCTGCGTCATTTCTTCGAAGTCGATCGTCACTGGGTGACGCTGGCTGCCCTCAAGGCACTGGCCGATGCTGGCGAAATCAAGCGCGAAGTGGTTGCTGCCGCTCTGGTCAAGTACAACCTTGACCCGAACAAACCCAACCCGATGTCGGTTTAATCAGGGAGAGACAACATGAGCCAAATCATAGAAGTCAAAGTCCCTGATATTGGGGATTTCGAAAGCGTTCCGGTCATTGAGCTTTACGTCAAAGTCGGCGACAGCATCAAGCTTGACGATGCGATCTGCACCCTGGAATCAGACAAAGCCACCATGGACGTTCCTTCCACCGCTGCTGGTGTGGTAACTGAAGTTCTCGTTTCGCTTGGGTCCAAGGTTGGCGAAGGCGCACTGCTGATCAAGGTTGAAGCGGGTGGCGCAGCTGCCGCCCCGGCCCCGGCCGCCCAAGCTGCTGCACCTGCAGCCGCGCCCACCCCTGTCGCTGCAGCTCCGGCTGCGGGTGGTGGCGTGGTTGAAGTCAAGGTACCGGATATTGGCGACTTCGCCGAAGTGCCGGTCATTGAGCTCTACGTCAAGGTCGGTGACAGCATCAAGGTTGACGATGCGATTGCCACCCTTGAATCCGACAAGGCAACGATGGATGTGCCATCCACCGTCAGCGGCGTCATCAAGGAAGTCCTTGTTCAACTCGGCTCCAAGGTTGGCGAAGGCACGGTTCTGATCAAGGTTGAAACCGGCGCCTCTGCCTCAGTTGCGGCACCGGTCGCCCAGGCACCCGCCCCCGCCGCCGCCCCGGCTGCAATTTCTGCCCCAGTTTCGGCGTCGACCGCGACCAATGCCCCGGTGGCCGTTGCGCCTGGCCTGCCAGCTGGCAGCAAGGTTCACGCCTCGCCGTCAGTGCGCGCCTATGCTCGCGAATTGGGTGTTGATCTATCCAAAGTCGCAGCGACCGGTCCAAAGAACCGTATCGTCAAGGAAGATCTGACCAAGTACGTCAAGGGCGTCATGTCCGGTGCCATTTCCGGCCCGGTTGCCTCCGCTACTGGCGGCGTCGTTGGTGGTGGCGTGCTCGATCTGCTGCCCTGGCCGAAGGTCAATTTCGAGAAGTTTGGCGAAATCGAAGTCAAGCCGCTGTCACGCATCAAGAAAATTTCCGGCCAGAACCTGTCGCGCAACTGGGTGATGATCCCGGCCGTGACGTACCACGAAGATGCCGACATCACCGACCTTGAAGCCTTCCGCGTTCAGTTGAACAAGGAAAACGAGAAGTCCGGCAACAAGCTGACCATGCTCGCCTTCCTGATCAAGGCCTGCGTCAAGGCCATGCAGCGTTACCCGGAATTCAATTCCTCGCTCGACGGCGACAATCTGGTGATGAAGAAATACTTCAACATCGGTTTCGCCGCTGATACGCCGAATGGTCTGGTCGTGCCGGTGATCAAGAACGCCGAAAAGAAAGGCGTCTTCGAGATTGCCAAGGAATCCGGCGAACTGGCCAAGCAAGCCCGTGACGGCAAGCTCAAGCCTGCCGACATGTCCGGCGCCTGCTTCACAATTTCCAGTTTGGGCGGTATCGGTGGCACCTACTTTGCACCGATCGTCAATGCCCCGGAAGTCGCCATTCTCGGCGTCAACAAGTCGGCCCTGAAGCCGGTCTGGGATGGCAAGCAATTCGTGCCGCGCCTGACCCTGCCCTTGTCGCTGACCGCTGACCACCGCGTTATCGACGGTGCGCTGGCGACCCGCTTCAATGTCTATGTCGCTGAACTGCTGGCCGATATGCGCCGGATGATCGTCTAAGGGGAATGCGATGAGTCAATTGATTGAAGTCAAAGTCCCCGATATCGGCGATTTCGAGAGCGTGCCGGTCATCGACCTATTTGTTAAGGTCGGTGACAGCATCAAGGTCGATGACGCGATCGTCACCTTGGAATCCGACAAGGCCACCATGGACGTGCCGAGCACCGTCGCCGGTATCGTCAAGGAAGTGCTGGTTCAGCTGGGTTCGAAGGTTGGCGAAGGTGCCTTGTTGATCAAGGTTGAAACCGGTGCAACCGCCACTGCGGCACCTGCTTCAGCCCCGGCGGCAGCACCCGCAGCCGCGCCAGCTGCCGCTCCGGTAGTCGCCCCAACAGCGGCCACCCATGCTGGCGGTGCTGATCTCGAGTGCGAAATGCTCGTTCTCGGTGCTGGCCCTGGTGGTTACTCGGCGGCCTTCCGCTCGGCTGACCTCGGCATGAAGACGATCATCGTTGAACGCTACGCCACCCTCGGTGGTGTCTGCCTCAACGTCGGCTGCATTCCGTCCAAAGCGCTGCTGCATGTAGCAGCCGTCATGGAAGAGGCAGAGCACGCCAATTCACTCGGCGTTACCTTTGCCGCGCCTACCGTCGATATCGACAAGCTGCGCGCCCACAAGGAAAAGGTCGTCGGCAAGCTGACCGGTGGTCTGGCCGGCATGGCCAAGGGTCGCAAAGTTGATATCGTGCGCGGTTACGGTTCTTTCCTCGACGCGAATCACATCGAAGTCGAAGAAACCACTGGCACCAGTCAGGAGAAGACCGGCGCCAAGAAGATCATCAAGTTCCAGAAGTGCATCATTGCCGCCGGTTCGGCTGCCGTGCATCTGCCTTTTATTCCGAAAGACCCGCGCATTGTCGATTCGACCGGGGCGCTTGAACTGCGCTTCGTGCCGAAGAAGATGCTGGTCATCGGCGGCGGCATCATCGGTCTGGAAATGGCGACGGTTTATTCCACGCTGGGTGCCAAGGTCGATGTCGTTGAAATGGCCGATGCGCTGATGCAAGGCCCCGACCGTGACACCGTCAAGGTTTGGGAAAAGCAGAACACCAGCCGTTTTGACCGAATCATGCTCAAGACACGCACCGTGGCGGTAGAGGCCAAGGACGATGGATTGTGGGTCAAATTTGAAGGCGACGGTGCGCCGAATGCCGATGCCGTGCGTTACGACATGATCCTGCAAGCCGCTGGCCGCTCGCCGAACGGCAAGAAGATTGCTGCCGAAAAAGCCGGTATTGCGGTCACTGACCGTGGCTTCATCAATGTCGACAAGCAGATGCGCACCAACGTACCGCACATCTTCGCCATCGGCGATCTCGTAGGCCAGCCGATGCTGGCTCACAAGGCCGTGCATGAAGCGCACGTCGCGGCAGAGGTCGCGGCCGGTCACAAGGCGGCTTTCGATGCGACAGTGATTCCCGGCGTTGCCTATACCCATCCGGAAGTGGCATGGGTCGGCTACACCGAAGAACAGGCCAAGGCCGAAGGCCGCAAGATCGAATCGGCCAAGTTCCCCTGGGCGGCTTCCGGTCGAGCGATTGCCAACGGTTGCGACTACGGCTTCACCAAGCTGATATTTGATGCGGAAACGCATCGCGTCATCGGTGGGGCGATTGTAGGCCCGAACGCTGGCGACATGATCGGCGAGGTTTGTCTGGCCATCGAAATGGGTTGTGATTCGGTCGACATCGGCAAAACCATCCACCCGCACCCGACCCTGGGTGAGACGGTGGGCATGGCAGCTGAAGTGGCGCACGGCACCTGCACCGACGTCCCGCCGCCGCGCAAGAAGTAGCAAGGCGAACCGGATGCGTTACTGAACAGCATCCGGCCCCGACGAATCGGCCGAGCCCCACGAAAGTGGCGTTCGGTTAGTTTTTTTGTGAGCAATTGCTGCGACCATCAAAGCAACTACTGGAACTTTCGTCGCTTGTGTTTGGCGATAAGCCGGCAAAGGTAACATGGCCGGGCATCCAGACGATGTAAGTCAAGATGGGGCAACTGACGCTAGGGAACGATTTTTAAAAAAAGGCGCTCACCAAGACTTGCAGGCTGATGCGCCGGCTGGATGAACTGCATCTGGATTTCCCTTTCGCCGGTAACTGAATGCTGCGCGACCTGCTCAGAAATAAGGGCAAGTGCATTCGCCGTTTGATGACGCAGTCGCCTTCATCCACCGCTTCGGTGCCCTGCTCAACCCACATGTGCATTTTCACTGAGTGGTGGTCGAAGGTGTGTTTGAGACCAGCACCGAGGCCTGCTGATTGCACACACCCAGACTCAGCAGCGACTGTCGATTTTTTTTACACTCAGCAAAAAAATCTATATTTTAAATTTATAAGTAACTGAAAAATAACAGACATTAAATATGGCACAAAACGTGCTTATGCATGACGAGCAGCTGTGATTTCGAGGCTATGTGTTTGCGAAGACAGGTGCAACCCAGTTTCCGCTCTGAACAAAAGCGCACCTCACCCCACGTGGCTCAACATTTGTATTTGGAGGTTATATGAAAAGCATCAAATTGTTTTGTTTGTCGCTGGCCGCAGTTGGCTGTATCGCATCCGGTAGCGCACATGCTTCGTTGACAGCGTTTCAGCAATACGTTGGCAATGTAGGCTATTCGTCGGACGGTTTCGGCTCTCTATCTCAGAGCGGCACGATCTCTGCGTCCGTTCCCGTCGGATCGACTGTGCTGGCTGCTTACCTTTATACGTCGACCGCCTATAACCGCTCCATGGGCGGAGTAGGCGGCACACTCAAACGGCAACGCAGTGAGTTACACCTCTCTCGGTCTCAATTCCGCGGCGTGCTGTTCTTTGGTTGCAGGCCGGAGCGACGTCACCAGCATCGTCAAACCGATCATCGATGGCGGCGCAGGCGGCATTTACAATTTCAGAATAACGGAAACAAGCAGCTCTCAAGACGGAGAAGCACTGGTCGTCGTGTACTCCAATCCGGCGTTGGGTATTTCTACTGTCGGCATTCTGGATGGCTTTGCATCGGTACTTGGCGACACCACCTCGATCAGTTTTGCTAGCGCGCTTCACCCCCTTGCACCGGGGTTTAGCGCCGAGTTGGCACTGGGCATCGGCTTCAGTTGCTGCACCAATCAGCGGTCCACCGTCAAGGTAAATGGCACGACCATTACCGACAATGCCGGCAATCTCGATGATGGCGATGCCGTCGCCGATGGTTCATTGATAACCGTCGGTGGTTATGACGACCCGTACTCGACCCTCCTCCCTGGCTATGCAGATGATCACGAGCGCTACAATCTGGCGCCCAACATTGCCGATGGCAGTACCACGATCAAATTCGACACCGTAAACGCCAGCCAGGACGACAACATTTTCCTCGCCGTAGTCAGAGTAACGGGCGAAGGCAATGTCTGCACCGGCCCCAATTGCAACACCATTCCAGAGCCGGGTTCGATGGCCTTGGTCGGCTTGGCACTGGCTGGTCTCGGCGGTCTGCGTCGCAAAGCCAAGCGCGCCTGATCAAAAGGATCGCTTCGCCCCTCAGCCCCTGCCAGCAGTTTCGGCGGGGGTTTCTATTTCAGAAGGTAAAAATGCACTTTCCATTCAGTGGCTCCACCTGTAGCGCCCGCCTGCTCCTCCTTGTCGTGGCCCTTTACGGTACATCTGCGCAAGCACTTCCCATTGAATCCAGAACTGGCAAGCCTCCTACAAGCGCAGCACTTCCTCCCGAAGCCGCTGCCAATATCGAGTTTCGCAAGGGCATAGATGCTGGCCTGAAGCGGAAAAACAACGTTGCAAAATCCCACTTCCTGGCCGCGCTGAAACTGGATGCCAAATTCACGCCGGCAATGATTGGCCTGGCGGACATCGCCCAAAAGGAAGGTGATCGCGCTCAGGCCGAGAAGTATCTTATACAGGCAGAAAGTGCTGCGCCACAGGCGGCAGAAGTGCATCTCGCCTGGGGACGCTTCTACGTCAGCGCCCGGCAGTTCGAGAAGGCCGAGTTTTCGTTCAAGCAGGCAATCAATCTCAATCCGAAGTCTGTATCGCCGCTGCTTGAATTGGGTGACCTGTATCTAACAATGGATGCATCGCGCCGCAACGACGCCGTCAAGACCTTCGCTACGGCAATGGAACTGGCACCCGACAACAAGTTTGCGGCCTACTCTTTCGGCGTCGCATCTGCCTTGATCGGCCGCCAAGAAGATGCGCTGAGTGCCTTTGAAAAGGCTGCCACGCTGGCGCCAAAGGATCCTGCGCCCCTGCGCGCAATCGGTCGCTTGCACATGGAAACCGGCGCCCTGGATAGAGCCCTGAATGCATTTGATCGCGGACTCAAACGGCAGCCGAATTTTCTTGCACTAATGCTTGACCGGGGCGATGCACTGGCACGCCAGGGTAAATGGGCTGAAGCTATCAGGCAGATTAGCGCGGCAGCGAAGATTGCACCGGCGTCATCGGAGATACAGATTAAACTGGGCGACGCTTACCAGGGTGCAAAACGCTGGGACGACTCTCAGTCAGCCTACGCAAAAGCTATCGCACTGAATAGCAAGAATCCGCTTGCACACAACAATCTGGCGTGGATGCTGTTGCAGCAGGGCGGCTCACCGGCAAAGGCCATCGAATCGGCGAAGAAGGCCGTATCCCTTGCGCCAAATTCCGCGCCCTTCCTGGATACCCTGGGATGGGCGCAACGCGCGGCGGAGATTTGCCTGCCGCCGCCGAATCACTTCGGCGCGCCACGGATATCGAGCCAAAATCTGGAGAATTTCAGCTTCACTATGGGATTGTTTTGATTGAGTTGAAGCGGACCGCAGAAGCTCAACAAGCACTGAATCGCGCCCTTGATCCGCAATTCCCAGGGGCCGGCGAGGCACGGAAATTATTGCGCTCGCTGCAGGCAAACTGAACTCCATCCACAATTTGGGCACGGTGGGCCGGTGGGTCAAGTTCGAAGGCGACGGTGCGCCGAATGCCGATGCCGTTCGTTACGACATGATCCTGCAAGCCGCCGGCCGCTCGCCGAACGGCAAGAAGATCGCTGCCGAGAAAGCCGGCGTCGCAGTCACCGACCGTGGTTTCATCAACGTCGACAAGCAGATGCGCACCAACGTACCGCACATCTTCGCCATCGGCGATCTCGTAGGCCAGCCGATGCTGGCCCACAAGGCGGTGCATGAGGCGCACGTTGCGGCAGAAGTCGCTGCTGGTCACAAGGCTGCCTTTGATGCGACAGTGATTCCAGGCGTTGCCTATACCCATCCGGAAGTGGCATGGGTCGGCTACACCGAAGAACAGGCCAAGGCGGAAGGCCGCAAGGTTGAATCAGCCAAGTTCCCGTGGGCTGCTTCCGGTCGGGCGATTGCCAACGGCTGCGACTACGGTTTCACCAAGCTGATCTTTGATGCTGAAACGCATCGCGTCATCGGCGGGGCCATCGTCGGTCCGAACGCTGGCGACATGATCGGCGAAGTCTGCCTGGCGATTGAAATGGGTTGTGATTCCGTCGATATCGGCAAAACCATCCACCCACACCCGACATTGGGTGAGACGGTGGGTATGGCGGCTGAAGTGGCGCACGGCACTTGTACGGACGTTCCAGCACCGCGTAAAAAGTAAGCTGCGGTAAAATTGCGTTAGGTTTGGGCGACGGCAACCCCGTCGCCCTTTTTTATGTCTGCAAAGGCACCCATGACCGCAAACCCTTCCACTTCCCCGCCGCTCCCCCGAAGAACAAGCTCGTCTGGACGCCAAATTTCGTCAAATGTTTGAGAAAAGCATCTCATTCCACGAAACGCTGGGTTTTAAACTGTGTTCGCTCGAACCAACGGCACCCACTTTAAGCTTTGCCATGCGCCCGAACCTGATCGGCCATTATTTGCATGGCCGCCTGCACGGCGGCGTCATCGCCAGCGCGCTCGATGCAGTTGCCGGTCTCGCCGTGATTGTCGGCATTGCCGAAAAATACGCCCATGAAACCGCCGAACAGGTCACCCAGCGTTTTGGTCGAGTCGGTACGATAGATCTGCGCACCGACTATCTGCAGCAAGGCATCGGCAAAAAATTTACGGCCACCGGACGCTTGACTCGTCTTGGCGGCCGTATTGCTTCGACTCAAATGACCTTGCACAACGAAACCGGCCAGCTGATCGCTACCGGCGGCGCCTCCTACGTCATCAGCTGATTAGAGAATCGGCACACCCTGCTGCTCGCCCCGTTCATAAACCACATTGGCACGGCCGACGATCAGCGGGTCAAGATTGCCGATCCGCGCCGTATCCTTGTTGTTGTACGGCAGTTTGTGCAAAACATAACGCATGGCATTGAGCCGCGCACGCTTCTTGCAGTTGGACTTGATCACCGTCCATGGCGCATCGGCGGTATCGGTATGGAAGAACATCGCTTCCTTGGCCTTGGTGTAATCATCCCATTTATCGAGCGAAGCCAAGTCAATTGGTGACAGCTTCCACTGCTTGAGCGGGTGCACCTTGCGCTCGCCAAAGCGGCGGCGCTGCTCTTCGCGGCTGACCGAGAACCAGAACTTGATGAGATGCGTGCCGTTACGCACCAGCATGCGCTCGAACTCCGGCGCCTGACGAACAAATTCGGCGTATTCCTGATCCGTGCAAAAGCCCATGACCCGCTCGACGCCCGCCCGGTTGTACCAGGAACGGTCGAGCAGAACGATCTCGCCACGCGTCGGCAAATGCTGCACGTAACGCTGAAAATACCATTGCCCCTGCTCGATTTCGCTCGGCTTTTCCAGCGCCACCACCCGCGCGCCGCGTGGATTCAGGTGTTCCATCAGGCGCTTGATCGTGCCGCCCTTGCCCGCCGCATCGCGGCCTTCAAAAAGGATGACCACCTTCTGACCGGTTTCCTTGACCCAGGCCTGCAACTTGAGTAGCTCAACCTGCAGGCGATATTTCTGGCGCTCGTAGTTGCGCCGCTGCATCAGGTTTTTGTAGGGATAACCGCCGTCGCGCCAGTCCTTGACCAGCTCTTCATCCGGATTGGCGTCCAGTTGCTCGCCCTTGACGCCCTGCTGCTTGAGCAGGCCGCGCAGCATCGCCACTGATTCGTCGAGCGGCATGCCGGCAATAACATCACGCATTGCACCAATTTTTGATTCTTGCGCGCCGTTGATCGCAGCGCTTACAGCAAAACCCTCAATGCCCTGCTTGCTCAAATTCGGCGGAATATCACCTTCTGCTACCGGGCGTTGCCGGGCCGGGCGAGCTGTGCTTTTTTTGGACGCCGTTGCCGCAGGTTTAGCGGGATTCGTATTTTTTTTTGTAACCATGTCTCACTCCATCCACAGACGCGAAAACGTCTATTTCACAGCAAAGCACGGCGTTTGTCTAGTCCAGAAATTCCGCTGGAATGACGGCACGCAAAACAGTTTGCGTCTCGCCCTGGCGGGTGCGATTGCTCAACCACCACAAAGCCCCCTTCTTGATCGTCCATTCCGACTCATGCCCGGCCAATAACAAGGACGCCAGACGCCCGAGCGAAGGTTGATGGCCGACGATCAACACCGAGCCGCTGGCAGCCGGCCAGCCCGAAGCAGCAATCAACTCTGAAACACAGGCCTCCGGGCCAATTTTGCGGAGCGTCTCGAATGGCAGTTTGAGCGCCTCGGCCGTTTGCTGCGTGCGAACCGCCGGGCTGACGATGATGCGCATATCCTTTGGTTGATGCGCGGCAATCCACTTGGCCATGACTCGCACCTGTTTCTGGCCGCGCGCCGTCAGTCGGCGCCGCAGGTCATCCTCACCATCTTCGGCTTCGGCATGACGCCAGAGCAGTAAATCCATAGTTGTTCCTCCAGGAAAAGACGGCATCATGAACCTGAAATGTTACGGCAACATTTCGCTGCGGCGCGACTCTTCCCCCCCCCCCCGCGGTGGGCCCCCCCCCCCCCGGGGACCCCCCCCCCCCCCCCCCCCCCCCCCCCCCCCCCCCCCCGCCCCCCCCCCCCCCCCCCCCCCCCCCCCCCCCGGCGCCCCCGGCCGCCCCCCCCCCGCCCCCCGCGGGGGGGGCGGGGGCCCCCCCGCCCCCCGGGGCCCCCCCCCCCCCCCCCCCGCCCCACGGGCGAGGCCGGGGCCCCCGGGGCCGGGGGCCCGCGCCCCCCCCCCCCCCCCCCCCCCGCGGGTTGGGTTCGTCCCCCCCCCCCCCCCCCCGGGAAGGCAGGCGCCCCCCCCGGGCCCCCCCGGGGGGCGGGGCCCCCCCCCCGCCGCCGCCCCGCCCGGGCCCCCCCCCCCCCCCCCCCCCCGGGCCCGGCCCCAGGGAAACTTGGCCCTGGCTCGGCCACATCCCATGCCATGAAGTGAATTGCCGAAATCATGGATCAGCGCTCAGGATTTACCGGACTGGCTATTGCGAATTTTGCCGAAGATAACCAGCAGCAGAATCGAGACAATCACTGAGACGATAAATCCAGCCCCTTCGCCAGCCTGATACCAGCCCATATACTGACCAACAGCACCGGCCAGAAAGGAGCCGCCTATCCCGAGCAGAACCGTTGCGATAAAGCCCATGTTATCTTTGCCCGGGTGCAACAACTTGGCCATCACACCGATGACAAAACCAAGAATAATGGTCCAGAGTATGCCCATAACCTTGAAACCTCCTGCGCAAGAAATAAATCAGGATTAAATACTAGCGTCTGATTTTGTTACCAAGTAGGTTGTTTCGTAAATATTTGTCGCCACAAGAACCCCCGCCGCGTCTCTGCTGGTCGAATTACAGGAACACACAACATGAATGAACTTGAAAAACTTGCCGAGCAAATTGGCAACGAACTGCTAGCGCGCGGAGAATGGCTGGCCCTGTCCGAGTCATGCACGGGCGGCTGGGTGGCGCAAACCGTCACAGCAATCGCCGGTAGTTCAACCTGGTTTGATCGCGGTTTTGTGACCTATTCCAACGCCGCGAAGATAGACATGCTGGGCGTCCCTGAAACCACGCTTGATCGCCACGGTGCGGTTTCTGAAGCAACCGCCCGCGCCATGGCGCAAGGCACACTGGCGCATAGCAGAGCGGACTGGGCGCTTGGCATTACCGGCATTGCCGGGCCTGGCGGCGGCTCACCCGGCAAGCCGGTTGGTACAGTATGTTTCGCCTGGGCATCGAAAGACGGTGGTTGCGAAGCACAAACCTGCCAGTTCAATGGAGATCGCGCAGCCGTTCGTGAACAATCAGTGCGCCGCGCCCTGACCGGTTTGCTTGAGCGAATAACGTCCGCAACCGTAAACGCTTAACTGTTACGGTCAACGCTCAAAAACAGCCAAAAATTTGCCCATTTTCGAATTTAGTGAACAAACTTCCCGTCGCGACCAACGATAGAAAGATCTACGAAGCCTGATCCCTCGTGATCACCTGCCGTATAACGAACGGGCACACCGCCAAGGTCAAAACGAGCGCTTTCCAGCGTGGTAAGCAAGCCGGACCGACTAAGGTCGCGTCCGGTAGCGCGCAGCGCCATGACTAGCGCCTTGGCTGTCATGAAGCCCTCCAGTGCACCGTAACTGTATTCCTGCTTGGCACCAGCTTTACGCACCGCATCCTGATATTCACGCGAGATAAGATGCTTACGCTCCAGCGGATTGGGTACTACCTGAGAAAAAACCAGCCCGGCAGCTAGCGGGCCGAGGCCCTGCGCAATTTGGGTCGAACCGGAATTGACGCCCATAAAACTGGTCGTCAACCTGGCCGCTTTGGCCTTGGCAATCAGTTTCTGGTAGAGACCACCGGAACCGTGATTGATCAGCATGTCCGGTTTTTTGTCGGCGATGACTTTGACCATTTCAGCAATCTGCGCGTCTGAGACATCACCCTTGAAAGGGATAGTGGCTACTATTTTCATGCCCAAGTCAGCGGCAATCAGCTTCACATTTTCCAGGTGGCCTTGCCCAACCTCGGTATCGGCATGCAGGAACCCGAGTGTCGTCAGGCCCGTACTTTTCCCCCAAGTCATCAGCGCACGAAATTCGTCACGATGCTCGGCGCGTACCGGAAAAACAAAGTGCTGAAAGGGCCGACGCAAAGTAGGCGAGCCAGCCATCGGGCCAAAAAAAGGAACCTTCTGTTGATTAGCAACCGACATCACCGCCGTTGACGGCCCGCCTTCGATCGAACCAAACAGAATGAAGGCGCCATCAGCGATCAGTTTCCGGGCATTGGCTTGCGCATTGTCGGCCTTGTTGTCGTCATCAAGAACACGCGTGACGATCTTGCGGCCATGCACGCCACCACTCGCGTTAATCATGTCGAAATAGAGTTTGGAGCCTTCCGCAGCAGCAACACCGTAAGAATTCTTGCCACCCTGCAGGGCGATGCTTTGCCCGATGATAATTTCGTTCGCGCCAACCCCGGGTTCGGCAAGCAAACTGGCACTGGCAAACAAGGCAAGAAAACCAGCCAGAAGCTGGCGGTAGCGGACACTGAACCGTGATGCGGAAGTCATTTGGATTCCTTAGCAAGCGTGCAGGTGATACAACCCGCACCAATCTGAACATGTTAAACGCATGTTCGGCGATTTACCAATAATCAGGTAGGTAAAGGTTCAAATAGCGCAGCCAGATCGTCCGTACCGAACTTGACGTCGACACCGCGATCTTCCGACAGAATCCCCGCCGCCAACTCAGCCTTGCGTTCCTGCAGGGCGAGGATTTTTTCCTCAATGCTGCCGCCGACAATCAACTTGTAAACGAACACCGGCTTATCCTGCCCAAGGCGATGGGCGCGGTCGGTTGCCTGATTCTCAACCGCCGGATTCCACCACGGGTCGTAATGAATCACGGTATCAGCTGCTGTCAGGTTGAGGCCGACGCCGCCAGCTTTCAGACTGATCAGGAAAACCGGGACTTCTTCCTCCTGGAAGCGACGAATCGGCGTTTCTCGGTCATCCGTATCACCGGTCAGAATGACGTACTTGATATCCGCCCGATCCAGTTCGTGTTCGATCAAAGCCAGCATGCTGGTGAATTGC
The DNA here is from genome assembly GCA_016709495.1 of Candidatus Dechloromonas phosphorivorans. Taxonomy (GTDB): domain Bacteria; phylum Pseudomonadota; class Gammaproteobacteria; order Burkholderiales; family Rhodocyclaceae; genus Azonexus; species Azonexus defluvii. The sequence continues at coordinate 311,238 of JADJMS010000046.1, read as the reverse complement.
GAGAAAACGAGAATCCGGCGACCTTCATCAACCAATTCCGGCAACATCGCCATCAGCAAATCAAGCTTGGCGCGTTCCTTGACCTTGGTCGCGGCATTGGCCTTGACCAGACGCGGGTCGCAGCAAACCTGACGTAGTTTGAGCAGCGCATCAAGAATAACGATTTGGCTGCGGTTAAAGCCCTTGATGGCAATCTCTTCGCGCACCTTGGCATCCATTGCGGCGCGCACTGTTTCGTACAGGTCACGTTGACTGCCTTCAAGTTCAACGCTGCGCACGATGATGGTTTTCGGTGGTAACTCCTGCGCAACATCTTCCTTTTTGCGACGCAGGATGAACGGGCGAATCCGCCGCGCCAGCAGCAAACGGCGTTGGTTGTCGCCCTGCTTTTCAATCGGTGTGCGCCAATGTTTGGTGAACTGGCGGTTATCGCCGAGAAATCCGGGGAGCAGAAAATCGAACTGGCTCCACAACTCGCCCAGGTGGTTCTCCAGTGGCGTACCGGTGATACATAAGCGATGCCGCGCATCAATCTTGCGCACCGCTTCAGCCCCCTGGCTGCGGGCATTCTTGACGGTTTGCGCCTCGTCGAGAATGAGTAGGTGGTAGCTGTGCTGCATCAACTCATCTGCATCACGCCAGAGCAGCGGGTAGGTTGTCAGCACCACATCGCTGCTCACGATTTGATCGAATTTGCTTTTGCGATCCGGGCCATGCAGGGATAGCACCGACAAACTCGGCGCAAAGCGCGCTGCTTCGTTCTTCCAGTTAAAAATCAGCGAAGTGGGCAGGACAATCAAGGCCGGTTTGTCGAGTCGGCCGGATTCTTTTTCGAGCAGCAAGTGCGCCAGCGCCTGCGCTGTTTTACCAAGCCCCATGTCATCGGCAAGAATCCCGGAAAGCTCTTGTTCGCGCAGGAATTGCAGCCAGGCCAGGCCTTCTTTTTGGTATGGGCGAAGCTCCAGGCAAAGCCCTTTCGGCGGATCGATATGGGCGATCCCTTGCGCGCTGCGCAGCTTCTCCGCCATCGCAAAAACATCGCTCTGGCCTCTGAATTGCCAGCGTGTTGTATCGCTGAGATCGGCCAGCCGCGGCGCGTCAAAACGCGACAGGCGTAGTGTATTTCCGCCATTGAAACCATCGAAGAGGTCGATCAGCGTGGCAGCCAGCGGTTTGATCCGCCCGGCCGGCACGCGCAGCCGCTTGCCGCTTGGCGTATGCAATTCAACCGCTTCATCATCGGGCAAAGGCCAGTCGCAAGGCGTCCAGCCAGCGTGCATCGCGGCGGAATAACCCAGCCAGCAGAGGAGCCAGCGCCAGGCGCTCACCTTCGACAATGACGCCCATATCGAGATCGAACCAGCCACTATCCGATTCAACCAGATTGGCTTCCCAGCCTTCAACTTCGAGAATGTGATGGCGGAAATCGTCCGGAAATTCAATCTGCCAGCCAGCGTCACGCAAGGCCTCAAGGCTGTCCTGCATGAAATAGGCCCAATCGCTCTCATGCGCCAGACCGTAAATACCTTCCGGCGGATGGCCAAAGGTGTACAGGGTATGCCCCGGCACCCGCTCCAGCCCACTGGCGGCAAGTGCTTTGAGTGCGGCGGCCTCAGCTTCCGGGCGGCGTTTCAGCCGAACCGTTTCGCCTTCCGGCAAGGTGATGAATTCATGTTTGTTTTCTGGACGAACGTCGGCGTCGGCATAGCGAAAAAGCACGCGCGCCACATCGAAAGGCCCACCGTTATAGCTATGCGGGTAATCGCGCCAGGCGCGGTAGCCGTGGGTATGGACGGTATCAAGTTGAAGAACAGCCTGCAAGGGCGTATCGATCAGACGCAAACGTTCGCCAGCATCTTCGGCCGGCGGTGGCATTTCGGGAGCCAGTTCAGACAAAGCTTCGGCAACCAGGGCCGCTTCTTTGGCCGACAGGGGCGGCAAGCCGAACAGGCGAGCAATCACTGCCGGATTGCCGGCAACATCCAGCGGACCTGTCTCACCCTCAGCCAAATCCAGGTACCAAGGCGGGTCGACCGTAACAATCATCTCCGCCGGTGGATCAGGGCGCAAGGATGGGCGCTGGAAACCGCTGGGGTCGATTTGCCAGCCGACGCTAGCGGGCCGCACCAGGCCAGCCTGCAATGGCAGACCCAAATCGTCTTCGGAATACAAACGGTTGCTCTGTACCAGGCGCTGCAAAATCTCGGCACCTTTTTTTGGGCCAAGACCAAAAGCACGCAAGGGACTTTCGTGATTTCGCTCGCCCCAGATCAGGCGCAGGATAACGAGGTCTTCTTCATTGACAAATTGCGGCGGCGTGACCAGGGCACGACCAACCTTCCACCACTCCTCGGCACTTTCCGGAAACTTGCCCTTACGGATTTCAATCCCGAACTGGCGCCGGTCATCAGACCATTTGAGAATGTAGAAAAGCTGCTGCCGGGCACTGGCCGGCCGTGCTTTTTTCTTGGCGACGGCCAGCGAAACGCGGCGCAGATCTTCCACCCAGGAGAGGACGCTGGGACTGACGCGATCCGGCTTCGGGGCGTTTTCGTCGACCGCCCGCAAAAGCGTTGCTGCAACGTGTTTGCAGTGCTTGCCGACCGGACAGGTACAAGCACTGATCAGCAGCGCCCCACCGCGCGCTTCCATCAGGCGAACTACCACCGCATAGGGCGTTGGTGCCGTACCGGGAACAATGGCCCGGATCAGCATCGGCTCGATTTCGATGTCGCGCACCAAATCGACGTAGGGACCCGCCTTGGCGATTTCGCGCTTGTCAAACCAGCCAAGCACATCCTCTTTACTGAGGTCGTTAAATGAATCTGCAGCCATGTTTAGGAGAGGAGAATCGCGGAGAGCAGGGTGAGCAATAAAGCAATGATGATCAACCAGCGATTTTGCTGCTGCTGGGCATTGATCAGGCGTTCGAGTTGCGGTGCGAGATCAACCCTGGGCGGTTGTTTTAACGACTGATGAACAAGGCGCGGCAATTGCGGCAAGGTCCGCGCCAGATACGGCGCTTCCTGTTTGAAGGTGCGCAGCAACCCACGCCAGCCAACCTGCTCGTCCATCCAGCGCTCAAGAAAAGGCTTGGCGGTTTTCCAAAGATCAAGCTCAGGATCAAGCTGACGGCCGAGTCCTTCGATATTGAGCAGGGTTTTTTGCAACATCACCAGTTGCGGCTGAATTTCAACATTGAAGCGCCGCGACGCCTGAAAGAGGCGCAGCAGTACCTTGCCAAAGGAAATATCTTTCAGCGGACGGTCGAAAATCGGCTCGCAAACGGCGCGAATTGCCGCCTCAAACTCATCAACCCGCGTATCGATAGGCGCCCAGCCTGACTCAATGTGCGCCTCGGCAACCCGCTTGTAATCGCGGCGGAAAAATGCGAGGAAGTTCTGGGCGAGATAGTTTTTGTCGTTATCGGTCAGCGTGCCGACGATGCCGAAATCAAGCGCGATGTAACGGCCATCAGGGGCAACAAAAATATTGCCGGGGTGCATATCGGCGTGGAAAAAGCCATCACGAAATACCTGGGTGAAAAAAATCTCGACACCCGACGCCGACAGTTTTGATAGATCGATGCCATCAGCACGCAATTTGTCAATCTGCGAAATCGGCGTGCCCTTCATTCGTTCCATGACCATGACCGTTGACGTACACCAGTCCCAATGGACTTCCGGCACGCACAACAGCGGTGAATCGGCAAAATTACGGCGTAGCTGCGAAGCATTGGCCGCTTCGCGCATCAAATCCAGCTCATCATGCAAATACTTGCCAAATTCGGCAACGACTTCGCGCGGCTTGAGCCGCTTGCCATCCGACCAGAGCTTTTCCAGCAACATGGCGAGAGTGTCAAGCAAGCCAAGATCATGATCGATCACGCCCAACATATTGGGGCGCAAGATCTTGACAGCAACTTCGTGGCTGCCATCTTCTTCTTTTAGGAGCGCAAAATGCACCTGGGCAATCGAAGCAGAGGCAATCGGTGTCGAGTCAAATTCGGCAAACACCTCGCTCGCCGGGCGACCGTAGGCTTTTTCAATTTCCGCGAGTGCCAGATGGGAATCAAATGGCGGCACGTTATCCTGCAACTTGGCCAGTTCGTCAGCGATATCCGCCGGCATCAGGTCGCGGCGAGTTGAAAGCACCTGCCCAAATTTGACGAAAATTGGCCCAAGTTCTTCGAGAGCCAGACGCAAACGTACGGCGCGCGGTGCAGACAAGTCACGCCAGAATTGCATAACATTAAAGAGGCGCGCCACCCTGCCCGTTGGTTCGTGCTCAAGCACCATTTCGTCGAGGCCGTAGCGGCTGGCGACCGAGGCAATCTTGAAAAGACGAAAAAGGCGCATGGAAATAGTGAGGGCGAAAGAGCGCGATGCTAACACGCAAGCCCCCTTTTGGTCCCGCCAACGGCGACCAAAAGGCCATCTGAATAGTTGTTTGACAAGGCAAAACCGGATTACAAACCATCACAAAGCAGGCAGCGTGGACCGATTTCGCCAGCGTATAATCGCGACTTTCGAATTTTCGCAGCAAATCAATGGCCAAAGACGTTAAATCCCAGCTGACCTCCCTGTTGCAACAGGCACTCGACAGCGTTGCGCCAGGCGCAGCTGAAACCCCAATTCACCTCGAGCGCCCGCGCGACCCGACGCATGGTGATTTTGCGACCAATCTGGCCATGCAACTCGCCAAGGCGCTGAAGAAAAATCCCCGCGAAATCGCCCAACAGCTATTGAACGAGCTGCCGGTATCGGTACTGGTCAAAAAGGCCGAAATCGCTGGCGCCGGTTTTATCAATTTCACGCTGGATGCAACGGCCAAAACCGATGCTGTTCGCGCCGTGCTGGTTGAGGGGGAAAACTACGGTCGTTTGACTGTCGGTGGCTGGCAAAAAGTTCAGGTCGAATTCGTCTCGGCCAATCCGACCGGGCCGTTGCATGTCGGCCATGGTCGTGGCGCTGCCTATGGTGCTTCGCTGGCGAGCCTGCTGACCTTCGCCGGCTGGGACGTAACGCGGGAGTATTACGTCAATGATGCCGGCCGACAGATGGACATTCTCGGACTGTCGACCTGGCTGCGTTACCTCGAACAAAACGGCGTTGATATTCCGTTTTTGCCCAATGCCTACCAGGGCGACTATGTGCGCGACATGGCAAAACAGATGACGGCTGCCCATGGCCAAAAATACGTGCGCCCTGCCGAGGCTGTTCTAGCCAATACGCCCGGACTGCCGGATGCCAGCCGCGCCGACGACGAAGCCAAACGTCAGCGCGACCAGCACCTTGACGCACTGATCGCCAACGCCAAGGAGTTGCTTGGCCCGGACTGGACTTATGTGCATCAACATGCCTTGTCTGAACAGTTGGCCGATTGCCGTGACGACCTTGAAGAGTTTGGCGTCCATTTCGACGTCTGGTTCTCTGAAAAAGCCTTGTTTGACACTGGCCTGGTTGCCCGTTGTGTCGACCTGCTGGAAAAAAAGGGCCATCTTTATGTACAGAATGGCGCGCGCTGGTTCCGGTCAACGACGTTTGGTGACGAAAAAGATCGCGTCGTGCAGCGCGAAAATGGGCTTTACACCTATTTCGCCTCCGACATTGCCTACCACCTGAACAAGTTCGAGCGTGGTTTCGACAAGGTCATCAACATCTGGGGCGCCGATCACCACGGTTACATTTCCCGCGTCACCGGTGCCATTACGGCACTTGATCTCGATGCAGCCAAACTGCAGGTCGCTCTGGTCCAGTTTGCGGTGCTTTACCGCAATGGACAAAAAGCCTCGATGTCGACGCGCTCCGGCGAGTTCGTCACGCTGCGCGAACTGCGCAAGGAAGTCGGCAACGATGCCTGCCGTTTCTTCTACGCCCTGCGCAAGTCGGATCAGCACCTCGATTTCGACCTTGATCTGGCCAAGAGCCAGACCAACGAAAACCCGGTTTACTACATCCAGTACGCCCACGCCCGTATTTGCTCGGTACTGAATCAGTGGAACGGTGACATGGAAAGTCTGGCCGAAACCGACCTCTCGCCACTCAGCAATCCGCGCGAACTGGCGATTGCCAACAAGCTGGCCGAATTCCGTGACGTTATCGACGGCGCTGCCCGCGAACTGGCGCCGCACTTGATTGCCTTCTACCTCAAGGATCTGGCCGGCGAGTTCCACAGCTACTACAACGCCGAGCGCATGCTGGTGGACGATGCTGTGCTGCGTGATGCACGGGTTGCGCTGGCCGCTGCCGTGCGTCAGACGATCCGTAACGGTCTCGCCATTCTGGGCGTCAGCTGCCCGGAATCGATGTAAGGAATAGCACTGATGAGTCGAGATATGAAACCTCGCAGAAACCAGCCAGCCAAGAAAAAGTCTGGCGGTGGCACATTGATCGGCATGTTCATCGGCCTTGTCCTCGGCGTCGGCGCAGCAGCCGGTGTCGTCTGGTACATGAACAAATCACCGCTCCCCTTCGTCGACAAATCACCGCCACCGCGATCGGAAGTAGCTGCTGCCGCAACGGCTGCGGCCAATGGCAAGCCTGCCCAACCTTTGGCATTACCAGGCAAACCGGGCGATCCGATCCCGGAAAAACGTTTCCAGTTTTATGACATCCTCCCGGGCAAAACCGATGCGGTGCCGGATAAGGAAGGCAAGCCAGTCATCGCCAAGGAAGAGTCGAAGAAGGAAGAGCCTAAAAAAGAAGAAAAGAAAGAGGAGAAAAAATCCGAAGAACCCAAGGAAAGCAAGCAACCACTATTCCTGCAGGCGGGTTCTTTCAGCACGGCACAGGATGCTGACAACCAAAAGGCAAAACTTGCGTTTATGGGTATAGAGGCTGTGGTGCAGCAGGTCATGGTGCAGGACAAAACCTATTACCGCGTCCGCGTCGGCCCCTATACCAAGATTGATGAGTTGAACAAAACACGGACAGAGCTTGCCAAATCGGGCATTGACTCGTCACTTGCCAAGAACACCAAGGAGTAATCAATGAAATTTGATCGTCGTAGTTTTGTTGCTGCTTTTTTTGCCCTCGGAACGGCGTTGACCGTAACCAGCTCGTCATTTGCCCAAACTGCCGGCAAGGACTACACACTGATCACCCCGGCGCAGCCCAGTGATGATCCGGCCAAGATTGAAGTCCTTGAGTTCTTCAGCTACGGCTGCCCACATTGCAGCGATTTTCACCCACTGATTTCTGCCTGGTCGGCCAAACTGCCCACCGATGTCGTTTTCAAGCGCGTGCCGATCACCTTTGGTCGTGCCGCCTGGGCGAACATTGCCAAACTTTATTACACGCTCGAAACGACCGGTGATCTGGCCAAGCTCGATGGCGATGTATTCAAGGCAATTCACGGCGAGCGGATCAATATGTTCGACGAAAAAACACTGACTGAATGGGTCGTCAAGAAAGGCGTTGATCCCAAGAAATTTGCTGACACATTCAACTCCTTCGGCGTCATGAGCAAGGTAAAGCGCGGCGACCAGTTGGCACAGGCTTACAGGATTCAGGGCGTACCGGCGATTGCGGTTGATGGCAAATATCTGGTTGGTGGCAAGGATTTCACCGAGCAATTGGCAATTTCCGACAAGATGATTGCCAAGGCACGTAGCGAGAAATCCGGCAAGAAATAATTGACGTTCAAGGTCTTCATCACGGGCGCCTCGTCGGGAATCGGCGAGGCGCTTGCCGTTTACTACGCCGAACAAGGCGCAAGGCTCGGCCTGGTGGCACGGCGCAGTGAGTTGCTCGATGCCTTGAATCGGCGCCTGGGTGACAAACATGCCTGCTATGCCCTTGATGTCAGTGACGCCGCGGCCTTGCGCGCTGCGGCATTGGATTTTCTGAGTCAGGTTGGCGTACCGGACATCATCATTGCCAGCGCAGGCGTTTCAGCCGGCACGCTGACCGAATGCGAAGAAGACCTCGTCGTCTTCAAACGCATCATGGACATCAACGTTTTTGGCATGGCAGCGACCTTTGCCCCCTTCATCCCATCCATGAAAGCGGCGGGAGGAGAAAGGCAGCTGGTCGGCGTTGCCTCGGTCGCCGGTATCCGTGGCCTGCCGGGTGCTGAAGCCTATTCGGCGTCAAAAGCGGCGGCAATCACCTACCTCGAAAGTCTGCGCCTCGAAATGCGACCTTACGGCATCAAGGTTGTGACCATTGCCCCGGGGTACATCGCAACACCAATGACTGCGATCAACCCCTACAAAATGCCTTTTTTATTGCCGGCGGAAAAAGCAGCCAAGATATTTGCACAAGCCATAGCGCGCGGCACAACTTACGCCGTGACTCCCTGGCAGATGGGCCTCGTTGCCAAAATATTGCGCCTGCTGCCCAACTGGCTATACGACGCACTGTTCACGAGTGCCCCGCGCAAGCCGCGCGGCTTGCTAAAATAGCTGGATGCTAGAAATCAAAATTAATGGCGAAGATCGTCATTTCCCAGAAACACTCTCCGTCAGCGGCCTGATCGATCAACTCGGTTACGCCGGCAAGCGCATTGCCGTTGAACGGAACGGCGAAATTGTCCCGAAAAGCCAGCATGCAACGACCACGCTGCTTTCTGGCGACCAACTCGAAATCGTCGTCGCCGTCGGCGGCGGCTAAGGAGTACTCCCATGCATCAACTGACCATCGCCGGCAAGGCGTACCGTTCCCGTTTGCTGGTTGGCACCGGCAAGTACAAGGATTTCAGCGAAACCCGCGCCGCCATCGATGCCTCGGGCGCCGAGATCGTCACCGTCGCCGTGCGTCGCGTCAATATCGGCCAGGATGCCAGCCAACCCAACCTGCTGGATGCCGTACCACCCTCCAGATTCACCATTCTGCCCAACACAGCCGGCTGCTATACCGCTGACGACGCCGTACGCACCCTGCGCTTGGCGCGTGAACTGCTCGACGGCCACCCGCTGTGCAAGCTGGAAGTCCTCGGCGACCCGACCAATCTATTCCCGAACATGCCGGAAACTTTGAAAGCTGCCGAAACGCTGGTCAAGGAAGGCTTTCAGGTCATGGTCTACTGTGCCGACGACCCGATTCAGTGCAAGATGCTGGAAGACATCGGCTGCGTTGCCGTGATGCCCCTCGCCTCGCTGATCGGCTCCGGCATGGGCATCGTCAATCCATGGAACCTGCGCCTGATCATCGACAACGCCAAGGTGCCGATCATCGTCGATGCCGGTGTTGGTACAGCGTCCGATGCGACCATCGCGATGGAACTGGGCTGTGACGGCGTGCTGATGAACACGGCGATTGCCCACGCCAAAGACCCAGTGCTGATGGCTTCGGCCATGAAAAAGGGGATTGAAGCTGGCCGCGAAGCTTTCCTGGCCGGCCGCATGGCACGCAAATACTATTCGGCTGATCCCTCATCGCCGACCACAGGATTGATTGGTTCATGAGCGATAACGTTTACACCGACGGACGCGCTGGCGAAACAGCCGAACACGGCCATATCAAAAGCTTCGTACGGCGCGCCGGACGCATGTCGGCGGCCCAGCAAAACTACTACGCCGAGATGATGCCAAAGATCGGCATCCCCTACGCAGCGCAGCAAATTCAACTTGTTACGGTCTACGGTAGAAATGCCCCGAAAATTTTGGAGATCGGCACCGGCATGGGTGAAACCACGGCCAAAATTGCTGATGCCCACCGCGATAATGACTACCTCGGCGTCGAAGTGCACGTGCCAGGCATTGGCGCGCTGTGCAAGCAAAATAGCCGAACGCGAACTGACCAACCTGCGGATTTGCGCACACGATGCGGTTGAAGTGGTGCGCGACATGCTGCCCGAGGCTTCGCTTGATGGCGTTCATGTCTTCTTCCCCGATCCGTGGCATAAGGCACGGCACAACAAGCGCCGGCTGATCCAGCCGCCGTTTGTCGCGCTGCTCGCCTCGCGTCTCAAGCCGGGCGGCTATTTCCACTGCGCCACCGACTGGGAAGAGTACGCCCATCAGATGCTGGAAGTGCTATCCGCCGAGCCTACTCTGGTCAATACCAGTGAAGGCTTCGCACCCCGCCCCGATTACCGCCCGCTCACCAAATTCGAAAACCGTGGTTTGCGCCTCGGCCATGGCGTCTGGGACGTCATCTTCAAGAAGCGCTAAACCCCCATCCGGCCTTTCGCCGGAGCCATCCTCCAAGAAGAGAAATCTGCAATGTGGTTCAAGAACCTCCAGCTTTACCGTTTGCCAACGCCATGGAATATCGACCTGGCGAAATTTGAAGAACTCCTGGCCCGTGGCCCCTTCGTTAAGTGCCCGAGCAACCAGCCAACGTCACGCGGCTGGATCTCGCCGCGCAAGGATGGCGCGCTGGTTTTCTCGCTCGGCGGCCAGTGGCTGGTTGCCCTTGCCGTCGAACAGCGCCTGCTGCCCTCTTCCGTGGTCAACGAGGAAGTCAAGGAGCGCGCCGAAGGCATCGAAGCGCAGCAAGGTTACGCGCCCGGTCGCAAGCAGATGAAGGAACTGAAGGAGCGCGTCACTGAAGAATTGATGCCGCGCGCCTTCACCCGTCGCCGCACCACCTATGTCTGGATTGACCCGCAAAATGGCTGGTTCTGCGTTGATGCTTCCAGCCCGAGCAAGGCGGAAGAAGTGATCGAACACTTGCGCCATTGCCTCGACGATTTCCCGCTGACCATGCTGCACACCCAGATTTCACCGGTCACCGCAATGGCCGACTGGCTGGCCGGTGGCGATGCTCCAGCCGGTTTCACCATCGACCGCGATTGCGAGCTGAAGTCTTCCGATGAAGAAAAAGCTGCTGTCCGCTATGTGCGCCACGCGCTCGACGGTGACGACATCGAAGGCCAGATCAAGGCTCACCTGGCTGCCGGCAAATTGCCGACCAAGCTGGCGCTGACCTGGGATGAACGTATTTCCTTCATCCTCAGTGAAAAGCTGGAAATCAAGCGCCTCGCCTTCCTCGATCTGCTGATGGAGCAGGCCGAGAAAACCGCCGAACACGCCGACGAACAATTCGATGCCGATTTTGCCCTGATGACCGGCGAACTCGCCCGCTTCCTGCCGCAACTGATCGCAGCACTGGGCGGCGAAGTCGTCGAGGGCCAATGAAGCCCGCCGAGCACTGCCCCTGCGGCTCGAATCGCGCCTATTCAGCCTGTTGCGGTCGACTGCATTCAGGGGCTGAAAATGCCGTGAATGCCGAAGCCCTGATGCGCTCGCGTTACTGCGCCTACGCGCTCGGCGCTCGAACCTTATCTGCTGTCCACCTGGCACAGCTCAACCCGCCCGGCTGAACTCAATCTGGCCGAAGATGGCGGCACCAAATGGCTGGGCCTCAATATCAAAAGCCACAAGGCGATAGACAGCAGCAACGCCACCGTCGAATTCATCGCCCGCTACCGGATTGCCGGGCGCGGCTACCGCCTCTACGAAATCAGCCGCTTCGTCTGCGAAAACGGCCACTGGTTCTACGTCGATGGTGACATCAATCCTCAAGAAAAGAATCACGAATGATCATCCTCAGAAACGTCACCCTGCGCCGTGGCACCAAGACCTTGCTCGACAAGACCTCGGTTACCATCAACCCCGGCGAAAAGGTCGGCCTGGTCGGGCGCAACGGCGCCGGCAAATCAACCCTGTTCGGGCTGATCAACGGCACGCTGCATGAGGATGGCGGCGACTTCTCGATGCCCAGCGCCTGGCGCATGGGTCAGGTCGCGCAGGACATGCCGGAAACCGATCAATCGGCCACCGACTTCGTCATCGACGGCGACGTGACCCTGCTTGCCGCGCGCAACGAAGTGGTCGATGCCGAAGCCAGCGACGACGGCATGCGCATGGCTGAAGCCTACATGGCGCTGCACGATGCCGGTGATTACGATGCCGCGTCGCGCGCCCAGGCACTGATTCTCGGCCTGGGTTTCAGTGTTGCCCAGCTGGAAAACCCGGTGGACAGCTTCTCCGGCGGCTGGCGCATGCGTCTGCAACTGGCGCGCGCCCTGATGTGCCCGTCCGACATCCTGCTGCTCGACGAACCAACCAACCACCTCGACCTCGACGCGCTGGTCTGGCTCGAAGCCTGGCTCAAGCGCTATCAGGGCACGTTGGTGATGATCAGCCACGACCGCGAATTTCTTGATGCCATTACGCAAGTCACGGTGCATATCGACAACGCCAAGCTAGTTCGCTACGGCGGCAATTACAGCAAATTCGAAGACATGCGCGCCGAACAGATGCTGCTGCAACAGGCAACGGTGGCCAGGCAGGCCGAGAAAATCGCCCACCTGCAATCCTTCATCGCCCGCTTCAAGGCCAAGGCCAGCAAGGCCAAGCAGGCGCAGAGCCGGGTCAAGGCGCTGGATCGCATGGAAAAGATCGCGCCGGTGCTGGCCGATGCCGAATTCACTTTCGAATTCAAGGAACCAGTCAACCTGCCCAACCCGATGCTCTCGTTGGTCAACGCCAGCGTCGGCTACCCGCCGCCGGAAGATGCGCCGGCCGGCACGCCGCCAACCGTCATCGTCAGCGGTATCAACCGTTCGGTGATGGCTGGGCAGCGGATCGGTATTCTCGGCGCCAACGGCCAGGGCAAATCGACCCTGGTCAAGACCATTGCCCGCGATCTCGGCATCGTTGCCGGCGAAGTCACCGAAGGCAAAGGCCTCAGCATCGGCTACTTCGCGCAGCAGGAACTCGACGTGCTGCGCCCGCAGGACAACCCGCTGGAGCACATGGTGCGCCTCGCCAAGGAAGCCATCGCCGCCGGCAACCGCAGCGTGCCGGGCCGCGAGCAGGAATTGCGCAACTTCCTCGGCACCTTCAACTTCGGCGGCGAAATGGTCAAGCAGGCTGTCGGCACCATGAGCGGCGGCGAAAAAGCGCGGTTGGTGCTATGCATGATCGTCTGGCAACGCCCCAATCTGCTACTCCTCGACGAACCGACCAACCACCTTGATCTCTCGACCCGCGAAGCGCTCGGTATGGCACTCAACGAGTTTGAGGGTACCGTGATGCTGGTCAGCCACGACCGCGCCTTGCTACGAGCGGTATGCGACGAATTCTGGCTGGTCTCAAAAGGCGGGATTGAGCCATTCGAGGGTGATCTGGAGGATTACCAGCGCTATTTGCTGGATGAAGCCAAGCGGGTGCGGGAAGAAGCGGCTGCCGCACACAAGCTACGTGGCACTTGAATCCACGACGGAGAATCTGACAGGATTGCTATGGGCGGAACCCGAATAGGTATCCGCCCTTTTATTAGCCACGATGTGAAATTTCAAATAAACAGGCTTTGCTCCTGCCTGGGCATTTCCTCAGGCTGCAATCGACAAGCCTTGGTATTTCTTCTCTTGATGCCGTAATGCAGCGCGCAGCGCGACTTGTTGGCCGGCAGTGATCATGCGGTGGCCTGGACGCCATTCGTACTCAATATTATTGGCGTGTACGCCTGCGCGATACAGGTCATTGGCCAGAGCCTGAAGGTCTGACTGTTCAAGGTGCCGACCATCATCAAGTTCGACCACGAACTCATTTTTGAAAAATGCGACTTTTGCTGTGGTTGCCATGATTTATCCTCCGTGTGATTAAGGATAGCCAACATGGTTTTGATTAGCTGTGGCATTTGCCACAGTTGAGTGAAAATTGTTAAAAGATGTAATGCAGCGGCATTCTCAGTGGCTTGGCGTATTCGGGAGCAAAGTGCCAAACACGGATGAAAACAGCCTCAATTTTGTCCGCTCACCCGAGCAACGCACTTACTCTCACCGCTACGTTCAATATCGGGCTTAGATTTGGTGGCCCCAAATAGCTGCCGGCGACTGGCGGGACGGCTTCGGGGTGGCGGGCCACAGCCGTTGCAATATGCCGGTTGCCAGTGACTTCGCCGCTCGTTGGGTCGAATCCTTTCCAGCCGGCCCCTGGCAGGTAAACCTCGGCCCAGGCATGGGTTGAACCATTACAGCCATCATTGAGCGGCGTATTGAGGTAGCCGCTGACAAAGCGGCTGGCGAGACCAAGGTGGCGGCAGGCTTCGATGAACAGGGCGGCGAAATCCCGACATGAACCGCTTTTGCTGGCCAGGGTAAAGGCTGGTGTCTGGACGCCAGGCTCTTCACGCATTTGATAGCGGAACTGGCTGCATATCGCGCGGTTCATCTGGTCAAGCAAAGTGAAAGTTTGTATCGGCCGGACCAGACCCAGCCTGTCAAGCCAACCTTGCACCAGCGACTGATCGGCGGGATACACAGGTTGCCGGAACGGCGTCAGATCAGCTTGCTCTTCGCTGGCGTAGGCAAAGGGGTGATTGACGGCATAATCGTCAATCAGAAAGTCGAAAGGATTGTCGTCGTAGTGCTGGATAACCACGTTACTGGTAATCAACAGGCGCTCAGTCATTTCGCTGAAGCGCACCACGGCTACCGAGTTGTCGAGCACATCGCGCTTCCATTGCATGACATACGCAGGAAAAATATCGATGACGGAGGACTCGATCCTGATGTGGTGACTTTCCCTCGGGTGCAGGAGCAAGCGATGCGGCTGCAGGGAAACCGGCGCCGCAAACCGGTACTCGGTGACATGACTGATATTGAGACGCTGCATGCTGTGTCTTTCCGTTACTCCCGGCCAAGCTTGGCGCTAGGGTTCGACTATAGCGAACATCCACTTGCGGCACACGTTTTTCCGGGCCACAAATCGGCAATCCGGTTGCCTAGACAGCCGCTTGTTTGCGATGATCCAGCCCTCGACAGGAGAAGACATGGATTCGAATAAAGCGCACGCCAGTGAAGCGCCGTGGAAACAGTATTCGGTGCTGGTCGTGGACGACGAGCCGGGCATGGTCAGTTTTTTGCAGCGGGCGCTGACCCAGCGTTGCGGCGTTGTCGATACCGCCGGCAGCGTCGAACAGGCTACCCCTTTGTTGCAGCGCCGTTTGTATGACCTGATTGTGCTCGACATCGCCTTGCCGGGTCGCTCTGGCATCGACTGGCTGCACGAGTTGCGTGATGAAGGTTACGCCGGCGATGTGGTTTTGATGACCGCCTATGCCGATCTCGATACGGCCATTGACGCGCTGCGTGCTGGCGCGGCGGATTTCCTGCTCAAACCTTTTTCGCTGGCCCAGATGCTCAACGCCATCCAGCGCTGTTTCGAACGCTCGCGGCTGGTACGTGAAAATTTCGTACTGCGCCGCGAAGTCAGCGAGCGAGTGGCGGATGTTGAAGGCGTGATTGGTCAATCCGACGTCATGCTCGCCACCTGCGAGCGGCTCAAACGCATTGCACCGACTCCGGCGACGGTCTTGCTGACCGGCGAATCCGGTACCGGCAAAGAGGTCGCGGCACGAGCACTGCACCGGATGAGCAATCGTGCCAGCGCTTCTTTTGTGCCGGTCAATTGCGCTGCAATTTCTGCTGAGCTGATCGAATCCGAACTATTTGGCCACGTCAAAGGTGCATTTACCGGCGCCCAGCAGAGCCGCGAAGGTCTTTTCTACTACGCGCGGGGTGGCACGCTGTTTCTCGATGAAATATCCGAGCTCCCGGCGGCGGCACAAGCCAAGCTGTTGCGTGTTCTCGAAGAACGACGTATTCGGCCAGTTGGTTCGGAGCAGGAAATCCCTGTCGACGTGCGCGTGATTGCCGCGACCAACCGCGATCTCAAGGCTGAAGTCGCGGCGCATCGCTTCCGTCAGGATCTTTACTACCGCCTGCAAGTGGTTGAAGTAACACTGCCGCCCTTGCGCGAACGACCGGAGGATTTGCCGCTGCTGGTCGAACATTTCATCAGCCAACTGTCGCCTTACCTTGATGTGCCACGACTCGCACTCGACAGCCGCACGCTGGCACGCATGACCGCCTACGAGTGGCCGGGCAATGTGCGCGAACTGCGCAATTTTATCGAGCGTTCGCTGATTCTCGGCTGGTTCGACCTCGGCCCGGAGCCAAAAGCCAGCGCGACACAAGCCGTCAATACCGACGAAAGCCTGGAGGCGGTTGAGAAACGCCACATTCTGGCCGTCCTCAACGCTTGCGAGGGGAACAAATCAGAGGCCGGGCGGCGTCTCGGCGTGTCGCGCAAAACGCTGGATCGCAAATGTCAGGCGTGGGGCGTTTGAACGAACACCAAGCCCCCGGCCGACGTTCGATCCGCGTCCGCCTCCTATTATTGGCACTGCTGCCGTTGGCCGTCGTTCTACCTGTTTTGCTGGCAGTGCTGGCGATCTGGGGTGGCGATTATCTTGATCGCCTATTGATAACCAAAGTCAGGGCTGATCTGGCCGTTGCTCACGGCTATTTCGAGCGGGTTTCGGAAGGCATCGGGCGCTCGGTCGAAAGTTTGGCCAGTTCGGAACGACTTGCGCGCACTCTGTCGCGCCCGGCGGCGGAGCGAATTGGTGCGACAGCCCAATTGCTCGACGATGTACGCCAAGGGCAAAAGCTGGATTTTTTGTACTTTTTGGACGTTGACCGCAACAGTTTGGCCGCCAATGCCTGGGCTGTTCTCGAATCGGCAAAAAATGGCCGGGCGCGCACCGAAACAGACATTTTTACGACTGAGCAGCTTCGCTTGCTCAACCCGCAACTCGTCGAGCAGGCACGCACGCCATTGGTGGCCACGGCCAATGCGACGGCCGACCAGCGAGCGACCGAGGATCGCGGCATGGTCATCCACAGCGCGGCGCCGGTTCATGATGGCCAGGGCAAACTACTGGGCATCCTCGCCGGCGGTGTCTTGCTCAATAAAAATCTGGCTTTCATCGACCGCCTGAATGAAATTGTTTACCCGGAAGAAGCGCTACTGCTCGGTAGCCAGGGTACAGCCACCCTGTTCCTCGGTGATGTACGCATAGCCACCAATGTCCGTCTATTTGAAGGTGGCCGCGCCATCGGCACTCGCGTTTCAGCTGCCGTGCATCGGGCGGTGCTTGATGAAGGCCGCACCTGGCTGGATCGTGCCTTTGTTGTCACCGACTGGTATGTTTCAGCCTACCAACCACTGGTCGACAGTCAGGGGCAGCGCGTTGGCATGCTCTACGTCGGCTTTCTCGAAGGGCCTTTCGTCGCTGCCAAGCGCACGGCATTGGGCCTGATCATTGCACTATTTGCCTTGGCCATGGGGCTCGCCGGCATCTTCGCCATTCTCTGGGCAAGGCGTGTTTTCCGACCCATCGAGCGCATGCACACAACAATGGCCGCCATCGAACAAGATGACGTCAATGCCCGAGTGGGCGCTGTCGCCAGTCGGGATGAGCTGGGTGATCTGGCCGCGCACTTTGATCGCCTGCTTGACCGACTGCAGGCGCAAGCCGTCTCACTCAAACGCTGGGGTGACTCGCTCGACGCTCAAGTGGCGAGCCGCACCGCTGCGCTGGAGCAGGCGGTCGCTGATTTAAAAGCCGCCCAGTCGCAATTGGTGATGAACGAAAAATTGGCGGCCATTGGCCAGTTGACCGCAGGCGTTGCCCACGAAATCAACAATCCGGTAGCCGTGATTCAGGGCAACCTGGATGTCCTGCGCGACATTCTTGGTGATGCAGCAGAGCCAGTCAAACCCGAGATCAAGCTGATTCAGGAGCAGGTTCACCGCATCCGCCTGATCGTCGCCAAGCTACTGCAATTTTCCCGCCCGCAGGACTATGTCGGCTATCTGGAGCCGGTCGCCCCGGCCCAATTGATTCAGGATTGCCTGGTACTGGTTGGCCACTTGCTCAAGCGCGGCACCATAGCCGTCGAACAGCATCTCGACTCGGTACGCAACGTGCTGTGCAACCGCAATGAACTGCAACAGGTTTTGATCAACCTGATGGTCAATGCCATTCAGGCCATGCCCGAAGGCGGTGTACTGACCTTGGCCGCCGAGGATTGGGATGAAGCTGACATGCCGCTCGGACTCAAGCTGGTGGTCAGCGACACTGGCCCCGGATTGACGCCAATCGAGCGTGAGCGCCTGTTCAAACCTTTCTATACCGCCAAGAAACCGGATGGCACCGGTTTGGGTCTCTGGGTCAGTCTCTCGCTGGTTGAGCGTTACGGCGGGAAAATCACGGTTGAAAGTGACACCGGCAGCGGTTCACGCTTTGCCGTCTGGCTGCGTTTTGAACCGCTGAGTCTGGATCAGACAACTTAGCAAATCTTCACATTGCTGCAGCATAAATCAGCTACGATGATTCTCCCCTAACCCCAACGGAGAAACAACATGGGTCTTCTTGATCAAGTAGTCGGCGCTCTGGCCGGCGGTCAGTCCGGCGGCAACAACGCACTCCTCGAAACCGTCATGAAACTGGTCAATGACCCACAAAACGGCGGCTTGCAAGGCTTGATTCAATCCTTCGAGCAAGGCGGCCTGGGCGACATCGTCAACTCCTGGGTCTCCAATGGCCAGAATCTGCCGATTTCTGCCGAGCAGATTCAAAGTGTGCTTGGCGGTTCGTCACTCGGCAACATCGCATCCCAGCTTGGCATGAATAGTGAAGAAGCTTCCGGCAGCCTGGCTTCCATGTTGCCGCAACTGATTGACAGCTTGACCCCGAACGGTGAAGTACCGCAAGGCGGTGACCTGATGTCCCAAGGCATGGAAATGCTCAAGGGCAAATTCTTCGCCTGATCAGGTTTCATCCAGAAAACGTTCAAGCAGAACGTTGAGGAAGCGCCGCCCACGCAGGGTTGGCGCAATACGCTCCGGGCTGATGGCCAGCAAGCCGTCAGCTTGCGCAGCAAGCAAGCGCGGCAAAATTCCGTTGATTGATTGCGCAGTACGTGATTCGTACAAAGCCGGTGGAAAGCCATCAGCCAGACGCAGTGCATTCATTAAAAACTCGAAGGGCAGGCCAGCCGCAGCGATGCGGGTTTCTTCCTGAACCGGCGTACCGGCACGAATGTTCTGCAAATATGCGCTCGGGTGTTTCCAGCGCATCTGCCGTAACACGCGATCATGCAAGGTCAGCTTGGAATGCGCGCCGGCACCGATGCCGAGGTAATCGCCAAAATGCCAATAATTCAGGTTGTGGCGGCACTGCTTGCCAGTCTGGGCAAAGGCAGAAGTTTCATAATTGGCGAAGCCAGTGTACCAGTCGTGCCTCAATCGCTTCCTGCATATCGGCGCACGTATCGCCCTCCGGCAACTCAGGCGGGAAAGCAGCGAATCGGGTATTCGGCTCTAGTGTCAGTTGGTAGCACGACAAATGCGGCGGCTTGAAACTCAGCGCCATTTCAACATCACTGAGCGCCTGTTCCAAGGTCTGCCCCGGCAGGCCATACATCAGATCAAGATTGAAAGACGCAAAATGCTCCGCGGCCAGTTGCGCAGCACGTTTTGCTTCATCGGCCCCGTGGATGCGACCGAGCGCCTTGAGATGATCGTCATTGAAACTCTGAATGCCGAGCGAAACCCGATTGACGCCGGCCTTGCTGAAGCCGGCAAACTTGGCCGCTTCCACCGTACCGGGGTTGGCTTCCAGCGTAATTTCCGCCTCCGGCGAAAGCATGGCCAGCGCCCGAAAAGCGGCCAGCAATTCATCAATCGCCGCCGGGAAAAGCAGGCTAGGCGTGCCGCCGCCGAAGAAAACGCTAACCACCGGTCGCCCCCAGATCAACGGCAGGGCGGATTGCAGGTCGGCGATCAGTGCGTCGACATACTCACGTTCAGGAATCTCGCCATTCGCCTCGTGCGAATTGAAATCGCAATAAGGACACTTCTGCACGCACCACGGCACATGAACATAGAGCGCCAGCGGTGGTGAAACACGGAATTCGAGATCTGTTACGGTCGACGGCTGTTTTGCCGCAAAAATCGGGATGGTACGCGCCACGGAATTACAACGCCGGCAGGCGAGTGATGAGTTGCTGCATGGCCTTACCGCGATGCGAGATCCCGTTTTTGGTTTCCGCCTCCAGCTCGGCTGCGGTTTTGTCGAATTCCGGCAAATAGAACATCGGGTCGTAACCGAAACCGCCCTCACCGCGCTGCGCCGGCAGGATTTCACCATGCCATTCACCTTCGGCAATCAAGGGCTGCGGATCTTCGGCATGGCGTACCAGCACAATCACCGAGACGAAATGCGCAGCCCGATTGCAGTTTTCACCCAAATCAGCGAGCAGTTTTTCATTGTTGCGCGCATCGGATTTCGGCTCACCGGCATAGCGCGCCGAATAGACGCCGGGCGCGCCGCCTAAAGCCGCCACGCACAGCCCGGAATCATCGGCCAGCGCCGGCAAACCGGAAAGCTGCGCCGCATGCCGGGCCTTGGCCAGTGCATTTTCAACGAAGGTGCAA
Organism: Candidatus Dechloromonas phosphorivorans; assembly: GCA_016709495.1. Taxonomy (GTDB): domain Bacteria; phylum Pseudomonadota; class Gammaproteobacteria; order Burkholderiales; family Rhodocyclaceae; genus Azonexus; species Azonexus defluvii. The sequence continues at coordinate 290,993 of JADJMS010000046.1, read as the reverse complement.
TGCGGCTCTTCAGCTTCGGGAATACCCAACGCACCCTGCGGGATGACCTCAAAGCCCAACGGCGCGAGCAGCGCATTGAGCTCCTTCATCTTCTTGGCGTTGTTCGAGGCGAGGACGAGCTTTTTCATGAGGCCAGTGCGGATTTTTGCGCCGCAATCAACTGACGGATACCCATTTCGGCCAGATCAGCCAAAACATTCATTTGCTGACGCCAAAACGGCTCGCCTTCCGCTGTTCCCTGAATTTCGACAATGCCACCGGCACCGGTCATCACCACATTCATGTCGGTATCGCAGTCGGAATCTTCCGGATAATCAAGATCCAGCACCGGAGAACCTTTGTAGATACCCACCGAAACTGCCGCGATATGATCGCGCACCGGATTGGCCGGCAGTTTGCCCGCCGTCACCAGCTTTTCGCAGGCTTCGTAGAGCGCCACCCAGGCACCGGTGATCGAGGCGCAACGGGTGCCACCATCGGCTTGCAAGACATCGCAATCGAGTGTGATCTGGCGCTCACCGAGTGCTTTCAGATCAACCACGGCACGCAGGCTGCGGCCGATCAGGCGCTGAATTTCCTGGGTCCGGCCAGACTGTTTGCCCTTGGCTGCTTCACGCGCTGAACGGGTGTGCGTCGAGCGCGGCAGCATGCCGTATTCGGCGGTGACCCAGCCCTCGCCTCTACCACGCAAGAACGGTGGCACTTTTTCTTCAACGCTGGCGGTGCACAGCACGCGGGTATCGCCCATTTCGATCAGCACCGAGCCTTCGGCGTGGCGGGTGAAATTACGGGTCAGGCTGACCTGTCGAAGCTGGTCGGGCTGGCGTTGGCTGGGGCGCATCGTGTTTCCTTATTTATTGGGTGTGTATTTGTCGATCGTGTTACGAATTTCTTCGATCGCTTTTTCGATTTCTTCGTCACTCAAATCGCTCTTGTAGGCCGGATTTCGGCCAAATTCTTCGAGGCGGGTAGTGACTTCATTGAGCGCCATGGTTTGTGTCGAAATGGCGCTGCTTGCCTCATCGACATAGGCATCCTCCCAGCGCACGGCAACCGCGGAAAGGTTATCGCCATGCGGCCCCCCCTTGACCTCGGCCTGTGAAAGCAGCATCGGGAGCGCCTGAATCAAGTTCGCACCCTTGAGCGCAACCGCCATCAATTCTCCCGAGGTAACGCCCCACAAACCATCAGTGCAGAGCAAGACGATATCGCCGTGTTCAAGCGGCGTTTTGCGCGAAAATTCGATTTCCGGTGCTGACGGGCTGCCCAGGCAACTGTAAATTTTGTTACGGTCCTGATGAACCGCCGCCTGCGCCTCGCTGATCATGCCCTCTTCAACCAGCAAGCGGACGCGCGAATGATCCTTGGTTTGCGCTATGACGCGACCATTGCGCATCAAGAACAGACGCGAATCGCCGGCGTGCGCCCAATAGGCGACGCTATCCTGAACCAGACAGGCAACGCAGGTCGTGCGCGGGGTTTCCGGCATGCGATGGCGTGCCGAATAATCAAGAATGGCGTGATGCGCATTAGTCATCGCCTTTTGCAGGAAACGGAAAGGATCGGCGACCTTCGGTTTGGCTTCACGCTGAAAACCGTCGGCCAGTGTTTGTACTGCAATCTGTGCCGCAATTTCTCCATGATGGTGGCCACCCATGCCATCGGCAATCACCATCAACAGCGCATCGCGCGAATAGCAGTAGCTGGTACGGTCCTCGTTATTGGCACGCCCACCTTGGCGGCTTTCCTGATAAATGGTGAATCTCATTTGTCAGCTTTCCTGAATTTATCAACAAAACGGTTGATCCAGCGCGGACTACTTCTCGGCGTCGGCGGCGTTACCGTCTCGACCAACGCCTTCTGTAGCGCAAAAACACTCTGCGGACGGTAAAGATGATTGAGGTTCAAACACCAGTCAATAATCTCCAACAATCGATCAGAAAACTGCCCATCCCAGCGAATCATCGCCGGCGTCAGATTATCCTTCTTCAAACGCTCATCGGCGGCTTGCGGAGCATTCCCGGCCAGGCAGGCGTACATCGAGGCACCGACACTGTAAATATCGCTCCACGGTCCCAGATCCTTACGCGAACCGTAATGTTCAGGCGAAGCGAAACCCGGCGTATACATCGGCTTCAACATCGGTTGCTCAGTCGACAAAGTCTGCCGTGCTGCGCCAAAATCAATCAGCACCGGCGTGTTGTCGGAACGCAAATAAATATTCGACGGTTTGAGATCTAGGTGCAGCAACTTGTGTGAGTGCACCTCGCGCAAACCGTTGAGCATGCGGGTAAAAACACCGCGAATAAAACGCTCGGAAATATGTCCCTGATGCTTCTGAATGAATTCCTGCAGGGTGCGGCCGTGCTCGTACTCCATCACCATATAGACCGTTTCGTTGGCCCGAAAGAAATTCAGCACGCGAATGACATTGGGGTGAGACAACCTCGCTAATGCGCGGCCTTCCTCGAAAAAACACTTCATGCCGTAGCGAAAAGCACCGAGATGCTCAGCCGAAATCACCGGCATCACCTGACCGTCGGTACGCAACGCGAGGCTGTTGGGCAGATACTCCTTGATCGCCACCTGCCGCCCATCGACACCCTTCGCCAAGTAGACGATCGAAAACCCACCGAGCGAAAGCTGGTGATCGATTACATACTCTTCGAGAGCGTGTCCGTTAGGAAGGGCTTGGTTTGCTTGTTGCGCCATTGAGGTCGCGGTTATCATCCGAATTTGGGCATTCTCAGGCGTAGCGCCCGGCCTGTAAAGCGAGAGAGGCAATAAGCATGATTTTCAGTATGACCGGATACGCCGTTAAGACCCTTGATATCGAGTGCGGAACGCTACAACTTGAGTTCAAAAGTGTAAATTCCCGCTACCTTGATTTCCATTTCCGTATCGCCGAAGACCTCCGTTCACTGGAAATTCCGCTCCGTGAACTACTCTCCAGCCGCCTCTCACGCGGCAAGATCGAATGCCGCCTCGGTTTCAACTCAGCCGCCGCACGCGCGGACCAGCTACAACTCAATCAGGAATTATTCGGTACGCTGAAAGCCCTCAATGACAATGTGCGCATCCAGATGCCGGAAGCCCGACCGCTTTCGGTCAGTGACGTGCTGCGCTGGCCAGGCATGTTTGGTGAACAAGGTATCGATTTCTCCACCGTTGGCCCACAGGTTTTAGCGCTGGCGCGCGAAGTTCTCGAAGAATTTTCCGACTCGCGTAGTCGCGAAGGAAAAAAACTGGGTGAAATGATCATTGACCGGGTCAATGCCATCCGTGAAATTGTCCGCAACGTCGCGCCACGCATTCCCGAAGCCCAAGCCTTATTTACTGACAAATTGCGCCAACGCCTGCAGGACGCATTGGGCACCAATGGTAGCGATGACCGCATTTTGCAGGAAGTGGCCGTTTTCGCGACGCGCATCGATGTCGCCGAAGAGCTGACTCGTCTCAATGCCCACCTTGATGAAGTCGAACGTGTCATCAAAAAAGGCGGCGCCTGCGGCAAACGCCTTGATTTCCTGATGCAGGAACTCAATCGCGAAGCCAATACGCTCGGTTCAAAATCCGCCATTACTGAAGTTTCCCAAGCAGCGATGGATCTCAAGTTACTGATTGAGCAAATTCGCGAGCAGGTTCAAAACCTGGAGTAAGCGAATCATGGCCGAAAATCTGCTGCATGGCGTTCCGGCGAAGAGCATTTCGCCGCGCGCTTTCGGCTGGCAGTTGTTTTTTGGCGGACTTTTACTCAATTTGTGTTTTGGACTGCTGATTGCGGCTTATTTAGTCGGTAGCGAGCGTCATTTTGAGGATAAGGCGCGACAAAACGTCGAAGCGCTGGTTGAGGTACTTGAGGGCGATATCGCCGCCTCTCTCGAAAAGGTCGATACCCTGTTGCAAGTTTCGGTCGACGAATTCCATCGCCAACTGGCCTTGGGTGCGCTCGACGATGCAGCGATTGAGCGCTTTCTTGATCGCCAGCGCACCAGACAAAAGCTGATCACCTTATTGGTTTTCTATGATGCCGACGGCAACACGAAATTTGGTGCGCAGGGTAAAACCGGGCCGGAAACCAGCAATCGGGACCGCGACTACTTTGTCTATCTGCGTGAAAACCCGGCGGCTGGACTAGTAATTACCAAACCACTCCTTGGACGAGTCACCGGCAAGTGGGTGATGATTTTGGCAAGACGTGTCAACAATCCGGACGGCAGTTTTGCCGGCGTAATTTTGGCCAGTTTGGCACTCGAGAACTTCGAAAATAAATTTGCCACACTCAAGCTCGGTACCAATGGAATAGTCTCACTCCGGGGACGATGACTTGGCAATCATTACTCGCCATCCAATCGTCAAAGGAATTGCCGATTATGGGACCATAAAATTATCTGATGAATTCCAGCAGGCGCTCAGCGCAGACCGTATGCGCGGTACCTATATCTCCGGAGCAAGCAGCATCGACGGCATCCACCGCCTGCACACCTACCGCTACAACCGTGATTTCCATTTTTTCATCAACGTCGGCATAGCGCGTGACGAATACCTGGCGGGCTGGGTCAGTCAGTTGCAAATTGCGCTACTGGTTCTGCTGACACTGCTGGTGCTAAGCGCTCTCGCGCTTTACCAAATGTATCGTTATGCCAGTCGCCTGGCTGAACGCGAACTCTTCCTGCGCACCATCTTTGAAACTTCGGACGGCGCTATTTTCTTTGTCGATCCAGCAGGTCGCATCACCCACGCCAATGAACGGATGGCGGTAATGTGGGGCTACCCTCTTGCAGAATTGATTGGTGCCGAATACGTCATGCTGGTTCATCCCGATGAACGCGAAGTAGGTCGGGAGCGCATGAAAAAATTGATGGCAAGTGAACTTCCATTCGTACGCAATCAACGGGAATATGTGCGCAAGGATGGCAGCGTTTTTTGGGGCTTCTTGTGCGGGCGGCAATTGCGTGACGAACGCAATCAGTTCATCGGTCTGGTTGGCCTGATCGCTGATGTCAGCGAACAAAAGGCGGCTCTGACTGAAGTCGAGCACTATCGCAACCACCTTGAAGAACTGGTCCATGAACGCACTATCGAGCTGGAGGTAGCGAAAGAGGCAGCCGAAGGTGCCAGCCGGGCGAAGAGCACTTTCCTGGCCAACATGAGTCACGAAATCCGTACCCCGATGAATGCCATCATCGGCCTCACCCACCTGCTCAGACGCGACCAACTAACGCCACAGCAGGCAGACCGCATGGGCAAAATTGCCGGCGCTGCCGACCATCTTCTCTCGATTCTCAACGACATCCTCGATATTTCAAAATCGAATCCGGCAAACTGGTGCTCGAAAACGCGCCTTTCCGGATGGTCGATCTCGTCGAGCACCTGATCAGCCTGAATGCCGAACGCGCCGAAACCAAGGGACTGAGTTTCCGTACGCAATTCAGTGAGCTACCAACGATATTAATCGGTGATCGCCTGCGTCTCAGTCAGGCCTTGCTCAACTACATCAGCAACGCGATCAAATTTACCGAGCAAGGCAGCATCACGCTACGCGCCTCAATTGTTTCGGAAGATGAAAATGGTTTGCTGGCGCGCTTCGAGGTCAAGGACAGCGGTATCGGTATTGATGAAGAAGCCGCCTCGCGACTGTTCAAGTCATTCGAACAGGCCGACAACTCAACCACCCGCAAATACGGTGGCACCGGTCTCGGCCTCGCCATCACCCGCCGCCTGGCTGAATTGATGGGCGGCGAAGTGGGCTTCGAAAGCCAGCCCGGCGCAGGCAGCACCTTCTGGATGACGGCTCGCTTCAGCCGCGCCAAGCCCGATGCACACCCGCAGAGTGCGCTGACACTGACCGTCGCCAGTAGCGCTCCGGAAGAACAGCTACGTGCCCCCCACTATGCCGGGCTACGTATCCTGCTCGCCGAAGATGATCGCCTGAACCAGGAAATTGCGCTTGAAATACTCCATGAACTCGCCGGTTTGAACCTGACACTGGCCAATAACGGACTTGTTGCGGTCAACCTCGCAAAAACGCAAAAATTTGATCTGATTCTGATGGATCTCCTGATGCCTGAAATGAATGGCCTGACCGCCGCCAGCGAAATTCGCGCCTTGCCCGGCTACGAGCAGACGCCCATCATTGCGATGAGTGCCAATGCATTTGCCGAAGATCGCGCCCGTTGCCAGGCGGTTGGCATTAACGATCATGTCCCCAAGCCAGTCGACCCCGACCAGCTTTTCAACACCTTGCTCAAGTGGCTGCCGCCGCCGAAAACATTGGAGAACACCTGATGTCCGGAACCCTTTACGTCGTTGCCGCCCCCTCCGGCGCGGGCAAAACGACGCTGGTCCGCCTACTGCTCAAAGAAGTATGTAGCGTCCATTTATCAATTTCGACCACCACCCGTGATCCACGTCCGGGGGAAACAGATGGCCGTGAATATCACTTCGTCAGCGTTGCCGATTTTCGGACCAAGATTGAACGCGGCGAATTCCTTGAGTGGGCCGAAGTGCATGGTAATTTCTACGGCACTTCAAAAAAATGGATCGCCGACCAACTCGCTACGGGTGCCGATGTCTTGCTCGAAATCGACTGGCAGGGCGCGCAGCAGGTTCGCTCGGCATTCCCTGGCGTAATCGGTATTTTCATCCTGCCACCCTCGCTGGAAGAACTCGAACGTCGACTAACTGACCGCGGCACCGACAGCAACGAAGTGATCAGCCGTCGACTTGCCGCAGCACAGGCCGAGATGCGTCATGTCAGCGAATTCGACTATGTTATTATTAACGACAGTCTGGAGCAGGCGCTGACCGATTTGCGCTCCGTGGTCCGGGCCTCTGGCCTGCGCTGCGGTGTTCAGCGAATTCGCCATGCTGCCCTGTTCTCGCGTTTGATCTAATTTTAAAGTCTTGAGGTTTGTATGGCTCGCGTTACTGTTGATGATTGCCTGAAAAAAATCCCTAATCGCTTCCAGATGACTCTGGCTGCGGCCCACCGTGCCCGTCAGCTGGCCAATGGCGCAACGCCGCTCGTCGATGCTGAAAAGCACAAACCAACTGTTGTTGCCCTGCGCGAAATGGCGCTTGGCAAAATTGGCGTTGAAGTACTCACCAAAAGCCTGGCCTGAGGCCGGGGGCGGTGAAGTCTGATGGATTCTGCGCCGTCGTCTCTGCCGCCAGCAACCGAGGAACCAGCCTACCGGGTTTTCCTCGATAGTCTCGACTATCTAACACCCGAAGAAAAGGTTCGCATCGAGGAGGCTTACGTCTACTCGGCGGATAAGCATGCGAATCAAAAACGCATGTCGGGCGATGCCTACATCACCCATCCACTGGCCGTTGCCGGCGCTGTGGTTGAGTGGCGCATGGATGCCGATGCAATCATGGCCGCCCTGCTCCATGATGTGCTGGAAGACACTGGCACCACCAAGCGAGAATTAAGCGAAAAATTCGGCCGGGAAGTAGCCGAACTGGTTGATGGCCTGTCCAAGCTGGACAAGATGGAGTTCGCCTCCTACCAGGAAGCGCAAGCCGAAAACTTTCGCAAGATGCTGATGGCGATGGCGCGCGATTTGCGCGTCGTGCTGATCAAACTGGCTGACCGCCAGCACAATCTGCAAACCATGTCGGCCATGCGTCCCGACAAACAGCGCCGAATTGCAACTGAAACCCTCGACATCTACGCGCCGATTGCGCTGCGCCTTGGCCTGAACAAGCTCTATCGCGAGTTGCAGGACATATCCTTCCGCCTGATTCATCCAAAACGCGCCGAAGTGCTGGCCAAGGCGATGAAGCATGCACGCGGCAACCGCAATGAACTGCTATCAAAAATACTGGAAGGCATCAAAACCAAGCTGACTACCGCCGGCTTGAAGTCTCATGTTTTTGGTCGCGAGAAGAGTCTCTATTCGATCTACCGCAAAATGAAGGACAAACGCCTGTCCTTCTCGCAAGTGCTCGATATTTACGGTTTCCGCGTCGTCGTCGACAATGTGCCGGCCTGTTATCTGGCGCTTGGCTCCTTGCACAGCCTGTTCAAGCCGGTGCCCGGCAAGTTCAAGGATTACATCGCAATTCCCAAGGCGAACGGCTATCAGTCGTTGCACACGACGCTGATCGGCCCTTACGGCACGCCGGTTGAAGTGCAGATTCGAACCGAAAAAATGCACCACGTGGCACAAGATGGAGTGGCTGCCCACTGGCTCTACAAGGATATTGAAGAGAGCGGGGCCGACCTGCAGATTCGAACCCACAAATGGCTGCAATCGCTGCTTGAAATGCAAAGCAACGACTCAGCCGAGTTTTTCGAGAACGTCAAGATCGACCTCTTCCCGGACGAGGTTTATGTCTTTACCCCCAAGGGCAAGATCATGGCCCAGCCACGCGGTACGACAGTGGTCGATTTCGCCTATGCCGTGCATACCGATGTCGGCCACCACTGTTCTGCCGCCCGCATCAACCACGAACTGGCGCCACTGCGTACCGAGTTACGCAATGGCGACATGGTTGAAATCATCACCTCACCCAAAGCCAGCCCGAACCCGATCTGGCTGACTTACGTAAAAACCGGTCGCGCACGCAGCAAGATTCGCCACTTCCTGCGCACCATGCAGCACGAAGAATCAGCCCGCCTCGGCGAACGGCTCTTGCGCCAGGAATTGCTGACGCTGGGCGTGGTGCCGATTTCGATTCCGGCCGAAGCTTGGGATCAGCTGGTCAAGGCTGGCGGGCAGAAAACGATTGAAGAACTGTACACCGACATCGGCCTTGGCAAACGCCTGCCTTCGGTGGTAGCTCGTCGCCTGCTGGCGCGCGAGGACATGTCGGCAGACACGCCAAGCAACATGACGCTGGCCATTCATGGCACGGAAGGCATGGCCATCCAGTTGGCGCGCTGCTGCCAGCCGATTCCCGGTGATCCGATTATTGGCTCGATCAAGAAGGGCAGCGGCCTGGTTATCCACACCCATGACTGTCCGACGATACGTAAATCACGCTCCTCCGAGCCGCAGAAGTGGATCGATGTCGAATGGGAACCGGAGGAAGGAAAACTCTTCGATATCCGCATCAAAGTTGAGGTCAAAAATACGCGCGGTGTGTTGGCACAGGTTGCCTCGGCCATCGCTGAATCCGGTTCCAACATCGAGCATGTCGCGATGGATGCCGATCCGGAACGCTTATTCACCCTGCTCCGCTTCACGATTCAGGTTTCTCACCGCAATCACCTGGCGGCCGTCATGCGCGGTATGCGGCACATCCCGGAAGTCACCCGCATCATGCGGGAGCGCGGAGGCGAAATTTGAGGGTTCTCGTGCTGGGTGCCGGTGTCGTCGGCACAACGAGTGCATGGTATCTGGCGCGTGCTGGTCACCAGGTCACCGTTGTCGACCGCCAGCCGGTCGTTGGCAACGAAACCAGCTTTGCCAATGGTGGCCAGATTTCCGTTTCGCACGCCGAACCCTGGGCCAATCCGCACGTTCTGCCACACATCCTCAAATGGCTGGGCCGTGAAGACGCACCGCTGCTCTGGCGCTGGCGTGCTGACCCCGCCCAATTGAGCTGGGGCTTGCGCTTCCTCGCCGAATGCCTGCCTGGTCGCACCCGCCGGAATATCGCTGCCACCGTCGCACTGGCCCTTTATAGCCGGCAGCGCCTGCAGGCCTTGCGCCAAGAGTTGAGCCTGCAGTACGACCACCTTGAGCGCGGCATTTTGCATATTTACACCGATCGCGATGATTTTTCACAGGCCATTACCGCCGCCAAAGTCATGCGCGAATTTGGACTGGATCGGACGACAGTCGACGTCGACAAATGCCTGGAAATTGAACCCGCGCTCAACGGTGCCAAACATTTGCTGATCGGCGGCGACTACACCCGCTCAGACGAATCCGGCGATGCCCATAAATTCACTCAGACGTTGGCGGCACATGCCAGGGCAGCCGGCGTAAATTTTCGGCTGAATTTGACGGTTGACCGTATCACTCCTGACCGCAACCAGATTGGCGGCGTCGAAGTGCTCGGCGCTGATGGCCCGGAACGGCTAACCGCCGATGCTTATGTAATCGCCCTTGGCAGCTACTCGCCCTTGCTGCTCAAGCCGCTGCATATCGATCTGCCGGTTTATCCGGCAAAAGGTTATTCGGCAACACTGACGTTGGCCGACGAAAGCAACGCCCCGAGTGTCAGCCTGACCGATGACGGGCGCAAGATTGTCTTCTCCCGCCTCGGCAATCGCCTGCGCGTCGCCGGTACCGCCGAATTCAACGGTTACAACACTGAGATCAACCCGGTACGCTGCGAGGCGCTGATGCAGCGCACCCGCGAACTCTTCCCCAGCCTGCAAACCACTGGCGAGCCACAATTCTGGTGCGGCCTGCGCCCGGCCACGCCCTCGAATCTCCCTTACAGTGGCCGTACGCGTTACAGCAATCTATGGCTCAACACCGGCCACGGCACGCTGGGCTGGACAATGTCCTGCGGCTCGGGCGCGGCGCTTGCCGATCTGATCAGCGGCAAACGCCCGGAGCCGGATTTCCCCTTCGCCGGATGTTGATCGACACGCACTGTCATCTCGACGCGGCTGAATTTGATACGGATCGCGATGCAGTGCATGCCGCAGCGCTGGCAGCGGGGGTAAAACAGATCGTTATCCCATCTGTTACGGTCGACGGCCTGAATCGGCTAAAAATTTGTGTTGCTCGCTACCCTGGCTGCGTCGCCGCTTATGGCATCCATCCGCTTTACGTAATGCAGGCAAATGAAACCGATATCGCAACGCTAGCCCACTGGCTAAGGATGGAAAACCCGATTGCCGTTGGTGAAATCGGTCTTGATCATTTCGTCACCGAAATTGATTACGCCCGTCAGGAATGGTTTTTCGTCGAACAATTAAAGCTGGCCAAGCAGTTTGATCTGCCCGTCATTCTCCATGTCCGAGGCGCCATTGACCCAATACTCAAACAACTGCGCCGCTTCAAGTTAAAAGGTGGCATTGCCCACGCCTTCAACGGCAGCCGGCAACAGGCTGACGAATTCATCAAACTCGGCTTCAAGCTCGGCTTCGGCGGGGCGATGTCTTACGAAGGATCGACCCGCATCCGCGAACTGGCAACCACTTTGCCACTCGAATCCATCGTGCTGGAAACCGACGCGCCTGATATTCCGCCCGTCTGGCTCAACCGGGGCCGCAACACACCGGCGGAATTACCGCGCATGGCCGCACTGTTGGCTGAATTGCGTGGGCTGACCTTAGCAGAAATCGCCACGGTGACAAGCGCTAACGCCGATTCCGCTTTGCCTCGGCTAACAGGGTAAACCGCTCGACTATTTCAGCCAGCGCTGCGGCAGCCTGGGGCCGCGCCAACAGGTAGCCTTGCAGGTGATTGGTCCCCAGCGCCAAAAGCTGCGCGCGCTGATCCTCGGTTTCAACCCCTTCGGCCACCGTTTCGATATTCAAGCCTTTCGCCAGCATGACGATAGCCTGGACAACGTAGAGACTTTCCGACTGCTCATGCAAGCGGGCAACGAAGCTTTGATCAATTTTGAGCACATCGACCGGAAAATCTGCCAAATACTTGAGCGAAGAATAGCCGGTGCCAAAGTCATCGATGGCAATTCGGATTCCCTGTGCGCGTAACTCCTTGAAGATTTCAAAAGTGTGAACCGTATCTTCAGTGAGCAGGCTTTCAGTCAGTTCGAGCTCAAGCTGTTGCGGCTTGATGCCATGTTGCCGGATAGTTTCCATCACCCGCTCGGCAAACCCTTCGCCACGTAATTGACGTGCCGAGACATTGACCGCTACCCGAGGAATAGCAACGCCCTCGGCCTGCCAGCAGGTGATTTGACGACAGGCTTCATTCAGGCACCAATCGCCAATATCCTCGATCAAGCTAGTCTGCTCGGCCAGCGCAATGAACCGACCGGGCGGAACCAAACCAAGCGCTGGGTTTTGCCAGCGAACCAATGCCTCGACACCACTGACCAGACCGCTTTCGCCATCAATCTGCGGCTGATAATGGAGTACCAGTTCATTACGCTCTATCGCATGGCGCAAGCCCATTTCGAGCTCGAGATCATCATTAGACTCGAAGGTCTGCGGATCAAAGACACTCATCGTATTGCGCCCGGCGTGCTTGGCTGCATACAACGCAACATCGGCATTGCGCAGCAGTTCCTCACTACTGACGCCATGCTCGGGGAAAATTGCCACACCTATGCTGGTACTCGCAAACAATTCACGGCCGGCAATCGCCAATGAGGCTTTCAAGGCTTGAAGCAATTTCCGACCAATCAGCAAGGCATCTTCAGGCGAATTGATTTCCGGAACCAGAATGGCAAATTCATCGCCGCCAAAACGCGCCAGCGTATCGCAATCCCGCACACTGAACTGCAAGCGAAGGCCTACCTCTTTGAGCAACAAGTCGCCGGCCATGTGGCCCAGCGTGTCGTTGACTACCTTGAAACGATCCAGATCGAGCATCAATACAGCCAGCGGCCGATCGTTGCGCTGCGCCTGACGCAAGGCCATCTCGAGCCGGTCACAGAAAAGCCGACGGTTGGCCAGCCCGGTCAGTGGATCATGGTAAGCGAGATGGTGAATGAAGGCCTCAGCCTCCTTGCGGGCCGAGACATCGCTGAACAATCCAACATATTGCTTGGCGCCACCATCACTATCGCGCAAAGCGGAGATAGACAACCATTCGGTATACAACTCACCATTCTTGCGCCGGTTGATCACTTCACCTTGCCAGTTTCCGCGCTCGTGCAAGGCGCGCCACATTTCGGCATAAAATTCTGGCTTGTGTTGCCCGGATTGCAGCAACTCACCGGGGCTATGCCCCAGCGCTTCGCTTTCACGGAAACCGGTAATGCTGCTGAATGCCGGATTAACCGACTGAATCAGCCCGCGTTCGTCAGTAATCACCATGGCCTCGGCCAGGCTGTCAAAAACGTGCGCGGCCAGATGCAGGCGCGCCTCGGTGCGTCGCGTCTCGGAAAGATCACGTAATGACAGTACATAGCCACCGGTCGATTTTCCTTCAACATCCGGCAACGGACCGCCAAGAAAAGCGACTGGCAGGCGGCCATGTTTAACATCTAGCCAGCCTTCATTGTTGAAACGTTCACCGCCATCAATCGCCACCTGAAGTTCGCGGCTGGTATCCGTCACACTCCCGGCAAAAAGGACTTCGTTCAGTGTTTGACCGGTCAAATCAGCTTCCAGCCGACCGATCAGCCCCTTCGGCGCGCTGGTTCATGAAGACCAGTCGCGAATCGCCATCAAAAGCGACAATCCCTTCGCCCAGATTATCCGCAATGTTATCGAGCAACTCATGACTACGCCCCAGCGCGGACAGGGCATTACGCAAACGAGCCAGAGTCAGGATTACCAGCCCGACGAGGAACAGGGCAAACGCCGCCAAGCCCCAGCGATAATAGGCAGCGACACGGATCGCGTCAGCATGCGCCTCGGCATAATGTCGATAGGCAACATTCACATCGCCGGCAAAGGGCGATTCAAGTAGTTGTTGCGACACCCCTTGCAAGTCGCGAAAATTTTCAAGCATGGTCGAAGCGTGCATCACCAGCAATTTACCTGGCACGCGATCAGCAGCTGGCCAGTGAACAATATCCTGGTCAAGTTGGTACAGGGCACTGACGAGAATGGGCAAGTCGTTATTCCCACCATTGATGAGAAATGCCATCAGTCGCTGGGAAGTCAAAATCAGGCCGGGGGATGACTGCTTCTTGCCAAACACTTCAGCCAAATTCATGAAATGGTATTGCGAAGTATTGAACACAGCGTGGATACGCGTGAAACGATCAAGTCCGTTCTTCTTTTCCAACCAACGGCTATTTGCCATCGACAGCTCGGCTTTAAGTGAAAACTTGCCAAACTCATCCTGCAGAGCGCTTAGCTTTTGGTCGATATTTCGGCTGGCAACAACCAGCCCGTCATAATCAAGGCGTTGCCCCTGACGTAACTTGAGCACTTCCAGATTGATCGCAAGATCAAGCGCTGTCAGCTCATTGACAATCAATTCAACTCGCGCTCGACCTCGACTATCGACTTCATTACCCAAATGAAAAAGCGTTACCAGAATCAGCAGAGCAATGCAGCCGAGCAACCAGAGTGATCGCAAACTCAAAGGCCACGCATGTTTTTTCATGGCGCCATCTCGCTATTGAGGGTGCCGAGAAACTTGACGATCAGATCAACATCCTGCGCCGGTAATTCCAGCCCGAGCTGGTAAAGGCCCATCACCCGAACCGCTTCTTCAAGTGTAGCGGCTGCCGCGTTATGAAAATACGGAGCAGTCAGCGCAACATTGCGCAGACTTGGCACTTTGAAAAGTGCTTATCCGTCTCACGCCCGGTGACATTGAAACGCCCCAGATCAGCCTTGCTCGTAGCGTTGGGAGAAAAATATGGCGCCATGGTGCCAAAGCGCTGATACAGATTCCCTCCGACATTGACACCTTGGTGGCAACCCGTGCAGCCATGCTTCCTGAACAACCGATAACCTGCTACTTCATCATTGCTGAGTGCATTGCTATCCCCATTCAACCAGCGGTCAAAGCGCCCAGGGCGAGCCAATGAACGTTCAAACTCGGCGATTGCATCACGAATATTGTCTGGCGTTAATCCATTACGGTAAACACTGGAAAACTGCTGTTTTATTTCAACATCGTCACTCAGTTTCTCGATCACTTTTGGCCAGGTCGACGCCATTTCAATGGGATTGACGACTGGCCCACCAGCCTGCTCTTCGAGCGAGGCGGCACGTCCATCCCAAAACTGGCGGAAATTGTAGGCTGCCGTAAGTACACTCGGCGAATTAATGCCGCCAACCGCACCACCAACGCCAATCGATACCGGCAAGCCATCCGCCCCGCCACGATCCAGCGGATGACAACTGGCACAGGAGAGCGAGTTGTCGGCAGAAAGGCGAGTGTCGTGGAAAAGTTTGCTGCCGAGCGCTACTTTTTTCGGATCAAGCCCGTGCGGCTCGGACATCGGACGGATCGGCTCCAACATCAAAGCCGGATTGCTTTCCACCAGACCCGATGGCTGAGACAGCGCAGCATTACGTGATTCTTCAATCTGGGGTTTGATCACACCCCAAAAAATCCAGCCGATAATGCAGAGCAGAGGCAGTGCGTACAGTAGAGGTTTGAGTTGTTTCACAATGCGTTATCAAAAGGGTATGAGACCACTGTAACCAATTTTTCATACCCGCGCGCCTGATTTTGACATGAATCAATATAACAACAAAAACCACAGGGTTATTACCCAAATTTTGACTTGAATTAAAACCTTAGTCGTATGCCAAGCGTAGATTACTCAAGCTGATATTTAACTGACTAAAGGTTATTCAAGCATGCAGGCTTCCAGCGGACTCAACATCACCAGCATCATTCTTGGCGTTGCGCCGAAAGATGCAGCGGAAGTCAGCGCGCTACTAAAAGCAATCGACGGCGTCGAAGTGCACGCCATTGCCGAAGATGGCCGGATGATCGTCACCATCGAATCCGGCGACGAAGACAACACCAGCAATACCTTTGAGATGATCCGCCAGATGCCGGGAGTGATTTCGGCCGCCCTGGTGTTTCACCAGTACGAATCTGATCCAGATGAGGAGGCCTGAGATGATCGAAGTAAAACTTACCCGGCGTGATTTCATCAAGAGCAACGCAGTCGCGGCGGCAGCAACCGTCGCCGGCATCAGCGTGCCTAACGCCGTCATGGCGCAGCAAAAAGGCAAGGATGATGGCGTGCGCTGGGACAAGGGCGTCTGCCGTTATTGCGGCACCGGTTGCGGCGTATTGGTCGGCGTCAAGGAAGGCCGCATTGTGGCCACCCAGGGCGACCCGGATGCGCCGGTTAATCGCGGGCTGAATTGCATCAAGGGCTACTTCCTCTCGAAGATTCAATATGGCAAAGACCGCCTGATGTCGCCGATGCTGCGCATGAAGGACGGCAAGTACGACAAGAATGGCGACTTCAAGCCAATCACCTGGACCCAGGCGCTCGACATCATGGAAGAGAAGTGCAAGGCCGCGCTCAAGGAAGGCGGGCCGCGCAATATCGCCATGTTCGGCTCCGGCCAGTGGACGGTGTGGGAAGGCTACGCCGCCGCCAAGCTGATGAAGGCCGGTTTCCGCACCAATAACCTCGACCCCAACGCCCGTCACTGCATGGCCTCGGCTGTTGCCGGCTTCATGCGCACCTTTGGTATCGACGAGCCGATGGGTTGCTATGACGACGCCGAGCACGCCGATGTCTTCGCGCTGTGGGGCTCGAACATGGCCGAGATGCACCCGATCCTGTGGTCGCGCATCACCGACCGGCGCCTGAGTAATAAGCACGTCAAGGTCCATGTCCTATCCACCTTCAGCCACCGCTCCTGCGAACTGGCTGACAACACCTTGATCTTCAAACCGCAGTCCGATCTGGCCATCCTCAACTACATCTGCAACCACATCATCACAACCGGCGCAGTGAACAAGGATTTCGTCGCCAAACATGTCAAGTTCGCCAAGGGCGTCACTGACATCGGCTACGGCCTGCGCCCGAATCACCCGCTGGAAAAGGTGGCGATGAACAACGGCTACCCGGGCGAAGAAGGCAAGCCGAAGGGCAACCCGAACAACTCGACGCCGATGACTTTCGACGAGTTCGCTGCCTTCGTTTCCGAATACACGCTGGACAAGGCGCACGAGATTTCCGGCGTGCCCAAGGAAAACCTCGAAGCGCTGGCCAAGGCCTACGCCGACCCGAAGGTCAAGGTCGTTTCCTACTGGACCATGGGCTTCAACCAGCACACCCGTGGCACCTGGGTGAACAACATGATCTACAACGTGCACCTGCTGGTCGGCAAGATTTCCGAGCCGGGCAACGGGCCGTTCTCGCTGACCGGCCAGCCGTCGGCCTGCGGCACGGCGCGCGAAGTCGGCACCTTCGCCCATCGCCTGCCGGCCGACATGGTGGTGATGAATCCCAAGCACCGCGAGCTGTCGGAAAAGCTATGGAAGCTGCCGGCCGGCACCATTCCCGACTGGATCGGCCTGCACGCCGTGGCCCAGAGCCGCGCCCTGAAGGACGGCAAGCTCGGCTTCTACTGGACGTCGACCACCAACAACATGCAGGCCGGGCCGAACGTCAATGACGAAATCTATCCGGGCTGGCGCAATCCCAAGGCTTTCGTCGTCGTCTCCGATGTCTACCCGACCGTCTCGGCCATGGCCTCCGACCTCATCCTGCCTTGCGCCATGTGGATGGAGAAGGAAGGCATGTACGGCAACGCCGAGCGGCGCGGCCAGATGTGGCGCCAGCAGGTCAAGGCGCCGGGTGAAGGCAAGTCCGATCTGTGGCAGTACATGGAGTTCTCCAAACGCTTCAAGATCGAGGAAGTCTGGCCGGCCGAGTTGCTCGACAAGAACCCGGAGTACAAGGGCAAGACCCTGTACGACGTGCTGTTCGCCAACGGCCAGGTCAACAAGTTCGGGCTGGACGAGGTCGCCAAGGTCAACGCCCACGGCATCAAGGACTACATGAACGACGAGTCCAAGGCCTTCGGCTTCTACGTTCAGAAAGGCCTGTTCGAGGAATACGCCTCCTTCGGTCGCGGCAAGGCCCACGATCTGGCCAATTTCGACGTTTATCACAAGGCGCGCGGTCTGCGCTGGCCGGTGGTCGATGGCAAGGAAACGCTGTGGCGCTTCCGCGAAGGCTACGACACCTATGTACCGAAGGGCGAGGGCGTGCGTTTCTACGGTTATCCGGACGGCAAGGCCATTGCTTTCGCGCTGCCTTATCAGCCGGCAGCCGAAATGCCCGATGCCGAATACGACCTGTGGCTATGCACCGGCCGCGTGCTGGAACACTGGCACACCGGCTCGATGACGCGTCGCGTGCCGGAGCTCTACAAAGCGATGCCGGATGCCGTCATCTACATGCACCCGGAAGATGCCAAGAAGCGCAGTCTGGCCCGCAACGATGTGGTCAAACTAGCGACCCGGCGTGGCGAAATCCAGTTGCGCGTCGAAACCAAGGGGCGCAACAAGCCACCGCTCGGCCTGGTCTTCGTACCGTTCTTCGATGAGCATCGCCTGGTCAACAAGCTGACGCTGGATGCAACCTGTCCGATCTCGAAAGAAACCGACTACAAGAAGTGTGCGTGCAAAGTGGTCAAGGCTTGAGGCGGCACAGACCAAATAAACAATCAGGGAGTGCCGAATCGGGTGGGAATAAGGGTAACCAGGGGGCCCACCCGTAACGGCTGAACCTTATCAAGCGAAAGTAATGAAACCAAACACCCCAAAAACTGGCGCCGCTCGTCGCCAATTCATTTTTGATTCAGCCAAGATGGTTTGTGGCGTGGGCATGCTCGGTCTTGGGCTGGGGCTCTACGCCAAACAATCGAAGGCCCTGCCGGCGCTTGCCCTGCGCCCGCCCGGCGCCTTGCCGGAAGACGATTTCCTCGGCGCCTGCATTCGTTGCGGCATGTGCGTGCGCGACTGCCCCTACAACACGCTGGAACTGGCCAAGCCGGAAACGCCGGTCGCCACCGGTACGCCGTTCTTCAATGCACGCAACATTCCGTGCGAAATGTGCGACGACATCCCTTGCGTCAAGGCCTGCCCGACCAAGGCGCTGGACCATAGTCTGACCGACATCAACAAGGCCAAGATGGGTTTGGCGGTGCTGATTGACCACGAAACCTGTCTCAACTTCCTCGGCCTGCGCTGCGATGTCTGCTATCGCGTCTGCCCGGTGATCGACAAGGCCATCACCCTCGACATGCAGCCGAATACGCGTACCGGGCGCCATGCCATGTTCCTGCCCACCGTGCACTCCGAACATTGCACCGGCTGCGGCAAATGTGAAAAATCCTGCGTGCTGGAAGAGGCGGCGATCCGCGTTCTACCGCCCAAACTCGCGCAGGGTGCGCTCGGCAAACATTACCGCGTTGGCTGGGATGAAAGGCAAAAAGCCGGCCACTCGCTGATCGACGAGTCTAAAATGCTCGACCTGCCGGACCGCCTGCCCGGAAGGCGCGGTTCTGCCCGGTCACTATGATCCGGCCAGCGGCCACACCGAATCATTGCGCGGCATGCCGGGTAGTGAAGCCGGCGCCATTCCAAGTCAGCCACCGGGTCTGGGAGGCAAGCCATGAGTGCCGCCCAAGACAAACGCATCGGCGCCGAAGCTGTCGCTGAGAAAGGCTGGCTTGTCGCACACAAATGGCTGATTCTGCGCCGCATTTCGCAGCTCACAATTTTGGCGCTGTTTCTCGCAGGCCCCTGGTTTGGTTTATGGATCGTCAAAGGCAATCTGGCTTACAGCTATACCCTGGGTGTCCTGCCGCTTACCGACCCCTATGTTGCCCTGCAATCGATGGTCACCGGTCATCTGCCGGAAACGCTCGGCCTGATAGGCATGGCCATTGTTCTGGTGTTTTATTTACTGGTTGGTGGCCGCGTCTATTGCAGCTGGGTTTGCCCGGTCAACATCGTTACCGATGCCGCCGGCTGGCTGCGTGATCGCCTCGGCATCAAAGGCAGCGCTCACCTCGGGCGCAATACACGCTACTGGATACTGGGCATGACCTTCGTTGGCTCGGCGATCACCGGCGTTGTCCTTTGGGAACTGATCAACCCGGTTTCCATGCTGCATCGCGGCCTAATTTTTGGCCTCGGAACGGCGTGGACCGTAATACTTTCAGTTTTCCTGTTTGATTTATTCGTAATGAGCCGTGGCTGGTGCGGTCGACTCTGCCCGGTCGGTGCTTTTTATAGCCTGCTTGGCCGCTGGAGTCCGGTGCGCATCTCTGCGACGAAACGCAGCGCCTGCAATGACTGCATGGATTGTTTTGAAGTCTGCCCTGAACCGCATGTCATCCGCCCCGCACTCAAAGGTGAAGGCAAGGGCATTGGCCCGGTCATTCTGGGGCCAAATTGCACCAATTGTGGCCGTTGTATTGATGTTTGCTCGAAGGATGTATTCACCTTTGGGCTGCGGTTCAATAACCCGGTTTCCACTAGCCAGCCTGCGGTGGCGCAGCCGGAAACCAAGTAATTTTCGAGTTCAAGAGGAGGAGCGCCCATCATGAAAACAACGCTGAAGATGAGATTTGCCATTCTGGCGGCCACCGCTTGCTGGGCGCTTACAGCTCCGCTCGCGCAGGCTCAGGAAGCGCCGAAACCGATGCGCGGAGCTGACGTAAATACCGTTGACCAAGCTCCAGAGGCAAAAAAATATCTGGGTGGCAAACCAGGTGGTCAGGAAAAAGTAGCGCGAACTTATCGCGATCAGCCACCGGTAATACCGCATGCCGTCGAGAATTTCGATGAAATCACACTTGAAGAAAACCAGTGCCTGACCTGCCATAGTGCGGATAACTACAAAAAGAAAAAAGCACCCAAGATCGGTGACAGCCACTTCCGTGACCGTGAAGGCAAGGTCTTGCCGACGACCTCGTCTCTACGCCATAACTGCACACAATGCCATGTACCACAGGTGGATGCGCCGCCATTGGTCGAAAACGACTTCAAGGGCGACATCGTTGCCGCCAAACCGGCAAGCAAGAAAAAGAACTAGGCAAACAACAAGGGGAGCCAGTGGCTCCCCTTTTCTATTGGCCGTTATTAAGACTCAAGCAGGGGTCAGAACGCCACGCATTTTCTGCAAGGCCTTGACCTCAATCTGACGGATTCGTTCGGCAGAAACATCAAACTCGGCAGCCAGATCGTGCAGGGTGGCGCCTTCATCATCATTCAGCCAACGCGCTTCGACAATGCGCCGACTGCGCGGATCCAGAATCGCCAAGGCCTCCTGCAAACCTTCGTTTTCAAGCCGGGCAATTGCCTTGTTTTCGAGTACACGCGTCGGTTCATAGCGAGAATCGGCCAGATAGTCGATAGGAGCAAAAGCCTCGTCGCTATCGTCGGGCGACCCCTCCAGCGCCATATCGCGACCCGAGAGACGAGTTTCCATCTCGATGACCTCTTCCTGCTTGACGCCGAGGCGCTGCGCAATCTCATTCGCCTGCGTACCAGAAAGCGTATCCACACCTTCGTAATCGCTCTTCATGCTGCGCAGATTGAAGAAAAGCTTGCGTTGCGCCTTGGTCGTTGCAACCTTGACCTGACGCCAGTTCTTCAAAATATATTCGTGAATTTCAGCCTTGATCCAGTGCATGGCAAACGACACCAGACGCACACCGCGGGCCGGATCAAAGCGTTTAACCGCCTTCATCAAGCCGATATTGCCTTCCTGAATCAGATCGGCATGCGGCAATCCGTAGCCAAGATAACCCCGGGCAATGGAAATCACCAGACGAAGGTGCGAAAGAACGAGCTGACGCGCGGCCTCCACATCACCATCCTTGTGGAAACGCTCAGCCAGCTGGGTCTCTTCAGCTCCGGAAAGCATCGGGTAACGATTCGCGGCCTGAATATAGGCATCGATGTTACCAAGCGCGGAGGGAATGGGAAGGGACATAACTTGGGACATAGCGTATTGATCTCCTTGAAGGGATAACTTAATTTTAGCACTCGCCGCCTCTGAGTGCTAACAGCAAAAAAAGTTTCGCCTGGACCATAAATGTTCTTACCAAATAAAGTCAGAAACTACTTAATAAAGTTGAAAACTCGTGATTTGAGTCGAATACCACTTTGATTGGAAAGCTGTAGAAAGATTAGGCGGAAAATTTGGGCAATACAGTGCGATAGCCCACATAGCCTTCAAAAACTCTTACAGCCTAAGATGGGTACATCTGAGAGAAAATCGAAAAGTCTGGCTGCAGCCAGCCCCATACATGCATTGCTAGCGGTACATAGAAGAAGCTTTCGCGTTGACCACGCATCAACCAATGGCCGGATTAGGACACATTGATTGGCGAGTCGAATTGCGGCAACTTCAGGAATTACGGCCACACCCACTCCCTCATTGACGAGATTAACCACATCTTCAAGACTACGCACCCGTATGCGGTGATGCATTCCCCGACCATGATGCAAAGCCTGGCTTTGAAGAAATCGACTCAGGCCACTCTCCCCTGGCAACCCAACGAATGGCAGTTCCAGCAAATCGACAAATGAAACCGCACTCTGCTCCCCGCTCTCATGCCCTATCGGCATGATTGCAACCAGGCGATCAGTCCGGAATAACTGTGTCTTAAGCCCTTCTGTTCCAACATAATCAGCAACAATTCCGATATCAGCCTGCTCCTGGTGCATCGCTGACAACACGTCGTGGCTATCCAACTCACGCAGGTCGATATCAATATCTCGATGCCTAACCAGGAATTGACCAATCAAGCGAGGAAGATACTCTGTCATTGCTGCCGTGTTACAGAGGACGCGCACAGTACTTCGTACCCCTTGAGTATGAGCAGCCATTTCTGCGTGTAACGCCTCCATATCTCGCTGCAATCGACCGGCATGACGAAATAGCGTGCGCCCCGCATCGGTCATGGATACCCCTTTTTTAGATCTCACAAATACCGTCGCGCCAATTGCATGCTCAAGTTTCTGAAGGCGTGTGCTGGCAGCAGCAAGTGACAGGTGAATTTGGTGTGCACCAGCCGTAATCGACCCCGCGTCCGCCACGGCCAAAAAGAGCCGAAGGTCAGACGGGGATATTCTGTAATTTGGGTTTGTGCGTGTGTTCATCATGCTTCCAATCCTTCGCTATTAACGAAGGTTAGCATCACTTATGCGTGATCGACTTCCGGGATTAAAGGCTTGATCATGCCGCCATGGACATACAATTTTTAGTTATCTGTGGGGCAATCTTCATTATCGCCGGAGTCGTCAAGGGCATTTCTGGTATGGGGCTGCCCACTGTTTCAATGGCGCTTCTAGGGTTAATAATGCCGCCCGCTGAAGCAGCCAT
Source organism: Candidatus Dechloromonas phosphorivorans (assembly GCA_016709495.1). Lineage (GTDB taxonomy): Bacteria > Pseudomonadota > Gammaproteobacteria > Burkholderiales > Rhodocyclaceae > Azonexus > Azonexus defluvii. Next base: position 268,097 of record JADJMS010000046.1, on the reverse strand, counting down.
GCTAATGTTGCTACCGTCTCTATTGACCAACCTCGCTCAATGTTCAGGTCAATATTGGAGATCGCTCTGCCTTCGGCTTTGGCCAATGTGGACCGGCCTGATTTTGCTTGCCATATTTAGCCCTCTTGCAGACATTGGTGGTTCAGATAAGCATGTACGCTTGCTTCTCGGGATGGTTTTGGTTGCCTACGGACTGTGGGGAATAGTCAAACCGGTCCTTCCGGAATTCGGAAGATATGTACACTTGGCGGGATTTTTTGCTGGCGTTTTGTCCGGCATTTTGACCGCAGCGACCGGCGTATTCGTCATTCCATTGGTTCCCTATTTGCAGTCGCTAAAGCTGGCAAAGGACGAACTGATTCAAGCACTAGGATTGAGCTTTATGCTGGCAACCATTGCATTGAGTATCCGCCTAGGGAGTGTTGAATCAGCCGGTTTAAAACCAGACCTAGTAGCCCAACTAATTGCACTGGTCTCGGCCTGTGTGGGGCTCTGGTTTGGTAGTGCGGTAAGAAGCCACATGCGGCCCACCCAGTTCCAGCGTGCCCTCTATATCATTCTCTTGTTTCTGGGCATCGTTATGGTCGTCAGGTCCCTTTAGCAATGGGTCACGCCATTTCCGGAAATAATGCTTTGATCCTGGCTGACGCATTGGAGCGTGCATATCGTCTAGCTCTTGGATTAGAAGGAGTTACGCGCAAGCAATCGCTAAAACGAATCCGACTTCTGATAACTTTGTCCAATGGGTAGTAGCTGCAGAGTTGCTGCATAACCTGGACGAGGCCAGAACCCTATTACTCAAGCAAACCTGATCCACCGCACTCAACTCTCGGCGCCATATGCACCTTGATCATGCAATATCGGAAAAATTGATCAATAACGTGGCATTTACCATTTTCACATTCCCATAGAGAATGCCAACGCACAGTAAATTCGATTGAGCAGAACAGGCAGTCAACGTAACTTCATACCCAAGTCTGGCAGGTTCCCACCCCTGGGAAATCAGCCCAATTTTGGGGAATATCATGATCATCCAATGTAAACATCTCCACGTTGAACTGAAGCGTGGTTCGACGTTTGAACTAGCCGGTGCTTGCGGAAACAAACTGACTTGTGTGAACGGCTCGATCTGGATCACACAACATCAATTTAGCAACGACTGGGTGTTGCAGTCCGGTGATTGCCTAACCATCGAAAACCCCGGCAAAGTTGTCATTTCAGCATGCAATGACAGCGCCACATTTTCAGCGCAACAACGCGAGAATGAGCACGTCGAATGGGGCGTCAACCAAATACTTACCCCAGGAAGCCGCTTCCCATCAACGCCGCACGGGGTGAAGCATGAGTAATCATTCTCATGCGCCACAAAAATTTCTTATTTCTGCTGTCGACGGGTATCTCCTCGATGCGTCAGTTTGGATTAACGACTCGGAAACACTTTTCAGCAATCGACCCGTGGTAATTATAAACCCGGCGACATCTGTACATAGTCGCTATTACAGCCATTTTGCCAACTATTTGTACGCTAACGGATTTGATGTCGTTACTTACGACTACCGTGGCATCGGGAATTCGCGCCACGGCAGCTTGCGTGGATTTGATGCCAGCTGGATAGACTGGGGGACAAAAGACTTTGAAGGCGTTCTGCGCTTTGTTGCCGCGAGATTTCGTGGACAACCCATCCATGTCGTTGCACACAGCGTGGGAGGCTTTCTTGTCGGCCTCGCTGAATCAAATCATCTGGTCAGTCGCGTCTTTACCATGGGGGCACAGTTTGCATACTGGAAGGACTACGCGCTGCACAGACGCTGGTCAATGTTTTGGCAGTGGCATGTGCTTATGCCAACCTTAGCGGCAATCTTTGGATATTTCCCCGGCAAACGCCTGGGCTGGCTCGAAGATACGCCAAAGGGTGTTGTTTCTGACTGGACGGCGCGCCATCGGGGGCCCCCCCGGGGCCCGGGGCCCCCCGCTGTTGGGGAGAGGGGGGGGGGGAACGCGGGGGGGGGGGCCCGGGGGGACGCCCCCCGAGCGGTGGGGAGGAGGGAGTGTTCCCGGGCCCCCCGAGAGCGCCGGGGCTGCGGGGGGCGGGCCGGCGGGGCGGGGGTGGTGTTTGGCGGCGCCGGGAACTTCTCCGGGGGGGGGGGTGCGCCGCGCTCCGGGGGGGGGGCCGCGGGGGCCCCCCCCGGGCCGCGGGGGGGGGGGGAGCCGCGGCGGGGCGGGGGGGCGCCCCGGCCGGCCGGGGGGAGGGGGGCCGGGGGGGGGGGGGGGGGGGGGGGGCGCGCGCCGGGCTGCCCCCGCCCCCCGGTCGCCGCCCGCCGGCCCGCCGGGGCGGGCCCGGGGGGGGGGCGGGGGGGGGCCCGGGGGCGCGGGCGCGCGGCGGGGGCGGGCGGGGGGGGGGCCCGGGGGGGCGGGGGGGGGCCGGGGCTGGGGCGGGGGGGGGAGCGGGGAGGGTGGGGGCCCGGGGGGGGGCGGCGGCCGCCGGGGGGGGGTCGGGGCGGGGGGGTCCCCGGGCCCCCGGCGGCGGGGGCCCGGGACGGGGCGGGGCGGGCGGGGGCGGGGCCCCGCCCGCGGGGGGGGGCAAGCCCCCGGGGTGCGGGCGGGGGGGCGTCGGCCCCGGGGGCCGCCGGGTCGGGGGGGGGCGCCCGGGGGCGGCGCGGGCGGGGCCCCCCCCCTGGGGGGGGCGCCTGCCCCGGGGGGGGGGCCGCCGCGGGCGGGGACAACCGCCGGGGCGGGGCGGGGGGACCTCAATCTCGCTTTGAGGATGCCTATCAAACAGGGCGTCGGGCCATGCCCCCGGAACGACGGCAAGAACTTGTCGACCGGTTTGCCCGGTTTAAGGGCGAGATCCTCGCCCTTTCGGTGACGGACGACAACTTCGGCACCATTCCAGCCATCAACCGTCTTCTGGACTATTTCAAAAACAGCCAGGCAACCCATTTGCGTGTCGCACCGAACATGCTGGGCTTAAACAAAATTGGCCACTTTGCATTCTTCAACAAGCGCTTCAAGGATTCGCTATGGTGCATTCCATTAATTTGGCTGCGTGATGGCCGCATCGACGAAGATGCCCCCGGCCGATTGACTACCATCCCTGACGCACCAACACGAAGCGCTTGCCACTGATTTGCGACGGCCTCTCGGCATCAGAAACTGACATTCCCCGGCGTCATGCCAGCCGACCGCGAATTCGTTTGAACGGGAATCGGGATGCCTTTCTAATCGACCTCAGTCGCATTAACCCCCATAAAAACCAGTCACCTCCAGAGAAAATGAGCAACTCACCTGAATCATCAGACAGGGCAAACGGTTGGTTCCGCCAACCGTGCGTATTCGTCGTCGCCGGCGGCTTGATCATGGGGCTGGCCCTTGGCATTCGCCACGCTAATGGCATATTTCAGGTTCCAATAACAATGGACAACGCCTGGACGCGCGAAGCTTTCGGTTTTTCCATCGCAATACAGAACCTGATCTGGGGTTTGGCACAGCCATTTACCGGCATGCTGGCAGATCGCTTTGGCTCAATGCGCGTGATTATTGTCGGACTGATTTTATATGCCGTCGGCCTGGCCTTGATGAGCATTGCAACTACGCCATTAGCCTTCACCCTCTCCGCAGGATTGTGCATCGGAATCGCACTTTCCGGCACGTCGTTTGGTGTGATTTATGGCGCACTCAGCCGCATGGTGACGCCCGACCGGCGTAGTTGGGCACTTGGCCTGGCCGGCGCGGTTGGCGGATTCGGCCAATTTGCCATGGTGCCGCTGGCCCAGGGGTTGATCAATTCATTGTCATGGTCAGGCGCTTTAGTGGCGTTGGCCGTGGTCTGCGCGCTGTTTCTACCATTGGCCTTGCCCATGCGCGAAAGTGCATCGCCCGCACCCGTTCTTGGCGCGGATCAAACAATGCGCGAAGCGCTGATGGAAGCCTTCCGGCATCGCGGCTTCTGGCTGCTGAATCTTGGCTTTTTGGCTTGCGGTTTTCAATTAGCCTTCATTGCCTCACATTTACCCGCCTACTTGCTGGACAAGGGCATACCAGGCAACGTGGCCGTTGCCGGATTGGCCATCATTGCCCTCAGCAACGTGGTGGGCACTTATTGCTGTGGCGTAATGGGTGGTTTATTCCGGCGCAAATACCTGCTTTCCGGAATTTATCTGGTGCGCTCGCTGATCATGGCACTCTTTGTTCTGCTGCCTTTGACAAACTGGAGCCTCTATCTCTTTTGTGCGGCGATGGGTTTTATCTGGTTGGGTACGGTCCCGCTGACCAACGGCCTCGTCTCGCAGGTTTTTGGCGTGAAATACATTACGACGCTTTTCGGCTTTGTCTTTTTCGGCCATCAAGTCGGCGCCTTCTTTGGCGTTTGGCTGGGTGGCTACATGTTCGACATGACCAAATCCTATGACTTGATCTGGCTAATCGGCATCGCCCTGGGGGTCATTGCTGCTGCCCTGCATTTCCCGATCAATGACCAGGAAATGCCGCGACTCAAATTGGGCTATCAACCATCATGAGTTCAGCAACGGTGATACGTGCGGCAGGAATCTCAACAGGATTGGCCGCTTGTTACCTGGTTTTCCTGTCATATCTGAATCCCGACAACATCTGGATTTGGTCAACCCTGTGGTCAATTTGTAGATAGGTCGTCAATGATCAAAATTTCATTCTGTCTTCGGCGTCGCTCAGAGCTCACGCATGAAGAGTTTTTGGACTATTGGAAAAATGAGCACGGGTCCTTAGTTCAGCAACACAAAGCGGTGCTGCGTATTGCGCGCTACATCCAGTTTCATGGCGACTTCGGTGCGATGACAACCAAGCTGATCGCCTTCCGGGGCTCACCCGAACCCTACGACGGCATCGCGGAGATCTGGTACGAAAGTCGCAATGCACTTGAGACGCTGGGGCAAGACCCGGCAGCGCGAGCCGCCAGCCGACTTCTTTGGGAGGACGAAAAACGCTTCGTCGACCTTGAAAACTCGCCCATCTTTGCTGGTGAGGAGATAGAGCTGGTGAGCACACAGTGAGCAAAACTGTCGCTCCACCTCGATCCAACCCGGATTTCAACGAGAAAAAAGTTGAAATGCAATTTGTCCTGATTATCCACGAGGTCGAGTCATATCCGGCATGGAAAGTCGTTTTTGACCGTGCCGCCGGTATCCGCAAGGCAGCGGGGGAAATCAGTTACCAATTACTTCGTTATGACTATGAACAAAACACCATTGTCCATTTCTCTCACTGGAACTCGCTGACAAATGCGCGAAGCTTTTTCGAGTCCCCTGCGCTGCAAGCCATTCGGCGCGAGGCGGGTGTTATAGCCCCCAATTTTATTTACCTGAACGAAATTGAGCATAAGACCCTGTAGCGCTATCACTGAGGAGCATCATATGTACAAAGGTAGTTGTCTCTGCGGAGCAGTTGAATACCAAATCGATGGCGAGCTTGGCCCCATCGTCTATTGCCACTGCTCACGCTGCCGAAAAGCCACTGGTTCAGCATTTACAGCCGTATCACCGGTCGCCTCTTCCGATTTTCATATCGTCAAAGGCGGAGAGTATTTACGTAGCTACAGAAGTGGGTCTGGCTTTCATCGCGCTTTTTGCGGGAATTGCGGCTCACCAATCATTGGCAAACGCGAAAGCCTCCCGGAAACCGTTCGAGTACGAATAGGCACTTTGGATACGCCGAGCTATGCCAAGGTTTCTTCGCATATTTTTGTTGGTTCAAAAGCAGAGTGGGAAAACATTCCTGATGACGCCCCTCAATATCAAGAGCACCCCTAAGGTAAAGCACCCGATCCAGTATTTGCTGTGCAAATCACCGGGTGTTTCGTTAAGCAAAATCTTTCAATTTCTGTAACCAAGGGTAGGCCATGAATCCGAGCACAAGTGAACAAGGAACAAATTTCAGTGTGGCAGAGATAGGCGCCATTGACGCCTGGAAAAGCTATACAGCGCAGATCAAGGGCTTCCAGGCGTTGATGTGCCAGGCAAACTGTTTCTAAATCCAATCCTTGGTTTGACCGGCATGGAGGTCTCGGTAAATTGCTTACCTGCTGGGGCAGCCGTACCCTTCTACCACAAGCATCATTTGCATGAAGAGTTGTATCTGTTCTTGAAAGGAAGAGGACAGTTTCAGGTTGATGAAAAAACCATCGAAATTCGTGAGGGCACTGTTCTTCGCGTATCTCCGGACGGCGAGCGCACTTGGCGCAACAACTCAACGGAAGATCTCTTTTATATTGTGATTCAAGCCACGGAGTTCTCAATTGCAGCGGATGGCACCGGGGACGGTTACTCCGTACAACGCAAAGTCGATTGGCCTGCTTGACGAGAGCCCAAACTGATTGCGCTGAACAGAACCAGAAAGCACCTGAAATACATTTCCATGCAGAGTGAAAACATGAAAACTCAAATCGAAAAATCCGAAGAATTTGCCAAGCTGCATCGTAAAGATCACTGCTTTGTCATTCCCAACCCCTGGGATGCCGGCTCGGCCTGCTTGCTTGAACATCTTGGTTTTCCGGCCTTGGCAACAACAGGCGCAGGCTTCGCCTTCGCGCAGGGCAAATCCGACCTCAGCATCAAGGCGCAGGAGATGCTCCCACACCTCTCGCAGCTATGCGCCATGACCAGTTTGCCAATCAGCGCAGACCTCCAGAACGGCTTTGGTCACACCCCGGCAGATGCAGCCAAAACCATTATTGAAGCAGCCAAAACCGGTATCGTCGGCTGCTCGATAGAGGATGCAACGGGCGATGCGGCAAATCCGATCTATGATCTGGGGCTCGCCAAGGAACGTATCCAGCATGCAGCGACTGCCGCCAAATCGCTGGGATTCAAATTCATGCTGACCGCTCGCGCCGAAAATTATTTTTACGGCATTCCCGACTTGGCAGACACCATACGCAGGCTGCAGGCTTACCAGGACGCCGGGGCAGATGTGCTTTTCGCCCCCGGCATCCAAAGCAAAGCCGACATCAAATCGATACTCAGTTCAATCGACCGCCCGCTCAACGTACTCATGGGCTTGCGGGGAGAGCAACTCAGTCTGGCCGAACTGAGCGAACTCGGCGTCAGCCGCATCAGCCTGGGCGGCTCATTGGCCAGGACGGCTTACAGTGCAATGATCAGCGCCGTCAAAGACATCATATCTACGGGGCAATTTGGTTATGCCAGCAACGCCATCACCGGCAAGGAAATCAATGCCATTTTTGACCACCGCCAGCAATAAGAAAGGCCGACCTTCATGCGTGCAGAACAAAGGACTCTGGAACTTGGCATTCACCTCCCTGCCGGCAGCGCCCCCGCTGGCAACTATGTGTCTGCCATCCAGACGGGAAACCTGCTGTTCACTTCCGGCAGGGCGCCGCTGCCAATCAACGGCAGACCAGCCAAGGGGAAACTGGGGCAGGAATATTCGACCAAGGAAGGTTACGACCTGGCACGTTCGGCTTGCATCGATCTGCTCGCCGTCCTGAAGAAACAGCTAGGCTCACTCGACAAAATTGTCCGATTTATCGAACTTCACGGCGCCCTTAACATCAGCCCTGAATTTGATGAACACGCCAAGGTTATGGATGGCGCCTCCGACCTGTTGGTCGAAATATTTGGCCCGGCGGGCATTCATGTCCGCTCGGTAATTGGTGTCAATTCGCTGCGCAACGGCGTACCACTGACGCTCAAGGCGACGCTTGAGGTTGCGACCGACAGACGACTGCCTGCCGGGGAAAAGAAATGATGCCCCTGCTTCGTAACGCAACAGAACTGGATGCAGGCAAGATCGCCACGCTGGTTAACCGGGCCTACCGACCGCAGGCCGACGAGCGCGGCTGGACGCATGAGGCGGATTTGGTATCGGGCCCGAGAACAACGGAGGAGCAAGTTCTGGCGTTGTTTGGTTCCTGCTCATCCATCCTGATCCTGTGCCAGGATGCCGGGATTGTTGCTTGCGTCCATGTGACATGCCATGAGCGCTGCGCCAATATCGGCATGCTCGCCACAGATCCCTGCTACCAGACACAGGGCATGGGCAAACAGATCCTCGAATACGCCGAACGCTATGCCTCGGCGCACTTTGGCGCGACAAGCTTCAGGATATCGGTCCTGTCTTCCCGCCCGGAACTCATCGCATTCTACGAACGCCGTGGCTACACCCGTACTGGTCAAACGGAGAGCTATCCGATTGCGGCGGGAACAGGCGAACCAATTGTGGACGGACTGCAGCTGGAAATATTGGTCAAACAGTTAGCCACTGCTTCACATCAAATCGAGAAATTTCCAGAGGGAACCACGGGGTAAGTGCATCTTTCAAAGCCGGCAAGCCAGACTCTGACAAAAGCGGCATACCACATCGAGAATTTGGAGGCCCGCCAATGCACCCAGTCGAATTAAAGAAATATCAATACGGCATTCCATCCTTATGGGTGAAATGCCACTTTTTATCCGCTCCCAGATGGGCCTGGATATCGTCATCCGGATAGGTAGCCGTATCCCCCGGACTCCGGTCACCGATTTCAAGATAGACGACGTCAGCATCGGTCATGTTAACGAGTTGATGCCCGTCACCCGTTCCCGCCCTGAAGCCGGCACACATGCCGGGCGACAGTTGCGTAGCACCGGCATCAGTGATCAGCGTTGGGTAACCCTCAAGAATGAAAACAAACTCGTCCTGACGGCTATGGGCATGGCGTAACGCAGACGACGCCTTGGGAGAAAGGCGCGTCCGATTGACGCCAAAATTGCCAATGCCGAACAAGTCGCCCAGCGGCTGTTTATGTCGCCCCACCACCCTACCCCTGAATTCTGGAGGGTAGTTTGAAGGGCTTAATCGTGGTGGCGCATCCTGTGCGCGGATCGCCAATGGGAACGCGGTTTTATCCATATCAAGCATTTGATTGACTCATCTTCCGTAGATGGCGGTGACGCTGACCTTGTCGATAAGGTGAGCATTGATCACGAATCCGGCCAAAGCAGCAGTCGCATGCTTGGGTAGTTCGATCTTTTCTGTATTCAGCGCATAGACGGTAAATATGTATTTATGCGGCTTGTCGCCAACCGGCGGGCAGGCGCCGCCAAAGCCGGGCTGGCCAAAGTCGGTTGCGACCTGTACGACCTCGCTGGGCAGGAGGCGCAGGTTCGGATTCCCAGCCGCTTCGGGCAATCTGGTTATGGTTGGCGGGATATTGATTACCACCCAATGCCACCAACCGGAACCCGTTGCTGCATCGGGGTCGTAAACGGTGAGCGCAAAACTTTTTGTGCCCGCCGGGGTATTTCGCCAGCCAAGTGCCGGAGAGTGATTCGCCCCTGCGCAGCCAAAGCCATTCAATACCTGCTCGGACGACAGCCAGCCATTTGCCTTGATGGCCGGAATGCTTAAGGCAAATCCATCAGCCACGGCTGACATCGAGGTGATCGCCAGGCAAGTGCTTAAAAACAGGGTGCGCGGTGACATGAGTTTGCTCCACGGGTTGGGATGGGGCATTGTCACCAGCCAGCCGCCGGATCAGTAGCCCGAACCAATCACTTACTGTGCCAAACCATTCAAGCCTGTTCGGTCAATTTCGATGGCAGGAAGCCGTAGCGTGTGCGAAAGGCGGCCGAAAAACGGCCATGTGACTCGTAGCCGCAGCGTTGCGCCACCTCGCCAACGGGCAGACTGGTGCTTTGGAGCAGCATCAAGGCGGTTTCAAGCCGGACCTCCCGCACCAAACTGCCGACCGTCAAGCCCGCAGCCGAAAGTCGGCGGTACAACGTACTCGAGCTCACATGACAAGCACTGGCCAGGGCATCCACCGTCCACTCGGCGTGTGGGCGTTGCGCAATCAACCTGCGTATGCGATCTGGCCAGGTCAGTTTTTCCGGCGATTTGATGACACATCCCAGTTCGGCCAGCATGAGCAACACCTCGATAACCCGGTGCTGCCTCAACGCCCCGGCCGCAAGTGGCGAGGCAATGGCATCGGCCACGCGCAGGAGTAACTGCGCCAGATCCGAAGCCACCGGCAGGCTGAAGCAATCGACAATCGGCGGCAACAAATAAACAGCCCCGTACGCCTCGTGAAACGCCTGGATGGCGCCTTCGCCAAACTGCAGCACAAGCACCTCATAGCGACCATGCGGGGCGGGATCGTTGATAACGTCCCACTGCGCCCCTTTGGCCATGACGACAGCTTGCCCTGCCCTGATTTTGTGTTCTCCACCTTGGTGCACCAGGGTCTTGACACCCTTGCGCACCCAGATCAGCACGTCGTCCCGCACCGTCAGCGTTGTCACGCGGTGAAACTGACGGGTCGAAATCAGGCAGGTTGCGGCAGGCGAAAATTCATCCATGGCAGAAGGCTGAAGACAAAACCCGATTGTGCCTTATCGGGCCGGCAACATCAGCCGGACACTTTCTTCAATCGCCACGGCGTTAACTGCCCGCAGCGCATGCCGGCTGTCGCTTCTCCTTGGTCGCATTTCCCCGGCGCATGCCAAAGCCGAAAATTCTCAATTGAGAATCGGCAGCTGATGTCGTCCAATAAATGTCCAGTCATCAACCCAATCAGGAGCGCTAACGATGGCACATCAGAGCATGAATGCGGCGGACTGCCTTGCGGACTTTCAGCCAAGGGAAATCTCGTTCGACGGTACGCCAAAGCGGGTTTACATCATGGGCAACGGTCCCGCTGTCATCGTCATGCCGGAAATGCCGGGCATCAGCCCTCAAATTGCGCGCTTTTGTCGCTGGGTCAGGGATGCCGGATTTACCGTCTATTTGCCGTCCCTGTTTGGCAAGGACGGGGAAGTCTCGAGTGCAGCAGAAGGCCTCACCGTGCTTAAAAAAGCCTGCGTCAGCGCTGAATTCAGGGCTTTGGCGGCCAACCAGACCAGCCCGGTGACGATCTGGCTGCGCGCGCTGGCCAAACTTGCGCATGCCGAATGCGGCGGGCCGGGAATTGGCGCAATTGGCATGTGTTTTACCGGCAACTTTGCCCTGAGCATGATGCTTGAGCCAGCAATGCTTGCCCCGGTTCTCGCCCAGCCCTCCCTGCCGATGAACGATCCGGGCGGCCTGGAAATATCCCCTGCCGACCTGAGCGCCGTAAAGAGTCGCCTTGAACTCGAGGATCTCACGGTGCTGGCCTATCGCTTTCAAGGCGACCGCTTCTGCACCGCCCAGCGCTTCGCGGCCTACTCACATGCCCTGGGCGACCGGATCATCTGCAAAGCCCTGCCCGACAGCGCCGCCCATCCGGCTCCCCCACCCTTCTTTGCCGAGGTGGTTGGCTGCCCGCACAGCGTCGTTACCGCACACCTGATTGACGAAGCCGGCCAGCCCACCCTGCAGGCCCGGGACGAAATTCTGGCATTTTTGCGCACCGGCTTTTACCAAATCGCGCACAGTCTGGCCCCCTCCCCTGACAAGAGGGGGGCTGGGGAGGGATTTGAATGACAAACAATGGAACGCGAACAGTTTGTAAGCGCATTTGGTGTTTGTTGAACATAATATGACTTACTTCCCATCAGGAAATCTCATGTCGATTCCATTGTCGCGCCTACCCTCGCTTGATCTTGTTCGCGGATTCGTTGCCGTCGGACGACGCATGAGCATTACTCTTGCTGCCGACGATCTTTGCCTGACCCAGTCGGCGGTAAGCCGGCAAATCCACGGTCTGGAGGAAATCCTCGGGGTCAAGCTATTGGTTCGCGGGCACCGGTCGATTGCCTTTACCGCCGAAGGCGAACGGCTCTTCCGTAGCGCGGATGGCGCCGTGCAACAACTGCAGGATGTCTTTGCCAGCCTGATCATTCCACGCGGGCGCAGACCGGTCACGGTGACAACAAGTACGGGCGTCGCAAGTTTGTGGCTGCTGCCTCAATTGGGCGTGTTTCAAACGCAATGGCCCGGCATTGATGTCCGTCTGGCGGCATCCAACCGGATCCTGGACATGAAAGCAGAAGGCGTCGATATCGCCCTGCGCTATTGCGCCACCGCCCAGGCACCGGCTGGCGCCATCCGACTCTTTGGAGAAAAAATTGTCCCCGTAGTCCACCCCTCGCTTGGGCTAAGCAAATTGACAAGCGCCGACACAATTGCCAAGTTGGTCCTGCTCGAATTCGATGACCCGAAGCGCCCCTGGCTGCAGTGGAGTGAATGGCTGGGCGCGGCAGGGCTTGAGAAGGCAAAGCCCAAGGGAATCCTGCGCTTTAATCAATACGACCTGGTGATCCACGCGGCGCTTGCCGGCCAGGGCGTGGCGCTTGGCCGCCAGAATCTCATCGAGCCGCTATTGGCCGATGGTCGGCTGGTCTCGCTGGCCACGTCGCACAAGCATTCGGGCGACGATTACGCTTACTGGTTAGTGCTTGCAGCGCAGCAGCCCAGGGAAGAAGTCCGAATTGTCGCCGACTGGCTTCAGCAAATTGCACGCGAGCTTGCCGAGTAGCGGCAGCGCCACCCGGTACGCATTCCAGAAGCGCATGTCAGTCGGAATTTAAGTCGTTTGAAACGATGTCGCCTCAAGGCGCAAACTCCATTCAAGTAGTGATTCACCTTCGCCACACGTCGGGTTTGCAACTGAATCGGAGACCTTATGCCTGCCATAGCCCCATCCAACCATGTGCCGCACGTCCACCAAAATGACCGTTACTCGCCATGGACCCGGCACATACCATCAGTCGTCGCCGAAATGGGCTATCTGAAAACAAGCGACGGCAATCCGTTTACCTATATGTACGAGCCGCCAGCAGGCATTGAACAGCAGAACTGCGAGTTTGAGCTGGTGCGGATGCCGATACGCGATGCTCGTCACTTGCCATCCCGGCCCAGCCTCGACGTTGAAGGATTTGCCCTCTGGGATGCACCGACACTGGTCACCGATTTCCGCAACGAGCAGGAGATCATTGCCAGATACCATGCCGAGACGTCAGAACTGGTCAGGGCAGCCACCGGCGCAACATCAGTGATCGTGTTTGACCACCAGGTGCGCAAGCGCGAGGCAGGACGCCCGCCCCTCGCGTTTGGCCGCAGCGGCGACGGAAGCAATCCGGGAGCCGTCGGACGGGTGCATGTCGACTATTCCGAAGAGACCGGCCAGAAACGCCTCAATCTGGTTTTGCAGGATACGGAGCGTTGCAAGTCCGTTGCCAGATTCGCCATCATCAATGTCTGGCGCTCAATCAAAGGGCCGGTGCTTGATACACCGTTGGCCGTTTGCGACGCGCGTTCGGTCGGCGCCGGCGATCTGGAAGCTTGCGAAATCAGGTACCAGGATCGCAGTGGCAATATCTATCTGCTGCGCCACGCAAACCGGCACAGTTGGCACTACTACTCGGCCATGGAGCGCCACGAGGCCCTGCTGTTCAAACAGTACGACTCATTAATCAACAGCGTGTCCCGCTTCACGCCGCACGCGGCATTCGATCACCCCGAGGCAACCGCAGCCACGCCGCTGCGCGAGAGTATTGAAGTCCGTTGCCTCGCACTATTCAACTGAAGCTTGCCAATAGCAGTTCATCGCCCCTGAATACCGGAGAAACCTATGCCTCACTCAAGCCCCAACAACCCGCGCCAGACTATCGAGTTCTGGTTTGATTTTGCCAGCAACTACAGTTACCTCACCGCCATGCGCATCGAAGAGCTTGCCGGCAGCCAGGGGGTTGATGTGGCATGGCGGCCATTTCTGCTGGGCCCCATCTTTCAATCCTTTGGCTGGGAGTCTTCCCCGTTCGTCCTGCAAAAACAGAAAGGCGAATACACCTGGAAGGACATGGCGCGCCAGGCACGCAAATATGGCGTCGACTGGGTCAAACCGACCGCATTCCCGCGCCGCGCCATTCTGCCGGCGCGGGTTGCCACGCTGGGAAAAAATGAGCCATGGATCGGCGACTATGTTCGCGCAACCATGGCGCGCAACTTTGCTGAAGACAAGGATCTCGATACGGAAGACGCCGTGCGCGAAGTCCTCGCCTCGCTCAACGTAAACGCCGATGAAGTCATTGCGCAAGCTCAGTCTGATGAAAACAAGTTGCAATTACGGCAGGCAACCGAAACTGCCGCCCGGCGGGGCATCTTTGGTGCGCCGATGTTTTTCGTTGGCGATGAAATGTTCTGGGGGAATGATCGCCTCGAGGATGCCCTGGATTTCGCAAAATCCCAGGCGCAATGAACGCCATATCACCCCGAGGGCAGGCCTTGCTGGATGCCGGGTTTTCCATCTGGCCTATGCCGTGTCCATTCACCACCTTGATCACACCATTCTTCTTTCGTGAATCCGGTGCCGATCTGGTATTTCGTGTCGAATTGGATGCACAGCATTGCAATGGCGGCGGCACGGCACACGGCGGCTTTTTGGCAACCCTTGCCGACCTGGTCCTCGGCTACAACATCAACCAGCGCATTCCGAAGAGCTGGCGAATCGCCACGGCAAACCTGTCCATCCAATACCTGGCTCCTGCCCAACCGGGACAGTGGATTGAAGGCAAGGCGGATCGGGTAAAGATCGGCAAACGGCTTTGTCATGCCTCAGGCACCCTCGATGCAGAAGGGCTGCCGATTATTGCAATGCATGCCACCTTTGCGGTTTTAAGCCAAGCCTGACAGGGCAACGAATTCAACGCCAGGCAGCAGCCTGCCTGCCATCACCAGCGAAGGAGAGTCCGAATGATCATCGTCATCAACACAATCCGCCCGCCCAAGCCGATCACTCGGGAAGAAGCGCGCAGGATATTCCTGAACACGGCACCGAAATACCAGGATATCGCCGGTCTGGTCCGCAAGTGCTACGTCCTCTCGCCAGACGGAAACACGGCCGGCGGGATCTATCTCTGGCATTCCCGGGCAGAAGCCGATGCCATGTACACCGCAAGCTGGAAAGCTTTCGTCCGGGAAAAATACGGCTCTGATCCCGAGATCACATACCTTGAGTGCCCCGTTGTGGTTGACAACCTGACGCACGAGATTCTTTCGGATGAGTCGCTCTGATCCTTGAGGGCACCGGATATGGCCGGTGTTTTGAGCGTAAGCGCCCGGCGAACCCAGGTTGATTTCTGATTCAGGCGGAGATTTCAGGCTTCCAACGATATGGCAGCAATTCGCCGATCCTGCTGTTCGGCTGAGTCGGCAAGCGCGACAGGATGTCCTTGAGATAAAGGAACGGATCGTGGCCGTTGAGTTTGGCCGATTGGATCAGACTCATGATGGCGGCGGCCCGTTTGCCGGCGCGCAAGCTGCCGGCAAATAGCCAGTTTTTCCGGCCTGTGGCGATGGGCCGGATACGGTTCTCAATCCAATTGTTGTCGATCGGCACCTGGCCGTCATCCAGGTAATGGACGAGCGCCTTCCAGCGTTTGAGACTGTAATCAATCGCTTTGGCGGTACTGGAGCCGTTGGGTACCTGCTGTCGGTGCCGGGTAAGCCAGTCATGAAATTCATCGAGTATCGGCTTGGCCTGCGCCTGCCGTATTCGTCGCCGTTCATCCGGATCCAACTCGGCGACTTCCCGCTCGGTTTGGTAGAGCTTTTGAATGCTAGTCAGCGCCTGTTGGGCAATCTGACTCTGGTTGTTGGCATGCAAATCAAAGAATTTCCGGCGCGCATGGGCCATGCAACCGGCTTCGGTTACCCCATCGGCGATCAGAGCCTTGTAGCCGGCGTAATCGTCGCAAACGAGCGTACCGCGCCACTCGCCGAGGAATTCCCGGACATGCTTACCCGCCCTGCTGTCAGCAAAGTCATAGACGACTGCCTTGACCGGCTCGAAGGCACCGATGCTATACGACCACAGGTAAGCCCGATGCGTCTTGCCAGCGCCGGGATCGAGCATGGCGACCGGCGTTTCATCCGCATGCAACACTGGGTAAGTCAGCATTTCCTCTTTCAGGGCATCGACGACCGGTTGCAGGGTGACACCCATCTTGCCCACCCATTCGGCCAGTGTCGATTGCGGAATCGGCAAACCGGCCCGGCCAAAGATGCCTTCCTGGCGATACAGCGGGAGATGATCAAGATATTTGGCGATCAACACATGGGCAAGCAAACCCGTGGTCGGGATACCCTTGTCGATCACATGGGCGGGAACCGGTGCCTGAATCAGCGTTTCGCACTGGGCACAGGCCCACTTGCCACGGATATGGCGTTCGACCGTAAAAGTCCCAGGCGTATAGTCCAGTTTCTCGGCGACATCTTCACCGATGCGCTTCAGTTGGCAGCCACAGGCGCAGGTCGTTGATTCCGGTTCGTGGTGAATCTCGGTGCGCGGCAGTTCGGTTGGCAGGGGTTTGCGTGTGGCCTGTCGCCAGGCTTCGTTTCAGAAGCTGTGCCAGCTCTTCGGTGATTGCCGCCATATCGGCAGCCAGGGTTTCCTCGAACAGTTGCCCCTGTTCAACCGGCAGGCGCTCTGCCTTGACGCCGAAGTAATGGCGTTTGTAATACGCCACTTCATGGGTCAGCTTGTCGATCTTGGTCTGCCGCCAGTTGAGTTCTTGATCATTGCGTGTAATGACTTCTGCTTGCTGGCGTACCAGTTCGCGCAGTTCGTCCGCAGTCAGATGGTCAAGGTTGGCAGGCAATGTCATGACCGACATGATGCCAAGCCATCCACTTCCCGGCTATCGTGGACTTCCCCAATGGTGGACCGTCATAAAACCCGGATCGCGCCACCATCGGCCAGTCTCTCCCAGGGCAAGCCGAGAATCAGCGCATCGAATTGGCTGCGGGTGAGTGTGATGCTGCCGTCGCCCGGTCGAAGTTGAAACCGACCTTGGTTCAAGCGACGATTTGCCAGCCAGATACCGTGACCGTCATGCACCAGCACCTTCAGGCGGTTGCCGCGTTGGTTGGCAAAGAGGTAGGCATGGTGTGGCTTTGCTTCACCGAAGATCTGGACGACCTGAGCCAGGATAGTTTCCGTTCCGGCTCGCATATCGAGTGGGCGAGTCCGAGAGCCACAAGGCATCGACCCGGATCATCGCAGCCAGTCGCGTAACCAGGCTGCGCAATCGCCCGATGCCTGGACCGGCCAGTCGACCTTGATCGCGGTGTTGCCACGCCGGATTTCGATCCGGATGTCCGGTGATTCCGGTTCCGGGGCAAGGGAAGTTGTACAAACTCGGGTGCCGTCCCCGGAACGGGCTGGGCCGCTGGCACTAACATGCGCTGCTTCGGGATTTCGATGCCGCGCTCACGCATCCACCGTCGAACTTGGTTCGCGTTAACGCCGTTAGTATTGCAATGCCAGCGACCGAGGCACCTGCCTCGCTACGCCCTCAATCACCGCTTTCTTGAATTCTTCCGGGTGATACCGCCGGTGCCGGCTTGGCTTATGGATTTCCATCGAAGTGTCCACCATCGTTCTTAAGGGGACACGATCTTCGCGGTCTAACGCCTTAATTTACAGATGGGTTCACCGGGTGCTTACTTTTGAGCGCCGGCTCCTCGGCCAAAACGGCCATTCGACTTCGTTCAGATGAGTGGCCGGTGTCGCGCAGGTTGCTGCCGTTGAGGTGGTGAGCCACCTGAAGGGCCGCTTCCATCTCTGATGAATGAGTGCTCCGTGCCCTCAGCGGCCATTGGCCGAGTGCCGCCTGATGACAATTGTTTAGTCGCTGTGCCGAACTGATCATGTTCCAGATATTCGCTGGTCAGCATTAGTGAGATGCTATGGTCAACTCGGGTGATATTCCGTAGCGGTCACGGCCCTGCAAAACTTTTAAGAGTTTTTGCTGCAAAACAAGGGACTGTTACGAACTGAAAAACTCGCCACGATATCGTAACTAACGAACGGAAAATTACACGAATTGGTTTAGCTAGGCCAATGCAAGGATCTCACTGCTAAGGAATAGAGCCAATCATTGATTTCCTGACGGCCCATGCGTGACACGACGGAAATATCAGGCTTTCGGCCAAAGAATCATCTGCGTGCAGCGAAACAGCGCAATCTTCCGGCCTGTTACCTCATCGGTCACAACCGCATCCCAGACCTGCGTATTGCGCCCGAGATGCTGCGCCGTCGCAACGCAGGCAATGCTGCCATCCTTCACCGTACCGAGATGATTGCTCTTCAATTCGATGGTGGTGAAAGAATGGGCCCCCTCCGGAAGGTGGGCGATCGTCGCGTAGCCGCAGGTCGTATCGGCAAGTGCCACGATACTGGCCGCATGGAGGAAATCGTTGGGTGCGAAGTGCAGCTTCTTGACCGGCATCCGACTCCTTAATGTTCCGGAAGCCAGTTCGAGCATCTCGATGCCAAGGTAACCAGGTAGGTACTCGCCGCCGCGTTCATTCAGCACACTGATCGACACATCCTGACGCAAATTGCTCATGGTAAGACTCCTTAAGTTTCGTTTTCAGGCAATTGCCAGCTTCGCTTCGACCGGGGCTTCGCGGATCGGCAAATTGATGACCGCGGCCAATACGGCCAAGGCTATGTCGGCGTACCACATCCAGCCGAAGTCGCCGAAACGGCTGATTGTCAGCCCGCCCAGATAGGCGCCGAGAAAGCCGCCGATCTGGTGACTGAGCAGGGTCAGGCCGAACAAGGTGGCCAGATAGCGGATCCCGAACAGCTTGCCGACAATCGCCGCGGTCGGCGGTACGGTGGCCAGCCAGGTGAAGCCCAGGCCGGCAGCAAACAGATAGAAAGTCAGTTCGGTGCGCGGTGCCATCAGGTACAAGGCAATCAGCACGGCCCGCGAGGCATACATCGCCGCCAGGACGTACTTGCTGCGGTATTTGGCGACACAGGACCCGGCATACAGGCTGCCGAAAATATTGGCCAGCCCGATGATGGCCAGCGACCAACTGGCGACGGCGGGCGGCAAGCCGCACAGATTCACCTCGCCCGGCAGATGGGTGACGAGAAAGGCAATGTGGAAACCGCAGGTGAAGAAACCGGCATGCAGCAAAAGATAGCTGCGGTCCGTCATGGCCTTGCCGACCGCCCGCTTCAGCCCGCCCTCTTCGTGCACATGCGTGACCTGCCCCTCGACCGGCCTGGTCAGTCTGCCAACCAGCGGCAAGGCCGCCAGCGTCATCAATGCCATGGCCCACATCGCCCCCATCCAGCCCACGCCCTGGATCAGCTTTTGCAGAATGGGCGCAAAAACGAACTGGCCGAAAGAGCCGCCGGCGTTGATCACCCCGGAGGCCGTACCGCGGGACTCCAGCGGCAGGCGCTGGGCGGCGGCGCCGATCAGTACCGAAAAACTGCCTATCCCGGAACCCATGGCCGAGAGCAAACCGAGCGAAATCATCAGCCCGAAACCGCAAGTCACGAACGGTGTAATCGCCGAACCCAGCGCCAGAATGAGTAAGCCGCCAATCAGCACGGCACGCGCGCCGTAGCGATCGGCGACAGCGCCGGCCACCGGCTGAATGGCACCCCAGGTGAACTGCCCGATGGCCAGGGCCAGGCTGATGCTGGCAATGCCCATGCCGGTCGTTGCCTCGATTGGCCCGATGAACAGCCCTAGCGACTGGCGGGAACCCATCGTAACCATCATGATGCCGGCGGCGGCCAGCGTAACGACCAGAACATCGGGGCGACTCAGGGAGCGCAACATGGCTATTTCCTGCGGTTTGTTATTGTGGTGAAACTATACCTAGCAAAATCATTGGCAAAAAGCCGATAATTATCGCCATAACGTCAACGGATCATTGACAAAATGCAATGGCTCAATAGCTGGGAAAGCTTCGTCAAAGTGGTGGAAACGGGCAGTATGGCTGCTGCGGCGCGTCGGCTGGACTGTACCCGGGCGCAGATCAGCAAGCAAATCGGCGATCTTGAGCGCGCCTTCGGCGTCCGCCTCTTTGAACGATCCACCCGCAAGATCAGCCTGACGCCCTCTGGCGAGATTTTTCACCAGCACGCCCTGCGCGCGCTGGAGGCGATCCACAGCACCGAAGTTGCGGTCAGAAACATGGGCGATGCGCCGCACGGCGTTCTGCGCATCAGTGCCTCGATCACCTTCGGGCGCATGTATATCGCGCCGCTGCTGCCGATCATTGTTGCCAAATACCCCGACCTGAATTGCGAACTGGTCCTAACCGATCATCTGGTCGATCTGGTCGAAGAAAACATCGACCTAGCGCTGCGCCTGACCAAGACGCCGCCGGAGGATGCCGTCGCCCGCAAGCTAGTTCATATGAAGCGCGTTATTTGCGCGACACCAGGCTATTTTGCCGCCCACGGTGAACCTCGAACACCGCACGAACTGGCACACCACGCCTGCTTCAGTTTGTTGCAGCTCAACGAAAGCCGAATATGGCGACTGATCGACGCCCAAGGAGAGGAAGTCAGCGTGCCGGTCACGAGCAAATTCCTGTTCAACGACATCGATTGCGTCATGAATGCCGTATTGGCTGGGCATGGCATTGGCATGTTGCCGACCTGCCTGTGTGGCCCGGCACTGGCCCGCGGTGAACTTCGCAAGATCTTCGACGATCTCGAGCCGCTCAGTAGCCTCGGCCGTTATCTCTACGCCTGCTACACGCCAAACCGGGTCCGCGTTCCGAAAGTCCGGGTCTTTCTTGACGAACTGGAAAAGCTGTTCAATCCCCAGCCCCCGTGGGAGCGGCCAGAGGCTGCCTAGTACCAAAAGGTGCATTGCAGAATATCACCTGACTTGACCGCCATTTCGCACAAAGATTAATCGGTGAAGATCACCTACCCAATCAGTTCAGGAGATTGGTTTTGCGATGGGTATATGGCCGTACTCGGCCCAGAGTGTGTCAAAACGGGTTAATAAATCTCTGCCACCGACAAGGATTAGCGCGAATCAAATCATGATTGGCGAAATGGCTGCCGGAATTGCACAGGAAACGACAAAAGGCCCCCTCAGGCCTTCATTGCATCCATTAGCGCCGCTGTTCCCGTTATTTTCATCACCCGCTTCAGGTTGTAGGCAAGGACATGCAGCCCCATTTCTGTACTTACCCGATCCAGTGTTCTGGTCAGGAAGTGCGCGCTACCCATCCATAACTTAAGCGTACCGAATGGATGCTCGACCGTCTGGCGCCGAATACGCATGCTGTCAGGTGCCTGATCCAAACGGTTTTGCATCGTCTCAAGCACATTCTCATGTTCCCAGCGTGTGACGCGACGCTGTTCGCCGGGCGTGCATTTCTCCTTGATGGCGCATAGCTTGCAGTTCGAACTCCAGTAACGGTGCAGCTTCAAGCCTCTCTCAACAGTCGAATAACGCCAGATCAAGGTTTGGTTCGCTGGGCAGCGATATTCATTCTTCTCCGGATCGTAAATGAAATCTGCCCGATCAAAGCGCCCGTCGGCTTTGGCACCTGATGTTGTCGTTTTAGGAACGATGGCAACGATACCGGCTTCGTGGCAGGCAACAATCTCCTCGCCCTTGAAGTAGCCACGGTCAGCAATCACGGTAAGCTCTTCGGCTCCCATGGCAGCACGTGCCAGTTTGATGCTGGTCAGTTGGTCTCGGTCGCCACCAATATTCGTGACTTCATGCGCCACGATCAGATGATTTTTGCATCGACCGCAGTCTGGATGTTGTAGCCAACGATCCCAGTACCCCGGGTCTTCATTGAACGTGCATCGGGGTCAGTCAGGGAAATCTGCTTGTCGGGTGTATCGTTGAGGCGGATCTCGATTTCCTTGAGCGCTTTCATCTGCTCTTTCAATACAGCGATTTTGTCTTTGCAAGCGTTCGCCACGAATTTTGGCAATGACGGGCTCTTGCCGGTCAGCCGTATCGAGATCGATCAGGTAACGATTGATGCTTGATTCGATTTCTTCCATCCGCCGTAGCAACTTGGCGCTGGTGAAGTTCCGGTCACGATTGTTAACCGCCTTGAACTTGCTGCCGTCAATTGCCACCAGCGCCTCGGAGAACAAACCAAGCCGCTGGCACAACACGACAAACTGCCGGCGAACATTCCGATTGCTTTGCCATTATCTTTGCGGAATCGGGCAATCGTTTTGAAGTCAGGCATCAGCCGTCCGTTAGCCACATCAGCTCGACGTTGCGCTGGCTCTCTTTCTCAAGGCGACGGCTGGATTGAATCCGATTCAGGTAGCCGTAAATGTATAACTTCAGAAGAATGGCCGGGTGATAACCAGGACGACCGGTAGCAACGGGATCAACGCCATCAAAACCCAGTGTCAAGATTGAGTTCATCTACGAAAACATCGACTACACGTACCGGGTTGGTATCCGCAATGTAATCGTCAAGGCATTCCGGCAGAAGTGTGCTTTGGGTTCGGCTTTCGCCTTCTATGAAGCGTTTCATCTGAATGCCCCGTAATGCAATATGACATAATTATATTACAGGCGGCGTTTTGACACACTCTGGGCCACAATCGGCCGGTCGAGGTTACGTTTCAATTTCTGCTGGCGTCGTGCCTGGTGACCAAGTTGAGTGGCAGCTATTAGGCGAGCAAATTGATGACCTCACTGCCGGAACCCGGCCAGCAAGAGCCATTCGTCAGCAAGAATAAACGGGCTGGAAAATACTGAGTCTTGCCTACTGACAAATGCATAGCCAGCGGCCGGACTTGGCCGAATGTGCGAGCTGGCAGGATCGCCCCAAAGCGGCCGCACAACTTTCCGCCCAATAGTTAGCAGTGCGGCCGTCACAGGCGCTTAAATTTCCGTTTGCTCAGAAATCTCCAGCGCATCATCCACTTCAATACCAAGGTATCGGACAGTGCTTTCCAGCTTGGTATGCCCAAGCAACAACTGGACTGCTCGCAGGTTTTTGGTTCGTTTGTAGATCAGTGTCGCCTTGGTTCTCCGCATCGTGTGCGTGCCGTAAACCGTCGAGTCGAGGCCAATGGCCGAGACCCACTGATGAACTATCCTCGCATATTGCCGCGTTGATACATGAGGCGATTTTGATAGTCGACTAGGAAACAGGTATTGCTCAGACCTCAGCTTGGCCTTTTCCATCCAGGCAGCAACGGCAATCCTCGTCGGCTCAGTCAGTTCAAACTGGACCGGTCGTTGCGTTTTTCGTTGGACGACCATCGCCCGCGCCAAAATTTGATTTCCGTGAGTGATGTCGCGCACCTTGAGATTGACCAGATCGCATCCGCGCAACTTGCTATCGATGGCTAAATTGAACATCGCCAGATCTCGAATCAGGTGCTCGTTTTGAAGATGAATGCGGATTGCCCAAATATCCTTCGGCTTGAGCGGAGGTTTCTGACCGATCAGCTTACCTTTGTTCCAGGGCTCCCGAGATTGATTGGATTCCATTTCAGACTCCTACTTTGGTTGATGGAGTCTGATTGTGTTGTTAAAGCCCGGATGGCTGCTTCGGGGAGGTCTGCTGAATAGGTACTACCGGCCAACTCCGGCCACTCGTCGATTCCGGAAAGCTGACATTCAAATGACAGCTGTACCTTGAAACCTGCCGGATGGACTATGCGAACTACTCGGCCAAAGCCACCGGTAACGCCAGCTCGCCTCAACGACAGCTGTCCAATAATATGCGGCCCTTGAGGTGTACCCTCAACCCAGACCTCCATTCCAATTTACAGCCCTCAATTAATCCTTGACAGCGACTTCCATCTTCCATCATCGCTATTTCACTGTCCGTATGCCCCCAGATAGCATCCGGTCAGAGCAGGACATGCCGCGCTTCTGTGAAATATCCATGCACCTGCTGTTCAATACGAGCGTCAATCATCTCGTCAGGGCGCTTACCATTCGGGCATGCCAGTCTCGGAGTTGTTCCAAACAATCGACATATCAGCGGGCGTTCTGCGTAGGTTGTGCAACCCGTTTCACCCAGATATGTGCAATTCAGTGCATCGAAGGCTGTTGATCGCTTTTCCTCGCTGACCATCGGAAGTCTGGCCATCTCTTCACTGGAAGCGGTTACAGGTCCACAGCAATCATGGCAACCTGGCTCGCACTCAAAGTCGGGGATATGCCGCCGAAGAAAACGGATTTTCTGGCTATTACGGGTCATACCATTGATTCTGGTGAGGTTTCCAAATCGTCAGGGCAAGCATACTCATGCATCACTGGATAACCCGATGGACGACAGAAATGATCGTTTGACGTAATCCAGCTTTTTGCTCCGCTCGAATTTCCGGGCAAATTTTCAAAATCGAGGCCGATACTCTTGCCTAATAACTTGGCCCGTCCATGGACAGTCTGCCAACAAGGTTCAAAATCCGCTTCGCTGAAGGCAAGCGCAACGTGATTGCCATCACAGGCAACCGGTATGGCAAGCGTTCGTTCACCGAAAATGTCACTAAGCATTTTCAGATGGGCCATCCTTTCTTCCCTCCGCCCAGCCATGTTCGAGACGATCAGCCCATTGTCAGCAAGCAAACGGTGTAAGTTCTCGTAGAACTCCCGGTTGCACACCGAACTCGAAAAGCCATGCTTGTCGAATGCATCGGTGGCGATCACATCGTAGTTTGAATGGCAAGATGCGACATATTCGGCTGCGTCGCCCAGCATCACCTGGAAACGCTCACTATTTTCTGGAATTTTGAATTCATTCCTGAAGGCCAGAACATGCGGATTGATTTCAATGACAGTGATTTTTGTTTCTGGCAAATGCTGGTAGCAAAACTTGGCCAGCGACCCACCGCCCAAGCCAAGCATAAGGATGCTTTTGGGATGCGGCTGAAAGAGCAGAAAACTCATCATTTTCCGCGTATAGGCTAGTTCCAGCGAGTTTGGCTTGCTCACCCGCATGGCGCTTTGCACGAACGCAAACGAAAAATAGAGCGAGCGTGAATACCCATCATCGACGACATAGGGCTTTTCGTATCGCCCCCCCAGCAGGCGATTGACCAGGGTAGGCTGATCAGCCTCCGGAGGTTCCAAAACCTTGACCACCCCATTATCAAAAGCAAATGGACTCGGAATTGACAGGATATGTGTTTGGACTGAGTTCAAGGCAAGCTTTTGTGAAGTTAATGATGACTGAGCGTCCGCTGTCGCCTATTTGTCTTGGACGACCGGATGGCCATAGCGCAGACGGACAGCCGTCAAAATACCCTTGAGCAGTTCGATGGGCGGTGGCGGGCACCCATGGATGAAGTGATCAACCGGCAGAATCTTGCCAACCCCGCCACAACAGGCGTAGTTCTCACCAAAAATACCGCCGTTGATGGTGCAATCGCCCACCGCGACGACTAATTTGGGTGCCGGCATCGCGTCATAGGTTCTCTTCAGCGCCATCGCCATGTTTCTGGATACAGGCCCGGTCACCAGTAGCATGTCGGCGTGGCGTGGACTGGCGACAAACTTGATGCCCAGCCCTTCTAGGTTGTAGTAAAGGTTGTTGGTCGCGTGGATTTCCAACTCGCAGGCATTGCAGGAACCCGCATCAACTTCGCGGATGGTCAACGAGCGGCCGAGAACTTCCAGGATTTCATTCCGTAGGCGATGCGCCGGCAAGAGAAAATCCGAGCCCAGGTCGGGCGTGGGTTCAGTCTGAATCCCCTGCTTGCCGATTTGAAAGAGTGTTTTCAACATCAGAGATCTGGCCCCGCATAACTGAGATTGAAGGATTTGTTGATCAAGGGAAAGTCTGGAACGATGTTGCCAATCACTGCATGCTCCAGGACAGGCCAGTTCTGCCAGGAAGGGTCATGGCAATGGCAGCGACGGATCTTTTCGCCATCGGATTCCAGCGCGATAAATACCTCACCTCGCCAGCCCTCGATCCAACCCGCACCCAGCTTCGTTTCGGCGACAGCTTCCAGTGGTACAACAACTTCACCCGGCGCCAGTTCGGTAGCAAGGAGGCGGATCAGCCGAAGCGATTCGGCAATCTCGTCGAAGCGCACGGTTACCCGGGCCGCTACATCACCATTCCGGTGAACCGCTTTCTTGAAATCATGGCCGCCATAGGGCGCCATGCCGAAGTCAGCCCGCAGGTCGGCGGGAACACCACTGGCTCGCCCGGCAAAGCCATTCAGGCCCAGCGTCGTCGCCAGTTCCTTGGTGACGCGCCCTGTTGCAATGAAGCGATCCTGAAGTCCGGCATGGTTTTCATAAATGGCGCGGAGGTTTTGGACCTCTTTTGCAATCACTTGGCATTGAGTAAGCAACTCGGAAATTCCGGCATTTTCGAGGTCGACCGCAACACCACCGGGAATAACCACATCCATCAGGAGACGGTGGCCAAACAGTCGCTGATTGAGGCGCAACCAGTCTTCCTTGAGGCGCATGAACTGCGTCAGCCCGAAGGCAAAAGCCGCGTCATTGGCCAGGGCACCGAGATCGCCGAGATGGTTGGCGACCCGCTCACGTTCCAGCAGCACGGCACGTAACCACCGGGCTCGGGCCGGCGTCCGGGTATTGCAAATGCTTTCCAGTGCCATGCAGTAAGCCCAGGAAAAGGCTACCGTCGAATCGCCGGAAACCCGCCCAGCCAGGCGATAGCCATCTTTTGCGGGTATCTCCTCAAACCGCTTGTCGATCCCTTTATGCTTGTAGCCAAGCCGTTCTTCCAGGCGCAGAACCTTCTCACCGACCACCGAGAAGCGGAAGTGGCCCGGTTCGATGATGCCGGCGTGCACAGGCCCCACCGCAATTTCGTGAACGCCATCGCCCTCGACGCGAACAAAGGGGTAATCCTGGAGTTCGCAGGCCGGGAAGGTTTCCTTGCCGGTCACTTCGTGACGGAGCGGGAAATAGTCGGCTGGCCAGGCACCATGATTTAGCCAGGGTCGGCAATCTTCCATCGGCTCGGTAACGATCCCCAGCAGATCGGCAATGGTTCGCTGCATACGGTTGGCGTAAGGAAAGCTGGCAGAAATATCCGGATAGGTCGCGCCTTGCTGATCAAGCAGCAATTCCAGGCACAGCAATCCCTCCGTGGTGGCATAGGCCGCAGAGATGACGTAGCCACCGGCATTTCCAACATGTCGGTCACTGCCCCATAAACTGACTAGGCGACCACCGCTGGTGCCACGGCGTGGGCGACTTCCTGCCAGTCACTGGCTGGGCAAGTAGATCTCCAGATCGGTAGCGGTGTCGCCAACCTTTCCGGTTCAAACGTGAAATCAGCGATCTGCATTATTGCCCTCCGATCAGGCGCGCCGCTTGCAGATACCAGCCGTTGAGATAAGGCGGAATGTAAAATCCGAGCATCAATCCTAGCCCAAGGTGAACGAAGACCGGGACCAGGGCGGGCGGATGGGCCAGCGGTTTGACAGAAGTGACACCAAATACCATCGGCTGGACCCGGCTGAAGATCGCCGCAAACGAAATTCCCAAGGCCAGCAGCAGCAAGGGCGTCGCCCACGGCAAGTCGCGCATGGCCGTGGTCAGGATCAGAAACTCGCTGGCAAATACGCCAAAGGGTGGCATGCCGAGAATGGCCAGCGACCCCAGCATCAAACCCCAGCCAACAGTTGGGCTGACCTTGATCAGCCCACGAATGTCTTCCATGAGTTGGGTGCCGGCCTTTTGCGTGGCG
The DNA here is from genome assembly GCA_016709495.1 of Candidatus Dechloromonas phosphorivorans. Classification (GTDB taxonomy): domain Bacteria; phylum Pseudomonadota; class Gammaproteobacteria; order Burkholderiales; family Rhodocyclaceae; genus Azonexus; species Azonexus defluvii. The sequence continues at coordinate 240,689 of JADJMS010000046.1, read as the reverse complement.
TGACCAACCGAAAAGAAGATCGCCGATTTCACCAGTGAATGCAGCGTCATGTGCAGCAGTCCGGCAAAATTAGCAATCGGGCCGCCCATACCGAAGGCGAAGGTCATCAACCCCATATGCTCGATGGAGGAATAGGCAAACATCCGTTTGACGTCCTTTTGCCGGAACAGGAAAAAGGATGCAGCAACGACGGAGAACGGCCCGAAACCGATCATCAGTTCGCCGGCAAACTGGCTGTGTAGTGCTCCATCTGTCAGGATTTTGCACCGTAGCACCGCATACAGCGCCACATTCAGCAGCAAGCCGGAAAGCACGGCGGAGATCGGTGTCGGGCCTTCGGCATGGGCGTCGGGTAACCAGTTATGCACGGGAACCAGTCCGACCTTGGTGCCATAACCCAGCAGCAGAAAAACGAAAGCCAGCGAAATGATGGTTGGGTTTAACTGGCTTTTGACGGCATCCAAATTGGTCCTGGCAGCGCATCAACGCCATCAGGAATCACCCGGTCGGCCGCCATGTAGAGCAGGATGGTGCCGAACAGTGCCTGCGCGATGCCGACGCCGCAGAGAATGAAATATTTCCAGGCGGCTTCAAGGCTGGCCGGAGTGCGGTAAACGGAAACCAGCAGCACCGTGGTCAGCGTTGCGGCCTCCATGCTCACCCAGAGCGTACCCATGTTGTTGGTGGTCAGCGCGACCAGCATGGTGAAGGCGAAGAACTGATACATGCTGTGATAGAGCCGCATGCGCCCCGGGGTCATTTTCCCGTGATCCTGTTCGACGCGCATGTAAGGGCGCGAGAAGATCGACGTGGTCATGCCGACAAAGGCCGTCAAGGTGACCAGAAAGACGTTAAGTGGATCAATGAAAAACTGTTTGTCCAGCGCAAACAACGGGCCATCAGCGATGATCTGTACCGTCAACACGCAGGCTGCAATAAAGCTGCTGGCGCTGAAGGCCACATTGACGTCCCGCGCATAGCTGCGATGCCCGATCAAGGCGAGGACAACGCCACCAAGCAGAGGAGTGCCGAAAACAAAATAAAGCGGATTCATTCTGTTCAGTCTTCCTTGAGCTTTTCCAGGTGGCGAATATCCAGGCTGTCGAACTGCTCCCGGATCTGGAACATGAAGACGCCCAGAATGAGAATACCAACCAGCACGTCGAGCGCGATACCCAGTTCAACCACCATCGGCATGCCATAGGTCGCGGAAGTCGCGGCCAGAAACAGCGCGTTCTCCATGGTACGGAAGCCGATAACCTGCGGCACTGCCTTGGCTCTGGTGATCATCATCAAGAACGAGAGAAGAATGCACGCCAGCGCGATACCCAAGGTGCCATGAGCCACGGTGTCGGAAAATTTCGCGATGGGCAGTGCGACATTGAAGGCGAAGACCACCAGGATGATCCCGATGATCATCAGGGTCGGGATATTGAACAAGGTTTCAATGTCCCAACGAACGTTCAGCCGGCGGATCAACCGATGCAGAAAGTAGGGAATCAAAATAACCTTGAGCAGGAAGGTCAGGCCCGCCGAGTAAAACAGGTGGTGCTGGTGGGTGACGTAAGCGACAACCGTTGTTGAGCCCACCACTGCCAATCCTTGCCACGTATAGAGATGGATCAAGTTGATGATGCGGCGCTGAGACAGCATCGCGAATGCCAGAATAAGAATGACTGAAGCGAACAGGTTGATCAGTTGGGAAATCAGCGCATTCATTCAAGCCCCCAGCAGAAAGTGAACCAGCATGCCGATCACGGCCAGCAGGAAGGCGGAGGCAAGGAACTCGGGCACCCGGAAAATACGCATCTTGGCCGACAGCGTTTCAATCAGCGCCAGCAGAAATCCGCCAATCGCCAGTTTGAAAACGAGCGCAGGGATGGCAAAGATCAAGGCCAAGGGTGCCTCAGCCTCAGCAATGCCCCACGGGAAGAACAGGGCCAACCCCATGCAGGAGTAGGCGAAGAGCTTCAATGCCGAGGCCCATTCGATCAAAGCCAGATGCCGTCCCGAATATTCCAGGATCAGCGCTTCGTGGATCATGGTGAGTTCGAGTGGGTAGCCGGATTGTCCACCGGGACACGGGCATTTTCGGCAAAGGAAACCATGGTGAAGGCAATCCCGGCAAAGGCCAGGCTGGGGTAAATCGCGAATTCCTTGTGGGCCAGATATTCGACAATGCTGGTTAAAGCGGTTGAGTTGCTGATCAGTGAGGCGGTGAACAAAACGGAAAGCAATGCCGGCTCGGCCAGGAAACCGATCAGCATTTCCCTTCGGGCACCCAGTGTGCCGAAGGCCGTACCGATATCCATAGCTGCTAGAGAAATGAAGACACGGGCCACGGCAAACAACCCGACCAGAGCAATTGCATCAGCGGCTGGCGAAAGCGGCAAATCGGTCGACAGCGTCGGAATGATGGCGCAGGCCAGTACCATGCAACCGAATACGATATAGGGTGCCATACGAAGAGCGATGACGCGTGCTCGGCAACGACTGACTCTTTGTGGAAAAGTTTGTGCAGCATCCGGTAAGGCTGGAGCACGCCAGGCCCCGAGCGATTCTGGAGCCAACAACGCCACTGGTTGACCAGCCCATCAGCAAGGGGGCCAGGAATAAAGCCATGACGATGGCGAGAAGCTGGGATAAAAATCCTGAAATGCTCATCGCTGCACCAGGAAAAGCATGAATAAAAGGGTCAAAAAGCTATAGAGCAAGTAGATCGAAATTCGTCCTTGCTGAAGGCGCCCAACCAAGCCGGCCAAAAACTCGATCATTCGCGCAATTGGCAGATAAAGCCAATGCCAGAAATGATCACTGACTTCAACTTTATAGCTAGGTTTGCTGTCCATCGGGCTCGGAAGGCGCCGCTTCATACGGAAGAAAGGCTCGAAAATTTGACGGATAGGCTGGCCAAATCCTTCGGCAGTGTCCTGCATTCTGGCGGTTTGCCAGGGGTGACCACAATCCCAGGGTGGGGCGCGGCGCAAGCGGCCATGGTAGAAAACTCTGACCAGAAAAAAGGCGATAAGGCAGCCCGCTGTAACGCCTAGCAAGAAGAGCAGTGGCGCAAAACTTGCCCGCTCGATGGAACTGGGGGCCAAAAAGAGCCAACTGGATTCCGTGGTATGTCGTCCGAGTCCGGCCCCCACCAGTGATACGGTGACCGAATCAATCAGGCGGATCAGAAAATTCGGGAACAGCCCCAAGGCAATACACCATGCGGCCAGCCACAACATACCGATTTTTTCCCACAAACCCGCATCGTGCGCTTTCTTAAGCTTTCCTCACGCGGTTGCCCGAGGAAGATCACACCGAAAAATTTCACCATGGCATAGCCGGCGAGTGCTGCAATCAAAGCGATGACGGCTGCAACGATGGGGATAAACATGTTCAGGAAGGAGTCAGGCAAGCCCGGTGTAAATAGGAAGCTTTGCAGCAACAGCCATTCGGAGACAAAACCGGAAAATGGCGGAAGGGCGGAACTGGCAAACACACCGATCAGCATCAACCATGCAACCCAGGGCATATAACGGATGAGACCACCAGGTCGTCCAAGATTGCGTTCACCAGTCGCATGCAATACCGCCCCGGTACCGAGAAACAGCAAGCTCTTGAAAAATGCGTGGCTGACCACGTGGTAAAGCACGGCAGTCAGGGCCAAGGCAGTCAGGGCTGGCATGTGGTAAGCGTGGAAGATCAACGCGAGACCTATCCCTGCTAGCAACAAGCCGATGTTCTCAATCGATGAATAGGCAAGCAGCCGTTTCATGTCGGTTTGCACTGTGGCAAAAACCACGCCAAACAAGGCCGTGGCTAAGCCCAGCGCCAGCAGCAGGCCACCCCACCACCAGACATTGCCGTGAAGAAGGTCGAAAGAAATGCGCAGCAAGCCGTAGATTGCCGTTTTCAGCATGATGCCGCTCATCAATGCGGAAACTGGGGACGGCGCTGCCGGATGGGCCTCGGGCAACCAAACGTGGAGCGGTAACATCCCCGCCTTTGCACCGAAACCAAAAAGAGCAAGGATGAAGGCTGTCGATGCCCAGAAAGGAGACAGCGACTGGGTGCGCATGTTGGCGAAGGTGTAGTCGCCGGAATTGGCCTGCAAGACGCCAAAGCACAGCAAAATGCCTATTGCGCCAACGTGGGCAATCAGTAGATAAAGGAAACCAGCCTCCTGAACCTCGGGAAGCTTGTGGTTGGCGGTGACCAGGAAAAACGATGAAAGGGCCATGGTTTCCCAGGCAACCATGAATACATAAGCATCGTCTGACAATATAACTAACACCATGCTGGTCAGAAATAGGTGATATTCAAGGCACAGAAGCCCGGGTGGTGTTCCTGCACCTTTACGGAAATAGCCTGCGGCAAAAATGGAAATTCCAGCACCGACAGCGCCGATCACCAAAAGGAAAAAAGCGGCCAGATTATCCAGTCGCAGATGAAAAGGAAGCTGCGGCAAGCCCAAAGGCAAAATGGCCGTCTCCGGCGTACTGCCAAACATAGTTAAGGCAGCCCATGCCAAAACCAGGCAAGCCATTCCACCCAAAGGGAAAAGGACTTGGGCTACGAACATAAAACTTCTTAATGCCAGGATGCCTGCCAAGCTGATCGCCAACCAGATGGCCATAACCAGCAATACAAAATCAATCGAAAGCCAGGTCAGCATGAAATTTTGAGAACCAGATACGGTTTATCAGGCCATGCCATAGCGCGCTTTCCACGGTGAAAATTGTGTTCCCCAAGTGGATCTAAGGCTTGAATACTGGGCGAGAACCAACGGCAGTTCTTTGGGTAAAAGGTTGGTTGAGATAAAACCATCAGCCCCCTTCTGGTTGGCGCGTGCAAATCCCGCAAACTCAGTCCAGTCGGCAACAAGTATTATCCGTGCATGTGGCTGCCTCCTTTTTGGCTTCTTTTATGACATAAGTCACCATCCTGTCAGGTAGCGGTGCAACAATAAAAACCAGATCCGGACGCCGAGAAGTAATGGTTTTCAAACCCGTTACCGCGTTGCGACAAATATCCAAAACAGAAAACGCCTCTTGCTTGCTGAGACATCCCACGATGTCTGCTGAAATAGATAGACCTGAACTGATAATCACAACGCCAAATATTTGCTGTGCTTGATTTATTTTCACCGCAGGCTCGAACTGAAAATATTCATAATGAAGTGCATGGTCATTTGCCGCCTGCCTCAACCACAGTAAGTGCAGTCAGATTGACGATACGCCGGACGGTGGCTGTTGAGGTCAAGATATGAGCCGGACGTGATGTGCCAAGTAAGATAGGTCCAATTGTCAAGTTGTCACCAGCCGCAACTTTGAGGCCGTTGTAGGTGATATTGGCGGCATCCAGGTTAGGCATGACCAGCAAATTCGGTTGGCCCTTTAACCTTGAATTGGGAAATACTTGCTGGCGAATAGCGTTCATCAAATGCTGCATCACAATGCATTTCTCCCTCAACTTCGAGTTCTGGCATCAAAACATTGAGTTTTGCCAAGACAGATCGCATTTTCGAGAAGATGGTGAGTCATCGCTGCCAAACGATGAATGAGAAACCAAGGCAACCTTTGGAGTCATCCCGAAACGTTGAATTTCTGGAACAGCCAATTGCACCATTTCAACCAATTGGTCGGCGCTTGGGTCATAGTTGACGTAGGTATCCCCAATAAAAACCGTTCGTCCTGGCAGCATCAATATATTAAGTGCATAAAATCCTGTGGCGTTGCTCGCCAAGCCAATTACTTGTGAAACAAATTTCCGATGAATCTCTGTCTGCCCAACCGTGCCACAAATCAATCCATCGGCATGCCCCAAGCGAACAGCCAATGCCCCAATCAGGGTTGTCCGACGGCGAGCCTCGCGTTGTGCATATTCAGGAGAAATCCCATGGCGCATGGACAAACGGTAATACTCATTCCAATATGACTCGAAATTGGGGTTCTCCTCCGGCGTTAGAATCTCAACATCCTTGTGAATATCGAAGCGCAATCCAGCACTGGCTACACGCGCCGCGATAACTTCACGCCGGCCGATCAGAACTGGGCGGGCCAATCCCTCATCGAGAATGACTTGAACGGCACGCAGCACCCGGTCTTCCTCCCCTTCCGCAAACGCAATTCGCTTGGGCGCAGCCTGTGCCGCAGAAAACACTGGCTTCATGATCAGACCGGAGTGGTAAACAAAAGCGTCGAGTTTTGCCAAATAGGCATCCCAATCCATGATTGGACGGGTGGCCACACCAGAGTCCATTGCAGCCCGAGCAACTGCAGGCGCAATCTTGACGATCAGTCGCGGATCAAATGGATTGGGGATCAGGTGCTCGGGACCAAAGCCACCAACTTTTTGACCATTGGCCGAGGCAACCAGGTCAGACTGCTCAGCCCGAGCCAGTGCGGAAATGGCCTTGACGGCGGCAATCTTCATTTCTTCGGTGATCGTGCTGGCCCCCACATCGAGGGCACCACGGAAAATAAAGGGGAAACACAGAACATTGTTAACCTGATTCGGGTAATCCGAGCGACCGGTGCAGATAATTGCGTCATCACGTACGGCCTTGACCTGTTCCGGCATGATTTCCGGGGTCGGATTCGCTAAGGCCATGACCATGGGATTGGCTGCCATCCTGGCGACCATCTCCGGTTTCAAGACACCGCCAGCAGACAAACCGAGAAAAACGTCTGCATCTTCAATTGCTTCACCAAGGGTGCGTGCCGCTGTTCGTTTGGCGTAGCGTGCCTTGATCTCATCCATCTCCTCGACTCGACCTTCAAATACCAAGCCCTTGATGTCAGTCACCCAGATGTTTTCAACGGGGATGCCCAGCATGACGAGGAGGTCCAGGCAGGCCAGCGCCGCAGCTCCGGCCCCGGATGTAACGACTTTGACTTGCTTGAGGTCTTTGCCCAGAAGGTGAAGACCGTTGAGGATCGCGGCGCCAACAACAATGGCCGTGCCATGCTGATCATCGTGAAACACTGGGATTTTCATGCGCTCACGGAGCTTTTTCTCAATGTAGAAGCATTCCGGTGCCTTGATGTCTTCCAGATTGATGCCGCCGAAGGTTGGCTCCAGTGCAGCCACCATGTCGATGAATTTATCCGGATCACGCTCATCAATTTCCAGATCAAAAACATCAATATTGGCGAATTTCTTGAACAGGACGCCTTTGCCCTCCATAACCGGCTTGGCTGCCAGCGGGCCGATTGCCCCCAAGCCCAGGACAGCGGTTCCATTGGTCACCACGCCAACCAGATTGGCTCTGGCCGTCAAGGTGGACACTTCTCTGGGGTCGGCGACAATTTCTTCGCAGGCTGCTGCCACCCCGGGCGAATACGCCAAAGCCAGGTCATATTGATTGGTTAGTTGCTTGGTTGGAACAACGGCGATTTTTCCCGGGCTGGGCATCCGGTGATAGTCAAGGGCCGAGGATCTCAGATCGGCTTGGCTGGGGGGCTGTTTGTTATTCATGATCACTCTGCAAAAAAATGGCGGTCACCGTCCGCAAGGAGGTGACCGCCATGGAACTCGTGAAGAGCCTGTATGCCAGGAGTCGGGAGGGGACTCCGTGCTCCACGAGAGAGGGCACAATCACTGTCAAGATTGTGCGTTGTCATTCGGGAAGTACCGAACAACATCTAGGGGGAAACGTATTCCATTCGCGTGGTCGCGAATGCATTGGAGAACAAACGGACTGCGCAAACGATCACTCTCAGCTTCGAGTTCAGGGATGGTCATCCAGCGAACAGCCAAAATTTCAGGATCAAGGGATTTAACCTCGCCCTGATCAATAAGACGCCCGGTGAACGCCATGCGCAAGTAAAGCGTGTTTTTTTCTGGATGAAACCAGTGGTACAGACCTACCAGCGCCTCTGCCATGAACAGATAGCCTGACTCTTCGAGGGTTTCACGCATGGCGCCGTCAGATGCGGACTCATCCTTTTCCAGGCGTCCGGCTGGTTGGTTGATGACCCGGCGTCCTTCTGCCATCTCTTCAATAACGAGATAGCGCCCATCGCCCTCCAAGACCCCCGCCACAATAATTTGATGATGAATGCTGCTGACAAGCGGATTTTTGGCGGTTAACCAAGCGGCCATTTCGATGGCGCTCACCTGACTTATTGTCTGTTCAATCACGATCTTTCTTTCCTGTTCATGAGTGGCCAGGGCCGTTTGGTGCACAGTATGTTAATCAAAATCACATACCATAAATTATTAGTGCGAATAGCGTCTGTATAGGATTAGAATTATAGGCAGATAGCGTGATATAGCAATTATCATTTGATTAACATGTGGAGCAAATGCCGTTATGGAAAACAGAACTGCACGTCTGACAGTCCTGATTGACCCGGAGAAAAAAGTGCTGTTTGACGAAATTTGCGCGCAACAAGACCTCACGCCTTCGCAGGTTGTCAGGCGTTTAGTCCGTCAATACATGGTCGATAACGCCGGCAACATTGAACTGCCGGATTGGTTGATCCGTGGGACGCAGCGCGCCGACGACTCGGAGTAATCGGTTCAGGAAATGCTCAGGAAAGGTGGTTTCCGATGGAGTTGATTTCTCGCATCACCGTTCGCTACTGTGAAATGGGCGGAGCGGGAGACGAAATTCATAAACCTGTCCCTGTTAAAACGCTCGCTATTTTTCGAGTGCTGGGGCGGTCAACAGAGCGGGCCATGAAAATTCTCAACACCGGAAATGTCTAGAGGGTCCGGGCAGGTCATGGTTCTTTCAATCCTTGCAAAGAAAATGACTGAGGATGAGAAACACATTTGCACCGCAGCGATGGAGCAAGGCATCCGGCAATCCACGAAGATTGTATTTTGCGGTGGCGACCCAAGCCAGATCTTTGGCAAGCAGGCCGCAGATGGCAATGCACTGAAATGGTTTCCCTCAATTCCATCGTTCGTTTCCACCTATGAGATAGATGGTGGTCGGCAAACCGCTAGTTCTTCGAGATGAAAACGCCCAATATCGTTTTCCGTGTATTGCTAGTTTGCATGAGTAACATCTGTCGCTCACCAACGGCTGCGGCAGTGCTAAAGCAACTGGTTGAGTCAAAGCGACTAGGTAATAAAGTCGAAATTGATTCAGCCGGTACGCATGCCTATCACCTTGGAGAGGGTGCAGATCCACGCACCAAGCAGGCTGCAGCCTCACGCGGCTATGAACTTTCCCGGCATCGCGCTCGCAAAGTGGTCTATCAGGATCTTGAAGACTTCGATTTGATCCTGGTATGGATAAAACAAATCAGGACAAGTTGCGCCGGATAGCTTCGCCTGAGCAGCAAGCAAAGATCAAACTTTTCATGGATTACTCGGCCAAGTTCGGAGGACGGAAGTCCCCGATCCTTACTACAGCCTGGGGCATACGTTTGATCTTGTCCTGGACATGCTCGAAGACGGCTCGCAGGGCGTGCTCATGGAAATCAAAAAAGCGATCCGTGGAAAGCAGCCCCAATGAATCAACTCATTCTTGCGGTTCTGATATTGATGCTGGGTGCTGGACTCTGCCTGCTGCCGATCAGGAACGCCACCCGGGCAGGGATTGGTCTTGTTTCGCAGGTACTTGCGACGCTGGTAGCCTGGTCGGTGGTCATCCCAGTGTTATTGGGTGCGCCGGACATTACCGGCGAAATGCCCTGGGCTTATCCGATTGGCGACCTGCATTTTCGGCTCGATGCCCTGGGGGCATTTTTTCTCAGTTGGTCATTACCGATGACCTTCCTGGGTGGCGTCTATGCCGTCGGCTACATGGATAAATACTTCAACACGCCACGGCATCTGGGCGTCCATTTTGCCCTGTTGAATATGATTTCCGTCTCGTTTCTGCTGGTTTATACCGGCGAACATACGGTGACCTTCCTGTTCGGCTGGGAAATCGCTGCCCTGGCAGCATGGTTATTGGTAATTTGGGATTACCCCAACGAGAAAGTCCGTTTCGCCGGATTCAACTATCTGGTATCCACCCATATTGGTCTGATTTTCCTGGTGGCGGCGGTGATGATTCTCTATACCCATACCCACTCGTGGTTTCTCGACGATTTTGGCGACTGGATGAGCCACAACCCGGGCACCTTGCGGAATACGGTTTTTCTGTTACTGGTTACCAGCTTTGGCCTGAAGTCGGCTTTTTTCCCCTTTCACTCCTGGCTACCTCGCGCACACGCTGCAGCTCCCGCCCATGTCTCGGCACTGATGTCCGGGGTAATTCACAAAGCGGGCTTGTATGCGCTGGTTCGCTTCATCCTTCTTCTCGGCAAGCCGGACGAGTGGATGGGCTGGTTCCTGATCGTTTTCTCGGTCATCTCGGCACTGGTCGGTGGCCTGTACACCGTTGGTCAGCGTGACCTGAAACGGCTACTTGGCTACTCCTCTACCGAAAACGTCGGTATCGCCGGTATCGGCTTCGGCATTGGCTGTCTCGGATTGACCTGGGATAGTCCTGGACTAGTCGCTCTGGGCTTTGGTGGTGGCCTGCTGCATGTGCTCAATCACGCATTTTTCAAATGCCAGTTGTTTTATGCCGCTGGCTGCGTTTATCAGGTTAAGCATGTTGTCGACCTGGAGCGTCTGGGCGGTCTGTTCAAACTGATGCCTATTACTGCCCTATGCTTCATCGTTGGCGGCATTGCCATTTCTGCCTTACCGCCCTTTAACGGCTTTGCCAGCGAGTTCATGATTTACTCGGGTTTATTCACTGGTGAAAGCATCGGTGTCTGGGCGAAGTTGACACTGGGCCTGGTCGCTGCGGCACTGGCCTTTGTCGGGGCAGTTTCGGCGCTCAGCATTACGCGGGCATTCGGGGTGATTTTTCTCGGCAATTCACGTGACTCAAGCCTGCCTGAAGGCCGTGAAGCCAGTCGCTGGATGCTGGTGCCGATGTGCATTCATGCCGTGGGGACGACTGTGCTGGGCGTGGTGCCCGTGCTTGGTTTAGCAATGGTTGCCGGACCGACTGCTTTGATGATGCGAGCCATGCCGGTCGAAGTAGTTACGGTCAACTTGCAATCGACCATTGAAATCCTGACCCGGATTGGCCTGATCTCAGGGGCGCTGGCTGTCTGCATAGGTCTGGTCGTCTGGTGGCGCTTCAAGGCCAAAAAATCAGCGCACCGATGCTCAATGCCACCTGGGTTGTGGCTAAGGGGCGCCAACGCCTCGCATGCAATACACCGGGGCCAGCTTTTCCAACGGACTTCGCCGCACACTTCAAAAGCATCATGGTGCTGATCAAACGGAAAAAGGCACCCGCCGGATACTTTCCCGATGACAGCTATGTCATTACAGACTGCGTGGACTCCGTGGAACGGCGCTTGTATTCAGTTATTTCCCATGGCGATGAAACGGCGACAGACCTCTCGCGAAAAATACAGGAAGACGACCCGCGCTTGGCGTTTTCGGCAGGCTGGCTGCTCTCGTGGTGATTGCTCACTGGTACTGTTGGCGGAAGGGGTTTCTTCCATGAATATCAGCTTGGCGTTGATACATTGGGCCATTGTTTTGAGTATGCCGATACTGCTGGTCGGACTGGTCAACCGAACTAAATCCTGGTGGGTTGGACGCAAAGGACCACGACTGTTCCAGTCAGCCTACGATCTGTGGCGTTTGCTGGGCAAACGTCCAGTGGTGAGTACAACTGCCAGCCCTTTATTCCTTGCCGGTGCCTACGTCGTCCTGATTTGTGGCTTGCTCGCAGCCAGCATGATTCCCATACTGGGGCAGTTTGCACCACTCCAGTTCTCGCATGATTTCGTGGTAGTGGCCTATACGCTGGGTTTGGCGCGGATTTTCCTGATGATTTCGGCGATGGATGTTGGCAGTCCGTTTGAAGGAATGGGCGCAGCACGGGAAGCCTCGTTTGCCACCTTTGCCGAACCAGCATTGTTTCTGCTGATAGGAACAGCCAGTGCGGCAACCGGCATGACCAGTTTTGCCGATCTGATCGGCCATCTGCACCACACGCCGCATTACGCGATCATCGTTGCGCCGCTGACGATTGCCTTGCTGATTCTGTTGCAGGCGGAAGCCGCACGGATACCGGTGGATGACCCGATGACCCACCTTGAACTGACCATGATCCACGAAGTCATGATCCTCGATCACAGCGGTCCGGAACTCGCCGCCATGCAATACGCCGCCGCCATGAAGATGACGCTGTACGCCGGCCTGATTGCTGCGCTGATCAACCCTTTCAATCCGTTAGCCGATCCGGTGGCTGGCGTTCTTGTCTCGCTGGTTCTGATGCTGATAGTTGCAATCGCGGTCGGCTGCATTGAATCGCTCAGTGCCCGCCTCCCGATGCGCTGGGTTCCTGCCTATTTGTTGATTGCCTCGGTGGCAGCATTGGGCAGCATGCTGGTCATCGGTTTGGGAGCGAGCGGCGTATGACTTTGGCTTTGATCTTTTGTTTGACCGCTACCGTTATTCCGGTCTTCTTCAGCCGAATAGCGGCCGCGCCCCTGGTTGAGTTTGCAGGCGCTGGCCTTGCTCTGGATTACACTTTTCGACGATGACGGATTTTCAATGCACGTTATTCTGGCCGGACTGGAGGTGCTGCTGGTTCGCGCCTTGCTGGTTCCCTACCTACTGCATCGCGCACTGCACAAAAACCGCCAGGCAAGGATGAGCCTGATGCCATCCAATCTTTTTGCCTGGGGCGTGGCCATTACCTTGATTATTCTTGCCTTCAAGTTCGGTGATGGCGCCCGAGGCGATGTACGGGCATTGACCCTGGGCGTCGCAGCAGCGACCGCCATGATTGCATTTTTGATTCTGGCCACTAACCACGAGCCCAGCGCCCAATTGGTGGCCGTGTTGTTCATGGAAAATGCCTTGGCATTGTTTGAGTCCTTGCTGCCTGAGCCCTGGCCATTACCCGTCCATCTGGCCGTCAGTGGCGTCTACATCCTCACTGTGGCCGTAGGCAGTTGGCTCGTTCGTGAAGATGTCGCAGCAAGCCATGATGAACCATCGAGACAAGTGCCATGAGCGAAATTCACACCGCAACCATGCCCAACATTGCCGCGCCCTCCCGCCCGCTGATTGGCGGTGGAGGCTGGATTGCCCCAGCGCTGGTCGGCTTTGCCCTGGTGGGCTGGTTGATCTCGGTGACCGTTTTCACGACACATAGCATCGCCGAGTTGCCGCGATATTTTGCCCACCGCTATCTGGTGCTTGACCCAACTTCGTTGTTGTTCTTGCTGGTCATGAACACGGTGTTTCTGGGCATCAGCGTCTACATGCTTTCCGGGAGCGTAGCTCGCCCGAGCTGACTCAGGACATACGCACGCGTGCAACCCTGACCCTGATTTTCATGCTGGTCCTGAACATCGGTGTGATGGCCAACCATCTGATCTTGCTCTGGGCCTTGATCGAAGTGAGCACGGCGTGCGCCGCACTGATGATGGTCTGTGGCGAATTCGGGGCACCCAAGCCGGTGGCCTGGCGCTACATGCTCTATTCGTCGATGACGCTGGTCATCACTTTTCTGGGCTTCATGTGCCTGGTTCAGTCGGCAGGGGCTGCGCGGTGTCGAGATCAGCTTTCAAGTGGATCAACTCGGTGCGTCCCTGACCACCGCCAAGGATGGCTGGCAGCGGCTGGGGCTGGCCTTCATGCTCTTTGGCCTGGGCGGCAAACTGGGCCTGGCACCACTCTACAGTTGGTTACCGGAAACCTATGAAGCAGCACCGACCAGTACCAGCGCACTCTTGGCGGCGGTGCAGTTCAATATCAGTGTGGTCGCGATGTTCCGCGTGTTTCAAATATTTCACGGTTTCGATGCGAGTTTTGTTTCGCAAGAACTGCTGGTCATGGGTTATGTCTCCCTGATCGTTGCCGCCGTGCAGATCATGGCCGCCCGCAACTACAAGCGTTTGATTGCCTACGCCTGCATCAGTTCGTCCGGGGTGATTGCCTTGGGCTTGTCTGTCGGCAAAACTGCCGCCTATGGCGTGGTGCTCTACATCGTCAGCAACGCTTTCGTGAAGTCCTTGTTGTTCATTACTGCTGGCCGGATGCGCGCAGTTTATGGCACGAACGAAGTGGCTGCACTCAACGGGGTTATTCGCGTCTTGCCATTTGCCGGCCTGTTGTTCGCCGGGGGGATTTTTGCCTTGTTGGGTTTCCCGCCATTCGCCAGTTTCCTGGCAGAAATGCTGATTTTGTCGGGCATTGTGCAAGCGGGGAATTTGATGGCTTTCACGTTGATGTGCGTGATGTTGACTGTCATTTTTGTAGCAACGGGCCGCACGGTGTTTCCCATGCTTTGGGGAACACCGACTCAGGCGATGCCGCCCGTGAAGGAATCGATGGTTGCCATCATCCCGAAAGTCGGGTTTGTCGGGGTATTGAGCATGCTCGGAACCTATACGCCGGAACCCGTCACCAGATACTGCGCCGTGGCGCAATCGATTGGGGGCATTTGATGAAAACAAGCAAAGCGGTATTGATTGCAGACTTGCGTTCATCCCCACCGAAGTCATCATACGAACTCTCCCATCGCTGTGCTGAGCGCTTGTACGCCGGGGATCACCTGATTACCCTTTTTGGCCGTCACGAGAAAAGCAATCGCCACTGGGGAACGATTGTCACGGCGGTATTTCAGACGCCTTCAGGCGAGTTGAATATTTTCAGAGGCCAGGCTGAAGACGGAAAACATTACCCGTCTCTAACCCATAACTATCCTGTGGCGCACATTTTTGAGCGCGAACTGTGGGAGCAGACCGGCCTGCAGCCCGACGGACACCCTTGGCTAAAGCCGGTCCGCTTCGAGGGCGAGCGCCAGCAACGGATGACGGACTACCCGTTTTTCAAGGTGCGTGGCCGTGAGGTTCATGAAGTCGGTGTCGGACCGATTCACGCTGGCGTGATCGAACCAGGACACTTCCGCTTCATGTGCTTGGGTGAGAAGGTCTACCATCTTGAAATTCAGTTGGGCTACCAGCATCGTGGCGTAGAAGCCTTGCTGCTCCGTCGGCCTCCCATGGCTTTGGCCTCAACCGTGGAGTCCATTTGTGGCGATTCGAGTGTGGCTTACGCCTGGGGCTACTGCGCCGCCGTAGAGGCACTGTCCAACTTGCCGGTTAGCCTCGAAACAGATTTGCTACGCGGCATCGCCCTGGAAATGGAACGTATCGCCATGCATGTCGCCACCCTGAACGGTTTGGCGACGGATGTTGCCTTGTTACAGGGCGGGGGAACTTATGGCCGATTGCGGACAGCCATCATCAATGCCACGCAGCGGGTTTGCGGCAATCGTTTCGGGCGTGGCTGGTTGCGACCCGGACGAGCCCGTGGATTGTCCGAGGTGCTGCGCCAGGATCTGATTCAAACGCTGACAGCGTTTGCTCGTGACTTCACCGAAATCAATGAACTCATGCTGGCTAGTCTTAGCGTGAAAGTCAGGTTTCAAGGTACTGGCATCGTCAGCACAAAGACTGCTCAAGAGTTGGGCTTGGTTGGCGTTGTGGCGCGGGCCAGTGGTGTCGAGATCGACACGCGCGTACAGTTACCGGGCCGGGTTTATGAGCGTTTTCCCGCAGAGCTGATTACCGAATCGTCTGGCGATTGCTGGGCGCGGATGAAGCAGCGCATGCGTGAAGCCGATGCCTCAGTGCAATGGCTTCTGAAGGTGCTGGGAGATACTGCGCTCGACTTAAGCGGCAGCGCCGCTCCGGAAACCCTCGGCAAGCCCCTGGCTCCCGAGACGCTCTGTGTGTCCTTGATTGAAGGCACAAGAGGGCCGGTCGTTCAGGTACTCGAAACCTCATCGCAAGGACAACTTCTGCACTACAAGGTGCAAGATCCGTCGCTTCCTAACTGGTTTGGTCTGGCTATGGCCGTCCGTGACAACGACATCTCGGACTTCCCCATCTGCAACAAGAGTTTCGACCTCTCCTACTGCGGCAACGACCTGTAGCCATCGCCATGATCAAATCCATTCTCGTCCGAAAATCCCAAGGCAGCCAGTACATCCCGGATCTGCGCGCCGCCAATCCCATCGGTTTCCGTGGCAAGCCGGTGATCAGCGAGGCTGCCTGTACCAACGGCTGCAACGCTTGCCTGGCGGCCTGCCCCAGTCGTGCCATTGCCCTCGATCCCGTACGAATCGACATGGGGCGCTGTGTTTTGTGTGGTGACTGCGAACTGGTTTGCCCAAGTGAAAAACTCAGCTTCAATAACGATTTCAAACTGGCCAGTACTGACCGTGATGCCCTGACCATCAGCTCCGCGCACCCCGACATCGACCCGATCAAGGTCTCCGAAGCACTGCACAAGCGCTTTGGTCGCTCACTCAAACTACGCTCTGTTTCGGCGGGTGGCTGCAACGGCTGTGAGATGGAAATCAACGCGCTGAGCAACGTCAATTTCGATTTGGGCCGCTACGGGATCGACATGGTAGCTTCGCCCCGACACGCCGATGGTTTGGTACTTTCCGGCCCGATCAGCCGGAATATGGCGGACGCCTTGCAAATTGCCTGGGATGCCATTCCCGAACCCAAGTTGGTGATTGCGGTAGGTGCTTGCGCGATTTCTGGCGGCATTTTTGCTGAATGCAATGAAGTGGATCGCGCCTTTCTCGACAAATACAAGCCGACGCTTTACGTCCCGGGCTGCCCAACCCACCCGCTTTCCTTTATCAGCGGCATTCTCGACTTGCTGGGAATCAGCGATTGAAGAGTCGTATTGAACAATATTTTTTCCAAACTGGAGTTTTTTAGAAGATGAGCAAACTACCCAACTGTCCCCGGTGCAATTCCGAATTCACCTACGAAGATGGCAGCCAGTACATCTGTCCTGAATGCGCCCATGAATGGCGCAAGGATGCCGGCGCAGCGAATGTCGAAATGGCAAGGGTTTGGAAGGATGCGAACGGCAACGTGCTCCAGGACGGTGATAGCGTCACCGTCATCAAGGACTTGAAGATCAAGGGCTCCTCCTCTGTCGTCAAGGTTGGCACCAAGGTCAAGAACATTCGCCTGATCGACGGCGACCATGACATCGACTGCAAGATCGATGGCATCGGCGCCATGCAGTTGAAGTCGGAGTTTGTCAAAAAAGCTTGATGCAAGGTGTTATGCGACCGGCCTTGGGCAATTTCGTCAGGGCTGATATCGGAGAAGCTCATGGCTGTGCTGCATGAGCTTCAATATTTCAGGAGTTCACATGAATATCCGGCGCTACGGCACCACACGCCGTTACTCCCATATGGTCGCCCACAACAGCACCGTTTACCTGGTCGAAGTACCAGCCAACCTTGATGCTGACATCACCGCGCAGACAGAAAACCTGTTGGCCAGCGTTGAGCAGCAATTGATTGAGGCTCACAGTGACAAGTCCCGACTGCTGATGGTGACAATTTATCTGGCAGATATGGCTGACTACGATGCCATGAATATTGTCTGGGAAAACTGGTTGCCAGAAGGGAGCGCGCCCCGGTACGAGCCTGCCTGCAAGCGAAACTGTCCTCTCCGCAATATCGCATTGAATTAGTCCTGACTGCTGCCCAGCACATACCTAGTCATAACCGGAACAACACAATGAAATACCTGCCTCTGACCCTTGCCGCTTTGCTGGCGGTCCCCATCCATGCAGTTGCTGCAGACGTGGCCAAAATTGACATTTACCTGGCTGGTCAGTTGAACCAGTCCATCTCTTTTCTTGGTGCCAATTCCACCGTCAAGTTTTCACCAACAGGCATTCCAAATACGACCCTTGAATTGCGGCTAATAGCGCCTGAACCGCTCATTGTCGAGATGAAGGAAACAACGACGGATGGCGGGATTGCCGAGGCTGTCGGGCGTGTAAAACTGGTCACGCCCGGAAGTTCCTTCGATGTATCGGAAATCAAAGGAGTAAGATTTCGCAGCTCCTATGTCCTGGTCAGGCCCAACTGAGCGATGCAAACAGCCTGATTGCACTTCAGTAAGCAACTGCTCAAATTGATCAGGCTTAAAGTTTCGCTGGCCAAACTTGAACGGCTGCAATGGAGCTTGCACCAGTCGCTCATGCAGATGGCACCCAATGATCGCTGAGGTTACGACGTCTAGTCATTGGCTAGTCGCGTTGTATGACTGCTCGACTCAGTTACCTGCCGTTGGCGTCCTGGATAATCGAAAGGCCGGATTGGGCACAAAGGGTGAGTAGCGGAATTTGAAAATGGAAGCTCAGATTTGTCAGGCCCAGGTTTTTCCCCAGTGGATCTGAACGGCGGCAACCTGCGCGACACTCGGCCATTGATCTGAACCAACTTGCAATGGCCGGTCAGGCCGAATTACGGAAGTTCAAAAAAGGGCCGGCAATCGCCGGCCCTCCATTAAATCCATTATCCGGCAGACTTAATTCTCGCCCGTCAGACTTAATTATTTCCCATCAAACGCTTACCAGTTTGGCTCACGCTCCGGCGTAGCCGTGATCCGGTGAATGCTGAGGTCGGCACCTTCGTATTCCTGCTCCTGATCCAGCCGCAGCCCCACAAATAATTTCAGGCCGCCATAGACCAGCGCGCCGCCGACCAAGGCGACCACGATGGCCAGTGCCGTCATGATCAATTGCGGCATGAAGGCAATGCCGCCCGCTCCACCTAGCGCCTTGCTGCCGAAGATACCGGCCGCCAGCCCACCCCAGGCACCGCACAGGCCGTGCAGGGGCCAGACGCCAAGCACGTCGTCGATTTTCCAGCGGTTCTGGGTCAGGGTGAACATGACGACAAACAAGCCGCCAGCGACCGCGCCAACCACCAGGGCACCCATCGGGTGCATCAGGTCGGAACCGGCACAGACGGCGACCAGACCAGCCAGCGGGCCGTTATGAACGAAGCCGGGGTCGTTCTTGCCTAGCAGGAGGGCAGCCAAGGTACCGCCGACCATCGCCATCAGCGAGTTCAGGGCGACCAGACCGGAAATCTTGTCCAGCGTCTGTGCGCTCATCACATTGAAGCCGAACCAGCCGACAGTCAAAATCCAGGCGCCCAGCGCAAGGAAGGGGATAGATGAAGGGGGGTGTGCAGAAATTCGGCCATCCTTACCGTAGCGACCATGACGCGCACCAAGAAGAAGCACCGCCGGCAATGCGATCCAGCCGCCCATTGCATGCACTACAACGGAGCCGGCAAAATCGTGGAATTCTTCACCGAAGGTGGCTTTGAGCCAGGCCTGAATGCCGAATGCCTGGTTCCAGGCAATGCCTTCGTAGAAGGGATATACAAAGCCGACGATCAAAAAGGTAGCCGCCAGTTGCGGGTTGAATTTGGCGCGCTCGGCAATGCCACCGGAAATAATGGCGGGGATCGCCGCCGCAAAGGTGAGCAAAAAGAAGAACTTGGTCAGCTCGAAACCATTCTTCTCCATCAGGGTATCAACACCACTGAAGAAGTGGATGCCATAGGCGATGCCGTAGCCGACGAAGAAATAGGCCAGGGTCGACATGGCAAAGTCAGTCAGAATTTTGACTAGCGCATTGACCTGATTTTTCTTGCGCACCGTGCCAAGTTCAAGAAATGCAAAGCCAGCGTGCATCGCCAGCACCATGATGGCCCCCAGCAAAATGAACAGCACATTGCTACCGGATTGATAAGCGTCCATGCAACCTCCAAATCAACGAATCCGGAAGCGAAAGCAAGCACCATTCCAGTGCATGGAATGGGTTTCAAATCAGTGCATTAGGAAATTTGGCGCACCAAATACTCGCACACGTTTGGTGCATTTTTATTCTTGCCGCCTGCTTTTGGTGCGACTCTAACTTATTTGGTTGCCGCCTCTGCCGGCAGCAGCACCCACATTTTTCCTGCCTGCTTCATGCGTCCAGCCAGTTCCCCGGCCTCTTTGCCAAAGCCCCAGAAAAAGTCAGCACGCACGGCACCTTTGATCGCGCCGCCCGTGTCTTGCGCCATGACCAGGCGATTCATTGCCTGATTGGAATTCGGGCGGGTTGTGGCGAGAAATACCGGCGCACCCAGCGGCACCGAACGCGGATCGACGGCAATGCTGCGCTCGGCAACCAGCGGCACACCAAGCGCACCTTGCGGGCCATCCGCACTATTCGGCACTTCGCGGAAGAAAACATAGCTCGGATTGGCGTTGAGCAGATCATTCAGGCGCGCCGGATTGGCCCGCGCCCAAGCCTGTATGCCCTGCATTGAGGCCTCTTCCAGCTTCAATTCACCACGTTCGATTAAGACTTTGCCTATTGACTGATAGGGATGGCCATTCTGGTCGCCGTAATTCAGGCGGACCATGCTGCCATCAGGCATTTTCACGCGCCCGGAACCCTGCACCTGCAGGAAAAAGAGTTCGACCGCATCATCGGTGTACAGCAGCGTGCGACTCGGCACCTTGTCACCACGTGCGCCAATTTCGGCGCGCGACCAATAAGGCACGACTTTATTGCCCTCAAGACGGCCACGCACGCGTTTGTCTTTCAACTCAGGGAAAATCGCCGAAAGATCAATCGTCAGCAAATCATCCGGCACGCCACGCACAGCTTGCGCGAAGCTGCTGGTCTGCGTCCGGCTGCCGCGCAACAAAGGTTCGTAATAGCCGGTGACCAGCCCGTTTGCATTGCCATCGGCGGCCAGAATGGCATGCGGCTTGAGATTCGTTTCGAAAAACTGGCGAGTATTTTTGCCGTTGTGCGCCTTGGCCAATTCACAAACACGTTTCCATGCCGGCCCGTGTGGCTTGCTCGCCATGCCACGGCAGGATTGCAAAAACCCCGGCCAGGCGGCATCCAGATCATCACTGGCCCAACCCGGCAAATCGCTCCAGTTGGCGAGCTGCAAACTGCGCGAGAAGGCGACCGGTGGCGCAACCGTCGTCACTGGCGGGCAACTGGGGCAAGGCGCACATGTTACGGTCGACGGGCAAATCGGGGCATTTTTTTCAACCGGCAATTGACTGCAGGCGGCAAGCCATAGCGCGGACAGCAAGGCGATAGTTTGGATTTTTATCATGGCATTGTTTAGAGTTCGCATTTTGCCGCGCAGTATACCCGCCACCATGACCGACTCCCTGCAACTCACCCGCCTGCTTTCCCGCGCTGAAGCTGTTCTTGAACGCTTCGAGGCGACACTCCCGCCCGCCCCGCCGTTGCCGGACTGGAAAGATGCCATCGCATTCCGCTGGCGTAAAAATTCCGGACGCGGCTGGTTGCAGGCAGTACGCAATCCGCATCCGATCCGGCTCGCCGATTTGAATAACATCGACGATCAAAAGGAACGCATCACCCTCAACACACAACAATTCGTCACCGGCCGCCCGGCCAACAATGTGCTGCTCACCGGTTCGCGCGGCTCGGGCAAGTCGTCACTGGTCAAGGCGGTGCTCAACGAGTATTCAGCCAAGGGGCTGCGCCTGATCGAAGTCGACAAGGATGATCTGATCGACTTGCCGGATATTGTCGATTTGCTCGATGGCCGCCCGGAGCGCTTCATCATTTTTTGCGATGATCTCTCGTTTGAATCCGGCGAAACCGCCTACAAGGCGCTCAAATCGGTGCTTGATGGCTCCATTTCAGCGCCACCAGAGAACGTGCTGATTTACGCCACCTCGAACCGGCGCCATCTGATGCCTGAGTATTTTGCTGAAAATCTCGACACCACCCGCGTCGATGACGAAATCCACCCGGGCGAAGCAACCGAAGAAAAAATCTCGCTCTCCGAGCGCTTTGGTTTGTGGATTTCCTTCTACCCCTTCAGCCAGGATGATTACCTGAACATCGTCAATCATTGGCTGCGCCATTTTGGCCTCAGTGAAAAAACCATTGCCGACTGCGAGCGCGATGCGCTGAACTGGGCACTCGGGCGCGGCTCGCGCTCAGGGCGCGTTGCCTGGCAATTCGCCCGCGACCTGGCTGGGCAACAAAAACCGAGCGGAAAGAAAAGCAAGTGAGCCAGATTGTTGAAGTAGCCGCCGCCGTCATGCTGCGCGCCGATGGCCGCGAGTTCTTGCTCGCCCAGCGCCCGGAAGGCAAGGTCTATGCAGGCTACTGGGAATTTCCCGGCGGCAAGGTGGAACCCGGCGAAAGCGTGCGTCAGGCGCTGATTCGTGAATTGCAGGAGGAACTGGGGATCACGGTCACCGCCTGCTCACCCTGGCTAACCCGCCAATTCACTTATCCGCATGCCACCGTGCGCTTGAACTTCTGGCGGGTAACCGCCTGGAGCGGCGAGATCGGCATCACGGCGCCGCTCGAACATGCTGCGGTCGACTGGCTGGAGTGCGGAAAAATTTCCACCGTCGCGCCCATCCTCCCGGCCAACGACCCCATTCTGAAGGCACTTGCCCTGCCCACGACAATGGCGATCACGATGGGCGAAACAGAAGGTGTCGAACGCCAGTTGGAGCGTCTGGAAGAAGCCATGCAAAACGGCCTGCGCCTGATTCAGGTGCGCGACAAAGGCTGGCCGGAAGCACAACGCCTGTGGTTTGCCGAGAGCGTTTGTCGAATCGCCCGTGGCTATGGTGCGCTGGTCGTCATCAACAACAGTGAAAGCATTGCGCGCGCCGTTAACGCCGACGGCATTCATCTTTCAGCGACACAACTGGCTACATGCACGGCACGCCCCGACTTCAACTGGGTTGGCGCCTCCTGCCATAACGCTGCTGAGATTAAGCGTGCGGGTGAGCTTGGACTGGATTACGCCTTGCTTGGCCCGGTGCTACCAACGCCCTCGCACCCGGAAACTGCCGGCTTAGGCTGGAACCAGTTTGCCAGCGAAATATCAGGCAATACGATCCCGGTTTTTGCGCTAGGTGGAATGAAAATGGAGTTTTTGTCCGAGGCTCAAGGCCACGGCGCACAAGGCATTGCGCTTATGCGTGGCTGGTAGCGTCGGGGACTCCGCTGCCAGGATCGTTGCTGCCTTCCTGCACCGGAATCCGGTAGGATTCGTTGGCCCAGCAGCCAAGATCAATCTGTTTGCAACGATCAGAGCAAAACGGTCGCGAAGGGTTGTCGGTCGACCAAAGGGAATATTCGCCGCATTGCGGACAACGAACCTTGCGTGCCGTCATTACAGATTACAAAAGGTCAGGTCGAAACTGATATCGCGCTCACAACCCCGGGCCTTGATTTCACCAGCCGGCGGTTTGGTAAAGCGAATATTGAGGAAGTACTTGTTGGCGCTGACTTCGGGAACAGCCTGCTCGTCAACGTTAAGCGAAACCCGCACCATCTGTGCAGCAGAGCCGCCCAAATTCAGCTGAAACTGGCCGTTGACCGCAACATGCTGCTTGGGATGACCGCTGGAACGCAGCAAACGCAAAACGATGGCCGCCGCATCGCGTAGCGGCAGCATCGGCTTGACCCAGCCATTGATGGCTTCGCGTCGCGTTTCGGCAGGACGGTGCAACCACCAGTGATATGAAGGCAAATCAAATTCGCAAACACCGCCGGGAATCGCCGCCCGGCTCTTGATGCCCATCAGCCAGTCGTTATCACGCAGGTATTGGCCCATCTTGCCGGTCATCGAGAGCAAGGCTGCCGATGATTGCTCGATCTCATAAAGCGCGCCGGAGAGGGCTTCTTCAGAGATATCAGGGTTGTTGCGGTAAGCCAGCAGGGTTTGGCGTTGACGCTCAAGTTCCTGAATCAGGTCCATCTTGAGGTCGGCTCGACCAGCAACTTCGAGAATCTCGAAGATTGTGACCAGCGCTGTATGGTGTTCGAGTTGGCCGTCGTTTTCTACAAAAACAGACGTTTTTTCGAATAAGTCCTCCAGCCGCAGCAGGGTGCGGATGCGCTCGTTGAAGGGATATTCGTAAGTGATCACGCGGCCTTAAGAGGTAAGAACGTAAAATTGCCCTAATTCTGAGCTATTTGCAGCGAAATCTCAACAGTTTGCTTTAGCTTTTTCGCTCGAAAGTGCGAGATACTTTAGGTGCAGTTCGGCCACCCTTGGGTAAAGATTTGTCAGCCCTGCACCATTGTCGATCACTTCGTTTGCAATCGCGAGGCGCTGCTCCCGACTGGCTTGCACTTTTAGAATGGCGCGCACCTCATTTTCCGACAGGCCATTGCGCGCCATGACCCGTGAAATTTGCACCGTTTCAGGGCAGTCAACCACTGCGATGCGGTCACAGCGCTCGCTGTAACTGCCGGATTCAACAAGCAAGGGCACGGCAAGAATGACGTAGGGTGCGCTTGATTCAGCACAGCGTTGATCGGATATCTGACGAATGAGCGGATGCAAAATAGCTTCCAGCCGGCCACGCGCTGAAGAATCCGTGAACACCATGCGGCGCATCGCTACACGATCAAGAGCGCCCTGGGCATCAGCGATTTCATGACCGAAGGTGGCAACAATCTGCGGCATGGCCGCACCTCCCGCTGCCGTCAGTTGATGGGCAATCACATCGGTGTCGACCAGCGCCGCTCCTTGCACAACAAACAAATCGGCAACCGTGCTTTTACCACTCCCGATACCGCCAGTCAGACCGACGACAAAGCCGCTCATTGGCAGTTTTGCGCCTTGCTACCCGGTATGGCCCCAGCGACAAGCTTGCGCAAGGCCGGTTGATCAACAGCCGGCCCGCGCGCATCGAGACTGGCATGGCTATCCTTGCCCGGGCGCAGGCTCAGCTTGGCAGAACGCACCCCAAGCTCCTTGACATCTGCCAGTCGCTCCTGCGCACCCTTTTCGCTGGAAAAGATACCGAGCGAAATGGCATAGCGATTCGGCCCGGCCTCCTGAACGATGAAGTAATCAGTGACGCCAAAACCTCTCAACTGGCTAGCTTTCTTGTCCGCCGTGGCCTTGTCGGCCTGCGGCGGAATGAAGACCCACCAGCCGTTTCCTTCGCCTGGATCAAGACGCCGACTCAGCTTGAATGCAGGAAATTTTTGCCCAATCAAGGTCACCAAACGATCAGCATCAGCCGGCAGCAAGGACTCCCAGCGACTGCAAGCGAGAGCCACAACCGGCTCCGGCGCAACAACCGGCGCCACGGGTGCCGGCGCCGGCGCCTCTGGCTCGGGTGGCGGCGTGGGTGCGGCAGCAGGGGCGGGGGCTGGTGCTGGCTGTTCACCACGCGCAACAATCTTCATGCGTTCGGGCGCCACCTGCTGCGTCATACGACGGGCATCCGGATTTTCGGCACGACCAAAATAGCCTTCACTGAAGGCATAAAACAACAAATTGGCGAGGACAAGCAGGAAGACGAGAACGCGCACCGGGTCAGCCCACTTTCGGCAAATGTTTCAGTGATTCGGCAATCGCCTCGGCCGGATAATCAAAATCCTCCAGTTGACCGGAGAAAAACTTGTCATAGGAGGCCATATCAAAATGGCCGTGGCCGGTCAGGCTGAACAGGATGGTTTTTGGCTCGCCGGTGATTTTGCACTTGAGTGCTTCATCAATCGCAGCGCGAATGGCGTGACAGGATTCCGGTGCCGGGATAATGCCTTCGGCGCGGGCGAACTGCACACCGGCATCAAAGGTGGCAACTTGCGGCACGGCCATGGCTTCGATCAGCCCTTCGTGCAGCAACTGGGAAACCAGCGGGGAATCGCCGTGGTAACGCAAACCCCCGGCACGGATGCCAGGCGGCATGAAATTGTGGCCAAGGGTGTACATTTTCATGATCGGCGTGTAGCCGGAGACATCGCCGTAATCGTAGGCGTAGTGCCCCTTGGTCAGGGTCGGGCAGGAGGTCGGCTCAACCGCGACGCAGCGCAGATTGGTCGCCCGCTTGTCGCCGGCAGCCTTGTCAGCCAGGAAGGGGAAAGCAATACCACCAAAGCTGGAACCGCCGCCACAGGGGCCGAAGATCACGTCCGGGTAAAGACCGATTTTGTCGAACTGCTTTTTGGCTTCGAGACCAATGACACTCTGGTGCAAGAGGACGTGGTTGAGCACTGAACCAAGGGTGTAGCAGGTACCGGGATCGGCAGCGGCTTCTTCAACCGCTTCGGAAATGGCTAGGCCGAGCGAACCCTGATTGTTCGGGTCTTCAGCCAGCGCGGCACGCCCGGCATTGGTCAGATTGGTCGGGCTGGCAAACACTTCCGCCCCCCAGGTCTGCATCATCGAGCGACGGAAAGGCTTTTGTTCGTAGCTCACCTTCACCATGTACACGCGCACCGGCAGGCCGAACATCTGCCCGGCAAAGGCAATTGATGAACCCCATTGCCCGGCGCCGGTTTCGGTGGTCAGCCGTTTGGTGCCGGCCATTTTGTTATAGAAGGCCTGCGGCACGGCGGAGTTTGGTTTGTGCGAACCGGCAGGAGAAACACCTTCGTACTTGTAGAAAATCTTGGCCGGCGTACCGAGCGCCTGCTCCAGCCGCAAGGCGCGGCAAAGTGGCGCCGGGCGCCACAACGCGTAAATCTGGCGGACTTCTTCGGGAATGGCAATCCAGCGCTCCGCCGACATTTCCTGCTCGAGAATCGGCCCGGGGAAAATCGCCCCCATCGCTTCCGGCGGCACCGGGTTGCCATCCGGGCCGAGCGGTGGCGCCGGCGGATTGACCATATCGGCAACCACGTTGTACCAGTGGGTAGGAATATCTTCTTGCTCTAGGTTAATGCGCAGCGGTGTCATTTTTCTCTCCCTGCAAGCTGTTTCGCAAAGGCTGTAAATTACCCCAAAAGCACCGGCCAACCAAGATCAACGTAGGGATTTTCAGGCGGTTTGCATGGTCGACCGTAACAAGTGGCTGCCTGAGCGGGTAAAGTACGGCCTGCGCCATAACCAACCCGCCAGATTGCCTTGAAAAACCCGCTCAATCTCTCGCTGCACTGCCACCCAAGCCAGGCTTGCCAATCGGTTACCAGCATTTCTGTCGCACTTGATTTCACCGAGGCCGGCGCGTTGCGCTTGCGCTACCGCATCATCGGCGACCCACTTTTGCCGCCAGCACAAACACCCGCCGCTGCCGATAATTTATGGCAACAAACCTGCTGCGAAGCCTTCGTTGCCAGCGCCGGAGCAGCATCGTATCGTGAATTCAATTTCTCGCCCTCCGCCCAGTGGGCAGCCTATGGCTTTACGGCTTACCGTCAGCCGGATCGAACTGTTCTGCCGCCCGTGCCACCACAAACCAGCATTCGCCGCCTTGCCGATGGTTTTGAACTGGATGCCATCCTCGCCCACGAACTCCTGCCGGTGGGTAATGAGCTGGAAATCGGCCTGACGGCAGTCATCGAAGCGCGCGACGGCAGCAAAACCCACTGGGCACTTGCCCATTGTGCCCAACAACCCGATTTCCACCTGCGCTCCAGCTTTTCGCTGACTCTGCCCCGACCATGAACCCACGCATTCAATTCGGCATCGACCGCCTGCTCGCCGAACCCGATCTGCGCGCCCCGCTCGTCGGCAAGCGCGTCGCCCTGCTCGCCCATCCGGCTTCGGTGACCGTCGATCTCACCCATTCGCTGGATGCGCTGGCCGCCCTGCCCGAGATCAGGTTGAGCGCCGCCTTCGGTCCGCAGCACGGACTGCGCGGCGACAAGCAGGACAACATGGTCGAATCACCAGACTTTCTCGATCCACAACTCGGCATCCCGATCTTCAGTCTCTACGGTGAAGTGCGCCAACCAACTGATGCGATGATGGCAACTTTCGACGTCCTGCTGGTTGATTTGCAAGACCTCGGTTGCCGTATCTACACCTTCATCACGACCCTGCGTTACGTGCTGGAAGCTGCTGCCAAACATGGCAAAAGCGTCTGGGTGCTTGATCGCCCCAACCCGGCCGGCCGACCGATTGAAGGGCTGACCTTGCGTGCCGGTTGGGAAAGTTTCGTCGGAGCCGGCGCCATGCCGATGCGCCACGGCCTGACCATGGGCGAACTCGGCCACTGGTTTATCGCCACATTGAAGCTGGACGTCGATTACCAAGTTATCACCATGCAGGGCTGGCAACCCGACGCCGCGCCCGGCCACGGCTGGCCGCTCGGCGAACGAACCTGGATCAACCCCAGCCCGAACGCCCCCAACCTGTGGATGGCACGCGCTTACGCCGGCACAGTGATGCTCGAAGGCACAACGTTATCAGAAGGTCGTGGCACAACGCGCCCGCTGGAAATCTTCGGCGCCCCCGACATCGACGCCCGCGCCGTGCTGAATGAAATGCGCCGATTGGTGGAAAATTCGGCCCCCCACTGGCTGGCCGGCTGCAAGCTGCGTGAAATCTGGTTCGAACCGACTTTCCACAAACACGCCGGCAAGTTGTGCAACGGCCTGCAGATTCACGTTGAAGACAGCAGCTACGAACATGCCGCTTTCCTCCCCTGGCGCTTGCAGGCACTGGCATTCAAAGCCATTCGCCAGCTTTATCCGGACTACCCGTTATGGCGAGATTTCGCCTACGAATACGAGCATGAGCGCCTTGCCATCGACCTGATCAACGGCTCGCCGCTACTACGCGAATGGGTGGACGATCCCGCCGCAACGCCCGATCAACTCGATACACTAACGCTAACCGACGAAGCGGCCTGGCGCGCTGAAACCAAACATTTTTTGCTCTACAACTGAACATGACCGACGTTCTAAAGCCCTACACCGATGCCGCCGGCAGCGAGAAAATTATCAGCGACACGCAACTTTGGCTGGAACGCGCCGTGATCGGCCTCAACCTCTGCCCATTTGCCAAAAGTGTCTTTGTAAAAAAACAGATCCGTTACGCGTTGACCGCAGCCAATACGGCGGACGAACTATTGGCCGAACTGGAAAGCGAATTGAACCTGCTGGCCAACACCGATCCGTCCAAACTCGACACCACCCTGCTGATCCATCCGCAGGCGATGACGGATTTTCTCGACTATCACTTCTTCCTCGCCGAAGTCGATGCGCTGCTGCGCAATCTCGACTACGAAGGCGTTTTCCAGATCGCCAGCCTGCACCCGCAATACGAATTTGCCGGCAGCGAACCGGATGACATCGCCAACTTCACCAACCGCTCACCCTATCCGACCCTGCACCTGCTGCGCGAAAGCAGCATAGACCGCGCCGTGGCCGCCTTCCCCGACGCGGCCAATATTTTTGAACGCAACATCGAAACCATGGAAAACATGGGCCACGAAGGCTGGAAGAAGCTATGGTTGGTTTGATTGGTCAGACAGGCGCCAGCAGGTAGTTTTCAAGCTCTTGGTCGAAATCCTTGAAATGACTCGTCAGCGTCGTTAGCGCCTGTTCGACACCCTCAATCGCCTGAATACCATTGCCATCAGCGGAAAAAACCACCCGGATCGCCTTCAATTGTTCGGCAATTTCCATATGCGCCCGATTGTGTGCCGCACGGTGCGCCTGCGGGACGCCCTCTTCCATGTACATCGACTCGATCAGGTTGTGTTTCAACGTCACCTCGACAAATGACTTGATCAACTGTTCGATATTGCCCCGGCAGACCATCCGCAAATTGGGCTGGCAAGTATTGCAGTTTTGAACGCTATCATTCTGGGTGCACTCAGCCTTGATCCGGGTGATCAACCCAAGGATGATTTCGTGATCCCGGTGAATTCTTTCGACATCCTGCTGACGCATTGCTGGCATAACCCCATCTCCATCCATAACTCATTGTGATGCAGCAAGCCAAACCCGCAACTAGGCCGGAATCTTAACTCCGCATCAAATCAAGCTATAGCTCGTTTTTATCGGAGACTGACTCTGACATCAATGCTCGCCAGAAAGTTCGCCAGTTCCGCCGTTACTATCCAAAGAGAACGAGCCCCAACAACCTGACCGATAAGCATCTGCGAGTAAGTGCATCGCGCTAGAATCACATGAAAAATAACACTCGACTGGCATTCAATGACATACCTTAAATTATTTGTGCTGATTTTTTCGGGATTATTTGCCAAACTACTCCTTGCGTTGCCGCAGAGACCAACAAGGTCAAATCCGGAGAAGCAGACACAAAGATTGCAATCGTTATCGGGAATAGCGCTCACCCAACTGGCGCGCTTACCAATCCAAAGAATGATGCTACTGCAATTGCCAGCGCTTTCAAAAAATTGGGGTTCGAGGTTCTCTTGAAACTGGATGTAACAAAAACAGAAAACGATGCAGCCTTCAAAGTATTTAGCCAAAAAGCTGAAAAATCTGCGGTCGCCGCATTTTTTTATGCCGGTCACGGTATGCAAATCAACGGTGGTAACTATATCGTTCCAATTGATGCTAATCCAAGAAGTGAACGCGACATAAAGCGCGAAATGCTGAAAATGGATGATGTGATTGATGACATGGGGAGCGCCAAGATCAAACTCGTTTTTTTCGACGCCTGCCGTGACAACCCACTATCCCGTAGTTTTAGTCGAGGAAACTCCCGCGGAATGGCAGCCCCTCTTGAAGCCACAGGAACACTCATTTCTTTTGCCACCAAACATGGCAATACGGCAGCAGATGGCGATGGCAAACACAGCCCATATACACAAGCCTTGCTTGCTGAACTTGGCAATTCCACAGGAATGGAAATTGAACAAATTTTGCGCCGAGTTCAGCAACAGGTAAAAGCAAACACGCGAGGCCAGCAGGAACCTTGGCGCTACGGCTCTCTGATGGAGATTTTTCTTTTCAAGAGTCGACATTAAAAGTCGGCTCTGAAACACAGCAACAACAAGCCATTGAACGCGCGGTAAATGAAGCATTGAAACGCGCGAACGATCAAGCTAGCAGAGAACGGGCAGAACTACAGCAATCAATGGAAAAAATATTAAAGGACGCTCTGCAGCGACAGACTGCGGCCCTTGGAAAGTGAACGAGTTGCGCGCCAACAAACGGGTAACCAAACCTCTCCACAACCCAAACTTAGCGCCACACCTGAGCCAGATCCCGATCTTAAAATCGTACCGCCTCAAAACTTGGCTACCAAACCTATGCCGGCCGTAGTCAGCACTCCTTCGGCCAAGGCTCAGACTATTGACTCCCAAATTAAACTCCCAGAAGCTGGCGATACATGGGAATACACGGTAAAAGATGCATATGGAAAACCAAAAAGATTAACCAGTCGCGTCAAGGCTTCCGTTTCTTCAAAAGGAACAGTAGAAGAGTTTCTCCTGGACGATAAATTAGTTGGCGAGTGGGTTTTGGATGGAAAACTCATGCTTCTTGGCTTACCCATAGATTCTTCAATGATACTTAGCCCCTTTTGGATCGGAAAAGAAATCGAAAAAACCTCCATTCAGGCGGGAACAAAATGCGCCCAAGAGTGGACCTGCAATAGCAGCACCGAACATGTTGGCCGCGAGACAATAACAACTGCGGCAGGCACTTTCGACACGATAAAAATCAAGGTGCAAGTTAACGCAGGACTTCCTGTTGGCACATCTTTTGTCACAGGGATTCTTTGGATTGAAGGATGGTACGATGAAAAGAAGAAACGGCTCATCAAACAATCATGCACGACCACAGGCTTTTGGGGCCGAGTAAGAATTGATGAAACGCTTGAGCTGAAGTCATTTAGCCCTGCTATTTAAGCCCCTATGGCACCAAATTTTTTCTGACAACTCGCAGCCAAATGTTGCAAATTGTGTTTACTGAGCGTTCAGCCAACGAATAACTCTTTCAGCCGCAACCACGCCACGGTATAGCGCCTCTTCAAACAGCGAAAATCCTGAAAGATCGGCATGTGCCAACGTGATGCGTCGACTAAAAAAATCAGCCAGTTTTTGCCGTTGACCGTACCAGATGCTGCCCGGCACCGGTCGGCGCATGGCGTGGCCGTTACGAAAGATGTCGAGGCGCGTGGTCAGCCGGCGGATGTCGGGATGCACGCGTTCGAGTTCGCTCAAAATGCCTTCGGCCCAGGCTTCGCGCGGCGTTTCGAGCAGAAGTTTGCGACCTTCAGCCGGCGCCACATCATGCAGGGCGCGATAGTAGGTGAAGACGGTGCCGGTCAGTCGACGGCGAATCAACTGGTGCGTGGCAGTCACGTAACCCAGGCCGGGACTGTCGTAAAAAACATTGTCCCAGGCGGGAGCGGCGCCGCGTCGTTCTTCAGGGAAATCAGCAAGGTGCAGATTGGCCGTCAGCCAGGGTGCATAGTCGCCGGCCAGTGCCGCGCTTCTGAGTTCGCCCGGCATCGCAGGCCAGACGCGTGGCAGAATGAAGGCGGGTGCTGCCCAGATGATTTGCCGCGCCTCGAAGCGCACGGTTTTTTGCCCCAAAAAGGACGTCGACCGCAACACTTTGCTTTCCCTCTTCGATGCGCCAGACCAGCGCCCCGCTGACGATGCGTCCAGAGGCGCTGGCTGCCAGTCCGCGCATCAGCCAGGCATTGCCGTCCGGTGCGGTAAGCACGGTATCGGCACTGGCGTTGGCCGCCTCGCCATTGCGGCAGGCAAAGTAATGTAATCCAGCCCAGGCCGATGTTTGTGTATGCGCAGTACCGTAGTCATCACGCGTTGCGTAGTTGGCCAGCCAGTGGAGACTGGGCGCCGTAAAACCGTTATCGTTCAGCCATTGGCTGAGCGGAATCTGGTCAAGCTGGCGCCACTCAATGTCGCGACTGGAGAGTTCCATTGGAATGGCAAACGCCCGGCGACCATCGCGACCTTTGGCGTTTTTAAATTCTTCCATGCGCAAATGGAAGCGG
Source organism: Candidatus Dechloromonas phosphorivorans (assembly GCA_016709495.1). Classification (GTDB taxonomy): domain Bacteria; phylum Pseudomonadota; class Gammaproteobacteria; order Burkholderiales; family Rhodocyclaceae; genus Azonexus; species Azonexus defluvii. Next base: position 208,153 of record JADJMS010000046.1, on the reverse strand, counting down.
TGTTGTTGTTCACGCTCAGCCGCATCAAGGCCGCGATGCGGCAACAAGCCCTCTTCCCACAGCCCGTTGCGATAGACGCGCTCCTGCGGCGTGGCGCAGAGATAGCGCTCCTCGTAGCGCGGCTTTTCAACCGCAGGGTCGCCTTGCAGGACGTTTAATTCGGCCAGCAATTCGCGAACCAGAGTCGACTCACGCGTCGGCAGGGGCAGGTAGTGTGCGCCCCAAGGATACGAAACGAGAGGACTTTGCCCGGCACGCGAGTTACCGCCGGGTTCAGCTTCCATTTCCAGCACCAGAAAATCGTCGACCGAGGCCTTGGCCAGCTTCCACGCCGCCGAGAGGCCGGAAATTCCGCCACCAATGATCAGCACACCGGTTTTTCGGGTTTCGCTAGGCGCCGGAAAACCACCGTCGCGCAAGCGATGACCCAGCGCCTGCGACATGCCCAGCAGTTCGCCGGGCGGTAAGGAAGTTTTTGCAGCGGGTGCGCAACCGGCCAGGGCGGCAGCGCCCACCGTCGCCAGAAAGTCGCGGCGGCTAGTCAAATTTCCGCAACGAAAGGCTGACGGAGAGCTGAGCGCCCAGCCAACCGAGGAAAGCACCCAGCGCAGCCAATACAGCCACCTCGACGACACCCGGCGCGCGCAGGCTGAAATTGCCACCATAAAGCGCAGCCAGTTCGCCAACCGGCGCAGCCAGCAAAGACAAGGCACCGGCAACCAGCAGCGCCGCCAGCAAGCCGCCGAGTGCCCCCTGCAATGCACCAAAATAATAGAAGGGGCGGCGGATAAAGGCATCGGTTGCGCCGATCATGCGCGCCACTTCGATCTCCATCGCCTGCGCCATGACCTGCAAACGGATGGTGTTGAAAGTTACCGCCACCAGACCAGCGGCAAAAATGCCGGCCAGCATCCACAAAGCCAGCTTGCCCAGTTTGAGGAAAGCATCAAAACGCTTGACCCAGGCCGAATCGAGTTGAACATGCGCAACCTTCGGCCAACCGGAAATTTCCTTGCGCATGATCTCCAGCGCTTCCGGTTCTGTATTGGCCGGCTCGACAATGAAGGCATCCGGCAAAGGATTGCGCGGCAGGCTGGCGACAATTTCCGCCATACCTTCGCTCTTCTGCATCCGTTTCAGCGCCTCCTCTTTCGGCACAAATTTCCATTTGCCGTTGGCTGCCGCACGTAATTTAGCTTCAATTTCACCGACGTCCTTCTTGCTGGCATCAAGCGTCATGAACAGGCTGATCTGTTGCACACCGGAAGCATTGCGCCCGAGGTCACGCAGATTGTCGAGCAGTACATAGCCGGCGGCCGGCAGGGTCAGGGCAATACCAATCACCAACAGCGAAAGCAAGGTATTGAGCGGCGTCGCCCACAAGCGGATAAAGGCTGAAGCCAGGGCGGCACGATGCTGGATGAACCAGGCGTTCATAGCAGCCTCCCGTGATCAAGGCGCAGAACATTGGGGTGATAACGCGCAATCCAGTTCTGATCATGCGTGGCGATCACGACGGTGACACCGACTTGATGGAAGGCTGAAAAAATTTCAAGAATTTCAGTCGCGGATTCGGTATCAAGATTGCCGGTTGGTTCATCGGCAATCAAAACTGTCGGCCGATTGACCACCGCGCGGGCAATTGCCAGTCGTTGTTGCTCACCACCAGAAAGCGCAATCGGCTTGGCTTTTTCACGCAGCAGCAACCCCACTTTATCGAGCGCCGCCTGCGCCCGACGGACCGCCTCGCGTCGCGGCAGACCAACAATCTGCAAGGGCAGCATAACGTTATCGAGCACGCTGCGATCAAACAGCAGCTTTTGATCCTGAAACACCATGCCGAAATTGCGCCGCAAATAAGGAATTGCACTACGCCGCAAAGCTGAGAGGTTTTGGCCATTGACCACCAGACTGCCCGAGGTAGGCCGCTCGATTGAGGCAATCAGCTTGACCAGCGTCGTTTTGCCGGCGCCGGAATGGCCGGTGATGAAAACCATCTGCCCGGCCGTAATTTCGAAGCTGATCTCCTTGAGCGCTTCAAAACCGCCCGGATAACGCTTGCTCAGGTTGCTGGCGACAATCATTCAAACAAGGCATCCACAAAATCTTTGGCCGAGAACGGGCGGAGATCGTCGATCTGTTCGCCGACGCCAATAAAGCGGATCGGTTTCGGGCACTGCCGGGCAATCGCCGCCACCACGCCCCCCTTGGCTGTGCCGTCGAGCTTGGTCAGCACCAGTCCGGTGACATGAATCGCCTTGTCAAAGGCGCGCACCTGCTGCAAGGCGTTCTGGCCAATGTTGGCATCAAGAACAAGCAGGGTTTCGTGCGGGCCGGTTGGGTCAATTTTCTTGATCACGCGACGCACCTTGGCGATTTCTTCCATCAAGTGCAGTTGCGTCGGCAGTCGGCCGGCGGTATCGGCCAGAACAATGTCGATGCCACGTGCCTTGGCGGCAGAAATGGCATCAAAAATCACAGCGGCTGGATCACCGTTATCCTGTGCGATCACCGTCACGTTGTTGCGCTCACCCCAGGTTTCCAGTTGCTCACGCGCCGCAGCGCGGAAGGTATCACCGGCCGCCAGCAGCACGCTCTTGCCCTGATTCTGGAAATACTTGGCCAGCTTGCCGATGGAAGTCGTCTTGCCGGCACCGTTCACCCCGGCAATCATGATCACGTAAGGCTTGTGGCCGCTGACATCAAGCGGCTGTTCAAGCGGCTTGAGTACTGCCAGCAGGGCATCGGCCAGGGCTTTCTGGATGCCTTCCGGTGTATCCAGCTTGTCGCGCTTGGCAGCTTTCTTCAATTCGTCGAGCAGATGCTGCGTCGCCTCAATGCCGCAATCACTGGTCAACAACAGCGTTTCGAGTTCCTCAAGTAGTTCGTCATCGACTTTGCCACGGGAAAAGATCGATTTGAACTTGCCGCCCCATTGCGCCCGCGTCTTGGCCAAGCCCTTGAACAGGCGCTCACGCCATGAGGGAGCGGCAGGTGTTTCGGCAGGCAGCTCGGCTTTTGCCTCGCCAGGGGATTTTTTCAGGAAACTGAACATGGGGAAAGTGGTCTCAAACGCTACTGACAGGCGGACGACAAGCCGTTAAGATGCCGTCCAGATTAGTGCAAAATTCGGCCCTGATTCTAGCAGAAATGCCCCCATTGAAAGCTTCGCTTACCCATGCGCATACGATACCTACTCCCAATTTTTCTAGCTCCCTGGCTGTTGACCGCAGCAAATGCCAACCCGTACGAGACCACACTCAAGAACGGCCTGCGCGTCATCGTCAAGGAAGACCGCCGGGCACCAACCGCCGTCCAGATGGTCTGGTATCGCATCGGCAGCATGGATGAAGTCGATGGTGCTTCTGGCGTTGCTCACGTCCTGGAACACATGATGTTCAAGGGCACACCCGAGGTTGGCCCCGGCGAATTCAACAAGCGCGTCGCCGCTGCCGGTGGGCGCGACAATGCCTTCACCAGCCGCGACTACACCGCGTATTTTCAGCAGGTGCCGAAAGAAAAACTGGAAGAAATGGTTCAGCTTGAGGCCGACCGCATGCGTCACCTCAACGTTGACGCCAAGGAGTTCGAACAGGAAATCAAGGTGGTCATGGAAGAACGCCGCATGCGCACTGATGACAACCCGCAATCCAAGCTGTTCGAGCAGATGAACGCCGTCGCCTTTCAGGCGCACCCTTACCGCCGGCCTATCATCGGCTGGATGAATGATCTTGAAACGATGACCGCAAGCGACGCCAAGGCCTGGTACGACACCTGGTACGTCCCGAACAACGCCTACGTGATCATCACCGGCGATGTCGACCACAAGGCGGTTTTTGAACTGGCCGAAAAATACTATGGCCCGCTCGAAGGCCGCGCCCTTCCGGTGCGCAAAACGCTGGCCGAGCCGGGGCAGGAAGGTACGCGTCGGGTCAACGTCAAGGCGCCGGCTGAATTACCGGTCTTCATCATGGGTTACAAGGCGCCCAGCCTGCGCGATGTGGAGAAAGACAGCGATCCTTATGCGCTGGAAATGCTCAGTGCCGTGCTTGATGGCCACGATGCGGCACGCTTCAACAAGCATCTCGTCCGCGAACAGAAAGTTGCCCTCTCGGTTGGCATTGATTACGACGCCACCGCACGCGGCCCGGGCATGATCTATCTGCACGGCAGCCCGGCCGAAGGCAAAACAGTACCCGAACTCGAAGCAGCCTTGCGGGGTGAAATCGAACGCGTGCAAAAAGAAGGCGTCAGCGAACAGGAACTGAAGCGCGCCAAGGCGCAATTGCTCGCCTCCCAGGTCTACAAGCTGGATTCGATGTTTGGCCAGGCCATGGAAATCGGCCAGACCGAATCTGCCGGCATCCCGTATCAAAAAATCGACCGTATGCTGGAAAAGCTGCAAAAAGTAACTGCCGCTGAAGTGCAGGCTGTCGCCAAGAAATACTTTAGCGATGACTCCCTGACCATCGGTATTCTCGAACCTCAGGCGCTAGACGGCAAACCACGCCGTTCCGCTGTTGCAGCTCGCCACTAAGAAAATCGCCATGAAAAAGCTGTTGACCGTAACATTTGCCCTGCTTCTGGCCCAAAGTGCGCTGGCTGGCGTCAAAATTGAACACTGGGTTTCGCCCTCCGGCGCCAAGGTCTATTTCGTTGAAAGCCGCGTCCTGCCCATGCTCGATGTTCAGGTTGATTTTGCTGCCGGTTCTGTGTTCGACCCTGCCGGCAAATCCGGCCTCGCCGCGCTGACCCGCGCCACCCTCGACCTCGGCGCAGGTGAACGCGACGAAACTGCCATCGCCGAACAACTCGCTGACATTGGTGCCAACCTCGGTGGTGGTGCCGACACCGACCGCGCCAGCGTATCGATTCGAACCCTGTCGGCACGCGACAAGCTGGCCCCGGCCATCGAAACCTTGCGCACCGTCATGCAACAGCCACGCTTCGACGCCGCTATTTTCGAGCGCGAACAGGGCCGGACCATTGCCGGCATCAAGGAAGCGATGACCCAACCCGCCTCAATCGCCGGCAAAGCCTTCTGGGCTGCGCTTTACCCGAATCACCCCTATGGCCAACAAGCGACACCGGAAAGCGTTGCCGCCATCACCCGCGATGACCTTGTCGCCTTCCATGCCCGCTATTACACAGCCGCCAATGCCAGCATTACGCTGGTCGGCAATCTCTCGCGTAGCGAAGCAGAGAAAATCGCCGAAAGTCTGAGTGCCAAGCTGCCCAAAGGCGAAGCGGCCACGCTACCCGCCGCACCAACAAACCCGAAAGGCAGCACCGTCAAACTGCCGCACCCGGCCAGCCAGGCCCACGTCTATATTGGTCTGCCGGCCATCGAACGTGGCAATCCTGATTTCTTCCCGCTCGTCGTCGGCAACTACACTTTGGGCGGCGGCGGCTTTGTCTCGCGCCTGATGAAAGAAGTGCGCGACAAACGCGGTTACGCCTACAGCGTCTACAGCCATTTCGCGCCGATGCGGCAGACCGGCCCCTTCCAGATCGGCCTGCAAACCAAACGCTCACAAGCCAAGGATGCGATCAAGGTAAGCCGCGACATCCTTGATACCTTTCTTAAGGAAGGCCCAAGCGCAGAAGAGCTGGCCGCCGCCAAAGCCAATCTGACCGGCAGCTTCCCGCTACGTCTCGACAGCAACAAGAAAATTCTCGATAACGTGACGATGATTGCTTGCTATGGGATGCCGCTCGATTACCTCGATCACTATCAGGAAAAAGTGCAGGCGGTTACGGTCGACGACGTAAAACAGGCATTTTCTCGCCGCGTTCGGCCAACTGACCTGATTACCGTGACGGTTGCTGCCGATTGAACTCAGTGCGCATCATCGGCGGCCAGTATCGCCGCCGCGTCCTGAAGTTTCCTGATAGCGAAGGCCTGCGTCCAACGCCGGACCGCGTCCGCGAAACCCTGTTCAACTGGCTGGGGCAGGATCTCGCCGGCGAGCACTGCCTCGACCTTTTCTCTGGCAGCGGCGCACTGGGTTTTGAAGCCGCTTCACGCGGCGCCGCCAAAGTTGTGATGATCGAGCAGGCACCACGCGTCATCGCTGCGTTGCGTGATAACGCTGAAATGATCGGCAACCCGCCCGCGCTAGAGATCAAACGCGTGGATGCGATACAATATTTATCTTCTACCAAGTCAAAATTTGACCTGATCTTCCTTGACCCACCCTACAACAAGGGCTGGCTCAACCGCCTGGAGCCTCTATTGGCCGGCGTCTTGAAGGAAAATTCAGCAATTTATGTCGAAGCAGAAAAACAATTAGAAGCCCTAGCCGACTGGCGCACAGTACGCCACGGCAGGGCAGGGGAAGTTCACTTTCACTTGATGCGGCGGGAACAGCTTGAAACTTGATCATCGCGTAGCGATCTATCCGGGCACTTTCGACCCCATCACTCAGGGCCACGAAGATCTCGTGCGACGCGCTGCTGGCCTCTTCGACCGACTCATTCTGGCGATTGCCGAAAGCCCGTCAAAGCGTCCGTTGTTCGATCTTGCCGAACGCGTTGAACTCGCTCGTGAAGTGCTGGGCGACATCAAAAATGTCGAAATTGTCGGCTTTAATTCCCTGTTGATGAACTTCGTTCACGACCAAGGCGCCAAAGTTGTCGTTCGTGGTTTGCGCGCCATATCTGACTTCGAATACGAATTCCAGATGGCCGGTATGAACCGAAGCGTCTACCCCGAGGTCGAAACCGTGTTTCTGACCCCAGGAGAGCAACACATGTTTATTTCCGCTACCATGGTCCGCGAAATTGCGCGACTGGGTGGCGATGTCAGCAAATTTGTACAACCTTGTGTCGAAAAACGCCTGCGGGCTAAATTTTCAGCCATTTGAGAGAGGAAGCACAGCTATGTCCCTAATAATTACCGACGAATGCATCAATTGCGACGTTTGCGAGCCAGAATGCCCTAACGAGGCTATTTCGCAGGGTGCCGAGATTTATGAAATTGACCCCAACAAGTGCACCGAATGCGTCGGTCACTATGACGAACCGCAGTGTGTTCAGGTCTGCCCAGTGGATTGCATCCCCAAGGACACCAACAACGTCGAAACTGAAGAACTTCTCTGGGTCAAGTACGAAAAACTCACCGGCAACAAACGCCCCTGATTTTTCTCATGCCCAACAAAAAACCCGCAAATTTTTGCGGGTTTTTTGTTGTTGACCGCGACAGATCGAATTCAGGCCGCTTGTAGCAACCTCGTCTCGTCCGTCATCAGCAAATTACGCACATTGGCCGCCATCCCTTCGAGCGCCACAATCTGAGCCAACAGACCCTTCTCGACGCTATCCAGTTCCGCAATGCGATCTTCCAGCGTATCAGTCGCCTGATGGATGCGCTTGATACTTTCCAGCCGGCGCTTCAACTGAATCTGGTGCTCACGCACCTGCGTTTCCATCGGCGCCATAATCGCCCGCAGCCAGCTTTCCGCATCCTTGTTCGCTTTGACGAAGGCTCGGCGAACCTGCACGGCAACCTCCTCAAAGAATTTCTGCGTTATGTGTTTCTTGTCAGTCGTCATCAGGCTGAGCATGGAGTTCAGGTGGGTATCACACCAAGCCTCAAGACGATCAAGTTCCTTTTCGTAGCGCAGCAGCGAAAAGGTAGTTGGCGAACCCAGCTTAAGACCGTGTTCGACAGAAAATTTCTTGTAGACCGCATCCATCATCGCCAAAATCTCGCTAATTTCGCCGCTAGACTTGGACAGGGACTCGCGTGATTTCCCAAAAAACGTAGTCATTGCATCCGATAGTGTTTTGGAAAATGTTGCTTCAAGCATCGCCTCACGCGTCGTACTCGTCCTGGCACCCAGGCTATCCAAACCGAGATGGCCAAACAGGTTATTGGTCAGCGTGGAAAAGACGCTGCGCACAGCGTAGTAACGCTGTAGCCCGGACTCAAACTCCTCCTTTTCGGCGCGCACTTTGCCCATCATGTACTCGACAACGCCCTTGTTCTTGCCGCGCAACTCGGTCAGTTCAGTCAATTGCTCACGCAGGCCAACGAGACGCGACTCGAGCAAGCCGCGCATGCGCTGGCTGACATCGCCAAACTCACTTTCGGTATTCTCGCGAACAATATCCTGCTTGGCCGGAATCAGCTCATCCGAAAGCGCCGCCTCAAGTTGTGGCAATCGACTTTTGGCCAACAACTCTGCGTCATCGTTAATCTTGGCAACCAGCCCTTTTTGGGCAGAAACAGGGAAAACCTGGCTCGGTAAAAGGTTGAGAATTTCGGCGCAGCTATCAGCCTGACGCTGAATTTCTGCATCGACCTCTTCCTGCGTTTTCAGTTCATCCCACTGGCCATCAATCTTGTTCATGACCACCATCCGACCACGCTTGGTCGCCCCACCGGTACCGATGTGATCCTTCCAGATCGTCAAATCGGACTGCGTAACGCCCGTATCTGCGGCCAGAATGAAAAGCACGGCATGCGCATTGGGCAAAAGGGAAAGCGTCAATTCCGGCTCGGCACCGATAGCGTTAAGGCCCGGCGTATCGAGAATCACCAGACCTTGTTTGAGCAAGGGGTGTGGAAAATTGATGACTGCGTGGCGCCAACGCGGAATTTCAACCATGCCATCGTCGCCGACACGATAAAGATCCACTTCGCCCTTGCCCACCTCAAAACCCAGCTTCCCTGCCTGCTCCGGCAAGACCCGCGTCGTTTCACTGACATGACTCAAGGCATCCTTCATGGCATCCGGTTCGTCAATATCGAGCGTAATCACCTTCCACTCTTCAGGAAAACGCTTGTACTCCGTCACCCCGGAATTCGAAGAACGCGTCTGAATCGGCAGCAACTCGATACATGGCAGCTTGTTGCCATCAAACAGCAACTCGGTCGGGCACATCGTCGTGCGACCAGCCGAAGAGGGCAGCATGCGGCTACCGTATTCGGCAAAAAAGATGGCGTTGATCAGTTCCGACTTGCCGCGCGAGAACTCGGCAACAAAAGCAACATTAAGCCTGTCTTCGCGCAAGCGCTCAAGAAGCTGCGTCAGGCGCAGATCTATCTGGGCGTCAGAAAGTTCGTTTTCCGCCAACCAGCCTTTGAACTGGCCGATGGATGAAAAAAGGCTGGTGCGCCATTCGGTATAGGCAGCAAACTGATTTGCAAGTGTCATAGCAGGCATCCGGGATGCGTAGAAACTTCAATTTAGCACAAAAACATGGACTTGCCGGTGAAATTCAATGTTGACAGCGAGGACAATAGAACGACGATCGCCCCCCCTGACGAATCTGTTTCACCGTACCGTCACATCGCCGGCATGGTTCACCCGCCCGATCATAAACTGCGACATTGATCTGAAACCAGCCCTCACTGCCGTCGTTATGTACATAATTCCGAATACTGCTGCCGCCAGCAGCTATCGCATCAGCCAGTGTTGCGCGAATCGCCGCCACAAGCAGGCCATAACGCTCAAGACTGATGCGGTTGGCCGCCCGCAGCGGCGAAATACCCGCCCGGAAGAGACTTTCGGCAGCATAAATATTTCCCACCCCAACCAGCAAATGGCTATCCATCAGGATTGGTTTGATCGGCCCGGCGCGACGCCGAGTCGCCTCAAATAGCCATTCAGACGTAAATTCGTCTTCCAGCGGCTCGATGCCCATGACCGTCAGCAAGGCCGGCGGCGGCTCACTCGTCGGCTGCCAGAGAACAAGTCCAAAGCGGCGTGGGTCGCCGAAACGCAGAATTTGCTGCGCCAGGAGAATATCTACATGATCATGCTTGCCGGGTGGCGAACCCAGCGGCACGAAACGCAGATTGCCGGACATACCCAGATGGATGATCAGACAACCATCCTCCTTGCCTCCCCGACAATCGAGCAATAAATATTTGCCACGCCGGCGCACAGCCACCACCTGCTGCCCGGCCAGTAGCTGATCCAGCTCAGGCGGAATTGGCAAACGCAGGCGCGGTACTCGCACCACGGCACCCAGCAAATACTGATTTTCGATCACCGGCAGCAAGCCACGGCGGCAGACCTCGACTTCGGGCAACTCGGGCATCGCTTGTTCCTCCGACAAATCCCAAATAACATCGCAAACTAAACAGATTTTATGCGTTCTAATACGCAGACCATGACCGAAAGCAGCAAATGCCTATCAAACTGATTGTCGCCGCTCTAATTTTTGCCTTTACCGGCGCCAGCCAGGCAGCAGAACCGGCCGTCAAACAACTGCCAAGCAAAAGCCTGGCCGGCAAGCAGGTGGGTGCGGAAGATGCATTGGGTCGCACGGTATTTCAGGCACTGGTCGGCGATATTGCCCTGCAACGCGGCGATATTGAAATGGGCGTAGGCGCCTGGGCAGATCTCGCCCAGCGCACACGTGATCCCCAGGTTATCGCCCGCGCCACCGAGGTTGCCGCCTTTGCGCGCAAATACGATCTGGCGATAGAGCTCAATAAATTATGGTTGGAGGTCGATCCGGAATCGGTCAAAGCCCAGCAGACACAATCCTCCCTGATGGTCCTCTCGAACCGGCTCGACGACCTCGCTCCACAACTGGCAACTGTTCTTGAGCAGGATAAAGCCAGCTTGCCTGCGAATTTGATGCACCTGAACCGCATGCTGGCTCGTCATGGCGACAAAAAAGCCGTTCAACGTCTGGTTGACCGTCTGGCCACCCCGTACAACGAAGTGCCCGAAGCGCACTTTGCGATGGGCCAGGCAGCTGCCAATACCAGCGATTTCATGCGCGCTCAGAGTGAGTTCGAGAAGGCTCTGCAATTACGCCCGGACTGGGAACCGGCCGCCCTCGCCCGCGCCCATTTACAAGCCCGGCAATCCAGCCAAACCGCAATTTCCAGCCTGAGCGATTTCGTTGAGCGCTACCCCAACGCCCGCGATGCACGCCTCGCCCTCGCTCGCCTGCTCATCAGCGAGAAAAAATACGACACGGCACGCACCCAGTTTGATCGTCTGATCAAGGACAATCCGGACAACCCTGAAGTCATCTATCCGGTTGCCATGCTTGCCCTGCAACAAGGTGACTCCACCACGGGACGCGCCCAGCTGGAAAAATTGCTCAAATCCGATTTCCCGGACAAAAGCACGGTGCATTTTTTCATTGGCCAGATTGACGAAGACCAGAAACAACTTGAGCCGGCGCTTGAGCATTACCGCCAAGTCACTGTTGGCGACCAGTACATCAATGCCCGCGCACGTGCCGCACAGATTTTGCTCAAGTTAGGTCGTCCTGACGAAGCGCGAGAAATGATACACAGCACACAAGCGAGCAATAACAATGAACGCACGCAGCTGATTCTCGCCGAATCACAACTGCTGCGCGAAGCCGGCAAGCACGCCGAAGCCTATGCCCTGCTTGAGAGCGCCCTGGCCAAGCAACCCGACAACACTGAATTACTCTACGAAACAGCACTCACTGCAGAACGTCTGGGCAAAGCCGATGTTTTGGAAAAGCACCTCATGCGCCTGCTTGAAATCAAGCCGGACCACGCCCACGCCCTCAATGCGATGGGTTATTCGCTGGCTGAACGCAATATCCGGCTCAATGAAGCACACCAGTTCATCACGCAAGCCCTTTCACTCGCCCCAGAAGACCCTTTCATTATGGATAGCATGGGCTGGGTGCTTTATCGCCAGGGCAAACTCAACGAGGCGCTGACGACGCTGGAAAACGCGTACAAACTCAAGGCTGACCCGGAAATTGCCGCCCACCTTGGCGAAGTCTTGTCGGCGCTTAATCGCAAGGATGACGCTCGCCTCCTGCTCAAGAATGCCGCCAAGAAAAATCCGGAGAATGAAGTTCTAAGCAGCGCTATCAAGAAACTCAAGCTTTGAGATTTATTGCATCGATCCTGCTGACTGCCAGTTTGTTAGCCGGTTGTAGCACGACACCAAGTCGCCCGCCACCAGCCCGCCAGCAAGTTGGCGATTTCGCCTTGGAAGCCCGCTTTGCCCTGCGCGTCAGCATACCGGGCGAAGCAGTACAAAGTTCAGGCGGCAGACTGAGCTGGCAACAGAAAAATGGCAGGAGCCAACTACTACTATCCAACCCACTGGGTTTTGGCATTGCTGAAATTGAGAGCACGCCCGGCCATGCGATTCTGCGCACAGCCAACGGTGAAACTCGTGAATCGGACAACCCGGATAGCCTGCTTGAAGAAGTCACCGGCCAACGCTTGCCAGTCAGCCAACTGCCTGACTGGCTACTTGGCCGCTCCACTGAGCCGGCAAAAATTCAACGCGATTTTCTCGGTCGACCGCAACAGATGCTCAATGCCGGCTGGCAGATCGATTACTCCTATGACAACGATACCGCTGACGCCCTGCCTTCGGTCTTGAAACTCAACCGAAACAGCGAGATCGAACTGCGCCTGCGCATTGAAGAATGGAAAGACGCCCCATGAACCAGTGGAACTGGGAAAGCACTTGGCCAGCCCCGGCCAAGCTGAATCTCTTTTTACACGTGGTTGGCCGTCGCGCAGACGGCTATCACTTGCTGCAAACCGTATTCCGCTTCATCGACCGCGCCGACCAACTCCGTTTTAGTCCGCGCGAAGACAGCGAGATTGTTCTCGCCACCCCAATTCCCGGCATCGCACCGGAAACCGATCTGACTGTTCGCGCCGCCCGCCTGCTCCAGGAAAGCACCGGCTGCAGACAAGGCGCGACCATTCATCTGCAAAAAAATTTGCCGATGGGCGGCGGGCTGGGCGGCGGTAGTTCGGACGCGGCAACCGTCCTGCTTGCCCTCAATCATCTCTGGCAAACCGGCTTGTCTCGCACTTCGCTGCAAAAGATTGGCCTCACGCTGGGCGCGGATGTCCCGGTTTTCATCCACGGCCAGAACACCTTTGCCGAAGGGATCGGCGAAACCTTCAGCAATGTCGAACTGCCGGACGAGACTTATCTGGTGTTGCATCCTGCGGTCAACGTCCCGACTGCCGCGATTTTTGGCGCCAGCGACCTCAAACGTGACACGACCATTATTTCTTCAGGCGATTGGCGGCATGGTCAGGGCCACAATGATATGGAGCCGATTGCCTGCATCCGTTTTCCGGCCGTGGCCGAATATCTTTATTGGCTCAGGCAACACGCAACACACGCCCTGATGACCGGTTCAGGCGCCTGCGTGTTTGCCGGTTTCAGCAAACAAGCGGCAGCCGAAGCTGTTTTCAAACAATTACCGACGGGCATGAATGGCTGGCTGGCCAATGGTTTGAAAAAACATTCATTGGTTGATTTATAAAAAGACTGGATTTTTAGCCGGCGCACCTGTATTATTCGCGCCTCGTTTGCACGCGAACCCGTACAAGCGACCCGCTGGGGAGTCGCCAAGTTGGTCAAGGCACCGGATTTTGATTCCGGCATTCGAAGGTTCGAATCCTTCTTCCCCAGCCAGCATCCTTCGGGCAGGTCAAAAGCCTGCCCGATTTACATTGTGGCGGGCAAAACACGCATCTCGCATGTGGCACCCGAAGGAAAAGAGCATGGCCTACAACAGCTTGATGGTCTTCACCGGCAACGCCAACGCCAAACTGGCTGCCGACGTCGCAACGCAACTTAATGTTGACCTCGGGCGCGCCGATGTAGGCCGTTTCTCCGATGGTGAAGTCAGCGTCGAATTGCAAGAGCATGTCCGCGGTCGCGACATCTTCGTTTTGCAATCCACCTGCGCGCCCTGTAACGACAACCTGATGGAACTGCTGGTCGTTGTCGATGCGCTCAAACGCGCCTCGGCTGGCCGCATCACCGCCGCCATTCCTTACTTCGGCTACGCCCGTCAGGATCGCCGCTCACGCTCCTCACGTGTGCCTATCGCCGCCAAACTGGTCGCCAACATGCTCGTCGCTTCCGGCGTTGATCGCGTGCTGACCATGGACCTTCACGCCGAACAGATTCAGGGCTTTTTCGACATTCCGGTCGACAACATCTACTCCCTGCCAATCCTGCTCGAAGACATTCTCAAGCAGCACTACGAAAATCCCATGGTCGTTTCGCCCGACCACGGTGGCGTTGTACGTGCCCGTTCGCTGGCCAAGCGCCTTGAATGCGATCTGGCGATCATCGACAAACGTCGTCCGAAAGCCAATGTTTCAGAAGTCATGAACATCATTGGCGAAGTTGATGGCCGTACCTGCATCATCATGGACGACATGGTCGACACTGCCGGCACCCTGTGCAAAGCCGCCACCGCGCTGAAAGCCAATGGTGCCAAGAAGGTCGTTGCCTACTGTACCCACCCGGTCCTTTCCGGCCCGGCAATTGACCGCCTGAATGACTCGGACCTCGACTCACTGGTCGTCACCGACACTATTCCGCTGCGCGATGATGCTGCTGCCTGTCCGCGCATCCGCCAGCTTTCAGTGGCCGAAATCATGGCCGAAACCATACGCCGTATCAGCAACGACGACTCCGTCTCGTCGCTGTTCATCGATTAAGTTTTTTTAACCTTCCCGTTCTGGTCGCGGACCGGGAAACCACTGGAGTAACACCATGCAATTCGAAATCATCGCGCAAGCGCGCACGCTGCAGGGATCGGGTGCGAGCCGCCGCCTGCGTGCCGCTGGCAAAGTACCGGGCATCATCTACGGTGGCGAAGCCACCCCGCAGGCAATCGAAGTCGATCACAACACCCTGCTGCTCAGCCTGAAGAAAGAAGCTTTTCATTCTTCCATCCTGACCATTGTTCTTGATGGCAAGAAGCAACAGGTTCTGCTGCGCGACACCCAGGTTCATGCTTACAAACCACTCGTCCTGCACGTTGACTTCCAGCGCGTTGATGCCACCCACGAACTGCACGCCAAGGTGCCGCTCCACTTCGTCAACGAAGAAACCGCACCGGGCGTCAAGCTCAATGGCGGCCTGGTTAACCATGTCATGACCGAAGTTGATGTTCAGTGTCTGGCCAATGACCTGCCGGCTTTCATCGAAGTCGACCTCGGCGCTCTCAAAGTTGGCGAAAGCATCCACCTCGGCGAATTGAAGCTGCCGAAGGGTGTCAAGCTCGGCCATCACAGCGTTGCTGAAGCCGTTGTAGTCGGCATCGTCAGCAAGGGTGGTTCTTCTGAAGCCACTGAAGAAGGCGAAGCTGCTGCCGAGTAATCTCCGGCAAAAAGCTCCTGTAGCCGCCGCTGGCAATTTGCCGCCGGCGGCTTTTTCATTTAGTCAGCCATGAACCCACCTCGTCTGATCGTTGGCCTGGGCAACCCAGGCCTGGAGTACGAAGCGACCCGACACAATGTCGGCTTCTGGTTTGTCGACCATCTTGCCGACAAGCTGAAAACCTTGCTCGCGCCACAGGCCAAGTTCTATGGCAAGGCGGCGCGCGCCAATGAAATCTGGCTGCTGAACCCGGCACCTTCATGAACCGTTCCGGCCAATCGGTGGCTGCGCTGGCCAATTTTTACAAGATTTCCCCCGAGGAGATCCTCGTTATCCACGATGAACTCGACCTGCCGCCCGGCGGCATCCGCCTCAAACAAAGGTGGCGGCAATGGTGGGCACAATGGTTTGAAAGATATCCAGGCCAAACTCGGCACGCCAAATTTCTGGCGCCTGCGCATCGGCATTGGCCACCCACGCACCCTCGGATTAGCGCAGGAAGTGGTTGATTTTGTTCTGCATCAGCCGCGCAAGGAAGAAATGCCGGATATCGAACACGCCCTCGCCCGCTGCCTGCTGGCCTGGCCCAAACTCGCCGCCGGAGACTTTGCCGGCGCTCAACAACAGTTGCACGGCAAAGCCGTTTAGTTGGCAAAACACTAGGAAAATCCATGTCTTTAAAATGCGGCATCGTCGGCCTGCCCAACGTCGGCAAATCCACCCTCTTCAACGCCCTGACCAAATCGGGCATTGCTGCAGAGAATTATCCTTTCTGCACCATCGACCAAAAATTCCCAACCTATTCAATAATTTAAGGGCTAACGCTCGTTAATCTGAGACAAAACCAGTACAAAACCAGAGAACCCGCGCTCATTTACCGTTCAGCGCACACCTATTGTACAAACCCTCCTCTACCGAAGACCCACTCAGATTTTGCTAAAGCAGATAATCCTGCATAGGTCTCTAATAAAAATTACAAAAGCATTCTTTTTCCAGAATCATGGTGGGGCAAGGGTTTTGTTTTATCTAAGGGTATGCGTACCCATTTGACGCAGATTTTTCAAAAATTCTAGCTTTCGAGAGATGCAAGGATGCACAACTCGCAAGCATTTAATTCCATGTCATGACATAAATTGAGCCGCATTATAAAATTGATGAGGTAACGTAATCAAATTCAGCGTATTCAATTCAACCCCAACCCTTTAGCCAATAATGACCAAAGCAATTGATTGGAAACCCGCATATCTTGCGTTTCGCTCTAGGCTGACTGACTCAGAAATCGCTATCTTTGCTGGCGTTTCAAGAGCTGTAATTAACGGGGTAGTGAATGGCACCTACAAGAACAAACATTCTTTAGAATTTTTCTCGAGGCTGTTTCGTTCTCCGTACTTTAGTCGTCTAGTTAAAGATGGGGAACTTCCCGGAGTTTGATTTTCATGCGTTTGGCTGGCATGCAGTGTTAAAGCGAAAGGGTACTAGGACTTTCGCCACGCCCCCATACGCCAGTTACAATTTCTACTGAAAAGCCCAATACAGCTGTCACAGGGCGCATAGATGAGGTTCCGACACCTGAAGAATTGGAAATTCTGAAGCGAGTTGCAGAAAGAGTATTCGAAATCGGAGAATTGACAGGAAAGACGGGGAAAATCGAAAACCTCAAAGCCAAAATTGCTGAACTGGAAGTACGAGCAAAGCGCCTCTACCCGAAAGACGATTAAATTCAAGTGCCGTGATAGAGCAGGGGGATCACCGCCATGATTTATTCTTCATACCCCTTAGTCATCCAACAAGAGATCTGGAGAGGGTGGCAACCAACCGCGCGAATAGTTACCACCGGACACCCACAATCGTTCCCGCGTCCAGCCTGCTGCAACCAAAGCAGGGCCGGCAACACTGGGGGCGCAGCCAAACAATGCCGTAATTTCTGACATTCCCCATGTTTTGCCACATTCAATCTCACTCAAGCTACCCGTCCATTCGACAATACGTTTTGACAAGCTTTGTGCTGGATTTGCGACTTTAGCGGCCAGTTCCTCGGCAGCATAGGCTTCAGCATATTTTCGGAGCATTGCAATGTAAGCGCTCATTACTATTCTCTGGTGGTGGTGACAGGCGAGCTTTTCAGCTCGCCATTTGGATTACTGGACTGGGCAAACAACCTTGTACGACTTCGACTTACCCCCACTCGTCTGTTGAACATGCAGCCAGCCATAATCAATCAAAATAGCCACAATTTTTTCTGCGGCTCGTTTGTCACGAACGGCAGCCGGGCCATTCTGGTAGAGTTTCTGCAAACTGAAGACATCCCAGCCACTACGGTGAAGCCAGTCCAAAACCTGCTTGGCAAGCAAGAGGGGAGGGATCAGGGGCTGCTAAGGTTGCTAAGCCGGGAGTAATTCAGCAAGGTAGAATCTCACCAAGCTCCCGGCCCTCTGAATATGCACCCCGTCAATCGCCGCCGTATTGGGGTCATCAAACATGGCAAGTTGCAGCGATGCGCGCAAGACATGGGCCGCCGATTTTACTTGCGGAAAGGCTTAATTTCACTTAGCCTCCCTTGCGGAGCCTGAGCCTTTTCGCTGGCATTGTAGAACTTCACGTAATTCGCCTTGGCTGTATCGGTAAGCGGCAGCATACGAGAGGCCAGTTCCTCCATAACTTGCCCGTTTGGCCCTACCCTTTTAGGCGGGGGCGAGCGAAGCAGGCAGGAGGTCTGAAGGTAATAAGCTGTCAACGCAGCATCATCTTCAGGAAGAGGGGCTGCATATAGTCGATGACCGGCCATGCTGGAAGGGTACGTCACAAGAAATCGACTTAGGAACCCTTGCCCATGTAGCTGCTGGTTACCCAACAGCAATTCTGCAATATTGGGTTGCACCATTAAATGCAGCGACACACGGCGCTCAAACAGTGTGTAGAGTTCACCGGTTTCTGCACGAGTACGGTTGATCGGATCACCATCCCAGAATTTGCACAGCCCTGCAACTGTCTTCAGCATGTTGTCTTGGTTCATGGCATAGCCACCCAAGAAAAGCCCACCCTCCGAGGAAAAAACTCCCTGCGACAGTTGCCCCTTTGCTAATGATTTGACCAATCCTTCATAGGTTGGATCATCACTCAGAAATTGCGGCTTCGGAGGCTCAACAGGAACAGCCAATTGCGCCAATGCATTACGCCGGTCTTGTGTTGTCGGGAATTTCTTGGTGTCACGCTTGATGGCGGCGCAATCTGAGTCATACAGTGCTTTGTCTTGCTCGTAACGACGACGAGCAGTTTCGTGCTGCAACTCCAAGTCACGCTGATAGCTGTAGTGTTCTTTGAGCGCGACCTTGTCGGCAGCCGACTTGCGGTCACCAGATTCTGCAATACTTAAGAAGAATTCACTGATGGGATACTCACGCCCATCAATTGCAACTTTGACGTGTGCCTGCACTGCGACTGTGGCCGCGCCCAAGATAGCTTGCCCAGCCAAAGAATCAGGAATCTGAACGCGGCGCGCTAGCGCCTTGGCAGCCTCACCAAGAACAGGCCCAAGCGATCCAATCGGATACTTTGATTGAGCAACCAACGGGCGCAGTAACGGCACAGGCGGAGGCGTTTTGAACCCTTCAAGGAAAACCATGATTTTCGGCGGTGCATCGTAAATAACCGGCTTGCCTTGAACCCATTGATATTCCAGCCTCGTTTCAGGATGAATAGAAGGGGGAAGGACACAATGCTTGCCCGTACCTAACAACTCGATTTTCCAAGCTGGCACTTCGCCAATACTGCCGTCTTCACGAACACGTTTAACCCTCTCCGATGATTCCTGAATAGTTACGGCAGCACCAAAATTACAAAGCTCAGGTGGCACGCGAATATCCCAATGACGACCGATTTGAGAACCTGAGATAGCACTTGGAGGCTCGCCATTCATGAGAAGAAGTGAGGCTGCCAGAGCTTCCGGCAAATACTTATCCTCTTCAACATCCATATCAAGAACGATAATCGCCTTCCCGTCAGTTCCAATACTGTGAGCACCGGGGCGAAAACTGAGGTTATAGCCATTTTGATGTTCCTGAGTTAATTCATCCAGGCCTTTCCGAGCCTGTTTATTCCAACCCTTTTCGACAGGAATTTTTGATTCTGGATAGAGCCAGATAAGATTAAAACCATCATCGTAGAGACTACGAAGTGACTGCATCAGGGGTGTTGCGTTGGTCATGATTGTTCCTTTTGGTTCCAGAGAACCTTGAATCGTTTGAAGTCGCCATGGACGCCACAATTGCTACTGAAGCAAAGGAAATACCCCGTATCGAGATTGACGGTAAAACTGGGGCTGTGGTCGTCATGAAATGGGCAGCAGGTTTTTGCCCAACCCTCTGCATTGGCTTCCCCTAATTCGGGCAAGCGCGCGACAATGTAGTCGGCAGGGGAAAGCTCGCTATCCGACTCGTCGGCATCAATGCCTAATTTGTGGGTATAGCGTGGGACATGGAGGAGGGAGCGGGTCATGTCACCCCTTTCCTGCGCTGCTGAATGCGACGCAAGCCAAAAATGGCCAGCGTTTGGCATTCAATCTGAATCGTAATTTGCATCGAGAACTCCTGTTGTTGTGGAGTTCATCTTTTAAATCATGGGCAATAAGTACCGAAAGCTGGCCTGCTCAACTTTCTATATTGGCCCTGATTTTTTTGATATGCCGCCGCAAAGTATCGACGCTACCGCCCTCTTTCCGCGAAATTAGTTCAGCAACACGGTGGTTGGAAAATATTCTATTTCCGATAAGCGCTGCATGCCTATTAAAGAGAGCAGCTCGGAATTCGACAGCCTGCTGTGCACGCTGCTTATTGGCCGAGTTCCCAGCCTTTTTTAGGCCTTCTTTGCCATAGAAAGCGGCCTCCTGCTTATCCAATTCACGAAGACTTTCAAGCTGCACTCGGTTTAGATTTTCTTTAGGCAAATTGCCCCACTCTGTCCTTGAGGGCCAACCAGCTTGCCGCTTTTCTGCAATGGAAATTTCATCGCCGGATTGCCTTGCTTTTATGTACTCAGGAACCGATAAGGGCAAACCATTTTTATCAAGAAGAATGGTTTGCGCCAAAGTTTTTTACGTGGCATAGGCGACTTGAAACATGGTCGGAAAGACTGGCAACATTAGCAGCTATCGCAACTCTTTGACATGAGGTCATCCAAGCGACTCTGGATGGCAATCAGCGGCTCCATCAAATCAGTCTCACCAATCTCGACATAATGCCGATAGAGCGTATCTGAACGCTTGGCAACGTGATTGAGGATTCTTCGCATGATGGCATCGCTAAAACCGAGTTTTTCGCCAATGGTTGCCAGTAGTTTGCGTAAGTCGTGAAGGATGAATTTCGGAGCACCTGCACGCATAGCCATATCGGCGACATGCTCAACAGAAAGACCCGAGAACAAGCAATCATCAGCACCCAACCCCTCACAACGGCGAAGTAATAGCTCTCGCATCTTGGGGGTTATCGGTAACGAATGGGGGCGGTTGGTCTTAGTGTCGGGTAAGTAAATTCGCTGCTGCTCAAAATCGACATTGGCACGTAGCATGAAAGCCCACTCGTTACGCCGCATGCCGCTATAAGCGAGCAGTAGCAAATAATCTCTGTGCATTGGAGCGATACTATCTACTGCTTTCCACCATTGCGGCAAATCGGCCTCCTGCAACTTTCTTGCTCTGGGTTGGGCGCGATCTGGCAGCAAGCCCGAAGCTGCCAACTTGTCAAATGGCGTTTCTAATTGCAATCCATGCACTGCATTTAGGTATTTGAGCAACGCCCCAATCAACCCCGCCCCACTTCAACAAGCGAAGCCCCGCGAGTCTGAGCAAAGGTAAGGCAATTCTCGCAAAAGCAGGTTTAGCAGTTTCAGCAACGCTAATCTTTCCATTCTGCGAAGTGGGTACGAATGATTGACTCGTATCGTTCGCGGCTATTTGCCTTTAACCCTTTAGCCGAACAATAACGCCCGATTGCTTCATATAGAGTTGGCAATTTTGGCGGCACGCGCTTAATCGGCTGCTGACCACTGCGACAGTTTTTTAAAATTGGGGCTGCCAACTCCCTTGCCTCTTCGACACCGATCAGGGGCCATCTGCCAACAGTCATTCTGAACTGCTGACCACAAACACTCGTTGCAATTAGGAAAGTGCGGTTTCGCTTGCCGACTTTGAGACAAAGGCCACAGAGAACTTTATCGCGCACGATCATCGTGCGCTGCGTCGAAAGCTTTTGGATGTAGGCATCCGAGAGAATTACAATAGCCATTTTCTGAGACAAAACCAGTACAAAATCTGTTTAAAAACTCCGGTTTTGTTCCGCTTTGTCACAACTCACACCATGGACTGTCACTGCACTTGCTCAAAGAGCAAGGCCGACTTCTTGTCGCATGTAGCAGCGCCAACAGATTGATAAGTAAAGGTTTTTATGTCTCTCAAATGCGGCATCGTCGGCCTGCCCAACGTCGGCAAATCCACCCTCTTCAACGCCCTGACCAAGTCGGGCATCGCTGCAGAGAATTATCCTTTCTGTACCATCGAGCCGAACGTCGGCATCGTTGAAGTACCGGACAAGCGCATGGCGCAACTGGCTGCCATTGTCAAACCGCAGAAAATGCAGCCAGCGATTGTTGAATTTGTCGATATCGCCGGTCTGGTTGCCGGCGCCTCCAAAGGTGAAGGTCTGGGCAACCAGTTCCTTGCCAATATTCGCGAAACCGATGCCATCGTGCATGTCGTGCGCTGCTTTGCTGACGACAACGTGATCCACGTTTCCGGCGGCGTCGATCCGTTGCGTGACATCGAAGTCATCGATACCGAACTGGCTCTGGCCGACATGGCCTCTGTCGAAAAGGCGCTCAACCGCTACCGCCGCCCGGCCAGTTCCGGCGACAAGGAAGCCAAGATTCTGGTCGCCGTACTGGAAAAATGTTTCGCCCAACTCGACCAGGCCAAAGGCATTCGCGCCCTCGATTTCTCGAAGGAAGAACTGGCATTGCTCAAGCCGTTTTGCCTGATTACTGCCAAGCCAGTGCTTTACGTTGCCAACGTTGCCGAAAGCGGTTTCGAGAACAACCCGCTACTTGACGCCGTGCGTGCTCATGCCGCGACCGAGAAAGCCGAAGTCGTTTCAGTCTGCGCCGCCATCGAATCCGAAATTGCCGATCTCGATGATGAAGAAAAGCAGATGTTCCTGGCTGACCTCGGCCTCGAAGAACCCGGCCTCGATCGCCTGATCCATGCCGGCTACAAGCTGCTTGGCCTGGCGACCTACTTCACTGCGGGCGTCAAGGAAGTCCGTGCCTGGACTATCCATCAGGGCGATACCGCACCGCAGGCAGCCGGCGTCATTCATACCGACTTCGAACGTGGCTTCATTCGTGCGCAAACCATTGCTTTCGACGACTACATCACCTACAAGGGTGAAGCGGGAGCCAAAGAAGCCGGCAAGATGCGCGCAGAAGGCAAGGAATATGTCGTCAAGGATGGTGATGTACTCAATTTCCTGTTCAACGTCTAAATGACCCAAACGCCTGCTCGATTCAGCAAGCAAACCGAAAGCGAGGCCGGCGGCCTCGACTATTCGGTTTTATTGCGGGTTTTCGAGCAGAGCAAAGAAGCGGTGTTGATTTGTGATAGCGCTAATCGCATCACAGCGGTTAACGCTGCGTTCACAGAACTGACCGGCTACAGTCGCGACGAAGTTCTGGGGCAAAATCCAAAGATACTAGCCTCCGGCCGCATCCCGCCCGAGTTGTACCCCGCCATGTGGGAAGCGCTGAAGCGCGACGACCATTGGGAAGGTGAAATCTGGGACCGGCGCAAGGATGGCAGCATTTTCCCAAAATGGCTGATCATTTCTGCCTTGCGCAATACCTCAGGCGAGGTTGAGCACTATGTTGCCAGTTTTACCGACATCAGTGAGCGGAAAGAAGCAGCCGATCGCCTTCTCCATCTGGCCTACCACGACCCGCTGACCCACCTGCCGAATCGCCTTGCATTCGATTCACAACTGGAGCTGACCATTCGCTCCTGCGAGCGCGACAACCGCCAAGTTGCCGTGATGCTGATCGATCTGGACCGTTTCAAGACGGTCAATGACACGCTTGGTCACCAAGTTGGCGATGAGCTATTGAAAAGCGTTGCCGTGCGCCTGCGCGAATGCGTGCGGGCCAGTGACATCGTTGCCCGCCTGGGGGGGTGATGAGTTCGTGGTGGTCTTGCCGGATATAGAAAGCGCACTGACAGCCGCCAGTGTCGCCGGCAAGGTACAACGTTTTCTGGCCGATAGCCATGAGGTTGGCGAACATCAACTTTATGCAACGCCAAGTATCGGCATCAGCATTTTTCCGAGCGATGGACGCGACAGCAACACCCTGCTACGCAATGCCGATGTGGCGATGTACCACGCCAAAAATGCCGGTCGCAACAACTACCAGTTTTACGCTGCAAGAATGAACGAAGCGGCAAGTGAGCGCTTGCAGATGGAAAATGCATTACGCCTGGCAGTTTCCAATATCAGCCCGTACGCCTGCCAGTTCAGCCTGCATTTTCAGCCGCAAATGCAGGTCGACAGCGGGCGCATTGTTGGCCTTGAGGCCCTGGCCCGCTGGCACCACCCGACTTTGGGCAACGTGCCACCGGCGCGTTTCATACCGCTGGCAGAAGACACAGGCCTGATCCAGCCGCTGGCGACTGGGTATTCTGGGAAAGTTGCCGCCATGTGCGAATGTTCAAGGATTTGGGATTGCCCGCCGTGCGCGTTGCCGTCAACATTTCGGCACAACAGTTGCGCCACGAAAACCTGCCGCTGATGGTTCGCGGTGCGCTGGCCTGCTACGATCTTTCGCCAAATGATCTCGAACTTGAGATCACCGAAAGTACGGCCATGCAGAATCCGGAAATCACCTTGAGCATTCTCAATCAGCTTTCCGACATGGGTATTGCGCTGGCCATTGACGATTTTGGCACCGGCTATTCCTCACTGGCCTACCTCAAACATCTGCCGATTCAGCGCCTCAAACTTGACCAATCCTTCGTCAAGGATATTGAGTCCGATCTCAGCGACGCAGCCATCTGCTCGGCAACCATTGCCCTTGGCCACAATCTCGGCCTGGAACTCGTTGCCGAAGGGGTTGAAACCCAAGCGCAGCGGGACTTTCTAACCAAACTGGGTTGTGATGTCCTGCAAGGCTACCTTTACAGCAAACCCCTGCCAGCCAGCGAAATAATCGACTACCTACGCGCCAATTCCTGAACCAACTATCGCTTTAGCCATAGCAGGAGAATTTGTTTAGAATACTCAATCAGTATTCGTCGATAGACATACATTTTTTTGCCCGATTTTGGCAGTTGACCGTAACAGACAACGAATAATTGGCGGGGAGCCATGAAGAACAATCAGCCAGTCACGCAGCGTGAAGTCACATTCCCTGCGAACGAATACCTTGTTTCGCGAACTGATCTCAAAGGCATCATCACTTATGCCAATGACGCCTTTGTCAAAATCAGCGGCTTTACCCGCGATGAGTTGATCGGCAAAAACCACAACATGGTGCGCCATCCCGATATGCCGATGGCCGCCTTCAAGGATTTGTGGGCAACCGTGCAATCAGGCATGCCGTGGCGCGGCCTTGTCAAAAACCGCTGCAAAAACGGCGATTTCTACTGGGTTGAAGCCTTTGTCGTACCGATCAGGAAAAACGGTCAAATTGTCGGCTATCAGTCAGTCCGTACCCCGGCACAGGCGCAGAAGCGTGCCGCAGCGGATAGCGCTTACAAGGCGGCCGGCCTGAGCGGCAGTTTGCCGGCAACCGCCAAACGCAGTATTTCTGTGCGCAGTCGGCTGTGGGGCGCGCTGGCCATTCTGATCGCCGTCATGGCAACCATCGGTTTCATCAGTCTGAATGGGCTGAGTCAGACAGACGAGCAAATGAGCAAGATGTATCGCGAAAATCTTTTGTCGTCGAACATTGTTAACCGGATGACGGTCTTGCTCGCCGACAACCGTTCGCAGATCATGCTGGGTCTGCAGCACGACGCCAACAATCCGAATTCAAAGCTGCATGATCATCCGCTCGAGATGCATGTTGAAGCCACACTGAAGAACCGCGAGGAAATCAATAAGCTCCTTGATGAGCTGAAGAAGCAGTCACTAACTGACAAGCAAAAAGAATTGCTGGCCCGCTTTGGCGATGCCCGCGAGCGCTTCTCCAAGGAAGGCGTCAATCTGGCACGCGGACTGCTCAAGGAAGGTAAATTCCTTGAAACCAATACGCTCTTGCTGACCAAAATCAATCCGCTTTACAACGAAATGCGTCTGGCGGGTGAAGCTTTGATTCAGGAATTGGCCAGCGATGCGCAACGCAGTTATCAAGAGGCAGAAGCCCGCTATGCCTCTATTCGCAACATCACCATCGGCAGCCTGATTTTTGCTGTGTTGCTCGCATTGGTTGGTGGCGGAATGCTGGTTGCCGCCATCGTCAATCCAATTCGTCGCGCCATTACGCACTTCGAGCACATATCCGAAGGCAAGCTGACCGATGAAATCGACATCGGCGCTCGCGATGAAACGGGGCTTTTGCTCTGCCATCTGGCCACCATGCAAGGCACCTTGAAAGTCATGCTGGACCAGATCAGCATGGCTTCGCGTGCCATCGACGCGCGCAGTAGCGAACTGGAAAGCCAGATGTCGCTGGTCGTTGAACAATCCTTCGAGCAACAATCGAATGTTGAAGGCGTTGCCGCTGCGACCGAGGAATTCAGTCAGTCGGTGCAGGAAGTGGCAGCCAATGCCCACGATACGGCATCCGCCGCTCGCGAATCGCTGGCTCAGGTGAACACCAGCAACACCAATATCAGCCAGAGTATGGATGCGACCACCCGGGTTGTCGATGCGGTGCAAGCCTCGAATTCAACGATCGATCAGCTCAATCAATCCATTGCCAAAATTGGCGACATCACCCGCGTCATTGCCGATATTGCCAGCCAGACCAATCTGCTGGCGCTCAATGCCGCGATTGAAGCGGCGCGCGCCGGTGAACAGGGTCGCGGCTTTGCGGTCGTTGCTGACGAAGTACGCAAGCTGGCCGAACGGACAACGACGTCGACCGCCGATATCAACAACACGGTGAATGAAATTCAGGCAGTCACCGCGCAGGCCGTGCACAGCATGGATATTGCGGCGCATGAAGTCGATACTGGCATCGGCAAACTGCGCGAAAGCGTTGCCGGGCTGGAGGGCATCACCCATTCGTCGAGGCAGGTTTCGCAAATGTCCGAGCAGATTTCCGAAGCAGCACGCCAGCAAGGCATTGCCAGCGAGGAAGTGGCCACCAACATGCAGCGCATTACCGATCTGATTGAACGTAACAACGTCTCCGCACAATCGGCCAAACAGGCGGCCGAAGACTTGCTCGTTACCGCCCACCAGCTTGACGGCCTGATCGCCGGATTCGAGCTGTACCAGAAGTAAGACCACGCACGTAGAATGGGGAGCTTTCGAGCTCCTCATTTTTTCGTCATGCGCAAGCCTTTTCTTTCTCTGTTGGCACTCGCCAGCATCAGCCTCTCCGCACTCGCCGACGGCCTGCCGCCCAATGTACTGAAGGCGCTCAAAGCAGCACAGATTCCAGCCGCCAATGTAGCCGTTGTTGTACAGCCGGTTGATGCAGCCCAACCGCTGGTCGCGCATAACGCCGCCCAATCGATGAACCCGGCTTCGGTGATGAAGTTGCTTACCACCTACGCTGCACTCGACCTGCTCGGCCCGGCCTGGACCTGGAAAACCACGGCCTGGGTAGAAAGCGTTACGGTCGACGGCCGTTTGGACGGAAATTTATACCTCAAGGGTAGCGGCGACCCGCGCTTTGCCATTGAACACCTGTCCGGCCTGCTGCGCCAGTTACGCGTGCGCGGCATTCAGCACATAGCCGGCGATGTGGTGCTCGACCGCACCGTCTTCAACGTACCAAGCATCGACCCTGGCGCCTTTGACGACAAGCCGATGCGCCCCTATAACGTCGGCCCGGATGGCCTGCTGATCAATTTTCGCGCCCTCCGTTTCACACTGCAGCCAGACAACGGCAAGCCACGCGTGCTGATGGAAACGCCGAGCGAAGGTCTGCGCGTCGATAACCAGTTGCGTGCCGGCGAAGGTGGCTGCAGCAGCAACTGGAAAGACCTGATCAGCGTTCGCCTGATACCCGAAAAATAACGGCAACCGACTGGAATTCACCGGCACTTACAGCGCTTTGTGCGGTGAAAAACCGCTCAACCTGTCACCCTTGCCCGCAGAAGCCCACACCAGTGGCCTGATTCGCGCCTTGTGGAAAGAGTTGGGCGGCAGCATCGGAGGACAGGTGCGCGGCGGCAATGTCGCGCCCGGCAGCAAATTGGTCGCCCAGCACGAATCACCGCCGCTGGCCGATGCCGTGCGCGACATCAACAAATTCAGCAACAACGTGATGGCGCGTCAGGTATTTTTGACCATCGGCAACGATAGCGCCCCCGCAACCGCCGAACGCTCAAAACAGCGCATCAGCGAATGGCTTAATCTGCGCGGCCTGCGTTTCAACGAACTTGTGCTCGACAATGGGTCCGGCCTCTCGCGCACGGAACGGATCAGTGCGGACAGCCTCAACCGCCTGTTGCTCGACGCCTGGAAAAACCCGGTGATGCCGGAATTCATTTCCAGCATGCCGATAGTCGGCATTGACGGGACGATGAAAAAGCGCCTCAAGGATGCCGATGCCGCCGGTCGCGCTCACATCAAAACCGGCACGCTCGATGGCGTCAAAACGGCTGCCGGCTATGCGCTGGATGCGCAGGGCTGGCGCTACGCCATTACTTTTTTCATCAACCATCCGCGTGCGCAGACTGGTAGCGCAGCGAGATAGCCTGTTAAATCAAAGCGGATTGAATCGACAGGCTATATTTGACGTAGCCGACTTACCGGCAGAAATCAGCAACCAACTGAAAGCCGAAAGCGGCCAGCTCATTCTTATCGGCCACGGTGGCAGGCTGTTGTGGGAGAGGGTTCAGGCTGCTGGTCTATCCAGCAGCGACCCGATTGACGACTTCACTATAGACACCATTCAGCACTGGTTTGCCAATTTTTTACCCGGCAAGCGCTACCAAATTCTTTATCCCGGTGATCCGCCCATCGGTTTGCAAGCGCTAGGCAAACTTGCCGGCTGGCATCAGCCATCGCCTTTCATGGTTGGCATCGATAACGAATGGGGGAGCTGGTTTGCCTATCGTGCCGTAGTGCTGGCCGATACAAATTTTCAGCCAACTTTGGCAGTTGACCGTGTCAGACCGTGTAATTGTTGCCCGAGCAAAGATTGTGTTATCAACTGCCCGGCTGGCGCTTTGGATGATGCAGAGTTTTCGCTCAATAAATGCCTGGCCTATCGCAAGTTGCCGGATGCCAAATGCCATTTCACCTGCCTCGCCCGAGTCAGTTGCCCGGTGGGTAGCGAGCACCGATACAGCGCTGAGCAACTACACCACACCTATTCGATTTCGCTGCGCTACATCCGGCAAAATCTGGCGATGGTAAAATCAGGGCATCCCCGGCAGCCTCGGCAAGCCAAGACTACGCCGCACATCACGATGGACTTCAAGCGGGGACGGAATTCGGCTGGGCGCTACCTGACGTGGCGCCTCCTGACGATACTCCCGACGTGGTTCCTCACGATAATGTTCATGTCGGTAGCCATGGCGCGGCGCGCTGTTGCCGTAATAATAGGTATTGCCACGCGGCTGTCCGTAATACCCAGAACCATAGGTTTCAACATAAACCGGTGCCGGACGAACGGCATAACCCGAACTGTACGACGGGTAAGTCGGAACCACTGTACAGGCGCTCAGGCTGCCAAGTAGCAGGACGAGCAAAGCGGTTCGGGCAAGGGCAGTTGAGGTATTCATATATCCAGCGTTAATCGGTTGATAAGCAATTAACGTTTGCCACGAGCAAAGGTCTTACCTTGTTATGTACGCATTTGTAACGGGGTGTTGCCAGGCCTTATTCGGATGTTGGAAGCGCCTTCCGTATCCGCTTGGCAAACACCGTCATTTCCTTCGCCGCCTGAATGTCGCCACGCGCTTCGGCGACGCTGATGCCGGTTTCGTAAGCCTTCAATGCCTCTTCGGGCTGTCCGGCATCAACCAGTGTTTTTCCGAGAGCTTTCCAGGCAGCGGAATAGTGTTTGTCACGGTCCACGGCGTTTCTGAAGCATTTTTCTGCCTCACCGAGCGCCCCTTCTTTCAAATATTCGTTACCCAGCGAGAAGCGCAACAAGGCACCATCGCGCGGGCCGTCGATCATTTTTTCCAGAGATGCAATACGTGGGTTCATGTGGGGTCAGGTCTAAAATAGCGGTTTTGAAATTCACGACAGGAAACGCTCATGGCCAAGACCATCATCTCGACCCCTAACGCCCCCGCCGCCATTGGCACCTATTCACAAGCAGTCAAGGTGGGCGGTACGGTTTATCTATCCGGGCAGATCGGTCTCGATCCGGCTTCCATGCAGATGGTAGACGGTATCGATGCGCAAATCGTTCGCGTTTTCGATAATCTCAAGGCCGTCGCCGAGGCATCCGGCGGTTCGCTGGCCGATGTCGTCAAGCTCAATGTCTTTTTGACTGACCTCAGCAACTTCGCCAAAGTGAATGAAACGATGGCTCAATACTTCAGCCAGCCCTTCCCGGCGCGTGCTGCCGTCGGCGTCAAGGAACTACCGCGCGGCGCGCTGGTGGAAGCTGATGGCGTGATGTTCATCGGTTGATGAGCGACTCTGGCGCTTCGGCGCCCGCTTCTCCAAGCATTCGTGCGTCCGAAGCATTACGCAAAAAACTGGCAAAAATCGGCCTCCACAGCGAGGCCGATTTACTGATCCATTTGCCGCTTCGTTACGAGGACGAAACGCAGATCACTCGCGTGATCGACGCCCCTTGGGGCGAGCCGGTGCAGGTTGAAGTGGTCGTTCAGACCAGCGAAATCCAGTATCGCCCGCGCCGGCAAATGATCGTCAAAGCGGCGGATCGCTCCGGCGAAATCACTCTGCGCTTCTTCAGCTTCTACCCCAGTCATCAGGCGGCGCTCGCCGAGGGCAAACGGGTGCGCGCCTTCGGTGAAGTACGCAGCGGCTTTTTCGGCGCTGAAATGATGCACCCGCGATTTCATGGCGTCGATGAAGGCGATCCGCTACCGGAAGGTTTGACCCCGGTTTATCCGACCACCGCCGGCGTCACGAGCAACACCCTGCGCAAACTAATCGCTACGGCGCTGGCCGAAGGGGATTTGGCGGATACGCTGGATGAAGAATTACGCCAGCGCCTGAAACTCCCCGGCCTTGCGCGCACTCTGCGCTTCCTGCATTCACCGACCATCGGCACGGAAGTCGACGCACTGCACGCGCGCAATCATCCGGCCTGGCGGCGAGTCAAGTTTGACGAAGTGCTCGCCCAACAAATGTGCCTGCGCCGCGCCTATCTCGCCCGGCGCGAACAGGGCGCGCCGGTACTGATTGCACAGGACAATCTCGGTGCGCGCCTGCTCGACCAACTGCCCTTCGGCCTGACCGGCGCGCAATTACGAGCCATGGCCGAAATTGCCGGCGACCTCTCCCAACCTTACCCGATGCAGCGTTTGTTGCAGGGCGATGTCGGTGCCGGCAAAACCATTGTTGCGGCGCTGGCGGCCTGCCAGGCCATCTCGGCCGGTTGGCAGGCGGCGTTCATGGCGCCGACCGAAATCCTCGCCGAACAGCATCACCTCAAGCTAAAAGCTTGGCTCGAACCACTCGGCGTGCGCGTCG
Source organism: Candidatus Dechloromonas phosphorivorans (assembly GCA_016709495.1). Lineage (GTDB taxonomy): Bacteria > Pseudomonadota > Gammaproteobacteria > Burkholderiales > Rhodocyclaceae > Azonexus > Azonexus defluvii. The sequence goes on along the minus strand of JADJMS010000046.1, from coordinate 177,207 downwards.
CCTGGCTTTCCGGCAGTCTGAAATCCAAAGCCAAACGCGAGCAATTAGCGGCCACCGCCGCCTAAGCACAACCCGTCGCTGGCACCCACGCATTGATTCAGGATGGCGTTGATTTTGCCAAACTCGGCCTCGCGATTGTCGATGAACAACATCGTTTCGGTGTCGCCCAGCGCCTCGCGCTACGCAAAAAAGGTGACAACCCGCACCAGTTGATGATGTCGGCCACACCCATCCCGCGTACCCTGGCGATGAGTTACTACGCTGATCTCGACGTCACCGTACTCGACGAATTGCCGCCAGGCCGGACACCGATCAAGACGCGGCTGGTTGCCGATAACCGGCGCGATGATGTCGTCGGTTTTGTCGCCAAGCACATAGAAGAGGGCAGGCAGGTTTATTGGGTTTGCCCGCTGATCGAAGAATCCGAAGCGCTGCAATTGCAAACGGCGCAGGATACTTACGAACAACTTTCCATCGATTTACCGGCGTTGACCGTAGGACTCGTCCATGGCCGCATGAAGGCGGACGAAAAGCAGTCGGTGATGGCCGCTTTTGCCGCTGGCGAGATTGATGTGCTGGTCGCAACAACGGTCATTGAAGTCGGTGTCGATGTACCCAACGCCAGCTTGATGGTCATCGAACACGCCGAGCGTTTTGGCCTTTCCCAATTGCACCAGTTGCGTGGCCGGGTCGGGCGCGGCGCGCATGAATCAAGCTGCGTGCTGATCTACGCCGGGCCACTATCGGAAACCGCCCGCCTGCGCCTGAAAATCATTTTCGAGAACACCGATGGCTTTGAAATCGCTCGTCAGGATTTAAAGCTGCGTGGCCCCGGTGAGTTCGTCGGTAGCCGGCAAAGCGGCGTGCCTCTCTTGCGCTACGCCGATCTGGAGATGGATGTCGATCTGGTTGAAATGGCGCGCGAGGTGGCTGAGGATATGTTGATAAAGCACCCGGAGCAGGCTGAACGCCACCTGAAACGCTGGCTGGGGTCGCGCGAAGAGTTGCTTAAATCCTAGCCCGCCTGGGTATTGTTGGCTCCTGCAGCGTTAAGAAATGTCACCTCTCCACCATATGCGCGGCGCATGCTATCAGGATTTATTGATAGCATCAATGGGGGGATTTCTCCATAGACTACGAACCAGAAGATCAGGATGCTTTGGTATGTCTGGGCAAAATTTTTGTTTTTGTCCAGACATCACCAACAGATTTTCCAGTAGCTAACAACACCTTCGTGTGGAGACAACGATGAGAAATAAACCAAAATGCTCGCCCCAGCGACTTGCCTTGATCGGATTGGGACTGGGCACTTCCATGCTGCTGACCGCCTGTAATGGCGATGACGACGGAGGTAGCAATACAAGTCCTCCGCTAACTGTAAATCAAATGCCTGATTTCATAGCAGGTGCACTTAGCGAAAAAAGCTACGACGGCAACAGCGATGACTTGCTGACTGCCGGATTGGGAAAAACAGGACTAGGCGGCGCAGCACCAGCCTACACCTCACCAAGCGCACCAACCGCTGCCGAATTAAGGCGCAACGCCATTTACAACAATTATCGTGCCCTGATCGACTACACCGCTGGCGGTGGGTATGGGCTATTGTATGGACCGAACGTAGACAAAACTGGAGCCGTGACAAGCTCTGAGGGAAAAATTGCTGGCAGCGAAACTATCGCCTACGCCGATGATGGCAGTGGACGGCAAAATGTGACCTTGATGGTACAAATACCAAGCAGCTTTGATATTGCCAACCCATGCATCATCACCGCAACCTCTTCAGGCTCCCGCGGCATTTACGGCGCTATTGGCACGGCAGGCGAATGGGGGCTCAAGCGAGGCTGTGCTGTTGCCTATACAGACAAGGGTTCGGGCAACGGTTTTCATGACTTGATGAACGACATGGTGACACGTCAGGATGGCACGCTTGGCACGAGCAGTGCCGTTGCTTCCTCCGCCTTGTTCCGGGCAAATTTGACGGCAAGTGAGATAAGCACCTTCAACAGCCAGTTTCCGAATCGCGTTGCTTACAAGCACACTCATTCAGAGAATAATCCCGAGCGGGATTGGGGGCGCGATACCTTGCGGGCCGTAAAGTTTGCCTTCTACGTACTGAATCAAAAATTTGGCAATACCATTGAAGGCCAGAGTGGCCAACGCTCGGTAGTTGTTACACCAGCCAATACCCTGGTTATTGCTTCTTCAGTATCGAACGGCGGTGGCGCAGCACTGGCGGCAGCCGAACAGGATAGCGAAGGTCTGATCGACGGTGTGGCTGTTGCCGAACCACAGGTGCAACCTCTTTCGACGGCCAGCCTGACGATCAAACAAGGTGCGACGACTATCAGCACCCAAGGCAAGCCGCTGGCTGACTACTTCACTTTTGCCAACCTTTATCAACCCTGTGCAGCCTTGTCCTCACAAGCGGGCTTGTCGCTTGCAGCAGCATTCTGGCCTGCGGCTTACACCACATCGGCAACCAACCGTTGCACCGGTCTGAAAGCCAAGGGTTTGTTGACCGCCAGCACAACCGAAGCCCAGGCCGATGAAGCGCTACAGAAAATGCTGCAATATGGCTGGCAGAGCGAAAACAATTTCCTCCAGCAGTCACACTTCAGATTCGCAACCAATTCAATTGCCCTTACCTACGTCAATACCTACGGTCGATTCAAGGTCAGCGAGAATGTCTGCGGCTACAGCTTTGCCAACACCAATTCAACCGGTGATGTAATTGCTCAGGTAGCAGCAACCCAGGCCGGACTCTTCGCCAGTGGTAACGGTGTACCGCCAACCAGCGGCGTGAACATTGTGTTCAATGACTCTGTTGGTGGTGCAAAACTCGACTTTCTGGCGATTTCACCCTCAACAGGTTCTGCCGATTTTGCACTTGATGGGGCCTTGTGTCTGCGCTCGCTGGTCACCGGTAAGGACACGGTTTCTGGTTCAGCCCACAGCGGAACACTCAAGTCTCAGTCCGATCGGGTAATTGCAGGAATTCAGGAAGTGCAACTGAATGCCAATTTGCGTGGCAAACCGGTCATCGTCGTTGCCGGACGCAATGACACTTTGATTCCGGTGAACCATGCGGCAAGAGCCTATGTTGGACGAAACCTGACGCAAGAAGCAGCCGGGTCAAAGTTACGCTACTACGAGGTTACCAACGCCCAGCACTTCGATACCTTCATTGCTTTTGGTGCACTACTCGGCTATGACAGCCGCTTCATACCGCTGCATCGTTACTTTAACCAGAGTATGGATTTGATGTATGCCCATTTGAAGAATGGCACGCCACTACCAGCCAGTCAGGTGGTCCGTACAACACCACGTGCGGTAAGCTCGGGAGTAACGGCACCAATCACTGCGGCAAACGTACCGCCGATCAGCACAGTACCGCTGGCTGCTGATCAAATCGGCTTTGCCAACAACACCCTGAGCGTGCCGGACTAATCAGGAAGGCATCTTTCTGAAATGCCGGGGCAATTGTCGTCCCGGCATTTTTTTGCACACAATTTTCAAGGTACTACTTAGCGCCAATCAAGTTTTGAAATACTCCTCAATTAACCGGGCAACCTCCTTGGGTTGGTCGTAATGCAGCATGTGGTCGGCATCGTCGACCCAGACTTCATCAACGTTGGCAAAGCACTTCTGACGCGCCTCCCAGTCGCCGGGGCGGGTGGCGTATTCCTTGACGACCCAGGATTGGCGGCCCGCCACCCAGCGCACCGGGCAAGTCACTTGTTTCCACACCGCCATCGACTCCTCAAGGCGAAACAGGTAGGGGCCGGAAGCCTTGTGCCAAGGGTCGCCATTCCAGACAATGCCGTGTTTTTTAACGCCATGGCGATCATCGCCATCGCCTTCACGGGCTAGATGGTGCGAGAGAAATTCGGCGCGTTCAGGCGTAATAAAACGATTGTCGCGTTGCAAGCGACTGGCAAAGGACGGGCGGTCGGCATAGACATGCATGCGCGGCGGCTTCTTCAAGGTATCGAGCCATTTGGTATAGCGCTAGGTCGCCATATCCGGCGTGGTAGGCGCAATGCCGAAGCCCTCCAGCGTCATCACGCTTGCCACGCGTTCAGGGCGAATACCGGCATACAAACAGAGAGAATCCCGCCCATGCTGTGGCCGGCCAGACGAACCTTGCCCTCCGGCGCGTAGTGATCGACGATGGCGTCGAGATCGCCGAGGTGTTCAACAAAAAAGTAGGGGCGATTCAGCCATTGACTGGGGCCAAAACCGCGCCAGTCCGGGGCGATGATGTTCCAGTCCTTTTTCAGCTCATCAACGACAAACTGGAAGGATGCGGAAACATCCATCCAGCCGTGCAGCAGAAACAGGGTCGGCGCTTCGGGATTGCCCCAGCGACGAATGTGCAGACGGGCATCGTTGAGATCAAGGTATTCAGAGCGTGAGGTAAGCATCGGTTTGGCTAAAATTTTTCAGGTGAAATTGGCAGTCGACCGTAACAGATGGGTCGCCGGCGCCCATTGTAGCCTGCGACGCACCCGTCAGCAGTGGTAGACTGTTGCCATATCGACAAGCCCCGACTCAAGCGCCAAAATTACATGAAATCATGGATTTAAACAGCCTGATCGAACTACTCGGCGACAAAACAGCCATAGCCTTCACTGGCTTGTTGATTGGTGTTGGCTTTGGCTTCTTCGCGCAACGCTCCCGCTTCTGTCTGCGCTCGGCAGTGGTTGAATTCTGGAACAGAAACGGCACCAGCAAGTTGTCGATTTGGCTACTGGCTTTCTCGACTGCGCTGATAACCACGCAGACCTTCATTCTCGAGGGCTGGCTTGATGTTTCTCAGGCCCGGCAACTGGCAGCAACCGGCAGCCTTTCCGGCGCGCTGATCGGCGGCCTGCTCTTTGGCATTGGCATGATCCTCGCACGTGGTTGCTCCTCGCGCATGCTCGTCCTCGCGGCTAACGGCAACCTGCGCGCACTACTCACCGGCCTGATCTTCGCCGTCTCGGCACAAGCCTCACTGAGCGGCCTGTTTTCACCGCTTCGCACTTGGATTTCTGGCCTATGGACGATTGAAGGAGGCGCGTCACGCGATCTGCTTGCCACGTTTCATCTCGGCCATGCAGGCGGCCTGCTTTTCGGGCTGCTCTGGCTGGTTCCTGCTTTTCACTTTGCCCGGCGAAGCTCACTTAACCGTCGTGAGTGGCTGGGTGCCATCGGTGTCGGCATCATGGTTGCCCTGGCCTGGTTGCTGACATTTCAGATTGGCAGCCTATCCTTCGACATTGTGCCGACCCAGAGCCTGAGCTTTACTGGCCCTTCGGCCGACATGCTGATGCTGGTTCTATCGCCACCCGGACAACCCTGGGATTTTGATATCGGACTTGTGCCAGGAGTCGTTCTCGGCTCCTTCATTGCAGCACTCTGGCAACGCGAACTCAAGCTGGAAGGTTTCAAGGATGGCCATAGCATGCGCCGCTACATCATCGGTGCAATCTGCATGGGCTTTGGCGGCATGCTCGCTGGCGGCTGCGCGGTTGGCGCAGGTGTCTCAGGCGCCTCGGTTTTTGCATTAACCGCATGGATATCGCTGATCGGTATGTGGTTGGGTGCAGGGCTGATCAATGCACTGGTTGATCGCCCCCCAACAGATAAAAAAACGGCAGAGCTTGCTGCCTCTGCCGATACCTCCTTGCAACCCTGAAATCAGGTTACTTGGGGAAATACATTTTTGCCTTGTCCAGCTTGTAGGTCCATGGCAGGTTGGCGTTTTTCCAGCCATTAACCGCCCGTTGCCCGGTCTTGGCACCATCCTTGACGGAATCGCCTTCGAATCCCTCGGCTATCGAATAGACCTTGGTGTAACCGGACATCTGCAAACGATCCGCCGCCTTTGAACTGCGGTCACCGGAACGACAGATCAAGATAATTGTTGCATCCTTGCCCAAACCTTTTTCCTTCAGCCGGCGTTCAAGCTCCGCGGCAAAATCAAGGTTTGGTTCAAGCATGTACATGTGCCGCTTGTCGTCCCATTCGCCCATGATTTCCGGATGTTCGACATAAGGCACGAGCGCATCTGCGTCGCCCGGCCAACCAACGTACATGGCTTCAGCACGGGTGCGGATATCGAAGAATGCGACGCCTTTCGGGTCTTTTTTCTTCATCTCAAAGGCTTGTTGCGGCGTCAGATAGAGCGCTATTTTGCTGCGTTTGATTTCTGGCAGATTCGTCCAGTCTGACGAACCGGGCGCCCAATCTGCAGCAAAAAGCGCTGACGAGGCAGTTAACAGCCCGGCCAGCAATAGATTACGAAACAAATTTATCTTTGAACTCATACCATTCCGGGGTTATTCGCCGCGCCTTTCAGGGTTGGCAAGTTGAGATTGACTGGTTTGACAGTCTTGATGTCACGCAGATATTTTGCCACGACATCCCAAATCGGCTCACCGGAATTTTTCGCCTCTTCCGAGACGGGTGCCCAGCCGGCCACTTTATAGGTCTTGTTCGGGTCAATCAACTGCCCCTTGAGCATCATGTTCTGGATGCGGCTACCCATCTTGCCGGTTGGATCGCAGGTATATTGCAGGCCGCCAACGCGCACCATGTCGCCCCCCTGCTGGTAGTACGGGTCCGGGTTGAACAGGTTGTCGCAGACGTCTTCGAGCACCGTCTTGATCATCTCGCCGCTCATGTTGGTGACGGTCGTCCACGGGTAGGTGATCGCCGTCTGGTCGAGCACGTGTTCCATCAGGATGGGCTGCCCCGGCAAGAGCGAGGTGCCCCAGCGGAAGCCCGGCGAGAAAGCGATTTCAGCGTCCTTGACCTTCATCAGCGAGTCGAGAATCACCTGGTCAAACGTGCCATTAAAGTTGCCGCGGCGGTACAGCGTGCCTTCCGAGATGGCCAGCTTCTCGTTGAGTTTGGACAGGTAAGGCGCACGCGCCTTGTCGATCAGCGCCTGCATGTCCTTGTCGGCCGGCAGCAGGTTGGCGAAGACGGGCAGCAGCTTGTAGCGGAAGTCGGCGATCTTGCCGTTCTTGACGTCGAAATCGAGCACGCCGAGGTATTTGCCGTTGGAGCCGGCATTGGTCACCAGCGTCTGGCCGCCGGCATTCTTGACGACGACCGGTGCCGGCATGCCGTCGTGGGTGTGGCCGCCGAGGATGGCGTCGATGCCTTTGACGCGCGAAGCCATCTTGAGGTCGACGTCCATGCCGTTGTGCGAGAGCACGACGACGACCTGCGCACCGGCGGCGCGGGCTTCGTCGACGGTCTTCTGCATGTTCTCTTCCTGGATGCCGAAGCTCCAGTTCGGCGTCTGCCAGCGCGGGTTGGCGATCGGCGTGTAGGGGAAGGCCTGGCCGATGATGGCGACCGGCACGCCGTTCATGTTCTTCATGACGAAGGGCTTGAAGACGGCATCGCCGAAGTCGGTGGTCTTGACGTTCTGGGCGACGATGTCGATCTGGCCGGCGAAATCCTTTTCCTCGATTTCCTTGACGCGGGCCTCGCCGTAGGTCGATTCCCAGTGCAGGGTCATGACATTGACGCCGAGCGCCTTGCAGGCATCGACCATGTCCTGCGCGTTGGTCCACAGCGCCGTGCCGGAACCCTGCCAGGTGTCGCCGCCGTCGAGCAGCAGCGCGCCGGGGCGATTGGCCTTCATGCGCTTGACCAGCGTCGCGAGGTGGGCGAAGCCGCCGACCTTGCCGTAGGTCTGGGCGGCTTTTTCAAAATTCAGATAGGTGTAGGCATGCGCCTCGATGCTGTTCGGCTTGAAGCCGAAATGCTTGAGCAGGTTGTCGCCGACCAGGTGCGGCACCTTGCCGAACTGGTCGCCGAAACCGAGATTGACGTTCGGTTCGCGGAAGTAGATCGGCAGCAGTTGGGCGTGGCAGTCGGTGATGTGCAGCAGGCTGACATTGCCGAACTTGGGCAGGTCGTAGAGTTTGGCGGCGCCCTTCTCGGCCAGCGCCAGGTCACTGTGCAGGCTCATGCCGCCGGCAGCGGCGACGGCCATGACCTGGAGGAATTCGCGGCGATTCATGCTCATTTTTTATCCTTAAAACAAATTCTGTACCGCAAATAAATGCCCGGCTGCATAAGCAGCCGGGCCAATCACGCAAGTTCTAGTCTTTGTTGACCGGCGATTCCGGATCGATCAGGAAGGCCACGATGTGGGTGATCTGCTCCGGCGTCAGCCAGTTGTGCAGGCCGAAGCGCGGCATGTTGGTGCAGGCCGAGAAGGCGTTGGAGTTGTAGATCTTGTCGTAGACGTACTTGATCGTGTCTTCGTCGGCGCCGCGCATCTTGCCGAAATTATGCAGGCTGGGGCCTATCGTGCCGTAAGCCAGTTCTTTCTTGGCCAGTTCGTGGCAGGCGTAGCAGTTACCGCCACGCACGCGGCCCGGCCGGGTCCGGCTGGATGAAACCGATGTGGCCGCCGGTGCCGACGGCCGCGAGCTTCTCGCCTTCCTTCCAGTCGCCGATCAGCTTGCCGTCAACCGGGTAGCGGATGGTGGCGGCGTTCAGCTTTTCCAGCTTCTCGCCGATCTTGCGCGGCGGGTTGTCGCGGTATTGCAGGCAGGTTTTCATCGTTTCGTCCTGCTCCAGACGCGTCATCCAGTACTTCGGATTATCGGCCCGGAAGGAGGCGCGGAACATCTGCTCGGCATCCTTGGCATATTTTCCACCCGGCGCTTCAGCGGCCTTCTGGGCCAGCGCAGAGGTAGCAAAGGTTGCGGTCAACGCGCAAAACAGGGCAATTTTTAGTTTCATGGTCATCCCCTTAGCGCTTGATGCCCGGCGTTTCCATCACGGTGCCGGTCGCATTTTTTTGCAGGTAGGTTTCCAGCGCGATGATCGAATCGGCCAGATAGTTCGGCTCAGGCCAGCGCGCCTGGCGCATGCAGTCGATCAGGCGACGCTGCATGGTCCACACCGCACCTTGCGAGACGCGGTAGGACGGCCAGGTCTTCATCGCGAAGCCGGCGCCTTCCTTGGTCGTCAGATTGCCCAGATCCTGCAGGCGGATGCGCTTGCCTTCCTGACCGTGGCAGATCGAGCAGGAGAAATCCTGCGGGCCGGAGCGGCGGTAGAAGATGTATTCGCCCATCTTGGCCATCTTGGCCTCTTCCGGGTGGGTCGCCGGCACGTTGATCTTCATGCCGTTCGACTTGGCGCCGATGAAGGTGACCAGCGCCTCGATGTCGGACTCCTTGCCCGGCTTGGAATACCAGTTCTTGGTCACTTCCTCCTGGGTGAAGCCCTGCAGGGTCATCATGCAATGCACGAGGCGGGACTCGACATCCATCACCTTGTTGGTGTCCTTGAAATACTTGGGCAGGCTGGCATAAGCGCCTTCCAGCTTGCCGGGGCCGAGGCCCATGTCGCACTGTTCGAGCGAGGCATTCTTCGGGCCGCGCTTTTCAGCCCACAGGCTTTCGCCCTTCACTTCGAGCAAATCGGCCGGATTGCCGTCGGCCAGGGCCTCGCGGTACTTGGCCAGCTCGTCGGCCACTTTGCTGTCCTGGGCCAGCGCGCCGCCAGCAAATGCGGCAAGCCACCGCGACACCGACCAGCGTTTTCATCAAACGTTGGATCATATGTACTCCTCCCGGGGAAGTGACAAGCGGCAGCGGCGGTCTGTGCCGCTTCGCTGCCGTTTTTCAGACCTTAGCCGATGGCGGCTTCGTCGGTGCGGGTGTCGCCCTTGTTGTCCTTCCAGCTGACGATGACCTTCTCACCCTTGGCGCCGCCCTTGAACTTGAAGGCGAGGTAGGGGTTCTTGGACACAGAGGAACCGAATTCGCTGCTCAAAACCACCTTGTCGCCATGCTTGGCGGTCAGTTCGGTAATGAACCAGGCCGGCACGATGGCACCGGCCGCATCCTTGCGCTGACCGGTTTCCATTTCGTGGCTGATCAGCACTTTGACTTCGGTAACGCCGTCCTTGCTGGCGGCGCGGATTTTCATCGGATTTCCCATATTTCTATCTCCTTGAATTCAGTAAATGTCGTGGCCGATTAGCCGCCGCAGCCGCCCAGCGTGACCTTGATTTCCTTGGTCGCCATGAAGAACTTGCCGTCCGACTTGACCAGTGCGTAGACATTCGAGGTCTGGCCCATCTTGACGCGGGTCTGGACGTTGGCTTCGGTGCCTTCCGGCAGGACGAAGGAAGCGGCCAGGGCGTTCGGGTTCTTCTCGATCAGGATGGCAACCATGCTCACGTTGGGCAGGGTGGAGGCCACGCCAACCGGCACGACGGCGCCGTTTTCGGCGATGTCCGGACCGGTGACCTGAACATCCTTGCTGTCGGCCGGCTGGCCGGCGCCGAGGGCCTTGAGCGTGTCGGCCATGCTCTTGGCGTCGAAGGCGGCCTTGTTCCAGTCGGCCAGGGCCATGCCCGGGGTGATGATGCCGGCGGCAGCCAGCATGCCCAGCAGGGCGGCGCCGGAGCCGGATTTCAGTACGGTGCGACGTTGATTGTTCATGACTTCTCCTCTGTAGAAATTGGGATTACTTGGAACCGTTAAGGATCCACTTGACCAGCGTGGTGATGTCCTCGTCCTTGACGTGAGCGTTCGGCGGCATCGGGATCGAGCCCCAGACGCCTTGCCCACCGGCCTTGACCTTGGCCACCAGGCGGGATTCGGCATCCGTCTGGCCCTGGTAGCGGGCGACGATCTCGTTGTAGCCCGGGCCGACGATCTTGTTCTTCATGCCATGGCAGGCCATGCAGCCGCTCTTTGTCGCCAGGTCCAGCGTGCCGGCATCGGCTGCCTTCTTGGCGGCTTCCGGGCCGAGCGTGCGGGTGCCGCGCACGGCGCCGAAGTTGCGGTTCTGGTCGGCCAGCTCGCCGTGGGCGGTGCGGGCGTATTCTGGCAGGGTCGAGCCGATCAGCACTTCCGGCTTGCAGTTCTTCATGCACGCCTTGTTCTTCGTATCCGGCTTGCCGCCGTTGCCGATGCCGCCCTTCTTGGCCGAGGCACCGGGCCACAGGCCGTGGTCGGTGGTCATGCCGTTGCGGTTGGGCAGCAGCTTCTGCACGTCGGCAATGTTCTTGTCGGACAGCACGAAGTCGGCCGGCACGATTTCCTGCAGGTTGAGCAGGTAGGCCAGGATGGCGTAGACCTCGTCCGGCTTCAGCGACTTCGGCGCCGTCCACGGCATGGCGCGCTGGATGTAGTCGAACACCGTCGAGATCGTCGCCACCTTGGTGAAGGTCGTGCGCTGCGGCAGTTCGCCGGAAGACAGGCCCTTGACGCGGCCGGTCTTCATGTCGTCCTTGGTCGTGCCGCCGGCCAGCGGCGTGAACACTTCGTTCGACTCGCCGAAGGTGCCGTGGCAGGAGGCGCACTTTTCCTCGAACAGCTCGTTGCCGCGCTCGACATTGCCCGATCCCTTGGGCAGGCCCTTGAAGTCGGGGCGCACATCGATGTCCCAGGCCTTCACTTCGGCCGGCGTCGCCTGGCGGCCGACACCCTTGAAGTTGTCAAAGGCAACTGCTGCGGTCGACGCCCCGAAAAGGGCCAAAACGAGAATGGTCTTAGAGAACCTGGACATTGCTGACCTCCCCGCTTTCGACGACTTTCCAGGACTGGATGGCGTTGTTGTGATAGATGGACTTGGTGCCGCGCACCTTGCGCAGCTGGCCGTAGCTCGGCTGCACGAAGCCGGTTTCGTCGATGGCCCGCGATTGCAGGATGGCCGGCGAGCCGTCCCATACCCAGTTGATGTTGAAGCGGGTCAGCGCCTTGTTCTGGATCGGCCCTTCGAGGCGGGCGGTCTGCCAGTTGATGCCGCCGTCGAAGGAGACATCGACCTGCTTGATCTTGCCGCGACCCGACCAGGCCAGGCCGGAGACGTTGAAGAAGCCCTTGGCAACCAGGGTCTGGCCGCCCGACGGGGTGGTGATGACCGACTTGCACTCCTGGATCGAGCTGTACTGGCGATGCAGGCCGTTGGGCAGCAGGTCGATGTAATGCACCGCCTCGTCCTTGGTCGCGTAGGGCTTGTCGCCGACTTCGATGCGGCGCAGCCATTTGACCCAGGACACGCCCTGCACGCCCGGCACGACCAGGCGCAGCGGGTAGCCGTTTTCCGGCCGCAGCATTTCGCCGTTCTGGCCGTAGGCGACGAAGACTTCGCCGGACTCGACCATTTCCATCGGGATGGTGCGCGTCATCGAGGAGCCATCGGCCCCCTCGGCCAGCACGTAGCGGGCCTTCTTGTAATCGACGCCGCAGTCTTCCAGCAGGGTCTTCAGCGGCACACCGGTGAATTCAGAGCAGGACAGCATGCCGTGCGTGTATTGCACGGTCGGCACGGCGACGTTGCCCCATTCCAGACCGGTATTGGCGCCACATTCGATGAAGTGGATGCGCGATACCGAGGGCAGGCGCATCAGCTCGTCCATGGTGTAGACCTTGGGCTTCTTGAGCAGCGAGTCATCCGAGCCATTGACCATCAGGCGATGCTTGGTCGGATCGACATCCTGCCAGCCCTGGTGATGGCGCTCGAAATGCAGGCCGGACGGCGTGATGATGCCGAACAGGCCCTGCAGCGGCGCGAAAGACACCGAGGCGCCGCCAACGCGGGCCAGACCCGGCGATTCGCGGCGCAGCAACTGGCTCTCAAACTTCGACGGCATGCCGTACGGGTTGGTAGCGACTGGCATGCCCAGCGAGGTGCTCCACGTCGGCAGGTTCAGGATATCCGGATCGCCTTCGCTGGCCTGGGCCGCCAGCGGTGCTGCCAGGCAGCCCCGCCGGCGGCGAAGACTCTTGCGCAGGAAATCGCGGCGGCCGGCGGCAACGGCCTTGACCTGCTCTTCCGACAGGAAGTTCTCCGGTGCGGGCCGCAGGCGCCCCGGATTCTTGGAACACGATCCACCATCTGAGTTGACCCCTCTGTTGTTTGCTTCAATGATTGCTGTCGGCTCGCAACACCCATCTCGTCGCCCAGGTCGCGGCTTGCCACCGTAATGCTGACCGTGCGGCAGATGTCGACAAAATTCGGATCGATAACCTTGTACATCACCGAACTTCCCTCGCGGCGCCGGTCGACGACCCCGGCCCGGTACAGGATGTTCAGATGTCGCGAGATGTTGGCTTGCGTCAGGCCAATCTTTTCCACGACTTCGTGGACGGGGCGCTCCTCGGCACACAGGCAGGACAGAATGCGCAAACGCGTCGGATCGGCCAGCAATCCGAAGTACTGCGCTACCTGCTCGAACACCTGTAGCGTCTCGTCCATACTGTTCTTTTGATTTCGATCAAGATTCAATGTATAACTGCGTACTTATATAGTCAACTACTAATATTGTTGCGCCGCAGCATGCAATTTATCTAAAAGCGCTATATCCTTTGCAGGATGCGGCACAGCAAAAGAAATACAAATTCTGGCTATATGACAAACACCACACATACAGGAGGAGATATCCCGATGAAGTTGTTCTCCCCTTGCCGCTACGCTCTGCCTGGTGGTCGCAACCGGCGCCGCGCAGGCCGCCGATCCCAATCTGGCCCGCAACCTGGCCGCCACCTGCGCCAACTGCCACGGCACCAACGGCAATGCCGTCAAGGGCTCCGGCATGGATGCCCTGGCCGGCATGGAAAAGGCCAAGATCCTGCAGAAACTGGCCGACTACAAGAGCGGCGACAAGCCCGCATCGATCATGCATCAGATCACCAAGGGCTACACCGAAGAGCAGCTTGACCTGATCGCCGGCTATTTCGCCGCACAGAAATAAGGAGACCACCATGATGCTGATGAAAAGACGTGATTTCCTGAAAGCCGGCGCTGCAGCCAGCGCGATGGCTTCCCTCTACGGCTGCGCCGGCGGCGGCAAGGCCAGCGGCCATGTGGTCGTGGTCGGCGGCGGCTACGGCGGCGCGACGATCGCCAAGTACCTGCGCATGTGGAGCGAAGGCGGCGTCCAGGTGACGCTGATCGAACGCAACCCGACCTTCATCTCCTGCCCGATCTCCAACCTGGTCATCGGCGGCACCAAGACCATGGAAGACATCACCGTCAGCTACGACGGCCTGAAGAACAAATGGGGTGTCCGCGTCATCCAGGACGACGTGGTTGCGGTCGACGCCGCAAAACGCTGTCGCTCAAGGGCCGGCGGCGCCGCTGAGCTACGACCGTCTGGTGCTGTCGCCGGGCGTCGATTTCATGTGGGACGAGATTCCCGGCCTGAAGAGCGCCGAAGCCCAGAGCAAGATCCTGCACGCCTGGAAAGCCGGCCCACAGACGGTGGCCCTGCGCCAGCAACTGGAAAGCATGAAGGACGGCGGCACCTACGCCATCTCCATCCCCAAGGCCCCTTACCGCTGCCCGCCCGGCCCCTACGAGCGCGCCTGCCTGGTCGCCAATTACTTCAAACAGAACAAGCCGAAATCCAAAGTCATCATCCTCGATGCCAATGAAGATGTGATGTCGAAGAAAGCCTTGTTCACCAAGGCCTGGGCCGATCTGTACAAGGGCATGGTCGAATACCGCAACAACAGCGAAGTGAAGGATGTCGAAGTCGGCACCAACACCGCCGTGCTCGAATTCGACAAGTTCAAGGCCGACGTGCTCAACGTCATCCCGCCGCACCGCGCCGGCGACATCGCCGCCAAGTCGGGCATCAAGCTGATCAACAACCGCTGGGTGGACATCAACTGGCTGAGCATGGAATCGACCAGCACGCCGGGCATCCATGTGCTGGGCGACGCCATCTTCCCGGCGCCGACCATGCCCAAGTCCGGCCACATGGCCAACCAGCATGGCAAGCTGGCCGCCGCCGCCATCCTCAACCTGCTCTCCGGCCAGGCGCCGAACCCGGAGCCGGTGGTCATGAACACCTGCTACAGCTTCGTTGATGCCAAGAACGCCATCCACGTTTCTTCGGTGCACCAGTACGATGCAGCTACCAAGACCGTGCAACCGGTCAAGGGCGCCGGCGGCGTTTCGGCTGCACGCAACGAACTGGAAGGCAAGGCAGCCCTCGGTTGGGCCAAGAACATCTGGGCCGACATGCTGACCTGAGATTGTTCAACCGCTAAAACAAAAGGCCGCAAAAAATGCGGCCTTTTTTCTTGTCGAGCGCGCCCCGAAGGAAGCACTCATGGGGTGTAACAGCTTAGTCGAGCGTGGCGATGTACTCGGCAACAGCGTTTCTTTCCAGTTCGGTGAGCTTTGAGGCCACGGTATGCATCACCGCATTGTCGTTATTACGCTCGCGACTGTTGAACTGTTTCAACTGATCTTCGGTATAGCGCGGATGTTGGCCGGCGAGACGCGGCAATTGTGGCGTACCCAGCCCTTTGGGTCCGTGACAGCTGGCACAGGCGGGCAAGCCGGAAAATTGATTGCCACGGCTGAAAACAAACTTGCCGACAGCAACCAGATCCGCATCTCTAACCGGGCGCGCACTGGGTTTTTTGCCCTCAAAAAAGGCACCGAGCGCCTTCATTTCAGCCGGTGTCAAATCCTCGGCTTGCGGCTTCATGGTGTCGCTCTTGCGCTTGCCAGATTTGAATTCACCCAGTTGCTTGGCGATGTACTCAGAATGCTGTCCCGCCAGACGCGGAAAGATCGGACTGGCCGATTCGCCCTCAAGACCGTGGCAAAGGAAGCAACGACCGGAAACTATTTCTTCGGCGCGCGCCAGATCAACCTTGTCCGCAGCAATCACTTGCCCGGAAATAAACAGCACAAGCGCACTGCTCGCCAATAGAAAACTACGCATGACTCTCAATTCGCTCCCCTTTCGTCATTAATATAGGTACATTATTAAACGGTAATTCGCTTACGCTACGCTTTCATTCGCAGCATACGCGCCGAGCTACCGGGGAAGCAAGACCAGCCTCGAAAAACAAGGAGACACCAGATGAACCGCCGCCGCTTTATCCAAAGTACAGCAGCCTTCGCCACATTGACTGCTGTTGAATTCGCCCCCTTGCAGACGATCAGTGCCTTTGCCAAAGAAGTAGATGACTTCGTGCGCGGCCCCGTAGTCAAGGATCATCCGCTGCGCCAAGTCTCAAAACACGTCTGGATAATCTTCTCGCCAGACGGTTTCCCGACGCCGGAAAACCAGGGAATGATGTGCAACATCACCTTCGTCAATACGGCCAAAGGCTTGGTGGTTGTCGATTCCGGCGCCTCGGTTCAAATCGGCGAAATGGCTATTCGGCAGGTTAAAAAAGCATTCAAAAAACCGGTCATCGCCATCATCAACACGCACTACCACGGCGACCACTGGCTGGGCAATCACGCCTATGTCGAGGCCTATGGCGCTAGTTTGCCGCTCTATTCTCACCCCGGCACCATCGCCGCTGTCCAGGGCGTTCAGGGCAACATGTGGCGCACCCTGATGGAGCAATGGACCAACCAGGCCACCCTCGGCACCCGCGTCGTAGCGCCCAGCAAACCGCTGCAAAACGGCGACGAACTCAAGTTTGGCGACGTCACTTTACGGATGCATCACATGGGTACTGTACACACGCCCTTTGATCTCTGCGTCGAGGTCCTCGAAGACAAACTGATGTTGGTTGGCGACGTGGCCATGGATAGGCGCATTGCCAACATGGATGATGGCTCTTACCTTGGCACACTGAAAGCCTACGACACCCTGGAAAAAACCGGCAGCACCATCTGGCTACCCGGCCACGGCGAACCGAGCGCCAACGTGCTGAAATGGAACAGGGAAATGTTCGAAGGCATTTATCGTCCCTGCGAACAAGCCATCAATGATGGCCTGCCACTTGAGGAAGCCAAGTTGCTCGTGCTGAAGGACCCGCGCGTTGCTAGCCGTGCGCGCGACACCAAGGGTTTTGAATCGAATATTGGGAAGTATGTCAGCCTTGCTTATCTTGAAGCCGAAGCTGCCGGTTTCTAATCACAAAACCCAAACCATTTCTGATAGAAAGAACAAACATGCGCCTACTGTTAATAGCCCTAATTTCCCTGCTGAACAACTTTGCCTGGGCTGAAGAACCCTGGGGAACCGTCGATTTGCAAGCCGCCAAGCCGATGCACGACAAGGCTTGCACCAGTTGCCACATTCGCATGTACGGCGGTGATGGCAGCAAAATGTACACCCGCGAAGGCCGCGTACTCTCGGACAAGCTGGAGTTAATGCAGCGCGTCGCTGCCTGCAATTCGCAAGTCAATTCGGGCTGGTTTCCGGAAGATGAAGGCAACGTCGCGGCCTGGCTGAACAAGCATTACTACCACTTTACGAAGTGAGGCAGGACACTTGGCACACACCCTCGCCCGACTTTCACTGATCAGCCTGCTCCTGCTCGGTAGTGGGCCACTTCTGGCCAAAGGCAATGACCTGCCCTTGGCTGCCGACCTGCGCAGCGAAGTCGAAATTGCACGTAAACAAGGCGGGCCATTAGTCATCATCTACAGCCGCCGTGACTGCAAATACTGCGAAACCGTCAAACGCGACTATCTCAAACCGCTCATCAACAACCCGCGCTATCGCGATCACGTGCTTATCCGCCAGATAAATCAGGACGGTGATGCAGCACTACGCGACTTTCAAGGTAACCCGACAAATCACACAGCTTTCACTGCTTCAGAAAAAGTGAAATTGGTTCCGGTGGTCGCCTTCTACGGACCCAATGGCCGACGGCTGGCCGACCCCATAATCGGCGCGCGCTTGCCTGATTTTTATCAAAGCTATCTGGAGGAGGCGTTAGATCGCTCGATTGGAGAACTTAACAAGCGTTAAGTGACAGGAATGTCCGCCCAAACCGAAACGGTATTGCGGCCTTGCGCTTTGGACTGATACATCGCTCGATCAGCCAGTTTACGCAAAATTTCCAGACTTTCGCCGTGCATTGGACAAATGGCAATGCCAATGCTGCACGAGACCTTCAACACGCCGGCTGTCGTTTCAATCGGTTCGACAAAAGCTGCCAGCAATTTTTCTCCGACAGCTTCAGCATCATCGGCATTCAGGACATTTCCGAGCAAAACAAGAAACTCGTCCCCACCCTGACGCGCAACCGTATCGCAGGCACGTAGCTCGCGCGCCATTCGTTTGCCGCAGGCAATTAACACCTGATCACCAACCTCATGGCCATGTAGATCATTTATTCTCTTGAAATAGTCTAGATCAACCAGCAATAAGGCAAACGAATTGCCATCACGCTGCCAACGCTGGAAAGCTTGCTCATATCGATCAATGAAGAGAAAACGATTGGGTAGCCCGGTCAACAAATCATGCGTGGCCAGATAAGACGATCTTTCATGTTCAATAGCAGCCCGGTCAAGCGCCATGTAATGACGCATGGTGACCCAAGGCACGACAAGCAGGGCACCGCCCAGTAACACCAGAATCACCATCAACTCAAGGCTCAAAAAATCAACCCAGCGCAGCTGCTGATCGAACTCCATCAAAGTCGGTTGCGAAACATTTTCAATCATGATTCGCCGAGTGAAAATGGGCAAAAGCAGCCGATCAAGCTGTCCTGCCTTTACTGCCTGTAATTCGAAAAGCATGCTCTGCGGATTGACGACAGGCGCCGACATGGCAGAAACATGAATTTTATTGCACTGATTCTCTTTGCACACTGCCGGTATCAAAGCTTGGGTCTTGATCAGCAAAAACGCCATCATCGTATTACCGAAAAAAATTCATATCTGACGAAGACGCATCAGCAGGCCGGTTCACCTCCTGGAGCAGGATGAAGGCCGTATTACCCTCATACAAGCCAAATACAGGAGAAACAACAGGCTTGACGTTTTGTTGAGCCAAAGCCATGGGATGCGACAGATAATCAACGGTTTCCAAGCGCACACCATAAATCGCCTGCGTTTCCGGCAGTGATGGATACATAAAAAGAATCGGCCACGAGGCTTTTTTCTCTCTAACACCCTTAAGCGATTGCCCCGTTATATCGGCAAAATTCTTGATCGAAAAATCGTCACGCCATCCTTTACGCAACGAGTCCTCCAAGCTCTTTTCGTCAGACAAATTGACTTTGCGCGCAACCTCAAGCATGTAAATATGGGGATATGCGGCAGCAGCCGAAGCGGCATAACGTTTGGCAGACTCCGTATCACTTCGATCTACCGCCTGCAAAAATGCTGCAAAACCGGCAAGCACCGCTTCATTCGTATCCAGTTTGTGTTTTACGTCGCTTGCCAACACCCGGATAACTTCATCAAACTGCAGTTCAGCACGTCTGATTTCCGAAGACATCAACATGTGCGCGGCAAATACGATGATGCCTAGCCACGCAGCAAGCAGGAAGAAAAGCGTAGGCTGCAATCGGAAACGTGTCATTGGTAACTGATCCATGATGTGATCAATGTCTCACTTATGCTGCGCTCTGTATATATTCAGAAAGGCCTATGAAAGTTTCCATATTGGATATTTCTCCACCCAATAATGCTGCTTGACAGCGATACGTCGATATAACTAACATTATCGACATGACAAAAAACTACAGCCAAACCATCCCGCCTGAGTGGCAAGCAATGTCAAAGATATTCGTAGCTCTCGGCGATGAACATCGGCAACGCATGCTTTTATTGTTTGAGCCAGGCGAGCGCTTGAATGTCGGGCAGATTGCAGAGGTCTCTACGCTGGCCCGGTCGACCGTTTCGCACCACCTGAAAATTCTCCACGAATCGGGCGTACTCGCCTCCGAAAAAATTGGTAAGGAGGTCTGGTTCTGGCTCAATCGTGAGGCGCTGGAAACCACCTTCAGCAATGTCCTCAATTACCTGAAGGAAAATGCCTGATGCGCAAACTCTTTCGGCCACTGCTGCGTGGCTTGGCCCGGTTGTTGTTTCGCGTTGAAGTACGGGTGCACCAGGCCAATTTCAATCACCCGCACTTGCTGATTGTCGCCAATCACCAATCTTTTCTCGATGGCCTGTTGATCGGTCTGTTCCTGCCAATTGATCCGGTGTTCGTGGTGCACACAACGATTGCCAACAGTTTTTTCTTCCGCATTCTGCTCTCGCAAGTGGAGTATCTGGCAGTCGACCCGACCAGTCCGATGGCCATGAAAAAGGTCATCCGCCTGATCGAATCCGGCCGCCCGGTGGTCATCTTCCCGGAAGGGCGGATCACGCTGACGGGTTCGCTGATGAAGGTGTACGACGGCCCCGCCTTTGTTGCCGCCAAGACCGGTGCAACAGTGGTACCGGTTAGGGTCGACGGCGCCTCGCGCAGCTATTTTTCTCGCCTTTCCGGCAAGCACCCGAAAACCCTGTTCCCTAAAATTCGCCTGAGCATTTTGCCCGAGCGGCATTTCCCGATGCCTGTTGCAGCCACCGCCAAACTGCGCCGCCGCAAATCTGGCGAGGCAATGCGCAAGTTGATGCAGGAAATGATTTTCGCCTCGCGTCCGCAGCAAACGCTTTACTCTGCACTTTGCGACTCCGCCGATATTTTTGGTCGCCGGCGCAAGCTGCTGGAGGATGTCAAACAGATCGAATATTCCTATAACGACCTGTTGAAAATGGCACTGGTTCTGGGCCGACAGATCGAACGCATTTCGCAACCAGGCGAACGGATCGGGCTGTTGCTACCCAATCTGGTGCCGACGCTGGGCCTGATCTTCGGCCTGACGGCCAGGCAGCGCGTACCGGCCATGCTCAATTACACGGCCGGCCTAGAAGCCATGCAATCGGCCTGTGAAGGCGCAGTGATCGGCACCATCGTTACCTCACGCGCCTTTGTCGAACAAGCCAAACTGGCTGACAAGCTGGCGGGGCTGCAGGGCGTCCAACTGATCTATCTTGAGGATGTACGCGAACGGGTCAGTCTGGGCGACAAGCTGTGGCTGATGCTTTACGCCATCCATTTCCCGCGCGCTTACGAAATTGAAACCTCACCGGAAGCAGCGGCGGTGGTCCTGTTCACCTCCGGCTCGGAAGGCAAACCGAAGGGCGTTGTGCTGCCGCATCGTGCCATTCTCGCCAACATCGCACAGATTCGGGCAGTCATCGATTTCTCGGTCTACGACAAGGTGCTCAATGCCTTGCCCATTTTCCACTCCTTCGGCCTGACTGCCGGGGCGCTGTTGCCGGTGCTGAACGGCGCCAGCCTTTTCCTCTACCCCTCACCGCTGCATTACCGTGTGATTCCGGAACTGGCTTACGACCGTGGCTGCACGGTGCTTTTCGGCACCTCGACCTTCCTCGCCAATTACGCCAAGTTCGCCAATCCTTACGATTTCTACCGCCTGCGCTACGTCGTCGCCGGTGCCGAAAAGCTCTCCGAAGCGGTGCGCAGCCAGTGGTTCGAGAAATTCGGCCTGCGCATCTTCGAAGGCTATGGCGCCACCGAAACCGCCCCCGTGTTGGCGGTCAATACGCCGATGGCTTATCGCACCGGCACGGTCGGCAATTTGCTGCCGGGCATCGAGCATCGCCTGGTGCCGGTTCCCGGCATCGCCAATGGCGGCATTCTGCATGTACGCGGCCCCAATGTGATGGCTGGTTACCTCAAATCCGACCAACCCGGCGTGCTGCAACCACCAGTTTCGGACATCGGTGAGGGCTGGTATGAAACCGGTGATGTCGTCGAACTGGACGACGATGGTTTCGTCAAAATCGTTGGCCGGGTCAAACGCTTTGCCAAGATTGCAGGCGAAATGGTCAGCCTCGAAGTGGTCGAAAAACTGGCTACGGCCACTTCACCGGACAAGGCCCATGCCGTCTCCAGCCAGCCGGATGCCAGCAAGGGCGAGGCACTGGTTTTGTTCACTACGGACGGCGAACTCTCACGCGAATTGCTTGCCGCCAAAGCCCGCGCAACCGGCGTGCCGGAACTGGCGGTACCACGCAAGATCCAGCGCGTTGAAGCCTTGCCGCTGCTTGGCACCGGCAAAACGGACTACGTGACGCTCAAGCGTCTGGCGGAAGGAGTTTAAGCATGAGTGGTCAATTCGGACTTCTGAAAACCCGTCGCTTTGCCCCATTTTTCGGGACGCAATTCCTCGGTGCCTTTAACGACAACCTGTTCAAAAATGCGCTGATCGTTCTGCTCACATTTCAGTCGGCGCAATGGACTGAAATCAAGCCGGAGTTACTCGCCAATCTGGCGGCCGGGATTTTCATCCTGCCCTTTTTTCTATTTTCAGCAACTGCCGGACAGCTCGCCGACAAGTACGACAAAGCCTTGCTGGCACGGCTGGTCAAGGTGCTGGAAATGCTCATCATGGGCGTTGCCGCGACGGGTTTCTTTGTCCACAGCCTGCCGCTATTGATGGGCGCGCTGTTTTTGCTCGGCCTGCATTCAACCCTTTTTGGCCCGGTCAAATACGCCATCCTGCCGCAACATCTGCATGAAGATGAACTGGTCGGCGGTAATGCGCTGATTGAGGCCGGCACCTTTGTCGCTATCCTGATCGGCACGCTGGCTGGCGGTTTGCTCGCCGGTTCGGTCGAACATCCGGCCTGGATCGCGCTCGGCGGTTTCGTGGTTGCTTTGGCTGGCTACCTGACCAGTCGCGGCATACCTGCTGCACCGGCGCCAGAGCCGAGTCTTACGGTCAACCTCAATCCGCTGACGGAAACCTGGCGCAATATTGCCTTTGCTCGCCAGAATCGTGCGGTCTTTCTTTCCATTCTCGGCATTTCTTGGTTCTGGTTGTATGGTGCCCTGTTTCTTGCCCAGTTCCCGGCTTACGCAAAGAATGTCCTGGGTGGCGGCGAAGGCTCGGTAACGCTTTTGCTGGCGGTATTTACGGTGGGCATCGGCCTAGGTTCGCTACTTTGCGAAAGAATGTCCGGCAACCGCGTGGAAATCGGTCTGGTTCCCTTCGGTTCAATTGGCCTGACGCTATTCGGCATCGATATCAACTTTGCGTCACCCGCGACCCCATTCGCGACTGAAGTGCTGGGCGTTGCCGCCTTGCTCGGCATCCCGGCCGTTTGGCGCATTCTCTTTGACCTGGTCATGCTCGGCGTTTTTGGTGGTTTCTTCATCGTTCCGCTCTATGCGCTGGTCCAGATTCGCAGCAGTGCGGCGCATCGGGCACGGATCATTGCCGCCAACAACATTCTCAACGCCTTGTTCATGGTCACTGGCGCACTGGGTGCGGCAGCCCTGCTCAGTAGTGGCTTGTCGATCCCGGCGCTGTTCGGCATTGCCGCACTGGCCAATGCGTTGGTTGCGCTTTACATCTACCGTCTGGTACCGGAATTCCTGTTGCGCTTCATGGCCTGGCTGATGATCCGCGCTGTTTATCGCCTACGCAGCGAAGGGCTGGAAAACATTCCGGAGGAAGGTTCAGCGGTCATCGTCTGCAATCATGTCAGTTTTGCAGATGCTGTCGTAATCATGGGTGCCTCACCACGACCGCTACGTTTCGTCATGGATCACCGCATATTCAAATACCCGCTACTCAGCTACATTTTTCGTCATTGCGGCGCGATTCCCATTGCCTCGGCCAAGGAAGACCCGGCGATGATGGAAGCGGCTTTTGCTGAAGTCAGCAAGGCGCTGGCAGCCGGCGAACTGGTCGGCATTTTCCCGGAAGGCAACATCACCCGCGATGGCGAATTGCAAGCCTTCCGCCCCGGCATCTCGCGAATTCTGGCGAACAACCCGGTGCCCGTTATCCCGCTGGCGCTGAGCGGATTGTGGGGAAGTTTCTTTTCGCGCATTGATGGCGTGGCGATGAAAACACCGTTCCGTCGCGGCCTGTTTTCCCGCATCACTTTGCGTGCAGCAATACCAGTCGCCCCGTCTGAAGCAACACCGGACAACTTGTTCAACATCGTTCGGGCGTTACGTGGCGCAGAAAAATAAGGCATTTTTTATGGTCGACCGCGCCCCGCAGGAAGCACTCTTGGGGTGTAACAGACAAAGGGCTTTGGCATTGCAAGGTAAAATCGCCGCATGAACTGGTCTTTAATCACCGAAAAGCTGAACCTCTACGAGAAGCTGATGCGGCTCGACAAGCCAATCGGCATTTTGTTGCTGCTCTGGCCAACGCTGTGGGGACTTTGGCTTTCTGCCAACGGACACCCGAGTTGGGTCGTGCTGTGGATTTTCATTCTTGGTACGGTGCTGATGCGTTCGGCGGGCTGCGTCATCAATGATTACGCCGACCGTGATTTTGACCGCCATGTCGAGCGTACCAAGGAGCGCCCGCTCACTGCCGGCAAGGTTTCCACCAAGGAAGCACTTGCGCTCTTTGCCGGCCTTTCGCTATGCGCCTTCGCGCTGGTACTACTACTCGGTAACCAGCTGGTGATCTGGATGTCGATCCCCGCCTTGTTTCTTGCCGCCAGCTATCCTTTCACCAAACGTTTTTTGGCCATTCCGCAGGCTTATCTTGGCATTGCCTTCGGCTTCGGCATTCCGATGGCTTACGCCGCGCAACTTGGTACAGTGCCCAATGAAGCCTGGTGGCTGCTGCTCGCCAATATTTTTTGGGCCATTGCTTACGACACGGAATATGCCATGGTCGACCGCGAGGACGACCTCAAAATCGGCATCAAAACCGCCGCCATCACCTTTGGCCGTTTTGATGTTGCCGCCATCATGGCTTGTTATGCGATCACCTTGGGTATTATCGGCTGGCTGGGTTTCCTGCGTCACTTCAGTTGGCCGTTCTATGCCGGCTTGCTGGTCGCCGCCGGCATCATGGGCGTCCATTACACATGGATACGCGGACGTGACCGCATGCTTTGCTTCAAGGCGTTTTTGCACAACAACTATGTCGGGCTGGCCATTTTTTTAGGCATCGTGCTCGACTTCCTGCTTTCCTGAAGAGGCTACAAATGAAAACTCTATTGTTTATATCAGCCATGTTCGCCAGCCAGGTCTTTGCTCAGGATGCACGTCAACTAGCCCCGTTACCTGCGCCGGCGCAGGAATCTTTGCGCACCGAAATGCTCGACAACCTGATTGGGCTGAACGAAGTCCTGACACTGATGGCCGCTGGCAAAGTGAAGGAAGCCGGCGCTTTTGCCGAAAAGGAATTTGGTGTTTCAGCGATGGGCAAACACCGCAGCAAACCCATGGATGCGCGCCCCGGCCCGCATATGCCGCCCGCCATGCACGGCATCGGCATGGATGGCCACAAGGCAGCCAGCGAATTCGCCAAAGTTGCCGCAACCGGAGACCGTGACAAGGCACTGGCGCTATTACCCAGCTTGACCGGCTCCTGCGTTGCCTGTCACCTTTCTTATCGGACGCGCTAAAGTCATTTTGATTCAGTATTCCGGTAAGCTGATGAAATGAACGGAAATAGGGCAAGGGAACATCGTGGCGATTGATGAGCAAGCGAAATTTGTCAAAGTTGGCATGAATGATCTTGAGGTTGGCAAACCTCTGGCGCACCCTTTTTATGATGGCAATCGGCGGCTTCTATTGAAGCGCGGTTATGTAGTTGAAAGTATTCATCAGTGCGAACTGCTGGTTGAGCGCGGCTTGTACCGCAACGTCAATGAACGTAGCGCCCCTGCCAACCAGTCATCTTCGGTAGCAAGTGACGCCCCCGCTTCACGCGAAACAATTACCACACTGGATGCGACAAAAATCCGCATTGGTGATCCCTTGACCATGCAGAAATCAAGCGAAGATCCGCGCCTGGTAGTCAAGCTGATTGGGTACGTCAAAAACAGAGGACTAATCGTCACCGTCCCTGGTAGTGATGGCGAATTTGTCATGCTCAAGGAAGGCCAATCCTTCGTTTGCCGCTTCTTTTCCGGGCAAAATGCCTATGCTTTCACAACCACGGTAGCCAAACAAACCAGTGTGCCATTCCCCCATCTGCACCTTTCCTACCCGCGCGAGGTTCGTGGGCTGGAAATACGCAAAGGCTCGCGCATTGACGTCGAATTGATCGCAGCGATCAGTTCGGAAGGTGATGGCGAAGCAAAATCCAGCTCGGGAAAAATCATAAATATCAGCACCGGCGGTGGTGCATTGCGCGCCAAGCAAGCACTCGGTGAAAAGGGCGACTTGATCAGCGTTAAATTCAAAATTACGGTCAGCGACATTCAATCCTTTATTGTCTTCGACAGCATAATTCGGACTGTCTCGCTCGACAACGGCGACCCGAACATGCCCTATCTGCACGGCCTGCAATTCATCGAGCCGGACCAGAACATGGCCATGGCGCTCGCCGCTTTTGTCTATCAAAGAATTGTCGACGAAGCACACTGAGGTGCTCCGCATCTCACCGCTGGCTCAGGTAAAACCATGAAATACCACGACTTGCGCGACTTCATGTCGCAACTGGAAAAAACCGGCGAGTTGAAGCGCGTCGGCGTCGAGGTCGATACCCGCCTCGAAATGACCGAAATCTGCGACCGCGTGCTGCGTGCTGAAGGCCCGGCCATTCTGTTCGAGAAGCCCAAGGGACACACTATTCCGGTGCTCGCCAACCTGTTCGGCACGCCGAAGCGGGTGGCGCTGGGCATGGGTGAGGAATCGGTGCAGGCTTTGCGCGAAGTCGGCAAGCTGCTCGCCTATCTGAAGGAACCGGAGCCGCCGAAAGGCCTCAAGGATGCCTGGGACAAGCTGCCGATCTTGAAGCAGGTCATGAACATGGCGCCAAAAACCGTGTCGAGCGCGCCGTGCCAGGAAATCGTCTGGGAAGGCAAGGATGTCGATCTGGCGAAGCTGCCGATCCAGCATTGCTGGCCGGGCGACGTCGCGCCGCTGATTACCTGGGGCCTGGTCGTCACCAAGGGGCCGCACAAGAACCGGCAGAACCTCGGCATCTACCGCCAGCAGGTGCTCGGCCCGAACAAGGTGATCATGCGCTGGCTGGCGCATCGCGGCGGGGCGCTGGATTTTCGTGAGTTCCAGATCGCCAACCCCGGCCAGCCTTTTCCGGTGGCGGTTGTCCTCGGCTGCGATCCGGCGACGATCCTCGGCGCCGTGACGCCGGTGCCGGATTCGCTGTCGGAATACCAGTTTGCCGGCCTGTTGCGCGGTGGCAAGACCGAGTTGATCAAGTGTCTCGGTTCCGCATTGCAAGTGCCGGCTTCGGCTGAAATCGTACTCGAAGGTGTCATTCACCCCGGCGAGATGGCGCTCGAAGGGCCGTATGGCGACCACACCGGCTACTACAACGAGCAGGCTGAATTCCCGGTATTCACCATTGAGCGCATCACCATGCGCAAGAACCCGATCTATCACAGCACCTACACCGGCAAGCCGCCCGATGAACCGGCCGTGCTCGGTGTCGCGCTCAACGAAGTCTTCGTGCCGCTATTGCAAAAGCAGTATCCGGAAATTGTCGATTTCTACCTGCCGCCAGAAGGCTGTTCGTACCGGATGGCCATCGTCAGCATCAAGAAGGCCTACCCCGGCCACGCCAAGCGCATCATGTTCGGCATCTGGAGCTTCCTGCGCCAGTTCATGTACACCAAGACCATCATCGTCGTGGACGACGACATCGACATCCGCGACTGGAAGGAAGTGATCTGGGCGATGACGACGCGCATGGATGCGACGCGCGACACGACGCTGGTCGACAACACGCCGATCGATTACCTCGACTTCGCCAGCCCGGTGGCCGGCCTCGGTTCCAAGATGGGCCTCGACGCGACCAACAAGTGGCCGGGCGAAACGACCCGCGAATGGGGGCGACCGATTGTCATGGATGAGGGCGTGAAAAAACGGGTTGATGCGATGTGGCAGGATCTCGGCCTGTGAAAATTCAGTTTGTTCCGGTCAACCTCAAAACGATGCAATTTTTCAGACTGGCTGAAACTCCTCGATCATTACGCCCACGACCCGATGGGTGGTGGCAGCGGCCTCTCTGATTTCACCAAATTGCATTTGCGCGATGCGCTCAAAGAATTACCCACCTTCCACGGCGCACTCGCTTTTGACGGAGACCAGGCTATCGGCCTGATCAACTGCTTTACCGGCTTTTCCACCTTCTCCGCCAAGCCGCTGCTCAACATTCATGATGTAGTCGTCCATGCCGACTGGCGCGGAAAAGGTGTTGGCCAACAGTTGCTGCAATGGGCGGAAGATCGTGCCCGCCAACTCGGTTGCTGCAAACTCACGCTGGAAGTACTGTCAAACAACCAACGGGCAATGGCGGCCTATCAAAGCGCCGGCTATGCCCCCTATATGCTGGACCCAGCAGCCGGCAATGCACTGCTGTTGCAAAAATATTTATTGGAGTTGTGATGCAAGAACCTGTTCCCACCCCTGATCTGCATGGCGTTCGCCCTTCGCTGGTTCAGCTGACTCACTTCATTTACGGTTTGCATGCGATTGCCGTTTTTGTCGGCATTACCTCAGCGGCAACTGTCGCCGGCGGCTTCGTTTTCGGCCTGCCCTCGCTGGTCGCTGTCTTCCTCAATTACCTGAAGCGTGGCGACGTCAACGGCACCTGGCTGGAAAGCCATTTCCGCTGGCAGATTCGCACCTTCTGGTTCACCTTCCTTTGGCTGATGATCTACGGCTTGCTCATCATCACCATCATCGGCATCCCGCTGGCCTGGATATTGATTGCCATTCTCGGCCTATGGGTTGGCTATCGCGTTATTCGCGGCTGGGTTGCACTATTTGGTGTTAAACCAATCGCCTTTTAAAACAATATGGCTGCCGCACGATCCGAAACCAACACCCAACTTACCCCGAAACGGGTATTAACGACTGGTGAACGCATCCGACTAGTTCGCGCCCAGACATTTTTGGTCATGCCGGTGACAACATGGCCAGCATTCTTGCTGCGGCAGGAATTTTTGCTTGATCATGGCGAGCGCGGGGTATCGCAGGTAATTTACCTGGCGTGGTTTGCGGCATTATTGCTGCTGACCAGCACCGTTACCCTTTTGAGCGCTACGTCAAAAGAGTTGGGTTAACCGGAAAACGCGGACAGATTTCTGAAAATCCGCTTCACCATGGGCATCCTGATTTCGGCAACCTACGGCAGTGTTACTTTTTTGTTGCCGGCCAATGTCAGTGAGTCAACGCAAATATTCCTTTTCATTCTGCTCAGCAGTTTGGTGACGATAGGCGCATTGGGTTACTCGGTCATGCCGGCGTTTTACCTGTCCATGTGCGCCGTGACGCTTTTGCCCTTGTCAGGTTTTTTTCTGTTTCACTGGCTGCAGGATTCGGCACCATTTTCGCTGCTGATGTTCGTGATCACCCTCATGTGGATGGTATTGGTTCCCAAAAAAGCACTACTCAACTCACGCTGGGTAAATGACTCCATTCAGGCCAACACGAATCTCATTGAGGAGATGAGTAAGCGCAAAGAAGTTGAAGAAGAGCTAACGCGCTATCGTGACCATCTCGAAGATCAGGTCAGCATCAGAACGCTAGAGTTATCCGTTGCCAAGGAAAAGGCCGAATCGGCCAATCGCGCCAAGAGTACCTTTCTGGCCAACATGAGTCATGAAATCCGTACGCCGCTGAACGCCATTTCAGGCATGGTTTACCTGCTCAAGCGGGACCAAATGACGCCCGCACAAGTTGATCGGCTCAACAAAATCGACGGCGCCGGCAAGCATTTGATGGCCATCATCAACGACATTCTCTGCCTGTCAAAAATTGAAGCTGAATGCCTGACGCTTGAATCCATCGCGCTTTCCCCTGCTACCATTCTGAGTGAAGTAGCGGCGATACTGGCCGATGATGCAGCAGCGAAATCATTGGCCCTTTCGGTTGAGGAATCTGAGCTACCGCTGGCTTTAAAAGGCGATCCGACACGAATCCGTCAGGCGCTCCTCAACTACGCGACCAATGCGATCAAATTTACCAGCCAGGGCGGCATTCAACTCGCGTGTCGCGTGCTGGAACAGGATGCAGACAGTGCCCTGTTGCGTTTTGAAGTCCGTGACAGTGGCATTGGTTTATCCGCCGCTGCGCTGGAACGATTGTTCTCCCCGTTCGAGCAAGGCGATAACTCAACAACCCGTAGGCATGGCGGTACCGGCCTGGGTCTTGTCATCACCCGTCGCCTAGCCAAGTTGATGGGTGGCGACGCGGGTTGCGAGAGCGAAGAAGGCAAAGGCAGCTGCTTCTGGTTCACAGCACGGCTCGACAAATACCCCGCCGCAACGAATACCCACTTAGGGCCAAACGCTCCTGCGATAACGTCTGAAACAGCCATACGCGAACGTCACGCTGGCAAGATGATTCTGCTGGTTGAAGATAACCTGATCAATCGCGAGGTTGTGCTTGATTTACTTGAGGATGTTCTGCTCTCGGTAGATATCGCCGAAGATGGCTACCAGGCAGTCGAACAGATCAAGAAAAACAATTACGACATGGTTCTGATGGACATTCAGATGCCCAAACTCGATGGGCGGGCAGCCACGCGGCAGATACGTTGCCTGCCAGGTGGCAGTTCAGTACCCATCATGGCGATGACTGCCGACGCCTTCGATGAGGACCGGCAACTCTGCATGGAAGCCGGCATGGACGATTTCATGACCAAGCCGCTCGACCCGGATGAGCTTTACACCAAACTATTGCATTGGCTCTCGGCTCCGCCAAAACCTTAATTACCCGCAGGCAAAGATTTCAGCTTAGTTTCTTGCCCCTTTGGGCGGAACCAGCAGCGTTTCAACACCAAGTTGTTTAAGCTTTGCCTGCGCCGCCTCGGCTTCCTGGCGAGTCTTGAACGGCCCAACCTGAACGCGGGTTTCGAGCGTCGACGGAACCCCGCTCAAGGTCAATTTGGCATGCAGCTCCTCAGCGCGTTGAGCACTGGAAAACACGCCAGCCTGCAACAAAAAACCTGAAAACAGACGCTGCACGTTGTTCGTTTCGAGCGCATTTGCACCTCGGCGCACTTCCGAAATACGCGCTGATGGCGTTACCGTGGTTTTGGCTTCAGTGATAACCGGTGCCGGCTGCGCGACAACAGGCTCGGCGCTTCCCTCCGGGACCGGCTGAACCCTTGCACGTGTCGAAGAACCCGGCAATTCATGTTGGCGGGACCGCTTTCAACTCCGACCGGCACTGGTTTCGCATTCGTTACGGTCGACCGCGCAGAACCGCGAATTTCCGGCTTGTCTGCCGCTACTGGCTCTACCTTGGCTACTGGCGGCGTCTCAACCACGGGCGCCGGCGGCGGCTCCTCAATCGCTGGCGCGGGCGGTTCCGGCAGGTTGGTAGTTGCCGTCACCGGTTGCGTCACTTCCTTCTTCGGGGCGACGGGCACCGGCTGGGTAAACACCGTCGAATTTCGCCTGGATTCACTTGATTTTCAGTCGTGTTGGAATGCTCGGCCATCGCTGTCTCAGGAATTAGTACTCTTGGCCAGGGCAACAACCAGTTCGGCCTCTGCGCGGGCGATGCCGCAACGTTCGGCAATCATCGCCGGGTCGTAACCGGCGGCGGCCATTTGCATGGCGTCGCCGTAGACCGGCGACACTGTTTGAGATGCCCGCATGTGCGCTAATTCGTGCAGCATGTCCGAACGCAATGCCGCCAGTTCGCCACGAACCGCATCCACCTCGTCGCGCAATTGAAAGACTTCATTTTCCAGGCTGCGATACAGTCGTTCATCCTCAGGCACCGCAGCGGCAGCTCGCTCCCACTCGGAAGGCGCCTCCGGCTCTGGCTCAGGTTCTGGCAAAGACACGGCTGGCGGTTCGGCTACTGGCGGCGGCGCAGCAGGTATTTTGGCAAGCGGCTCCGTTGCTTTCTTCTCGACCGGCGGCGGCCGACGCAAACGGACAATCACCACGATCATGTAGATCGCGACCAGCGCAATCAGGGCAATTACCCCTTCCCGCAGGCCCAGCGCGATACTACCGATCTCCAGTACCAATTCGTTCCGCCCTGTCCTTAAAAGCCAACCGAATACTGCACGCCGAGAACATGCGCGCTGTCATCATAACGACCACGCAACGTGCTCAGGCCATTCAGTTTGGACTGTGCAATGCTCGGGTCTTTCAGATACAAGTAGGCATAGCCAATATCGATCTTGCCGATCTTGCCAGCGTTGTACTGGCCACCCAACGAGAACCAGATACGGTTGTTATCCGGCACGCGGGCCGAACGGTCATTATTGGTTGTCGGGGTACGGTCATAGGCAATACCGAATTTGATCTTGCTGTTTTCGCTGGCTTTGTACGCAGCCCCCCAGGCGAAACGCCATGAGTCCTTATAGTTGAACGTCTCGATATCCGTCCCTGTGGCATGTTGAATCTTCAACTTATCGAGCGTGCTCCAGTTGGTATAGGAAAGATCACCCATCGCCTCCCAACGGTCCGAAACCTGCTGCCAGACGGAAAGAATGAAAGTATCCGGGAGCTTGATATCGGCCTTGGCAGAACTGCTATTGGCACCAACCGAGCGGGTTCCTTCCAGGGTGTAATCAATTGCGGAACGATAGGAAATACCAACTCGCATCGCCGGCGACAAGGTAAACAAAGCCCCGGCATTCCAACCCCAGGCGGAATCATCACCTTTGACACGATAGGTACCAAACGGCGTGGCACTGGTCATTTCAGCATTGATTGTCTGATAATCAAGGCCAAAACCCAGCGCGACTATGTCATTCACTTTATAAGCGATTGACGGGTTGTAATTGACGGTTGTTATTTCTGACTTAAGGGCTTGATAGCGGCCTATCCAGTTACCATTTTCGTATTCGGTCGACAAGCCGAACGGTGCGGAAACGCCAAATCCGAGAAACCAGTTGGGTGCCAACTGAGCCGAGAAATAGGCATTCGGCACGGCAGCCCAACCACCGGCATCCCCGCCATTGCCACCCGAACCGAGCAAACCGGTCGATCCTTCATTCCTGAACTCAAAATGAGGCTTTACCCCCGCCACTCCAGCCGATAGCTGGAAACCGGAAAGCTGCGTCATGCCAGCCGGGTTGAAGAAGACAGTGCTGGCGTTATCTGCAACCGCAGCTGAACCGGCGTAGGCAGTGCCCAGTCCGCTGGCATTCTGTTCCCAGAGCTGGAAAGCAGAAGCTGTTGCAGCACTGGAAAAAACAGCCATTAGCAGTGCGGGCAGGACGCGCATTGTCATTTGATTCATTCTTCATTCCCCTGATTGCAGACAAATCTCGTTAAGCGCGTGATTTTACGTAATTTCTGCCGGCACGTCGCGCTTCTTGCCTGAGCTGTCGATGGCGACGTAGGTAAGTTGTGCCTCGGTCACTTTGACCGTGATCAGATCAGCGTAATTGCGCTCGGCATAAACCTCGACATTAACCGTAATCGAGGTCTGCCCGATGCGCACGATCTGGGCATAAAAGCTGACAATATCGCCGACCGATACCGGCTGTTTGAACAGGAAAGAATGGACCGAAACGGTCGCCACACGACCACGGGCACGGCGCATGGCAGGGATCGCCCCGGCCACATCTACCTGGGCCATGACCCAGCCACCAAAGACATCGCCATTCTGGTTCAGGTCGGCAGGCATGGGCACCAGACGCAGGGCGGGTTGCTCATTAGGGAGCGTGATACGGTCGACGGCCATTTAGCGTCCTTTTTTTCAGATAAAGCCTGATTTTCCCGGAATCCGGCCAGTTTTCATATACTGCAGGGAACAATCATTCAGGCCTCCCCATGCGTCGCGCTTCAGCACTACCCAAACCACCCGCCGGACAGCCCTTGCCAGAGACTCACGTCTGGCTGACTTTGAAGACACTGTTGCCCTATATCTGGCGTTACCGCCTTCGCGTCGCCGCCGCGCTCAGTTGCCTGATCGGTGCCAAGGTTGCCAACGTCAGCGTGCCGCTGGTCTTCAAACAGATCATCGACAACCTTTCGGCCACCCAGCAAGTGCTGGCCTTGCCCATGCTTTTGCTCGTCTTGTACGGCGTGTTGCGCTTCTCGACCGCCATGTTCACCGAATTGCGCGAGATGCTCTTTGCCCGCGTCACGCAGCAAGCCGTGCGACAGGTTGCACTTGAAGTCTTCGGCCACCTGCACGCGCTCAGCCTGCGTTTTCATCTGGAGCGCCAGACCGGCGGCGTTTCCCGCGACATTGAGCGCGGCAGCCGCTCGATTTCCAGCCTGATTTCCTACACGCTCTATTCCATCCTGCCGACACTGGTCGAAATCGGCCTCGTGCTGGGTATTCTCTTTGTTCGTTACGACATCGGCTTCGTCATCATCACCCTGATCTCACTGGTCAGCTACATCGTCTTCACGGTCAAGGTCAGCAATTGGCGCATCGATATCCGGCGTACCGTCAATGAAAGCGACTCGGCCGCCAACACCCGCGCCGTCGATAGCCTGCTCAATTACGAAACGGTCAAATATTTCAATAACGAAGCCTTCGAGGCACGCCGTTACAACGAGCAATTACTCAAATGGGAAGACGCCGCGACGCGTAGTCAGACCACCCTTTCCGCCCTCAATCTCGGCCAGCAGGCAATCATCGCCCTCGGCGTCACCGCCATGATGTGGCGCGCCACCAATGGCGTTGTCGAAGGCACGATGACTATCGGCGACCTCGTGCTGGTCAATGCCTTCCTGATCCAACTCTACATTCCGCTCAACTTCCTCGGTGTCGTTTATCGCGAAATTCGTCAGGCGCTGACTGACATCGAACGCATGTTCAAGTTGTTGCAGGAAAATAAGGAGATTGCCGACGCGCCCGATGCCCGCGACCTGCCCAGCGGCCCATTGCAAATCAACTTTGATGCGGTCGACTTCGCCTATGACCCGGAAAGGCAAATCCTGCATCACATGGATTTCGCCATTCAGCCAGGACGCACTGCTGCCGTGGTTGGCCATTCCGGTGCCGGAAAATCCACCCTCTCACGCCTGCTCTACCGGTTTTACGATGTCACCGGCGGCTCAATTCGCATCAACGGTCACGACATTCGCAGCCTGAAACAAAGCAGCCTGCGCGCCGCCATCGGTATCGTCCCGCAAGATACGGTGCTATTCAACGATACAATTTTCTACAACATCAATTACGGCCGCCCCGAAGCGACACGTGAAGAGGTATTTGCCGCCGCGCGTGCTGCCCAAATGCATGACTTCATCGAATCCTTGCCACAAAAATATGAAACCAAGGTCGGCGAGCGCGGCCTCAAGCTCTCTGGCGGCGAAAAACAGCGTGTCGCCATTGCCCGCGCCTTGCTCAAAAAACCCGCCCATCCTGATTTTTGACGAAGCCACCTCGGCACTCGACTCCGGCACCGAACGGGCCATCCAGAGTCAGCTCGAACAGGTCGCCCTCGGCCGCACCACATTAATCATCGCCCATCGCCTGTCGACCGTAATGAATGCCGACGAAATTATTGTCATGCAAACTGGCGAAATTATTGAGCGCGGCACGCACGCCCAATTGTTAGCCGCGAATGGCGCCTACACCCGCATGTGGAACCTGCAACAACAAGAGGAAGAGAGAGCGTAGGCATGACTTTCCGCCTATACTGACAGGAACCATAGCCTGTTTGCGCCACCGTGAGCCAAACCCGTATCACCACCCGAATATCAAGACCTCGCTGGTCGCGCTGGTTATTGCCGGCGCTGGTTTTTTGCGTGCTAACCGTGGCCGTTTTCATCCTTGCAAACGAGCAAAGGAAACTCCACGAGGTTGAGAACGAAGCTGCGGCCAGTATTGAAACTGCGGCCAGTACGGCCAGCATTCGGGAACGCCTCAAACTCCACGCCCAATTTCTCCGTTCGCTGCAGGCTTTTGCCGCTGCCAATCCGGATCCGGCCAACAATCTGCAAGCTTGGCGTCTTTTTGCGCGCAACATTGATGTCACCTCGAACCTGACCGGCCTTTTTGTTTTCGCTTACGCGCCGGTTATTCATCGGCACGAAGCAGACAGACTGACGGCTCAGATACAACAGCAATCAGATCGCGCCAACTTCAAGATATTTCCGCCGATTGAAGACGAAACTGCCGCACCGGTGACCTTTGTTGCACCCGATGCACCGTTGCAACGCAAGGCCATCGGTTTCAACCTGATGTCGGAAAAAATCCGGCGCGAAGTGATCGAAAGCGCGGTGATTAATCAGGATATTGGGCTCTCCGGGCCCGTCATCCTGATCTACGATCAAGAAACAAAGCGTCCCGGATTTATTTTGGCCCAAGGAAGCTTTCATCCGGGTATGCCAATCAACAACATCGAAGAGAGACACAAGGCACTCACCGGCGTTGTCGTTCTTGGTTATCGGGCAGATGATTTCATTGACTCGCTCAAGCGCGGCGTCAGCGATCATTTTGCCCTGCAAGTGTTTGATGATGGCAGCGCCAATCGCAGTTCAGACCAACCACCGCAACTCATCTACGACTCCGATCCCAATTTTCAGCCGGGGCCCAACACGCATGTCATTCATCACGAAATTGACTTTGGTGGCCGCAACTGGATTCTTAACTTCCGCGTTCGTCCGGAATTGGCAGGCAGCACAACCCTTGATACACCAGCACTGATCATCGGCACCGGGCTGATCGGCAACACGCTGCTTGCCCTGCTGATTTTTTACCTGACCACCCATCGCGAACGTGCCGAACGCTACGCCCGCCAACTGACCACTGACCTGGCGAAGTCAGAAGAGCGTTTCCGTCTGGCAGCGAAAGGTACCAACGACGTGCTTTGGGACCAAAACCTGGAAACTGGCGAAGATTACATTTCACCCCGTCTCGGCGAGATATTGGATTTCTCGCCGGCAGAAGCGCCACGTACATCAAGTGAGTTTATTACCCTTATTCACCCGGAAGACGAAACAAAACGTGTTGTCGCCCTGCGTAAGTTATTACATGACAATGCCCCTTACGATGTCGTCCTTCGTGTTCGTAACCGACATGGCCACTGGCACTGGCTACGCATTCGCGGTGATGCAGTGCGTGACACCCATAACAAAGTCCTGCGCATGGCCGGTTCGTTGTCTGATATTTCTGAATTGCACCATGCGACAGCAGCCATTCAAGCCGCAGACTTACTCAAACAATCAGTACTCGACTCGGCAACCGAGGTTTCAATCATTGCCACGAATTCAAGCGGTTTGATCAGTGTCTTTAACCGGGGTGCCGAGAAGATGCTCGGCTACCGCGCCAGTGATATTGTTGGGCAAGAAACCCCAGTCATCCTTCATCTGAAAGAAGAGGTTGAGGCGCGCAGCATAGAGTTAAGCGATTTATTCGGGCGCCCGATCAGGGGCTTTGAGACTTTTACAATCGTCGCGCAAACAGCCACTTCCGAACAACGCGAATGGACCTATGTAAGCAAAGATGGGGAGCACATCGCGGTAAGTCTGGTCATTACTGCACTGCGCGACATGACAGGAGAAATATCCGGCTATCTTGGCGTTGCCGTCGACATCACCCGCCAGAAAGCTGCCGAGGCTGAGTTGTTACAACACCGCGACCATTTGCAGGAACTGGTTGCACTGCGCACCGCCAGTCTCGACAAAGCATTAGTCCAGGCACGCGCGGCGAATCAGGCAAAATCCGAATTCCTGGCCAATATGTCACACGAATTACGTACCCCGATGCACGCCATTCTCAGCTTCTCAGAACTCGGCTTAAGACGAACAACGGAAAGCGCAGACGAGAAGCTCAAACAGTATTTTTCGCGCATTTCGCAAAGCGCCGAGCGGCTGTTAAATTTAATCGACGACTTGCTCGATCTTTCTAAACTAGAAGCCGGACGGATGGAGTTGCATTATTCGCAAACCAATCTTTTAACCCTGATTGACCTCGTACTCAGCCAACTCGATTCACTGGCTCACAGGCGCAACCTGACCTTCAGCATCGATGCTTGCGCTGAGGCGACAAACGTTTCGGTCGACATGAAACGAATTGAACAAGTCATCCATAACCTGCTCGCCAATTCAATCAAGTTCTCCCCAGAAAACGGCATCATTCAAATTACCATCAGTCCATCTCAATTACCTCGCGGTCGACGCGCTCAAGACAGCGGTTTTATTGAAGCTATCAGTATCCGCATTGCTGATAGCGGCGTTGGCATTCCAGAAAGTGAGCTGGAAAGCATTTTCGATAAATTCGTCCAAAGCAGTTCGACCAAAACGGGTGCCGGTGGCACCGGTCTTGGCCTTGCCATTTGTCAGGAAATTGTTACCCAGCACCGTGGTACGATAACTGCTGCCAACAATATCGGCAGCGGCGCTTGTTTTACCGTCACTCTGCCAACAAACAGCGAGCAGGAAACAACATGACCAACGCACACGTTCTGGTAGTTGATGACGAGGAACTCAACCTCGAAATCCTGCTTGAATATTTCGACGGCGAACCCGGTTTCACGCTGGAAACAGCCGCGGATGGAGAAGTCGCCTGGGAATTGCTACAAGACCCGACGAAATCCTTCGACCTGATTCTACTGGATCGCATGATGCCCCGCCTTGATGGCATTGGTCTGTTGCGCCGAATCAAGTCTGACACCCGCTTCGCAGCCATCCCAGTTGTTTTGCAGACTTCCGCCGGTTCAGCCGAACAAATCCGCGAAGGAATGGAGGCTGGCGCTTACTATTACCTGACCAAGCCCTACCGTCGCGATGCCCTGCTGGCCATCACGCATGCCGCATTAACCGATGCCAGTACGCGCAACAATCTGCGCCACCAACTGAGCGAACACATCAGTGCGCTGCAATTCCTCAACAGTGGCGAATTCGTCATTCACACGCTGGAGGAAGCCAACCGGTTGGCTGCCTTCATTGCTCAGGCCTGCCCAACGCCCGATGCAGCCGTTCTTGGTATTTCGGAATTACTGGTCAACGGGGTTGAACACGGCAACCTTGGCCTAAGCTATGAGGAAAAAACACAGCTCAAGCTTAATGATGGCTGGCGAGCAGAAATAGATCGCCGTAGCGCCCTCCCGGAAAATGCAGCGAAGCAGGTTCTCCTCAGCTTCCAGCGCCTGGGCGACACTCTCACACTGCGCATAACTGACCAAGGCAAAGGTTTCCCTTGGCAGGATTTTCTTGATTTCAATCCGGATCGCGCCTGCGACCCGAATGGCCGTGGCATTGCATTGGCTCGCATGATGAGCTTCGGCAGCATTCATTACGAAGGCTGCGGCAACATCGCCGTTGCCACTATTAACAGTAGCAGTTCTTGAACCAGTACCAAGAAATGACGCAATTGCCGAAACCCATGAAAGTGCTGGCGGTTGATGACAACCGGACCAATCTGCACATCCTTCAGGTATTCCTGAAAAAACTCGGGCATCAAGTCGTTATTGCCGATAACGGCGAAGAAGCGGTCCAGCGATTTGCCAGCGAGCAACCCGACATGGTTCTGCTCGACATCATGATGCCGGTCATGGATGGTTTTGAGGCAGCACGTCAGATCAAGGCAATGGATACGGAACGGTGGACACCGGTGATTTTTCTATCCGCCCTCAATCGTGATGAAAATCTGGTTGAGGGCCTCGAAGCAGGTGCCGATGACTACCTGACAAAACCAATCAATTTTGTCGTGCTGGAAGCAAAGCTCCGCTCAATGCAGCGCTCACTTCGTATGCAACAAGACTCAATCGATGCGCTGAACCGCCTCAAAGCCATTTCCGACAATGTGTTTGAAGCCATTATTACCATAAACGAAAAAGGTTCTATTGTTACGGTCAACAACACGGTAGAACGAATTTTTGGCTGGCAGCCGCAGGAAGTAATTGGCCAGAATATTAAAATGCTGATGCCGGAGCCATACCACAGCGAGCACGATGGCTATCTTGCCAGCTACATGAAGGGTAGTGAAGCAAAGATAATCGGCCGTGAACACGAAGTCATTGCGCTACGCAAGAATGGCAACAAATTTCCCATCTCACTTGGTGTATCTGAAATCTCGGTAGACAATCAGCGGATGTTCATCGGCGTAGTGCGTTACATTTCCGAGAGCAAACAGGTCGAGCAAGAGCTGAAAGCAAATGCACTACAGCTCCAGAATTATTACGACCAGACGCAAAATGAACAACAACTCGCCATGCGTTTGATGGAATTGCAATTACACCGTTCTGGCCTGAAGGACAAAGCACTGCGATACAAAGTAATCCCAGCCGAAAATTTTAGTGGCGACATCGTTGCCGCAAACCGCTCGTCCGATGGTCGTTTTTATGCGCTGTTAGCGGATGCAACAGGTCACGGTCTGACTGCGGCAATCAGTGTCATGCCTGTGCTGGCAATTTTTTATCGTATGACAGCAACTAATCGCTCAGTACGCGAAATCATCAATGAACTTAATCAGCAACTCAAAGAGTCCATGCCGGTCGGTCGCTTTGTTGCTGCCACCTTGCTGTGCCTTGACACACAGTCACTCAGCGGTGAAATTTGGGTAGGTGGCACACCGGAGGCTTTGTTATGTGACCGATGGGGCCGTGATGAACAGGTTTTTGATTCATCAAACCTGCCATTGGGCATCGTTAATAACGCTCAGCTGAACTGCCAACCAGTGGAATTTACATGGATGAAGGAAAGCCAGATTATCCTTTGCTCCGATGGTTTGCTTGAAGCTGAAAATCGTCAAGGAAAGCAGTTTGCCCAAGCTGGCCTGCACAGCGCAATTGCCAACACCTCACCGCAAGACCGTTTCGGCAAGATAGAAGCTGCGCTACATGCTCACCTTGATGGCGCATTGGCGAGTGATGATATTTCATTGATGATAATTGATTGCCCAACCCCTCAAGGAGATTGAACATGCATTTTCCGAAACTTGTATCAGCTGTCCTGATCGCCACGACCTTCAGCGTTACACCTGTTGTCGCCCAGGAATCGACCACGCTGAAGAAAATTAAGGACACCGGCAGCATCACTTTAGGTCACCGTGAATCATCAATACCTTTCTCCTACTACGACGACAAACAGCAAGTCATTGGCTACTCGCATGAGTTGATGCTCAAGGTTGTTGACGACATCAAGACCAACCTGAAGTTGGCCAAGCTCGACACCAGGTTAATGCCGGTCACATCAGCCAATCGCATCACACTCATTCAAAATGGAACGGTTGATATCGAGTGTGGTTCTACCACCAACAATCTGGAACGACAGAAACAAGTCTCCTTTTCATCAACGATTTTCGTTATCGGTACACGACTCATGACGAAAAAGGATTCAGGAATAAAGGATTTTGCTGATCTCACCGGAAAAAATGCCGTCACCACCGCCGGAACGACTTCTGAACGACTGCTGCGCAAGATGAATGAAGACAAGAAGATGGGTATGAATATCATCTCCGCCAAAGATCACGGCGAAGCATTCCTGACCCTGGAAACTGGTCGTGCCGTCGCTTTCATGATGGACGATGCATTACTCTATGGCGAAATGGCCAAGGCCAAAAAACCGGGTGACTGGATTGTCACCGGCACCGCTCAATCAAAAGAAGCTTATGGCTGTATGGTCAGAAAGGATGATCCGGAATTCAAAAAGCTGGTTGATGCTTCTTTAACCAAGGCAATGACCTCTGGAGATGCTGAAAAAATCTACGCCAAGTGGTTCATGGCCCCGATTCCACCAAAAGGACTCAATCTGAACATGCCTCTTTCGGATGAAATGAAAGCTGCTTACAAAGCACCCAATGACAAGGCTTTTGAATAGCCTGTTACGGTCAACTGGTTATTTGAACTAAAAATTCAGATTAAAAAAAGGCCAGGTAAAAACCTGGCCTTTTTTGTGTTTCGTACTAACTGATTACGCAGCTTCGTCAGCCACTTCAACTGCTTCCGTGATTTCCGGACGATCAACCAGTTCGACAAACGCCATCGGTGCATTATCACCAACGCGGAAGCCGCACTTCAGGATACGCAGGTAGCCACCCGGACGGGCTGCGTAACGTGGACCAAGTTCAGCAAACAGCTTGACGACAATTTCACGATCGCGCAAACGATCGAAAGCAAGACGCTTGTTAGCCAGCGTCGGGGAACGGCCGAGGGTAATCATCGGCTCGACCACACGGCGCAGTTCCTTGGCTTTCGGCAACGTGGTCTTGATAGCCTCGTGGCGGAGCAGTGAAACAGTCATATTGCGCAGCATCGCCAAGCGATGACTGGTAGTACGATTTAATTTACGAAGACCATTGCGGTGACGCATGGTTAATCCTTTCTATATTCTGCAGGCGTCCCTTGACTGCCCGAGCCGGAAAAAGTACTTAGACTTTTTCCAGACCGGCGGGCGGCCAATTTTCGAGTTTCATGCCGAGCGTAAGACCACGTGCAGCCAACACTTCCTTGATCTCGTTCAGCGACTTGCGACCCAGATTCGGCGTCTTGAGAAGTTCATTCTCGGAACGTTGAATCAAATCGCCAATGTAGTAAATGTTCTCAGCCTTGAGGCAGTTCGCAGAACGAACCGTCAGTTCAAGATCATCAACCGGGCGCAGCAACACAGGATCAACCTGAGCCGGCTTGGATGCTTCGATGGTCGGCGCAGTGCCTTCCAGATCAGCAAACACCGAAAGCTGTTCCATCAGCACGCGAGCTGCGTAGCGGATGGCTTCTTCCGGCTCGACCACCCCGTTGGTTTCGATTTCGACGATCAACTTGTCAAGATCGGTACGCTGCTCAACACGAGCCGCTTCAACAGAGTATGCAACGCGGCGAATCGGACTGAACGAAGCGTCCAGGACCAGTTTGCCAATCGTCTTGGAGTCGCCAAGATTGCGCATATTGCCAGGTACATAACCGCGACCCTTCTCAACCTTGATCTCCATGGCCAACTTACCACCAGGAGAAAGATGAGCGATCATATGTTCCGGATTAATGATTTCGACATCATGCGGCAATTCGATATCACCAGCACGGACAGGGCCTTCACCTTCCTTATGAAGGTTGAGGTTAACCACATCACGATTGTGCAGCTTGAAAACGATACCCTTGAGGTTCAAAAGGATGTCAACAACATCTTCCTGAACACCATCAACGGTGGAGTACTCATGGAGCACACCCTCAATACCGACTTCGGTCGGCGCGTAACCAGGCATCGATGAAAGCAGAATGCGACGCAGCGCATTACCAAGCGTGTGTCCGTAACCGCGTTCAAACGGTTCCATGACAACCTTGGCCTGCACAGGCGAAACACTCTGCACTTCGATAATGCGGGGCTTGAGAAGTCCACTGTTTTGCATGGGCTTGATTCCTCTGCTCAGTGATTACTTCGAGTAAAGTTCGATGACAAGACCTTCGTTCAGCGTAGCCGGCAGCTCAGAGCGCTGCGGCATGGCCTTGAACGTTCCCTTGCCTTCTTTGATATCAACTGCTATCCACTCCGGGAAGCCACGCGCTTCAGCAGCAGCAAGTGCAGCCTTGCAACGCAATGACAAACGGGAACGATCGGTCAGTTGAACTACGTCACCAGCCTTCACAATGTATGAAGGAATGTTGACGCGCTTACCGTTCACCAGAACGCCATTATGACGAACGATCTGACGTGATTCAGCGCGTGAAGCACCAAAGCCCATACGGTAAGCAACTGAATCCAGACGGGATTCAAGCAATTGCAACAGATTTTCACCGGTCTGACCCTTGCGGCGATCGGCTTCAAAGAAAGTTCTACGGAATTGGCCTTCAAGAACGCCGTAGGTACGACGAATCTTCTGTTTGGCACGAAGGTGAACGCCGTAGTCGGACAGACGGGCACCTGATTTTTGACCGTGTTGACCTGGAGCATACGAACGACGCTCGATGGCACACTTGTCGGTAAAACATTTTTCACCCTTGAGGAAAAGCTTTTCACCCTCACGGCGGCACTGACGGCATTTCGGATCGAGATTACGAGCCACTTGTCTTTCTCCTTAAATGCGGCGCTTTTTAGGCGGACGGCAACCGTTATGTGGAACCGGCGTCACGTCGGAAATGGAGGTAATCTTCATGCCCAACGCATTGAGCGCACGGACGGAAGACTCGCGACCAGGACCTGGGCCTTTAATGCGAACTTCAACGTTCTTGACGCCGCATTCTTGAGCCGCTTTGCCAGCAGCTTCAGCAGCCACCTGTGCAGCAAACGGGGTGGACTTACGCGAACCGCGGAAGCCTGCACCACCGGAAGTTGCCCAGGACAGTGCGTTGCCCTGACGATCGGTAATGGTAATGATGGTGTTATTGAACGAAGCATGAATGTGGGCGATGCCCTCAGCAACGTTCTTTTTAACCTTTTTGCGAACTTTAGTAGCAGTTTTTGCCATGTTCTGTCCCTATTACTTCTTGCCAGCGATGGCCTTGCGCGGGCCCTTGCGGGTACGTGCATTGGTGCGGGTACGCTGACCACGGCTAGGCAAGCCCTTGCGGTGACGCATACCACGATAACAGCCAAGATCCATCAAACGCTTGATGTTCATCGTGACTTCGCGGCGCAGAT
This sequence comes from Candidatus Dechloromonas phosphorivorans, assembly GCA_016709495.1. Classification (GTDB taxonomy): domain Bacteria; phylum Pseudomonadota; class Gammaproteobacteria; order Burkholderiales; family Rhodocyclaceae; genus Azonexus; species Azonexus defluvii. Next base: position 133,032 of record JADJMS010000046.1, on the reverse strand, counting down.
CACCTTCAACGGTGAACTTGCCTACTTCGTCACGCAAACGATCCATGTCCGCGTCAGACAGGTCTTTCATTTTGATTGTACGAACGATACCGGCCGCATCACAGATTTTCTGTGCGCGGGTACGGCCGATGCCAAAAATCGCGGTAAGAGCAATTTCTGCATGCTGATGGTTCGGAATGTTTACCCCAGCGATACGGGCCATTGAATCACTCCACTATTTCGAAAATTAACAAATGCCGGACTCGCCACTGAATTAACCCTGGCGCTGCTTATGACGCGGGTCCTTGCAAATGACGCGCACGACACCCTTACGACGGATGACTTTGCAGTTACGGCAAATGCGCTTCACTGAAGGTTGCACTTTCATGTTTCACTCCTCGTCTGCGAGGGCTTGGAAGCAGCCGTGTTTCCTTGCCCTGCGGTTTGTTGCGTAGAGAACTTTTAGTTGGCTCGATTTACATCGAACCGCGTTTGACTTTTACTACTGATCCGTCCGTTGCAATTCCACGGCTCGAATCTGTTTTACTTGACCATCGGAGAACCCTTAAAATTAGCTTTCTTCAAGAGACTCTCGTACTGATGGGACATCACATAAGCCTGAACCTGGGACATAAAGTCCATGGTTACGACCACAATAATCAACAGCGATGTACCGCCAAAATAGAAGGGAACATTCCACTTCAAGATCAGGAATTCAGGCAGAAGACAGACGATGGTGATGTATGCAGCACCGATCAGTGTCAAACGCATCAAAATTTTGTCTATGTATCGTGCAGTCTGTTCACCCGGCCGAATACCAGGCACAAACGCCCCGCTTTTCTTCAAGTTGTCTGCAGTTTCCTTTGAATTGAATACCAGCGCGGTATAGAAAAAACAAAAGAATACGATTGCAGCTGCATACAACATAACGTAAATCGGCTGACCCGGTGAAAGGGCACCAGCGATGTCCTTGAGCCAGCGCATTGAATCACTTGAACCAAACCAGCCCGCAACAGTTGCCGGAAAAAGGATGATTGATGATGCAAAAATCGGCGGGATTACCCCAGACATATTCAGTTTCAATGGCAGATGCGAACTCTGACCACCATAAATTTTGTTACCAACCTGACGTTTTGCGTAGTTAACCAGAATCTTGCGCTGACCGCGTTCAACAAAAACCACGAAGGCAGTTACCAAAACAACAAGTACACAGATCAAAAGCGCTGTCAGAGGGTGCATGGCACCTGTGCGAACAAGCTCAAGCAGACCACCAATTGCGTTCGGCAAACCAGCCGCAATACCAGCAAAAATAATGATCGATATACCATTACCCAAACCACGTTCGGTAATTTGCTCACCAAGCCACATCAAGAACATCGTACCGGTAACCAAGGTTGAAACCGTAGTTAAACGGAACATGAAACCCGGGTCATTCACCAGACCAGACTGAGCTTCAAGTGCGATCGCAATACCTACCGCCTGGAAAAGGGCCAACCCCACTGTTCCGTAACGGGTATATTGAGTAATCTTACGACGCCCAGCCTCACCTTCTTTTTTCAAGGCTTCAAGCTGAGGACTCGCCACGCTCATCAATTGCATAATGATCGACGCCGATATATACGGCATGATACCTAATGCAAAGATCGTGAATCGAGAGAGCGCACCACCCGAAAACATGTTGAACATGCCCAGAATGCCACCCTGTTGCGAGTTAAAAAGTTGGGCCAGAGCGTTGGGATCAATCCCAGGCACCGGAATGTGAGCGCCTATGCGGTACACAACCAGAGCACCCAGCAGGAACCACAAACGGCGTTTTAGATCGCCGAACTTGCCGCCCTTGCCAACGGTATTAGGATTTGCTGCCAACGTCCTGACCTTTCTTTCTTACTTATTCAGCAACCGAGCCGCCAGCGGCTTCAATTGCAGCCTTGGCACCCTTGGTTGCGCCAACGCCTTTAAGCGTTACTTTGCGGTTAATTTCACCAGCTAGAATGACCTTGGCAGAAAGTGCATCACCAGGAACAATGCCAGCCGCTTGCAATGCAAGCAGATCAATCTCATCCAGAGGCATACGCTCTAGATCAGTCAGTCTGATTTCATAGTTGCGCGCGCGGGTCAAAGATTTGAATCCACGCTTTGGCAAACGACGCTGCAAAGGCATTTGACCGCCTTCGAAACCAACCTTGTGGAAGCCACCGGAGCGAGACTTTTGACCCTTGTGACCACGGCCACATGTCTTGCCAAGGCCAGAACCAATGCCACGACCAACGCGACGACGTTCCTTTTTGGAGCCTTCGCCAGGCTTGATGGTATTCAATTGCATGATTAACCCTCAACCTTAAGCAGGTACTGAATCTTGTTGATCATGCCGCGAACCGCCGGCGTATCTTCAAGTTCAGAAGAACTGTTCAGCTTACGCAAACCAAGACCACGCACAGTAGCGCGATGATCCTGCTTGGTACCGATAATGCTCTTAACGAGCGTCACTTTGACTTTTTTATCCGCCATGACTTACCCCATAATCCGTTCAACTGGAAGGCCGCGCTTAGCGGCGATCTCAGCCGGCGTATTGACCTTCGACAAACCGTCGATGGTGGCACGCACGATGTTGTATGGGTTAGTCGAACCGTGTGCTTTGGCGACTACATTGGTCACGCCAACAACTTCGAACACAGCACGCATAGCGCCACCAGCAATAATGCCAGTACCTTCAGGAGCCGGCTGGATCATCACGGTAGTTGCACCATGAGAACCCATGACAGTGTGATGCACAGTGCCATTCTTCAGGCTGACACGTGCAATTTTGCGCCGCGCCTCTTCCATTGCCTTCTGAACAGCAACCGGCACTTCGCGGGACTTGCCCTTACCCATGCCAATGCCACCGTCACCATCGCCAACCACAGCCAGCGCAGCGAAGCCGAGAATACGACCACCCTTTACGACTTTGGTAACACGGTTAACCGCAACCATCTTTTCGCGCATGCCATCATCGCGCTCTTCAGCCTGTTGCGGCTTCTTGTTTCTTTCAGGTTTAGCCATTTTCTAACCTTATCCTTTAGAACTTCAGACCGGCTTCACGCGCAGCTTCAGCCAACGCCTGAACACGACCATGGTACTGAAGACCGGAGCGATCAAAAGCCACCTGCTCAATGCCAGCGGCCTTGGCGCGCTCGGCGATCAGCTTGCCAACAGCCGTGGCAGCAGCCTTGTTACCGCCGTTCGGAACTTCCTTGCGAACATCCGTATCCAGCGTGGAAGCCGAAGCCAGAACCTTACCGCCGCAAGGCGATATGATCTGGGCGTAAATATGGCAGTTTGTACGATTAACGCACAAACGGACAGCTTTGAGCTCGGCGATTTTGGCCCGGGTTTTGCGGGCGCGGCGCAGACGCGCTTCATTCCTGTTAAACATATGCCATCCTTACTTCTTCTTGGTTTCCTTGATAACCACCACTTCGTCCGAATATCGAACACCCTTGCCTTTGTAGGGCTCCGGCTTGCGATATGCACGAACTTCTGCGGCGACCTGGCCGACCTGCTGCTTGTCCGAACCCTTGATCAGGATTTCGGTTTGGGTCGGGCATTCAACTTTCACACCTGCGGGCATCTTGTGCGCCACAGGATGAGAGAAGCCAAGGGACAGATTCAGGACATCGCCCTGAGCCTGGGCGCGATAACCCACGCCAACCAGCTGCAGCTTCTTTTCAAAACCTTTTGAAACGCCAATAACCATGTTATTCAGGTTAGCTCGCATGGTGCCCCACATGGCGGAACCATTAACTTGACCATCATTCTTGGAAACTGAAACGTTCAGCCCTTCAACTTCGACCTTGACAGCAGGATGAGCAGCGGTATTCAAAGTACCCAGCGGGCCCTTTACCGTAATCTGCTCACCAACCGTAACAACCACACCGGCCGGCAGGACAATTGGATTCTTACCAATACGCGACATAATTCCTCCGTTACGCGACGATGCAGAGGACTTCGCCGCCGACTTTACTGGCGCGGGCCTTGCGATCAGTCATGACACCCTTTGGTGTCGACACAATAGCGACACCCAAACCGTTCATGACACGAGGAATATCGTCACATCCCTTGTAAATGCGCAAACCAGGCTTAGAGATGCGCTCAATACGCTCAATAACCGGACGGCCAGCATAATACTTCAGGGTAATTTCAAGTGTCGGCTTGCCATCGGCAGGCAAAACAGTGAAATCATCGACGTAACCTTCATCCTTAAGCACAGCAGCAATTGCCACTTTAACTTTGGATGATGGCATGGACACAGACGCTTTTTCGGCGAGCTGGGCGTTGCGGATGCGAGTAAGCATATCCGCGATCGGGTCACTCATAGACATATCGTACCCTCCCTATTACCAGCTAGCCTTGACAACACCCGGAATCTCGCCATTAAAGGCTAACTCACGGATCTTGTGACGGCACAGACCGAATTTACGGAAAACACCACGCGGACGACCGGTCAATGCACAGCGATTGCGCAGACGGGACGGGCTGGAGTTACGGGGCAACGCCTGCATCTTCAGACGAGCTTCAAAACGCTCTTCGTCAGAAAGGCTTGCATTTTCAATGATCGCTTCAAGTGCAGCACGCTTTTTGGCGAACTGGGCCACCGTTTTACGGCGTTTCTCTTCGCGGTTGATCAGAGCAAGTTTTGCCATGATTTCCTCAGTTCTTGAACGGGAACTTGAACGCAGCAAAAAGTGCTTTTGCTTCTGCGTCAGTTTTTGCGGTGGTCGTAATGCTGATATTCATACCGCGGAGAGCATCGATCTTGTCGTACTCGATTTCCGGGAAAATAATCTGCTCTTTGACACCCATATTGTAGTTACCCTGGCCATCAAAACCCTTGGCCGAAATACCACGGAAGTCACGAACACGCGGCAGAGCGATAGTCACGAGACGATCGAGAAACTCGAACATACGCGGACCACGCAAAGTAACCATACAACCGATCGGGTAACCATCACGAATTTTGAAACCCGCGATTGATTTACGTGCTTTGGTCGTCACTGGCTTTTGACCTGCAATCTTCTGCATATCGCCAACAGCGTGCTCAAGGACTTTCTTGTCCGCAACCGCTTCACCGACACCCATATTCAGGGTGATCTTGGTAATACGCGGCACTTCCATTACTGACTTATAGGAGAACTGCTTAACCAAATCAGCAACCACGGTTTCTTTATAGAATTGTTGCAAACGCGCCATGATTTTCCTTTATGCGTTTACCAGCTCGCCGTTCGATTTGAACACGCGAACCTTGCGGCCATCATCAAGCAACTTGAAGCCGACACGGTCAGCCTTCTTGGTTGCAGAATTGAACAGCGCAACATTGGAAATATGAATCGGCATATCTTTATCAACAATGCCACCAGCCACACCCTTAACAGGATTCGGCTTAACGTGCTTTTTGGCACGATTGACACCTTCGACAAGCACATGCTCATCATCGACACGACGCAGCACGGTTCCGCGCTTGCCCTTGTCTTTACCAGTGATGATGACAACATCATCACCTTTACGAATCTTTTCCATGGCCCGCCCTTACAGAACTTCTGGCGCCAAGGACACGATCTTCATGAACTTTTCGGTACGCAATTCACGCGTTACCGGTCCAAAGATACGAGTACCAATCGGCTCGAGTTTGTTATTCAGGAGGACTGCGGCGTTACCATCGAAGCGCACCAGCGAACCATCAGGACGACGAACACCCTTAGCAGTGCGAACCACCACGGCATTGTAAACATCACCCTTCTTGACGCGACCACGGGGCGCAGCATCTTTAATGCTCACCTTGATCACATCGCCAATGCTGGCGTAACGGCGACGAGAGCCACCCAGCACTTTGATACACATTACTGAACGGGCGCCGGTATTATCGGCGACATCCAGTGTCGTCTGCATCTGAATCATTTAATTAACTCCAACTTAATCCGCTTAAGGCGGTCAGTCTTGGAACCCGTAGGGGTCGAATATTTTTACCGAGGCCAATTGGCCATCCGCAAAAAAGAAGCCGGATTATACCGGCTTCTTTTTAAACTACGCAAGCGTTTTCAGAATATTTCGTTATACAACGATTGCCTTCTGCAAAACGCTAGTTACAGCCCATGTCTTGGTACGCGAAACCGGACGAGTCTCGACGATCTCAACGAGATCACCGGCTTTAGCGGTATTGCCTTCATTGTGGGCATGATACTTCTTGGAACGAACCATGATCTTGCCGTACATAGGGTGTTTAACCTTACGCTCGACCAGGACGGTAACCGTTTTTTCCATCTTGTCGCTAACCACGCGGCCAATCAGGGTACGTTTGACGCTGGAGGTTTCGCTCATTGCTGCACCGCCTTCTCACGGATAAGTGTACGCACGCGAGCAATATCGCGACGCACCTTGGACATTTGGCTGGTATTTGACAGCTGCTGTGTGGCCAACTGCATACGCAGGCCAAACTGCGCCCGCAACAAATCCAGCAATTCTTTATTGAGCTCGTCCGCGCTCTTGGTTCTCAGTTCACTAGCTTTCATGATTACCCCAGATGACGAGTCACGAAGGTTGTAGAAATCGGTAATTTTGCAGCTGCAAGGGCAAACGCCTCACGTGCAATAACCTCATCCACACCATCCATTTCATATAGAACTTTGCCCGGCTGGATTTCAGCAACCCAATATTCCGGATTACCTTTACCGTTACCCATACGAACTTCAGCTGGTTTCTTTGAAACCGGCTTGTCCGGGAATATACGGATCCAGATACGACCACCCCGTTTGATATGACGCGTCATTGCACGACGCGCTGCTTCAATCTGGCGCGCAGTCAAACGACCACGACCGGTAGCCTTAAGGCCCCATTCGCCAAATGAGACTTTCGTCCCGCGGGTCGCAAGACCTTCATTACGGCCTTTGTGTTCCTTACGGAACTTGCGACGATTTGGTTGCATCATCTTAGGCACCTGCCTTTCTTACGCGAGCACCTGGAGCCTTGGCATCACCGGGAGCATCAGCTTTTTTCACTGTACGCGTACGCGGCTTGTCGCCTTCCGGCTTACCCGGGGCACGACGCGGACGGCGGTCATCTGCAGCCGGCTCAACAACTTCCGGTTGCTCATTACGCTCAAGCATGTCGCCTTTGTATACCCAGACTTTGATACCAATAATGCCATAGGTAGTCAAAGCTTCCGAGGTTGCATAATCGATATCGGCACGCAATGTATGAAGTGGCACACGACCTTCGCGATACCACTCACGACGTGCAATTTCAGCGCCATTCAGACGACCCGAGCTCATTACTTTGATACCCTTGGCACCAAGGCGCATGGCATTCTGCATGGCACGCTTCATTGCGCGGCGGAACATAATGCGCTTTTCAAGCTGCTGAGCGATCGAATCAGCGATTAACTGGGCATCAAGTTCTGGCTTACGAATTTCTTCGATAGAAACATGAACAGGAACACCCATAATGCGCTGAAGATCTGAACGAAGCTGCTCAATATCCTCACCCTTTTTACCGATAACCACACCCGGACGGGCAGAGAAAACGGTAACGCGGGCATTTTTAGCCGGACGCTCAATCAGAACACGACCAACAGAGGCGTGAGCCAGTTTGCGCTTGAGATATTCACGGACTTTGACATCTTCGTGAAGCATCCCGGGGAAATCCTTGCTGTTAGCGTACCAGCGCGAACTCCAGTTTTTTGTGACTGCCAGGCGAAAGCCAGTCGGATTTATTTTCTGTCCCATGGCTCTTCCTTAGTTACCAACGGTCAGATAGATATGGCAGGTCGGCTTGATGATCCGATTGCCACGACCCTTGGCGCGGGCGGTAAAACGCTTCAGCACCATGCCTTTTTCGACGTAGATGGTTTTCACCGTCAGCTCATCGATATCAGCACCGTCGTTGTGTTCAGCATTGGCAATTGCCGATTCCAGAACTTTTTTGACGATACCAGCACCCTTTTTAGGGCAGAAGGCCAGGATGTCGAGAGCCTGACCAACCGGCTTGCCACGCACCAGATCCGCAACCAAGCGACCTTTTTGCTCTGAGAGGCGTACGCCTCGTAGACTTGCACGAGTTTCCATGTCAGCTCCTTACTTCTTGGCCTTTTTGCCGGCGGTATGACCCTTAAACGTACGGGTCAGCGAAAACTCGCCCAGCTTGTGACCGACCATATTTTCGGTAACAAACACCGGAATATGCTGCTTGCCATTGTGAACAGCGATCGTCAGACCGATAAAATCGGGGAGGATCGTTGAGCGACGTGACCATGTCTTGATCGGGCGCTTATCATTGTTTGCACGAACCGCTTCGACTTTGTCGAGCAGATGAGCATCGATAAACGGGCCCTTTTTAAGAGAACGTCCCATTTCCTACCCCTTAACGCTTATGACGACGCTGGACGATCATGCTGTCCGTGCGTTTGTTGCTGCGAGTACGATAGCCCTTAGTCGGCTGGCCCCATGGATTAACTGGTACGCGACCTTCGCCGGTACGACCTTCGCCACCACCGTGCGGGTGATCACACGGGTTCATGGCAACACCACGAACTGTCGGGCGAATACCGCGCCAGCGATTAGCACCAGCCTTGCCGATCTTGCGCAAGTTATTCTCTTCATTACCCACTTCACCAACGGTTGCGCGACATTCAACATGAACGCGACGCACCTCGCCGGAGCGCAGACGAATCTGAGCATAGATACCTTCGCGAGCAAGCAGCTGAGCAGAGGTACCAGCTGAACGCGCTAGTTGCGCACCCTTGCCTGGCATCATTTCAACGCAGCAGATGGTGGTACCGACCGGAATATTGCGAATCGGCAATGCATTGCCCGACTTGATCGGGGCTTCCGAACCACTCATAACCGGCTGACCTACAACCATGCCCTTATTGGCAATAATGTAGCGACGCTCACCGTCTGCATAACAAAGCAGCGCAATGTTAGCAGTACGATTCGGGTCGTATTCCAAACGCTCAACCTTAGCCGGAATACCATCTTTATCGCGCTTGAAATCAATTACACGATAAGACTGCTTATGACCACCACCTTGGTGGCGAACCGTAATGTGACCGTTATGATTCCGGCCAGCCTTGCTATTCTTTGATTCAACCAGAGCAGCATACGGCTTGCCCTTGTGCAGATTCGCATTTACGACCTGAACAACGGCACGACGGCCGGGGGAAGTCGGCTTGACTTTAACGAGTGCCATTAGGCATTCCCCCCTTCAACAAAATTAATTTCCTGACCCGGCTTAAGACTCACATAGGCCTTTTTCCAGCCCTTGCGACGACCAACCGAACCCTTGAAACGCTTTACCTTGCCCTTGACATTGGCGACCTGAACGGACTCAACATCAACTTTGAACAACAGCTCAACTGCCGCCTTAATTTCCGGCTTGGTAGCATCGGAGGCAACACGAAAAACAACTTGCTCATACTTGTCGGCAATATAGGTAGCCTTTTCCGAAATTTGCGGCGCCAACAGCACCTGCATCAGACGTTGCTGGTTCATCCCCACATCTCCTCGAACTTAGCCACGGCGTTCTTGGTGACCAGAACCTTGGCGAAACGCACCAGAGAAACCGGATCAGCCTCTTGAGCCTCAAGCACAAGAACGTTAGGCAGATTGCGTGACGAGAGATACAAATTCTCATTAAGCGCATCCGTGATGACCAGAAGATTACCTTCAAGACCCATATCTTTAAGCTTTTGCATAAAGAGCTTGGTCTTAGGCGCATCTATCGACAAATCATCGACGACAAGCAGGCGATCCTGACGAGCCAATTCGGAGAGAATCGATGCCATACCGGCACGGAACATCTTCTTGTTAACCTTCTGGCTGAAATTCTCTTCCGGCGAATTCGGAAAAATCCGACCGCCTCCACGCCACAACGGGCTGCCATTACTACCAGCACGAGCACGGCCCGTACCCTTTTGACGCCACGGCTTGGTCGTGGTATGACGAACTTCGGAACGATCCTTCTGCTGACGATCACCTGAACGCGCATTTGCCTGATAAGCAACCACGATCTGATGAACCAGCGCTTCATTGAAGTCGCGACCGAAAAGCACATCAGAAGCCTGCAACTTAGCAGCTTCCTGACCTTGCTGATTAATTACCTTGAGTTCCATGTCGCCCCCTTAGCCCTTGACTGCCGGACGCACGATCACGTCAGCACCCTTGGCGCCAGGAACGGCACCACGAACCAGCAGAAGCTGGCGCTCGGAATCGACACGGACAATTGTCAGGCTTTGCATCGTTGACTGAACGTCACCCATGTGACCAGCCATGCGCTTACCCGGAAAAACACGACCCGGATCTTGCGCCATACCAATGGAACCCGGCGCGTTATGCGACAACGAGTTACCGTGGGTAGCACGGTTAGAACTGAAATTGTGGCGTTTGATACCACCCTGGAAGCCCTTACCGATGGAAGTGCCGCTGACGTCGACTTTTTGCCCTTCGGCAAAAATCGTAACCGCCACCTGATCGCCAGCCTTGAATGTGGCCAACTGATCAGCTTCGATACGGAATTCCTTGAGCACATGCCCGGCTTCCACACCCGCCTTGGCCAAATGGCCTGCAATGGGCTTGGAAACACGAGAGGCACGGCGCTTGCCGAATGCGACCTGAATGGCTGCGTAGCCATCGATCTCCGGCGTTTTGACTTGGGTCACGCGATTGTTGGACACATCAAGCACAGTTACCGGAATGGAAGCACCATCCTCAGCAAAAATGCGAGTCATGCCCACCTTGCGACCTACAAGGCCTAGACTCATGGTTATTCTCCTCATCGCCGGCTGCGATTGGCCGGTCGATGTAAAACAACAAATGGGCAACCGTCACCGGCCACCCCCGAAAGGCGCGGATTATATCCGCGACCCAGTATTACTGCAACTTGATTTCGACGTCCACACCTGCCGGAAGATCCAGCTTCATCAGCGCATCAACCGTCTTGTCGGTCGGATCAACAATATCCATCAACCGCAGATGAGTACGTATTTCCAGCTGGTCACGAGAAGCCTTGTTTACGTGCGGCGAACGCAGGATGTCAAAACGCTGCTTGCGCGTCGGCAACGGCACAGGGCCGCGAACAACCGCACCAGTACGTTTTGCTGTTTCAACAATTTCTTGAGCTGACTGATCAATCAAACGATAGTCAAAGGCTTTGAGACGGATGCGGATTTTTTGATTAGACATTTGAGCTTCCAAAGAGCGATGAGGCAACCAAAGAACGGCCTCGGTTTTTCAAAAGAACGATTTATTCGATGATCTTGGCAACAACACCAGCGCCGACGGTACGACCGCCTTCACGAATGGCGAAGCGCAGACCTTCTTCCATGGCGATCGGTGCAATCAGCTTGATGGTCATGGCGATGTTGTCGCCAGGCATCACCATCTCAACGCCTTCCGGCAGATCGATGGAGCCGGTCACGTCGGTCGTACGGAAGTAGAACTGGGGACGGTAACCGTTGAAGAACGGGGTGTGACGACCGCCTTCATCCTTGGACAGGATGTACACTTCGGAGGCGAAGTGGGTGTGCGGCTTGACAGAGCCCGGCTTGCAGAGAACCTGACCGCGCTCGACGTCTTCACGCTTGGTACCACGCAAAAGGGCGCCGACGTTGTCGCCTGCCTGACCTTGGTCGAGCAGTTTGCGGAACATCTCAACACCGGTACAGGTGGTCTTGACGGTCGGACGGATACCAACGATTTCGAGTTCTTCACCTACCTTGACGATGCCGCGCTCGATACGACCGGTCACCACGGTACCGCGACCGGAGATGGAGAAGACGTCTTCAACCGGCATCAGGAAGGGCTGATCAACAGCGCGTTCCGGATTTGGGATGTAGGTGTCGAGTGCATCAGCCAGACGGAAGATGGAGGGTTCGCCGATTTCGGACTGGTCGCCTTCAAGAGCTTTGAGTGCAGAGCCGTGGATAATCGGGGTGTCGTCGCCCGGGAAGTCGTATTTGTCGAGGAGCTCACGGAGTTCCATTTCGACCAGTTCGAGCAGTTCGGCGTCATCAACCATGTCACATTTGTTCATGTAAACGAGGACGTATGGCACACCGACCTGACGGGCGAGCAGGATGTGCTCGCGGGTCTGGGGCATCGGGCCGTCAGCAGCGGAACAGACGAGAATGGCGCCGTCCATCTGGGCAGCACCAGTAATCATGTTCTTGACGTAGTCAGCGTGACCCGGGCAGTCAACGTGGGCGTAGTGACGATTGGCGGTTTCGTATTCGACGTGGGCGGTGTTAATGGTAATACCGCGCGCTTTTTCTTCCGGCGCCGCGTCGATTTCGTCGTACTTCTTGGCGGAGCCACCAAACTTGGCAGATAGCACCGTGGTGATTGCTGCTGTCAGCGTGGTCTTGCCATGGTCAACGTGCCCAATTGTGCCAACGTTTACGTGCGGCTTCGTACGCGCGAATTTTTCCTTAGCCATTATGTATTCTCCGAATTACTTCTTGTTAATTACAGCCTCAGCGACGTTTTTCGGCGCTTCGGTATAGTGTTTGAATTCCATGGAATAAGTGGCACGACCCTGCGACAGCGAGCGCACTGAAGTCGAATAGCCAAACATTTCAGAGAGTGGAACCTCGGCCTTGATGACCTTGATACCACCAATCTGGTCTTCCATGCCGTGGACAATGCCGCGACGTGAAGACAAGTCACCCATGACGTTACCCATGTACTCTTCCGGGGTTTCAACTTCAACCGCCATCATTGGCTCAAGCAACGTCGGGCTTGCCTTCTTCATACCTTCCTTGAACGCCATTGAAGCGGCCATACGGAATGCATTTTCGTTGGAGTCAACGTCGTGGTAAGAACCATCAAACAGTGTGAATTTGACATCAACAACCGGGAAGCCAGCCAGAACACCACTGGTAACAGCATCGCGCAAGCCTTTGTCGACCGCAGGAATAAATTCGCGCGGCACAACGCCACCTTTGATTGCATCGACAAATTCATAGCCCTTGCCAGCTTCATTCGGCTCAATCTTGAGCCAAACGTGACCGAACTGACCACGACCACCAGACTGCTTGACGAACTTGCCTTCCTGCTCAACCGACTTCTTGATGCACTCACGGTACGCTACCTGCGGAGCACCAACTGTTGCATCAACATTGAATTCACGACGCATACGGTCAACCAGAATTTCGAGGTGCAATTCACCCATCCCGGAAATAATGGTCTGACCAGATTCTTCATCGGTACGAACACGGAATGACGGATCTTCCTGAGCAAGACGACCAAGCGCCAGACCCATTTTTTCCTGGTCAGCCTTGGTTTTCGGCTCAACAGCAACGTGAATAACCGGTTCCGGGAAAATCATGCGCTCAAGCGTGATCACTTTTTGCGGATCGCACAAAGTGTCGCCAGTAGTGGCTTCTTTTAGACCAACGGCAGCCGCGATATCACCAGCGCGCACTTCCTTGATTTCTTCGCGCTGATTTGCATGCATCTGAAGAATACGACCCAGACGCTCTTTACGACCCTTAACCGGGTTATAAACAGTATCGCCTGAATTGATAACGCCCGAGTAAACACGGAAGAAGATTAGCTGACCAACGAACGGGTCCGTCATGATCTTGAATGCCAAAGCCGAGAAAGCTTCGTCATCAGCAGCACGACGCTCGCCTTGCGATTCGTTCTCAAGAATACCAGTAACAGGCGGGATATCTACCGGCGACGGCAGCAGCTCAATCACTGCATCCAGCATGCGCTGAACGCCCTTGTTCTTGAAAGCCGTACCACAAAGCATTGGCTGGATTTCACAAGCCAGGGTGCGGGTACGCAAACCCAGAATAATGTCAGCCTCAGACAACTCACCCTCTTCGAGATAACGATTCATCAGATCTTCGGAGGCTTCAGCAGCCGCTTCAACCATCTGCTCGCGCCAAGTCTGAGCATCTTCAATCAAATCCGCAGGAATATCACGGGCATCGTACTTCATGCCTTGTGAAGCCTCATCCCAATAGATAGCCTTCATGCGGATCAAGTCGACAACACCCTCGAACTTTTCTTCAGCACCAATTGGAATAACGATAGGCACCGGGTTAGCTTTAAGACGAAGCTTAAGCTGATCAACAACCTTGAAGAAGTTGGCGCCAGAGCGGTCCATCTTATTCACGAATGCGAGACGTGGCACACCATACTTGTTGGCCTGACGCCAGACAGTTTCGGACTGGGGCTGAACGCCACCCACAGCACAGTAAACCATACACGCCGCATCAAGAACACGCATCGAGCGCTCAACTTCAATGGTGAAGTCGACGTGTCCCGGGGTGTCAATAATATTGATATGGTGCGGCGGGAACTGCTTATCCATACCACTCCAGAAACAGGTTGTTGCTGCAGAGGTAATAGTAATACCCCGCTCTTGTTCCTGCTCCATCCAGTCCATGGTAGCAGCGCCATCATGAACCTCACCGATTTTGTGGTTCACACCGGTATAAAACAGAATACGTTCAGTCGTCGTTGTCTTACCGGCGTCAATGTGAGCGCTAATACCAATATTCCGGTAGCGCTCGATAGGAGTTTTACGTGCCACGTTAGAGCCCTTTGAAAATTAGAAGCGGAAGTGAGCAAAAGCCTTGTTGGCTTCAGCCATACGGTGCACTTCATCACGCTTCTTGACCGCGCCGCCGCGGTTTTCAGCAGCTTCCATCATTTCGGCAGCCAGACGCTGACCCATGGATTTCTCGGAACGCTTGCGGGCAGACTCACGCAACCAACGCATCGCCAAGGCGGCGCGACGTGCCGGACGAACCTCAACCGGCACCTGGTAGTTTGCACCACCAACGCGACGTGACTTAACCTCGACCATCGGGCGAACATTACCCATGGCAGCGGCAAACACCTCTAGCGGATTCTTGCCGCCTTTAGTGGTGATGATATCGAAGGCGCCATAGACAATGCGTTCAGCAACAGACTTCTTGCCGCTCTGCATAATTGCATTTACAAATTTTGAAACTTCGACATTACCGAACTTGGGATCCGGAAGAATGTCACGTTTTGGTACTTCACGACGACGGGGCATATTAACCTCAAATAAACACGATTCAGTTGAAAAGCCGGGCTAGGGTTTTACCCTCCCGGCCTCTCCCAGCCGCCCAAAGGGACGACCACTTACTTAAGCTACTTAATAAATCAAGCAGCCTTCGGACGCTTCGTCCCGTACTTGGAACGGGACTGCTTACGATCCTTGACACCCTGAGTATCCAGAGAGCCACGCACAGTGTGGTAACGCACACCAGGCAAATCCTTGACACGACCACCACGGACTAGAACAACAGAGTGCTCCTGAAGGTTGTGACCTTCACCGCCGATATAGGAAATCACCTCAAAACCATTGGTCAAACGCACCTTGCAAACTTTACGTAGCGCTGAGTTAGGCTTTTTGGGGGTCGTAGTATAAACGCGCGTACAAACGCCACGTTTCTGAGGACACTTTTCAAGAGCAGGAACCTTGCTCTTGGTCACCTCTGCTACGCGCGGCTTGCGCACTAGCTGGTTGATGGTCGGCATATCTAACTTCCTTCAACGACCGGACACTGTTTTCAGTGTTTTCCGGTAATTTTGTTATCCAAAGCGGAGACAATGATTAGCCTCCGCCGACAAAGACCATAGATTTTATGGTTGACCACCCCCAGTGTCAACGTGATACGGGGGTGGCACTAAGCTCAGGCGCCCAGATCGGCTTCCTGTACAACAGTTTCTACAACTACTTCAGAAGATGGGCGGGCAACATTATCGTAGCCGGACGCCAATCCCTTACGTGCACGATGGAACGCGAGGCCCGTACCAGCGGGGATCAAGCGACCAACAATCACATTTTCCTTGAGACCACGCAATTCGTCACGCTTGCCCATGATGGCAGCCTCGGTAAGAACACGCGTGGTTTCCTGGAAGGATGCCGCTGAAATGAAGGAGTCAGTCGAAAGCGAGGCTTTGGTAATACCAAGCAGCATATGCTCAAAAGTTGCCGGCAGCTTACCTTCAGCTATTGCCTTATCATTTTCAGCAAGCAGATCAGCGCGTTCAACTTGTTCCGACTTGATGAATCGGGTATCACCCGGCTCAACGATTGCCACGCGACGCAACATCTGACGCACAATTACTTCGATGTGCTTGTCGTTGATTTTCACACCTTGCAGACGATACACATCCTGGACTTCATCGGTAATGTAACGAGCCAACGCCTCAACACCTTGCAAACGCAGAATATCGTGCGGATCAGGCGAACCCTCGACGATCTTCTCACCCTTGTTCACTACCTGACCATCGTGCACCAACACATGCTTGTCCTTGGAAATAAGGAATTCATGCTGCTCTCCATCCAGATCGGCAATGATCAGGCGCTGTTTACCTTTAGTATCTTTACCAAAGCTGATCGTGCCGGTCTGCTCAGCCAGAACTGATGCATCTTTTGGCGTACGCGCTTCAAACAACTCGGCAACGCGCGGCAAACCACCGGTAATGTCACGCGTTTTGGCTGATTCTTGCGGCATACGTGCAAGGATGTCGCCTACACCAACCTGCTGACCATCAACAACGGAGATAATCGAGCCGACCTGGAAGGCTATCGACACGGGATGCTCTGTACCAGCTACACGCACTTCAAGTCCAGTATCGTCAAGCAGTTTGACTACCGGGCGAATACCCTTGGTTGCGGCCTTACCGCCACGTTTGTTGTCAATAACCACCAGCGTTGAAAGGCCAGTAACATCATCTACTTGTTTAGCAACGGTGACGCCCTCTTCAACATTATCGAATCGAACAGTACCTGCGTATTCCGTAATAATCGGGCCAGTGTGCGGATCCCAAGTCGCCAGTTTGACGCCAGCCTTGGCCATCTTGCCATCCTCAACAGGCAAAGTGGCACCATAAGGAACCTTGTGACGCTCGCGCTCGCGACCGTGATCATCAGTAATCAGGACCTCACCGGAACGCGAAATAACGACCTTGTCACCTTTGGCGCTGGTTACATAACGCATGCTTGATGTGAAGCGAACCGTACCAGCCGATTTTGCTTCAATCTGCGAGGCAACAGCATTCCGTGAAGCGGCACCGCCGACGTGGAAAGTACGCATGGTGAGCTGTGTTCCTGGCTCACCAATCGATTGGGCTGCGATAACGCCGACAGCCTCACCCGCATTGACCATCATGCCACGACCTAGGTCACGGCCGTAACATTGCGCACAAAGACCGTAACGGGTATCGCAGGTAAGCGGCGTGCGTACTTTAACTTCGTCTATACCAAGGCTATCAATCAGATCAACCAGATCTTCGTCCAGCATGGTGCCGGCAAAAACAACTGTCTCCTGTGTTTCTGGATCAACGAGGTCGTCGACCGTAACACGACCAAGAATACGTTCGCGCAACGGCTCAATGACTTCGCCGCCTTCAACCAAGGCTTTGACCGGATAACCATTCTTTGTGCCGCAGTCATCTTCAGTAATGACCAAGTCTTGTGTCACATCGACCAAGCGGCGAGTCAGGTAACCAGAGTTCGCTGTTTTCAAAGCTGTGTCAGCCAGACCCTTACGAGCACCGTGGGTTGAAATAAAGTACTGAAGAACGTTCAGGCCTTCACGGAAGTTCGTGGTGATTGGTGTTTCAATAATCGAACCATCAGGTTTCGCCATCAAACCGCGCATACCAGCCAACTGACGAATCTGCGCTGCAGAACCGCGAGCACCGGAATCAGCCATCATGAAGATTGAATTGAACGAATCCTGCTTAACCCGCTTGCCGTGACGGTCAATGGTTTCCTCGTGGCCGAGTTCATCCATCATCACCTTGGCAACCTGGTCACCGGTACGACCCCAAATATCGACGACCTTGTTATAGCGTTCGCCATTGGTCACCAAACCATTGGTGTACTGAATTTCGATTTCTTTCACTTCTGCTTCAGCAGCCGCAATGATCTCGACTTTCTTGGCCGGAACGCGCATGTCGTCTGAACAGAAGGAAATGCCAGCACGAGTCGCCAGTGCATAACCGTTTTGCATCAGCTTATCAGCAAAAACAACGGTCTCTTTCAACCCGCAACGGCGGAAAGATTCGTCGATCAGCTTGGAGATTTCCTTTTTCTTCAACGCACGGTCGATGACCTTGAACGGCAAACCCTTGGGCAGAATTTTGGAAAGCAAAGCACGGCCGGCTGTGGTTTCAACGCGAATAATTTTTTCGTTCCATTCGCCGTCGACCGCACCAGGTTCAAACTGTGGCAAACGGACGGTAATGCGGGAGTGAACATCCAGCTCCTTGGCCGCCATGGCGCGTTCGATCTCATTGGTATTGGCGAAGTACATACCTTCACCTTTGCCATTGATCTTTTCGCGAGTCGCGTAATACAGACCCAACACGATATCCTGTGACGGAACAATGATAGGCTGGCCGTTGGCGGGCGAAAGCACGTTATTGGAGGCCAGCATCAACGTACGGGCTTCCATTTGCGCCTCAAGCGACAGCGGGACGTGAACAGCCATCTGGTCACCGTCGAAGTCGGCGTTGAAGGCCGCACAAACGAGCGGGTGTAACTGAATCGCCTTGCCTTCAATCAGGGTCGGCTCAAACGCCTGGATACCCAGACGGTGCAGTGTAGGCGCACGGTTCAGCATGACCGGGTGTTCGCGGATGACATCTTCGAGGATGTCCCAAACCACTGGCTCCTGCCCCTCAACCATCTTCTTGGCTTGCTTGATGGTGGTAGCATAGCCAAGCACTTCCAGCTTGTGGAAGATGAAAGGCTTGAATAGCTCAAGGGCCATCAACTTCGGCAATCCACACTGATGCAGCTTGAGCTGCGGGCCAACCACAATGACCGAACGGCCGGAGTAGTCCACGCGCTTGCCCAGCAAGTTCTGACGGAAACGGCCGCCCTTGCCCTTGATCATATCGGCGAGTGACTTCAACGGACGCTTGTTGGCACCGGTCATTGCCTTGCCGCGACGACCATTGTCGAGCAGGGAGTCGACTGATTCCTGTAGCATGCGTTTTTCGTTACGCACAATGATTTCCGGGGCCTTCAGCTCAAGCAGACGCTTCAGACGGTTGTTCCGGTTGATCACGCGACGATAGAGGTCGTTCAAGTCTGAGGTTGCAAAGCGGCCGCCATCAAGCGGCACGAGCGGACGCAAATCCGGCGGCAGCACTGGTAGCACTTCAAGAACCATCCAGTCCGGCTTGATACCAGACTTCTGGAAGCCTTCAAGAATCTTGAGGCGCTTGGCCAGTTTCTTGTTCTTGGCTTCCGAACTCGTCACTTCGAGTTCAGAGCGCAAGGATTCGACTTCGCTAGGCAGATCAAGATTACGCAACAGCTCACGAATGCCCTCGGCGCCCATCAGCGCGTGGAATTCATCACCATGCTCTTCCATCATTTCCAGGTACTGCTCTTCAGTCAGCAACTGGGCGCGAGTCAGGTTACTGACCATGCCGGGATCGCAAACGACATAGGCTTCAAAGTACAGGACACGTTCAATATCGCGCAGTGTCATGTCCAGAACCATACCGAGACGAGACGGCAAGGATTTCAGGAACCAGATATGGGCAGTCGGCGAAGCCAGTTCAATGTGACCCATACGATCACGACGAACCTTGGCCAGCGTCACTTCGACACCGCACTTTTCACAGATCACGCCGCGATGCTTGAGGCGCTTGTATTTACCGCAAAGGCACTCGTAATCTTTAATCGGGCCAAAGATTTTTGCACAGAACAAGCCATCACGCTCCGGCTTGAAAGTGCGATAGTTAATGGTTTCCGGTTTTTTGACTTCACCGTAGGACCAGGAACGGATCTTCTCAGGCGAGGCAAGACCAATAGTAATCGCGTCAAATTCCTCTTCGGCGGTTACCTGCTTGAATAAATCGAGCAATGCTTTCATCGTTTAACTCCCAGCCTTAAATCAGTAACGTTCCAGATCGATGTCGATCGCCAACGAGCGAATTTCCTTGACCAGCACATTGAAGGATTCCGGCATGCCGGCTTCGATCTTGTGCTCGCCCTTGACGATGTTTTCGTACACCTTCGTACGACCATTCACATCATCGGATTTCACCGTCAACATTTCCTGCAGCACATACGATGCGCCGTAGGCTTCAAGTGCCCATACTTCCATTTCACCAAAGCGCTGACCACCGAACTGCGCCTTACCACCGAGCGGCTGCTGAGTAACCAGCGAGTACGGACCGGTGGAACGGGCATGCATCTTGTCATCAACCAAGTGATGCAGTTTCAGCACATGTTTGTAACCGACGGTCACTTGACGCTCAAACTGTTCACCGGTACGACCGTCGAACAATGTCATCTGGCCTGATGAAGGCATCCCGGCAAGTGCCAGCATGTCTTTAATTTCTTCTTCAGTTGCACCATCGAAAACCGGTGTTGCAAAAGGAACACCAGCCGTCAAATTGCCAGCCATTTCAATCACTTCACCATCGGTGAATTGGGTGAAATCCTCAGTTTTCCCGCTGCGGTTATAGATTTTATCGAGGAACTCACGCACTTCCTTGGCGTTAGCCTGACGACGAAGCATCTCGCCAATCTGGACGCCCAGACCTTTGGCGGCAAGGCCAAGGTGAGTTTCAAGAATCTGTCCAACGTTCATCCGTGACGGCACACCCAGCGGGTTCAAAACGATATCGACAGAACGACCATCGGCCATGTAAGGCATATCTTCAACCGGCGTAATCTTGGAGACCACACCCTTGTTACCGTGGCGACCAGCCATCTTGTCACCAGGCTGCAAGCGACGTTTGACCGCAACATAGACTTTGACCATCTTCTGCACGCCCGGCGGCAATTCATCGCCTTGCGTCAGCTTCTTGCGTTTGACCTCGAAGGCCTCATCGAAGTTCTTGCGGGCGACCTCAAGACCTTCTTTAACCTGCTCAAGCTGTTGTGCCGCATCATCCTCAGACAGACGGATGTCGAACCAGTGATGCGGGTCCATACCGTCCAGATAAGCCTGATCAATAACAGTGCCTTTGGCCAGTTTCTTAGGACCACCATTGGCTTTCTTGCCAAGAATCAGACGTCCGATACGAGCAAATGCATCGCGCTCGACGATACGCATTTGGTCAGCCAAGTCCAGCTTGTAATGGCGCAGGTGCTCATCGATGATGGACTGGGCGCGCTTGTCACGCTCAATACCTTCACGCGTAAAGACTTGAACGTCGATGACCGTACCGGCAATGCCTGATGGCACACGTAGGGATGTATCTTTAACGTCAGACGCCTTCTCACCGAAGATCGCGCGCAGGAGCTTCTCTTCTGGCGTCAGCTGGGTTTCGCCCTTCGGCGTCACCTTGCCAACCAGCACGTCTGCGGCCTCTACTTCCGCACCAATGTAAACGATGCCGGAATCATCCAGACGCGACAACTGGGTTTCACCCAACGAGGCGATATCGCGGGTAATTTCCTCAGGACCGAGCTTCGTATCACGAGCGACTACCGTCAACTCTTCGATATGAATTGAGGTATAGCGATCTTCGGCAACCACACGTTCGGAAATAAGGATTGAATCCTCAAAGTTGTAACCGTTCCATGGCATGAAAGCAACCAGCATATTCTGGCCCAGCGCCAGCTCACCCTTGTCGGTTGACGCACCGTCAGCCACCACGTCGCCCTTGGCGATTACATCGCCAACCTTAACCATGGGACGCTGATTGATGTTGGTGTTTTGGTTGGAACGGGTGTACTTCATCAAGTTATAGATGTCGACGCCCACCTCACCGGCAACCGTCTCGTCATCGTTAACACGAACCACAATACGCGCGGCATCGACATAGTCGACCGAGCCGCCACGCAATGCAACTACGGCAGTGCCTGAGTCAACTGCAACTGTGCGCTCAATACCTGTACCAACCAACGGCTTTTCTGGGCGCAAGCAGGGTACAGCCTGGCGCTGCATGTTAGCGCCCATCAATGCGCGGTTGGCGTCATCATGCTCAAGGAAGGGAATCAATGAGGCAGCAACGGATACGATCTGGCTTGGGGCAACGTCCATGTAATTGACACGTCCCGGTTCGGCAAGAATGGTTTCGCCCTTTTCACGGCAGGTGACCAAATCATCAGACAAGCGATTAGTTGCATCGAGCGAAGCGTTAGCCTGCGCCACGACATAATTGCCCTCTTCAATCGCCGACAAGTACTCGATTTCGTTGGTAACCTGCGAATCAACAACCTTACGATAGGCGGTTTCGATGAAGCCATAATCATTGACACGCGCAAACAGTGCCAGCGAGTTGATCAGGCCGATGTTCGGACCTTCAGGTGTTTCAATCGGACATACACGACCGTAGTGAGTCGGATGCACGTCACGAACTTCAAAGCCAGCCCGCTCACGCGTCAAACCACCTGGGCCGAGTGCGGAAACGCGGCGCTTGTGCGTAATTTCCGACAGCGGATTTGTTTGGTCCATAAACTGCGACAACTGGCTGGAACCGAAAAATTCCTTGATGGCGGCACTGATCGGTTTGGCATTGATCAGATCATGCGGCATCAAATTATCAGACTCGGCTTGCGAGAGGCGCTCTTTAACAGCGCGCTCGACACGAACAAGGCCAGCACGGAACTGGTTCTCAGCCAATTCACCAACGGAACGCACACGACGATTACCGAGGTGATCGATATCGTCAATCTCACCGCGACCATTGCGCAATTCAACCAAAATCTTGATAACGGCAACGATGTCACGCGGAGAAAGTGTTAACTGCTCGCGAACTTCAGCATTGGCACCGAGCGGCTTGATTTTCGCAACCAAAGCTTCAGCCTCGGCTTTGTTCATGTTTTCACACAAAGCACGAGCGCCAAACGGCAGCAGACTGACCAGATCCTGAATCACCGGCAGTGCAAAGCCTGAACCTTCAGAAAGATTCTTCAGAGCTGCCTCAGCCTTTGAAGCAAGATTTTTGATAGTAACCTTGAATTCGGTGATGTCGGTACGTGCCAAGCGACGGTTGAACTTCATCCGGCCAACGCCGGAGAGATCGTAACGTTCATCGGAGTAGAACAAGCCGTTAAAAAGAATTTCCACAGCTTCTTCAGTAGGCGGCTCCCCTGGACGCATCATGCGATAGATAGCGACGCGAGCAGCTTGGCGCGTTGCTGTTTCATCGGCGCGCAAGGTATTGGAAATAAATGCACCACGATCAAGCTCATTGGTGTACAAAGTTTCCAGCGTACTTATACCGGCTTCGCGCAAATTGGCGAGCAGTGTTTCGGTAATTTCGTCATTTGCATTGGCGACGATTTCACCGGTCTCGGTATTGATAATATTCTTGGCGACAACACGACCAAGAATGAAATCTTCAGGCACACAAAGCTGCTTCATACCCGCAGCGGTAATATCACGGATGTGCTTAGCGGTAATTCTCTTATCCTTGGCAACAAGTATCTTGCCTTCGTCGGTAACGAAATCAAAGCGAGCCACTTCCCCGCGCAACCGCTCTGGCACCAGCGTGAAATCAATGCGCTCCTTGCCTAGCAAGAAGGTATCGAATTCGAAGAAATTCGCTAGAATTTCTTCAGACATGCCAATCGCTTTGAGCATAACGGTAACCGGCATCTTGCGACGGCGGTCAATCCGGAAGTACAAAGTATCTTTAGGATCGAACTCAAAATCCAACCATGAACCGCGGTAAGGAATAATACGAGCCGAGAATAGGAGCTTTCCTGAACTGTGGGTTTTGCCGCGGTCGTGCTCAAAAAACACGCCTGGCGACCGGTGCAACTGGGAAACAATAACTCGTTCAGTACCGTTAATAACAAAGGAGCCATTAGTCGTCATGAGGACCAGACGTACTTTAGCGCGCAACGAGGAAGCATAGGTCAATCCACGCTGATGACATTCGGTAACATCGAATGCTGGATCACCCAGCATGAAGCTAACAAATTCAAGGCGTGCATTACCTGAATGTGAAACGATCGGGAAGATCGATGAAAACGCCGCCTGCAAGCCCTCGTTCTTACGTTTTTCGGCCGGCACTTCTGCCTGCAGAAAATCGGCAAATGATTGCAGCTGGGTCGCCAGAAGGTATGGAACATCGAGAACGCTCGCACGCTTGGCGAAGCTCTTGCGGATGCGTTTCTTCTCGGTGAAGGAGTAAGTCATGGTAACTCCGTGAGGATGGAATCAAACGTTGAACCTGATAAAACAGGCAAACGCAAACAGGCCTCCATCCCTTTCAGGATAGCAATTGGTCTTGTTTGCGTTTGCCGTTTGGCGGTATTCAAGTTCGTAATGGATGGGTCAATCAATACTGTTTTACAAAGCACAAAAGGGCTGGCGGAAAACCGCCAGCCCGACGTGCATACTTCTATTACTTAACTTCGACTTTAGCGCCAGCGGCTTCAAGTTGGGTCTTGAGGGCTTCAGCATCAGCCTTGGAGACGCCTTCTTTAACAGCCTTAGGAGCACCGTCAACCACGTCTTTGGCCTCTTTCAGACCTAGACCGGTAACTGCACGAACAACCTTGATGACTTCAACCTTCTTGTCGCCAGCGGCGAGAAGCATAACGGTGAATTCGGTCTGCTCTTCAGCAGCGACGGCAGCAGTAGCCGGGCCAGCAACAGCCATTGCAGCGGCGGAAACGCCAAACTTCTCTTCGAATGCCTTGACCAGGTCATTCAGTTCCATAACGGTCATGGAGCCAACGGCTTCCAGGATGTCTTCTTTGCTAATTGCCATTTCAAATAACTCCTAAATCAGTTCGTAAGCGGTACGGTTTAAGCAGCAACTTCTTCGCGCTGCTTGGCAAGAGCACCCAGGCAAACGGCAAAGCCGGTAACCGGGGCCTTCATGACGTACAGCAACTTGGACAGCAGCTCTTCACGGCTTGGTACAGAGGCAAGCGCTTGCACACCAGCTTTGTCGAGTACCTTGCCAGCGTAGGAACCAGCTTTGATTCCCAGCTTGTCGTTGGTCTTGGCGAAATCACTTAGGACTTTCGCTGCAGCAACGGGATCGGATGAGATGCTGTAAATCAGCGGACCGACCATTTGGTCAGCCAGGCCGGCGAACGAAGTGTCCGCGACCGCGCGACGTACCAAGGTGTTCTTCAACACACGTAGATATACGCCAGACTCGCGTGCCTTTTTACGCAGCACGGTCAATTGCCCAACGGCAACACCGTGATACTCGGCGACTACGATAGTCTGAGCATTAGCTACTTGTGCCGACACCTCAGCTACAACCGCTTTTTTGTCGTTCAGATTGAGACCCACGGGTCCTTCCTCCTTTCAAGTCATAACACGACGGGAAAATTCCCGCCGCACGTACGGCGACCTGAACCAGAAGCAATGCCACCCAAATACAGGCAGCAATAAATCTTGTTCTGGGACACCGTCTGCGCAGGTTACTTTCGAGATTAAGCCTTGTTTCCAAGGCACCTGCGGTCTTTGACGATCTGCTGGCAACCACTAACGTAGCCACCAGCAGCCCAAAGTTCCTTTAGCCAGCCAAACTTGCCTGATCGACGCGAACGCCGGGGCCCATCGTGGCAGCTACTGCAATTTTACGAAGGTACTGCCCCTTGGATGAAGCCGGCTTTGCCTTGGTCAGCGCATCAACAAGCGCTTTAAGGTTTTGCTGGAGGCTCTCTACGGAGAAGGAAGCACGGCCGATGGTGGCGTGAATAATGCCACCCTTGTCGGTACGGTACTGTACCTGACCAGCCTTGGCATTCTTGACCGCAGTGGTTACATCCATTGTGACGGTGCCAACCTTCGGATTAGGCATCAGGCCACGTGGGCCAAGAATCTGGCCAAGCTGGCCAACGATACGCATTGCATCAGGCGTCGCGATGACCACATCAAAATTCAGATTTCCAGCCTTGACTTCGGCAGCCAAATCTTCAAAACCAACCACTTCTGCGCCAGCAGCTTTAGCGGCTTCAGCCTTTTCGCCTTGGGCGAATACGGCAACACGGACGCTTTTGCCAGTACTAGCTGGCAACACGACAGAACCACGCACAACCTGGTCTGATTTACGAGCGTCAACGCGGACATTGACATCCACAACGATAGACTCGTCGAACTTGTCAGTGGCGGTTGCTTTGGCCAGAGCAAGAGCTTCTTGAACCGGGTATAGCTTCAGCGCATCAATATTGCCCTGTTGAGCTTTTTGTTTCTTGGTGAGTTTAGCCATGATTAGAGACCCTCAACAGTAATGCCCATGGAACGAGCGGAACCAGCGATGGTACGAACCGCTGCATCCATGTCGGCTGCGGTCAGATCAGGCATCTTGGTTTTAGCGATTTCTTCTGCCTGTGCACGCGTGATTTTGCCGACTTTGTCGGTATGCGGCTTAGCTGAACCGGACTTGATGCCAGCCGCCTTTTTGATCAAAATCGTTGCCGGCGGCGTCTTCATCACAAACGTGAAGGACTTGTCCGCAAAGGCGGTGATCACCACCGGAATCGGCAGCCCCGGCTCGACGCCTTGGGTCTGGGCGTTAAACGCCTTGCAGAATTCCATGATGTTCAAACCACGCTGACCAAGGGCTGGGCCGATTGGTGGTGATGGGTTTGCTTTGCCTGCTGGCACTTGCAGCTTGATGTAGCCGACAATTTTCTTTGCCATAATTACTCCAATAGATGAGTGGTAACGCGTTTTTGGCTAATGCCTACTGACGCTCCTCTTGCCGGAATCAAGGCTTCCGGAATGCCTTTACTGCCAATTTTTATTACGCTTTTTCTACCTGAGCGAACTCAAGTTCAACCGGGGTGGCGCGACCAAAAATAGTCACCGCAACACGCAGACGGCTTTTCTCGTAATTAACATCCTCAACCGAACCATGAAAGTCTGTGAACGGACCTTCCTTAACTCGCACAACCTCCCCAACCTCAAACAGCACTTTCGGACGGGGTTTTTCAACACCTTCCTGCATTTGCTGCATGATTTTTTCGACTTCCTTTTCGGAAATCGGCGTTGGCTTGTTCGCAGTACCGCCAACGAAACCAGTCACTTTTGGTGTGTTTTTAACCAGATGCCAGGAAGCATAATCCATCTCCATTTCACATGGAACATAGCCAGGAA
The DNA here is from genome assembly GCA_016709495.1 of Candidatus Dechloromonas phosphorivorans. Taxonomy (GTDB): domain Bacteria; phylum Pseudomonadota; class Gammaproteobacteria; order Burkholderiales; family Rhodocyclaceae; genus Azonexus; species Azonexus defluvii. The sequence continues at coordinate 105,989 of JADJMS010000046.1, read as the reverse complement.
AGAACTTACGTTCGGAAATGGATTTTTGACCATTTTTCATTTCAACAACTTCTTCAACCGGCACTAAAATGCGGCCAAATTTATCTTGCATGCCGAGACGTTCGATCCGCTCAAGGATTGCGCGCATGACGCTCTTCTCGAAACCTGAATAGGCATGTACGACGTACCAGCGTTTGCTCATGATTTCTTCCAGCCCAGCACCAGGTCGTAAAGAACCCATTCGAGGCTCTTGTCTGTCAAATATAAAAAAATCGCCATCACTACAACAAAGGCAAACACCGCGCCAGTGGTTTGCATGGTCTCTTTGCGCGAAGGCCAAACAACTTTCTTAGCCTCGACAACCGCCTCGTTGGCAAACACGAAAAAACGCTGCCCCTGCTCCGTTTTCCAAGCCACAGCAATAGCTAGCGCCAATCCGGCAAGAACTGCCAGAACGCGCAAAATCATTGCCTGCTCAGAGAGGAGGTAAAAGCCAGCCACGCCAGCCGCCAGAATAACCAGCGCCAGCGCGAACTTGATCTTGTCAGCCATGAAAATAACGATCTTTAAAAAGGTGGCAGGGCGGAGGGAATCGAACCCCGACCTACGGTTTTGGAAACCGTTGCTCTACCAATTGAGCTACACCCCTGCGGAAAAACATCAAGGCGCCCAAGTCTCCCGGGGCGCCCCAAAACCTAAACTTCAGTACTTATTCGATGATCTTGGCGACGACGCCGGCGCCGACGGTACGACCGCCTTCACGGATGGCGAAGCGCAGACCTTCTTCCATGGCGATCGGGTTGATCAGCTTGATGGTCATGGCGATGTTGTCGCCAGGCATCACCATCTCAACGCCTTCCGGCAGATCGATGGAGCCGGTCACGTCGGTCGTACGGAAGTAGAACTGCGGACGGTAGCCGTTGAAGAACGGGGTGTGACGACCGCCTTCATCCTTGGACAGGATGTACACTTCAGAGGTGAAGTGGGTGTGCGGCTTGACTGAGCCCGGCTTGCAAAGAACCTGGCCACGCTCGACGTCTTCACGCTTGGTACCACGCAAAAGGGCGCCGACGTTGTCGCCTGCCTGACCTTGGTCGAGCAGTTTGCGGAACATCTCAACACCGGTACAGGTGGTCTTGACGGTCGGACGGATACCGACGATTTCAATTTCTTCACCTACCTTGACGATGCCGCGCTCGATACGACCGGTTACCACTGTACCGCGACCGGAGATGGAGAATACGTCTTCAACAGGCATCAGGAAGGGCTGATCAACAGCGCGTTCCGGATTTGGGATGTAGGTGTCGAGTGCATCAGCCAGACGGAAGATGGAGGGTTCGCCGATTTCGGACTGGTCGCCTTCGAGGGCTTTCAGGGCAGAGCCGTGAATGATCGGGGTGGCATCGCCCGGGAAGTCGTACTTGTCGAGGAGCTCACGGAGTTCCATTTCGACCAATTCGAGCAGCTCGGCGTCGTCAACCATGTCACATTTGTTCATGTAAACGAGGACGTATGGCACACCGACCTGACGGGCGAGCAGGATGTGCTCGCGGGTCTGGGGCATCGGGCCGTCAGCAGCGGAACAGACGAGAATGGCGCCGTCCATCTGGGCAGCACCAGTAATCATGTTCTTGACGTAGTCAGCGTGACCCGGGCAGTCAACGTGGGCGTAGTGACGATTGGCGGTTTCGTATTCGACGTGGGCGGTGTTAATGGTGATACCGCGCGCTTTTTCTTCCGGCGCCGCGTCGATTTCGTCGTACTTTCTTGGCGGAGCCACCAAACTTGGCAGATAGCACCGTGGTGATCGCTGCCGTCAGTGTGGTCTTGCCATGGTCAACGTGTCCAATCGTGCCCACGTTTACGTGCGGTTTCGTACGCGCGAATTTTTCCTTAGCCATTCCAACTCCCCAATATACAAGTAATCAAACAATCCACAATCGACACCAAGTGGGTGGTGCCCATGAGAAGAATCGAACTTCCGACCTCTCCCTTACCAAGGGAGTGCTCTACCACTGAGCTACATGGGCCTACCTTCAAACACTTGACGCAACGCTAATGGAGCGGGTGAAGGGAATCGAACCCTCGTCTTAAGCTTGGAAGGCTTCAGCTCTACCATTAAGCTACACCCGCTTAACCTTTGACCCGCATCACTAACTATTACAACTTTATTCTGGTGGAGGGGGAAGGATTCGAACCTTCGAAGGCAGAGCCGACAGATTTACAGTCTGTTCCCGTTGACCGCTTGGGTACCCCTCCGGAAGAACGCAAGATTATCCGGGTCAACAAAGATTCTGTCAACAACACCAGATATAAAAAAACCGGCACGAGGCCGGTTTTTTGCAAAACAACGTCAGGATTACTTCTGAGCCAGAACCCAGGCAACCAATTTCTTTGCTTCATCATCGGTAACATTATTCGGCGGCATCGGGATTTCACCCCAAGCACCCTTACCACCAGCCTTGACCTTGGCAGCCAGCATAGCCGGTGCTTTTGCATCGCCCTTGTATTTGGCGGCGACATCTTTGTAAGCCGGGCCAACCAGTTTCTTGTCGACTGTGTGGCAAGCCATGCAGTTCTTGGCTTTAGCCAGGGCTTCATCAGCTTGAACTTGACCGGTCATGACGATACCAGCGGCGATCATTGCAACGTAAACAGCTTTCATTATCTCGCTCCGTTTGCGGGTTTGTGGGTAATTCAGCTTTGGATGATAGAACCCTTTTTATCCGCTTGCAAATACCTGTATTAAATCTGCGGCATTAAAGGCTTTCTTCCTGAGCCTCAGCATATAACGCATATGCCGAGGCTGCGTTGACAGATTTCGCCTGACTTATTTTCGGCGTATCTGGGTTACATCGCGAACCGCACCTTTGTCTGCCGAGGTTGCCATTAGCGCATAAGCTTGAAGCGCTGCCGAGACGACGCGCTCACGATCAACGGGTTGCCAGGCAGCATCACCACGAGACTCCATTGCCGCTCGACGAGCGGCCAACGCCTCATCGGTAATGGCGAGCTGAATACGGCGCTGCGGAATATCGATCTCTATCGTATCGCCTTCTTCGACCAAACCAATCGCTCCGCCGTCCGCCGCTTCTGGTGAAGCGTGTCCAATCGAAAGTCCGGATGTACCGCCGGAGAAACGACCATCGGTAAGCAGGGCGCAGTCTTTACCCAGACCCATTGATTTGAGATAGGAGGTCGGATACAGCATTTCCTGCATACCCGGCCCGCCCTTGGGGCCTTCGTAGCGGATTACGACCACGTCGCCAGCCACAATTTTTCCGGCCAAAATAGCGTCGACCGCAGCATCCTGGCTTTCAAAAACACGGGCACGCCCCGTAAATTTCCAGATCGACTCATCAACACCTGCAGTCTTAACGATGCAGCCATCAACCGCGATATTGCCGTAGAGCACCGCCAGCCCACCTTCCTGAGAGTAGGCGTTGGCTCGGTTACGAATACAGCCGTGGGTGCGGTCCAGATCAAGCTCATTGAAACGCCGATCCTGCGAGAAGGCAACTTGCGTCGGAACGCCACCAGGCGCCGCCTTGAAAAACTGATGCACTTTGACATCGTGTTCACGCACCACATCCCAGCGATCTATCGCTTCGCCCAATGTTTTTGCATGGACATTCGGCACATCACGATGGATCAGACCGGCGCGGTCAAGCTCACCGAGGATGCCAAAGATGCCACCAGCACGATGAACGTCTTCGATGTGGTACTTGTCGGTCATTGGCGCTACTTTGCATAAGCAAGGTACCGAGCGCGAGATACGGTCAATGTCAGCCATGGTGAAATCAACGCCCGCTTCCTGCGCAGTCGCCAGAATGTGTAGCACGGTGTTGGTCGAGCCACCCATGGCGACATCGAGGGTCATTGCGTTTTCGAAGGCCTCCTTCGTTGCGATGGAGCGCGGCAATACCGAGGCGTCATCCTGTTCGTAGTAACGCTTGCACAACTCGACGATCTGCCGCCCAGCGCGCAGGAAGAGCTGCTTTCGATCAGCGTGCGTGGCAACAACAGTGCCATTTCCCGGCAAGCTGAGACCGAAAGCTTCGGTCAGACAATTCATTGAGTTGGCGGTAAACATGCCGGAGCATGAACCACAGGTCGGACAAGCAGAACGCTCGATTTCGTCGAGGTCAGCCTGTGAAACCGACGCATCTGCCGCCTTGACCATGGCATCGACGAGGTCGAGATGAATCACCTGACCTTGAATCGTCACCTTGCCGGCCTCCATCGGACCACCCGAAACAAAAATCACCGGAATATTGACGCGCATGGCGGCCATCAACATGCCTGGGGTAATTTTGTCGCAATTGGAAATACACACCATTGCATCGGCACAGTGCGCATTGACCATGTATTCGACCGAATCAGCAATCAGGTCACGACTAGGCAGCGAATAGAGCATTCCGCTGTGGCCCATGGCAATGCCATCATCAATGGCTATGGTGTTGAATTCCTTGGCGACACCGCCGGCTGCCTCAATCTCGCGCGCCACCAACTGGCCCATATCTTTGAGATGGACGTGACCCGGCACGAACTGGGTAAAGGAATTAACCACGGCGATGATCGGCTTGCCAAAGTCACCGTCTTTCATGCCGGTCGCTCGCCAAAGGGAGCGGGCGCCAGCCATGTTGCGACCGTGGGTGGAGGTGCGTGAGCGGTATTGGGGCATGTAAATCTCCGTCTGAAACTTTGCGCCGCCGTTTTGTCACAATCGGCGCGAACTATAATTGGTGAATTCTAGCTGACTCTCGACCATCAATGCTTCTTCATCCCCAGTTCGACCCGATTGCTTTTTCGCTTGGCCCACTTTCGGTGCGCTGGTACGGTTTGATGTATTTGCTTGCCTTCGTTCAGTTTATTTTGCTCGGACGCTATCGCATTCGCACGCGGCCTTCGATTCTGACGGTGGAACAACTCGACGACCTGCTTTTCTACGGCATGCTGGGGGTCATCCTCGGCGGTCGACTGGGACAGGTTATTTTTTACGAGCCGGGTTATTACTTTGCTCATCCGCTGGAAATTTTTGCCGTCTGGAAAGGTGGCATGGCTTTTCACGGGGGATTTCTCGGTGTTTTGATCGCCCTAGGCTTGTGGGCGCGCAAACAAAATTTCAACTGGCTGGATGTGGTCGATTTTGTCGCGCCACTGGTTCCACTTGGCCTAGCTGCCGGACGCATTGGCAACTTCATCAATGGCGAACTGTGGGGCCGCGTGACCGATCCCAGCCTGCCGTGGGCGATGATTTTTCCGCAATCCGGCGACATGCAGCCACGCCATCCGTCGCAGCTTTATCATGTCGGATTGGAAGGTTTGGCGCTGTTCATAATTTTGTGGCTTTTTGCCAGTCGACCGCGACAGCGTGGCGCTGTTACCGGCATGGCACTTGCGGGCTATGGCGTATTCCGCTTCATTACAGAATTCTTCCGCGAACCGGACGCCGGCATTTTTGGCCATTCCTACACGATCAGCATGGGACAATGGCTGTCCCTGCCAATGATCGCCATCGGTATCGCTTTACTCATTTTCGCTCAACGCAAACAGGAGAAAAAATCATGAGCCAACGTCCATTCAAGGTGCTAGGCATTCAGCAAATCGCTATCGGCGGGCCATCCAAGGAAAAGCTGCGCACCCTGTGGGTCGACATGTTTGGCCTTGAAGTAACCAGCACCTTCGTTTCCGAGCGCGAGAATGTCGATGAAGACATCTGCGCCATGGGCAGCGGTCCGTTCAAGGTTGAGGTCGATCTGATGCAGCCGCTTGACCCGGAGAAAAAACCGGCAGTGCACGCCACCCCCCTGAACCACGTCGGTTTGTGGATCGATGATTTACCCAAGGCCGTTGAATGGCTGTCGGCCAACGGTGTGCGTTTCGCACCAGGCGGCATCCGCAAGGGCGCCGCCGGTTTTGACATCACTTTTCTGCACCCGAAGGGTAATGAAGAGTCGCCGATTGGCGGCGAAGGCGTCTTGATCGAATTGGTGCAAGCCCCTCCGGAAGTAGTGAGCGCCTTCGCCAAACTGGCCAGCCAATAAACCTGACGATGTCTGAAATCCCCGAGGAGCGTCTCGAGGAAAGCAGCATGGCCGTGGCTTCCGCGCAGGAGGCCACTGCTGCCATCCTGCCCTGGCTGGCCAAGCCACAAAAACTGCGTTTTCCGCCAGCACTCAATACGCGCTGGATTGCCGCATGCCAACATTTGCATGATGCGTGGACAGAGCGCCATAGCGCCGCTGAAGACAATATTCGACCAGCTGTTTTCGCGCTTTACAGCCTGACACTGGAAACAGGTGATATCGATTGCCTGCACCTTGGGGAAGCACTGGCCAGTGCCATCGACTGCTTTGAGGAAGAAGCGGTATCGCCGCACATCGTCGCCGCACTCAGCGCTTGTTGCGAATGCCTGATCGAAGGCGAAGGTCTTGAGCACCCAGCTTTTGCCGAGCGTATCCAGCACTTTGCCCTGCGTCTGGAAAAAAGTGCAGCAACCGCCAAGGAAACGAATGTACGCTCAACCGTCATCGATCGCCTGTTTGTTGCCGAAACCCATGAACGCCTGGAGCGCATGCTCGACGCACTGGCGGCTCTACCGCCGGATGGCAAACTTCTATTGATCGAGACTGGCGAACTGATCGAGCACGCAGAGCATCTGTCACTCTACGGCATGATCCACGCCGCCCGCCAACTGTTGCAAACCTTGCAGCAGGCAAGCACACATAACAGTCTGGAGAGTGAAACAATTCGCGCCCACGTTTTGTCTCAACTTGTTGCACTAAGAAAACTGACGGATACGGTCGACACTTGAATCGGACAAGGGATCAAGGAGCGCACGCAAGCGTTCATTTGCCGAGCGCGCTTGATGCCTTGCTTCATCTGCTTCATATTCAACCAGGGCCAACGTCACCAGATTGGCGACCGCATGTGCAAATAGTCGATGCATGGCCGTCCATGAAAGATGCGTTCCAACCTGTTCAAGACACAACACTCCTTCGAGGTTGCCGCGAATGTGTATTGGCGTGTCAAGCATGGCAGTAATCCCATGCAACCCCAGGTAACCACTGGCAAATTCCCTCGTCGCAGGGTGGAGCGCTGCATCGTCGGCAACAATGCAATCTTCGTGGCGTAAAGCACTGAAATAATTTGGATAATCGCGGGCGTAAATACTCTCACCACTCAGATGGCGACGATTGGAAAGCTCGTAAAGATCGAGGCTGCGTAATTCGCTTTGCCCCTCACACAATGCCCAGATGCTGACCCGCTCGATGCCTGACATCTGCGCCGCCGATTCGGTGAGGATGCTGAGCGTCATTTCCAGCGTCGCCTCTTTAAAATAGGCGCCACGCGAAAGGCGGGCGATGCCTTCCTGTAATTCAGTAGGGGACATCAAATTGAGGTTGATGCCCGGATTCCGCATTATGTCCATATTGACCGATAATATTGATCGCCACAGCAATCTGTTTCTACACCGGCAATTTTATGGACAGCAAGCAAATTCGACTGTGAAATTATCCGCACATGACGAAAGTTATATTTTATGTAGCGGGACCAGGAGTTGTTTTGAAAATGAAAGCCGCTTGCTCCACCTCGGTGATCCAGACCAGACCATCACCAAAATGTCCAGTCTGGGCAACCTCGGTGATGCGGTGGAAAATCAACTGCGCCACTTCGTCGGGAGCAACAATTTCGATACGCACCTTGGGCGTATAGTCGGTTAGTTGCTCCTTGATATTGTGATGTGCAAGATGCCGGTTCGGAGCGCTGCAGCCCTCCACTTTACTGACCGTCATGCCAGGAAATTCATGCAGGGCAACGAGTGCATCCCGCAATGAAGCCAGCTTGTTGGGGCGGATAATTGCCTTGATCTCTTTCATGCTTCGACTTTCTCCTCATCAAACCAGCGGTAAATTGTGGGCAAAACCAGCAGCGTCAGCAGGGTGCAGGTAATCAGGCCACCAATCACCACAATAGCCAGTGGACGCTGCACTTCGGAACCTGATCCGCTTGAGAACAGGAAGGGGATCAGGCCGAGCATGGCAACGGTGGCTGTCATCATCACCGGACGGAAGCGCAGTGTGGCACCTTCAATCACAGCCTGCTGCACCGTCCTGCCGTCTTCACGCAAACCACGTATATAAGACACCAAGACCACCCCATTGAGCACAGCGATACCCCATAGCGCGATGAATCCTACCGAGGCCGGCACTGACAGATACTCGCCGGAAACAAAGAGCCCGATGATGCCGCCGATCGATGCAAATGGCAGCACGGTGATGATCAGTGTTGCAAAACGAAGCGAATTGAACAGGATAAAGAGCAGGAAGAAAATCGCCGCAATGGTAATCGGGATGATGATCGTCAGGTGACCGAGCGCCCGTTCCATATTCTGGAACTGCCCGCCCCACTCCAGATAGTAGCCTTCCGGCAACTTGATCTGCGCCTCAACCTTTTGCTGCAGTTCGGCGACAAAGCCGCCCAGGTCACGATCCTTGACGTTCACACCGATCACGATGCGCCGCTTGCCCAATTCACGCGAAATCTGCGCCGGTCCATCCTGCACGCGGATTTTCGCAACATCGGTCAAACGTACCTGCGCCCCGTTTGGCGAAGTAATCAGCACATTGGAAATCGCTTCGACGTTATTTCGGAAGCGCTCCGGCAATCGGACCACTCCCGGGAAGCGCCGTTCACCTTCAAAGATTTCCGTGAACACCTTGCCACCGATAGCAGTCTCCAGAACATCGTTCACATCGGAAACATTCAGACCAAGTCGGGCAATGGCCTGGCGGTCGATATCAACCGACAAATACTGCTGTCCACTGACCTTTTCAATACGCAAATCCTGTGCGCCCTGCAAGGTCTGGGCGACCTTGCCGATCTGGCCGGCCAGCTTCTTCAGTTGCTCGAGATCGTCGCCAAAGACTTTGACCGCGATGTCGGAGCGCACGCCGGTCACCATTTCATCGACCCGGTCCGAAATCGGCTGAGCCATGACCACCTGGACGCCAGGCAAGACCTTCAACTTCTCACGCATGGCATCCTGAATGTCATCCTGTGTCCAGCCCGACGGCCATTCACTGCGCGGCTTGAGGCTGACAATCGGCGTAGACTCGTTCGGTCCCTGCGGGTCGGCTGGCGACTCGCCGCGACCCACGCCGGAAACAGCCGACTTGACACCCGGTACCTGCATGACCAGACGCATCGCCTCCATTTCCATCTTGATTGATTCCTCAAGGGAAATGTTAGGCACACGATTGATACCCGGCACCACCGAACCTTCTTTCATTTCCGGAATGAAGGCGGTACCAAGGAAAGGCAGGGTTGCCACGGTCAAACCAAAGGCTGCCACAGCCGCGATCACCGTCTTCTTTTCGTTGGCCAGCGTCCAGTGCAGCATCCTCAGATAGTGTTGCTTCATGATCGCAATCAGCCGCGTGTCGTGGTCGCCATCATGCGCAGGCGGCTTCAGCAGATAAGTCGACATCACCGGCGTCAGTGTCAGCGACAGGATCAGCGAAATGGCCAGTGCAATCGCGATGGTGTAGGCGAGCGGGGCGAACATCTTGCCTTCCATGCCCTGCAACGTCATCAACGGCAGGAAGACCAGAATGATGATGCCGACACCGAAGATGACCGGTGTTGCCACCTCCACCACGGCATGCAATATCACTCGCAACTGGCTCTCGCCAGTTTTCGCTTTGCGCCCAAGTTGCAGAAAAGCGTTTTCGACAACAACAACCGAACCATCAACCATCAAACCGATGGCGATCGCCAGACCACCGAGCGACATCAGGTTGGCGGAAATCCCCAGCTTGTTCATCGCCACAAAAGTCAGCAGCGGCGTTAGCACCAGTGTCGCAACCACAATCAGCGAAGAGCGCACATCGCCAAGGAAGAGGAAAAGCACGACAACGACCAGCAGCACGCCTTCCAGGAGCACCTTGGTTACGGTCCACAGCGCCGCATCGACCAATTCTGAACGGTCGTAATACGCAACGATTTTCAAGCCATCCGGCAGCATGCCCTTGGCGTTGATCTCATCGACCCGTGCCTTGATTTTGCTGACCACCGCCTTGGCATTGCCACCGGAAAGCATCAATACAATACCGCCCACCGACTCGGTCGTACCATTTTTGATCAGCGCCCCCTGACGTACTTCGTGGCCGATCTGCACCTCGGCGACATCACGCACATAGACCGGCACACCGTCCTTTTCCTTGAGCACGATGACGCGCAGATCATCCAGATCTTTGACCAGGCCAACGCCGCGAATCAGATATTGCTCAGCATATTGCGGCAGCACACCACCACCGGCATTGGCGTTGTTACGCCCAACCGCCTGATAGACATCGGCGATGCTCAACCCGAAATGGCGCAAGCGGTCTGGATTGACCAGCACCTGATACTGTTTGGCAAAACCACCCTGCGAGTTGATTTCGGCTACACCGGGAATCGAGCGCAGGAGTGGACGCACCACCCAATCCTGGGCGGTTCGGCGCTGCATCAATTCCTCTTCAGTCAGCGCTCGATCACCATCATCCGGGCGCTCCAGCGTGTATTGATAAACCTCGCCCAAACCAGTCGAAACCGGCCCCAGCACGGGCGAAATACCCGGCGGCAGACGCGTGCCGACTTCCAGCAAACGTTCCATCACCAACTGGCGAGCAAAGTAGAGATCTATTTTGTCATTAAAAACCAGCGTGATCAACGACAGCCCGGGCTTGTTAAGCGAACGCATTTCCTCCAGACCGGGCAGGCCGGTCATCGCCACTTCGAGTGGCACAGTGGCAAAACGCTCGACTTCCTCAGGTGAACGCCCCGGTGCTTCGGTGGCGATCTGTACCTGAATATTGGTCACATCCGGAAAAGCATCGACCGACAGTTTGCGTGCCGCATCGAGGCCGAAGAAAAACAGGATGGCAGCAACCACCGCAACAATAAGGCGTTGGGAAAGGGCACCACGTACCAGGGATTCAATCATGATCCCTCCATGGCTTTGCGATTACGCTCGTTGTTGAGATGGAAAGCACCATCGACAACCAGCTTTTCATCACCCTTCAAGCCGGAAAGCACCACGCGCTGCCCACCCTGTTCCGGCGCGAGTTTGACCTTGGTCAGGAGAAATGCACCATCGCCTTGGGCGACAAAGACGTGATCTTCATCATTCTCGCGCACCACGGCGCTGGCCGGCACCACCTGACGCTCTATAGCTCGTGCCTCAATCAGCATAGAAGCCAGCATGGCCGGCTTCAGGCGTCCGTCGCGATTATCCAGTTCAGTGCGCACCAGTACCGTGCGCGTTTCCGGGTTGATCGTCTGCCCGACATAAATCAGCTTGCCGACCAGTTTTTCGTTACCCAATGCCGGCACCTCAATACTCACTGACTGTCCGACCTTGACCTGACTCACCTGCTGTTCCGGCACCTGCGCAACGGCCCACAAACGCGACAAATCAGCCACGACAAACAAGGCGTCAGCAGGCTGAACCACCTGCCCCTGTGCCAGTTTCCGTTCTACGACATGGCCGTTCAACGTCGAGACAACCGGCGTCAGCGAATTGACTGCACCATGCTGGCCGAGGCGCTCAATCGAAGCTGGCGTCACGCCAAGCAGTTGCAGCTGATCGGAAGCGGCACGCGTCTCGGCAACCGAAATCTGAAACTCGCTCTGCCGGCGCTGCAATTCGGCAGCGCCGATCACGTCAGCCTCAAACAGCGATTTGGCGCGCTCGGCATTGCGCCGGTTCAGTTCAAGCTGGGCTCGCGCCCGCAAATAAGCCAGCTGCTGAGTGGAAAGCTCGCTGCTGTTCAGACGTGCCAGTACCTCGCCCTTTTTGACCTCCTGGCCAAGCAGGGCATCAATATCGGTGACCCGACCGGTAATGGTCGCGCCAATACGTGCCAGCCGCTGCTCATCAAAGTCAATTCGACCGGCCACTCGCAAGGTTTCGGCCACCGGCTGCGTGCTCAATGGCGCCAGTTTGAGCTGGGCAAGCAATTCGGGCGCCGGTGTAACCAGCGCTGGATCGGCTGGCGGTGCCGCGACCGTATTTTTGTCGTCCTTGTTGCATCCGGCAATGAGTGTTGCGGTCAACAGCAAAATAAGTGCTTTTTTCATTACTTGCTTCCCCCGGGCGTCGCCCGCAGTCGTTCAATTTCAACCCAGGCCGCAGCCAGTTCATAGCGAGCAGCAATCAATTCGGCACGCGCCGCACGAAATACCCGCTGCGCATCGAGCACTTCAAGAAAACCTCGTTCACCGAAACGGTAGGCCGCCTCGGCGACCCTCAATGCCGACTCGGCCTGACGGACGATCCCGGACTCCAATGCGGTGACTTGCGTCTGCGCAATTTCGTATTGCTGATAGGCAACTTCCAGCCCCTGGCTCAGCGAATACTGTTGCGCCTCCAGCTCATTGCGCGCTCGTGACAACTGGGCAGCGGCTTCGCCAACCGGTCCACGTCGCCGATCCCAGATTGGAATCGAGACAACCACACCGATTTTTGAGGCGCGCATGTCCGGGTCTTCATCCATGCTGGCCTTCAAGGCCAGACTGGGCAGGCGCTGGGCACGTTCCAGCTCAAGTTGTCGCTCGGCACGCACCATTTCAGCGCGTCCGCGTGCCAGATCGGGGCTGGATTCGGCCATTTGACTGCGCACAGTATCCAACGGCACCAAGGCCGGTACATCACGCAGACGGCTGCTCAATTTGAATTCGGCAGGCAAACCGCCACCCACCGCCTGACGCAGCAAGGAGCGCGACTGTTCTAGACGGAAGCCGGCGGCCTGGGCAGTTTTCTGGGCATTCAGGGACTCCGCGTCCGCCTTGATCAGTTCAAAGCGAGGCGCCTCACCGGTCTCAACGCGCAAGGCGATTTTTGAGCGGACTTTTTCCATCAGCGCAGCATCTTCTCGAGCATTGCTCAGCTCGGCTTCACGGCGCAAGACCTCGTAATAGCGCACGCGCAACCGAGCCAGCAAATCGGCTTCAAACATGCGCGAGCCGGCGCTTGCCGATTCCAGTCCGGCCTCGGCTGCACCGATCCGTGCCGTACGCCGCCAAGGCAAATCAATCGGCTGGGTCAGCGTGACACTGCGGGCATCCCCCGGGTTTCCACCCGGACTGCGCGCACGGGCATTGCCACTCAGATACTCCAATTCGGGGTTTGGAAAAGCGCCAGCGCTATCAATTGCATAACGCGCCGCCGTCACCTGATCACGAGATGCCAACAGCGAGCGGCTCGAGGTCATGGCCAACGTTTCGAGGCTGGGCAGATCGAACTCTGTCTGCGCAACAGCAAGGCTGGTACTCAGACCCAAAGTCACTGCGAATAGTGTTTTTTTAAGGTTCATGGCGATTTCAAGGCAAAGTCCGTACCTGCCCCGTCAAAAACGGGGTATTGGAGAAAAAAGTCAGAGCGGGGCGCCGCGTGCCAGCAATTGCCGGCACGCTACTTTAGGGCGCTCAGCGGCTACTGTTCAGCGCGGCGATGCGCTCTTCCAGCGGCGGGTGAGTCGAGAACAGCGCCATCCAGCTCGAACCGCCAGCAATACCGGAGGCCGCCATGCTCTGCGGCAACGGTTCGGTATGCAGACCACCGAGGCGGCGCAGCGCGTTCTGCATCGGCGTTGCGCTACCCATCAGCTGCGCCGCACCGGCATCAGCCCGGAATTCGCGCTGACGCGAGAAGTAGGCGACGATGACGCTGGCCAGAACACCAAAAACAATCTCACAGATGATGCTGGTGACCATATAACCGATACCCGGACCAGTGTTTTCTTCGCCCTTGCGCAGGAAGGAATCGACGGCGTAGCCGATGACGCGCGACAGGAAGACGACGAAAGTATTGACCACGCCCTGAATCAGCGTCAGTGTCACCATGTCACCGTTGGCAATGTGCGCCATTTCATGAGCCAGCACCGCTTCAGCTTCTTCACGCGTCATGCTTTGCAAGAGACCGGTCGATACGGCAACCAGAGAACTGTTCTTGCTCGCACCCGTTGCGAAGGCATTGGGTTCACCGTCGTAGATTGCCACTTCCGGCATAGGCAAACCCGCGCGTTGCGCCAGTCGACCGACGGTATCAACCAGCCAGACTTCCGTCGAGTTGCTCGGTGACTCAATGACGCGGGCACCGGTACTCCACTTCGCCATCATTTTCGACATCATCAGCGAAATCAGCGAACCGCCAAAACCGATAACAGCAGCGAAGACGAGCAGCATGCCAAGGTTCAAGCCATTGGCCGTGAGGAACTTATTGACGCCAAGCAGGCTGGTGACCAAGCTGAGCACCAGCATGACGGCCAGGTTGGTAGCGAGAAAGAGAACGACACGTTTCATGATCAACTCCGGTTTAAAGATTACGGACGAATAATACTGCATTGGACAGCACGGCAAAATCGGATGAAAATTGAACAACTCTTCGGTTTTTACAGACACTAATTTATGAACAATCTGAATTTCAAGCACCTTTACTACTTCTGGGTCGTTGCTCAGGAAGGCAGCATGACACGCGCCGCCGAACGTCTGGATGTCGCCATTCAGACCATCAGCGGGCAATTAAGTTTGCTTGAACGGCAATTGGGCAAATCCTTGTTTATCGCCCAGGGTCGCGGTTTGGCCTTGACCGAGTCGGGACGACTGGCACTCGGTTACGCCGATCAGATTTTTCAATTGGGCGACGCCATGGTCGAAGCCTTAAGCACCAGCGACAGCGCATCCACGCTACGGCTACGCGTCGGCATTTCAGACGGCATCCCGAAACTGCTCGCTTATCGCCTGCTTTCTTCGGTTTACACAATGCCGGTTGATGTTCGCCTGATTTGCGACGAAGGCGAATTTGAAACCCTGCTCGCCGATCTCGCACTACACCGACTGGATGTTGTCCTGACCGACAGACCGGCGCCGGTCGGCGGCAATCTCAAGGTGTTCAGCAAGCGTCTCGGGGATTTCGCCACCGGCATTTTTGGCAGTCCAGCGCTGGTTGACCGCTACACAGGAAATTTCCCGCAATCACTTGATGGTGCCCCCATACTGTTACCCACTCGCCACAACGCCCTACGCTCAAGAATAGATCGCTGGTTGGAAAGCGCCAATGTTCGGCCACGCATTGTCGGCGAATTCGAAGACAGCGCCCTCGCCAACACCTTTGGCCGTGAGGGTCTGGGGCTTTTCACCGCCCCGCTGGCGCTGGCCGATCAGGTTGCCGAGCAGCTTGGCTCGCGGGTGATTGGCGCGATGAACGGCGTCAGCGAACATATTTATGCAATCTCCAATGAACGCCGGATTCGCCACCCTGCCATCGAGGTACTTTGTGCTGCTTCGCCACAGGACGAAGTTTCGGCAGAGGTATAATGCGCTCCCCCCAATGCAAGACCCAAAAAAAGATAACCATGCAGCTTCGTAAACTATTTTTCATTTTTCTGGCCCTCATTTGCGCCGGCCAATCGCTCGCCCAGCAAGCCCCCGTCCCGCCTGAACTCGCCGCCAAATCCTGGCTGTTGCTTGAAATGGGATCGGGCCAGATGCTGACCTCGACGAAACCGGATGAGCGTCTTGAACCAGCCTCGCTGACCAAACTGATGACGGCCTATCTGACGTTCAAGGCCTTGCAACAGAAAACCATCGCCATCGACCAGCCGCTGCCGGTTTCGGAAAAAGCCTGGCGCACCGGCGGTTCTAAAATGTTCATCCGGGTCGACACACAAGTGCCGGTTGATGACTTGATCAAGGGCATGATTGTCCAGTCCGGCAACGACGCCTGCGTCACGCTGGCCGAAGCCATCGCCGGCAGCGAAGAAAGTTTCGCGCAGATGATGAATCGCGAAGCGCAGCGCCTAGGCATGAAGAACAGTAATTTCACAAACTCCACCGGCCTGCCCGATCCGCAGCTTTACACGACGGCGCGCGACCTTTCGCTGCTGGCCAGCGCGTTGATTCGCGACTTCCCCGAGGATTACAAAAAGTATTACTCGATGAAGGAATTTCGCTACAACAACATTACTCAACCCAATCGCAACCGTCTGCTGTACATCGACCCCAGCGTTGATGGCGTCAAGACCGGCCACACAGAAGCTGCCGGCTACTGCCTGATTTCCTCTGCACTGCGTGAAAATCGCCGTCTGCTGTCGGTTGTTCTCGGCACCAAGTCGGACTCCGCACGTGCCAACGAATCGCTCAAGCTGCTCAACTGGGGCTTTCTTTCCTTTGATTCGGTGACGTTATTTACCAAGGACAAGGAAGTTACTTCCCTGCGCGTCTGGAAGGGCACGCAGAACATGATCAAAGCCGGTTTCAACAATGATTTCTCGGTCGTGCTACCCAAAGGTTATGCCGATAAATTGAAGTCTGAATTCATCCCGACCACCAGACTGATTGCGCCGATTACCGTCGGGCAGAATATTGGTCTGCTGAAAGTCAGCCTCGACGGCAAACCCTACGGGGAATATCCGGTGCTTGCACTTGAAGAAGTGCCGCTCGGCAATATCTTTGTTCGTATCTGGGACAGCATTCGCCTTTGGTTCAATTAAATCCATGACACCCTACGTCGCCGATCCCGTTTATCTCAACGGCCAGTTTTTACCACTGGCCGCAGCCGGCATTTCACCGCTGGATCGCGGCTTTCTTTACGGCGATGGGGTCTATGAACTGGTGCCGGTTTATTCACGCAAGGCGTTTCGTCTCGACGAGCACCTGACCCGCCTGCAAGCGACGCTGGACGGCATCAAACTGGCCAATCCGCTGGATCTTGCCGGCTGGCAAGCCGTTATCGAAAAGCTGATTGCCGGGGCGCCGTGGGATGATCAGTCAATCTACCTACAAGTCACGCGCGGCGCGGACAACAAGCGCGACCATGCCTTTCCGCCCGCCAGCGTAACACCGACTGCGTTCGCCTTTGCTGCACCGCTGGTCACCACGGCCCCCGAAGTTCGTGCCAAAGGCGTTGCTGCCATTACCGTCAGCGACCAGCGCTGGGCGCGTTGTGACCTCAAAGTCATCTCCTTGCTGGCCAACATCCTCGCCCGCCAGCAAGCCGTTGAAGCAGGTTGCGCCGAAGCCATCCTGATTCGAGACGGCTTCATGAAAGAAGGCGCGGCTTCCAATATTTTCGTGGTCAAAAACGGGGTGTTACTCGCTCCGCCCAAGACCCAATTGATGCTGCCGGGCATTACCTACGATCTCGTACTGGAATTGGCAACGTGTTACGGTCAACCGCTAAAAGTGGCTGAAATTTCAGAAAATGAACTTCGCAGCGCTGACGAGGTCTGGATGACCTCATCGACAAAAGAAATACTGGCAATCACAACGCTCGACGGCAAACCCGTCGGCAATGGAAAGCCCGGCCCACTCGGCGAGCAGATGTTCCAGTGGTATCAGGATTTCAAAAACACAGTAATGCGTAAAGGCTGACATGGCATCGTACAAGGACACACTTCTCGAATTCCCCTGCGACTTCCCCATTAAAATCATGGGCAAGGCCGAAGACACGTTCGCCGAAGTGATGCTCAGCATCGTCACCAAACACGCTCCCGACTTTGACGCAACGCGCATGGAATTGCGCGCCAGTTCCGGCGGCAATTACATGAGCATCACCTGCACCATTGTCGCCACCTCGAAACCCCAGCTTGACGCCATTTACATGGATCTGACGGCGCACCCGATGGTAAAAGTCGCCCTGTGAATTTGCAGGTTAAACAACTGGGCCGGGTCGAATACGAACCGACCTGGCAGGCAATGCTCGAATTCACCACGACCCGTACCGCGGAAACGCCGGACGAAATCTGGATTGTCGAACATCCGCCCGTTTTCACCCTCGGCCAGGCTGGCAAGCCGGAACATTTGCTGATTGATATCGGCATTCCGGTGGTCAAGATCGACCGCGGAGGCCAGATCACCTATCACGGCCCCGGCCAGGTTGTTTTATATCTATTGCTTGATCTTCAGCGCCTTAAAATCAAGGTGCGCGAACTGGTCACCGCCATTGAACAAGCCGTCATCGACTTTCTTGCTGCCTACGGCGTAACGGCTGATCGCCTTGCCGGAGCACCGGGCGTTTATGTTGGCGACGCAAAAATCGCCGCGCTCGGTTTAAAGATCAAGAATGGCTGCAGCTACCACGGCCTGTCGCTCAATGTCGATATGGATCTTCACCCATTTACGGCGATCAATCCTTGCGGCTATGCTGGCCTCAAGGTTGTACAAACCAAAGACTTCAACATTCCGCTCACGCCTGCTCAGGCCGGCGAGCAACTCACCCAATACCTGCTGCGGCAACTGGATAAACAAAATGGCTGAAAAAGGCGTCAAGCAAAAAGGCGAACTAAAAACTGCGCGCATCCCGATCAAGATCATCCCGGTCGACAATCCGCTGAAAAAACCGGACTGGATCCGCGTCAAGGCCGGCAACAGTGCCGGGCGCTTCGGCGAGATCAAGACCATGCTGCGCGAGCGCAAGCTGCACACGGTTTGCGAAGAAGCCGACTGCCCCAACATCGGCGAATGCTTCGGCCGTGGCACCGCCACCTTCATGATCCTTGGTGACATCTGCACCCGCCGCTGTCCATTCTGCGACGTCGGCCACGGCCAGCCGCTACCGCCCAACCCGGATGAACCGCGCCAACTCAGCGAATCTGTCGCCGCGCTCAAATTGAAATATGTGGTCATTACCAGCGTTGACCGTGACGATCTGCGTGATGGCGGCGCCCAGCACTTTGTCGACGTCATTCGCCACACCCGCGAACTGTCGCCGACCACGACCATCGAGACCCTGGTTCCCGACTTCCGCGGGCGCATGGAGATTGCACTGGAAGTCCTCGGCGGCGCCCTGCCCGACGTCCTCAACCACAACATGGAAACCATCCCGCGCCTCTACAAACAGTCTCGCCCCGGTGCCGACTACAAGCATTCGCTGGAGTTTCTCAAACAGTTCAAGGCGCGCTATCCTCAAGTCTCGACGAAGTCGGGCCTGATGGTTGGCCTCGGCGAAACCGATGAAGAAATTTTGGAAGTCATGCGCGACCTGCGCGCCCACGATGTCGAAATGCTGACCATTGGCCAGTATCTGGCACCGTCCGGCCATCACCTGCCGGTCAGCCGTTACGTGCATCCCGACGTTTTCAAGATGTACGAAGAAGAAGCCAAGAAAATGGGCTTCACCGGCGCCGCCTGTGCGCCCATGGTACGTTCAAGTTACTGGGCAGATCAGCAAGCGCACAGCGCCGGCGTCGCTTAATTCAGTGCCATAAGCCACCTGCTACTTTTTGGCAGGTGGTGGTGGCGGAGGGCTTCCCGGAGGAGGTGGCGGTGGCAGGTGGCCGGCGGCGGTGGAATGCCGGCATCGCTGGCACGCACCGGCTTGGAGTACGCCACGTTGGCCGGCACTGGTACGCGATGGCCTTTGGTGTACATGCACTGGATATAGGCATTGTCGTACTGCCGCTGGCTACCATAACCGGAACTGCGCGCCGCATCTGAACCGACCGCACCACCAATCAGCAAACCCGTGCCGGCACCGACTGCTGCGCCTTGGCTACCACCGATTGCTGCGCCGGCCACCGCGCCAATCGCCGTACCAACCGCAGCACTACCAATCGCCGCCTGATTTGCCGCTTGCTGACTGGTCCGCCCGCCAATCTGGCCCAGCGCAAAGTCGCGACAAACATAATCATCAGCACGGAAACGCTCGGTCGACTGCCCGGTGCCAGGCAAAACCATGACATTGGGGCCACTCGGCATGATCGTACAGGCGCCTAACAACAGCGTAGTTGCCACAATGGAGAGTTTCAGCGGCATCGCAATAGCTTGTTTCATGATTTATTTGGCCGGCTGCGGCAAGACTTTCTGCCATTCGCCCTTGCATTCCTTGACGTAAGGGTAATAAGTCTTTGACTCACGGCAGTAGTACCAGTAATTAGTGGGAGCTGGCTCCTGTGTTTGTTCGGTAATCACGGTACTTTGTTCGATATAAACCGGCGGCGGCTCGGGTTGCGTAATGATTATCGGTGCCGGCTGATAATAGGGCTGCGGGTAGTAATAAGGACCGGGGTAATAAGGACGATAAAACGGCGCGCCCCAGAAAGCGCCGGGACCAATATAGACGCCAACATTCCCGCGCCAATGACCACGATCCGCCCAGGCGCTGCCGATACTCGATAGCAGCACTGCACAGACCAGCAATATGATTTTGTTCGTTTTCATCAGAGCATCCTCGATGCAGTTTCCTTGTCTCACACTGTCACGATAGCGGATGTTGCGAGCAAAAACAGAAACGATTTGCGACAAGTTGTAAGCGCTGGTAAATCCCAAAGAAAAACGGCGGCCGTGAAGCCGCCGTTCTGAAGGTAAATTGTTGAATTACAGCAGTTTCATCTTCTTGGCTGCTTCGCGGAGTTCACCACGGAAGTTCGGGTGAGCAATGTTAATCAACGCCTCACAACGCTGCTTGGCCGTTTTTCCACGCAGTTGAGCAACGCCGAACTCAGTCACCACGTAATTGATATCGTTCTTGCTGGTTGACACATGCGTACCGGCCGAAAGCGTCGGCACGATGCGCGAAATGGTGTCATCCTTGGCGGTCGCCGGTAGCACGATGAATGCCTTGCCGCCGTTGGAGCGATTGGCAGCGCGCACAAAGTCAGACTGGCCGCCAGTGCCGGAATAAGGCCGCGAACCGAGGCTTTCGGAGCCGCACTGGCCCATGAAGTCGATCTGCATCGTTGCATTGATCGCATGCAAATTATCGTTCTGGCCGGCCAGGTACGGATCATTGGTGAAATCGACCGGGTGCATTTCCAGTGCCGGATTACGGTGCATGAACTGGTAAAGTTTTTTGGAACCCAGCGCGAAAGTGGCGAACATTTTGCCCGGGTGGTAATTTTTCTTGCGATTGGTCACGACACCGGCTTCAACCAACGACATGATGCCATCGCCGATCATTTCGGTATGAATACCCAGATCATGCTTGTGGGTCAACTGCATGACTACCGCATCAGGAATGCCGCCGTAACCAATTTGCAGCGTGGCGCCATCGGGGATCATGTCAGCCACGTATTTACCGATGGCCTCCTGCACCGGACCAATCTTGGGCAGGCCGACTTCGAGAATCGGATCATCGCTTTCGGTCAGCGCCGCGACCTGAGAAATATGGATGTGGCAATTGCCATTGGCAAAAGGCACATTGGGGTTTACTTCGAGAACGACAGCGTGGGATTTTTCGATCGCCGCCATGGTGTAGTCAGGGCCAAGTGAAAGCGAGAAATAACCATACTCGTCCATTGGCGAGGCCAGACTGAAAACAACATTGGCCGGAATTTGGTCTCGTTTGATCAGTGCCGGCATTTCCGAGAAATAAGCCGGAATGAAATCAACCCAACCTTCTGCACCACCGGCACGCGTTACACCGCTGAAAAAATAGGCAGTGTGACGGATATTCTCGACAGTTTCCGGGTCGAAATAAGCATATTTACGGACCGGTAGAATTTGTGAAATCTGCACCCCGCGAAAATCGCGACGCGCTTCTGAAAGCGCTGTCAGCAAGGCGGGGGGTTCAGCCACCGCAGTTGGGATAACGATGGTGTCACCATTTTTGACAACGCGAATTGCATCGGCTGCCGACATACGTTTCTGCTGGTACAAAGCCTTCACTGACATGCTGCTTCTCCTCAACTATTTTTATGAATAAAACCTGAATCCTCGCACATCATCTTGAGCGAAAAGCTGATCAAGATCAAACAAAGATGCATTTTGAATTGCAACAAAATCGATCAATCCGGTCGATTACTCCCTGCCACCATGCGAATCTCGAACAAACGACACTCGAGCGGGCCATTAAAGAGTGGTGTCTTGCGGCTCGGCTTGAGGCCGATCCAGTTTGGGTAGACGCAGGTCGGCTGTGAAGAAGAAGCAGTTCCAGCCCGCCCAGTGTTTTTTCAGTGCTGAACCCAATTGCGGATAGAAAGTCGCCAGCGCTTCGGTTTCGCCGATCCGCTCGCCGTAGGGCGGGTTGGCAACCATGATGCCGTGGTCGGTGAGCGGCTCGGTTTCCAGCACATCGGCGCAGTCGACCGTAACAATGCCGCCAAATCCGGCTTCCTGAAGGTTCTTGCGGGTAGCACGTACGGCTTTTTCGTCGATGTCGTAGCCGCGAATCTCCAGCGGCTCCGGCGTTTTGCAGCGTGCTTCGGCAGCGCGCAGCAAAGCTGACCAGGTCTGCGCCTCAAAATTGCTGAGCACTTCGAAGGCAAAGGTGCGCTCCAGACCGGGCGCAATATCGAGTGCCATCTGGATGGCTTCGAGCAGAAAAGTGCCACTGCCGCACATTGGATCAACCAGGGCCATGCCGGGTTGCCAGCCGGTCATTTTCAGGATGCCGGCAGCCAGGTTTTCCTTCAGCGGCGCATCGACGCTGGCTTTGCGGAAACCACGCTGCCACAATGGCTGGCCGGAAGTATCGAGATACAACGTACATTCGTTTTCGGTAAGAAAAACATGGACCCGAACATCCGGGTTGCGCGTTTCAATGTTTGGCCGCTCGTTGAAACGTGCACGGAAGCTGTCACAAACCGCATCCTTGACGCGCAAGGTAACGAAATCGAGCGACTTGAGCGGGCATTTGATCGCCGTCGTCGCCACACGCATGGTGCGTGTCACATTGAAGAAATCCGGCCAGCTTTGCTTGGCGGCCAGTTTGTAGATGTCGTCTTCGCTGCGGTAGCCGCCTTGGGCGATGAACCACAAGATGCGCGTAGCAATCCGTGATTCCAGGTTGGCGCGATAGCACAGCGCCCAATCACCGGAAAAATGCACGCCACCGTGGGTTGACCGCAAGTATTGGGCGCCGAGCGCCGTTAATTCCTGACTCAGGAGTTCTTCAAGCCCGCGCGGGCAAATTGCGAAATATTTATTCATTAGAAAGGCTTCAATACAACGAGAAAGACCACGGCAAACATCACCAAGACGGGCATTTCATTATAAAAACGGAACCAGACGTGCGACTTGATATTCGCCCCGGTCTGAAAACTGTTGAGCAGGCGACCACAGTGCCAATGATAAATGACCAGCAGCGAAACCAGCGTCGTCTTGAGATGCAGCCAGCCGCCGGAGAATCCGTAACCCAGCCAGAGCCACAGGCCAAATACCACCGCCAGTACGCCGAGTGGGGTCATGAAACGGTATAGCTTGCCGGCCATGAGTAGCAAGCGCTCACGTTCGGCGATGCTCTCAGCCGGCACCATCGCCAGATTAACGAAAATGCGCGGCAGGTAAAAAAGACCGGCGAACCAGGCGACCACCAGTGAAATGTGGAGCGCTTTGACAACTAACATGAAGCATTTCCTTTCAGCGCATCGGCAATCCCTTCAGTAACTGTCGGGAAGGCAAGTCGCAATTTGAGTTCCTGTTTTATACGCCGATTTCCAATTCGCCGCGATTCGCGCATGAACGACATCTGCATCGGCGAGAGGACGGTGCTGGCTGCCTCACGGGTCAGACGCGGCGGGTGCGGCAGGGCAAAGGCATCAGCTACCTGATCGAAATAATCAGCCATTTTCAGATCGCTATCATCAACCACGTTATAGGTGCGATTGGCTTGCCCCTGACGCATGGCGGCGACACAGGCTGCCGCCAGATCATCGGCGTGTATATGATTGGTGAAAACGTCATCAGCGGCGACCAACGCCGGCAAGCCCTTATCCAGCCGTTCCAGCGGTAGACGATCAGCCGCATAAATACCGGGGGCACGCAAAATGCAAATTCGGACAGCGTTACGAGCCCCCCAGGCGCGCAAGCTCGCTTCTGCATCCACACGACGGCCTGCCCTTGGGCTTTCCGCCTTGAGTTGCCTGGTTTCATCGATAGCAGCCCCGCCACAATCACCATAAACACCGGTGGTGCTAACGTAAATCAGGCAGCGTGGTAGACTTTTACCCATGCTGAGTGCGGCGAGCAGGTGCTTTGTCCGAGTATCGCAACTTCCCTGATTGGGTGGCGGCGCCAGATGCAGCACCACATCAGCCAAACCGGCGATGCGGCCTAAACTGCTGGCATCGTCGAGATCGGCAAACAAAGGTTGGGCGCCGGCCCGCCGCCAGTCTGCTGCCCGCGCTGCATTGCGCAGCAGGGCAAAGACTCGGTAGCGCCCGGTGAGGTGAGGAAGAATGCGGCGGGCGACGTCTCCGCTGCCGACGATAAGTATTTTTTGCACGGCGGCATTGTAGCCGACCAGGGGAAACAGTTAGATGAGCCATCAGATCAGCGTCACACCCAGCGGCCACAATTTTGTCGCCGAATCCGACGAAACCATCCTCGAAGCCGCCCTGCGCCAGGGACTGACCATGCCTTATGGCTGCCGCGACGGCGCTTGCGGGGCGTGCAAGGGAAAAGTACTGTCCGGCACGGTCGACCACGGCAATGCGCAAGCCCATGCGCTGAGCGATGCGGAAAAAGCGGACGGCATCGCGCTCTTTTGCTGTGCCAAAGCGCAATCAGATCTCAAGCTGGAATGCAAACAGGTCAGCCTGGCAACCGATATTCCGGTCAAAACACTGCCTTCACGCATCGAAAAAATGGAACGCCTGGCACCTGATGTAATCGATATGCATCTTCGTCTGCCAGCCAACGAGCGACTGCAATTCCTCGCTGGGCAATACATCGATATTTTGCTCAAGGACGGCAAGAAGCGCAGTTTCTCGCTGGCCAACGCGCCGCATGACGACGCGCTCCTGCAATTGCACATCCGCCACGTTCCTGGGGGTTTGTTCACCGATCAGGTATTTTCAACCATGAAGGTGCGTGACATCCTGCGCTTCAATGGCCCGCATGGCAGTTTCTACCTGCGCGAAGACTCCAAAAAACCGATGATCTTCCTCGCTGGCGGCACTGGCTTTGCACCGATCAAGGGGCTGGTTGAGCACGCGATTGCTGAGAAATGCACCCGCCCGATCTATATTTATTGGGGCGCCAAGGCACGCGTCGATCTCTACATGCCGGATTTGCCCAAGCAATGGGCCGCCGCCCACGCCAACATCAAATTCATACCTGTGCTTTCCGAACCGGCGGCCGATGATGCCTGGACCGGCCGTACTGGTCTGGTGCACCAATCTGTTACGGTCGACCACCAAAACCTGTCAGATTTTCAGGTTTATGCCTGCGGTTCGCCGGGCATGATCGATGCCGCCAAACGTGATTTCCTGGCCGCCGGTTTGCCCGAAGAAGAGTTCTTTGCCGACGCCTTCACCTTTTCCACCAATTAAGCGCCATGCGCATTGAGCAGCTTCGCCAGCGCCTGCAGGCGCTTGGTGCCCTGCCCTGCCACGAGCAACGCGTACTGCAATCGTGGGCGCAAATTCGTTCGCTTGATACCCGGCATCGTCGCGCCGAGAATTTCCTGCCGCTGGCCCTGCGAAACGGCTTACCCGAGATCATGGAGGAGCTTACAGCCCTTGCTCGCATCCGCTCCGAACACCCCGGCGAAGATGGCTCGGCCCGACTGTTAATTGGCCTGGGCGATGGGCAAACGGTGGAAAGCGTGTTGCTGCCGCGCGATGGGCTGTGCGTATCAACTCAGGTCGGCTGCGCGGTTGGCTGTGTGTTCTGCATGACCGGGCGCGATGGCCTGTTGCGCCAGCTCGGTAGTGCCGAAATCGTCGCGCAGGTAGTTTTGGCACGCGCGCTGCGCCCGGTCAAAAAAGTGGTTTTCATGGGCATGGGTGAGCCAGCGCACAATCTGGAAAACGTCATCGAAGCCATCGAACTGCTTGGCCTCGAAGGCGGTATCGGCCACAAGAGCCTGGTCTTTTCGACGGTGGGCGACTATCGGGCTTTTGAACAACTGCCGCTCGCCAAAGTCGTTCCCGCTCTCGCCTTGTCGCTGCACACCACGCGTGCCGACTTGCGCGAACAATTGCTGCCCAACGCCCCGCGTATCACGCCAGAAGAACTGGTTGAACTCGGCGAACGTTACGCACGCACCACCGGCTATCCGATTCAGTATCAATGGACCTTGATCGACGGCATCAACGATACGGAAGAGGAACTGGACGGTATCGTCCGCCTGCTCACCGGCAAGTACGCGATCATGAACCTTATTCCCTACAACACCGTCGAAGAACTCGAATTCAAACGCCCGGATGTCGAAAAGGCCAGAGCCATTGCCCGCAGCCTGCATTCACGACGGATACTGACCAAGCTGCGCAATTCAGCCGGTCAGGATATCGATGGCGGCTGCGGTCAGTTGCGGGCGCGCGAAAGCGTCAAGAAAGTCCGCGCCCGCCCTATCGTATTCAGCGCTGCCAGGCACAACCCTTGAGCACCTGCCCGTTGAGGGTCACTGTTGCCGTCCAGCCATAGACGGCATCGGCCATCGTGTCGCGGCATTGTTTGTGCTCGAAACGCACGGCCAGTTTCTGGTTATCCTTGCTCGCCTCAAATTGGGCCACGCCAGCCTCGGTTTTGAAAGCGGCGTAAGGCACGCTGATATCAGGTTTCCCCTGGCGCTTGAGCATCACCATCTCGTTAGCCGGACTCGCCACCAGAGCCCAGCCCGGTTCATTGCCCGCCGCCCGCCAGACTTCCTCCTGTCCCCCCGGTAACTGACAACGCCCTTCTGAGCGGGCCATATTGATCTCGGATGCTTTCAAGAGGCTGTTTTCCAGAATGCCAAGCACTTCGACGTAAAGTTTTTTCCCAGTTTCCAGCCCAACCAGATTCAGCGCCTTGGTCACTTGCTGACCGTTGGAGACATCCTCAAAGGTTGCATAGCTGCGATCCCGGCACGGCGCAAAAACCAGTTTGTCGCCGCTTTTCATCATCTGGCCAAACGCCAGCTTGGGGTTGTATCAACAACTGGCGGCGTGCCTTGGGCAAAGACGGAAGCGGACGCCAGAACAGTGAGCGTAGTAAGAAATCCAAGACGAAAATTCATGATCAGTGTGGCCAAATAAATTACAGGTAGTCATTGTCCATTGCATTGGGCAAGAAGAGTTTGATGCAGTTGAAAAAATGCGGTGTCTTGCGCAGCGCACACCAGCAACTTGCGTTTATGAATTTACCATTACCCGCACAAGGGTTTACCCGATGCGGCAGCGCAACATTCCGCGCAAGATTGCCGGTGAAGAATGGAAAACCCATGACGCCCGCAAATGCAAAGCTGCTCGTAGAATCGAATTCTCGGCTACAACCCAAATCACCCGCTGCGCCGGCCATCGGCAAACCGGGGTGGTTGCAACAGTATTCCGGTTTTTCCTGATCGCCTTGCTGGCCGTGGCGCTGATGAGTGCCTTGCTCTGGCAAGGCCGGCGGGACGCCATGCGCGCAGCGGAAAATACGTCAAAGGGCGTGCTGGCGATCTACGAGTCGCATATCAATGCCACGCTGCGCCGCGCTGATGCCGCGCTCCTCGATATCGCCTTGATTGCCCGACCACAACTCCAAACCGGCAATACCGAAGTCAGCAAAATGGGCGACGCACCAGCGCAGATGACCAGCCGGCTGAGCGGGTTTTCGGAGATAGTCGGCGTTTACCTGATCGATGCAGAGGGAGTGCTTCGCTACAACTCCGACTCAAGCCTGGCTGGCATCAACGTAGCTGATCGCGACTACTTTCGCAGCCTGCGCGACAAACCGGAGCAGGGACTGGTCGCCTCGGAACTACTCTATCTGCGTACCACCGGGCAGCCAACCATCATGCTGGCACGCGCTGTCATCGGACAGGATGGGGGCTTTCTCGGGGCGGTCGGCATCACCCTCAATCTGGGCTATTTTGCCGAACTATTGGCCAAAGTCGATCTCGGCCCACGTGGCTATTTAGCGATCAACCGTGCCAGTGATGGCCTGGTCTTGCTGCGCCGACCGAGTACGACAATCCAGGAACCCAGCCAGATGGCATTCCTGGGCGAACAATTCATTTCCGGCAAGAATGGAAGCGTCATCGCCACCGACCCTCAGGATGGTATTGAGCGCCTGATCAGCTATCGCAAAGTCGAGGCTTATCCCTGGGTCGTCGTCGCCGGCCTTGGCAGCGGCGACATACTGTCTGACTGGCAGAACCGGCTCTACGGCGCGCTGGCAATAGTCGCCACCCTGCTTTTCGCCGGCATCTTGTTGCTACGCCGCATTCTGCGTTCCAATCACGCGCTGAAGGACGCGACCGCTCAGCTTGCCCGCCTCTCGTTGGCCGTCGAGCAAAACCCGATAGGCGTGATGATGACCGATCTGGCCGGCGCTATCACCTACGTCAATCCGGCCTTTATCCAGATGAGTGACTACAGCCTTGGTGAAACCCTGGGGCAGAAAGCTTCGCTGCTCAGTTCCGGCCTGACGCCACCGTAAACTTATGCTTCCTTATGGGATGCCCTGGGCCAGGGAAATATCTGGCGCGGTGAGTTCATAAACCAACGCAAGGACGGACAACTGCGCACGCATTTCGCCCACATCTCACCGATCCGCGATGCGGAAGGCCTGATTGTCAGTTATTTGTCGATCCAGGAAGACATCAGTGAACGCAAGGCCCTGGCCAAGGAACTGGATCGTCATCGCCATCATCTGCATGAGCTGGTCAAAGAGCAGACCGGCCAACTGGAACAGGCCAAGGAAGCCGCCGAGGCCGCCAGTCGCAGCAAGAGCGCCTTTCTGGCCAATATGAGCCACGAAATCCGGACACCGATGAATGCCATTATCGGTTTTACCCATCTCCTGCAACGAAACATTACCGACGCCCAGCATCTGGCTCGACTAAAGCAGATTTCCGGAGCCGCGCAACATTTGCTCTCCGTGATCAACGACATTCTCGACATCTCAAAAATTGAAGCAGGCAAAGTCGTCCTCGAACTGTCTGAATTTCATGTCAATACTGTTTTTGAGCGGGTCAGCAGCCTAATTGCCGACAAGGCCGAAGACAAAGGACTGGCTCTGGACTGCCGTATCGCGCCCGAGCTTGCGGTCTGCCTGCGTGGCGACTCCCTGCGTTTGGGCCAGATACTGGTCAATTTCGCCAGCAACGCCGTGAAGTTCACCGAAGTCGGAGGCGTCACCTTGAGCGCGACACTGCTCCAGCGCAAGCCTGATCGTTTACAGGTGCGCTTCGCGGTCAGCGACACCGGGATTGGCATCAATATGGCCGATCAGGAGCGCCTGTTCGCCGCCTTTGAGCAGGCCGACGTTTCAACCACTCGCCGCTATGGCGGCACCGGTCTCGGACTGGCCATCAGCCGCCGCCTGGTTGAATTGATGGGTGGAGAAATAGGCGTTTGCGGTCAACCCGGAAAAGGCAGCACTTTTTGGTTTTCTCTCTGGCTGGAGATCATTCAGGCCGACTGCCCCGATTGCACAACGAACAACGAGCCTCCCTCAGCCACAAGCGAAAGCGCCGAACAGCAACTGCGGCGCAAATTTGCCGGCACGCCGGTACTGGTCGTCGAAGACAGCCTGATCAACCAGGAAATTGTCTGCAGTTTTCTCGAGGAGATAGGCTTTCTTCCCGAGTGCGCCGACAACGGACGCATTGCGATAGAAATGGCCGGGCGGAAGCACTACGCCCTGATCCTGATGGACATGCTGATGCCGGAAATGGATGGCGTCGACGCCACGCTCGTCCTGCGCCGTATGCCCGCACTGGACACTGTCCCGATACTTGCATTGACCGCCAGCGCCTTCGACCAGGACCGCGAACGCTGCCTGGCTGCCGGCATGGACGACTTTCTCAGCAAACCCCTTGATCCCCATCCTTTTTTCACAACCGTTCTACGCTGGCTCGAATCGCGCAGGACAGGTGCCGGACAAACCACTCCCTAAAGGAAACCATCGTGGCAAAACGCTTTGGCGATCTTTCAATCGCCACCCGCCTCAACCTGATCATTTGCAGCACCCTGTTCATACTCGTTGTCGCCGGTAGCTGGTTTCTCGGTAGCCGTCTGGGCAGCCAACTGGAGCAAAAACGCCTGGACGAAGTAGCCACAACCAACATCATCATCATCGGCATGATCGGCGCCTACGCCGAAAGTCTGGAACGGGATGCAGCCAACCGGGCAAGAGCGATGGCCCTGCTTTTCCCAGAGGGTTTCAGCAGCGCTCCGGCCAGCGAGCCTAACAGCAGCGGTTTGCGAGTGCCCGTACTGCGTTCAGGCAGCATGGTAGTCAATAACAACACCGCCCTAGTGGACCGCTTTGCTGCGGCCAACCATGGCATCGCCTCGGTCCTCGTCCGCAATGGCGATAATTTTGTCCGCATCGCCACCTCTGTGCGCAAGGAAGACGGCAGTCGCGCCGTCGGTCTGCCCCTCGAAAGCAATCATCCGGCCCTGCCCCATTTGTTGAAGGGCGAACCCTATGGTGGCCGGGCAAAGCTCCTCGGTCGGGATTATGTAGCTCATTACGAGCCGCTCAAAGACGCCGATGGCAAAGTTGTCGCAGCACTGGTGGTCGGCAGCGACAGCACCGATGCCCTGCTCGCCCTGAAGAAAAAAATATTGTCGATCAAGATCGGCGAGACAGGCTACCCCTACATTCTCGATGCCGGCCCGGACAAGGGGATGCTGATCGCTCACCCCACCCGCGAGGGACAGACTTTGCTCGACGCGCGTGACGAGAATGGGCGCGAATTTGCCAAGGACATGCTCGCCGCGCGCCAAGGCGTGACGCGCTACCCATGGCTCAACAAGGAACTGGGCGAAACGACGGCACGCGAAAAATACGCGGTGTATGCGAGTTACGATCACTGGCAATGGCTGGTCGTCAGCGGCGGCTACATCGACGAACTGTCGCGCGAGGTGGCGCCGGTGCGCAACAGCATTCTGGTCGCGGCACTCGTTCTCTTGCTGGCCGCCGGCACGCTCCTCCTGGTGGTCAGCCGCCGGTGGATTTCGCAGCCACTGGAACACACCGTCGCGGCGATGGATCGCATTGCCGCCGGCGATCTGTCACAGCCTGTCAGGCAAGGCGGGGGCGACGAAGTCGGGCGCCTGCTGCGCGCCACGGAGGATATGCGGCTGCACCTTTCGGAAGCGATCAGTGCGATCCGCCTGACCGCCGACGAACTGGTCGGCAGCGCGCGCGAACTGGCCGGTGCCGCCGCCGATGTCTCGGGCATATCAAACAATCAGAGCGAACAGGCGGCGACCATGGCGGCCGGGGTTGAGCAGATGATGGTCAGCATCCAGCAAGTTGCCGACTACTCCAGCGAAGCCCGGCAGATGTCCAGCCAGGCCGAAAATACCTCGCGTGAGGGTGCGACCGTCATCGCCAGCACCGTCGCCGGCATGTCGGGCATTGCCGACACCGTACGCAGCGCCTCGCAAACGGTCATTGACCTGGGCGCCAAGTCGCAGGAGATCAGCGTCATTGTTCAGGCAATCAAGGAAATCGCCGAACAGACCAACCTGCTTGCGCTCAATGCCGCAATCGAAGCCGCCCGAGCTGGCGAACAGGGCCGGGGATTTGCCGTTGTCGCCGACGAGGTGCGCAAATTGGCCGAACGAACCAGCAAATCAACCGGGGAAATCGCCCATATGATCGAAGGGGTCCAGGGCCAGACGCAGGTTGCCGTTGCCGCCATGCAGCACGGCGTAGCCCAGGTCGAGACTGGCGTTGGCATGGCCATTCAGGCCGGAGCCAGCATGGATGGCATCCGCAGCAGTGCCCTGCATGTCGCTGAAGCGGTCGAGGGAATTTCCACTGCGCTGGCCGAGCAAAGCGCCGCCAGCGGCGAAATCAGTCGCAACGTGGAAACTATTGCCTGCCAGGCCGAGCACAATAGTGAGCGGGCCGGACGGACCTCGGTAGCGGCGACTCAGCTCGAAAACCTGGCCCGTTCGCTCAAGGACAGGGTGGCTCGCTTTCGCTGCTGAACCTCTACCGGCAACCTATAACTCCGAGATGCCCTGACGGATAGCGTAGCGAACCAGACCGGCAACATCCTGAATGCCCAGGCGGTTCATGATCTGGGTCCGGTAAGTCTCGACCGTTTTGATGCTGACGCCCAGCGTATAGGCGATTTCCTTGGTCCGCTGGCCATCGGCGACCAGCTTGAGAACCGCCATCTGGCGGGCGGTCAGCCCATCCCGGTGGTCTGAGCTGCGGACGCGGGCCAGGTAGGAATCAACCACCTGCCGGGAAATACTGGCCGACAGCCAGTTGCTTCCGTTCATGACAGAGCGCACTGCCAGTTCCATTTCCTGAGGGGCGGCACTTTTCAGCACATAACCGACGGCGCCGAGGCGCATGGCGGTAATGACATGTTCCTCGGTATCGTGCATGGAAAGCATGATGACGCGCACGCCAGGATGTGCCTGATGTATCTTCTCCAATGCCTGCAGGCCGGTCTGGCCAGGCATCGCGATATCGAGGATGGCAACGTCCGGCAACAGTTCCGTGGTGAGCTGAAGGGCCAGTGCGCCATCAGCGACATCGGCAACAATTTCAAAATCAGCCACTTTTTCAAGCAGGGCCTTGATACCGGCGCGCACCAGATTATGGTCGTCCGCCAAAAGAATGCGAATGGGGTTCTTCATGGTCATCTAAGGAGGCAAGGGGAAAAAAGCCAGCACTTCAGTACCGCAGCCCAGACTGGCATTAATTTGCAAACTTCCACCAAACCCCGCCACCCGTTCGCGCATGCCGATCAATCCGAGCGAAGCCAGTTGCTGCAGTTTGCTGAAAGTTTCATCGACATTGAATCCGATACCGTCATCCTTGACCGACAGGTGCAGACCATCGAGCTCCAGCGACAAAGCGATGGACAATGTATTCGCCAGCGAATGACGCAGGGCATTCGAGAGCGCCTCCTGCAGCACCCGGAAACAGGCTAGTTCAAGTGCCGGCGCCAGGCGCCGATCATCGAGATTTTGCTGCAGATCGACAGCCATACTGCTTGATCGGGCAATCTGGTTCACATGCCAGCGCACGGCAGAAACCAGACCGAGGTCATCGAGTGCCGGGGGGCGCAGGCGGCGCGCCAGATCCCGGCTGGTCGCGACCAGCTCTTCGACGTTGGCAATGCCTTCGAGGACGATCATCCGCCCCCGTTCGCTCTCAGTTAATTCCGAGTGCAAGGCATGAAGATGCAGTTGCAGGCTGGTCAGGGTTTGCCCGAAATGGTCGTGTAATTCCATGGACAGCTCACGCCTTTCCTCTTCCTGTATGGTCTGCCGCTTGGCAGCAATGGCTTTGAGCTGGGCGGTGGCCATCTGCTGTATCTCATGCGAACGCTTGTTCTCGGTAATGTCGAAATAAGAGACCACTGCACCGCCGGATGGAACCCGCAGCGGTGTGACATTGAGCGTAAACCATAGACAACCCGCTGGCGTGACGCAGGAGCATTCGCAGGTAAAGCGCTCTGTTTTTCCTTGCAGAAGATCAAGTACGGCCTGACGGATCGCTTCGCCGCTTGCGTCGTCCGTATTTCCTGTACCGGGCGCACCATCTCGACAAGCCTCCATGAAGTTGGCGCCGATACCGGTGCCGGCCTCCTGTTCCGGTGAACTGGAATTCTCCCGGGCAAAATTGCGCCAAGCCTCATTGACCGCAATGATGGTGCCGTTGTGATCCAGCACCGCAAGCTGAGACCTGACCGAATCGAGCACCGCGCGGCTAAGTTCCGAACTATCCTGCAGCGCCTTTGCCGCTTTGCGCTGCTCGGTCACCTCAATCGCCACGCCTCCGATCAAGGGCGAGTTTTCGCCGCTCCGTATCGGAAACTTGATGCTGTTCCAGATGCGTGTCCCGCCGTATAAATCGACGGTTTCCTCAATGAACTCCTGGCCCTGATCGCTTCCGAGAACAAGCGCATCATTTTCAGCCAGTTTTTTTACCACGACTTCCGGCATGAAAGCCGAAGATGGTTTGCCCAGGCATTCTTCGCGACTCAAGTCAAAAGCCTTTGCCCAAGCCTTATTGAGATAAATATACCGCCCATCCGCATTTTTCATCCAGGCCACAGCCGGAATCGCATCCATGTAGGAATGAAACTTCTCTTCTGCTGCTCGTTCCTGAGCTTGAGCCAAATGGCGTTCACTTATGTCACGAATGATCGCGCTCCAGCAGCCGTCTGGAAACTGGCAGGCCGTTACTTCTACCGGCAAGTTCTTGCCCTCTTTGCTCAACAACCACCACTCGCTTGATCGGGCACCTGCTCGGCACTAGTCGCAAGCAATTGGCGAATTTTTTCCAGATCGCCATCCGGCAGTAGCAGCGCGACATTTTTCCCAGCAACTCGTCCCGGGCATAACCAGACATCCTGCACAGGCAGGAATTAACTTCGATAAAAGGCCCCGCCGGCACCGGCTATCATTACGCCATCCATAGCTTGCTCGAAGAGCAACTGGAATCGAGCATCCCCCGCTTTTCGAGCGGCCTGGCACTGGCGCTGGTAGATATGCTCGTAAAAAAAACTGAAACCGATGCCACTAGCGAAAAACACGACTACCGACAGCATCGCCCAAGGCGACTGAATGGCAAAACTGAACTCTGTAGGAATGAAAACGAACCAGACCAGCAAGGTGCTGATGACGGTGGCGAGAATCCCCCCGCGCAAGCGACCAATCAGTACCGAGAAAAAAACTGTCGGGTAAAAAAGGAACCAGGCGTAAGGCTGAATGGCATACCAGAGCTGCCACTGGAGGAAGAAAACGAGAACAGGCAACAGCACGGCCAGAGAAACGCCACTGCGCTGTCCCCATGCCCACACAGGAAAAGCCGCAAATTGTTGCCGTACACCTGTGTCAAACATCTAAACCCGCCGCTACTTTGATTCTTACCATGGCCAAACCTGGCATTCGCCAGGAGCCAGCATGCGCGGTCCGCACAAGATTCGCACCGAATTGCCGAAATTTGGTCTCCAACACCACGCCCATTTATTTTCGGGTCTGTCCACTTGGATTACAGTGGGGTAATTTCGTTTGCAGCCAAATGCAATTTGGTCTTAATTTATTTTTGCTCAAACGATAGACCATAAGTATGGCGCTTGTGACCATACCCTGCCTATGAGGGAATTCCTTTCGCCAACTTCGAAATACCTGACCACCGTCGGTGACAGGTAATTTTACGGCCGATTATGACTTAGCCGTATTGTCTGATTTGTAGCGCCAATTAGGGTTGTCGATGAGCCAGATTTGCTTGTTCTAGCCAAAACCCAGGGGCGTCATCATTCAATTCACGCCGCCTGCATTACTAACCAGTCAGACCCAGAACCCATAACAATACCGATCACCGGCGCGTTCTCGTTTGCCAAACCAATAACATCTCCATTTGTCGACAAACCAAGTTTTAGAACTTCTCTGGCCGCATCACCAAAACATCAGACAGGAAAGTGACCATACCAAAATTGGCGTAATAGTTTTCCTGCAGGTGATCAAGAAGACTCAAAGCTGTTTTTTCGGCACAAAGCACTTCTATCCTGATGTTTGCGCTGGGCGGCCACTCGGCATCTCGTCGGCCATGAGCGCCGCAACCCCGGACATCAGAAATGGTGTAGCCGTGAACATCAAGGGCAAGAAGGTCGTCGACAATGGCGTGCTCAAGACTGGCCTCACAGATAATCGTCAGCAACTTGCGGGGCGAAAGCTGGGCACCCATCACAACACTCCCTCAAAACGAATTGCCATCTCGTGATAAAGCGGAATGCCAATCAAGAGATTGAATGGAAAAGTAACACCTAATGCCGCACCTATCGATAAAGCCGGATTTGCCTCTGGTATTGCAATTCGCATGGCAGCCGGCGCAGCAATATACGAAGCACTGGCATACAGCGTGGCCAGCATGGCTGCGCCACCGACTGATAAATCAATCAAGTTTGCCGTGACTACGCCAAGGGCGGCGGCAAATACCGGCATTGCAACAGCAAAGGCAATCAGGAAACCACCGGCGCGCCGCAAATCCCCCAGACGACTGGCAACAACCAGTCCCATTTCGAGCAGGAAGAAAGCCAACATACCTTTGAAAAGATCAAGGAAAAGCCGGTCAAGCGGTTTGATGCCATCGGCACCGGCAATCCAGCCAATCAGCAAGCCGCCCACCAAAAGCACAATGCTTTTGCCGGAAAAAACTTCGTGCAGCAGGTGACCCCAGCGCGTGTCTCCGCCACTTCGACGGGCCAGTACAACGCCTAGCACAAGCGCAGGAAATTCGAGCAGAACAAGAAAGACCACCATATACCCTTCAGCCGGCTCATCAAGCCTGAGCAGATAACTGGCTGCAACGGCAAAAGTAACCACGCTGACCGAACCATAATGGGCCGCGATTGACGCTGCATCAGCACGTGCCAGGCGACCTATCCGATGCAGTACAGGAAAGGCCACCAAAGGAATAATCGCTGCCGCGAGAACCACAACCAGCCCCGGTCCGGCAACGCTGGACAGTGGTACTTTGGCGAGCTCTATGCCGCCCTTGAGGCCGATCGCCAAGAGCAGGAAGATACTGATCGACTCATACAGAACACCGGGGATTTTCAGATCCGAACGGATGATGCCGGCCAACAAGCCAAGGATGAAGAAGAAGATAACAGGCTCGAATGGCATTTATTTCTCTCAGGCTATTTGCAAAAACAAGACCGGTAGCCTGACTACCGGTCTTTACTTTAGGCATGAGCTAGCTCAAGTCGAGCTAGCTTGTGCAAACTGCGTGAAGGAATCGAACAGTCCGCGACTTCATAGAGGTCTATGCCCCAGAATCTCATTGCTTCAGCGACCAGCACAGCTTCGCCGCCAGACAGCTTTTGGTCCGCATTGACGATATCCAACATCATGCGCAACACCTGCTTTTGCAGCAGCGGGTGTGTAACCTCAGCCAGCAGATGATCAATGTTCGATGCATCGAGTTCCAGTTGTCCAGCCGTAGTCCGGTGAGCACTGGTGAGCATGTCGTCACACAATTCATGGATCAGCCTGTCGAAAATTGCTTCGCTCAACCCCAGGCGGCGAATGGTGTCTTTTCGATCCAGCTGTTTCAGTTCGCTGGCATCGATGGCACCGTCAGCCATCAAGGTCAGTGCAACGAGGCGGCCCATTGCTTCAGGGCTATTGGAAGCGTAATGACGCATGGTGAATCTCCTTGAGTAGTTAGTGGTATTTCAATTGAGCCCCCCTTTGTTGCAGGGACAAGGCACTATGAACGCAACGATTCATTAAGTCTAATTAAACAATTTGCTATCTATCATTTGTTTTTATTTATATTAAACCCAAAAATTTGCTTACAGCGCCGCAATTGCCAGATAAGCGCGTAACTGCAACTCGGCCGCGCCTCGCTCATCAGTCGGTCGTGCTTTCTGCACTACGTCACGGGCCGCCTCTGCGGATGCCGCCAAAGCAGCATCGCTGAAACTGACACGAAACGATTCCTGAATTTCCGGCAGATCGACCCGCTGATCTCGCGACGGCCGGTCCTGCCGCATGACGAATTCGCGCAAGACGCCGCTCCGCAATGGGCTCTGCGCTGCGTTAATGGTCGGCCTATCCAGGATGAGCATGATGGAATACTCGGTAAATCAAGCGGTCACGCAGGCGGCGAACTATGCTGCGCACGGGACGGCGAGCGATGGCACGGAATCGACGAGTCCGAAACCTCACACAGATCCAGGTCCCAATTTCCCAGTGCCTGCGCGATCAATGATGCTTCACCGGCAGTCAGACGGCGATCGGCATTGACGATGTCGAGCATCATGCGCAGGATTTTCTTCTGAAGTGCCGGATCTCTGATTTCGTCCAACAATTTATTGATGCTTTTTGCATCGAGCTCAAGCCCCCCTGAAGAAAGGCGCTGTGCCTTGGTCAGCATATCTTCGGAGAACTCATAAAAAATCTTGTCAAATTGTTCGTGGTCCAGACCCAGACGGCGAATTGTTTCCTGCCGCTCAAGCAACTGAGTTTCGCTGCGGTCAACGGTGCCATCAGCCATCAAGGCAAGAACAACAATACGAGCAGCTGCTTCGGGACTGTTACTGGGATAATTGCGCATGTAATTTCTCCTCGAATATGTGGCATTAGGGATGCTCTTGAACCTGATTTACAACGCCACTATGGCTGGCAAACCATATAAAATCCAATTAAACAATTTGCAAACTTGAATTTGCCAGGACTTATATATGCCACGTCGCCGCATTACCTTTCGCCAACTGGAAACTTTGCAGCAGTCGCACGGCTTAACAGTTTTACTAAAGCGGCAGACGCCCTGCACCTGACTCAACCGGCTGTCTCAATACAAATCAAGCAGATTTCGGAGACTATTGGCCAGCCGCTTTTTGAACAAACCGGCCGTGACATTGCACTGACGCCAGCCGGTGAAGAATTACTCAAGACGGCGCGCAGTCTGGATGACATCTGGAATCGATTCGAGTCGGCAATCGATGAGATAAAAGGGTTGAAGCGCGGCAAATTGCGCGTTGCGCTGGTGACCACCGCCAAGTATTTTCTGCCGCGCATGCTGGGGGCTTTCTGCAAGCGCTATCCGGAAATTGATATAGAACTTGAGATCGCCAATCGCGAAAAAATCGTCGAGCGCCTGCGCAATAATCAGGACGATCTCTATGTGATGTCGTACCCCCCCAACGATCTCGATATTGTCCGGCTACCCTTCCTCGATAACGAGTATGTGGTCATTGCACCAACTTCGCACTGGGCTGTTGGCAAGCAGGTTTCCCTTCAGGAACTTGCCAATGAACCATTTCTGTTGCGCGAACAGGGTTCCGGATCACGTCATGTGATAGACGAACATATGCGCGATAGCAAGACGCCACTAAAAGTGCGTCTGGCACTGGCCAGCAACGAGGCAATTCGTGATCTGGTCGCCAGTGGCATGGGCTTGTCCGTTCTTTCGCGCCACGCTTTGGGCAATGCGCCGAAGCGTGATGGCCTGGCCGTCCTGAACGTCCACGGATTCCCGCTTAAACAGGCGTGGAATGTCGTCCATCTGAGCAGCAAGATACTCTCGCTACCGGCCCAGGCTTTCCTGGATGAATTGCTGAACGAAGGGCTTCACTCGCCGAGGTAAGCGGCACGTACCTTGGGATCGTTGAGCAACTGCGCCGATTCGCCGGTCAGCGTAATTTCACCACTTTCCATGACGTAACCGCGCTGGCTGGTTTGCAGGGCAAGCTTGGCATTTTGTTCGATCAGCAGGATGGTCATGCCTTCGGCTGCAACAATGCGGATCACCTCAAAAATCTTTTGCACCATGAGTGGCGCCAAACCCATCGAAGGCTCGTCGAGCAGCAGCAACTTGGGCCGGCTCATCAATGCGCGGCCAATCGCCAGCATTTGTTGCTCACCGCCAGAAAGCGTGCCGGCAAGCTGGGTTTCGCGCTCTTTCAGGCGCGGGAAATAGCCGTACATCCGTTCGAGGTCATTGGCGATTTCAGCCTTGTCATCGCGCACGAAAGCACCCATCGCCAGATTTTCAGCAACGGATAGTCGCGGAAATACGCCGCGTCCCTCCGGCACCAGGGCAATACCCTTGCGAATCATGTCGTGTGGCGCAACCAGCGTGACTTTTTCGCCGCAAAAATGGACGTCACCTCCCGCGGCATCGAGCACGCGTGCAATCGCTTTCAGCGTACTGGTTTTGCCGGCGCCATTGGCGCCGATCAGGGCAACCATCTCGCCTTCGTTGACGTGAAAGGTGATGCTGCGCACCGCCTGAATGCCGCCGTAGGCGACGCGGAGTCCGGTTACTTCAAGCACCTAGATAAGCCTCAATAACGCGTTGATCTTTTTGTACCACAGCCGGCACATCCTCTATGACCAGTGCGCCGTAATCGAGTACGGCAACACGGTCGCATAGCCCCATGACCAGCTTGACGTCATGTTCAATCAGCAGAATGGTCGTGCCATCACGTCGAATACCGTCGATCAGGTCACGCAATTCTTCCGTTTCGGTATGGTTCATACCGGCTGCCGGTTCATCCAGACAGAGCAGTTTGGGTTCAGTCGCCAAAGCGCGGGCGATTTCCAGACGCCGCTGGTCACCATAGGAGAGATTTTTGGCCAGATCGTCAGCACGATCTTCGATCCGGACATAATGCAATAAATCCAGCGCCCGCTGGCGAATCGCCGCCTCTTCGGCACGAGTTGCAGCACTCTGCAACATGGCGCCAAAACCGCCCGCCTTGGTCCGCACGTGGCGGCCAACCATAACGTTCTCGAGCGCAGTCATATTGCCGAACAGGCGAATATTCTGAAAAGTACGAGCAATACCGCGCTCGGCTGCCTGATGCGGGGCATCGGCTAGCAGAGCTTTACCGTCGAAGACAAAACCGCCGCCATCGGGAATATAGAGACCGGTCAGGCAATTGAAGAAGGTTGTTTTGCCAGCACCATTCGGGCCAATCAACCCGTAAATTTCACCTTGGCGAATACTCAGGGAGACATCGCGCAGCGCTTTCACGCCGCCAAAATGCTTGGCGACATT
This sequence comes from Candidatus Dechloromonas phosphorivorans, assembly GCA_016709495.1. Lineage (GTDB taxonomy): Bacteria > Pseudomonadota > Gammaproteobacteria > Burkholderiales > Rhodocyclaceae > Azonexus > Azonexus defluvii. Next base: position 65,618 of record JADJMS010000046.1, on the reverse strand, counting down.
GTTTGCTTGAAGCAGCAGCTCAGCCATTGCGCCCCCCGCATCCTGAAGTTCGCGCTTGCGTTCCGGCGATGGCCACAGACCTGCCGGCTTGAAGCGCATGACCAAAACCAGCGCAAGGCCGAAGATCAACATGCGCAAACTTTCCGGATCGACCAGCATTTTGCCAAAAACCGCGACCTGAATCGGTCCGACGCCGTAACGCAAGGCTTCCGGCAGAATCGTCAGCAGTATGGCGCCAAGGATTACGCCTGGAATGTGGCCCATACCGCCAAGAACGACCATCGCGAGAATCATGATCGACTCGATCAGCGAGAAACTTTCCGGCGAAACAAAACCCTGCATGGCAGAAAATACACCACCGGCGACACCACCAAAACTGGCACCCATCGCAAAGGCGAGCAATTTCAGATTTCGCGTATTGATGCCGACCGCCTTGGCAGCAATTTCATCTTCTCGAATCGCCTGCCAGGCGCGACCGATGCGCGAATTTTGCAGGCGCAGGTTGATGACGATGACCAACAGGGCCAGCACCAGCAACAGGTAGTAATACTTTTGCGGTCCACTGATGGAAATGCCCAAAAATTGCGTGGTGTTCGAGAATTTGAAACTGCCAATGGCAACTGGATCAATCAGCGTAATGCCTTGCGCACCATTGGTGATATTCACTGGCGCATTCAGATTGTTCATGAAAATACGGACAATCTCACCAAAACCCAGGGTTACGATGGCCAGATAGTCACCGCGCAACTTGAGTGTTGGCGAGCCGAGCACAACCCCAAAGAAACAGGCGACCACTGCGCCTATCGGCAATATCACCCAGAATGGGAAATGCAGGCCGAAATGCGGGCTGGCAAGCAGGGCATAAGTAGGCGCCAACAGCATAGAAGGCGATGTAACCAAGATCGAGCAGACCGGCAAAACCGACAACGATATTCAGACCAAGCGCGAGAAAAACATAGAGGATGGCGAAATTGAGAATTCGCACCCATGCCTGACCACCCATGGCAGCAACAAAAGGCAGGGCAAGCAGCGCGACGGCGATCAGGGTGATGCCGAAAGCTGAACGTGGATTAAGCCACTTTTTCATGCTCTATCCCCCGTTTTTTCACCAAACAAACCGGATGGTTTGAACATCAGCACAACAATCAACACCATGAATGCAAAGATATCCTGATAGTGACTACCAAGAAAGCCGCCGGTCAAATCGCCGATATAACCGGCGCCAAGCGCTTCGATCAGGCCAAGCAGAATGCCGCCCAGCATGGCGCCGGCAAGATTGCCGATACCGCCCAAAACAGCTGCGGTGAAGGCCTTGAGACCAAGCATGAAACCCATCTGGTAATGGGCAATTTCGTAATAGGTACCGACCATGATGCCAGCCAGTACGCCAAGCGCAGAACCAATGATGAATGCTGCAGCAATCACGCGGTTGATATTAACACCCATCAGGCTGGCCACCGCAGGGTTTTGCGACGTTGCGCGCATCGCCATGCCGAGCTTGGTGCGATAGACAAGAAAAAGCAGGCCGCCCATGGTCAGCGCTGACACGGCGACGATAATCACCTGCACAGCAGTAAAGTTGGCACCGGCAAATTCAAAATCGACTTTAGGCAGCAAGGGCGGGAAAGTCAGGTAGTTGCGCCCCCAGATAATCATCGCAACGTTTTGCAGCACGATGGACATGCCAATGGCTGTAATCAGCGGCGTCAAACGTGGCGCATTACGCAATGGTCGGTAGGCGATTCGCTCCAGCCCCCAGCCCAATGCCATACAAACCAGAACAGCAGCAGTCAGCCCGGCCATCCCGGCCAGCATCACCGGCATGCCGGCCTTGATCATGAACCCCGCAACCGAAATGGTGACCAAGGTACCGATCATGACCACTTCGCCATGGGCAAAATTGATCAGCCCCATGATGCCGTAAACCATCGTGTAACCTAGCGCGACGAGCGCGTAGATGCTGCCCTGCACCAGGCCGTTGATGATTTGTTGTAGAAAAATATCCATTTTGTGTAAGTCGACCGCAACATGTGGAAACGGCACCCGAAGGTGCCGTTTCCTTAGCCATAATTGGCTTTACTTCTTCTCGACTGCAGCTTTGGTTGCGTCAGCAGCACCCTTGACTGCGTCAGCGCCAGCCTTGACGGCTTCCTTGCCAGCTTCCGTTGCCGAACCAGCAGCCGACTTGGCGGCATCAGTTGCGGCACCAGCGACAGCCTTCGCTGCATCCTTGACTTCAGCAACCGCTTCCTTCACTTCAGCCTTGACCGCATCCATCGGGCTGCCACCGATTGTCTCGACGTACTCAAGCTTGCCGCCCTTGTACTGATACATGGAAATTGCGCCGCCCTTGAGGTCGCCAAATTCGTCGAAGGAGATCTTGGCCGTTACACCGTCGTAGCTGGTCTTGCCAACTTCCGCCAGGTATTTGACCGGATCAACCGAATTGGCGCGCTTCATCGAATCGGCCATGACCATCACCGCATCGTAAACATACGGGGAGTAAAGCTGGATTTCAGCATTGAACTTCTTGACGAACTTGTCCTTGAATTCCGGCCCCTTGGCCAGTTTTTCGAGCGGCATACCCGGCAATGAACAATACTGGCCTTCAGTCGCTTCGCCACCCAGCTTCATGAACTCCGGGGTACAAACGCCATCGCCGCCGAGGAACTTGGCCTTGATGCCGAGATCCTTCATCTGCTTGGCCATCGGGCCGCCCTGGGCGTCCATGCCACCGAAGAAGACGAGGTCATCTTTCTTCGACTTGATCTTGGTCAGAATGGCCTTGAAATCGGTGGCCTTGTCGTTGGTGTACTCGGTTGCGACGACTTTCAGGCCAGCCGCTTCAGCGGATTTCTTGAACTCGTCAGCCAGACCCTGGCCGTAAGCGGTACGGTCATCAACAATGGCGACGCTCTTGGCGCCTTGCTTGGCGGCAAACTCGCCCAGCGCCTTGCCTTGCTGAACGTCGTTGGCCATGACGCGGAAGGCCGTCTTGAAGCCTTGCTGTGTGTAGGTCGGGTTGGTTGCAGAACCGGAAATCTGTGGCAGGCCGGCATCAGAGTAGAGCTTGGAAGCCGGAATCGTCGTACCGGAATTCAGGTGGCCGATGATGCCGTTAACCTTGGCGTCGACCAGCTTCTGGGCGACGATGGTGCCTTGCTTCGGGTCGGCCTGGTCATCTTCAGCGATCAGTTCGAACTTGACCTTGGCACCGCCAATTTCCAGACCTTGCGCATTGAGTTCATCAATCGCCAGACGGGCACCATTTTCATTATCTTTGCCGAGGTGAGCCTGCGGGCCGGTCATCGGGGCAACGTGACCCAGTTTGACGGTAACTTCCGGCTTCGGCGCCGGAGCAGCCGGAGCGGCCGGCGCAGCAACCGGTTTCGGTTCTTCTTTTTGGCCACAGGCGCCGAGAGCGAAGACTGCGGCAATGGAGAGAGCAACTACAGAAAGCTTGGCTTGCATCGATGATTCTCCTGAACAAATTGGGGTAGTTAAAAACGACTTGGTGATTGTCCGTAGGGTACAACCACCTGTCAATAACAAATGTTATGATGATTCGATGGGGAACCACATAAGAGCTAGCCTATGAAGATCGTCACGGTACTTCGCAACCTGGTTCACAAAGCAGCGCGCAAAGCATTGGCTATGTTACCAAGACGACGGCGTTTTGGCATTTACCGCTCCTTTGTTGAATGCGATCCGGCACCAAATTCAAAACTCGTTTTGAAAATTGCCGAGACTCGCGAAGAGCTGGAAGCCTGTCTCAGCCTGCTGCACGATGCTTATGTTGACAGCGGTTTCATGACGCCAGACCCCTCCGGGATGCGGGTAACGATCTATCACGCCTTGCCAACCACCACGACACTTTGCGCCAAATACGATGGCAAAGTCGTCGGCACCCTTTCCCTGATTCGCGAAAGCGCATTAGGCTTTCCTTTGCAACGTATTTTTGACCTTTCAGGCCTGCGTGCACGCCAGGGAAATATTGCCGAAGTATCGGCGCTCGCTGTACATCCGCGCTTTCGTCGCACCGGTGGCAGCATTCTGTTTCCCCTGATGAAGTTCATGTATGAGTATTGCACGACCTTCTTCGATACGCGGCATCTGGTCATTGCCGTGAACCCGCGCCATATTGAACTTTACGAATCGCTGCTTTTCTTTAAACGCCTGTCGAGCACGATGGTCGACAACTATGACTTCGTCAATGGCGCCCCCGCAATTGGTGCGACGCTAGACCTCAAGCACGCACCTGAAATTTTCCGGCAGCACTATTCAGGAAAGCCGCTGCATCGTGACTTGCATCATTATTTTCTGAACGTCAAACTGCCCAACATCGAGTTACCACGCCGCCGCTTCTACACAACCAATGATCCGGTTTTGACGCCGGCATTGATTGATCATTTTTTTAACCAGCGCACGAAGGTTTTTGCCAGTTTAAGTGATCGCAAGAAGGCCCTGCTTCATTCAATTTATGACCTGCCGGATTACATCAAGGTTTTGCCCCCCCTGCCTGAACAAGTGCAGGACATAAAAATGCGGCGGCACCAGCGTTTTTCTGTGAAATGCCCGGCCCGCCTCAATTACCCGGAGAGCGACAGCGAACACAAGGAAGTCGCAGTTGAAGTCCGCGAAGTGTCACGCTATGGCTTTCAGGCTCGCTCACACGTTGCCATCGATCCGAGTATCTGGTTCACCGCCGTTATTCGACTGGGCAAAGAAGAAATCTCCCATCTCCAGGTGCAGGCGGTGTCAAACCAGGAGCGCGTCGGCGAAGGATTATTCGGCTTTCGCATAGGGGAACCCGACCTAATCTGGCGCAAATTCGTCAATGCGCTCTATAGTGGCCAAACTCATACCGACCTCGACCAGGCAACACGCTTCCTTTCCTGATGCCCACATTGACATTACCCCAAACACTCATCGAACAACTCAGCAGTCAATTTGGACAGCGCTTCTCCCAAGGTGAATCGAACTGCCTGCAACATGGCCGGGATGAATCGGTACATGAACCGATGCTCCCTTCGGCAGTGGTTTTCGCAGAAAATATCGAAGAAATCGCGTTGACCGTAACACTTTGTGCAGCGCACGGCGTACCGGTTATTCCCTATGGCGTTGGCAGTTCGGTGGAAGGCCATGTGCTGGCGCCGAAAGGTGGCATCTCCCTCGACCTTTCCGGCATGAACCAGATCGTCGCCATCCATGCCGAGGACGGCGATGCGACAGTGCAAGCCGGCGTCACGCGTAAACAACTGAACGATGCACTCAAAGGCACTGGCCTGTTCTTCCCGATCGACCCTGGTGCCGATGCAACACTGGGTGGCATGGCGGCGACCCGTGCCTCCGGTACCAATGCCGTGCGTTACGGCACGATGCGCGACAACGTCATGGCGACCACGACGGTGCTGGCCGATGGCCGGATCATGAAAACCGGTGGCCGGGCGCGCAAGTCATCCGCTGGCTACGACCTGACCCGCCTGCTGGTTGGCTCGGAAGGCACGCTCGGCATCATGGCCGAGCTAACGGTCAAGCTCTACCCGATTCCCGAGGCCATTTCGGCTGCCGTGTGCACCTTTCCGGATATTGATTCAGCCGTACAGACGGTCATCCAGACCATCCAGCTCGGCGTGCCGGTGGCGCGCATCGAATTGCTCGATGCACTTTCGCTCAAGGCAATCAACATATTCAGCAAGACCACGCTGGCTGAAGCGCCGACCCTGTTTTTCGAATTTCACGGCAGCCCGGCCTCAGTTGCCGAACAGGCAGAAACCGTACAAACCATCGCTGACGATCTCGGCGGCACGCATTTCGAGTGGGCGGCAAGACCAGAGGATCGTAGCCGCCTATGGCAAGCACGCCACGACGCCTATTTTGCCTGCCTGCAATTGAAACCAGGGTGTCGCTGCTTCCCGACTGACGTTTGTGTACCCATTTCGCGCCTTGCCGAATGCATCGCCGCGACCTACGAAGACATCGCCCAGGTCAGCATCCCGATTGCGCTATTTGGTCATGTCGGCGACGGCAATTTCCACCTTGTTGTGCTGGTCGACACCGCCAATGAAAAGGAAATGGCCGAAGCGGCATGGATCAGCCAGCGTGTTGTCGAGCGTGCCATCGCCATGGAAGGCACCTGCACCGGCGAACACGGCATCGGCCTCGGCAAACGTAAATATTTGCCACTGGAACATGGCAACGTTGCGGTCGACGTCATGCGCGCCATAAAAACCGCGCTCGACCCGCACCATTTACTCAACCCCGGAAAAGTCCTCCCCTGAGCCAGGCCGCCGCACAAGTTCATGGGCCGCAAGCGCAATTTGGCGATCAGGCGTCTTTCTGCTTCCGGCGGCCAAAACCGGCTAGCAAACCCAGGGCACCGAGCAGCATGGCGTAAGTTCCAGGTTCGGAAACCGTACTGATCGACTGATTTTCAAAGGCGCCGAGACTGAGCGTGCTCAAATCAGTATCAGAGAACTTGAAGACGAAGAACTGATTGGCGCCGGCCAAATCGCTGAAGTCATTGTCGTTGGCGACATACAGCGTGTGAAATAGGGCTCCGTTTTCAGTGATGTCTTCACCAAATGCCATGCCTTCCAGCTTGGCTGGTATGTCTTTATCCGCAATTCCAACCGAATTCAGTGCCGACTTGATATCAAGAAACAGCTTTTTGCTCGGTGCCTTGGCCAACAAAGCTGCCTCGCCTGACAAACCGCTGACATCCTGGGCGCCCGCCAGGTCCACTACCCAGATCTGTTTTACCTTGGCCGCAGAGCCATCCCCCAGCCCCTTGCCGTCACGCTCCAGCACCAGAAACTGATGGCTGTTGAGGGCCAATATTTCGCTGCTGCCGTAAGTCTTCCCACCAATCACATTGTTATAGGCGAATTGTTTGGTCGCGCCGGTGGCAATATCGATAGTCACTATTCGATTGGCCTTGGCGCCATCGCCGCCATCCTGCAACAAGGCGCTTTGCATGAAGCCGACCAACGTCTTGCCATCCGGCGTGATGGCCAAACCTTCCATACCCTTGTTGGCAACGCGACCAGTAGCATTGCCGGCAATTTCAGTGGCCCCTGCACTACTGAGATTGTTCACAGCCAGATTGGCCGGCAGGGCAAAAGTCTTGATCAGCGCACCGCTTGCACGGTCAAACTGGCGTACATAGGGACCATATTCGTCAGAAACGTAGACGCTCTTGCCATCGTTGGCAACCCGAATTCCTTCAGGGTCCAAGCGGGCGTTATTCGCCGCCAGCGAGTTACCCGCAGCAAAGTTGTCGGAACGCCCGGTAAAGTAATTGCGCTCTGCCGTGTTCTGAACCGGCACAGCACTGGGCAGGCCGACCGTGCTGCCATAATTGAGGGCGTTCGGGCTATATAGCAAGGTCGTCTGATTGAGTGCTGTGCTCAAGGCATAAGAAAAACTGCCCGCACTCTGGCTCTGCGTCAGGTTCAATGTAATGGTTTGAAAACGATCAATGTAGGACGTGGTGTTATCGATTGCACCACCGCCCGCGTAACTGCTGGCATTGGGACCGCGATCAGGCAAAGCAAGGAAGGTGTTGCCACCCGCCCAGGCCAAACCTGAACCCATACCACCCAGGACATTGGCGGCAACACCGTTTTCCAGCGCACCGCTGAGTCCGGAGAGATCGCTTGTACCATTGAGCGCACCGCTGGCGATCAGCGTCACGCCGGCTTGGGCCGGCGCAATGAATACAAGGCTGACTAAAATGGGAAGAGCTAGGCGTTTGAACATGTCGGTTTCTCTGAATTAAGGTGAGGAAATTTTTTCTACCATCGTATTCAGGGCAGATTTCACGTTGATGACAGTTTGAATACATCTCGCGCATGATCATCCAGAACGGCCTTGATGACTTAAAATCAGCGGATGCCCACGACTCCGCTGCGTCAGTTCGCCCTGCAAGGGGCCGCTGTCATTCTTGTCTTATCCATCGCCTGGCCTTATTTCGGCTGGTCGGCTGAAGCCATGCCGTGGCTGGAAACCAGCCTGGCGATTGGTGGCGTTGCCCTGATCCTTGCCACGCTTTCTCGCCAACCATGGTGGTGGCGCCTCATTCATGGCGCTTTCATGCCCCTGATCTGGCTGACTCACAGTCTGGCAATTGACCCGATGTGGTTCCTCGCTGCCTTTATCCTGTTATTGCTCGTCTATCGCGGCGCGCTGAGCGGGCAGGTGCCGCTCTATCTGTCCAATAAGGAAACCGTTGCCGCCCTCGCCGAACTCCTGGCTGAACGTGGTGACAGCCGCTTCCTTGATCTCGGCGCCGGCCTCGGCAGCACCACCGTACCACTTGCCGACGCTCTCCCTGCAAGCCATTTCACCGGTTACGAAAACGCCCCGCTAACCTGGCTGGTCGGCCGTTTCTTCAGTCTTGGCCAGCCCAACATTCGCTGGCGCTGGGATGATTTGTGGCAAGCAAAACTCGGCGAATACGATGTGGTTTACGCCTTCCTCTCGCCAGCCCCGATGGCCAGGCTATGGGATAAAGTGGAAGCTGAAATGCTTCCCGGCAGTCTCTTCATCAGCAACAGCTTCCCGGTACCCGGTGTCGTTCCGACCCAGATAATCGAAGTCGACTGCACCCCAGCCCGGCCGCTTTACTGTTACCAGCGATGAATATTCTGGTCAGGCGCAAGCCGGAAGCACTCGCCCTGATCGTCGCTCTGGTTGGCACAATCACGGTGCTGACAGTTTTTCTGAGCGATGCGCTACTTTCCCGCGAACGCGAAATTGATCTTGGTGAGCGGCGGATTCAACACTTCAGCATCATGCTCGCCGAACACACCGCCCGCACCTTCGAGGCGGTTGATATTCTCTTGCGCGAGATGGCCGCCGATCTTTCGAACAATCACCCCAACTGGGAACAATGGGAACCGAATCGTGGCTGGGAATACGTTGCGCAACGCCATTCGCGTTCGCTGCCCCAACTACGCGACCTCGCTGTCTTTGATCGCGAAGGCAGTCAACGCTTCATCTCCACCTACTTCCCCACGCCGCGTCTGAATGTATCCGACCGCGATTACTTCAAGGCACTTGAAAGCGGACGTGATGCGACCAGTTTTGGTCCTTTCGTCGGCAGGATTTCCGGCCGCTACACCTATACCCTGGCTCGCCGCATCAATGACGATCAGCGCCGCTTTTCCGGTATCGCCTATGCCGGCATCGAACCGGCCTACCTTCAGGACTTCTGCTGGTCGAACCGCCTCGCCGACGATTTTGAAACCGTACTGCTCAACACCAAAGGCCAGATCGTTGCCTCTTGCAGACCGAGTGACGTTAGCAAGGAATCAGCCATTCTCGGCAGCATCGCCGTCGACACCCTTTACAACGGCCGCTTGCGGGGTCTCTTACCCGAAACCGGCATCGCTCAAGGCCACGGACTTCTACTCTCGTTGGCACCGGTGCCCGGTTTTGCCGATTTACGCGTTTTAACCGTACTCCCCGAAGCAAGTCTGCTGACCAACTGGCGCAGCCACCTGATTGAGCTGGGTACGCTGGCACTGCTGGTTACCAGCATCCTGCTGGTTGGTGGCCTGCTCGTCCGGCGCCAGATTCGTGAAATGCGCGAAATTACCGCCGAACTGGCGGCCAGTCACGAAACACTGGAAACCCGTGTGCTTGAAGCCACGGCAGAGCTTTCTGCCCAACGCGATGCTGCCGAGCGCGCCAACACCGCCAAGAGCCGTTTTCTGGCGGCGGCCAGTCACGATTTGCGGCAACCGCTGCACGCCCTGTCGCTTTTCGCTGCCGATCTCCAGCGCAAGGTACGCAGTGCTGCTCCGCCAGAGGATCTGCCCCATCTGGCCGAACAAATATCGACATCAACCAGCACATTGGGCGAATTGCTTGATTCGCTGCTTGATATTTCACGCCTCGATGTCGCCGGCATCAAACCGGAAATCCGCCGCTTTGCCCTGCGGCCAATATTCGAGCGGCTGAACAATTCTTTCCGGCGCGCTGCGGTCGACCGCAATATTTCGCTACATTTCCGCCCCAGCCCATTGTGGGGCGAGTCCGATCCGGTGATGATCGAACGCATGTTGGCCAATCTGATATCAAACGCCTTGCGTTACACCCAGCCGGGTGGACGAATTCTCGTCGTTGCCCGCAAACGCAAAGCACATATTTTGTTGGAAGTTCGCGATAACGGACCGGGGATTGCCAGCGAACACCAAGCCGCCATTTTTGCCGAGTTCTATCAGGTGGGGAATACGGCGCGTGAGCAAAACAAAGGGTTAGGACTAGGGCTTTCCATCGTTGACCGACTGGCCCGCGCACTCAAAATTGAAATCACTCTGCGCTCGCGCCTGAATCGCGGAACCACCTTCGGGCTGACGCTTCCCTACGCATCGCCAGTGGTCAGCAACACGCCAGCGCCAGTCGTTGAAACCACCCCCACCATTCATTTCATTGGTGATTCAAACGACATCCGCCTGGCGATTGAACTAGTTCGCAGCTGGGATTTTCAAATCACCCAGGAAACAACACTCAAAGAGTCGCCGAAAACCCTGGCGCCACGCACCCTGATTATCGCCGATGCGCAGCTTGCCGCCGCCGCATGTGAATACTATCCGGATAACAACGCGTTCATTGCGTTCACCAAGAACCCCGGCGAACCACTACCGAGCGGCGTGCAGGCGCTGACCACCCCCATCCGGCCGGCCAAATTACGGGCGTTGATCGGACAGCTTCAGAAAACGTTTTCGAAATCGATGCCGTAACGGGCGACAGCAACCAGCGCCTGGGTCCGACTGCTTACCCCCAGTGTTTTGAACACTGCCGTTGCATGAATTTTGACCGTGCCTTCGGAAAGTTCCAATTGCTCGGCAATATCACGGTTCGACAAGCCGCGCACCATCAATGCCAAAACCTGTGACTGACGATCAGTCAGCCCGATTTCCACCGGCTGGACCGACACATTCGACGGAGGCACCTGCGCCACCAGATCAAGACGCGCCCCGCTTGAAGGCCCGGGGCGGAAAATATTACCGTCCAGCACTTCGCGTACTGCGGAAAGTAAGGCCTCGCCTGAAAATGCCTTGGGAATAAAACCGGATGCCCCGAGATTCATGACTCGCGTTACCGTCGGGACGTCATCATAAGCAGAAACGACGGCAACCGGAATTGACGGAAAGCGCTTGCGCAGGATATCCAGACCGGCAAAACCATCAATGCCCGGCAACGCTAGATCGAGCAGAATCAGATCGAAATCCTCTTCGGTATCGAGTACCGTAAGTGCCGATTCAAAATCGGCCTTGCCGGTAACCGAGACCTCATCGTCAACCTGACCAAGCAAGCGAACCAGTCCTTCGCGAACCAGTGCGTGATCCTCAACCACCAAGAGCTTCAACATGCGATTTCCCCTCGTTTTTATGGGTATCAATATATGCATTTTACTTCTTGAACTGGTTTAAGATTGAACAATCATCAATAGATGGAGAGAGACATGTTCAACAACGATCAACCAAACAACAATGATCCACTCGGTTTTATGCGCAACATGTGGGGCCAGATGGGTTTCAACCTGCCCGGCATGGTCACGCCGACCTTTGATGTCGAGGAACTCGACAAGCGCATCAAGGACATGAAAGCCGTTGAAGGCTGGCTGCGCATGAACCTTTCCATGTTGCAAATGACCATTCAGGGCCTGGAAATGCAGCGCTCGACAGTTTCTGCCGTTAAAACCATGGGCCAGATGGCCAGCGACGCAGCCAAGTCGATGACCCCGGAAGCCGCGCCAGAAGCACCACCGGTTGCGGTCAACGCCGAAAATGGCGCACTGAATGGTGCCGCCATGTGGCCGTGGCAAATGATGGAACAGATGCGCGAGCAAATGCAGCAGCACGCCGAAGCAGCGGCACAGGCCGGCCAGGCTGAAGCAGACAAGCCAAGCAAGCGCACCAAAAAGTAATTTAGCCGAGCAGCCACGCTGCCCAGAAAGGCAGCGTCAGCATAGAACCTAGCGTGGTCGCCGAAATCAGCCACGCCACGCTACGCCCATCACCGCCCATGCGCATCGCCAGAATATAGGCTGATGATGCCGTTGGCATCGCGGCGAAGAGCACCACCACCTGATAATTTAAATCTTGCAAGCCAAGCCATTGGCCAACAACGATGGCAATAATGGGTAGTGCAACCAGCTTGACCAGCACCAACCAGAGAGAAATTCCGCGTACACCGGGAGTGCCGTCCAGTCTGAGTGCCGCACCGACTGCGATCAGGCCTAGCGCAATCGAGGCATCGGCGAGACGCCCGAGAAAGGCTTGCATGGCTTGCGGCGGAACGAACCCAGCAAGGTTCAGCAGAAAACCGGTAAGTGTTCCCCAGATCAGCGGATTTCGCGCCACTTCACGCCACAAGCCAACTTCGCCATGGCGTGCCAGCATCCAGACCGAGGTGAAATTTGCCAGCGGCACGGCGGCGCCAACGATCAATCCCATCGTTGCAATGCCCGGTGCGCCGAACAACATGCCGGCCACGGCGAGGGCAATATAGGAATTAAAGCGATAACTGCACTGGAACAGCGAAGCAAAGACCAGCGGTGGCAATTTGACAAACAGGCGTGGCAGCAAGCCGAGCAACATGCCGCCAAACATGGCGGCAAACGCTGTCGCCAGCAAGGGCACCGCCGCCACCAGGTCAAGCCGGGTTTTAACAATGGCGTTGATCAGCAAGGCTGGAAAAAGAATGAAATAAACCAGCTTCTCGACGCCGCTCCAGAAATGATCGCCCAGCCCCATCCAGCGCCGGATGGCAACACCAAGGAGGATCAGGGCGAAATCCGGGAACAGGAGCAGGGCGGTGGTCATGGCGGGATATTATCGGCTGCGTCTTGATCTACAGCTAAGCCGCTGTTCGCATCAGGGCAATATCCTTAAGCGGTGGCGCGCCGAAGACCCGGCGGTATTCACGGCTGAATTGCGACGGGCTTTCGTAGCCCACCCGGTGGCTGGCCGAGGCGGCGTCCAGTTGCTCGATCAGCATCAGGCGACGGGCCTCCTGCAGGCGCAGGGTTTTCTGATATTGCAACGGGCTCATTGAGGTCAGCGCCTTGAAGTGATGGTGTAGCGAAGACTTGCTCATGCTCACCGCGCCAGCCAGCGCATCGATGAGCATCGGCTCGCAAAAGTGTTGATTGATCCACTGAATGGCCCGCGAAATCTGGTGGCTTTGGCTGCCCTTGATGGCGACATCACGCAGGCGTCCGCCTTGTTCGCCGCTTAACAGGTGATAGAGTAATTCCTGTTCGATCAGCGGCGCCAGCACAGGAATAGCCTCGGGTGTAGCGACCAGACGAGCAAGGCGAAGGGCTGCACCGAGAATCTCGCTGGTGATTTCGCTGATCGCCAGGCCACGTGAAACAGTTACGGTCGACGGCAAAACAGGGGGCATTTTGCTCATCAGCTCACCAATCTGGCGGGCATCAAGCTCAAGCGCCAGGCCAAGGTAGGGCGCTTCAGGCGAGGCCTCGGTGATTTGGGCAAGCAGCGGGAGATCAACCGAAGTGATCAGGTAATGCCGCCGGTCGTATGCGTAAACTTCGTCGGCCAGCACCACGCGCTTCGCGCCTTGAACAGGCAGGGCGAAAAGGGATTTGACGACAGCGCAGGCGGCGCCACTGGGCGCGACATGGCGAAAGAAGGTCAGTCCGGGAATCGGCGTCGGATGAGTGCCGTCCGCGCTGCAATATTGTTCAATGATGGCGGCGAGCTCTGTCCGCTGACGGGTGATCTCCAGCGCCAGCCCTAAATCCGAACTAATCTGCTTCATGCCTGTCCCAATGGAGATTTCAAGACACGCCAGATTACCGGATTCAAAAGAAGGCGACGAGTGGCAAATGTACCAGCGTGCACGATCAGGCAAGAAACTCGCAGGAAGTTGCTATCAACTGCCGGTCGCTGTCGAGCACACTTGATCGTCCCCTATTGGCGGCGCAGATCGCCCCCCCTACCCACCCGACCAACGGAGTCTGCCAAATGATCAAACTCAACGTGAATGGCCAGCCGCATCAGCTCGATGTCGCGCCTGACACCCCCCTACTCTGGGCACTGCGCGACACGCTGCAGATGACCGGAACGAAATTCGGCTGCGGCCAGGCACTGTGCGGCGCCTGTACTGTGCATGTTGATGGAACGCCGGTGCGCGCCTGCACGACGCCTGTCTCGGCGGTGGTTGGGCGCAAGATCAGGACCATTGAGGCGGTCGATAACGAGCGCGTCGGCAAGGTCGTGCAGGAAGCCTGGCGCAAGCTCGATGTCGTGCAGTGCGGCTACTGCCAGTCCGGCCAGATCATGAGCGCCGTCGCGCTGCTCAGCCAGAACCGCAAGCCGAGCGATGCCGACATCGACACCGCCATGTCGGGCAATCTGTGCCGCTGCGCCACCTATGTGCGCGTCCGCGCTGCCATCCACGAAGCCGCCAAAGCGCTGGCCTGAGGAGATAGATCATGAGCGAAATCATTATTGAAAACCTCAGCCGCCGCCGTTTCCTGCAAAGTAGTGCCGGCCTGACGCTGGGTTTCTGCCTGCCGGTGATGGCTGCCGGGGCCGCCGGAAAATCCGGGGTCATCGCCGCCAGCACGGCCACTTTCGAGCCGAATGCCTTCTTGCGCATTGGTGCCGACAACAGCGTGACTGTCATGTCCAAGCATCTCGAAATGGGGCAGGGCACCTATACCGGTCTGGCGACAATCCTGGCCGATGAGCTCGATGCCGACTGGAAACATGTTCGCGTCGAAGGGGCGCCGGCCGATGCGAAGCGCTACAACAACACCTTCTGGGGCCCGGCGCAGGGCACCGGCGGCAGTACGGCGATGGCCAATTCGTGGGACCAGATGCGCAAGGCCGGGGCAAGCGGGCGGGCCATGCTGGTTTCGGCCGCCGCCAAGCGCTGGAATGTTGGCGCAGCAGAAATTGTCGTGCGTGACGGTATCGTCAGCCATGCCGGCAGCGGCCGCAAGGCCAGCTTTGGCGAACTGGCGCTCGATGCCGCCAAGGAAACCGTGCCGACCGAGGTCAAACTGAAAGACCCCAAGGATTTCCGCCTGATCGGCAAGCAGGCCAAGCGCAAGGACAGCGCCGCCAAGACCAACGGCACGGCGCAATTTACGCAGGACGTTTTCCTGCCCGGCATGCTCGTCGCCGTGGTTGCCCATCCGCCGCAGTTCGGCGCAACGGTGAAGTCCTTCGACGCGAGCAAGGCGAAAGCGATCAAGGGCATCGTCGATGTCGTACAGATTCCGCAGGGTGTGGCCGTGCTGGCCACCGATACCTGGAGCGCGAAGAAAGGCCGCGATGCCCTGTCGGTCAGCTGGGACGACAGCAAGGCCTTCAAGCTGGGTAGCGATGAAATTTTGGCCAAGTACAAGGAAATGGCCAAGAAGCCCGGCCTGGTCGCCGCGAATAAAGGCGACACGACGAAAGCCTTTGCCGGCGCCGCCAAAGTGGTTAGCGCTTCCTTCGATTTTCCCTACCTCGCCCATGCGGCGATGGAGCCGATGAACTGCGTCGTCCACCTCAAGGCAGATGGCTGCGAGGTGTGGAATGGCGAGCAGTTCCAGACCGTCGACCAGGGCCGGGTGGCCGCGCTGTTCGGCCTCAAGCCCGAGCAGGTCAAGCTCAACATGCTCTACGCCGGCGGCAGTTTCGGGCGCCGGGCCTGCACTCAATCGGATTACGTGCTGGAGGCGGCGCATATCGTCAAGGCGATCAATGGCAAGGCCCCCGTCAAACTGGTCTGGATGCGCGAGGATGATATGCGTGGCGGCTACTACCGGCCACTTTTCCACCATGCGCTGGAAGCAGCGCTCGATGGCAGCGGCAAGCTGGTCGGCTGGCATCACCGGCTGGTCGGCCAGTCGATCATGGCCGGATCACCATTCGCGTCGATGATGATCAGGATGGCATCGACCATGTTTCGGTCGAAGGCGCTTCCAATCTGCCCTACGCCATCCCCAACCTGCTGGTCGATCTGCACACGCCGACCGATATCGGCGTGCCGGTACTCTGGTGGCGCTCGGTCGGCTCCTCGCACACGGCTTACTCGACCGAGGTTTTCCTCGATCAGGTGGCGACGGCGATGGGCAAGGACCCGGTTGCCCTGCGCCTCGAATTGCTGACCGAGCACCCCAAGCACGCTGGCGTGCTCAAGCTGGTGGTCGAGAAAGCGAACTGGGGAACGCCGCTCAAGGCGGCTGCCGGCGAGCGGCGTGGCCGCGGCGTTGCGGTGCATGAATCCTTCAACTCCTTCGTCGCTCAGGTGGCCGAAGTGACGGTCAAGAAAGACGGCTCGATCAAGGTCGACCGCGTCGTTTGCGCGGTGGATTGCGGTACGGCGATCAACCCGGACAACATCCGTTCGCAGGTCGAAGGCGCGGTTGGATTCGCCTTGTCAGCTGCCATGAGCGGTGAAATCACGCTCAAGGGCGGGCGTGTCGAGCAGGGCAATTTCGATACTTACCCGTTGCTGCGCATTGGCGACATGCCGGTGGTTGAGGTGCACATCGTGCCATCGACTGCAGCCCCGACCGGCATTGGCGAACCTGGCGTGCCGCCCCTGGCACCGGCCGTGGCCAACGCCATTGCTGCGGCAACCGGCAAGTTCCTGAACAAGATGCCGTTCAACACCGCAGAGCTGGTGGCCTGACATGGACAGCCTGGATACGCAGGTTCTCGACGCCGCCCGCAAGTGGGCGGCGGCCGGGCATCGCTTCGCGCTGATCACCGTCGCCCGGACCTGGGGTTCCGCCCCGCGGCCGCCGGGCGCCTGGATGATCCTGCGCGACGACGGGCAGGTGCAGGGCTCGGTCTCCGGCGGCTGCATCGAGGATGACCTGATCCGCCGTGCTGCTGCTGGCGAATTCGCGGGTAGCGCGCCACGCCTGCTGCGCTACGGCGTCACGGCCGACGAGGCGCATCGCTTCGGCTTGCCCTGCGGCGGCACGCTGGAACTGGTGCTCGAACCGGCGCCCGATGCCGCCCTGCTCGAACAACTCGCCCAGCGCATCGGCACCGGCCAACTGGTGCACTCGCCGGGTAGCGCTGGCGAGCGGTGCGGTCAGCCTCGAAGGGGGCAGCGCCGGTGACAGTCAGCAGTGGGACGGCCAGACGCTGGTCACGCTGCACGGCCCGGCCTGGCGGCTGCTGATCATCGGCGCCGGGCAGATTTCGCGCTACCTGGCGACCATGGCGCAGGCCCTCGGCTATCGCGTCTACATCTGCGACCCGCGCAGCGAATATGCCGACGGCTGGGATGTCCCTGGCACCGAGCGCATCACAGCAATGCCCGACGATGCGGTGACCGAACTCGGCCTCGATCCGCGCAGCGCCGTCGTTGCGCTGACCCACGACCCCAAGCTTGACGACATGGCGCTGCTCGAAGCACTCAAGTCGCCGGCCTTCTACGTCGGCGCGCTTGGTTCAAGGCAAACAACAGCAAACGTCGTGAGCGACTGCTGCAGTATTTCGATTTGTCGCAGGCCGAAGTCGAGCGCTTGCACGGCCCGGTCGGCCTTCCCATTGGCAGCCGGACGCCGCCGGAAATTGCCGTCTCGATTCTGGCTGAAATGACAGCAATAAAAAATGGGCTAAATTTCCAGTCGACCGTAACAGTTGCCGACCCCTACGCCTGCCACGTCGAATGACGCAGATTGTCGGTATTCTGCTCGCCGCCGGCCAAGGCAGCCGCTTTGGCAGCGACAAACTGCTGCACCCATTAAAGGATGGCACGCCAATGGCGCTGGTGGCGGCACGCCATCTCCGCCCGGCGTGTAACCGGCTGTTCGCTGTCCTCCGCCCGGACAGCGCAACCCTTGCCGGCCTGCTCGCCGCCGAAGGCTATGAAACAATTATTTGCCCGGATGCCGGGGCCGGCATGGGCCACACGCTGGCTGCGGGTGTGCGCGCCAGCCCGGCAGCACTGGCTGGGTAGTCGCGCTGGGTGACATGCCTTTTATTGCACCAAGCAGCCATCAGGCAGTTGCCGATTGCCTACGCGCTGGCGCCAGTCTTGCCGCCACTTCATTTCAGGGGCAGCGCGGTCATCCAGTTGGCTTTGCCGCGCCATGGTTTGAGCAATTGGTAGCACTGACCGGCGATCAGGGCGGAAAATCGATTCTGGCAATGCATCACCAGAAAATCATGCTTTGCCCAGTCGAGGATGCCGGCGTACTACGCGATGTCGATCATCCAGCCGACTTATGACTCACAAACGCCCAACAAGTCGGCTTCCAGTTCGATCTCCAAATCTTTTTTTAAAGCTTGTTCGATGAACATGCCGCGATAGAGACGGCCCAAATTGGCCGCCTTCCGCTCATGCGGCGTTTCCCATTCGACAACACGCAGGCGCACCATACCGATTTGCTCGTCACGCTCCGGAACATCGGTCGCCACACAAGGGTAAGCCAGAGCCTGCCGATTGAATTCTGCACGACTATATTGCTCAAGATTCTTGCCCGGCACGACCGGACATTTCCCAAGGTGCCGAGTACGCACTTCGGCTGAAATGACGCGACCTTTCAGAAAATAAACCGGCTCTGTGGCAATCCAGCCATTGCCACCTTCTTCATAGGCCACGCAACGCCCTGGCTGCAGCATTTCCGGCTGCTTGAACAGCAAACGGGCGGAAGAACGCAAAGCCGGTTCAGCGGCCAGCGCAGGGGTAGCCAGCAGAAGCAGCGCAACAAAGAGAGATTTCATGAACAAACCAGGTCAATAGACCCGGCTATCTTCAATCACTTTGCCATCATTGGGCAAGCCCCCTGGCGCCGCAAATGCCACCTCACCGCGCAGCTTGGTTACTTCACGCAGGCTCGAAATCACCGCCTTGTCGAGCGCCTCCGCCCCCGCTTCGATTTCACAATGCAGGACCATGCGATCCTGCCCACCAGGGTTATCGACCACCAGCCGCATGCGATGGATCTCCGGGTGACGTTTGGCAAGCTCGGCAACCTGCTCGGGATGGACGAACATACCCTTGATTTTGGTCGTTTGGTCGGCCCGCCCCATCCAGCCCTTGAGGCGGATGTTGCTACGCCCACAGGGTGAACGACCAGGCATGACAGCCGAAAGGTCACCCGTCGCAAAACGAATCAGCGGGTAATCCGGGTTGAAGGTGGTGACTACAATTTCGCCAACTTCGCCCGGCTCAACCGGGTCGCCAGTGCCAGGACGGACGATTTCGACCAGTACTTCCTCCTCGACGACCAAGCCCTCTTCGGCCTCGGTTTCATAAGCAATCGCGCCAATATCAGCCGTCGCATAACACTGCCGAACAATGATGCCACGCTCTTTGAGCCAGTCACGTGTCACACCCGGCAAGGCTTCGCCAGAGACAGAGGCCTTGCGCAATGAGCTGATATTGACACCCATTTCCTCGGCCTTCTCGACGATGATGCGCAGGAAAGATGGCGTACCGACATAACCCTCCGGCTTGAGATCAGCCATCGCCTGCACCTGCTGTTCGGTTTGCCCGGTACCGCCGGGGAAGACCGAACAGCCCAGCTTGCGTGCGCCACCTTCAAAGATGAAAGCGCCCGGCGTGAAATGGTAGGAAAAACAGTTGTGGATCAGATCGCCATTACGAAAACCGGCAGCGTAAAGCACGCGGGCCATGTGCCAGGGGTCAATGTCTTTGCCCTGTAGTTCATAGATCGGCCCCGGCGAAGAAAACACTCGCTTGGCCTTATGTCTGGGCAATGAATTGAGGCCACCAAACGGCGGCGTTTTCTGCTGTAGGGCAATCAAGTCCCGTTTGCGGGTTAGCGGCAAGCGCGCCAAGGCTTCACGGGTTACGCATTCAAACGGATTGAAGCCGGCCAGCGCATGGAAATAGTAGGTCGTCGACTCCTTGGCATGCGCCACCTGGCGCGCCAGCTTGTCCATCAAATCCTCTTCGCGCTCACCGGGATCGCGCGTTTCCAGCGGATCGTAATAGCTCATTTCATTTTTCTCCGTTATTTTCCGGTTGACCGTGGCATCGTTTCCCATACCCCACCCGGAATGGCAAAGTAGCCGCTCAGGGCAAGGCGGAGGCCGGCGCCGTTGGCTCCTGCCAACAAGCCGGCCAACAACGCCGCCATGAGCGGCGCACTGCCATTACGACAGCCAGCGTTTGCGGCGGCGGTAGTGTTTGACGTCTTTGAATGATTTGCGCCCCGCCGACGACAAGCCAAGGTAGAACTCCTTGACGTCCTCGTTAGTGCGCAAGCCCTCGGCATCGCCCTCCATGACGACCCGGCCATTCTCAAGAATGTAGCCAAAATCGGCATATTTCAGCGCGACCATGGTGTTCTGTTCGGCAAGCAGAAAACTGACGTTTTCACGACTGTTCAGATCCTTGACGATCTCGAAAATCTCTTCGACGATCTGCGGTGCCAGCCCCATCGACGGCTCATCAAGCAGGATCATTTCCGGCTTGGCCATCAACGCCCGGCCGATGGCGCACATCTGCTGTTCACCGCCCGAGGTATAACCGGCCTGCGAAGTACGCCGTGTTTTGAGCCGTGGAAAATAGTGATAAACCTTTTCCAGACTGTCCTTCAACTCGCTGCGCGAAATCGAACGGGTGTAGGCACCGGTCAGCAGGTTTTCCTCGATGGTCAGGTGGCCAAAGCAATGGCGCCCTTCCATGACCTGAATGACGCCACGCTTGACCAGTTCGTTCGGCGTCAGCTGGTCAATACGCTGGCCCTTGTATTCGACAGAACCCTTCGTCACATCGCCACGTTCAGCGTGCAACAGGTTGGAAATGGCTTTCAGCGTCGTTGATTTGCCCGCACCATTGGCGCCCAGCAATGCAACGATCTTGCCTTTCGGCACATTCAGCGAAACGCCCTTGAGCACCAGAATAACGTGGTCGTAAATGACCTCGATATTTTTGATGCTCAAATACGAGTCGACCGTAACAGCCGCAGTTTGTGTATTCATTGGCAATCCTTGCTTCAACCCCCTCCTCGAAAGAGGAGGGGGAGGCGGAAATTACTTACTTCTCTTTCGAGCAGTCACGCGGCGTGATGCCCTTTTCCTTGGCGTACTGCTTGGCAGATGCCTGGAAGAGCGGGTGAATCAGCGCCTTGTTGCCCTCGATCCAGCCGGATACCGGCACCCACTTGGCGCCATCCCATTGCTGGATCTTCACCTTGCCGGAACCTTCGTGGTTGTCGCAGGAGGTTTTGATTTCCGGCAGCAAGTCGGTAGCGCCCAAGGCCTTCAAGCGGGCATCAGTGATATTCAGGTTTTCCAGTGCCCAACGCGTCTGCTCGCCAGTTAGCGCCTTGCCTTTACCGTATTTTTCCTGCCCCTTGCGGATCGCTTCAACCGACAAGACGGCGGCAGAAACGCCACGGTTATAAAGGATGGTGCCAATCTTGGTCTTGTCCTGCAGATTGCCCTTGCCAGCGCCATAAACAACATTTTCGATATCGGCAATCACCGGCACCTGCTTGCCTGAAACGTTCCAGGTCGCAGCCATGTAACCCTTGGCGGCATCGCCAGCCGGCACCACGTCTTCTTCAGAACCGGTCCACCACGAGCCGATCATCTTGTCACGCGGGAAAGCAACTTTCTGCGCGGCCTTCAGCGCCGTCTGGTTCATCACGCCCCAGCCCCAGAAAATAACGAAGTCTGGTTTTTCCTGACGAATCTTCAGCCACTGCGCGCCCTGCTCGTTACCCGGATGGGCGACCGGAATCTGCACCAACGTAAATTTATTCAGTGAAGCCTCAGCTTCCAAAGCGATGATCGCTTCCTTGCCATAAGCCGAGTCATGATAGAGATAAACAATCTTCTTGCCGGCCAGATTGCCGCCGTTCTTGTCCTTGATGAACTTGACGATGGCCGATGCCTGCATCTGGTAAGTCGTCACCAGCGGGAAGGCGTAGGGGAACACCGAGCCATCGACCGCATCGGTACGACCATAACCCATCATCGCCAGCGGCAATTTATCCTGGGCCGACTTGTCGATCAGCGCGTAGGAAATGCCGGTCGACATCGTGTGCAGCGGGCCGGCCGACTTGGCTGCCTTGCTCTTCAGACGCTCGTAACACTCGACGCCCTTGGCGTTGTTGTATTCGGTTTCGCACTCTTCGTAAGTCATCTGGACGCCATTGACGCCCTTTTCCTTCAGATTGACGTAGTTGAGATAATCGATGAAACCACCGTAGAAAGCCTGACCATTCGAGCCATAGGGGCCGACGCGGTAGTCGATCAGCGGGAAGAACTGCTCTTCAGCTGCCATCGCGGCAGAAGAGAGCATAGCCAGAGAAACCGCAGCGGCGGCAATAGCGGGTTTGAAATTTTAATCATTGAATGTCTCCTCCATTTATTACAAATAAGCGACGGGGCCGCCGCCGCTTCCAGCACGACCAAACCTAGTGAGGGAAAGGCCACAAACGCAGTTTCTCCTTGGCGATTTGCCACAGCCGGGCCAACCCGTGCGGCTCGACGATCAGGAAGAACATGATCAGCGCACCGAACACCGTAATCTGGATGTGCGACACGGTAGCGCTGGAAAACGGTAGCCCGAACAAGCCGGCCAAAAACGGCAGGGCTACGTCGAGGAAAATAGGCAGTAACAGGATGAAGGCCGCGCCGAGGAAACTGCCCATGATCGAACCGACACCGCCAATAATGATCATGAACAAAATCTTGAACGACATTTCGAGCGAGAAGCCATCCGGCTCGACCGAACCGAGGTAGCAGAAAGCATACAAAGCACCGGCAACACCGCAGTAAAAGGAACTGACGGCAAAAGCTAGCAGCTTGGTCGGCATCAGCTTGATACCGATCACCGAAGCAGCAACGTCCATGTCGCGCACCGCCATCCATGCCCGACCGGTCGATGAGCGCACCATGTTCTTGGCGGCCAGGGCCATAACAACAACGATGGAGAGCACCAGCAGATATTTTTCAACTGGCGTCGTCAGCTCATGGCCGAAGATAATCAGCTTCTGCGTCGAAATCACGCCGGAAGAGGAATTGTTCGACAACCAGGGAAACTTGGTCAGGCACCAGACAATAAAGAACTGTGCCGCCAGCGTCGCCACGGCCAGATAAAAGCCCTTGATACGCAACGATGGCAGGCCAAACAGAATACCGACACCAGCTGCAGTCAACCCGGCCAAAGCAAAGGAAACCAGAATCGGGATACCTTCGATACGCAACTGAAAGTTGTAGGCGGCGTAGGCGCCAACCGCCATGAAAGCGGCGGAACCCAGTGAAAGCTGGCCGGCATAACCGGTCAGCACATTCAGCCCAAGTGCAGCCAGAGCAAAAATAAGAAATGGAATCAGGATGGCCGAAAACCAGTATTCGCTGGCAAAGAGCGGCACGCCCAGAAAAGCGACAAGCAGCAAGGTGATGACCCCAATCCGGTCCTGACGAATCGGAAAGAGTTGCTGATCAGCAGCGTAGGTCGTTTTGAATTGACCGGCTTCACGGTAAAGCATGTGTTTTCTCCCTATACCCGGTCGATGTGTTTTTCGCCGAAGAGACCTTCGGGGCGAACCAAGAGGAACAACAGCGCCAGCACGTAAGGGAACCAACCTTCAATACCGCCAAAATTGCCGCCAAACAGATCCTGCATAACCGGTGGAATATAGATTTCAGCCAGTTTCTCCGAGGCGCCGATGATCAACCCGCCGATAATCGCCCCCGGCACCGAGGTAAAACCGCCAAGGATCAGCACCGGCAGCGCCTTGAGTGCGGTAAAAGTAAGCGCAAACTGCACACCATTACGAGCCCCCCACATCATGCCGGCGACTAGCGCAACAAAGCCGGCAACACCCCAGACAATCGCCCAGATGTGTTGCAGCGGAATGCCAATCGACAAGGCGGCCTGATGGTCGTCGGCCACGGCGCGCAAGGCGCGGCCGATCCGGGTGTATTGGAAGAAAAGGGCCAGGGTGGCAACCAGCACGCCAGCCACGCCGGCGGCGACCAAATCAAACTTTGAAATCACCATGTTCCAGTTGTCCATGACCCAAGGCAGCGGTTCATCGACAATACCCAACTCCAGCGCGCGCGGATCGCTGCCGAAAACCATCGGAGCAATGCCTTCGATAAAAAACGCCAGACCAATCGTCGCCATGAACAGTGCAATCGGCGGCTGATTGACCAGCTTGCGCAACACAAATTTCTCGGTAGCAATACCGAACAAGGTCATGATAATAAAGGCGAGAATAATCGCCAGCCAGAGCGGCGCACCTTGTTCAATACAGCCAACAACCGACAGTGCCGCCAGGTAGACCATCGCCCCCTGAGCAAAGTTGAAAACACCAGAGGCTTTGTAGATCATCACGAAACCGAGGGCCACCAAGGCGTACATCACGCCGGAAAGCAGGCCACCAATCAGGACTTCCAAGAAAAAATTCATAACCCAATCTCCTAGTGGCCGGCGCCGAGGTAGGCCTTGATGACCTCCTCACTGTTTTTCACGACATCCGGCACGCCATCACCGATCTTCTTGCCGTAGTCGAGCACGACAACGCGGTCGGAAATATCCATCACCACGCCCATATCGTGTTCGATCAGCACGATCGTCGTTCCAAACTGGTCATTTACGTCGAGGATAAAACGGCACATGTCCTGTTTTTCTTCGACATTCATGCCGGCCATCGGCTCATCAAGCAGCAGCATGGTTGGCTCGGCAGCCAGCGCGCGGCCCAGCTCAACCCGCTTTTGCAGGCCATAGGGCAGACGGCCAACCGGCGTTTTACGTATGTGCTGGATTTCCAGAAAGTCGATAACCTCTTCCACTTTTTTGCGGTGCTCCAACTCCTCATTCTTGGCCCGGCCAAACCACAGCGCATGCTCGATGAAGTTGGACTTCATCTTGGTAATGCGTCCAGTCATGATGTTGTCGAGAACGCTCATGCCCTTGAACAAGGCAATATTCTGGAAGGTACGCGCGATATTCTGCTGCGCCGCCATGTGCGGCTCCATTTTCTTGCGCTCGTTGCCGTGCCAGAAGATCTTGCCTTCCTGCGGGTGGTAAACGCCGTTGATGACGTTCAGCATCGAGCTCTTGCCGGCACCGTTCGGGCCGATGATGGCGCGGATTTCGTGCTGTTTGACGTTGAAGGAAATGTCGGTCAGCGCCTTGACGCCGCCGAAGCGCAGGGAAATGTTCTGCAGGTCGAGAATGACGTCGCCTATTTTCTTGCTCATGTTCAGGCAGCCTTTTTCACGATCGGAAAGGTTTTTGCATCGATGATCTTCAGGTCGGCAGACACCTTGCCACGCCGGCCATCTTCGAACTTGACCTCGGTTTCAATGAACTGATTCGCCTTGCCGCTATACAGCGCATCGATCAACACCTTGTATTTTTCGGCGACGAAATTGCGGCGCACCTTGCGGGTGCGTGTCAATTCGTCATCATCCGGATCAAGCTCTTTGTGCAACACCAGGAAGCGATGAATCTGTGAATCAGCAACCATCGTGTCGTGAATCAAACCGGCATTGATCTGCTCGACACATTCACGGATCAGTTCAAGCACTTCCGGTTTGCCCGCCAGATCGGCGTAACCTGAATAGGAAATACCGCGCCGCTCGGCCCAGTTACCAACGGCACCGACATCGATATTCACAAAGGCGCAAACCATGTCGCGCTGGTGACCGAAACAGACCACTTCCTTGATGTGCTGGAAGAACTTCAGCTTGTTCTCGATGTAGTTCGGGGCGAACATCGCGCCGTTCGACAGCTTGCCGACGTCCTTGGCGCGGTCGATGATCTTCAGGTGACCATCCTCGTCGAGGAAGCCGGCATCACCAGTCATGAAGTAGCCATCGGCATTGATCGACTCGGCGGTGTCCTCCGGGCGTTTGTAGTATTCCTTGAGCAGCATCGGCCCTTTGACCAGCACTTCGCCGTTGTCGGCAATCTTGATTTCAACGCCAGGCGCCGGCTGGCCAACGGAATCAAACTTGATCGCCCCATCCGGCTGCAGGCAGACGTAGGCACAGGTTTCAGTCTGGCCGTAAAACTGCTTGAGGTTGATGCCCATCGAACGGTAAAAGCGGAACAACTCCGGGCCAATCGCCGCGCCAGCCGTGTAGGCGACGCGCACCCGGCTCAGGCCCAGGACGTTGCGCAACGGGCCATAAACGATCAGGTTGCCCAGCGCGTAATTGAGGCGATCGCCCATGGACACCGGTTTGCCATCAAGAATTTCAGCACCGCAACGTTTGGCGACATCCATGAAGTAATGAAACAGCTTGCGCTTGATCGCGCCGGCATCTTCCATACGGATCATCACCGAGGTCAGCAGGCTTTCAAACACACGCGGCGGGGCAAAGTAATAGGTCGGGCCAATTTCGCGCAGATCGGTCATTACCGTATCGCCTGATTCCGGGCAATTGATAGTGAAACCGGCGACCAGCGCCTGCGCGTAGGAGAAGAGGTGATCACCGACCCAGGCCATCGGCAGATAACAAAGAATGTCGCCGTCGGCAGCCATATGATCGACTTCGACACCGCCTTGCGCTGCGGCGATAAAGGCGCCGTGCGTCTGACAGACGCCTTTCGGCTTGCCGGTGGTACCCGAGGTGTAGAGCATGACCGACACATCGTCGAAATGGCCTTGCTCAACTTCCTGATTTAGAAAGTCGGGATGGTTGCGGTCGTGAATCCTACCCATTTCCATCAGCTCATGGATGTCGTGCAGGAAAGTCTGGGTGTAATGCCGCATACCACGCGGGTCGTCGTAGATGACGTGCTCGAGTCCGGGCAACTGCTCGCGGACTTCGAGCATTTTGTCGACCTGCTCCTGATCCTCGACAACGACAAAACGGATGCCGGCATCCTGTAGCACGAACAGCATTTCGCTGGCCACGGCATCCTGATAGAGCGGCACCGGCACACCGCCGAGACACTGGGCAGCGGTCATCATCATGTAGAGATGCGGCCGGTTGTCACCAATGATTGCCAGGTTATCGCCGCGCTTGAAGCCGAGCGCAGAGAGGCCGCACGCCAGGGCGCGCACACGCTCGCCGACATCAGCCCAGCTCCAGGTCTGCCAGATACCGAGATGCTTTTCACGCATCGCCGGCGCATTGGCGCGGGTTTTTGCATGATTGAACAACAGTCGCGGGAAGGTATGCAAACCATCCACCGACCCGAAATTCGCCTGGTCAGGCATTTTGTCTCCTCCACGCCGCACTTATGATTGAGCACGGTCTAACGTTCGTTTGAGGCATTGTGTCCATTGCTGACGGCTGCGTAAACCTTGCAGTGCACCATCGCAATGACTCTTAGTTGGCGCAGAGTCTATGCCGCAAGCGAGCTTATAATTGTCATCCAACGGACATTCCGGAAAATATTTTGCAAAACGCCGAGGAACTACTGCGCACCTCTCTCTGGGGTCGCTCTCTGACCGAAGAAGAAATGCTCAAGGCGCTGGCCGGCACTTGCGAGCGGCCCTTTGCTGCCGGCGCTTTCATCTGCATGAAAGGCGAGCCGGTCGATTACTGGATGGGCATCATCGACGGTCTGGGCAAAATGGCCAGCCACTGGACCACCGGCAAAACCACCTCACTGACGGGCATCAGCACCGGTGGCTGGTTTGGCGAAGGCTCATTGCTCAAGAAAGAACCACGGCGTTACGATGTCATGGCGATCCGCGAAACCCGCGTTGCCTTCATGAACCGCAGTACTTTTGAGTGGTTGCTCGATCACAGCATTCCCTTCAACCGCTACCTAGTTGCGCAAATCAACGAACGTCTCGGCCAATTTATCGGCATGATCGAAAATGAGCGAATGCTCGACACCGATGCCCGCATTGCCCGTGGCCTCGCTGCGTTGTTCAACCCGGTGCTCTACCCCGGCACCAATCGGCTGCTGCAAATTTCGCAGGAAGAACTTGGCTATCTGGCCGGAGTTTCGCGCCAGCGGGCAAATCAGGCTTTAAAAGTGCTGGAAGACGCCGGCTTGGTGCGCAGCGAGTATGGCGGCATCAATGTGATCGATCTCGACGGCCTGCGCCGCTTCGGCGACTGACGGTTACGGTCAACGCCTAAAAGTGCCCGAAAATATTCACGACTCAGCGATCCGCCCATGAGTATTCAAATCACCTGCAGCACTTGTGCCGCTCGCTGCTGTCGTCTTGAAGTACTGCTCATGGGCGACGATGATGTGCCGCGCTATTTAACACGTGAAGATCGTTGGGGCGGAACTGTCATGCGCCGCCTCGATGACGGCTGGTGTGCCGCCCTCGACCGGGACACCATGCTCTGCACCATCTACCAACGGCGCCCCGGTGTTTGCCGAGACTATGAAATGGGTGTCGGTGACTGCCTGGTTGAGTATGTGCGATTGCCTTAACCCGGCAATCCCCTGAATTCAACGCCACCATAGCGCAATGCCAGATCACCCGTTCGCCGCGCATTGTGTGTGAACACAGCGGCTAGCTGAATCAGACAATGCCCACCGGCCAGAAGGCCATATTGATGGTTGTATTTCTCGAACCAATCGGCATCCTGTCAATCAGCGCTTCATTAGCGGCTGATGATAGAATTATCCGAAAATACCGCTCATGGAAAAAGCATGAAACTCAGCGCAGGAAGCGGCGTTAGCCGGGCTGAACTGGCAAGCGATGCCGGTAAAGAGGCGGCCTTGGCGGCCGTCAAGGGCTTGAATGGTGACTCACCGGCCCTTGTCCTCGTGTTTACGACCCCGCGTTATGATCTGGCCGAATTGTTAACCGCCATTTGCGCTGTCACCGGTGATGCGCAAGTTGTCGGCGCAACCGGCTCCGGGGAGTTTGTGCAGGGCGAATTCATGGGTTTCGGCGCCGGTGTTGGTGTGTTGGCCCTTTCGGCCGGCCCGTATCGCTTTGGTGTCGCATCCGCCAGCAATATTCAGGGAGCGCTCGACGAAGCCGGCCAAGAACTGGCCCGCAGCAGCCGTGCCAAGGCCGGCAGCAGCCCGCACGCAGCCATTTTACTTTTGGCCGACGCGCTGCTCGGCGATCTCCAGCAACTGGTGCAAGGCATTTACCGGGTTACCGGCCCCAAGATCGGCATTGTTGGCGGCGCCGCCGGGGATGAGCAAAAATTCGTCGCCACCTTCGTTTTTCATGATGACAAGGTGGTCGAACATGGCGCCGTTGCGGTGTGGATTGCCAGCGAACATCCGATTCCCATTGTGACCCGGCATGGTTGGCACCCGATTGGTGTGCCTATGTTAGTCACCCGCGCCGAAGGCACGACGCTGCTCGAAATTGCCGGCCGGCCTGCCGCCGTGGCCTACGAAGAACAACTTGGCCTCGCCCCCGGACAACTCGGCATCGAGGACTTCTGGGCCACGTCGATCACCCACCCCTTCGGTCTGTTGCAAGCCGATGGCAGCACGATCATCCGCGTCGCCCGCTCAAAAACCGAGGATGGCACACTGCGCATTCAAGGCTGTGTTCCCCCGGGCGGCAGCGCGGTACAAGTCATGCGTGGCGATGCCGATACCTTACTGGCCGTTGTCCCCGATGTCGCCACAACGGCGCTGGCCAATGCGACAGAACCCGGCGTACTGATCGCCTTCAGTTGCGCCGCCCGAATGGGGGTTTGCAACACCCGCATCGGCGAGGAGCCCAAAGGACTGCAAGCCGCCGCCGGCGATGTTCCCACCTTTGGCATTTATTGCTGCGGCGAGTTCGCGCGCACCTCTGGGGTACTCGGTACCCATAACGCGACCTTGACCGCCTTCGTTCTCTAGCCACACCATGCCGTCACCAGTAACACCTTACCTTGCCGGCACAGACGAAACGCCTGAACAACTCCGGGCGTCTCGCGATGCTGCAATCCTGGCTGCCCAGCTGGCCATGCGCGACACGACACGCCTGATGCGTCTGCTTACCATCCTTGGGACACCGCTTCCCCTCGATGCACTGCTTGACCGGGCATTGGCGACGCTCTCCGAACTCTTCGCTGCCGACATCGTGATTCTGCTCGATCCGGGTGGCACTGGCAGCTTCATACCGACGGCCGCCGTCGGCCTGCCGGAAGATATTCTGGGACATGCCTTCGCCGATACCGAATACGGCTATGTCGCGCAGGTTTTGCGCACCGGGCTGGCGATCGATCGCAACGATGGTGGCACCGATCAGGCAATCGATGCCAATTTACGCGAACAGGGTGCCGAGGCAATCGTCTGGGTGCCGGTCAACGGTAGCCATGGCACGCGCGGCGTGCTCATTCTTGCCCGCTGTCGGCCCGCCCCTTTTGTGCGCGATGATGTCGGCATGCTCACTGCCATGGGCTACCGTCTGGGCATCGCTCTGGAACAAGCCCAGCGCCGCGACCAGATGGAAATCATGGCTCACTCCGGTCAGCAGATTGGCTGCCATCTGGATGTCTCCTCAGTCGCCTTCGAAGCCGTCCGCATTTTCCCCTCCGTCGTCGGAGCCGATGCCGCTGTGCTCGTCCTCACCGACGAAAGCGGACAAACCGGCATGATCGAGCGCGGGCAAATGCCGCCGTCCCTGGACCCCATTTGGCGCCGCCTGACCGACGCTTACCTGATCAGTGCGCAAGCGAAAGACTGGTTTTTGTCCACCCCGAGCCTAGCGGCGGAGCTGATCAAAACAAGCCTGAGTATGCCTCTGGAGTGTGCAGTTCATAGCATGCTCGCGGTACCAATCAGGCATCAGGACAGGCCGCAAGGCATCCTGTTTGGCCTGCGTTTTGTGGCGAGCAACTTTCCACCGGATACCCACCAGGTCGCCATACTTTTTGCTGGTCAAACCTCATCGTCACTCGAAAATGCCCGCTTGTGCCAAGCATTGCGCGACGAGCTTGGCGAGCGCCTACGACTGGAAAATGAGTTGCGCCAGTCGAAACGCACGGTCGAACAACTGCTCGACACCCGCACCTTGCAACTGGACGCCGCCCACGTCGAACTGTGGGCCCAAAAGCAGGAGTACGAAGAGCTCTACAACACGGCACCCTGCGGCTATCACTCGCTGGACGCCGACGGCACGTTCCAGCGGGTCAACACCACCGAACAGCAGATGCTGGGGTATTCCGCGCAAGAACTAGTCGGCAAGATGAAGCTGAGCGACGTTATCGCACCGCATGGCCAACACCTTCTGGTGGAACACTGGCAAAGCCTGATGCAGCAAGGCCATCTCAATGAGCAGCGCCTCGATTTTCTGCGTCGCGATGGGACAATTTTTCCTGGCGCACTCAACGGGTTCGTAGTGCGTGACGAGCAAGGCAAATTTGTATCCATGCGCAGTGTTCTCTTCGACGATAGCGAGCGGTTGGCGCGGGAGCGGCAGATTTCAGCGCTCAATATCGAGCTGGAAAAGCGCGCCGTGGCCGCCGAAGCAGCCAACTATGCCAAAAGCCGATTCCTGGCCACGATGAGCCACGAGTTCCGCACGCCGCTCAACGCCATTATGGGCTTCACCTCTATTCTCAAAATGCGCGGCGCACAGCCCGAGCAGAAACAGAAGTTGGAAAAAATCAGTACCGCATCAGCTCAGTTGCTGGAAATTCTCAATGACGTGTTGGTGGTTGCGCAAGCCGATGTTTCTGGCAAGATGGCCCTGAACAACACCGATTTCGATTTCGATGCCTTGCTACGCAGCATCGTTGAACCGATCGAGATCAAGGCCAATAGCAAAGGTCTTGCCTTCAATCTCGAAATGGGTCTGATACCACGCACCTTGCACGGCGACGCCAACCGGCTGGGTGAAATTCTGAGCAAACTGCTTACCAATGCCGTCAAATTCACCGAACACGGCTCGATTCTCCTTCGTGGCCGAGTGGTCGAGGCAGGCGCATTGGACGTAATGCTGCGTTTCGAAGTGCAAGATAGTGGAATCGGAATTCCACCCGAAATTGGCGAACGAGTTTTCGAGGCCTTCGAACAGGGCGAC
This sequence comes from Candidatus Dechloromonas phosphorivorans, assembly GCA_016709495.1. Lineage (GTDB taxonomy): Bacteria > Pseudomonadota > Gammaproteobacteria > Burkholderiales > Rhodocyclaceae > Azonexus > Azonexus defluvii. The sequence goes on along the minus strand of JADJMS010000046.1, from coordinate 33,724 downwards.
AACTCATCCACCCGCAACTTCGGCGGCACCGGCCTCGGACTCAACATCGTGCGTAGCCAGGCCCGCCTGATGGGTGGCGATGTCGGCTTTGTCAGTACGCCCTGTGTTGGCAGCACTTTCTGGGTTACCGTGGCGTTGGCGAAAGCGCACGTTGATCATCCCCCGGAAACAATCGCTGTTGCTGATGCAAAAGCAGCGCTACAACGTGGCTTTGCCGGAACACGTGTTCTAGTTGTCGAAGACGACCTGATCAATCAGGAACTCCTCGTCGAACTGCTCAACAATGTCGGCCTAGTCCATGATCTTGCAGAAGATGGCCTGGTCGCCATTGAAAAAGCCATCCAGCAGCCCTATCCGCTGATCCTTATGGACATGAAAATGCCAGGCATGGATGGACTGGATGCCACTCGAGAAATTCGGCGCTTGCCCGGTTATGCCAAAGTACCGATCACCGCCGTAACCGGCAATGCCATGCAGGAAGACCGTGAGCTGTGCCTGCAGGCAGGCATGAACGACTATCTTGCCAAACCAATCAATCCAGACCTGCTATTTGCCAAGCTCTACAAATGGCTAACGGCCGCGCAGCAGCATTGAAGGTCGTTGGCACCTTAATGTAAATTTTTGCCAGCTTTTTGGCGTTGACCGTAAGCAATCGGTCCCTGTTGCTGCTTGAGGCCTTTCGTGATCGCGCTGCCTTGCTGCGCAAAACGGCGGACGGCAACACCGTCATGCAGGCCAGAGATGATCCGGCAATCAGAAGACAGCCGGTCAAAAAATGGGCATCATGGTGAACCCGTGCGCGGCAAGCCTTTCTGCGCCAACAATCAAGGAAGCTTTGTGGCCAAACCCAACTACTCATTTGAAAAACGTCAGCGCGATCTCGCCAAAAAGAGCAAGCAGGAAGAAAAACGTCAGCAAAAACTGGCCAATAAAGCCGCAGGGACAAATGGTGAGCCAGATGGTGAAGCGGCTGAAACGACTGCAAGCGGCACAGGCTCGGCTGCAGCCCCCGCATAAATGCGCTCGACGCGAGCCAGCGCCGCAGTTGCCCGGCTCAACCGGCGCAGCGAAGGACCCCAATACGTCATGGCCTTGACTGGCAATGGCCTCTTCAAACTGCGTGAGCGTAGCGAAGGGGTTGAAAAAGAGATTTGTGATGCTCTTGATCAGGATGAATTCGTGCGTTTCGTGAATGCTCTCGGCCCGCAGGAAATCAAGCGCGTTACCAAAAACGATGCGGCTTTTGCACTACAGTTAATCAGGAAACCAAAAGCATAAACGCCTGCCCTTGCTCGCGCTTGGGCCTATACTTTAATTGCGCCGGGCATTTGCGAAAGCGCCTCAAGGAGAAAAATCATGGGCAAGGAACAACAGAGCAAAAAAGAAACCAAGAAGCAACCACTTTTGTCGCCGAAAGAAAAAAGGCTGCAAAAGATGCGAAGAAGACTGCCAAAGCGACTACACCGCTGGGCACTCGCTAAACAGCAGGGGGTTTCAGCAAGGAGCATGGCTTGAACGTTCTGTCACGTCATTCGCTCAAAACCAGAATCACATTGACCACGCTGGCCCTGTTTGTGGCCGGTCTGTGGTCTTTGACCTTTTTTGCCAGCCAGATGCTGCGCAAAGACATGACGCGTTTGCTGGGCGAGCAGCAGTTTTCTGCCGCTTCCGCCTTCGCTACGCAGGTCAATAGTGACCTCGATATTCGAATCAGGGTACTGGAAAAATCAGCCGTTCTGATGACCGAAGCGCTCGCCGGTGGCCAGCCGGCTATACAAAGGTATATCGAACAGCGCCCGACCTTGCAGGCACTGTTCAACGGTGGCCTCAGTGTTTATGACCTGACCGGCACAACCATCGCCGACTATCCGTTGAGCGCCGGGCGACTTGGCGTCAATTACATCGAAGTCGAGGCAATTGCGGATGCCTTGAACAAAGGCATTTCGACAGTTAGCCAACCAATCCTCGGAAAAGTATCGAAAGATGGCATTGTCTGGATACTGGCACCGATCCGCGATGACCAAGGTAAAGTTGTCGGCGCGCTGGCGGGTTTGACCAATCTGGCCCACCCGAACTTTTTGAATCAGGTCACTGAACACCGATATGGGCAGACCGGTGGCTATCTGATTATCGCCAAGCAGAGCCGGCGTATTGTCACCGCCACCGACCGCAGCCGTGTTCTTGAAACGCTGCCGCCACCCGGCATTAATCCGGCGATTGACCGATTTATCGATGGCTACGAGGGTTCTGTTGTCATGAGCAACCCGCTTGGCGTCGAAATCCTCGCTTCGGACAAAAACATCCCCTTGGCCAATTGGCTGATGGCGGCCGTGTTGCCAACATCTGAGGCCTATGCCCCGATCAATGACTTGCTTCAGCGCATGCTGATTGCCACTATTTTCCTGACCTTGCTGGCCGGTGGCCTGACTTGGTGGATGCTGCGCCGTCAGCTTGAACCGATGTTCTCCACCGCTGAAACGCTGGCCGACATGGCGCTCGCCAAGCAACCGCTGCGTGCGCTGCCCATTGTCCAAGAGGACGAAATCGGGCTGATGGTGGGCGGGTTCAACCATCTGCTGAAAGTGCTGGGTGAGCGAGAGGCCGAGTTGAATCAGCATCGCCACCATCTTGAATCGCTGGTTGAAGAGCGCACCGCCGCGCTTTCCATTGCCAAAGAGGCCGCCGAAACCGCCAACCGGGCGAAGAGTACTTTCCTCGCCAACATGAGCCATGAATTACGCACGCCGATGAATGCCATCATGGGCATGACCGATCTTGCCCTGCGTCGCGCCTCTGATACCAAGCAGATCGACCAGTTGCGCAAGGTGACCCATGCGTCACAACACTTGCTATCGGTCATCAACAACATTCTGGACATCTCGAAAATTGAGGCCGAACGGCTGACGCTGGAGCAGATCGACTTCCGTCCAGGCAGCGTACTGGAAAATCTGCGTAGCCTGCTGGGCCAGAAAGCCAGCGAAAAGGGACTGAAACTCCTGATCGACATGCCGCCTGAGCTGGCCAATTGCTCGCTGCGCGGCGACCCTTTGCGCCTTGGTCAGATTCTGCTCAACTTAACCGGCAATGCCATCAAATTCACCGCCCAGGGCTCTGTCAGCATCCGTGTTTCTGCAAGCGAGGAACGTTCGACTGATCTGCTCCTGCGCTTTGACATAAGAGACACCGGCATCGGCATCCCTGCCGAAGATCAGAAACGTCTATTTACCGCCTTTGAGCAGGCCAATGGTTCGACAACGCGCCAATATGGTGGCACCGGGCTTGGGCTGGCGATTAGCAAACGGCTCGCGCAAATGATGGGTGGCAGCATCGGCATCGAGAGCGAACCCGGTGTTGGCAGCAACTTCTGGTTTACTGCGCGACTGAAAAAATCCGGGCAGCAGACAGCGACGCCCATTTTGCCCTCCGCAACCTCAGCCGAAGCACGCATCAAGGCGCTGTACCGTGGCGCACGCGTGTTGCTGGCCGAGGATGAGCCAATCAATCAGGAAATCTCACGCGGCTTGCTTGAAGAAGTTGGGCTGGTCGTCGATCTGGCTGACGACGGGATAACAGCGGTCGACATGGTCAAGGCCACCAATTATGCCTTGGTGTTACTGGACATCGAGATGCCCTTACTCGACGGCGTTGAAGCCTGCAGGGCGATTCGGCTTTATCCTGGCCGGGAGAAAACACCCATTCTGGCGATGACGGCGAACGCCTTTGAGGAAGACCGCCAGCGCTGTTCCGAAGCGGGGATGAACGACCATATCGCCAAGCCGGTCGACCCCGATGTGCTGTTTGAAACACTCTTCAAGTGGCTCAATCAGGCTTAGCCAGGCAACCAAAGTCCGCCCGGACACTCTGACATCTGGCGTCATCGAAAACCCCGGATAAATATAAAACTGTAAGGAAAGTCATGCCGTCCGCGACTAATCGGCAAGACCTACGGAGAACAACATGCTCGACACCCTGCCCCTGCTGCTTAAAACCAACTTTCCGCCGCTGCGCCGTGGCCGGCTCAGTACCTTGCAAGCCAACCTTGGCTACCGCTGTAACCAGGCCTGCCTGCACTGCCATGTCGCCGCCAGCCCGAAGCGGACGGAGGAAATGGCGTGGGAAACGATGCTGTTGATGCTCGAGTTTGCCAAACATCAGGGCATTCGCCAGTTTGATCTGACCGGCGGCGCGCCGGAACTCAACCCGAATTTTCGCCGCCTGGTCCTTGCCGCCCGCGCTCAGGGAATTCAAGTCATCGACCGCTGCAACCTGACCATCCTCAACGAACCGGGCCAAGAAGATCTGGCTGACTTTCTGGCTGAAAATGGTGTGGAAGTGGTTGCCTCCATGCCTTGCTATCTCGAAGAAAACGTCAATCGCCAACGCGGTGACGGCGTGTTTGAAAGCAGCATCACCGGATTGAAAAAACTGAATGCGCTGGGCTATGGCATGGCGGGCAGCGGGCGGGTGCTGAATCTGGTTTACAACCCCGGCGGCGCCAGCCTGCCACCGGATCAGGTCAAGCTCGAAGCCGCCTACAAAACGGAATTGGCAACGCGCTACGGCATCGTTTTCAACCAGCTGTTTGCCCTGGCCAACATGCCGATTCAGCGCTTCGGTAGCCAGCTGCTGGCCAGCGGCCAATATGAACCCTATATGGCGCTGCTCAAAAGCGCTCATCGTGACGACAACCTTGACGGCGTGATGTGTCGCTCGCTGCTTTCAGTCGGCTGGCAGGGCGAAGTTTTCGATTGCGATTTCAACCAGATGCTTGGCTTTCCGCTGGGTGGCAAGCAAGCGAAACACTTGCGCGAACTGGTTACGGTCAACCTCGAAAATCAGCCGATTTTTATTGCCGACCATTGCTACGGCTGCACCGCCGGGCAAGGCAGCAGTTGCGGCGGTGCGCTGGAAACAAGCTTGGCCGCCGCATGAACCGCAAAAAAATCGCCCTGCTCGGGCTGCTCATTGCATTGGTCGCCATTTATTTTTCTTCGACCTCGGACAATATTTCAGCCTCGATTTTTTCAAGTCGCAACAAGCAGCCATTGAGAGTTACCGGGCGCAACAACCGCTAATGGCCGCCGCCATTTTCTTTGTTGTCTATGTCGCAGTTACCGCCCTCTCCTTCCCCGGCGCGGCGCTGCTGACGCTGGTCGGCGGGGCAGTTTTTGGCCTCCTCTGGGGCACGTTGCTGATCAGTTTTGCCTCGACCATCGGCGCGACACTGGCCTTCCTGATCGCCCGTTTTTTACTGCGTGACAGCGTGCAGACGCGGTTCGGCGAACGCCTGAAGGCGATCAATGACGGCGTCGAAAAGGAAGGCGCGCTTTATCTGTTCACCCTGCGTCTGGTGCCCGCTTTTCCCTTCTTCATCATCAACTTGCTGATGGGCCTGACACGCATGAAGGTGAGCACCTACTTCTGGGTTAGCCAGCTTGGTATGCTCGCCGGCACTATCGTGTATGTAAATGCCGGCACACAATTGGCGCAGATCGAATCGCTTTCGGGCATCGTCTCGCCCGGCCTGCTTGCCTCCTTTGTCCTGCTCGGCATCTTCCCGCTGATCGCCAAGAAAGTCGTCGATTTAGTGAAAGCACGCAAGGTTTACGCGGGCTGGAACAAGCCGGCCAAATTTGACCGAAATCTGGTGGTGATCGGTGCCGGCGCAGCAGGTTTGGTGACTTCCTACATCGCCGCGGCGGTCAAGGCCAAAGTCACGCTGGTGGAAAAGCACAAGATGGGCGGCGACTGCCTGAACACCGGCTGCGTGCCGTCCAAGGCGCTGATCCGTTCGGCCAAGCTGCTCTCGCAGATGGCCAACAGCCGGCACTACGGCATCCGCAGCGCCCAGGCTGAATTCGATTTTGCCGAAGCGATGGAGCGCGTGCAGCGGGTGATTCAGGACATTGCGCCGCATGATTCCGTCGAGCGCTACACCGATTTGGGCGTTGAAGTACGTGAAGGTACTGCGAAAATCGTTTCACCGTGGGAAATCGAAATCACTGACAGCAATGGCCAGACCCAGCGCCTGAGCACGCGCAGCATTGTCATTGCGACTGGCGCCCGGCCTTTTGTGCCGCCGATCCCCGGCTTGAGCGAGGTCGGCTGCCTGACTTCCGACACCATCTGGAATCTGCGCCAATTGCCCAAGCGTCTGGTCGTGCTCGGCGGCGGGCCGATTGGTAGCGAGCTTTCACAAACCTTTGCCCGCCTTGGCAGCAAGGTGACACAAGTTGAAATGGCACCGCGCATCCTGGGGCGTGAAGACCCCGAAGTTTCCGAACTGGTCAGGCAGCGCTTCATCGCTGACGGTGTAATCGTTGCGGTCAACCATGCCGCCAAGCGATTTATTATTGAGAACGGCGAGAAAATCCTGATCGCTGAACACGCCGGGCAGGAAATACGCATTCCCTTCGATGAAGTGCTGGTCGCCGTTGGCCGCGCAGCAAATCTCAAAGGCTACGGGCTGGAGGAATTGGGCATTCCGGTCGGCAAAACCGTCGATACCAACGAGTTCCTGCAAACCCGTTACCCCAACATCTACGCCGCTGGCGATGTTGCCGGGCCTTACCAATTCACCCACACCGCCGCCCATCAGGCCTGGTACGCAGCGGTCAATGCGCTGTTCGACCCGTTCAAGAAATTCAAAGCGGATTACACGGTGATCCCGTGGGCAACCTTCACCGAGCCGGAAGTGGCGCGCGTTGGCCTCAACGAGCTGGAAGCCAAGGAGAAAGGCATCGCCTACGAAGCCAGCGTCTATGGCATCGATGATCTCGACCGCGCCATTGCCGATGGTGAGGCGCATGGCTTCGTCAAAGTCCTGACCGCCCCCGGCAGCGACCGCATCCTCGGCGTGACGATTGCCGGCGAACACGCCGGCGACCTGATCGCCGAATACGTGCTGGCGATGAAACAAGGCATCGGCCTCAACAAGATTCTGGGCACCATTCATATTTACCCGACCATGGCCGAAGCCAACAAATATGTCGCTGGTGTGTGGAAAAAAGCGAATGCGCCTAAAGGCTTACTGGTTTGGGTTGAACGTTTCCACAACTGGCGGCGAGGTTGATCATGAAACACGCACTATTTTTTGCCGTGTTTTTGGCGTCGACCGTAACAGTTCATGCCGAGCCGGTTTGGGTCGGCAAATTCGATGGCAAAGCCGGCGCTTTGCCAACAGGCTGGAAAGTGGAACGCCTGAGCGACAAATTCCCGGCCACCGAGTACAAGCAACGCAACTGGGATGGCGTCGCGGCCATCGAAGCGACAGCGGTCAAAAGTATGGCGCTGTTTGGCCGCACGCTGGAGGTTGATCTGGAGAAAACCCCCGTCCTCTGCTGGCGCTGGCGCATCGACGCCCCGCTAGCGAGTGCCGACCTCAACACCAAGGCTGGCGACGACTATGCGGCCCGGGTTTACCTGACCTTCACCGTGCCGCCGGAAGCGCTGGGCTTTGCGACACGCACCAAGCTGTCGCTGGCCCGTTCAATCTGGGGGCCGCAAGTGCCGGATGCGGCGATCAATTACATCTGGGACAACAAGCACCCCATCGGCACACTGAAGCCCAACGCCTACACCGACCGCACGCAAATGCTGGTGATCGAAACCGGTGACGCCAAAGCCAGGCGCTGGGTCAGCGAACGGCGCAACGTGGCTGACGATTTCAAGCGCGCCTTCGCCGGCATTCCCGGTCGATTGAGCGGTCTGGCACTGGCCAGCGACACCGACAACACCGGCGAATCGGCACACGCCGGCTTTGCCGATTTCCACTTTGTTGGGGAAAAAGAAGCCTGCGCCGCACCATGAGTTTGTCCATCGTCGTGCCGATGCTCAACGAAGCCGCCGGCATCGCTGACGCCCTGCGCGCGCTGCGTGATCTTGATGCCGAGATTGTTGCGGTCGACGGCGGCAGCAGCGACAAAACCGTTGCCTGCGCAGCACCACATGCTGATTTGCTGCTCAGCGCAGCCCGCGGCCGGGCGCGGCAGATGAATGCCGGTGCAGCTGCAGCCCAGGGCGACATTTTGTTGTTCCTGCACGCCGACACCCGCCTGCCACCAGCCGCCGATCAAATCATCAAGCAAAGCATTGCCAGCGGCGCGCTATGGGGTCGTTTCGATGTCGAAATTTCCGGCAACTCGGCGTGGTTTCCGCTCATCGCCGCCCTGATGAACCTGCGCTCACGGCTGACCGGCATCGCCACCGGCGATCAGGCCATCTTCGTCAAACGCAGCGCCTTCGAGCAGATTGGCGGCTTTCCCGATCTGCCACTAATGGAAGATATCGTCCTCTCACAGCGCCTGAAAAAACTCGCTCACCCGGCCTGCCTGCGCCAAAAAGTCGTCACCGCCGGCCGGCGCTGGGAGAAGCATGGCATCCTGCGGACCATCCTCACCATGTGGTCGCTGCGCCTGCGTTTTTTCTTCGGTGCCGACCCGAAACAACTTGCAATTGAATACGGCTATGCCCCAAACGCGCAGTAAGCACTTGCATGTCAGCATCGCCATCCTGTCGCGCGCCCCCGTTCCCGGCCAGACCAAGACGCGCCTGATTCCAGCGCTTGGCGCCGAGGGCGCCGCCGATCTCCACCGCCGTTTTCTACACGCCACGGTGCGTACTGCCCTGCAAGCCAATCTCGGCCTGGTCACCCTGTGGTGCACGCCCGATACCAGCCACCCTGAATTCGCTGCCTGTGCCGCTCTCGGCCCGCTCACCCTGCGCCAGCAAGCAGAAGGCGATCTCGGCCAGCGCATGCTGGCAACAATCAGCGGCCCGACGCTAATCATCGGCACCGATTGCCCGGCTCTCACCCCCGCCCACCTGCAACAAGCCGCCAACGCTCTCAGCGAAAACGACGCGGTCCTGATCCCCGCGGAAGATGGCGGCTACGTATTGATCGGCTTGCGCCAACCGGAGCCAGCGATATTTACCGACATCAACTGGGGCACGGCACTAGTCCTGGCCAGCACCCGCCAACGCCTGCGTGACATCGGTTACTCGTGGCGAGAATTACCCACACTTTGGGACGTCGACGAACCTGCCGACCTCACCCGTCTCGCGCTTAGTCACCCGGAACTGATCAGTACCGAATCCAGCGGCCAATGAAACGCCTCCTGCTCGCCGGTGCCGGCCACGCCCACCTCGATGTCATCCGCAATCTGGCTTCCGACCCTTGGCCCGGCGTCGAAGTCACGCTGATCTGCCCTTACCCGCGACAAATCTACTCCGGCATGATCCCCGGCTGGATCGCCGGCCATTACACACTGGAGCAATGCGCAGCACCGCTTGCCGCGCTGGTTGAAAAAGCCGGTATTCACTGGATTCAGGACAGCATTTGCGGCATGAATGCAGCAAATGCTGTCCCCCAAGGGGACTTCCTGCGGGGCGCGGTCAACACTCAAAATGCCGGGAAAATTTCCTATGACGTCATCTCTATCGACACCGGCGCCCGTGTCGAGAGCCGCGCGCTGAGCAACAGCGGCGCGCCCCTCCTGCCGATTCGCCCACTGGAACAATTCGCCAGCAGCTGGAAAACCATTGAAGCAGCACTGATCGCCTCCGGTGCGGCACGCCTCGCCATCATCGGCGGCGGCGCCGGCTGGCGTCGAACTGGCCCTGGCGGTCGACTACGCACTACGACTACGTCTGCCGGCCGACAAAGTTGCTGTCGCACTGGTCAGTAGCGGTGCGCTGCTGACCGGCCATGCACCGGGTGTCGTCAAGCGGGTGCATAAATTGCTCAAGTCGCGCGGCATCAAGCAATACTCTGGACACGCCAGCGGTCACGATGAAGGCCTGATTCTCGACAGCGGCGAGCTGATTGCCTGCGACTGCATCATTGCCGCCACCGGCGTCGCGCCTCCCACCTGGCTCGCAGCTTCAGGCCTCGCCCTGTGCGAACGCGGTTTCATTGCCGTTGGTGATGGGCAGCAAAGCACCTCGCACAGCAATGTGTTCGCTGCTGGCGATGTCTCGTCACGCATCGACTTTCCGCATGCCAAGTCCGGCGTCTATGCCGTGCGTGCCGGACCGGTACTGACCATGAATCTGCAAAATGCCCTCAATGGAAAGCCGCCAGTTCCTCACCAACCGCAAACACGTAGTCTCTACCTGCTGCTCACTGGCCCCAAGGAAGCCATTCTTTCCTGGGGGCCATTTTCCGCTGGTGGCGGCTGGGCATGGTCACTCAAAGACTGGATCGACCGTCGCTTCATGCGCCAGTACCAAACCTGAAATGTAGAAATCGGCACTTAATCTGGGACACGATCAATTTTGAACAACAGCCACCAGGCTTATCCAACACCTTCTTCCGCCCAGCGCTCCGAGCGCAAGGCACGGGCAACGGCCATGCTGCGCAATTCGTGCCGCTGTTCGGCCAGTAGATCCGGATCGTCCGATGTTTCGTCGGCCAGCATGTCCGCATCTAGCTGCAGACATACCTGCTTGGCCCGCTCAAGCAGAACGGCCTTCGGATATGCTTTGTCTTCATTGCCGCTGTAAGCAGCAAAATCACTGGCGCAAACCTGCATCAGGTCCAGATAGCGCTGGTTTTGGGTAAAAGCATCCACCCCTTTCAAGCAAGGCGGTAATGGAAGCGCCGCTGCGCCGTGCCCAGTTCGGCAGCCACCAGTCGCGCAAAACGCGTATTCAGCAATCGCGGCTGGCAGTGCGTCAAGCGGGGCAGGCGGTCAACGGGGTAATGGGTGGGCAGATGCTGCGGTGGCGAATCCGCCTTGCCGAGATTGAAAAGCAGGGCGGCAAAGCGGACGGGCAAGGCAGCCTGACAGCGCGCCGTTTGGTCCAGCACCCGCCATTGATGCTCACCGATGTCGACCAGATTATCCTCATTGGCCGCCTGGAATGTGCCAAACAGGGCATCGACTTCCGGCAGGAAAACCGCCAGCGCACCGCAATCACGCAGGGCGACTAACATTCTCGAGGGCTGCTCTGCCATCAAACCCTTGGTGATAATTTCCCATGCGGCCAGCGGATCAAATGCTGCCAGTTTCCCCTCGGCAACACACTGCTGCATGACAGACAAGGTTTCAGGATCAGCCAGCCGCCCGGTTCCGCGGCACCGGCAGCAGTTTGAGCAAGGCAAGTTTGGAATTGTTTAGCAGTCGATCTGGCATTTATTCTTGTGCGGCAAGGTTGTTCACTGAAAAATGATGTCTGCCATCGTCACTATGGCAATCACGCGGCCAACAGGGTTTCCTCAATCAGGGAAGCGATGACCGAAGCACCAACGCCATCTTCCGGGTCCATGGCGAGGACGCGCTGGATGGCGGCTGCCTGGTGGCGCCGCACAGAAAAATGGCCAGGCCCTTGGGGCCGGGGCGCGGAGTTCTCAGGTCAGCCAGTGTCGGAGGCCGGTGACGGGCGGCCGCCGCCGAAGGAGGGTAGGCACCGGGCGGCCTGGGGCGGCGGGCGGCGAAAGTGGCAGGGCGATTACTGAAGGCGCACGCCTTGCAGCGGGAAGGGCAGTCGCCGTGTGTGCTTTGTCGAGATTGGGGGCCGGGCGTGTTTGTGGCACGAAATAAGCAACAGCGTCACAACCCGGCTTGTTGTTCCTTCGGAGGTAGCCAGACGGCAGCCTTGGGCGGGAGTATTTGCGAACACTGGCGCAATCGCAGCAGCTATTTAAGTGAAGTGCCTGGCTTTGTCGTCAATTGCGCGGGCGTAGTGACAACCATGTGCTCGCATACCACCTGGGCTTCGGAAGCAGCGTTCGAGGGTTGGACGAAATCGGAAGCGTTTCGCAAGGCGCACATACAGGCTGGGCAGTCGGCGCGTGATTTATATCTTGGGCCACCGCAATTAGAGTTGTTTTCGGCTGTACTTTGAGATGGCGGTGGACCGAAACCGCTCATCGACTGCCAGTGCGGCTGTGTGCCGTAGCAGGCTTTGCCGACTACATTGCAACCAGTGCGCGACCATTGCTTGAGAGCAGAGCTCTGAAGGCAGCCATGGCTGCTTGCCGAAACTGATCAGACATTCGGAAAGGAATCAACGCCGCCAGCAAACTAACGCCGACGAAACGCCTCGCGTCGCGCCAAGCCGAGCTTTGATGAACGCTCCATCTTCTGCACAAAGGCCGGAAAATCCAGCCCGTAATTGGCGCGCAACTCCTTGGCAAAACTATGTAACCAGCGCCAGCGCGGGTCAAAGTAATGCTCCTTGAAGGCATACAAAACGTGGTTACCGTCATCCGGCACCGAAATTACGATCACCTGATCGTCAAAAACGTGCATCGCCTCGCCAATCAGCCCGGCGTAGCTTTCTTTTTCGCCAGCCAGATTGATCACCAGCACGCCATTGCCAGAGAGCTTGGCGAAAGCGGCCTCGAAGAATTCCCGATTGGCCAGACTGGGCGCAAAACCGGTCTTGTCGAAAGCATCGACCAGCAGTGCATCAATGCCCTTTTCAACATTTTGCAGATATTCCGCCCCATCCGCCTGCAAAACCTCAAGGCGCGGACCATCCGGCGGCAGCATGAAGGCATCACGCCAGGCGATTACATCAGGATCAAGCTCGACTGCCGTCAACTGCGCCCCCGGCAAACGCTGATGGCAGAACTTGATCAGCGAACCGCCACCAAGCCAATCAACACAACGCGCTTGGGTCGTGGATGAAAGAGCAGAAAAGCCATCATTTTCTGCGTATACCGTAACTCAAGCGAGTTCGGCGTGCGTGTCAGCATCTCGCTCTGCATCAGCCGTACGTTGAAGTACAGATAACGCCGCTCGCCGTTATCAACAACAAAAGGCTTGGGATAGGTTTCATCGAGCAACTGCTGGCGCAACTCGTTTTCCCGGGCCCATTTTGGCTCAAGCAAAAGGATGGTGCCGGTTTCAACCTCGAACGGGCTAGGTATCTGAAAATAGTCGGGCATGGCAGTCGCAAAATTGGCGAGGCCCCGAGCGTTTTACACCCGGGGCCTCGCCGTGAATTTCTGGCGGGGCAATGATACCCCGCTTTATCAGCTTAATTCGTGCGTGCGCGACGCCGCAGGCCGAGCATGCCGAACAGGCCAATCCCCAGCAGCGTCAGCGAACCTGGCTCTGGAACATACATACCCGGATCGACAATGATGCTGTCGTTAGCACAGTTCTCGGTCCATTGAATATTGAAGGCAGAACCATCCCAGCCGGCTTGACGCAACAAGCCGAGATCAAGGCTCATTTCATAGAAATAATGCGGATCACTCTGGCTGATGCCATAACCGGTCGCCGCCGTGGTCGTGGGACCAGCTGCGCATCACCAATTTTCACCCCGCCATTCAGGGAAGTTGGATGCGTCTTGTCCGGATTGGCCAGGTTGTAAGCGCCCGCGCTGTCCCACAAACCGTAGTTCCAGCTTGCGTTCTTGTAAACACCGCCTTCGACGCCAAAAGCTTCGAAAGTGTAGGCACCATTGCGATATGAAGTCGCATACTTGACGTTGATACCCAGCTCATAGCTGCCGTTCTTGCCGAAATCGATGGCAAAATCCCCGGCGCCGAAGCTATTGCCGGCCGGGTTGTTCAGCGTCCGTGGATTGTGGCCGGTGGCTAGGGCAATGAAGAGGGAACTGCCTTCGATCCTGGCATACAGCGCTTCAGCATCATAGGCCTGGCCACCCCAGCCAGGAGTCAGGTAGTAGCTACCGCTACCCTTCGAATCTTCAACCGTGTATTGCGTTCCCGCCGACGGCACCCAACTGGTTGAGCCACGGACAATTCCCCAATCGGCCAGATTGCCATCGACAACGATGCCGGCAATGGCCTGACTGGACAAGGCAACGCCAAACAAGGCTGCACTAATAATTTTTGCGTTTTTCATGATGACTCCCTGCGCACTACGACAATGTTGACAGCTGAAGTCTATGGCGCAATCAAAGAACAGGCCGTGAATTAGCTCACAACACACTGATTATCATAAATAAATATTTAGCTTCGATTTACCATCACGCTCGCATATTGCGATTTTTCTGCCCACTTCGCGCATAGCCAATCTGCATCTCGACAAACACGGCATTGCGGTTTTTGACCATCCCTCAGGCAAGCAATTGACATACAAAAAAGACAAGACTAGCCTGCACCTGCAAAACGCTTTGTCATACAAATCAGCCACACTGGCTAGCTACACTGTCAGCGGAGAAACCACATGTCACGTACCACTTCTTTTGCGTGTTCACCGGCCAGCCTGTTACGCAACATCCTGCTCGCCGCCATCTCTTTAATGGCCGGCGCGCTCAGCGCAGCACCGGCATTGCCGGCTTTGAATATCGACACCAGTCAAACCTCGATATCCGGCATTTCATCCGGCGGGTTCATGGCAGTGCAGTTCCAGATTGCCCACTCGGCAACGGTGAAAGGGGCCGGCATCATCGCCGGTGGTCCGTACTATTGTTCTCGGGACGACGTTATGACGGCAGTTTCCAGTGCTCGTAGCACTGGCGAACCCAGCGTCGCCTGTCAGGTCAGCGCAAGCAGTGGCGATGTGCCCGGCCTCGTCGCGGCGACCCGTGATCTCGCCAATCAAGGCCGGATCGACCCAACCCGCCACGTTGCCAGCCAGAAAGTAATGACCCTCGCTGGCGCCAAGGACACCCTGGTCCCGCTGCCGATTGCACACCAGCTTTCCGAATTTTATGGTGCGCTGGGTCTGCCAGCGGCCAATCTCTCCGCCATCACCCTGCCCAATGCCGCCCATACCATGCCCACCCCGAGTTTCGGCGCCGCCTGCGGCAAGGAGGAAGCGCCCTACATCGGGAAATGCGGCTTCGACAGCGCGAAAATGATACTCAGCTGGATCTACGGCCCGCTCAAGCCGGCTTCGCCCAAGTCCAAAGGCCGCTTCATTGAATTCAACCAGCGCGGCTACATTCCTGCCAGCGCGCCGGGTGAATTTTCCTGGCGCAGCGGTCTCGATAGCACAGGCTGGCTCTATGTACCGAACAGTTGCGCCCAAGGCGAACCCTGCCGCCTGCACATTGCCCTGCACGGCTGCAAACAGGGACAAAGCTACTTGCCCCTCACCCCGCCGCCAGGCGGCGGCCTCTACAACGGCACAACCTTCGTCAAGAACACCCGCTACGACCGCTGGGCCGACAACAACCATCTGGTCATCCTTTACCCGCAAGCCGTCTCGATTCCACTGCTCAACCCGAATGGCTGCTGGGACTGGTGGGGTTATAGCGGGAAGGATTACGCGACGCAGAACGGCGTGCAGATACAGACGCTGAAGGCGATGGTCGATCAGCTTGCGGCCGGGGTACGTTGATAGACAAGCAAGAGTGGCTTTGGATTTTTGTCGAGTCCTCCGATTGGCCACGAACTTGGGAGGAAAGGTTTGAAAAGGCAAGACGCACACGAAAATCCGCCTAGAGCCGATCCGTCAACAAGGTTTTGAGAACGATGCCGCAAACGGCCATGCGTGCTCTCGACCCAATTGACGAGCGGCATCGCCGGGCCACGTCGCTACCAGCTCCAAAAACCACCCGGCGTGCAAAAAACTGAGCTCCTGACCATGCTCGTTATGCTGCACCGCTGCCGGAACCGGTACGACACCCGCAACGGTCGGGAGCAAGCCGATGCCCTTTCGATCAGCGCCACACCCTCACCGCTCCCGCCTGTTCCACCCAATATGCAACTGCCAGCGCTACCCGTCATCCACGGTACGACCAACCGTGTTGTCGCTCCGGCCAATGGACGAGAAGCAGCAGTACGCTGGACTGAACGAGTTGCAACGGTTGCCAGCAAACCACGCTCCGTGCAGTGCGGCACTCGTTACCCGGCGACCATCACCGACTATCGCAAAGACGACCGGCTGGTCTCGACGCACTGTGAAATCGACCAACTCGTCCACGACTGGAGCGGCGGGCAGCCTTTCAGCGATGTGCTTAGGCCGGATGCTTCGCAGATGATTTGGATTTTCGTGTCGAAGGAGTTTGATCAGAGTGCGGAATAGTTGCAAATAGCTATGGTATCGGGGCGCTATCCTACGGTTGTTTAAAAAACCGTGGTCTATTCCCTATTGTCCCCTTCATCGCAAATCGCCTTCTCTTGGTAAAGACAAAAGACTTACAACGACTGACGTATAGGTCAAACCTGAGTGAGTCCCCCGGCAGAACCGGGGGAATACCTTAATGATTTAGCACCCTCAAGTTTAATTCTGGCCGCATCCAAATCGCGGCATCCGGTTGTACTTACCGCCCCTTCGGCGAGTAAGTTTACTTAGACAAAAGGCTCATATGCCACCTTGAGCAGACCACGGCACTTGCTTTGCGTCGAAGTGCCATGCCATTCCGGAACCAGGAGCAGGAAGTGGAACGTCGTAAAGCACCTTTTGACCATCTATTGCCCCCTCACTATGAACGTGTCGCCCGGATGCTTGGAGCCTGATATTTCCACTCGACAAGTCGATTGTTGCATAACCATCGACAGGAAAGAAGCGACCAGCAACAATCACATTTAATGGGAGATGGCGCAAGAGCAAAAATGTTGCCTTATCGCGATCCTCTCGAAGCAGCAGTCCGAACATTGTATTTTCGGGCACCAGATCGTCAGGCGCAGATGCGGGGGAACCGGTGATTCTGCCCGCGTCAGAAATTGTCAGCATCTCACCTGATGCTGACCGAGTGACGATGAGCCACTCTTTTACTCGTTGTTGAATGGATACTGGACTGGCGTAAGTCGCAACCTAAGCTCGTTGGACATTGCAATTTTGAATATTTTTTGTAACACGACTGGTTCTCCTTTCTAAGGTGTTATTACTCGAGACCAGAGCACAGAAGGTTCTCATTCGGCCCAGCTTGAGCTTGATGTAGGTCATGATGATTCCAGAGAAAGCCGATGAACAGCCCACGTTCTTGGACACAACGCTGTAGATGTGAGGGGAGAATCAATACTGGGATATGCGCTAGAGGCCATTACTCGTTGAAGCTGCGGCTGTGTTTGGCGTGGTAAGCATTTCGCCCTACCTGTCGAGCAAAGCAAACCGCGGAGGTAGCCAGCACAAGCACAGGCTGATGTTGCATCGAGATGCATCAGATCAAGCTCACGCCACCTGACGAAACAGGCAGGCCTAAGCGAGGAACTCGCCCGGCATACGCTTATGTGGTTCATTGGACTTTCTTCAGCACTTCCGCGGCTTTGTCCGGCGCGAGTTGTCCAAGAGCCTCTTTTGCGAGCTTGTCGGACCTCTCCTTTCCTGCTGCGCCGATTTGAACACCCAAGAACGCTCCGATCGCCGTACCAAGAAAGGTGGTCAACGTTCCAACAAGAGAGTTAACCTCTGATGCCTTCCATCCTTCTTTAACCGGAAGAAAATACGCAAGCAACGCGAAGATTGCCAACCCAGTTATCACGATGATGAACGCGCTACGGATTCGGAAGAAGTCTGCAAACGAGCTTGACTGCGATTCAGTGTCTGACATCTGTTTCTCCTTTTCGCATGGTGAAGGACGTGTACGTATACAGATACGGTGCCGTTCTGCATCCGCAGGAATTTCCTCCGTCTAGCCTCGTTATGCTCCAGACCACAGATCCTGCGCCTTGGCGTAGGCGGCGTCACCGGCCTTTTCACCGATATCCAGCCCCACTACATTCCCTTCGAAGAAGTGGATTCCCCCATACAAGCGCGACTCTCCAGCTTCGCGTGCGGCAGCGGTAAAAGTGGGCCAGTACAACACGACATCTGTCACCAGCACGCTGGGGTCAGCCTTGAGAGGCGCATCTTGCGAATAAAAAAAGCCGAAGCGGTCGCTGCCGGTAAAGCGCTTGAGCACGGTGGCTGCTGCCATCGAAAAGCCACTGTGACCCGAAGAACTCAGCGAACGGCGGTGTCGGGAAGGTCGGCACCTGGAAGGGCTTCCAGGTTTCACCCATGATTTCTTGCGTGCCCTTGCCGGCACCACCCCAGCCAAGCACGCGCTTGCCGCGGAACAGGTGGCGAATAGCGGTAACCGGGCGCACATAGTCGAACTCGCGCTTGGCATCCCAAGTGGCGATGCTGGCGTCGAAAATGGCGTTGGCCAGCGCGAAGAAGAGCTTGACGCTCTGTCTCAGGTCGAGCTTATCGCGTTCAGCCACAAAGGCGGCGAATTCGGTCCAGTGACCAGGAGGCAGTTCGGAATTGGGGCCGTCGGCCCAGTATTCGGCGATTACTTTCTGTTCCGGGGTCAGGTGCGCCTGGATGTCCATCACGTGTTTGGCTTGGTCCAGGTATCCTTGACTCAGCGTTGACTGCGGTGGCGTAGTGGGGCGGAACTGGCTACCACTGGTGAGCGAAAATGGTTTGACCTGGCCCCAGTGCGGACAGATGAACTTGGGTGTCTTGGCTTCATGTGCGCCGTTCAGGTAGGTCAATTGCTGCCAGCGACCAGGGAAATCGATAGCATCATGAGCCGCAGGCAGCAGCACGGCCATGGGCTTGTTCTTCGGGGCATAACCGCTGGTGTCAGCGTACAGGCCGGCTTGGTTGGCGTGGTCGCCGTGGCGAAAAGCCAACACATCGTCGGCAGCCTGGTTGCCCACGTCAACGGAACAGGGGTAGGACCACCTATCGAAATACCGTCCTTGGCGAGTTGCTGACTTAGCATGGATTCATAACTAGCCCTGAATTCGGAACCGTAGATGTCCGGTGGGAACTGGTCGATGAGTGCGCGGTAACTAGCCTGACTGATGGCCTTGCGGCGGTTAGCTTCAGTGTGCTGCGCGACTGGCTTGCGCGGCGTGGTGCGGTGCACCGGCTTGGCGACGGCATCGTAAGCGGACCAAGCGTCATACACAGCTGAATAAATTATGCTGATCGAGCGCGCCACCTGAGGCGGACCACCGCGCGACAGATCAGGACTGGTGGGCGAAAGTTTGCCCACGTTGCGGATGGCTTCGAGCATGATGTGGTTCCACTCTAGGATCAGGTTCATTTCGTATTCTCCTCTTGGCGACAGGAATAAAAGGGGACAGACCGAGTATCTGTATTTGTGCCACCTGCGAATAACCATCGTATAAACACGTTCAAAAGCACGCATCCCCCCATTTGAGGTATGCGCAGCCGGGCGCTATCCGTTACCCAGCACGCCCGCCAGACAAACCAGCTCCCCCTGCCGGTGGGTTCCGGTCTTCTTGTACACCGTCCGCAATTGCGTCCGCACGGTATCGAACTTGACGGTGCGGGTAGCAGCGATGGCTTCCAGGCTTTCGCCTTGCGCCAGCAGCACGGTCAATTCGGCTTCGGCACGGGTCAGGCCGTAGAGGTGCTCGAGGCGGCTGCGGATACCGGGGGTGAGGTGATGCATGGCGGTCAGCCGGAGGAGGGCGAGGTTGGGTTTGCCGACAACCGGGGTGGCGGAGGCGAACCAGGTGTCGTCGCTGGTGGCGATCAGCGCTTCGGTTGCTGAGCGTTGACGGAGGCTGGTGCCGACCAATTCCTGTAATCGGCGCCTGAGCGTGATTTGGGATGCGCCGCCGCTTGGCTTTTCAAACAGTGCGACCCAGGCCGAGCCACGGTTTTCGTGCGCGGCATTGTTGGCCCAGGCGACGACGAGTGCGGTATTAACGACCGCCAGCGGGATGTTGATTTGCGAGGCGATGTCGCAACTGCGTCGCGAGTTGGCAGGGCGGGCGGCGAGACCTTCCGTTGGTGGAATCGCGTTGCCGATCCGCCAGTGGTGGATGAAGCGGTCGAGTTCCCGGCCTTGTCCGACCGAGAACGGTTCCGAACCATGGAAGCGCTGGACGCCGACCACATGCAGGGTGCCGTCCGGTGGCGCCATTGGGCGGCGATGACGTGGTCGATGCCGTGCGGTCGCAGGTAGTCGTTGCAGAGTTCCGGTCGTGCCAGATAGGCGGGGTGGCGGGTGGTGTCGAGGACGATGGCGCGGCCGGCGGGGCGTTCTTCCAGCAGTTTAGGCAGGGGATCAAGGCGGCTGAAATGATCCCGGTACTGAGTAACTGCGCTTTCGCTATGTCCGTTGGCGATCAGACTGTGGCGGCCATCCGGATGAACCATGAGCATGCCGCAGGCCTCGGCGCCGAGCATGTCGGCGATATGGGCCAGCCACTGGTTGGCATTGGTATCCATGAACGAGCCAGAAAAGACGAAAAGGCCGTGACCAGATGTGGGCGACTAAGGGCGCCCGGCAGGGCAAATGCGTTTGTCGGCCGGGCCGTGAAGCTTGCATGCGCTCATCTGACTACCCTCAATTTTGTGTTTTTGTGTCTTGTGATGCCTAAGGTTGCGATTGACTCGGATAAACAAAGCCGAATTATTGGCCCAGATTTTTTAGCCGGGATGACGTGTGCCTATTTGGCATATCTTACATGAATAAGTTCAACGTCATTGAGCAAGACACTTTGGCGGTGTCGGAATTGGAAATTTCTTTCTTGACCAATTTTTCCAGCTGTCTGTAGTGCTCGTGTTCAGCTCGGCTGATCCCTTTAAACCATTGAGTTCCAGTCAGTGCACGTTCATGCTTCGATACGCCTTCCTCGACAAGGCTACTCAGCACAAACGGACTTTATCCTGTCCGGTCGAGAATGCTGTTCACCTTCCGGGGTTTTGCTTATATGTATATGCGGTGCTGACATCCGCTTTGTTAAACACCCTCGCTGCTAGCCAGGCCCAGGGAACCATACACACCGCAGCATGAGGCGATGGCTTCGAACTTCTCAACCAGATCAGCCAGATGACAACTTGTCACATCACAAGTCTTTGATTTAATGCTGATTTGCAGAATACAACTCAATCTTCATGCCATTTTGACATGAAGCGTATTCACCGCACATCCTCTTCGGTTACCACAAACCCATATAAAACATAGACATACAACCTGTCTGCAATAACAGGTGCATTTCTTGCAGACAGCTTCTTAGTCATTTTGAACATTCATAAGCCATATCCAACAACGAAAGGAAGTCCATGAAACATATCGCATTCCTCCTTATTGCCGCCGGCCTGCTGGCTGCCGCCCCCGCCCAGGCGAATCTGGAACTCGCCAAGAAGAGCAATTGCATGTCCTGCCACACGGTTGAGAAAAAACTGGTCGGCCCGGCGTATGTTGATGTGGCGAAGAAGTATGCCGGCGACAAGGATGCCGTCAAGGCCTTGGCCGGCAAGGTAAAGGCCGGTTCGAAAGGTGTCTGGGGACAGATCTCGATGCCGCCGAATGCCACGCTCAAGGACGCCGATGCCGAAACACTGGTCAAGTGGATTCTGGCTGGCGCCAAGTAAGTACAGCGAAGCCAGGCCCCGGACAGACAGACCTTGTCCGGGTTGCAGCAAGTCGAAACCCCCACCCTCGTTCGGAGGAAAGACGTGACCACCGCCAAGACCCCTTCCATGGATTCCACTCAAGTACCTACATCCTGCGCGGCCCAGCCGGCGTCGGCTGACCCCGCTGCTTGCGCCAGCTCTGCCGCCAAAGCCTCGCGGCGCAATTTCCTGAAGGCCGGCGGCATGCTCAGCCTGTCCTCGCTGATGGGTACGGCGGCACTGATGACCCAGTCCGACGACGCCCACGCCGCGGCGGAATGGGCTGAACACTTCAGAAAAACTACCGCCTGATGACGGACGAGGAAAGAACGAATCCCGCCTTCGACTCGAACGCCGTTATTCCGCCGAATACGGCAAGCCGGTCAGCGTCGATATCACCGGGCCGCAGCCGGGTGTGCTCATGGGCTACGCGCTGAACATCCGCAAGTGCATCGGCTGCCGCCGCTGCGTCCATGCCTGCGTGGCGGAAAACAACCAGTCGCGCGGCACGCGGCCGGGCGAGAAGATCGAATGGATCCAGGTGCTGCGCATGGAGCGCGGCATGTTCGAAACGGAAAAGTTGGACCACGGCTATCCCGAAGGCCTAGGCATCCAGGTCGGCGGCAATGCCTACACGCCGGCCGGCCAAGTGCTGGAAGGCCAGTTCCACTACAACCCCGAGGCGGTACCGGAGAAGGACGCGACCTACATGCCGATCGCCTGCATGCAGTGCGAGAAGCCGCCCTGCGTCAAGGTCTGCCCGGTACGCACCACCTATCGCGAAGGCGATGGTCCGGTGGTCATCGACTACAACTGGTGTATCGGCTGCCGCATGTGCATGGGCGCCTGCCCCTACTGGGCGCGCCGCATCAACGTCACGACGCCTGTCCTGCCCAAGGCGGAAATGAACCCGGTGACGCACTACCTCGGCAACCGCCCGCGCATGCGTGGCGTCGTCGAGAAGTGCCACTGGTGCCTGCAGCGTACCCGCCAGGGCCGCTACCCGGCCTGCGTCGAGGTTTGCCCGGTCGGTGCCCGCAAGTTCGGCAACCTGCTCGACCCGGAAAGCGAAGTGAGCAAGATCCTCGAGCGCAAGAACGTCTTCCGCCTCAAGGCCGAGCTCAACACCTTCCCGAAATTTTTCTACTTCTACGATTGAGGAGCGAGCCGTGCAACAACTGATTCGTTTCGCGACCGATTACGTCGGCTACGTGCTCAAGGGCGGCGCCAAGTTCTATGCCTGGATGGGCTCGCTCGCCGTGCTTATCGCCTGCATGCTGTACGTGTTCTATCTGCAGAACACCGAGGGCCTGATCGTCACCGGCATGACCAGCCAGATCCACGACGGTCTCTACTTCGCCAACCTGGTCTTCCTCGTCGGCGTCGCCGCCGGGGCGGTGACCATCGTCTTCCCGGCCTATGTCTATCACCACGAGGGCATGCACAAGGTCAGCGTGCTCGGCGAAATGCTGGCGATCACCGCCGTCATCATGGTCATGGTCTTCGTTTTCGCCCACATGGGCCGGCCCGACCGACTGTGGCACATGATCCCGCCGTGGGGCATCTACAGCTTCTCGGCGATGCTGGGCTGGGACGTGCTGGTGCTCAACGGCTACCTGATCCTTAATTTCATTTGCGGCTTCTACTACCTGTGGTGCAAGTACACCGGCAATCCGATCAACAAAAAGTGGTTCATCCCGCTGGTCTACGTTGCGATCGTCTGGGCGCTGTCCATCCACACTGTCACCGCCTTCCTGATCTCGACGATGCCCTCGCGTCCGATGTGGCACCACAGCATGATGCCGATTCGCTTCATCTGCACGGCGTTTGCAGCCGGCCCGGCGCTGATCATCCTGATCTTCATGATCATCCGAAAGAACACCAGGTTCTGGATCGACGACAGCGCCATCAAGCTGTTGTCCACCATCGTCACCTGGTGTCTGGGCATCGCCATCTTCCTGACCCTCTCGGAAGTTGTTGTCGAGCTTTATGCCCGCACCGAACATGCCAACGGTCTCTACTACCTGATGTTCGGCCTGCATGGTCTGACCGGCCTGGTGCCGTGGTTCTGGAGCGCCGTGGTGCTGATGATCGGCGCCTTCATCCTGTTCCTGACCCCGGCTGTGCGCAACGACGTGAAACGTCTGCCCATCCCCTGCGCCATGGCCTTCGCCGGCATCTGGATCGAAAAGGGCATGGGCCTGATCGTGCCCGGCTTCATCCCGACGCCAATCGGCGAGGTCACCGAGTACCACCCGACCTTTGTCGAATGGCTGATGATGCTGGGCATCTGGGCATTTGGTTTCTTCATCCTGACCATCCTCCTCAAGGGTGCCATCGGCATCCTGCTGGGTGACATCAAGTTCGGCGGCCAGGCCGCCACGGCGAAGTGAGGCAAGGATCATGAAAAAGATAGCGATCTACACGCTGGCCCTCGCCCTCTGCGGTGGCGCCCTCTATACCGCCGTCGCCATGGAGAAAGCGAAGGACGAGGCGGCCCAGGCCGCGGCGGAGCCGAAGGAACCCGTCGTCTGCTTCGAAAGCCGCAAAGGCGCGACCGAAGTCACGCAACGCGACATCAAGCCCGGCTGGCCCAACGTCAAGTGCTCTCCGACAACCGGCGCCGCACTGTGGTACGGCGACCCGTTCGACGGCACCGTGCCGATGGGCAAGATGCCCGGTCTGGAAAACCTTCCCGAAGGCCACGCGCTGGTCAAGCCCCGCTCGGAGAAGCTGGCCATCCTGCCGATGTGCGGTACCGCATGCCATAACGGAGTCGGTCCGTCGTTCAGCCCGCCAACTTTGCCAAAAGACAAGAAACCGACGGCCATCCCGACCATGGAAAGCCTGGTGCCCGATCTCAAGGATCTGCAGCACGGCCGCGGCCGCATCTGGTGCCTGGATTGCCACCACACCACCAAGCGCGACAAGTTGGTCGACCACTTCGGCGATCCGATCAGCTTCGACCAGCCGCAACTGCTCTGCGGCAAGTGCCACGGCGACAAGCTGCGCGATTGGCGCGACGGCATTCATGGCAAACGCATCGGCGAGTTTGCCAGCAACGGCAAGAAGCGCTGGTTCACCTGCACCGAGTGCCACAACCCGCACAATGTGCAGGATGGGGAGCGCAATCGCGGCTTCGTCCAGCTCCAACCCGAACCACCGCCGCAGTTGCCGAACGGGATGAAGGATGCCAGCCACGAGCTCGTCCATCCCGTCGCCCACTGATGGCCGAGTGATGGCGGATACAGCGGAAAAACCCTCGCCGACCCGAGGCGATCCCACGTGGGTTCCCCCGGCACTGACCCGCGAAGAGAAAACACGCGTCGTCGGCAAGACACCCGTCTTCTTCGGCCCGCCTTTGGCGATCCTGACTGACGGCAAGAAAAACACCATGGAGATCAGCGGCCGGCTCAACCTCGCCGCCGAGCGCTACCTGGAAATCCTCAAGTATCACGGACCGGAACTCGCCGAGCCGGAACGCGAATGTCTGCGCCACATCTGCAATACCGGCTTCATGTCGCCACTGGAAATCCGTGAGCTGCCCATGGAAGTCCGGCTGACCACCTTCAGCTGCGATGGTCTGGACAAGGAGGCACTGGCTCAGAAGCTCGATGCGGCCAGTTTCGCCGACCTGGTCGTCGTTGTTGAATCCCTGGGGTTTTGAGCATGCCGAAAAGAACACAATGGATACCGCATTTCAGTACCGGAAACGCGACGCTGGATAGGCAGCACCAGCAACTGCTGGTGCAATGCAATGCGCTGGCCGACTGTCTCACCGATAGCGACGAAGCGGGCGAAGAATGCTTTCCCGGCATTCTTGAGAAACTGATGGCCAGCGTGCGCGCACATTTCGCGACGGAGCATGAACTGCTCGCCCGCCACGGCTTCCCCACGCTCGACGAACATGAACATGAAGGCGAGGAATTCGAGTTCCTGGCATCCGAGATCATCTCGACTGAAAATTTCGACCCGGATGAACTCCAGACCTTCCTCGCCTTGTGGTGCACCGGGCACATCGTGGGTACTTCGTTATTGCAACGGACCTGCTTGGGAGAGTTATCCGTGACCTGACGGCAGCGTTGATCCTAGAAGCGGCATATTGCAAATTACGCCGTTTTTTCCAGTTGACCGTAACATCCATGGAAAACGGCGAGGTACATAGCCTCGCCGTCATTTTTGTCTCCTTCTCCCTAAGGATTCAGGACTGCTGCTCTCCTTCCGGTCGGAGGAGTTACATGCTGCGCCGGTACTGGCCGCCCACTTCGTAGAGCGCCGTGCTGATCTGGCCGAGCGAGCAGTATTTCACTGCATCGACCAGCACCGCGAAGACGTTGCCATCTTCGATCACGGTTTGCTTGAGCTTTTCCAGCATGGCCGGGGCTTGGGCTGCGTTGCGGGCCTGGAAGTCGCGCAGGCGCTTGATCTGGCCCTGCTTTTCTTCATCGGTCGAACGCGCCAACTCGATTTCCTGCTGTGCCATGCCCTTCGGGTTGAGGAAGGTATTGACGCCGATGATCGGGTAGGAGCCGTCGTGCTTCTTGTGCTCGTAATACATCGACTCTTCCTGGATTTTGCCGCGCTGGTAGCCGGTTTCCATGGCACCCAACACGCCGCCGCGCGAAGCGATGGCTTCAAACTCTTTCAGTACGGCCTCTTCAACCAGATCGGTCAGTTCGTCGATGACGAAAGCGCCCTGATTCGGGTTTTCGTTCTTGGCGACGCCCCATTCGCGGTTGATCACCAACTGGATGGCCATGGCGCGGCGCACAGACTCCTCGGTCGGCGTTGTGATCGCTTCGTCGTAGGCATTGGTGTGCAGCGAGTTGCAATTGTCGTAGATGGCGATCAAGGCCTGCAGCGTCGTGCGGATGTCGTTGAAGTCCATTTCCTGCGCGTGCAACGAACGACCCGAGGTCTGGATGTGGTACTTCAGCTTCTGGCTACGCTCGTTGGCGCCGTACTTGTTCTTCATCGCCAGCGCCCAGATGCGGCGGGCAACGCGGCCGATGACCGAGTATTCCGGGTCCATGCCGTTGCTGAAGAAGAAGCTCAGGTTCGGGGCAAAATCATCGATCTGCATGCCGCGCGCCAAGTACGACTCAACGTAGGTAAAGCCGTTGGAAAGCGTGAAGGCAAGCTGGCTGATCGGGTTGGCGCCGGCTTCGGCGATGTGATAGCCGGAAATCGATACCGAGTAGAAGTTCTGGATCTGGTTATGGACGAAGAATTCCTGAATATCGCCCATCATTTTCAAGGCGAATTCGGTCGAGAAAATGCAGGTGTTTTGGCCCTGATCTTCTTTCAGAATATCGGCCTGTACCGTACCGCGTACGGTCGACAGCGCCCACTCGCGGATTTTTTGCGCTTCGTCCTCGGTCGGCTGACGGCCGTTGTCCTTCTCGAACTTGACGATCTGCTGGTCGATGGCGGTGTTGAAGAAGCAGGCCAGGATGATCGGCGCCGGGCCGTTGATGGTCATCGACACCGAGGTAGTCGGGGCGAGCAGATCGAAACCGTCGTAGAGCACTTTCAGATCATCGAGCGTGGCAATCGAAACACCGGAATTACCGATCTTGCCGTAGATGTCTGGACGCTCATCAGGATCGCAACCGTACAGGGTCACCGAGTCGAAAGCCGTTGAGAGACGATGCGCCGGCATACCTTCGGAAACGCGCTTGAAACGGCGGTTGGTACGGAAGGCATCGCCTTCACCGGCGAACATGCGGGTCGGATCTTCACCTTCGCGCTTGAAGGCGAAGACGCCGGCGGTGTAAGGGGAAGGAACCGGGGACATTCTCGCGCATCAGGAAGCGCAGGGTTTCGCCATCATCGCCAAACTTGGGCAGGATGACCTTGCGGATCTTGGTGCCGGAGAGGGATTCCGAAACCAGCTTGGTGCGGATTTCCTTGTCGCGGATTTTGACCACATACTCGTCGCCTGAATAGGCAGCAAGGGTATCCGGCCACATGTCGAGCAGTTTTTTTGCTTTCGGGTCGATCTCACCATCTTTCATGGCGATCATTTCGTCAAAGCCTGCGGTCGACTTGTCGCAACCCTTGAAAATTCCCTTGGACAAACGCAGCGCTTGACGCTCGCGGGCAATCTTCACCTGGACGTCGGTATGGGCGTGATAACCGCGCACGGCTTCGGCCACCTCAGCCAGATAGCGCACGCGCTGGGCCGGCACAATGGCGCGCTGGCTGGAAGATTGTTTGACAGTGACCAACGGCAGTTTGCCCGGCTTGAGCTTGAGACCTTTTTCGACCAATTGCGGGACCAGCGCCTGATAAAGCGCCGTCACGCCATCGTCGTTGAAACGCGCTGCCATGGTGCCATAGACCGGCATTTCGTCGGTCTGGGTGGTAAACAACTCGCGATTGCGCTGGTACTGTTTGCGCACATCACGCAACGCATCTTCGGCACCCTTGCGGTCGAACTTGTTGATCGCCACGAAATCGGCGAAGTCGAGCATGTCGATTTTTTCCAGCTGCGAAGCGGCACCGAACTCCGGCGTCATCACGTACAGCGACAGATCAACATACGGCACGATGGCCGCATTGCCCTGGCCGATGCCTGAGGTTTCAACAATCACCAGATCGAAACCGGAGAGTTTGCAGGCGGCAATGACTTCGGGCAGCGCAGCGGAGATTTCGCTGCCGGTATCGCGAGTCGCCAACGAGCGCATATAGATATTCGGATGCTCAATGGCGTTCATCCGGATACGGTCGCCGAGCAGGGCTCCGCCGGTGCGCTTGCGTGACGGGTCGATGGAGACCAGCGCGATCTTGACGTTATTGTCCTGATCGAGACGGAAACGGCGCACGATCTCGTCGGTCAGCGACGACTTGCCAGCACCGCCGGTCCCGGTAATACCGAGGACTGGTACGGTCAACGCCGCCGCAGCCTTCAAAAGTGGTTCTTTCAGTTGCGGCGCGACACCGTTTTCGAGCAGGGTAATGACCCGTGCCAGCTTGCGCAGATCGCCGGCCTGCAACGCGGCCAGCACTTCTTCCGGCTTGGCTTTTTCGCCATCCAGGCTGTAATCAGCGTTCTGCACGACTTCGTTGATCATGCCCTGCAGACCCATATGCACGCCATCTTCCGGCGCGTAGATGCGGGTCACGCCATAGGCATGCAATTCCTTGATTTCAGTCGGCACAATCACGCCGCCGCCACCACCGAAAACCTTGATGTTTTCACCGCCGCCAGCCCGTAGCAGATCGATCATGTATTTGAAAAATTCGACGTGACCCCCCTGGTAGGAGGTGATGCAGATGCCCTGCGCGTCTTCCTGCAAGGCGGCATTGACGATCTCCTGCACCGAACGGTTGTGGCCGAGGTGAATCACCTCGGAGCCGGTCGATTGCAGAATCCGGCGCATGATATTGATCGATGCATCGTGGCCGTCGAACAATGAGGTAGCGGTTACGAAACGAACCTTGTTCTTGGGCTTGTACGGGGACAGCTTCTTGGCAACGGAGAGATCGGTCATGACGCCTGCCTTCTGATTGGAATTGGGATGCAACATATTAAGCCCCTGAATCAAGTACGGCCATTGCCCGGACAGACGTTTATCGTGCAAATTCCGCCAAGGTGATATGCTCAGTCCGTCCAATTTCACCACGATCACAAAATGCTGCGCCGCACCAATCAAAAAGCAGGCACGCGAACGCAAGCCACTGTTGCGATGGGCTTTGTTAACGGCATGCTCGCCGGGCTGGTTCGTCAAGGCCTCGACCCGGCGCCGCTACTGACTGCCGCCGAGGTCGACACTGCAGATACCGCCAACCGGATCCCGGTTGAAAATTATGCCGCCCTATACAACCTGATCAATCGTGAACTGGACGATGAGGGCTTTGGATTATTTGCCCAGCCAATGCGCCTAGGCAGCTTTGAATTTCTTTGCCGCAGTACGATCAGCGCCTCGACGCTGGCCGAGGCACTCCAGCGTGCCTGCCGTTTTTTACGTATTGTCTTGCCCGACATGGCGGTCGAAGTCCGCCGCGAGAAAGGGCTGGCCGAGCTGGTGATAAGCGAACGACGGCCGCTGGCTGGGCGCATAGATTCACCAAGCCGGGTATTCGCCTTTGAATGGCTACTGCGCCTGCTGCACGGACTCGCCTGCTGGCTGGCCGGACGCGGGCTGGCTCTGGACAGCGTGAGTTTTCCCTACCCGCAACCAGCGCATGTCGATGACTATGCGCTGATTTTTACTGAACATTCAACCTTTAACGCTCAGCAACTGACCGCCACCTTGAACGCCAACCTGCTCGACCTCCCCATCCGCCGCGACGAAGCCGCGCTGACCACTTTTCTCGACGGCGCTCCCGGCAAGATCACCACGCTGTACCGCCGCGACCGCGAAATGGTGATCCGCGTTCGCGATCTGCTGCGTGCCGCCCTGCCCGACTCGCTCAGCCTGGAAGAGGTCGCCGACCAGCTTCACCTCTCGCCACGCACCACCCACCGCCGCCTCGAAGAAGAAGGTTCAAGTTTTCGCGGGATCAAGGATGCCTTGCGCCGCGATATGGCACTGGCCCGCCTGACCAAGACGCGTGACCCGATCTCTCAGGTTGCTGCCGATCTCGGCTACGCCGACACCTCTGCCTTCTACCGTGCCTTTGTTGAATGGACCGGCATGGCACCAGTCCATTACCGGCAGTTCTGGTCGGGTAAAACCTGAGCCTTTGCCTGCAACGAAAAACGGGGATAGCATCGGACACTCCGCTCTCGCAGGTTGCCCGCATGCCCTCCCCGCTCAAACCCAGTGAAATAGTCCGCCAACTTGATCTGCACGTCATCGGTCAGGTGGAAGCCAAGCGCACGCTGGCCGTTGCCATCTATACGCACTTCCGCAAAATGGCCTGGTCCGAGAGTGGTGCGGTCGACGTCACAAAAAGTAATATTTTATTGATCGGCCCGACCGGCACCGGCAAAACCCTGCTTTGTGAAACGCTGGCCAAAGTTCTTGATGTGCCCTTCGTCACGGCCGACGCCACTTCGTTGGCGCAAACCGAATACGTTAGCGAGGAGATCGAAGCCATGCTCCATCGTCTTGTCGACCGGGCCAATGGCGACATGGCGCGCGCCCAGCGCGGCATCATCTTCATCGACGAAATCGACAAGCTGCGCAGCATCAGCGGTCAGGCCCGTGCGGCTTCCGGCGAGAGTGTCCAGCACGCCCTGCTCAAAATCATGGAAGGGGCGCCGGTCCGACTTAAAAGTGGTCAGCACATCGACACCACACATATTCTGTTCATTTGCGGCGGAGCCTTTGTCGGGCTCGAAAAGATTCTCGAAAAGACTCACACCTTCGGCTTCATTTCGACTTCGGACGATCAAAACGAGAAAATCATCAACCGCCTCAACAGCCGGGTAAAACCAACCGATTTGCGCGAATTTGGCCTGATTCCCGAATTCGCCGGCCGCCTGCCCATCGTAGCCCGCCTGCAGGACCTGACCCGCGAGATGCTGGTGCGCATCATGATCGAACCACGCAGCGCCATCTTCCGACAATTTGCCGAAATCCTGCGCGAGGACGGCATCAAACTCAGCATCGCGCGCACGGTTTTCGAGCAGATCGCCGAACTGGCGATGGAATACAAAGCCGGGGCACGCAGCCTGCGTGGCATTTTTGAGGAAATGATGACGGGTGCTTTATGCCATTCCTGATACGCCGGGCCTCTGCGAAGTGATTATCACATCGCTGTTCGAAGAAGCTCAGCTAATCAGTCAGCCCGCTCCAACCACTTGATCAAGGTCGCATAGAGCACATCCGGGTCGACCGGCTTGCTGATATGGTCGTCCATGCCGGCCGCAGGGCAGGCTTGCGATCTTCCTCGAAGGCGTTGGCCGTCATCGCCAGAATCGGTAGCGTCGCCTTGCCTGGCATAAGGCGAATCGCCCGTGTCGCAGCCAGTCCGCCAAGCACCGGCATTTGCATATCCATCAAGACCAGCGCGTAGTCATGGGCATGTACCTGATCAATAGCCAGTTGACCATTTCCTGCAGTATCAACAACCAGCCGGCCAGTAACAGCAATTCCAGGGCCACTACGGCTGATCAGATCATCCTCGACCAACAACACGCGAGAGCGCCACCAAAGCGCCAAGCAATGCCGTGGTTTCGGGCAACACCGACAATTCCTTGGTGCGCGTCGGCAAAGGCCCGAATCAGCGACTTTGGCCAGTCGCGCCGTGATCAGAACATGCTGCCGCGCCCAATTCACTCTCCACGCCAGCCTCACCGCCCATCAACTGGGCCAGCTGGCGGCTGATCAACAGACCAAGTCCGCTGCCGCCGAAACGTCGGGTCATCGTGTCATCGGCCTGGCTAAAGGCGCTGAACAATTTATCGCGGCGTTCAGATGCAATGCCGATGCCTTGATCCGGACTTCAAAACGCAACAGGACGGATTGACCATCATCCTCACTGGCCGAAGCGCGCACCGTGATCGTCCCCTGTTCGGAAAACTTGATCGCATTGCCAAGGTAATTCAGCAAGCTCTGTTCCAGTCGCAAGGCATCGCCGGACAGCCAGTTTGGCAAAGTTGCATCAATCTCCTTGACCAACTGCAAGCCCTTGGCGGCAGCGCGCTCGCCAAGCATGCTCAGGCTGCGGTCAACCACTTGAGCCGGCGAAAACACGGCCTTCTCCAGCACCAGCTTGCCGGCCTCAATTTTTGAAAAATCGAGAATATTGTTGATGACGTTGAGCAGATGCTTGCCTGAATCCGACAGCTTGCCCAGTTGGTCACGTGCTTTCGGTTCTCTGACATCCTTCAGCAACAAATGCGCAAGGCCGAGGATGGCGTTCATCGGCGTCCGGATTTCGTGGCTCATATTGGCCAGGAAGGTGCTCTTGGCGCGACTGGCCGCCTCGGCGGCATCCCTCGCCTCGGCCAACTCGGCTGTGCGCGAACTGACCAGCGTTTCAAGATGATGGCGGTGCTGCTCCAGCTCGGCTTCGGCTTGTCGGTGCGCGGTGATATCTGTCGAAATGCCGCATATGGTGCAAACTTTCCTTCAGCATCACGTAACGGCAATCGACCGGAAACATAGGCGCTGGTCACTGCCATCAAGGCTGGTATTAACCTCTTCTTCAGCCACTCGCTCGCCATCTCTTGCCATCAGCGCCGGTCATTGCTGCGAATATTGGTCGCGGTTTCCAGATTGAAGAACGCCCTCGTCGCTACGCCCGGGATAATTTCATCCATCGGCTTGCCGAACAAGGCCTGCACCTGACGATTGGCGTAAAGATAACGGCAGTCCGTACTTGATATAGATAAAGGCCTCGACACTATCGAGAATGATCGCCAATTTCTGTTCGCTAGCCTGCAAGGCGGACTGTTGAGCAAGGTTCTGCTGGTGGTAATTCCTAAACAACTGTTTTGACCAACGCGAAAAGAGCAACGAGCCAAACAGCGCAATGCTCAGGGCGCCCTGCGATCGCCAGTGTTATTATTCAGGAGCGCTGATTGGCCCCTTGTTCGTAGATTTTGATTTCAACGTCCAGCGCGCTCTGCAATTCTGAATTAAACATGGTGGCGATGACGATCCAACCCCACGGCTCGACCATGCGCACCAAGGCAGTTTTAGTTTCCAACTTGCCGGTTGCCGGGTTGGGCCACTGATAATTGATAAAGCCACCCCCCCGCTTTGCGCTAGCGATCATTTCCTCCAGTGCAGTGCGCTCAATGGGCGGTACCTCGCTCGCCAATTTGCCTTCGACCGTTTTATTCACAGGAGAAATAAGTGCGCGGCCATCAGGATCAAGCAAGGCGATATACCCCGTCGCCCCAAAACGCACTGAACGCAAACGGGCAATCGCTTCCTGCTGCTGCAACTGATCCCATTTATAGGTGTAGTCGCCGGTACCGATCAACCAGTCAAACGGCGCAAAACGACGCACAGGCCAACTTGTCCGACATTTTCTTCGGGTCATCCGGCATGTACCAGCGATACTGCGAGAAACTCGCCATCAGGCTTGCTGGCTGCTTCGATCAAACCGCGCATGATGAAATGCCCGGGCATCATCCTTGCTATCGAGGATAGTCTTGCCTTCAAGCTGGGGCGCCGTCGGCAGCAGGATGAACTGCCCCGCCATGTCGTCGATGAAATAGTAACCACGCCCCTCGTAAAAACGTACCGGGCGCAATGCTTCAATGATTAGCCGCTTGACTTCGGCTACCGGCCGCTTGGGAATTTCTTTTCGTAGATCGCTCGGGCAATCTGATAGCCAGCATCCACTTGCAGGACCAGGCTCTGGCGCAACACCATTCCCGCCGCGCGCGAACGAGTGAATTCGATATATTCGAGCGAGCGGTTCATTTCCGCCGTGACACGCTCCTTGACCTGCTCAGTAACGCCCTGCTCGATGCGGGCAAATGAACCACGGCGCTCAACAAGATTTTGCCATGTGAAGAACCCGGCCAGCGCCAGCGTTAATAAAACAGCTACGACAATGGTGCCAATCAGGTGAAT